>JAHHQG010000026.1 GCA_018729555.1 Clostridiales bacterium | reverse complement strand
ATCTTCTAGACCGTCTTCACTGCCTCCATCCCCGTCTGAAGCTCCTGAAGCACCCACCAGGACCAGCTCTCCCAAAGCTCGGGGTCGACCCGAAGGCATTCCTCCAGAAACATAAACTCTCCCGCCATCTTGGCCTTCTCCCTGACTTCCACCTTGCTTTCGGGAATGTCCCAGACATAGAGAAGCCCCACGTGCACCTTCCCCACCGCATTCCCATCGTCATTGATAAACCCTCTAAACGTCGGTTTTCCTTTGGGCCAAGGCGAAATCTCCAGTTCCTCCCTGAGCTCCCGGAAGAGGTTTTCCTCGATGAGGTCCTGAAGGTCCTTTCCCGGGATTTTCCGAGCATGGCCTCCCACCCCTAGGGACCAAAGACCCCTTAAGCGCCTCTCCCCGCTCTTAGAAAGCCTCTGGTAAACAAAAACCTTCGGCCCCTGGGTCAACACCCCGTAAGGGATCAGCTGCTTGAAGGAAGGGTCCTCCTCGGCCTCCCCCCTGGGCCTCTCCTCCAGGTGACCCTGAAGGCGATCCCAGAGCTCTGATGAATAAAAGACCCCTTGCGGCAGGTCTCCCTCAGCAAGAAACCTCCGCTGGACTCCCAAGATAAGCTCCTTTGGATCCATCAGTGCTCTTCCGCCCGCCGCACATCCACGGTGGCATCGGTCGAAAGGGAAGGCTCCTCCCACACATCGAGGCGCCACACATCCTCGCGCTTGAGCATCTCCACCTGGCTCTCAAGGAGGCTGCGGATGCGGGCGCGAAACTCCAGCCCTTGGCGCTCCAGCGCCTTTAGAGCCGCCTTCGCCTTCTCCACCGCTTCCTCCGCGCTCTTTCGCTTCCTTTCCGCCTCCGCTTCCGCTTCCCTGACGATGAGATCCGCTTCCTTGCGGGCCGCCGCCTTCACCTCGTTGGCCGTCTCCTGAGCCACCAGGATGGCGTTCCTTAAGGCATCCTCCATCTCCTTGTACTGCTCCACCTTTTCCCGGTACTCTTCCAGCTGCTCCTTGAGGGCCGCATTTTCCTTTAGCAGCTGCTCAAAATCCCGGACCACCTGATCCAGGAACTCATCCACCTCATCCACGTCGTACCCGCGGAAGCTCCGCCGGAACTCCTTTTGGTGAATATCCAGAGGCGTCAGCATCGGACGTCACCTCGGCTCTCTCTAGCCTGCCCTACTTTTCGCCCTTTCTGGCTCCCCTTCCTGCCCTCTTCGACACGATTTTTGTCAGCGCCAGAGAGCCACCAGGATCTGCACAAAAAGGCTCTGGATCACCCGCAAGAGGATGAGGGCCACCAGGGGCGAAAAGTCGATACCCCCCGCGGGAGGAAGAACCCTGCGGATAGGAGCCACCACCGGCTCCGTCAGGAGATCGAGGAACCTCACCAGATCCCAGTACCAGCGGGCCTCCACGGGAAACCAGCTGAGGATGGCCCGCAGGATGATGGCGATGTACAGGATGGAGAAGAAGAGGTTGACGGTATTCAACAGAATGGAAAGGATCATGTCTCAGTCTCCGTCTTCCGCCTCCCATGGGTATCCCGGGGCCGTATCGATCTGCACGCCCTGGGGCGCAAAGACCATCACGTGGCCCGACACCTTCTGCATGGATCCCCCCAGGGCATAGACGCTGCCGCTGAGGAAGTTCACCAGACGCTGGGAAAGGGCCCGGTCCACCCCTTCCAGGTTCACCAGGAGCTGCGCCCCTTCCCGCAGCCGATCCACCATGCCCTGGACTTCATCGAAGCTCTCTGGGCGCCAGATGACCACCCGCTGGCCCACCGCCCGGGCCTGTCCCCCTGCTAGGGAAATGACGGACCCGTACCGGCGGACTTCCCCCGGAGAAGAGCCCTTCACCCCCTGCACCCGGGGCTTCTCTTCTTCGCGGACCATCGCCTTCGGCTGCTCTTCTTCCTCCGGAAGATCCTCTTCCAACCCGAGAAAATTCAGCATCCGCTCCCACATGCTCATACCTGACCCTCCTCTTGCCTATGGGTTTCGCCTTCCGATCCCCACTTCCTCGTTCCAGCGCAAAAGGGCCACCATCCTCCCCGTGCGTCCCCCTTCCACCCGGTGGGAGTAGAAGAAGTCCGTCCGGCACCCGGTGCAAAGGCGGGAGATCCCGATGCGGTCTTCGGGGACTCCGCCCGCCAGGAGCTGGGCTTTTTGGGCCCGGGAGAGCTCCAGGTAGAAGCGGCCGTTTCGCCTGACGGCCACCCCTTCGGGATCCAGCCCTGCCCCCTTCGCCACCGCCTCCACCACCGCTTCCCCCACCTCGTAGCAGCAGGAACGGATATGAGGCCCGATGAAAGCATGGATGTTCGCCATGCGGGCACCGGCCTCCTCCATGGCCCGAAGGGTCCGCGGCAAAATTCCTCCTGCAGTCCCCCGCCAGCCCGCGTGGACCAGGGCTAACGTCCCGGAAAGTGGATCCACCAGGTAGATGGGGGCGCAGTCGGCCACCAGGATGGCCAAGGCCACCCCCCGGTGGGCGGTGAGAAGGGCATCGGCTTTCGGGCGGGGGAGCTGGAGATCCTCGTCCCCCCGGATGACCCGCACCTCGTTCCCGTGGACCTGGTGCACCCGTCCCACTTTCTCCTCGGGGAGGGAAAGGGATCCTAAAAAAAGAGCCCAGTTGGCCCGGGTCACCGCTTCCGGCTCCCCATCCACCCGGCCCATGTTGGCCCAACGGAAGGGCCCCCGGCTCAAGCCCCCCAGGCGGGTGGTGAGAAGGGCCTGCACCTCGGGGTGCAGGGGAAACGAGAGGAACTTCATGCCGGCCCTCCTTTCCCCGCCCGCACCAGGATGGCATCTTCCCCAATCTTGATGATATCTTCCCAGGGAATCCAGATCTCCTGAGGCCGGCCGAAAAAAAGAAAAGGCGCCGGGCCCGGCAGGATGATGGCCGTCAGGCGCCCTTCTTCCAGGTCCACCTCCACATCGTACACAAACCCCAGGCGTTTGCCCGTCTCCACATCGATGACGTCTTTTTTACGCAGTTCAGACGCCTTGATCATGCCGGTCCCCCGGCACCAGCTTATGAAGCCTCACCCTCCGGGATGAAAGAGGGCCACCACCTTGCGGCCCAGGGACCGGTACCACTGGAGCCATAGCCAATCCACCTGGATGGCGGGACCTTCCTTGGGAACGAGCCACAGGGTGTCGTCCTGGACCTGGAAGGCGACAAGGGCTTCGTTTTCCGAAAGGACCTTCAGGACCCGGGCTTGGTCGGCGGCCGAGAGCTCCTGCCACCGCCAGACCCCCTTGGGCCACCCCGAGAAGAGAACCCCCCACCAGTTGTGGCCCTGGCCATCCCCCAGGATGGCGAGAAGGGTCGGGTAGGTGCCTTCGGGAAGGGTGATCCCTCCCAGGCGCTCCTCCGGGTAGCGGACGGCCTCCAGGCGGAGATGGCTCCGGTAGGGGAGCCCTTTCATCCGGAGGTAATCGTCCACCACCTCTTCCAGCTCCCCCAGTCGCTCCGCCACCCACCCCGCCAGATCCTTCCCCGTCCCCCCTTCTTCCGCCCAAAGGGCGATGGTCTCCTGGAGAAGATCCCGCACTTCCCCTTTGACCCTCTGGTCCTCGGCTCCGTCGCTGTGGGCCACCACGCGAAGGTGAAGGCCCGCTGGCGGAGGGGCCGCCGACAGGCGGGCGATGGGGAGGCCTGCCGCAGAAAGGGCCAGCAGGAGGGCGCCCATCACCGCCACCAGCTGACCGAAACGCACCCCCTTCACCTCCCTACATGAGCTTTCGCATCTGGAGGAGGGCCGCCTTTTCCAGGCGGGAGACCTGGGCCTGGCTGATGCCGATCTCCTCGGCCACTTCCATCTGGGTCTTCCCCTGGAAAAACCGCATGCGGACGATCTGACGCTCCCTTTCCCCCAGCTTCTTTAGGGCTTCCTCCACTGCCACGCCTTGGAGCCACCCCTCTTCCGTCTGCTTCTCATCGGCCACCTGGTCCATCACCAGGATGGGATCGCCGCCGTTTTCGTAGACCGCCTCAAAGAGGGAGACCGGGTCCTGGATGGCCTCCAGGGCGTAGACCACCTCGCTGGATGGAATCCCCAGCTCCTCGGCGATCTCCGCCATGGATGGCTCCCGGGAGAGGCGATGGGTCAGCTGATCCCTCACCTGCAGGGCCTTGTAGGCCACATCCCGAAGGGAGCGGCTGACCCTCAAGGGGTTGTTGTCTCGAAGGTAGCGCCGGATCTCCCCGATGATCATGGGGACGGCATAGGTCGAAAAGCGCACATTATGCCTGAGGTCGAAATGATCGATGGCCTTCATAAGGCCGATGCAGCCGACCTGGAAGAGGTCGTCCATGCTGTCGGTGCGGTGCTGAAACCGCTGCAGCACCGAGAGGACCAGGCGCAGGTTTCCCTGGATGAGGGCTTCCCGCGCCTCCCGGTCCCCTTCTTCCTGATAGCGGCGAAAAAGCTCCCGCATCTCCTCGTTGGAGAGGAGAGGGAGCTCCGCCGTATTGACCCCGCAGATTTCCACCTTGTTCATGACCATTTCCCCTCTTTGCAAAGGGAAGTATGGTCAGGCGGGGTCCCTTTTATTCAGCTCTTGCCAGCTCCTGCCGCAAACGGCGCATAATCCTTTTTTCCAGCCGGGAGATGTACGACTGGGAGATGCCCAAGCGATCGGCCACCTGCTTTTGGGTCCGCTCCACCCCGTCCTCTAAGCCGAACCGGAGCTCCAGGATGGTCCTTTCCCTTCCGCTGAGCTTTTTCAGCGCTTCCCAGAGCTCCATCTTTTCCGCCTCTTCTTCCACGTTGCGGGAGACCACATCGGGATCGGTCCCGTGGATGTCGGCGAGGAGGAGCTCGTTGCCGTCCCAGTCCACGTTGAGGGGCTGCTCGAAGGAGACTTCCGCCCGGGTCTTGCTGGTGCGCCGAAGGTACATGAGGATTTCGTTTTCGATGCATCGGGAGGCATAGGTGGCGAGCTTCGTCTTTTTGGCCGGATTGAAGCTCTGCACCGCTTTGATGAGGCCGATGGTCCCGATGGACACCAGATCTTCCACCGGCACCCGGGTGTTGTCGAAGCGCCGGGCGATGTAGACCACCAAGCGAAGGTTGCGCTCGATGAGGATGTTTTGGGCTTCCCTATCGCCTTCCGCCAGCCTTTCCAAAAGCTCCGCTTCCTCTTCCGGGTCCAGGGGAGGCGGCAGCGTCTCGGCGCCCCCGATGTAATGGAGGGGCCGCTTTCCCGCGATGAACGCCCAGAGCTTTGCCACCATCTCCCGCCAGATGCTCATGCCCCTTCACCTGCCCCTTCCCTGATCCATTCCCAAGGCACAAGGGCCTGGAACATCCCTTCGGGGTCCAGGGGCCTCGGGCTCACGGCGACCCAAGTCCCTTCCCGGCGAAAGCGCCGCCCTTCCCACTCCCACTCCACCGCCGCCACGGGAACCACCAGGAGATAACCTTCCGCGCCCAGGCTCCGGTAGGGCACCCAGCGAACTCTTTTGCCGGCGGCGGCCGCCTCCCGGAACGCCTCCCACGGGGCTTCCCCTTGGTAGGCCATCTCCAGGACGGAAGGCTCCACCACCAAGAGGGGTTCCCCGGTCCAGGGATCCTTCAGGCGGTGGCCGCTATCCCGGTAGGCCTGGAGGACCTTTTCCCGGCCGTCTTCCAGGCGGAGGGTGAGGAGAAGGCGGGGACCCCGCCAAGGTGCAGCTCGGCCCGCCAGGCGGCTGGCGAAAAGGAGGACCGCTCCCACGAGGAAGAGGACCGTCCGCTCCGTGGCGGGCATGCCGAGGGGGCTGAGGCCTCCCAAAAGGAAGCTCATACCCCCCAAAAGGGCGGCGAAGATCCAGAGGTAGGCGGCGGCCACCAGGAGGGAGCGGCCTTTCAGGGTGGGAAAGGCCACTTTCACCATGAGGAGGGCCATGACGACCTCGCCCCCGAGGGTGTAGAGGAAGCTAGCTTCCCAATAAAAGAAGCCCAGGGCATAGACAGCCCCCAAAAGGGCTGCCAGAATGAGCCGCCGGGCCTTCATGGGAAGGTTTAAAAACCGTCCCACCGCATAGAGGAGGGCGCCGTCCACGGCCCCGTTGTAGAGGAGGACCAGCTCGCCGTACACCGTCACGGGCCTCGCCTCCGCCCTTTCCCCAAGGTCTATGAGGGAAGGTTCCCCCTCATGACCAGGGAAAGGGTAGCCCCGAGGCCGTCAGGAAGACTGTCTAAAAAGGCACCTCAGGAGCGATGCCGCTTCCTCAAGAAGGCGGGTATCTCCAGATCGTCCGCCGGGAAAGGGGGGAGCTTGAGATCGTCAATTTTCTTCTTCCCCGGTTCGAGGCGGCTTTCGTCCTGGAACCCGGTGGCGATGACCGTCACCCGGATCTCATCCTCCAGCTGGTCGTCGATGACGGCGCCGAAGATGATGTTGGCGTCGGGATCGGCCGCCTGGGCGATGATCTCCGCCGCCTCGTTGACTTCGAAAAGCCCGAGGTCGGGATCCCCCGTGATGTTGAGGAGAACCCCCCTCGCCCCTTCGATGGTGGTCTCGAGGAGGGGGCTGGAGATGGCTGCCCGGGCCGCATCGGCGGCGCGGGTATCCCCCCGCCCCACCCCGATGCCCATGAGGGCCGTCCCGGTATCCAGCATGATGGTGCGCACATCGGCGAAATCCAGATTGATGAGGCCGGGGATGGCGATAAGGTCGCTGATGCCCTGGACCCCCTGCCGAAGGACATCGTCCGCCAGGCGGAAAGCTTCCACCATGGTGGTGCGCCGCTCGGCGATCTGGAGAAGGCGATCGTTGGGAATGGTGATGAGGGTGTCCACGTTCTCTTTCAAATGGGCGATGCCCTCCAGGGCCTGCTGCATCCGGCGGCGACCCTCAAAGGTGAAGGGCTTGGTCACCACCCCCACGGTGAGGGCGCCGCTGGACTTGGCCAGGCGGGCGATGATGGGGGAAGCGCCGGTGCCCGTGCCCCCGCCCATGCCGGCGGTGATGAACACCATGTCGGCCCCTTTGAGGGCTTGGGCGATCTCCTCCTGGCTCTCTTCCGCCGCCCGGGCCCCGATCTCGGGATTGGCCCCCGCCCCGAGGCCCCGGGTGAGCTCCTTTCCGATCTGGATCTTGGTGGCGGCTTCGCTCAGAGCGAGGGCCTGGGCATCGGTGTTGATGGCGATGAACTCCACGCCCCTAAGCCCGGCACGGATCATGCGGTTGACGGCATTGGTCCCCCCGCCCCCCACCCCCACCACTTTGATGACGGCATAGCGCTGATGGTCCATATCCAGTTCCAGCATGGCCTGTCCCCCCGTCTGCCTCAGAATGAGGGCTTACCTCAGTGTAAATCCCTCAGCCACGTAAAGAAACGCCGCCGGCGCCCTTCCCGCCGGACGGGACTTTGGTCCTGGTACGGGCCCGCCAGGCGGCGAAAGAGGCCCAGGGCCGGCAGGGTCACCCCATCGTCCAAAAGGACCTCCTCCGCCGCCAGGCCCCAGAGATCCTGGGCCTTCGAAAGAAACCCCGCCAGGCGAATCCCTTCACCGGTCCAGAGGACCCGCGAGATGGCATGGCCCGCCAGGAGCTGGCGGAGGTGGGGGAGGGCCGAAAGGAGGATCTCCTCGACCCGAGCTTCCACGATCTCCCGCAAAAGGGGCGATGTCTCCCCGGCCTCCCCGTACCGCCGCTTCTTCCCTTCCCCTTCGGGCAAGGAAAGGCTAAGGCCGTAGGCGATGTCCCGGGTGATGTAGCTGCTGCCGAAGGGCAAAGAGGCCCAGCCCAAAAGCTTCCCCCGGTGGACGGCCGCCAGATCCAGGCTCCCTTCCCCAAAATCCGCCAGGACGAAGGAGGCTTTCCCGCCCTCCCAGGCAAGGATCTCCTCCGCCGCCGCCACCGCTCCAGGCACCGCGGGAAAAGGTCCCACCGTGTCCCCGTCGGGACAGCTCACGGCCACCTGGACCTCGAGGGCCTGCCAGTCCCGGGGCCGCAGGCTTCCCTGGTTGAGCCCCAGGACAAAGGGCATGAGGGCCCGCTCCACCGCCCGCTGCACCGTCTTGATGGCCAACTGGAGGTCCTCCACCCGCCCCTTCAAAAGCCCCTGGCTGGGGACCGACGCCTTTCCCCGCTGGCGGCCCCGCCCCACCAGGGCTACCGCCCGGGACGTCCCCAGATCCACCGCCACCTGCCAGCGCCCTTCATCGGCCATGGATGATCCATTCCTCCTTCGGGCCGCCTATCCCTTCACCCTCCGCGGATGGTTTGCGGGTCCGGCGGTTCGGCGGGAGGCGGCACCTGGTAGCGCGGCTTGATCACCGGCATGGTGGGGTCGCTGATGTTGATGTAGTAGACCGCCTTTCCCTCCGCCCTAAGGGATTCCCAGAGCCCTCCCAACACCTGCATCTGCCGGTCGGCCTCCTGGCCCCTCCCGAGGATGACAGGCGTGCCGTCGGCCAGGTAGAGGATCAGGGTCCCATCAGGCCTGATGTGGATCTCCGCCGCGGGGATCTCGGGATGGCGGCGAAGCTCCCGCGCCACCTCCACCGCCCGGCTGGTCCCCATTCGGGTCACCTGGCCCCGCAGGGGATACCCGCCTTCATCCCCGGTGATGATGGGAAGCTCGCCTGTGAGCTGCGTCCCTTCCTCCAGGATCCTCCCCGTCCCATCCACAGCGTAGAGGCCCCGGGGCGTCACCAGCACCGCCACCGCTTCCCGCTCCTTGATGCGGATCAGGAGATGGTTGGGCCACACTTTTCGGACTTCCGCCTTCTCCACCCAGGGGAGGGACCATACCCGCGCCGCCACCTCCCGGCCGGAGATGCGCCAGAGGGGCGTCCCCTTCGCCACCCCCGCTGCCTCCGCCACCTCTTCGGGCGAAAGGCGCCCATACCCTTCCACCCACACTTCCTCCACAGCAAAAAAAGGGCTCTCCCAGGCGGCGTAGGCCGCCGCCGTCAAGAGGATCAGGGCCAAAAGTCCGAGGCTCCGCCAGCGCTGCATAGGGTCCCCCGCCCCCCGGCCATCCTAAGCCGCGATGGATGAGAAAGCCCGCGACCCACACCTCTCCTGGATCTCATTCGCTGCCCTGGCGTCGGTCCCTTTCGTCATGGTCCTCTCCAACTCCATGATCATCCCCGTCCTCCCCGACATCCAGAAGGCCCTCGACATCAACCTCTTCCGGGCAGGCCTCCTCATCACCGCCTTCTCCGCCACCGCCGCCGCCATCATCCCCATCGGGGGCACCCTCTCCGACCGTCTGGGCCGGCGGCCCATCATCCTCTGGGGACTCTTCCTCTTCGGGCTGGGAGGCCTTTGGGCCGGCCTCTCCCCCCTCCTCTTCTCGCGCCCCTACCTCTCTATGATGGCCGGCCGCATCCTCCAGGGGCTGGGAGCCGGCGGCATGTACCAGGTGGCCATGGCCCTGGCGGGGGATCTGGTGCCGGGCCCTAAGCGGGTGAAGGTCCTGGGAGGCCTGGAAGCGGCCAACGGCATGGGCAAAGTCCTCAGCCCCCTCATGGGAGCGGCCGCCGCCCTCATCATCTGGTACGCCCCCTTTTTCCTCTACCCCGTCCTGGCCTGGGGTGCCGCCCTTCTCCTCTATGCCTCCATCCCCGCCCCCAACGAAAAAGGCTCCCAAGAGAGCGTCTCCCGCCTCTTCTCATCCCTGGGAGCCATCGCCCGGGTCAAAGGCCTTCCCCTTCTCACGGCCTTCCTCGCCGCCTCTTTGGCCATCTTCTTTCTCTTTGGCGTCCTCAGCCTCTTCGCCGATCGGGTGGAAAAACCCTTCGGCATCAAAGGGTTCGCCAAGGGCCTCATCATCGCCATCCCCGTGGCCGTTTTGGCCCTCACATCCTACACCGCCGGCACCCTTCTTCAGGGAAAGCTGGGCCGCTGGGCCAAGGTGGCGGTGGGAAGCGGCCTTTCCCTCCTGGCCCTCTCCTTTGTGGCCATGTTCTTCTTCACCGAAAAGCTCTGGCCCTTCACCGCCGCCCTGTCCCTCATGGGGCTCGGCTCCGGCCTCCTCTTGCCGGCCCTCAACACCCTCATCACCAGCTCCGTATCGACCCGGCGCCGGGGGCTCATCACGTCCCTGTACGGAAGCGTCCGCTTCGGCGGGGCTGCCCTGGGCCCTCCCGTCTATAGCATGGCCATGGAGGCGGGAAAGGCCTGGACCTTTCTGGGCTCTGCGGCCCTGGCGGCCCTGACCCTCGCCTTAAGCCTCGCCTTCATCCGCCAGGACCAGCTTTTGAAGCCGGTGCCCCCTAGCCCCGGCGATCCAGCCAGCGGGGAGGGGGAGGCGGAGGAGCGGGAGGAAGGGCGACCCCACGGAGATCCCTTTTGACTTCTTCCATCCAGGCCGCCAGCTCCCGCCGGTTGGCTTCGTGAAGGGTGAGGATCCGGGTCCAGTCCTCCCCCTCCCCGTCCTCCGGCTCCGGCAGGGGGAGGGTCGAAAGGGCCGAAAGGGCCGCCTCCACCCCTTCCCAGGAGCGGCGGGAAAGGGCCTCCGCCAGGGCCTCCTCCGCCTCCAGGAATGGCCGGTACCGGTTCACCCCTGGGCCTCCTCCCAGGCCTCCGTGAGATTTAAAAGAATGTCCAGACCTTCCCGGATCTTTTCGGGATTCCGCTCCAGCCTTCCCTGCCCCAGCCTCCAGTAGACGAAGTCATAGAGGGCATCCAGGGCATGGGCCAGATCCCCGCCCTTTTCCCGGTTGAGGATGCTCCGAAGGTACGCCACAATCTCCTGGGCCTTGGCGATGGCCTCCCGCCCTTCCCGGCCCGCCTCAACTTCCTGAAGGCCTTTGCGGCTCTCCAGGACGGCCCGTTGTAAGAGCATGCGGATGAGGGCCGCCGGCGAAGCGCTGGCGATGGCTGCTTGGCGGTATTGATCCAGGGCATGGCCCATCATGATCGCCCATCCCCTTCCCGAAGCTTGGTCTGGATGTCCTTTTGCACCCGGCTCAACCGGGCGTTCAGTTCGCTGGAGGGAATCTGCTCCAGCACCCGCCCGCTCTTCACTTCCCGGATGAGGATGACCGGTTGCTGCAGGCGGGCGTCGTAGGCCACCTCCACCACCACCGGAAGTCCCTTTAGCTTATCCGTCAGGGCTTTCAACAGAACCGGCCCGGGGCTCCGCGACGGATCCCCGCCGGAAAGAAGGCTGTGTTCAATCCGTCCCACCGTCCACCCTCCTAGGCCTTCTTGCCGTACTGGGCCTGCACCGTCATGAGGTTGATGGCCGCCTGCAGGGACTGGCTCAGCTGGGTCATGCGGGCCATGGCGTCTTCCATGGCGTTAAACTGCCGCCGCAAGAGCTCCTCCCGCTGCCGGAGGAAATCCTGCAACCGCCGGATCCGGTCCTGGAGCATCTGGTCCTGGCTTTCCCGGACTTTGCGGGCTGCATCGAAAAAACCTCCGGTCTTCAGCCAGCCATCCAGCTCGTCCAAGAGCCTCGGAGCTGCTCCTCCCGCCCCTGCAAGAAGATCCCTTACCCGCTGGGGATCCTTTTGCCAGGCTTGATCGAAGCGGCCGCCGTCAAAGACGAGGCTACCCTCCGCCGTCTGGCGGACCCCCAGCTCCCCTAAGGCGGCGGGAATCCTTCCCAAGGCCTGCTGCAAGAGGAGGACCTCCACATCCCCCTGGAGGGGTCCTCCCGTCCGGGTGTCGGGATCGTACCGGGTGGCGCTCCGGATGGACTGCAAAAGGCTGTTCATGGCATCCACCCAGCGGGAGACCATTTGCCGAAGGGCGCCTTCGTCGGGCTGGACGCTGACGGAGAGCTCATCCCCCGCCCGGGCCCCCGCCAGGGACACCTCCACCCCCGGGATAACCCCTTTCAGGGTGAGGGTGTCCTGGCGGTAGGTGACGCCGTTCACCTGCACCAAGGTATCGGCCGCCGCCTGCACCACGGCGGAGGCCTGGGCATAGCTATCGGCAGAACTCTGGAGGATCCCGAGGTGCACCAGAAGGGAGCTTCCCGAAGGCCCGGAGGTGCCGTCGGAAAAGGCGATCCTCTGGCTGGAGCCGGGGCGGGCGCTTTCCAGGAGGAGGGCCGGGCCGGAGGTGCCCGTGGCGGGATCGTAGGGAGTCACCACCCGGGCTCGCACCCCCGTGATGTCGGAGCGGGACGAGATGAGCCGGGCCAGATCCTCCAGCGATTCGTTACCCGAAAGGGTGAAGGCTTCCCCCTGGATGGAGAAGGTTCCCGTGTAACCCAGGGGAAGGGTGGCGTCCGCCACAGCCCCCGGGGCGGAGAGGAGGATCTCCCCCTGGGCCAAGGATTGGACCGTCACCCGGTAGATCCCCGGAAGCGCCTTTAAGGGGTCAGCCAGGGCGGCCGTCACCCCCTGGCGCCCCTCCACCGACACCCGATAGGGGTGCCAGGTCTCTTCCTTCTGCCAATCGGCCGTCAGGTCCCGCAGGGTTTGCATCTGGGCCCTCAGAAGATTCCAAGCGTCCCCTTTGGCCTTGAGGGCCGAAAGCTGCCCTTGCAGGAGCTTAATGGGCTGGCTTTCCGCCTGCAGCATGGCCTGGATGAGCCGCTCTGTGTCGATGCCGCTGATGATGCCGGCGATGCCCTCCGCCAATGCGTTTCCCCCTTCTCCTCCTTTTTCGGACAAAGGGGCCTCGTTGTTTATGCCGCTTCCGCCGCCGGAAGAATAAACCAGAAATCGGCCCCTCCCCCGGGGTTCTCCCCCATCCCGACCCGGCCACCCTGGAGCTCCACCAGCTGCTTGACGATGGCCAGCCCCAGGCCCGAGCCTTCCCCCGCCGGCCGTGAGGGATCGCCGCGGAAAAACCGCTCAAACACCTTTTCCCGGAGTTCCGCCGGCACCCCCGGTCCCTGGTCCTTCACGTGGACCACCACTTCTCGCCCCTGCTTTTTCACCGCAACGGTGATGGTCCCGCCGGGCGGGGAGTAGCGGAGGGCATTGGTGAGGAGGTTGCGGAGGATCTCATGGAGGCGCAGGGGATCGGCCCGGCAAACGGCGTCTTCGTCCCCTTCCAGCTGGAAGCGAAGGCCCTTTTCTTCCGCCTGGGCCTTGAATTCCTGAAAGAGAAGGGCTGCTTCCTCAAAGGGCCGCACCGGCTGGAGGTGGAACTGGACCCCGCCCGCATCCAGGCGGGCCATGTCCAAAAGGTCCTGCATGAGGCGCCGGAGGGTCTGGCCTTGGGTTTGCATCAGCTGGAGGATCTGGGCCTCTTCCCCGGGGTCGATGGCCCCTTCCTGCCAGAGCTCCAGGAACCCCAAAAGGGATGTGAGGGGCCCACGGAGCTCATGGGACACATCGGCGATGAAGGCCCGCCGCCATTCCTCCAGGCGCTTTCGCTCCTCAAGGGTGCGGGCCACGGCCTCCGTGGCGGTGGCGAGGGCCCGGCTCAGCTGCCGGATCTCTTCCGGCAGGGATGGGTCCCTCTCGAGGGCGCTAAACTCCTCTCCCAGGGGCTTTTCGGGATCGGCAGAAAAGGCCTCCGCCAGCCCCGCCAGCTCTTCCAAGGGCCTTCCCAGCCGCCGGCTGAGGTAGGCAGCCACGGCCGTGCCCAAGAGAAGGGCGATGACGAAAGAGAGAACCACCAGCTTTCCCAGATCCCAGGTGAGGGCCTCCAACCCTTCCAAGGGCCGGTGCAAAAAGACAGCCCCCACCACCCGGCTTCCCTGGAAGATGGGCACCGCCACCGAAAGGGTGGCCTTTTGCGCCACGGGAATGCCCCAGAGCTGGGGGCTGGGGCGGACGTACACCACCGCCTCCCCTCCCAGCACCCGCGCCACCGCTTCATCGGAGAGGCGGAAGCCCACCACGTTCTCAAAGGCGGGGGTGGTGGCCAGGATCACCCCCGTGCGATTCACCACCCAGGGCTCGGCCCCCAAAAAGGGGCGCAGGAGGGCGAGGGTCCTCTGGATCTGGCGAGAGGAAGCTCCTTGGGCGAGATCCTCCTGGACGGCCCGGGCCACCTCCTGGCCGTCCCGCAAGAGCTGCCGGATCTGCTGGTTCTGGAGGTAGTTTTGCACCAGGGGCAAAAGGAGAAGGCTCCCCAGTAAGAGGGCGGTGAAGGTGAGGGCCACGTAGGAAAGGAGGAGGCGGCCAAAGAGGTGGCGCATCATGATCCCTCGCCCTGGGGATCGAAGCGGTAGCCCACCCCCCATACCGTCCGGATCAGCCGTCCCCGCCCTTCTTCCCCCAGCTTGCGGCGGATCCGTTTCACATGCTCATCCACCGTCCGGTCATCCCCCTCGTAGTCCCAACCCCAGACCCGCTCCAGGAGCTGCTGGCGGCTGAGGACCTGCCCGGGATGGCGGGCGAGGAAGTAGAGGAGGTCGAATTCCTTGGGGGCGAGGAGGATCTCCTCGCCCCGGTAGGTCACCCTCCTGGCCTTCCCGTCCAAGATGAGGTCGGGGTACTCCAGGATGAGATCCCCCTGGCCCTGGCTGCGGCGCAAGAGGGCCTTCACCCTCGCCAGGAGCTGCCGGGGGCTGAAGGGCTTCACCACGTAATCGTCCGCTCCCACCTCCAGCCCCTTCACCTCGTCTTCCTCCTGCCCCAGGGCCGTCAGCATGAGGATGGGGACGGAGGACTCCCGCCGGATTTCCCGGCAGACGTCCCAGCCGTCCTTGCGGGGGAGGAGAACATCCAGGATGACGAGATCGGGATGCTGTTGGAGGGCCTTTTCCACCGCTTCCTCCCCGTCTTCCGCCTCCACCACCTGATAGCCTTCCAGCCCCAGGGTGCGGCGGAGGAGGGTCCGGATGGCAGGGTCGTCCTCTGCCACCAGCACCTTGATGCTCAAGGCGTCGCCTCCTTCAGCTCCCCCAGGACCACCTTCACCCGCTTGGCCTGCCCCTGCCGCTCCACCGTCAGCTCCACCTCATCCCCCGGATGGCTCATCTCCAGGTAGGTGAGGAGCTGCAGATAATCTTTCAAAACCTCCCCGTTCCAGGCCACCAGCCGATCCCCCTCCAAGAGGCCCGCCTTCTGGACAGGGCTGTCGGGGGCAAAGCCGGCGATGGTGAGGTCCAGGAGGATTTCCCCCGTCAGGAAATCCTTCCCCAGGATGCTGAAGGTGGCCCCCAGGTAGGCCCTCCGCACGTGGCCCACCCGCACCAGATCCTCCACCACCCGCTTCACGGCGTTGGAGGGGATGGCATAGCCCAGGCCTCCGGCTCCTTCTTCCTTCAGGGTGGTGATGCCCACCACCTGGCCCTGCATGTCCACCAGAGGGCCGCCGCTGTTTCCCCGGTCGATGGCGGCATCGGTCTGCAGGAGGCGGGTCACCCGCTGGCGCTCGAAATCCCCCAAAACCACCTGGCTCCCCGTGTACCCGTAAAGGGTGGACGCGGTGCCGCTCACCACCCCGAAGGTGACCCGCTTCCCCAGCCCCTGGCTGAAGGGGTAACCCAGAGCCAAGACGGGCTGCCCCGGTTCCACCTGGTCGGAGTCGCCAAAGCGGGCCACCTTCACCGATTCATCGGGGGTGATCTTGAGGACCGCCAGGTCCGTCATGGGGTCTTCGCCCACCAAAGTCGCGGGCACCCGCCGGCCGCTGGGCAAAAGGGCGAGGTAGAGGTCGCCCCCCGTCACCACGTGGTAGCTGGTGACGAAAAACCCTCTGGGATCGAAGACGGTGCCGCTCCCGAGGGTGGCGGTGGCGGCCTCGCCAAAGTAGGTGCTCTCCCTCTGCTGGCTCACCACCCCCACCACCGCCGGGGCCACCTGCCGGACCACGGCGACCGTCGGGGGAAGGGGTGCGGCGGCGGGAGGCGGCGCCTCCACGTAGGGCGGTTGCTGGAGGTGAAGGGTCCACCCTAGGTGGGGAAGGAGCCATAGGGTCAGGAAGCTTCCCAAAAGGGCGGCCGCCACGCCGTAGGCGATCCAGCCCCACCAGGGAACGCGCGGGGGAAACCAGGGCGAGACAGGCCGCCGGGGCTCCTCTGCCATATCACGAGGTATTGTACTTCAACGGCGGAGGCTTCGCCCTGCGCCGCCCCCCTCACAGGCGACATAATCCTTGAAGACATATCCCCGGATCCCCGACGGCAGTTGCACCTGCACCCACAGGCCGACGGTATCGATCCAGAGGCAGGGCGTCCCGTAGCGGAGGATCTGAACCTCTCCGTGGCCGGCGCCGGGTCCCTCCCGCAGTTTCACGTCGTCGTCGCTGATCTTGGCGAAGCAGTGAAAGGTGTCGGGAAGGGGATGGAGCAAAAGCTCCAGGAACGCCAGCTGGAACTCCTGGCTCTCCGTGAGATGCCGCACCAGTTCCTTCTCGATGGCGGTTCCCGCCGCCTGAGCCAGATCCTGATATCGGCGGAGGAGGGGTTCTTCCTCCTGGCGGAGGGCCGCCGCCAGATCCCGCAGCTGTGCCACCGGCTTACACCCCCTGACGGGACACTTCTATGCCGGAAGCCCAGCCTTTAAACCTGGAGAGCCGGGATGTCCTGCCGCTCCACCTGCGCCACGGCTTCTTCCACCCACTCCTCCACCGGGAGGCCTTCCTCGGCGCGAAGGACCTCCTCCAGGGAAGGCCGGGTGGCGGGGCGCCGGGGCAAAAAGACGTTGCAGCAATCCAGATAGGGCCGGATGCTGATGTCATAAGTGCCGATCTCCCGGGCCTTCTGGATGATCTCCTGCTTGTCGAAGGTGAGGAGGGGCCGCAGCACCATGAGGGGCGAAGCTTCTTCCACCACCGCCATGCTCTCCAGGGTCTGGCTGGCCACCTGCCCCAGGTTCTCTCCGGTGATGAGGGCTTGGGCCCCCTCCCGCTCCGCCAGTCTCCCCGCCACCCGCACCATAAACCGCCGCATGAGGATGGTTCCCAGCCGTTCCGGGGCTCTGGCGAAGATGCCTTGAGAGATCTTGGTAAAGGGGACGGTGTAGAGGGGGAGAGGCCCCATCCATTTCGCCAGGACTTCCACGATGTCCTTCACCTTTTCCCAGGACCAAGGGCTGGTAAAGGGCGGGGTGTAGAAGTAGACGGGGATGGGGTAGAGGCCCCGGCGGGCCGCCAGCCACCCCGCCACGGGGCTATCGATGCCGCCGGAAAGGAGGAGCATCCCCCTCCCGGCGGTGCCCAGGGGAAGGCCCCCGGGCCCGGCCACCGTCTCGGAAAAGACGTAGGCCTTCTCCCGCACCTCGATGGTGATGGTGGCCTCGGGATGGTGGATGTCCACCGGCCAGTTGAGCTCCCGCGCCAGGACGGCCCCCGCCTTTTGGGCGATCTCCGGGGAGGTGAGGGGGAAGGTCTTCCCGCTCCTTCGGGCTTCCACCTTGAAGGTGAGGGCGCCCTTGGCCTTGGCCCGTTCCCCCATCAAAAGGGCGCCCTTCACCATGGCATCCCAGTGGGCCTCCACTTCCAGGACGGGGCTGGCGGAAACCACCCCGAAAACCCGGGTCACGGCCGCCAGGACCTCCGGCATGTCCTCTTCCCTCGGCCACAGCCAAATGCGTCCCGACGTCCGCTCCACCTGCTGCGGTGGAAGCCCCGTGGCCCGCAGGATCTCCCGCACCAGGGCTTTTTCAAAGCGGCTTCGCTGCTGGCCCTTTAGGCCCACCTCGCCGTACCGGACCAGGATCCCTTCCCGCATAGGTCACCTCCGCCTCTTCATCACCGGCGCCAGTTCCTTCACAGCCTCCGCCAGGCGCTGGGCTGCCTCCTGGAGATCCTCCAGGGTCGTCCCCCGGGAAAGGCTCAGCCGAAGGGCGCTGGCCCCCCGTTCCGCCGGAAGCCCCAGGGCCCGGTGGACCCTTCCCGCTTCCATGTGGCGGGTGCTGCAGGCCGACCCCGTGGAGGCATAGACGCCTCTTTGGGAAAGAGCCTCCACCAATACAGCTCCCCCGATCCCCGGGACCGAGATGTTGAGGATGTGGGGCGCTCCCTCCTCCGGGGAAGGCCCGTTGACCACCGCCTGATCCCCCAGCAGCTTCCGGATTTCTTCCCACAAAAAGAGCTTTTTTTCCAACAGCCCTTCATCCCGCCAGGACACCTCCGGAAGGAGCTGGGCCGCCTTTCCCAGTCCCACGATCCCCGGCACGTTTTCCGTCCCCGACCGCAGCCCCTCCTCCTGGCCGCCGCCGAAGAGAAGGGGCGTCAGGGCCACCCCGGGGCGCTTCCAGAGGACGCCGACACCTTTGGGACCGTGGATCTTGTGGCCGCTCAAGGAGACCAGATCCCCGTACCGGAAGGCCGGGCGCAGGGAGACTTTCCCCCATGCCTGGATGGCATCGATGTGGAAGAGGGGTTTGGGTTCCATCTCCTGGAGGATCCGCCCCGCCGTTTCGATATCCTGCCACGTGCCCACTTCGTTATTGATGAGCCCCATGGAGACCAAGAAGACGTCTGGCGCCAGGCGGGCCCGCAGCTCCTCGGGGATGAACCGGCCGTCGGGGTGGAGGGGGATCATCTCGACGGTAAAGCCTTGCCGCGCCAGGTGCTCCAGGGGCTTTAGGACCGAGTCGTGCTCAATGGCTAAGGTCAGGATGCGCCGCCTTTTGGGAGGAGCTCCCTGGGCCGCGCCCAAAAGGGCCAGGTTGTTGGCTTCCGTCCCGCCCGAGGTGAAGACGAGCTCCTGCCGTTCCACCCCCAAGGAAAGGGCGATGCTCTTCCGGGCCTCCTCCACCAACCGGTAGGCCTCCATCCCCACGGCATGGGCCGAGCTTGGGTTGCCGAAGGAAACCGTCAGGGCTTTCTCCATGGCGGCCACCACTTCGGGATGGGGCCGAGTGGTGGCGGCGTTATCCAGGTAGATCATGGCGCCATCCCCTCCTCCCGCTTCAGGAAGTATAGCACGGAGGCCTTTTACCGGGCATTTCCGGGAGTCCATCCCATGGGCGGCCTGGCCTTCAGCCCGTGCCGGGCCGATGGGCTCCCGCGGCGTGGCAAGCGACAGCCGGCTTCCGTCCCTCAGCATTGCCCGCCGAAGAAGAGATCGGAAAATTCTGTCGATGGCAGTTCCCGACGGCTTTTTGCTGGCCAGACGCTAGCCAGAGGCGATCTCCAACCATCGGCCGAGGAGGAACATCCCTGACACGACAAGACCCCCGGCGGACCGAACCCACGCCAGGGGTCCATGGAAGTCCCTCCTCCATCAGCCTTTAGCGCTGAAAGAGGCGAAGGAAGAAGGACCGAATCATCTCCCAAAGGGAAGTGGGTTTCTGAGAAGCCTCGGGGGCGGTGGCGGCAGGCGATCCCTGAGGAGACTCGGGTTGGGGCGCCCGGATTTCTTCCGTCTTCAGGATGAAACGCACATCCCCCTTGGCCCCGGAAGGTTTGCCGATAAAGCTGTCATAGCCCTCTGCCAGCCTCTGGGTTGCTTCCATGACGGCCTGGCCCTGCCTAATCTGGGCTAGCCCGGATTGGAGCTGAGTGCTCATGCCGGAGGTTCCCCGCGCCAGCTCCTGAAGGCCCCCGGATAACCGGCTGGCACCTGCGGCCGACTGGTGAAGGGCTCCCGCCATTTGACCGGCGCCATCGCCTGCCGCCTGGAGGCCTCCCTGGAGATCTTTAAAACTTGGGAAAGGCTGGCCCTGCCATGTTCCACCCTCCGTCAGCAGCATCAAGATTTGCTGTTCCTTGTACAAACCTTCAACCAGAGGCTGAAGCCTTCCTTGCAGCTGTGGGTTCTCGGAGGCAGCCTCCTGGAGCTCCTTCGCGAGGGCCATCAGCTGTTCATGGGAGGACCGCAACTGCTCCAGCAACATGGCTTGGGCACCCGCCGCCTGCTGCAGCTTCTGGAGGCTTTCGTGCAGCTGGCGCAAACCCAACTCCATCTTCCCAAGCCCTGTCGAGAGGCCGGCAGCTCCCCCGTCCAGCTGGTCCAAGGCGGAAGAGAGGCTCTGAATCCCTTCGGCCACCTGTTCCAAAAGGGAAGGGTCCAGAGGAACCGGCGGCAGGGGCGGCAAACCGGGAAGGAGAGTGATGGTCAAGGGATCCAGCTCAATGGCCTTCCCCGTCATCTCCAAGGTGACGGTAGCCTCGGGGTTCGGGACCACCATCCAGGTGGCACTCATGGTTTTCCCCGTCACCACGGTTGTGGCGCCATGGGTGTCGATATCCTCGAAACGATCCACGGGGATGTTGGCGCTCACCATGGCGAGGAACGGGACATATAGCTCCTTGTCGATGGAGCGGAGTTTTCCCGTCTCATCATGATAGGTCACGGTCTGCACTTTTTTCTCCCTGGCGGTGAGGTGGACTTCGATTTGCAGCCTACCGTCCTTTCCGGCCAGATCTTGGGCCTCAACAGGCCGACCGTCCAGTTTGTAGGTAATGGATATGTCGACGGGCAAGGGCTTGGAAGTTTCGCTGGAGTAGAAGAAGTCATGGGCGCCGTTCACCTCGAAGGTCCAAAGGATGTCGTTGCCCTGAAGCCTGGGGAGCTCGGGTCCGCTCAGATTGGTGACCTTCTCCCGGGGTCCAGGGATACGCACCGTGACGGGCCCCTGACCTTTCACGTGGATCCAATCCACCACGATGATCTTTTGCACGCTGCCATCGGATCGCAAAAGGCCGTAGACTGTCTGCTGATCGATGATCTCCGTGGGCTCTTGGGCAAAGGTGGAGCCCGAGGGCCACAAGGCAAGAGCCATCATGGTTATCACGGCTACCAGGCGTGACGTCCTTTTCATCGGGCTGCACTCCCTTCCTGTTCTTTGGCCATACGGGAAGCCGGTTTGGGCCAGTTCCACGTGGTCTGGGCGATGAAACCTTGGAGGGTCAGGAGGACGGCAGGCAGCAAGAATAGGATGACCGCCAGGGAAATGAGGGCACCGCGGGCAATCATGAAGGTCAGATCGCTCAGGACGGGAATGTCCGTGGTGATCCAGATGCCCACCACCGCCCCGGAAAGGGCCAGGGCGCTGGTTACGATGGCGCCGCCGCTGGTACGGATGGCTCGGACCATGGCCTCCCCGGGGTTTTGGCCTCCCTGCCGCTGCAACTCTTCGCGAAAACGGGTCACCAGGAGGAGGGCGTAGTTGATGGTGCTCCCCAACTGGATGGCGCCGATGGCAAAGGTGCCCACGAAAGGCATGCTGCGGCCCAGATAAAAGTCCAGCCCCAGATTAAACAAGATGGCCAGCTCGATGGCGCCCACCAAAAGAATCGGTAGAGCGAGGGACCGGAATGCCACCAGGATGATGGCGAAGATGGCGGCGACAGACACAAGGTCAACCCGGCGGCTGTCTTCTCTGACGACGGCCATCAAGTCATTTTCCAAAACTGGTTGGCCCGTAAAGAAAGCATGCCCGGCGTAAGGGCGAAGCACCGCCTCGGCTTCGCGGATCATCCGGGTCATTCCCTCGTCATAGGCCCCGTAAGCCAGCTGGATCATGGCCAGGTGGTAGCCGTCCTTGGTAAACATGTCCTTTACGTGATCCGGGATAAAAGGATCGGGGACGGCAGGGTCCGCCAGGTTCTCCAGGCCCATCACCCTTGTAACGCCGGGGAGGGCTTCGATCTTCTTTTGCACCTCTTCTCGGTCCCACGGGCTAAGGGTGCTGTCCATGACAAGAAAAGCCGATTCCGTCGTGGGGAATTGCTCCTGGATGACCGCCAGATTTCGCACCGACGGAAGGCTCTGGGGCATGAGGCGATTGATATCATAGACCACATCTACCGATGAGTAGCCCAGCAAAGCCGGAAGGAAGAGGAGCAAGAACAGAAGGAAGAGGGGCCTGGGGTGCCGGGCGATCCATGGCGCGAGGCGGGCGAACCTGGGGAGCAAAGGCCGATGGCGGACGCGCTCCACCCAGGGTTCCAGGATCAGGATCAGGGAAGGCAGGAGGGTCAAAATCATGACGACGCTGATGAAGACCCCCCGCGCCATCGTGCCCCCTAGGTCACCCCCGATCCCAAGGGCCATGGTGGTCATGGCCAAAAAACCTGCCATAGCGGTGGCGGCGCTGGTCAGGATGGCTTGGGCGGTAAAGCGGATGGCATCCGCCATGGCTTCTTCTTTATCTTTCTGTTGTCGTTCTTCCCCATACCGGTGGACCAGAAAGATGGAAAAGTCCATGGTGACACCCAGCTGCAGAGCACCGGCCACGGCCGCCGTGATGTACGACATGGACTGGTTGAGCCAGTAGGAAAGCCCCAGGTTGTAGACGATGGCCACCCCGATGGAAAGGAGGATCAATAGGGGCAGGAGAAAGGAAGGAAGGGTGAAGACCAGGAGCGTCAGGGTCAGGAGGATGGCCGCAACCGAATAAAGGGGCATTTCCTTTTCCACCTGCGCCCGCAGCTCGGCCAGCATCGGCGGTGTCCCGGCCAGATAGGCCCTTGGTCCAAAAAGATCCTCCAGTTCGCCTTTGATCTGTTGAACCGCTTTTTCCGTTTGGAGGGATGAAGCCTCCTCTTCAAATTGGATCTGCATCAAGGTGCTGTCTCCGGAGTAAAACTGGTCCACCAGGTCGGCAGGCAAAAACTCTTTTGGGATGGCCAAATCGGCCAGGTCGCTGATCCAGGTGACGGCGGCCACGCCCTTCACCTGCTCCAAGCGCTTCTTAAGGTTTTCCGCTTCCCCGTCGCTCGTATCTCTAAGCAGGAGAAGGGCGGTGGCTCCGTAACCGAAGGTATCATTCAGGATCTTTTGGCCTTGGACGGAGGGTAGCGACTCGGGGAGGTAGGCCAGAATGTCGTAGTTGGTTTTCGTGCGGCTCATCCCATAGACCGACGGAATGAGGAGAAGGGCGGAGAGGGCAACGATAAGGATTCGGTTTCGCACCACCCATCGGGCCAACCAGTCCAGCACAGTTCCCACCTTCCTACGGGTATCCCAAATAACCCAAAAATAAGGGGCGACAAAGAGAGCCCTGGCGCCTCAAAGGCCGCTTTCCTGCCACAAGGGATCCAGCAGGCTGGCCTCCTCGTCCGTGAGCCGAAGGAGGAAAGGAACATGCTCCCTCAATAAGTCAGCCAGCTTTTCCTCCCAAAAGCCATCTTTCTCTTGGGCCCACATTCCGAGGACCGCCCCCGCCAGAAGGACTAGGCGCGTTTTTCCTCCCGGAGCATGAGCCATGAGCCTCTGGATGGCTGTGCGGCCCTTATGGCCTAGCTGGCGTACATAGGCCAGGAACAACGCGATGGACCATGCCGCCCGCGCCACAGGCGATTTGGCTTGGTAAAATTCGCCTAAAACCGTGTCCAGCACTTCTTGCAGGCGCTCCTCCGATGCGGCCTGCCTAAGGGTGGAAAGGACTTTCTCTTTGACCGCCCTCCACTCCTGGTACCCCTCTCCCTCTTCCGACGCCTCCTTGGGATCGAAAATCTGCAGCGCCTTGCGGCTGGGACTGAAGACCACGTGGGAGCGACCCACCCCACCGGGGGTGAGGGTGTAATGGCGCATCAGATAACCCAATCTTTCGAGTTCCCTGAGCACGTCGTAGGCCGTCCACTTGCTGACCCCCAGGGTCTTGGCGAGAGATGGGTAGTGGACCGGTAGGCGCGTTTTCCGATAAAGCTCTACCACATGGCGCAGGAATTCCTTGCGCCGTTCCGTTAGGTTCATGGGCTTCTTCCTCCGGACCATCATGCTCTCATGATACCCAAAAAACGCAAAAACACAACCGCCTCGTGAACCCTCGGCGGCGCAAGCCTGTACCGCCTTCCACCCCCCCGCGAACCTTCTCTTCCGTTAACCTTCCGAGGCGTTGCCTCTCCTCCGAGGAAAGAAGAGCACCGTCAGGAAGGCGGCCAACGACACCGCCAGGGTGAAGAGGTAAACCCCCCGGGTGCCCACCAAGAGGGCCTGGGCCAGGCTTCCTTCGATCCCGGCCGGAAGGGGCTGGGGCTGGGCCACGTCCAGGAGGTGGTCCACCGCCGAAAGGGCGCCCTGGGTGCCTCCCAGAGCCCGAAGGGTGGCGGTATCCAGGTGGCTCAGGAAGAGAGAATAGAGGACAGCCCCCATAAGGGCCAGACCCAGGGCGGAACCCACCTGGCGGACAAACTGCTGGCTGGCGGTGGCCACCCCCCGAAGATGGGGGGGCGCCACCGCCTGAATCTCGATGATGAAGCTGGTGGTGGAGAGGCCCAGACCTGCCCCCATGAGAAAGGCCCCTGCGGCCAGGTAGAGGGGCGAGGTGCTAAGGCTGATGCCGTAAAGCCAAAGGGACGCCAGGGCCGTGAAGAGGGTCCCCAGGATGGCCGTAAAGCGAAAGCCCGTCCGCAGACCCAACCTACCGCTGATGGTGCTGAAAAGGGGCCAGCCGATGGAGACCGACGCCACCACCGTCCCTGCCAGGGCCGGGGAGTGGCCCAGGGCTCCCACCATGAAGATGGGGAGGGAAAAGCTGATGGCGACGATGAGCATCCCCATGAGAAGGCCTCCCAGGTTGGACACCCAGATGACCCTCTCGGTGAAGAGGATCACCGGTAAGAGGGGCTCGGGAAACCGCCTTTCCTGAAGGACGAAGAGAAAGAGGAGCACCAGGGAAAGGGCCAGCAAAAAGAGGCTCGGGAAAGACGTCCACCCCCACTGGCGCCCCTGGAGCAAAAAGAGCATCAGGCTGGAGACGCCCGTCGCCAAAAGGGCCGCGCCCAGGTAGTCCACCCGGCGGCCGTGGCGGGGGGCCTTGTCTTCGTAAAACCGCAGGAGAAGGAAAAAGGCGAGCAGGCCGACGGGAAGGTTGACCAAGAACACCCAGCGCCAGGAGAGGACCGTTACGAGAAATCCTCCCAGGGCGGGACCCACCAAGGCGCTGATGCCCCACACGCTGCTGAAGTAGCCTTGCATCCGGGCCCGCTCTTCGTAGCTGTAGATATCCCCAATGATGGTCTGGGTCACGGGCATGATGGCTCCTGCACCCAACCCCTGGAGGGCCCGGAAGAAAATGAGCTGGCCCATGGACTGGGAAAAGCCGCAGAGGACCGAACCCAAAAGGAAGAGGAGGATCCCGCCGAAAAGCACCTCCCGTCGCCCCCGGATGTCGGACCATTTCCCGTAGATGGGCACCGTGGCGGAGGAGACCAGAAGGTAGAGGCTGGCTACCCACGGGTAGAGGCCAAACCCCTGAAGCTCCCCCACGATGGCGGGCATGGCGGTGGCCACGATGGTACCATCGATGGCCGCCAGAAAGAGGCTCATCATCAAACCTGCCGTCACCCAGCGCCGGTCCGCGGAGTAACCCCCCTCGGCGAAGAAAACAGGACAGAAGTCACTTTTTGGCGGGCTTTTTGGCCTCTATGGCTTCCGCCCATCCGCCAATAGACTTAAAGGCACCATGGAGAAGCATACGGTAAGAGTGGCCATCCTCGCTACCCACCCCCAGGCGGCCGACCAGCTGGGCCAGCTGCTAAAGCGCCTGTTGCCCGGAAGCGAGATCCACCGGGGGGAAAGCCTCCCCCGCTCCGCAGGAGACCTTCACCTCATCCTGGCGGAAAAGGACCTCTTCCTGGCCCGGGCGCCCTTCCCCTCGCCGGCCCCCGTGGTGGTCTTCGGGGAAGAGATCTCCCCGGACCTCCTGCGCCAGGCCATGGTTCGGGGCGCCTCCGACTACCTCACCTGGCCCGTCACCCTCCCCGATCTCCGTCAGGCTCTGACGGACTTGGACCTCCTCCCCAAGGAGGAGGGGGCTTCCTCGGGGCTTCTCCTCATGGCGGGCATCAAAGGCGGGGTGGGGAAGAGCCTTTTGGCCCTCAACACCGCCATCCTGGCGGGTCGCCTGGCGGGCCAGCCGGCTCTATTGGTGGACCTGGACCTGGATGGCGGCGCCCTCCACCAGTACCTCAAGGTGCCTTCCTCCTCGACCCTGGCCGATCTCCTCCAGGGCCCCAAGACCCCTCGGCCGCCCCAGCTCCTCCAGGAGGCGGCCCTAAAGGTCCCGGGGCTCCCCGTAGCCCTCTACCCGTCGCCCGAAATCCTGGGCCTCTGGGAGGAGCAGGAAGGCCATCGGCTAGTCTGGGCCCTGGAGCAGCTGCAGACGGCCTTTCCCGCAGGAGTGGTGGACCTCCCCCCCATCTGGGACAGCCGCAGCGCCGCCCTTCTCCAAGGCGGCCACAAGGTGGCCCTCGTCTTCCCGGCCACCCCCTCGGCCCTTCCCCTGGCGGCCCGCCGGCTCCGCCGCCTGACGGAGCTGGGGGCCGGCCAACGGGTGTTCCTCATCGCCAACCGCCATCTCCCCGACATGAAGCTGACACCCCGGGCCATGGCGGAAGCCTTGGGCCGGCGGGTGGACATCCACCTCCCCTATGACGGGGAGGCCCTCAGCTCCCTGGAGCAGGGGCGCCCCCTAGCTGGGCGGCGCCAGCCTCCAGCTCTGGTGCAACATCTAAAGCCTTTGGTGGAATGGGCCTGGCCCCACCTGGCTCCCGCCACCCGGGCGGAAAGGAGGTTCCAAGGTGTCCCGGACGTCCCTGGAGATCTTGAACCGCACCTTCACCCGCACGCTCCGCGGGTATGACCCCGACGAAGTCGACCGGTTTCTCGAAGAGCTAGCCCGCCGCTGGGATGAAGAGGTGGCCCGCCTGGAAAGCCGGAAGGCGGAAGCCGACCCCAAGGTGGAAGAGCTGGAGAAGGAGCTGGCCCAGTACCGGGCCATGGAAAAGGAGCTGGCCCAGGCCATTGTGGCCACCCGCAAGGAGGCGGCCGCCACCCTGGCTCAGGCGGAAAGCCGGGCTGCCCAGATCCTCCAGGAAGCCCAGGACCGCAGGGAGGAGATCCTCCGGCAGGCGGAAGCGGAAGCGCGGGAAGCGAAAGAGAAGCTTCTGGCGGACCTGGAGGAGCTGGAGAACCGCCGCCGGGCCCTCCAAAAAGAAGTGCAGGCCATGGAAGGGCACGCGGAACGAGCCCTTCGCCACTGGCAGGCCGTGGAGGACGCCTGGCGCCAGGCCCAAGAAGCCCTCCAGGCCCTGCGGCCCCTCTTGCCCGCACAGGTGACCGGGCCCTCCACATAAACCGTGGCCAGGAGGCCACGGCGGTGTTCCGGCAAGGCTGGGGACGGCGGGGTCCCCATTCCCTCTTGTTCTATATGGCCTTTCTCCTGGTGCTGGCCTTTCTCGTGGGGCACTGGGTCTTCGCCCGCGCCGTGGAAGTCTACACCCAGTCCATTCTCATCATCAGCTTTCCGGGGGTGGTCAGCACCGACCTGGCCCAGCGCATCCTCCAGATGCTCCGCTGGGCCGGGTACCTCAGCGTAGGCGCCGGGATCCTGGTGATGGGAGCCGGGCTGGCCCTCTATTGGGGCGCCCTAACCTATCTCCAGCGATCCCGGCGCATCTTTTAACTCACCCGATGGGCGGGATCATCCCGCGGGCGGCCATGGCCTGGGCCAGCTGGCGCACCGCCACGAGGTAAGCCGCGTGGCGCATATCGGTCTGCATCTCCCGGTGCATGGAAAAGACCCGAGCAAAGGCGTTTTTCATCTGCCGGGCCAGCCGCTGGCTGATCTCCTCTTCACCCCAGTAATACTGGGTGAGGTTTTGCACCCATTCGAAGTAGGAGACGGTCACCCCGCCCGAGTTGCAGAGGATGTCGGGGATGACGAAGATGCCCTTCTCCTTGAGGACGGCGTCCCCATCGGGAGTGGTGGGTCCGTTGGCCGCCTCCGCCACGATGCGGCAGCGCATCCCCTGGGCCACCTCGGCATCGATCTGGTTCTCCAGGGCCGCCGGCACCACCACGTCCACATCCAGCTGGAAAAGCTCCTTGGAGGTGATGGGATCCCCTTGGGGGAACCCCGCCACGCTCCCCCGCCGGGCGGCATGCTCCAGGAGGCCGGGGATGTCCAGGCCCTCGGGGTCGTAGAGGCCACCTTCGATGTCCACCACCGCCACCACCTTGACGCCCATGGCGTGGAGGAGGCGGGCCGTGTGGCCCCCCACGTTCCCAAACCCCTGGATGGCCACCGTCGCCTGGCGAAGCTTCATCCCCAGCCGTTCCGCCGCCTCGTTGATGCAGAGGACCACGCCCCTCCCCGTGGCCTCCGCCCGCCCGTAGGAGCCGCCTAGGATGAGGGGTTTCCCCGTCAAAACCCCCGGATCGTTCCGCCGCACCACCCGCTCGTACTCGTCCATCATCCAGCCCATGATCCGCTCGTTGGTGCCCACGTCAGGGGCCGGAATGTCGATATGGGGACCCAGGTATTCCGCCAGGCCCCGGATGTACCCCCGGGCCAGCTCCTCCAGCTCCCGCAGGGAGAGCTGCCGGGGATCCACCACCACCCCGCCCTTGGCCCCTCCGAAGGGAAGGCCCGCCACGGCCGTCTTGAAGCTCATCCACATGGCGAGGGCCTTCACCTCATCGGCCGTCACCCCGGGATGGAAGCGGATGCCGCCCTTGGCCGGCCCCAGGACGTGGGTGTGCTGGGCCCGGTAGCCGGTGAAGACCTGTAGCTGGCCGTTGTCCCGCCGGACGGGGATGTTGACTTCCACAAAGCGATGAGGATAGCTGAGGATCTCATAGACATCGTAGGGAAGGCCCAAGGTTTGGACGGCCTCTTTCAAAAGGGCCTGCACAATGCGATAGGGGTTGCGTTCTTTTGTCACCGCCTGATCTTCAGGCTGCACCGCCAAGGCTTCATCCGTCTCCTTCGCCGCCCGGATGGCTCCAGGCCGTTTTGGGTATTCTCCTGGCCTTCGCCTTTTTGGCTGGGCCTCTCTTCTTCTCATACTACGCCTGGCATGGTTATGTCTATCTAACAGGGGAAATGGCGATTTACGCGAGCGCCTTTGTGTCTTGGGTCCTCTGCCTGGCCCCACCTCACTCTCCCTGGTTTCCCACCGCCTCCTCCCTGGCCCTCTACCTCCTGGCCCTTTTGGGGGGAAGCCTGTCCCTCCCCCAAAAGGAAGCCTTCAGCCGGTTCTTCCTGGCCGCCCAAGGACCCGTCTTGGCAGCGGCCTTCGTCTGGAGCGGGCGGGGAGGCCTTTCCTTTTCCTACCTCCAGAGCCTCTTTCTTTGGACCGGCCTTCTCCAGGCCCTCCTGGCCCTCAGCCAGGCCCTCTTTCTGGCGGAGGAGCGGGTGCGGGGTACCCTCGGCAATGCCAACACCCTCTCCCAATTCCTCCTGCCGCCCCTCCTCCTGGCCTCATCCCTCCCCGGAAGGGGACCCTTTTCCCTGTCCATCCTCCTGGGATTGGCCCTCTTCCTCACCGGCACCCGCGCCGGCTGGGGAGGCGCCCTTTTGGGGGCCTTTTATCTCGGCCGGCAGGGCCTCTTGCGCCTAACCCTTTCCTTGGCCCTCAGCCTCTTGATCCCCTCCGCCCGCCGGCGGTGGACGGCCGGTTCTGAAAGCCTCCGGGCCCGCCTGAACCTCTGGGAAGCTGCCTGGCGCCTCTTTCTCCGCCACCCCTTGGGGGTGGGCCTGGGCCAGTTTCCCCGCCTCTCAGGGGCCGGTGTCGGGGCCCACCAAACCTACCTCCAGCTCCTTTCGGAGCTGGGCCTCCCCGGACTTCTCCTGGCCCTCTACCCCTGGGTGCACCTGAGCCGCCGGTTGGAGGGGATTGCTCCCGAAGGTCGGGCCTTTCAGGCCATCTTTCTGGCCGCCGCCTTCCACGGCCTTTTCAACAGCACCCTCCAGGATCCCCGGGGCTCCCTCACCCTCTGGGCCGCCTTCGGCCTGGCAGCCCTCCTCACTTCCCCGGTGCCGCCTCGTACTTGGAGGGACACTTGACGGAAAGGTCCGTCGCCACAAAGACGCCGCCGTCCCAGCGACCCGCCACCACAGCTTCCATGTCCTCCTGAAAGACATCGGGTTTTACATCCCGGTAGACCACGGGGACGGCGGCGCTTCCCCGGTAGAGAACGAAGCGCAGCTCGGGAAGAGCCGGGTTCCACTGGATGGAACCCGGCTGGATCTCCCCTTGCAGGCGGACGAACTGAGCCTTCTCCCCATCGGGAAGGGCCGCCCACTCATCGACGGCATAGTAGCGGGTGGCCGCCTCGCTGAAGGCCGAGTAGGCCAATACCCCCACCGCCGCCACGAACACCATGAGGGCGAGAGCCCTTCTCACCTAGGCGCACCGTCCTTGATCCAGTTCTCGATGGTCTGGCGGGCCGTGGCGGGGATGGGCTGGCCACCCAGGGGCATGGGCGGGACGTTGTACGGGTTGGGCTCCCCGTTGATGACCAGCCAGAGGAGGCTTTCCTCCGGCTTTCCCGGCACGATGATGGGCCCGTTCTGGCCGCCCTTCATGACGGCATCGTAGCTGGCCAGGCTAAGGCCTCCCGAGGTGCTGGCGATGTGGCAGGACGCGCAGTAGGCTTGAAAGATCTTGGATACGTCGCTCCACTTGGCCTGGGCCACCACCTCCTGCGTGGGAGGGATGACGGTGGACTTTTGCCCCATGTAGGTGAGGCCCACCAGAAGGACCACCACCGAGGCCATGGCGGAAAGGGCCACCGGCCGGCGGCGGGGTTCATGGCTGGGGTTCTTGTCGAGGACGGGCAGGAAGAAGAGGAAGAGGATGGCCGCCAGGGGGATGATGACGATGGCCACCACCTGCGCCCAGTAGTAGCCCGGCACGAACTTCAGGAACTGGTAGAGGAACATGAAGTACCAGGGCGGCTTGGGCTCATAGTGGTCCCGGTTGAGGGGATCGGCGGGAGCCTGGATCTCCGGGAGATAGAAATAGGCCACGGTGAAAAGGGCCAGCATCGTCACCAGGACGGTGACCATCATGCCGAAGGTCCCGTAGGGGTAGAAGGGCACCATACCCTTGGGGATATCCACCGTCCCCTTCACGTGCTTCTTGCGCCACCCAGGGGGGAGGGCCCGGTCGGCTTCCGTCACCCCCACCCGGAACACGAGGCCGATGTGGGCGGCCATCAGGAGGACCAGCGTGATGGGCAAAACCAGCACGTGGATGGAGAAGAACCGGGAGATGGTGGCCTGGGTCAAAAACTCGCTGCCGCGAAGGATCCCCGTCAGCCAATCGCCGAGGAGGGGGGCATAGCCCACCATGGCCGTCCCCACCATGGTGGCCCAGTAAGCCTCCTGGTCCCACGGGAGGAGGTATCCCGTGAAGGCGAAGGCCAAAACCGTCACCAGGAGGAGGACCCCCAGCATCCAGTTGAGCTCCCGGGGCTTCTTGTAGGCGCCGATGTAGAAGACCCGAAGCATGTGGAGGAAGACCACCACCACCATGAAGCTGGCGCCCCAGTAGTGGAGGCTGCGGATGAAATAGCCCCAGGGCTCCGACATGAGGACCTTCATGCTGTGGTAAGCGTAGGGGAGGCCGTCGGAGGTGAGGGCCAGGCTGGGGGCGTAGACGGTGGCCAGGAGGATGCCGGTGATGAACTGGTTGATGAAGACGAAGACGGCGGCAAAGCCCAAGTAGTCCAGGTAGCTCTCCCGGCGGGGCACGGGGTGATAGAGGGCTTCCGTCATATCGTCCTTGATGGACAGCCGTTCATCCACCCAACGGAAGAGGCGCTGCCACACGGTCAAGAGATGATCCCCCCTACGTAGACTTTGCCGTCCTTCTCCACCACCAGGCGGCGCCTCAAGGGACGGGGAGCCGGCGGGTGGGTGACATTGCCGTAGATGTCAAAGGTGCTGCCGTGGCAAGGGCAGGCGAACTGGTTCCCCACCCAGGTGTAGGGGCACTCCAGGTGGGTGCAGTGCATATCGTAGGCCACGAGCCCTTCCTTCTCCAGGCGGACGATCCACGCTCCCCCTTCGGAACCCTGGTTTTGGGTCACCTTGAGGACGGGGGGATCCCCCACCTTGAACTCATCGGAGGTGCCCACCTCCTCCAGGGGCACGTTGGTCTGGGAAGGCGGCCAGAGGAACTTGAGGCCGAGCCCGCCGTAGGCCAAAGCGATGAGCCCCCCGATGGTCCACATAGAGATGGACATGAACTTGCGGCGGGTCACCTCTTGAGGCGTCCAGCCCTCCAGCCAGTCCGCCAGAGGATGCTTTTCCTCGCCTCCCGAAGAAGGCGCTACCGTAGGGTCTTTCGCCATGCGCGTTACCTCCGCTTCTACTGCTACCCGTAACCTTACGGGGAAGGGAAAAGGCCCGTCAAGGAACGAAGGGCCTAACTGCGCCCCTTCCCCTCTTTCTCCAGGCGGGCGATGCGCTTTTCCGCTTCACTGAGCCGCCGGCCGAGGAGCAAGGTGTAGCCGAAGATGAGGGTCCAGATCACAAGGTAACCGGCCACCAGATAGGTCAAGGATCGTCGCCTCCCCAATAGAGCTGGTTGGCCCGCTCCTCCAGGCGCCGCACCCTGAGGGCCAGGGTGAAGAGGTACCCGTAGAGGAAGGTGAAGGCCAGGACGCTGGCCAAAAGGGCCACCACCATGCGGCCTTCCAGGTGAGCCCCCGCCGGGTGAAACCCTCCCCACAGGCGGGAGGCCAGGTAGACCAGGGGCACGTTGGCAAACCCCACCAGCCCTACCACCGCTGCCACCCCACCCCTCCGCTGGCGATCCTCGATGGCGGAGCGAACCAGGAGGTAGGCCACGAAGATGAACCAGAGGATGAGGGTGCTGGTGAGACGGGGTTCCCACCGCCACCATACGTTCCACACCGAGCGGGCCCAGAACATCCCGGTGAGGAGGGTGATGGAGGTGAAGAGGACCCCCACCTCCGCCGAGGCCGCCGCCCAATGGTCGTAGAGGAAACGGCGCTGCCAGAGGAAGAGGATGCTGGCCAGGGCCGTCACCCCGAAAGCCAGGAAGGCGATCCAGGCGCTCCCCACGTGAAAGTAGAGGAACCGCACCGTTTCCCCCATCACGGCCTCGGGCGGCGCATAGAGGAAGGCCAGAAGGAGAGCCAGGGCCACCATCCCGTAGGTCCACCATCCCAGCGTCCGCAAAACCTCACTCCTCCAAGGCCCAGGGGAATGCCCACCCCAAAAGGACCAAAAACACTATATCGTAACTGAAAAGGACCTTCAGCCAAGCTCCCGCTTCGGAAAGATCCCCCGTCAGGGCGCCGGCCGTCAGCCGGGTGGCCGCCATGAGGAGGGGGGCCAGGAGGGGGAGGGCCACAAAGGGCAAAAGGCCCGCCCCCGCCCGCAAGCCGGACGTAAACGTGCTGATGAAGACCAAAAGGGCCGCCACCCCCAAGCTCCCCAAAGCCATAGAAAGGACGAACAGGAAGGGCGCCTTCGGTACCCCGAAGCGGATCCACACCAGAAAGAGAGGGGTCACCGCCAGCTGGCTGAGGAGAAGGGCCAGCCATCCGGCCGCCACCTTGGCGTAGTAGAGGGCAGCCGGCGGAAGGGGAAGGATCCGCAGCCCCTCCAGGGCGCCCCCTGCCCGCTCCCGGGCGAGGGTGCGGGAAAAGCCCTGGAGGGCCGCAAAGATGTAGCTCAGCCATAAGAGCCCCGCCGCCAAGGGCCGCGGGTCCCTTTCCACCGGGTCCACCGCCAGGCTGAAGATGAGGGCCAAAAGAAACCCGTAGAGGAGGAAGTGGGAAAGGAGCTCCGGCCGCCTCGCCTGGATGGCCGCCTCCCGGCGCAAGAGAAGGAGAAAGGCCCTCCAGCCCGTCATGGGCTTCCCACCGGGCGGAGGGTTCCTCCCTCCAGCCAGTACTGCTCATCCACGGGAAGGTACCCCGGCACCTCATGCTGGATGATCAGGGCTCCCCCTCCCCGGGTCCGGTGCTCCCGCAAAAGGTCCGCCAGGAGCTTTTGGCCGTCCCGGTCCAGGGAGGAAAAGGGTTCGTCCAGGAGCACGAGGGAAGGCCCGGGGAGAAAGGCCCGGGCCAGGGAGAGGCGCTTTCTTTGCCCCAGGGAATAGCGATGGAGGGGGAGATCCCCCGCCCGCTCCAGGCCCATGCGCTCCAGCCACGCCCGCGCCTTGGAGGGCGGAAGGCCAAAGGCTGTGGCCCAAAAGGCGAGGTTCTCGTAGCCTGTAAGATCTTCGTGGAGAAAGGGCTCGCTGCCGCTCAGGCCCACCTCCCGGTACACCCGGGGCCAGTCCTCCCGGCGAAGGGGCTTTCCCTCCCAGAGGACCCGGCCTTCATCGGGGAGGAGAAGCCCCCCGAGGATCCGCCAGAGGGTGGTCTTGCCCGCTCCGTTGGGCCCCTGGAGGAGGGTGAGGCGGCCGGGAGAGAGGCGGAAGTGGATGCGGCGCAAAAGGAGCCGTTCCCCCCGGTACCGGCTCACCCCCTCCAGGGCCAGCACATCTATCGCCCTAAAGCTTTGGCCACCAAGGGAGCCACTTCCCAGGGGAGGGATGCCACCTGGGCGCCCCCTTCGGTGAGGGCCTTCACTTTGCTCTCAAAGGACCCCCGGCCCCGCTCCACGATGGCCCCCGCATGGCCCATGCGCCGGCCGGGCGGGGCGCTCTTCCCCGCCAGGTAGGCCACCACCGGTTTCGTCATCTGCTTGATGTATTCCGCCGCTTCTTCCTCGGCGCTCCCGCCGATCTCCCCCACCAGGACCACCGCTTCCGTTTCGGGGTCCTGCTCGAAACGCTTGAGGAGGGAGACGAAATCCACCCCCACCACCCGGTCACCGCCCATGCCCACCACCGTGGACTGGCCCAGGCCGGCGGCGCTCAAGGAGCTGACGATCTCGTAGCTGAGGGTGCCGCTGCGGGCCACCACCCCCACGGGGCCCGGCTTGAAGATGGGGTTGGGGGGAATCCCCAGCTTGGCTTTGCCGGGGGTGCAGATGCCGTAGGTGTTAGGCCCGATGACCACGGCATTCCGGCTGCGGGCCAGGGCGATGATGTCCATGGCATCGTGGAGGGGCACATGCTCGGCGATGATGACCACCAGGGAAAGGCCGGCGAAGATGGCCTCATAAGCGGCGTCCTTCACGCCCGCCGCCGGGACGAAGAGGACGGCCGCATTGGCCCCGTGCTTTTCCACGGCCGCTTCCACCGTGTCGTACACGGGGACCCCTTCCACCTGCTGGCCTTCCTTCCCGGGGCTCACCCCCGCCACGATGCGGGTGCCGAACTCCAGCATCTGGCGGGTATGGAACCTCCCCTGGTTCCCTGTGATCCCTTGCACCACAACCCGCGTCTTTTCGTCCACCAGGATCGCCATCAGCCTTGACTCCCTTCCCTGGCCAGGACCACCACGGCGCGGGCCGCTTCGTCCATGGACCGGTAGGCTTCGATGCCGGCGGCCTTCAGAAGGGCGCGGCCTTCTTCTTCGTTGGTCCCCACCAGGCGCACCACCAGGGGGACCTGGAAGCCCTTTTCTTCTTTCACCTGGATGATGGCCTTGGCCACTTCATCGCAGCGGGTGATGCCCCCGAAGATGTTCACCAGGATGGCTCTGGGGTTGGTGTCCACCAGGAGGGAGAGGGCCTGGGCCGTGGGCCCCGCCGCCGACCCGCCGCCGGCGTCCAGGAAGTTCATGGGACGGCCCCCGTAGTGTTGAAGGACGTCCAGGGTCGCCATAGTGATGCCGGCCCCGTTGGCCATGACGGCGATATCGCCGTCCAGCTGGACGAAGCTCAACCCAAGGGCCGCGATCTTCTTTTCCAGCTCCGTCTGCTCGCTCACCCGGGGAAGCTCCGGATGGCGGTAGAGGGCATCGTCGTCGATGTTGAGGCGGGCATCGCTCACCCGGATGCCATCGGGAGTGATGGCCAGGGGGTTGATCTCCGCCAGTTCGGCATCGTAGCGCTTGAAAATCTCCCACAAACGCAGGACCACATCGGCATAGGCCTTGGCCACTTCCCCCGAAAGGCCGATCTTCCGGGCCAAGACCCGCCCGTGGAAGGCCGAGAGGCCCCAGGGGAGGGGCACATCCAGCCGAACGATGGCTTTCTCGGGCACCTCTTCGATGTCCACGCCGCCCGACGCGGAGGTGATGACCACCGGCCGCTTGTTGTTGGCATCGACGGTGATGCCCAGGTAAAGCTCCCGCTGGATGTCCAAAAGGCTTTCACAGTAGACTTCCTCCACCCGGTAGCCCTTGAGGTCCATCCCCAGGATGGCCTGGGCCGCTTCCCGGGCCTCTTCCGGGGTATGGGCCAGCTTGATGCCGCCGGCCTTTCCCCGCCCCCCCACCAGCACCTGGGCTTTCACCGCCACGGGCCCCAGCTCCCGGGCCGCCTCGTACGCCTCCTCCGGGGTCCGGCAGAGCTTTCCCGGCGGCACCGGCAGGCCATGTTGCCGGAAGATCTCTTTGGCCATATGCTCGTAAAGCTTCAAGCGCCATCCACCCCATTTCCTGGAAGTCCATTCCACACCTGGGCGGCCCGCTTCACCAGCCGGCGGGTCCGCTCCGCCACCTGCAAGGGATCCACCTGAACCCGGCTGACGCCCTCCTCCATGGCGGCCCGGGCCACGGCCGCCGCCACTTGGGGGGCCACTTCCCGGTTCCACGGGCTGGGGATGACCTTCTCCGGCCCCAGCTCTTCCGGGGAAACCAGGTCCGCCAAGGCCCTTGCCGCCGCCAGCTCCATGCTCCGGGTGATCTGCCGGGCGTGGACGTCCAGGGCCCCCCGAAAGACCCCGGGAAAGGCCAAGACGTTGTTGATCTGGTTGGGGTAATCGCTCCGCCCGGTGGCCACCACCGCCGCCCCTGCAGCCCGCGCCTCGTCGGGGTCGATCTCGGGGATGGGGTTAGCCATGGCCATGATGATGGGCTTTTTGGCCATCCGGCGGACGTCTTCCCCCGTCATGACCCCCGGCCCCGACACCCCCATAAAGACGTCGGCGCCCCGGATCACCTCGTGGAGGCTTCCCTGGCGCCGCTCTTTGTTGGTGAAGGCAGCCACCTGGGCTTTGAAGGGGTTCATGGACGTTTCCCGGCCCTCATAGATGGCCCCGGCCCGGTCCACCATGATGATATCCCCCACCTCCAGGGAGTGGAGGAGATGGGCGATGGCCATGCCGGCGGCCCCGGCCCCGCTGATGACCACCTGGATGGACTTGAGGTCCTTTCCCACCACCTGCAGGGCATTGAAGAGGGCCGCCAGAGCCACGATGGCCGTGCCGTGCTGATCGTCGTGGAAGACGGGGATATCCAGCTCCTGCTTGAGGCGGTTTTCCACAAGGAAGCAGCGGGGCGCGCTGATGTCCTCCAGGTTGACGCCCCCAAAGGAGGGTTCCAGCATCTTCACCGTCTCCACGATGCGGTCCACGTCTTTGGTGTTCAGGCAAATAGGGACGGCATCCACCCCGGCGAACATCTTGAAGAGAAGGGCCTTGCCTTCCATGACGGGGAGGGCTGCCGTGGGCCCGATGTCCCCCAGGCCCAGGACGGCGGTGCCGTCGGTGACGATGGCCACCAGGTTGCTCTTGGCCGTATAGGCATAGGCCAGGGAGGGGTCCCGCTGGATCTCCAGGCAGGGCTCCGCCACCCCGGGAGTGTAGGCCAGGCTCAGATCCTCCGGCCGCTTCAGGGGCTCTTTGGCCACCACTTCGATCTTGCCCCGCAGGCGGCGGTGAAACTCCAGCGCCCGCCTCCTCAGATCTTCCGCTTCATCCTTGGTGAGTGCCATGCTGCGCCTCCTCCAAGGCTCAGGCCAGCTGCGCCAGCTCTCGGATCTGGCCCTGCACCTCTTCCGCCGAGACCTGAAGGGCCTTGCGGTCTTCCTCGTCCAGGGGGATCTCCAGGATCCGCTCCACGCCGCCCCGGCCCAGGATCACCGGCACCCCCAGGCAGATATCCCGGTAGCCGTACTCCCCTTCCAGGTAGGCGGTGACGGGCAGCACCCGCTTCTGGTCCCGGAGGATGGCTTCCGCCATCTCCACCAGGGCCGCTCCCGGCGCCTCCGAGGCGCTCCCCGTCTTCAGAAGGTTCACGATCTCGCCTCCGCCCTTGCGGGTCCGCTCCACGATAGCCTGGATCTTCTCCTCCGGCAACAGCTGCCGGATGGGGATCCCCGCGACGTTAGCGTAACCCACCAGGGGCACCATGGCATCCCCGTGGCCCCCCAGGACCATGGCCTGGACATCCCGCATGGAGACGCCGATGGCCTCCGCCAAAAAGGCGCGGTAGCGGGTGGAATCCAGAACCCCCGCCTGGCCCATGACCCGCTCCCGGGGAAGGCCCGTCTTCTTCTTCACCGCCCAGGTGAGACCGTCCACCGGATTGGTGAGGACGATGATGAAGGCATCGGGGGAGTACTCCAGACCCTTGAGGGCCAGATCGCCCACGATCTGGCTGTTGACGGAGAGGAGATCGGCCCTGGACATCCCCGGCTGGCGGGGCTTCCCGGCGGTGATGATGAGGATATCGGAATCCTTGGTGTCCTTCAGGTCGTTGGTGCCTTTGATGGAGAGATCGAACCGGCGGATGGGACCTGCCTGCCATAGATCCAACGCCCGGGCCTGAGGCAACCCCTCCACGATGTCGTAGATCACCAGGTCCCCCAGCTCTCGCTCCACAGCAAAGTGGGCCGTGGCCGTGCCCGTGGCTCCTGCTCCCAGGATGGATATCTTCGGCCTGCCCAGCGCCATCCGACATTCCCCCTCCTTCACGGAAAAAGGCCCACCCCGCGGGTAGGCCTCTAACCCCGCATTTGCGGCCATTATAAGACTGGCCTGAAGACCCTGTCAAAAGCCGCCCCCCAGCCCGGGCGCAAAGACCTCCACCTCCTGCCGCACCAAAAAGGTGTGGCGGGCCCGGTACTCTGTCCCTTCGGGAAAGCGGTAGGTGACCCACACCCGCACCGCCCCCACGACGGGAAACCCCGGCCCCGGGCGGGTCCACACCACCTTGAAGGCCTCCCCGGGATCGTACAGGACCTCCGTCACCTCCCCGAAGGGCGGAGGCGCCAACACCGCCTTCAGGCGGTACGTGGCCGGCTGCTGGATGACCCATGTCCGGGGTCCCGAAAGCTCCAGGTTCACTTCCGGCCGGAGGGCCGACACCACGGGAAAGCGGTGCTCCTCCCCGGCCTCCCTCACCTCCACCTCGAAGGTCACCCGGCGGATCAGCCGGTCCTCGGTATCCCGCGCTTCCGCCTGCACCACGTAATGACCCGGGGCCCTATACCGATGGACCCCCTCCATGGCGGCAAAGGCCCCGCCCACCGCCTCTTCCCGGGTGCCGTCGCCGAAATCCCAGATCCACACCCGGTGGACCGGCCCGTCGTCCTTCCAGTGGGTGGTCTCCTTGGTGCGTAGGACCACCCGGATGAGGGGAAGGCCGTCATCCTCCCCCCGGTCTTCATCCCCCTGCGGCAGGGGGACGGGCAGGCCAGCGGGCGGAGGAACCCCTCCGCCCTTCGGCTGGGGCCGGCCAGCCACGGAAGGCAGGGGAACCTTCAGGAGATCCCGGAGAAGCGCCCTTAACTTGGGCGACCAGGGGAGGTGGAAATGGGTGGCGGAAAGGGCCCCTTCCAGGCGGTAAAAGGCCTGCTCCTTCTCCCTGGGAAGCCGGGTCGCCGCCACCGCCACCAACCCGTCGTGGGGGCCCGGGGGCGTTCCGGGGATGATGTCCCAGGTCTCCCCCGCCACCGTCACGGCGTACACCCCCTCCGGAAAGGGAAGGGCCTTTTGGTTCCACCGCCGCAGGAAGCGATTCCCCTCGAGGACCTTTCCTTCCTCGAAGGGATGGGCCGTCTCTTGGGGGAGGACTTCCCGCAAGATGGGACTCTCCGCCGAAAGGGACCACCACCGCCGGGCGGCCTCCGCCGCTCCCCAGCGGGCGCCGATCCCGAGAACAGGCCTTCCCAACCGCTTCAGGGCCTCCTGGGCCCACTGGCCTAACCATGCCTTTAGGCTGGACCAGAGAGCCCCCCAGAGGCTTCCGTTCCCCAGCCCTTCCGCCGCCCCGGTGAGAAGGGTCATGAGGTCGGGGGCGGGGGGCTTGCTTTCCGCCAGCCCCTGGGCGATGGCCGCCGCCGGCTCCACCGCCTGGAGGGCCAGCCAGAGGACATAACCCGGGGCGAGATCGTCCCCTTCGCCTCCAGGAAGGGACCAGAGGGGCTCCAGGATCTGGGGATCGCCCTCCAGGTATTGGCGGTAGGTGACCCCTTTCCCCTTGGCCGGCCCCAGCTTTTCCCGCACCAAAAAGAGGGCCATGTCATCCAGCCAGAGGTGGAGGGCCGCCCGGCGGAAGAGGCCTTCCCACCCTTCCTCAAGGCCTTCTTTAGCTTCCCGCCAAAGCCGCTTCTTTCGATTTGCCGGGGTCTCGGGCAAAAGGGCGGCAGCCCGGGCGAGGGCCCTTGGCATCTGGGCGGCCACGTCTCTTGCCAGCTTCTGCCCCCAGGCGGCGACGAAGAGGCGCTCCGCGCCAAAGCTCCCTTCCTGAGGGACCGCCAAGAAGATGACCCGCCCCACCCAGCCGGGCCGGGCATCGTGCTCCAAGAACCACCGGGCCACCAGGCCCCCGGTGGAGTAGGCGAGGATATCCACGGGTCTGCCCGTCCTTTGGTGGATGGCTTCCACTTCCCGGGCGAGGTCCTTGGCCAAAAGAGGGATCGAGCCATCCCGGGGCTCCGGCCACCACCGGAAAAGGGTCTTTCCCGCCGCGTAGCCGTCCCGCTGGAGGGTCTGCCAAAGGCCTCCCCGCCCCTTTTCCCACATATCCACCCCGGCCGTCACCGAGGCCACCAGCAAAAGGGGCGGCCGCTCCGGTTCCTGGGCCGCGGCAGGAAGGGAAAGGAGCGGCCAAAGCCAAAGGGCGAGGAGGAAAAGGGCCCTCTTCCTCACGGAGCCTCCCCCTCCCGAAGGCGAAGGGTCCACACCGCCAAGGGCTCCTCCCCCTGGAGGGCCGCCCTGAGGGCCTCTTGCCAGCCTTCCGGGTCCTCATCCAGGAAGGCGCCCCGGGCGGTGAAGAGGAGGCGCCGCTCTTCCCCGGGGGAGAGGAGGAGGGCCACCTCCCCCGCCCGCACCCAAAGGGCCCCGCCTTCCGCTTCCTCCACCGCCAGAGGCGGCTCGAGAAAGCTGGCGCCGGGAAGGGTTCGGGGTAAGCCGCCGCCGTAAAGGGGCCAGCGCCCTTCCCCAGCGGGCTGGAGGAACCGTTCCCTTCGCCACACCAAAAAGCCCTTGGCCCGCCGCCAGAAGACGCCCCGTTCCATCCCGGGCCCTTCCGGGAGGGGATCGAAGCGGTTCACCTCCTGCACCTCCACCTCCAGGACGAAGGGGGCCTCCCCCACCCCGCAGCCTCCCACAGCCACCCAGAGGACCATGGCCAGAGCCAGCGCCATCCTCGCCATCTCATCGCCTCCTGCCATGTCTTTCCATAGGGATTCGGGAGGGGAGTGGCAATCCCTTCCATTCCGAAGAGAACCGTGCCGACGGCGCAGACTGAAAGGGGAGGTTCACGCCTTGTCGACAGGGAAGCTTTCCCTCATCATGTTCGGACGGTCCCTTCTCTTCTTCGCCGTCCTTTTGATCCTGGTGCGGCTCATGGGGAAGCGGGAGGTGTCGTCCCTCACCCCCATGGACCTGGTCGTCTTCCTCATGGTGGCCGATGCCGCCGTCATCACCATCGAGGACGAAAAGATACCGATCCTGGCAGGTCTGGTACCGGTGGCGACCTTGGCCGCCGTCCAGATCCTTTTGAGCTGGGCCATGCTGAAATCCCGGACCCTCCGGAGGTTTCTCGGAGGCGTGCCCAGCGTCGTCATCCGCCAGGGCATCGTCCAGATGGATGAGCTCCGCCGCCAGCGGATGAACCTGGATGAGCTTCTCTCCCACCTAAGGCTGCAGAACATCTCCCGGGTGGAGGATGTGGAATATGCCGTGCTGGAGCCTTCGGGGCGCCTTAGCGTCATCCCCAAATCCATGGCCCGCCCGGTCCTCACCCGCGACCTAGAGCTGGCCCCGCCGGAGGAACCCCTCCCCGAGCCCGTCATCATGGATGGGGAGGTGGTCCACTCCAGCCTCCAAAAGCACGGGTGGACCCCGGAGGATCTGCGGCGGGTTCTGGAGGAGCACGGGGTCCGCAGCGAAAAGGAGGTTCTTTTGGGCCTGTGGGACGGCCAGGGCCATCTCTTCATCCAGGAAAAGGCGAAGGAGGGCCAGAGGACCCCTTCGCCCCGGGTCCTTTCCATCCCCAAGTAGATGCCATTACGCGGGATTGGCGGGACTCTTTCTCGGGCATGGCCCCTTGCCTTCGCCCCAAGACTAAAGGCCGGGAGGAAAGGACATGGCCGAGGAAGGGCTGTTTACCCCTAAATCCCGGGAGCGGGCCCTGGGCTCCTTTTGGATGAGCCCGTCCCCCCTCCGGGACCGGGCCCTCTTCCACCTCTTCTGGGAGTGGGCACCCCCCATCCCCCAGGTCATCGCCCTTTTGCCCGACCACGTGGACCTGAAGGCCCGCCGCCTGCGCTGGCCCCTGCCGGTCCCTCCGTGGCAAGAGGCGGAGGCGGAGTTTTCCCCGGAGCTGGCGGAGGCCCTCGCCCGTTACATGGAAAGGGAACGGCCCAGGAGGGCCACCCACCTCTTCGTCACGCCCCTGGGCCATCCCCTGCGGCCCCGCCACCTCATGGCGTTCCTCCACCAAGTGGAGGAGGCGACCCGGATTCCCGCGTCGCCTCCTGCCTGGCGCCTGGCCCATCTCAAGCGTCGGGGGGTGGAGGGATGGCTGAGACGCCTCACTCCTCCAGATGGCGGGCCATGAAACCTGCCGCCGTCTGGGCCAGCTTTACTTCCAGCTGGGATACGTCCTTCTCGGGGTCGTCCGAAGCCAGGATCACCGTCCCCACAGGGTCGCCCCCGATGACGATGGGCACGATGACCTCGCTCTGGAAGGGGCAGGTGGGCTGCTCCCCCAGGAGGGACCCCTCGTGATGGTCCCGAGGGGTGAAAAAGAGGGTTTCCCGGTTCTCCATGGCCCGGAGGACCACCTCCCCCACGGGCTTTCCTTCCAGGCTTTCTTTCCCGCCAGCCACGGCCACCACCTGGTCCCGGTCGGTGATGAGGGCCAGGTGGCCAGTGGTTTCGTAAAGGGATTGGGCCATCCCCTGGACAAAGTCTTTCATGTCGGCGATGGCCGAGTATTTTTTCAGGATGACCTCGCCGTTGGGGGCCACGTAGATCTCCAGGGGGTCCCCGTCCCGGATGTTCATATCCCGGCGAATCTCAATGGGAATCACGATACGCCCCAGCTCGTCGATGCGGCGCACGATTCCGGTGGCTCTCATGGCATCTCCCCATTTCCACAGGGTGTCGCCACCTAGTATGGCCGCGGGGCGCGGGAGTTCATGTAAGGTAGTGACGCAGGAGCTCCTCCAAGACGGCGTTCCGGTCCAGGCGGGCCGCCTTCACCCGGGCTCCCTTGTGGGCCGTGATGTATGCCGGTTCACCCGTGGTGAGGTACGACGCCAGCTGGCGGATGGGATCGTAGCCCTTCTCCGCCAAGGCCTCGTAGATCTCCTGCAAAAGGGCCCGCACCTGGATCTCCCGCCCGTCGGGGGATCGGATGACGCGGGTTTCGTCCCCTTCTTCGGCAAAGGACGGCGGCATCGACGCTTGCCTCCCCTTGCCCACTATACTCCCATACCCGCCCCTTGAGGACAACGAGAAACGAAACGGGCGGCAGGGTCGCCCCTGCCGCCCGTCGGGGCCGGGAGCGGCTCAGGATCCCATGGCCACCGTGGGCGTTCGTTCTTCGATCCCCTGGGCCATGCCCCGCACGAAGTGGCGGGTGAAGTACCGGGTGGTACCCAGCTTCTCCACGAGATAGGCGCAGGCCACGGATGGGTCGAGGGTGTCCCCGCAGGTGTAGATATCGAAGGAAGCGTATCCATGCTCCGGGAAGGTGTGGACGGAGATGTGGGATTCCGCCAACACCAGCACTCCGCTGAAACCCTGCTCCGGGAACCGATGGAACGCCGCGTCCACGATGGTCGCACCGCTCGCCTGGGCCGCCTCCACCATCCATTGGCGCACCCGAGTGAGATCGTTGAGAGTCTGGAAATCGACGCCCCACACATCCAGCAGGATGTGGCGCCCGGTGGTCTCGTGGCTGCTGAACACGGTGGCCATAAAAAAACCCCCCCTTGTAAGGTTTTGCTTTCCGGCCCTTTCAGACCGGACGGGGCCTTTGTTTTCGCCCCGGGGGAGAAGTCGGGCTCAATGGCCGGCCGGACCGACCGTTGCCCCAACCCTTACAGCGAAAACCAGGACCCTGATTGTATGAATCGACGCCATTCTACGCGGGTGAGCGGCAGGCGTCAATATCAGCAAGAGACACCATACAAAAAGTTCGCCCGCAGGGCAACACCCTGAGGGCGAAAATCAAAAGGGGCCCCCTTTTAAGACCGTCAGCGCCCGGTATCGGCCGACAGGTACTGGGACGCCACCCAGCCGCGGAGCGTGTTGTTGAAGTTGATCTGGGTCCAGTCCCCTTCCACTTTTTCCACCTGGACCCGAGCCCCCCGCATGAGGACGCCCACCCGCTCGCTGTCGGCCGACGGGGCCTGCCGCACGTTTAGAACGTCGGCCGTCACCACGGCCAAGGTGCCGCCCCCCGCCTGGACCGGCCGTTCATCCGCCCGCGCCTGCGCCATCAGAGCCGTCACCTGGGCCTCCAGCTGGCTCACTTCCGCCTCCAGCTGATCGATCCGCTGGGCCAGGATATCCAGGGTCACCCCCTGATCGGCGGTGCTGAAGAGGCTGCCGCAGGCGGAGAGGAAGGGAACCAACACCAGCACGGCCACGAGGAACCCGATGGCTTTCCTTTGGGGCCTACGCATCCCGACCGCCCTCCCTTCGTCGGTAACCCTATGAGGCCGGTCCCCGGGATATGATCCACCATGGGGGGCGATCATGAACGTCATCGTCACAGGCGCATCGGGGGGCACAGGCCCCCAGGTAGTGGAAACCTTAAGGGAAAAGGGTTGGACCGTCATCCCCGCCACGCGGGAGGACGCCGATTTCCGGGACCTCTCGGCGGTGGAAGGGTGGCTCAAGGAGGTGGCCGCCGCCTACGGACCTCCCTTCGGCCTGGTCCACCTCATCGGGGGATATCGGTCGGGTTCCCTGGATGAGACCTCCCCCGACCTCTGGGAGACCATGGTGGCCGTGAACCTGACGACGGCCTTTGTGGCCTCGAAGGCGGTCCTTCCCTACTTCCTCCGCGAAAGGAAGGGTCGCATCATCCTGGTGGCGGCGCAGGCGGCCCTCCGGCCCAAAGGCGGCGCCATCGCCTACCAGACGGCCAAGGCTGCCCTCTGGTCTTTCGCCCAGCATCTGGCGGAGGAAGTGCGGGGAAAGGGGATCACCGTCAACGTCCTCGCCCCGGCGACCATCGATACCCCCGCCAACCGAAAAGCCATGGAACCTTCCCGCCGCTGGGTTCACCCGCGGCAGGTGGCGGAGGTGATCCACTGGCTTTTGAGCCCGGAGGCGGCCATCGTCCAGGGAGCCCTTCTGCCTCTCGACGGGGCTTAAGGCTCGGAGAGGATCTCTTGCACCGGACCCTCTTTTTCCTGGAACTGGCGCAGCACCACCAGGTCGACCCGCCGGTTCCGGGCTCTCCCTTCCTCCGTATCGTTGGGATAGCGGGGATGGTACTCCCCAAAGGCCGCCGCGTGGAGGCGCTGGGGGGGAATCCCCCCTTCTTCAGAGAGAAAGCGGAGGACATTGGTGGCCCGCCGGGCGGAAAGCTCCCAGTTGGTGGGGAATTCCGCCGTGTGGATCTTGAGGTCGTCGGTGTAGCCCGCCACCTCGATGGGGTTGGGGATCTGCTTCAGGATGGGGGCCAGCTTCAGCAAAAGCTCTTTCAGCGCCGGCTGCAGGTCGGCCCTTCCCAAAGGAAAGAAGACGGCCTCAGAGCGGAAGCTCACCACCAGCCCCCGCTCTTCCACGGCGATGGACACGTGGTGGGTGAGGCCCATCTCCTGAACGGCCCGGGCCAGCTCCTTTCCTACCTCCAGGAGGGTTTGCTGCTCGGGGAGGTTATCGGGGAGGACCTCCTGGAGGCTGGGGGAGGTCTGGATGATGGCGTTGCCGGCGTTTTCTCCGTAAAGAGAGGCCCTCAAGGCGGCGCTTAACGCGATGAACTTTTGCTGATCCATCACCGACATGGAATAGAGGACGATGAAAAAGACGGCGAGGAGGGTGATGAGGTCGGCGTAGGTGATGAGCCAGCGCATCATGCCGGCACCCTGGTGACCGGCGTTCCCTCCCCCTCCCCCGGCCCCACCCCTTCCCTTACGCCACATGCTGACCCTTCCCCGCTTCCCTTTCTTTTTCTTTCCTCAGGGAGACCAGGAAGACATCCAGCTTCTCCCTCACCATGGCGGGGTTGTCCCCTTGCTGGATGGCCATGATCCCCTCGAATTCCAGCTCCCTCAGTTCCATGAGTTCCGCCGTGCGGGCCTTCAACTTGGAGGCGAGGGGCAGCCAGATGATGTTGGCGGTGAAGATGCCGTAGAAGGTGGCGAGGAAGGCCACGGCGATGGCCGGCCCCAGGGCTTCGGCGCTCTCCATGTTCCCCAAGACGTGGACCAACCCCATGACGGTCCCGATGATCCCCATGGTGGGGGCATATCCGCCCGCCGTCTCAAAGACGGCCGCCGCTCCATGGCCCCGCCGCTCCGTCAAGAGGAGCTCCGTCTCCAAAATGCTCCGCACCATGGTTTCATCCACTCCGTCCACCACCAGCTGGAGTCCCCGGGCGAGGAAAGGGTCATCATCGGGACGGATCTCCGACTCCAAAGCCAGAAGGCCTTCCCGGCGGGCCTTTTGGGAGAGCTCCACCAGGCGCTGGGACACGGCGGGAAGATCGATGCGGGTGCGCTTGAAGGCCCGGGCCACCTGGCGGGGAAGGCCCAGGATCTCCTCCAGGTTGTGGCTCACCAAGGTGGCCCCCACGGTGCCCCCCACCACGATGAGAAAGGCAGGCAAATTGAGGAGGGACGATACCGTTCCCCCCTCCAGGTAGTTGGCCCCTAAGATGGCGAAAAGGGCGATGACGAGGCCCAGAACCACAGAGATGTCCAAAGATGTGCCCCCCTCCCCCTTCTTATCGGGGGAAGGGGCCCTTTCTTACAGCTCCAGTTTCAGGTTCTTCTGCTCCCGCACTTTGGTGGGATCGTAGTAGACCATCTTTTGCAAAAAGACCTGGAACTGGCGGTTCAGATCCCGCAGCCAGTATTTCTGATCGTGGTAGTGGATCCAGGGCTCAAAGGTAGTGATGAGGTTCCCTTTCCGAAAGAGGGCGATGACGGGCAAGAGGTCCAGGTGGTAGGTATCGACGATGTGGCGGGAGGCTTCGTACTGTTCCCGGACATCGGAAAACTCCTCCCCAGAGGCGATATACCCCGTCAGCTTGGGATCTCGATCCAGGGCCTCCTTCAGAACCCGGGCCAGCTTTTCCGCCACGGGGCTGCCATCCTCGAAGAGGACGAAGACGGTGCCTTCCTGCTGGAGGACTTTCCCTTCGAATTCGTCTCGCCGGAGGCGGGGCAGAAGATCGGTTTTGGCCATACCCTTATCTCCCTCGCTAGCTGCTTTCGGCCAGCCACGGCCTCATCGCATGGACTGCTACGGCCACTTTATCACGGTCCATCTCCAGGGTCACGGCCGAGGGCTGGCTGAGGTTGATGCGCCAGAGGAGCTCTTTGGCTCCGGAAGGGGCTTTGGGCCCCATCCCTCCCACCCACAAGAGGCTCCGTTCCCCCAGGGGAAGGGTGACCACCGCCTCTTCGTCCTGGAGGAGCATCAGCTGATCCCCGATCCTCCGGAGGGCCGTGATGGCCTCAAAAGTCTGTCGAAATCGCTTGCTCATCCAAAGAGCCACTCCCCGACGTATTCTGAGGGCCATCGCCCTTAAAAGGCAAGGGGCGAAGGGATACGTTACACTCAGGACGGGAGGAGAAATCATGGGCGTCATCCATATGAAGACGGCCCTCCCGGGACCCAAAGCCAGGGAGTGGCTGGAGAAGAAGGAGAAGTATATCGCCAGGGCCTTTGAGCCCCACGTGCCCACCCTGATCCAGCGGGGCGAAGGGGCGGTCATCGAGGATATCGACGGGAACCGCATGATCGACCTCACAGGAGGCCTCGGGGTGTTGAACGTGGGCCACGCCCACCCCAAGGTGGTCAAGGCCATTCAAGAACATGCCAGCCGCTTTCTCCATACGGATTTCACCGTGATCCCCTATGCTTCCCTCATCAGGCTGGCCGAACGGCTGGCTCCCCTTGTTCCCGGAACGGGCCCCAAGAAGGGCGCTTTTTTCAACTCCGGAGCGGAAGCGGTGGAAAACGCTGTAAAGATCGCCAAAGCCTACACCAAGAGGCCGGCGGTCATCGCCTTTGAACGGGCGTTCCACGGCCGCACCTGGATGGCCATGACCCTCACCAGCCGCATCCACCCCTACAAGAAGGGGTTCCACCCCTTGGTTCCCGAAGTGTACCGGGCTCCCTACCCCTATCTCTACCGGAGCCCCTCAGGAGATCCCCAGATCGAGTCGGAAAAGGCCCTCCACCACATCGAGCTGATGTTCCGCCACACGGTGGATCCCGAAACGGTGGCAGCTTTTGTCATCGAGCTGGTGCAAGGCGAAGGGGGCTTTGTGGTGGCTCCCCAGCCCTTCATCCAGGGGCTTCAGGAGCTGGCACGAAAGTACGGCATCCTCATCATCGCCGATGAGGTGCAAACCGGCTTTGGCCGTACCGCCAGGATGTTCGCCTCCGAGCACTATCCCGGCTTTGACCCGGATCTGGTCACCATGGCCAAATCCATCGCCGACGGGATGCCCATCTCCGCCGTCTTTGGAAAGGCGGAGATCATGGATAGCGCCGGGGTGAACGCCATCGGAGGCACCTATGTCGGTAACCCTGTGGCGGCGGCGGCGGCCCTCGCCGTCCTGGATGTCTTTGAAGAGGAAAATCTTTTGGAAAAAGCCAAGGAAAGCGGCGAATTCCTCATGAAGCGTTTCCGGGAGCTCCAGGAGCGCCATCCCCTCATCGGGGATGTGAGGGGCCTCGGCGCCATGGTGGCCATCGAGCTGGTGAAGGATCGGGAGACGAAAGAGCCGGCGCCCCATGCGGTATCGGCCATCTTGAAGGCCGCCATGCAAAAGGGGGCGCTTTTCGTGAGCTCGGGGCTCTTTGGTCAGTGCATCCGGGTGCTGGCACCCCTCAATACGCCCATCGAGCACCTGGATGAGGCCCTTACGGTTCTGGATGAGGTGATGGCGGAGGTGGAGACGAAGGAGCTGGCCTCCCGAGGACCGAAAGCTTAAAGGCAGCGCGAGAAGGAGGGGGAACCAGGGTGGGAGGAGGGGTCCCAAGACCCCTCCTCCCTTTTCTTTTTCCCGCTTTCATGTCCTAGGTCTCCGCTTCCTCACCGGAGCAGCCAAGGCTTCACAAAGGTCCACAGGATACCTCCGAGGATGGACGTGAGGGTGAACTTCACCAGGTTGAAGGGGAAGATGGCTGTCTTGGCGAGGGTCCAGACGGCTTCCTTCGGCACGCCCCATGCGGGAAGGAAGATGAAGCCGTTGAGGAGGGCCATCACGAGGGAGGTCAAGAGGACGCCCAGGGCCATGGCCATGGGAAGCCCTCCCCAAAGGCGCCTTCTCCACCAGAAGGCCGTGGTGCCCACAAACGTCAACCCGGCGGCCAGGTTGGCCATAGTACCGATGGGCGTACCCCCGGCCAGAAGCAAGTGGAGGACGTTTTTGATGACTTCTGCCCCCATGCCGGCTCCTGGGCCGAGGAAAAGGCCCAGCAGCAAGGGCGGAAGATCACCTGGATCGTAGGTGAGGTACGGGGGAAAGATGCCCAGGGCCATATGGAGATACATCAGAAGGAACCCTAGAGCACCCATGACAGCGGACGACACCAGGCCAACCGTACGGTTGCCTTCGTAGATCATCGCACAGCCTCCTTGTCGCCCGCCTGCGGGGAAGAAAAACGGGCATCGTTGAAAGATGCCCGGGGCGCAACCCAATGAAGGATCGCCTTCTCCCATCCGGACTATACCGTCGGCCCCGGAATTTCACCGGGTCTGCACTCCAAAAGGAGCGCTCGCGGGCTTTCACCGCCGGTCTGGAATTGGCCGAAGCCTCACCATGCCCCGAAGGCGCGCTTATGTGATTGTCGCTCTTTCATCTTACCAAGGTGCCGTGAATGATCAAGAAACCGGGGAGGGCCCCCGGCAGGAGAAGGGCTCTCAGATGTCGAAGAGGCGTTTGCGCGAACCTGGAGTGGTGGCCAAAACCCCAGGAGGTTCGCGATCCCATAACGACGCGGGTTAGAGGCTATTTTCCAGAAGATGGCGTCGTAAAACTGAGACTCTGAGAGGAGGTTCGCGAAAAAGGGGTCTGGACGCCTTGAGCCACAAGGGCTAGAATGGGGTAGGTAGCAACCGGGTCAGCGGACCCGGCTTTATTGAAACCTCACCAGCTCCTTTCTACCGCTCCGCATAGCCTAGTAGCAACCGGGTCAGCGGACCCGGCTTTATTGAAACCCTTGTCAGCAGGGATCATCCCCTGCTCAGTCATGTAGCAACCGGGTCAGCGGACCCGGCTTTATTGAAACCGTCATCTGGCGACTCACCCGAACGCAGCCAAGCACGTGTAGCAACCGGGTCAGCGGACCCGGCTTTATTGAAACCTCACCAGCTCCTTTCTACCGCTCCGCATAGCCTAGTAGCAACCGGGTCAGCGGACCCGGCTTTATTGAAACAGTCGCGTCGCATCCCGGAGGTGGTGTATCTCATCCGTAGCAACCGGGTCAGCGGACCCGGCTTTATTGAAACTAGATCGCTATACTTAACTTCCGTACCAAACCCCGTAGCAACCGGGTCAGCGGACTTCATTGAAACTCGGAGAAGGCCCCCAGCCAGACCCGTTCCAGATCATGCGGCGATCAGGTCAGCGGAACCGGCGTGACATCCCCGCTCCACCAACCAAAACCAGAAACAAAGGCCCCCTTTTCAGGGGACGGCCTGTGTTCATGACCTTTTCCCCATACCCACCTACCCTAAGGCTGTGACCCTTCTTGGAGCCCCAACTGCCAAAGCTTCCCTAATCTGAGGAGAGTCCTCACTCCTACGCCCAACCATCCTGAGACTCCCTGGTGATAGGGAAGATCCCTCTTCTGGTTTAAGGCCTTTAGATCTAGCAACAGAAAAGGAGCTTTCACCAAAGACGCCAGGTGCCTCGCATATCCCCCGGCCCCTTTGCCATCTGTTTCCGGCATGGGTAGAGGCCATGCCGGCTCTCCCGCCAGGGCCGCCGCCGTCAAAAACCGATCTCCGAGAAACGAATGGGAGGTCCAGAAGGGAGCGATGCCTTCCCCCACCAGCTCCTGACTCTCGTACCGGTGGGCAAGGTAAATCACCGCAGCCATCTGACCGGCCCAATCCCGCAAGGCCGTTTCCGGATCCTTGGTTTCCACCACCCAAAGAGGCTGCGGAATCTGATATGCTCTCCAGCCCAACGCCACGCCCAGAGCGGTGTACCGGCAGGGGCTTCCCTCTTCCACGACCAAAAGAAAAGGCCCCCCCACCTTCTCCTCTCCGGGAAAAGGCGGCACATGGATCCCCTTCTCACGAATCTCGATGCCTTTGCTCTGGGCGAGGTAAGGCCAAAGATCCGGCTCTCGATCCAGCTGACGGGCTTCATTTTGGGCTTGGGAGAGGGCTAAAGCCTCCCGGAAGGCTGCGGTCAATCCTGTTCCTTTCCCCGCCACCTGAAGCATTCCCCGGTACCCAAAAGCCCGGAGAAAGGCTCCTTCAAGAGCAGCCTCCATAAGATCCCTTCCTAGATCGGGAAGGAGAATGCCGATGCTCTCGGGCCGAAGGTAGACGGCTCTCCCAAGGGCTCTGGCCATGGCTTGGCGGGCTTCCTCCGGCTTTAGACCGACGGTGGCGAAGGAAAGAGGAATCCCTTCCTTATGCCTTGGGAGAAGGTGGGGCGGACCCACCAGGACATCCGCCGTCAGCTGGTCCGCCCCACCCCAGATCAGTTGAACCTCCATAGGATCAGTTTACGTCCAGAGGTACCCGCTTGCGGGCCTCCACCCCATCCTTGGGATCATGGTAGTACATGATCCACGGTTCATCTCGGCTCCAAAGGAACATGACGGGCTCTCCTTTGAGCTCCCCCGGCATATCCAGCAGGCCCTCCTCGATATCCAGGATCTCGCAGCCCATCCCTTGGATCTTCCGGATGATCCGGTTACCCTCCGCCACCAGCTGCTGAATGCGGCTGCGGGCTTCTTCTTCTTGGAAGAGATAGATCACATTGCCGTCTTTGCTATAGCCTTTGAGGCGCATCCGCTCCACGGCGATGAACTGCTCCTGAACCTCGCGATGGATGGCTTGCAACCGGTCCACCATCTCCCGGAGATGGGGCAGAAGGGCATTGGCCTCCTGGAGGGTAAAGCGCGGGGGACGGGATTCTTCTTTCGCCAGAAGGGCACCTCCTCAGACAAGGCTTTTGCGTCCTTCGGCAAAAACCTGCAAATTTCCTTCCAAAAGAGAAAGCTAGCATGAAACCCTCCCCGTGGCGAGTGTCTGCTAGGAACTGCCTTTAGTAGACTGAAGGGCAAAGGAGGGTCTTGCGTGTCCCGCTTCCGTACCCTGGCCCAAGATATCCTGCAGCGCCAGCCCCATCGCTCTTGCTGGCCCCTATCCCCTGACGACGTGGAAACCCTGGTGGAGGGCCTTCGGGCTCTGCTTTTCCCGTCCTTCTTCCGGCCCACCGCCACGGCGGAAGACCTGGCCCGGGAGATGGAGGAGATCCATCGCCACCTGGCCCACCTCATCCACCGCTGCTTTTGCCAGAGCGAAACCCTGGAACCCGACTGCCCCAAAGGAAAAGAAGCGGAAGCCATCGCCGACGAGCTCTTTGCCTCCCTTCCGTACTTCCTGGACCTCCTCCTGGCCGACGCCCAGGCAGCCCTGGAAGGCGATCCCGCCGCCCGCTCCCTGGATGAAGTCGTCCTCACCTACCCCGGCTTCTACGCCGTCACCGTCTACCGCCTGGCCCATTTCCTCTTCCAAAAGGAGGTCCCCCTCCTCCCCCGAGCCATGACGGAGCTGGCCCACAGCCGCACCGGCATCGACATCCATCCGGGGGCCCAGATCGGGCGGGAGTTCTTCATCGACCACGGCACGGGGGTGGTCATCGGGGAGACCACCTTCATCGGAGACCGGGTGAAGATCTACCAGGGGGTCACCTTGGGGGCCGTGAGCTTTCCGCGGGATGAGAAGGGAAAGATCGTCAAAGGCCTAAAGCGCCACCCCACCATCGAAGACGACGTCACCATCTATGCGGGGGCCACCATTTTGGGCGGAAAGACGGTGGTGGGAAAAGGGTCCGTCATCGGGGGAAACGTCTGGCTGGTGGAATCGGTGCCGCCCGGAAGCCGGGTCCTCAACCGCCCCCAGATCGAAGTCCGCTCTTAGCATAGGAAGCTCCGGCCTCTCATAGGCCTCCCACGGAAAGGAGCCCCGCCATGGCGGTCCGCCGCCTTTTTCCGTGGGGGGCCGCCCTTTTCCTGGCCCTGGCCTCCCTTCTCCCCGCCGCCTTCCCTCCCTCCGAAGGCGTGCCGCCCCTTCTCCTCTCCGACGGGAAAAGCCTGAAGGTTTTGACGCCCAAAGGAGCCTTCCTCACCCTCGCTTCCCGGCCGGAAGGGGCCCTTTCCGCCGCCTTTTCCCCCCAAAGGGGGTGGGCCATCCTCCGGCTGGAGGATATGGGCGAAGGGGAAACCCTCCAGGTGGAGGGAAAGACCTTTCCCCTCCCCCGCCTGCTGCCCAAAGGCCTTCCCCCTGAACCCCTGGGACCCCGCCTCCTCTGGGATCCCCCAGGGACCGCCCTCTTGGTCTTGCCCCGGGAAGGAAAACCCCTCCTCTACCGGGAAGGTGTCCTTTCGCCCCTTCCCTTTGGCCCTCCCGCCCAGACGGTGGTGGAAGCCGCCTTTTCCCCGGAAGGTCGGTTTCTCGCCCTCCGCGCCGAAGGGGAAGGAGGCCTGCGGGTGGCCGTCCTGGATGTCCTCGGGGGAGGAAGCCTCCTCGCCCAGGCTTACGGCGGAAAGGGCGGGAGGGGCCTGGCCTTTGCCGAAGGAAGCCTCTTCTTTGCCGCCTCCCCTCCCCCTCCCCGCGAAGGGAACGTGGAGATCCTGGAGCTGGATCTTGGGCGAAAGCGATGGCTGCGCCGGTTTTCCCCGCCCCCCGGCTGGTGGGTGGACGCCCTCATCGGCGATGCCGGCGGCCGGAGGCTCCTCTTCCTCCTTCGCCCTCAGCCGCCCCTCGTGGAGGAAGCCGAAGCCTCCGCCCTCTGGAGCCTGCACCTGGGGACTTCCCACTGGGAGCGCTGGACCTATTTCCGCTCCCCCTACACCTTCGGTCCCATCGCCGTCTGGCCTTCCCCTTCCCGGAGGCCCATCGCCGCCTGGCTCTCTCCCGCGGGAGGTGGGGTAAACCTCTGGCTCATGGGGGAAAGCCCGCCCCATCTCCTTTGGCGAGGTCCCCATCTGGAGCATCTCCGCTTCATCCCCGCCCTCCCCTCGCGAGGCGAACCGGCTCCTGGTAGCATGGGGCTATGGTGTCGGCCCAAGTGGACGAAGTGCTAGCCCGGCTGGCCCGAGCCTATCCCTCCACCAAGACGGCGCTTCACTGGGAGACGCCCTTTCAGCTCCTGGTGGCCACCGTCCTTTCCGCCCAGACCACCGATCAGGCGGTGAACAAGGTTACCCCCGCCCTTTTTGCCCGCTTTCCCACGCCCGAAGCCCTGGCCCAGGCCACCCCGGAGGACGTGGAGCCCTACATCCAGACCCTGGGCCTCTACCGGAACAAAGCCCGCCACCTGGTGGGCCTCGCTCGAAAGCTGGTGGCAAACTACGGCGGGGAAGTCCCCCGGGACCGGGAGGCCCTGGAAAGCCTTCCGGGGGTGGGGCGAAAGACGGCCAACGTGGTCCTGGCCAACGCCTTTGGGTATCCCGCCATCGCCGTGGATACCCATGTCTTCCGGGTGGCCCGGCGCCTCGGTTGGAGCCAGGGAAGAGATCCCTACCAGGTGGAGAAGGATCTCATGAACCTCATCCCGAGGGACCTCTGGGCTCCGGCCCACCACTGGCTCATCCATCACGGGCGGCAGGTCTGCCATGCCCGCCGCCCTCGATGCGAAGCCTGCTTTTTAAAGGACCTTTGTCCCAGCGCCTCCCTTTTCTTGAAGGAGGTTTCTACCGGTGAATAGGCGGAGGCAGCGGCTTTTTCTCTGGGTCCTGGTGATCCTCTTGACGGTCTCCCTGGTGATCCTCCCCCTCTTCGGCATGCTGGCCTCCCTGGTGAGGGCCCAGGGAGAGGATCGCCCGGGAAAGCTCATCCTGGTCCTGGTCCCCGACCTGGGGTGGGAGGATATCCTCTCGCCTGAGGCGGCCCCATGGAGGGATCAGTTCTACTGGGCGTCCGCCAACATCCGGGGGGCCGATCGGGCGCGGGCCTCGTCCTACGCCACCCTCTCCGCCGGCGCGGCGGCCCTGGGCACCGGGCTCAGCAGCGGCGTCGCCGCCAACGATCTCACGTTGGAGGGCCGGGCCAGCGTCGTCTTCTTGCGCCGCACCGGGGTGGAACCTCCCCCCGATGCCGTCCTCTTCCTCGACATGCCCTCGGTCCAGCGGATGAACCAAGGGAGGGCCTCCCACCCCGGCGCCCTGGGAGACCTCCTGGAGGAGGCCGGCATCCCCCGCTACCTCTTTGGGAATGCCGATACATCCATGGATCAGGAGCGGGGGGCTCCCCTCCTCTTGGCCGACAGCCTGGGCGTCGCGGGGACGGGCCATGTGGGCCTGGAAACCCTCCGGCGGGAAGAAGAGGCGCCTTACGGTGTGGGCTTCGACGTCGACGCCTTTTCGGCCTTCTGGAAAAACCTTTCCCGAAAGGACTCCCTCATCCTGGCGGTGGAGATGGGGGATCTCTGGCGACAGCGCGTCTACAGCCCCCGGGCCACCCCTGCCGCGGCCTCTGCCGCCCGGAAAGAGGCCCTGCAGAAACTGGGGGAGCTCCTCGCCCTCCTGCAAAAGGATCTTTCGCCGGGGGATGAGCTCTGGATCCTCTCCCCTATCTCCCGCGAAGATCCCCGGGTGGCCGGCGATTTCCTCACGCCCTTTGGCATCTGGAAGCCCGGGCAAAAGGGGGGCCTCCTCCATTCCCCCAGCACCCGCCGCCCCGGCTTTGTCACGGGTCCCGACATCACCGCCCAGATCCTGGCCTTTTACCACCTCACCCCCAAGACGGACATGGTGGGACGGCCCCTTTCCTTCCGGGACCAGCGGGACGGGTTTCTCGTGGCCGCCACCCTCCACCACCGGGCCCTTTCGGTGGACCGGTGGCGTCCCTCCGTCTTGAAGACGTGGATCGTCATCTACCTCGCCCTTTTGATTCTCTACGGACTTTTCGCCGGCCTGGCCCGACGCCTTCCCGCCTTCCTGCAGCACCTCCTCCTCTACCTCACGGCCTTTGGCCCCGCCATGCTCCTGGCTCCCCTCACCCCCTACCCCGCCTGGCGGGAAGGAGGAGGGGCCCTAGTGGTGATCTTCCTCCTGGCGGCCCTCTTGATGGGGGTGAGCCTCCTTTTGGCCCGGGTGCTTTTCCCGCAGCCCTCCGGGCCCCTCTACACCCTCGCCCTCCTCACGAGCCTCCTCATCGCCTGGGATGCGGCCCACGAAGGCCTCTGGACCCGCTGGTCCTTCCTGGGGTACTCGGCCCTTTCCGGCGCCCGCTACTACGGCATCGGGAACGAAATGCTGGGAGTGTGGCTGGGGGCCGTCCTGGTGGCAACGGCAGGCCTCCTCCGCCACCTGGGGAAAAAGGGCCTTCTCCTGGCGGCCCTCCTCATGGGGGCCACCGTCCTCCTCCTGGCCTGGCCCCAGGGTGGCGCCAGCTTCGGGGGCGCCACCAGCGCCGCCCTCATCTTCGTCCCCACTCTCCTCTATGCCCTCCACGGCCGCTGGCGCTGGTCCTACGCTGTCTGGGGCGCGTTAGGGCTGATGGCGGTGGTGGGCCTCATGCTCCTCCTGGACCTGCGGCTGGGGAGGGGCAGCACCCACGTGGGCTTCCTCTTCACCCGCATCCAGGAGCTGGGGATCCAGCCCCTCATCCGCACCGCCATCGGAAAGCTCATGGTGGAGTGGCGCCTCCTTCAGCTGACCGTCTGGACCCGCCTCCTGCTGGTCTTCGTCGGGGTGGTGGGGATCCTCTTCTACACCTCCCGGACCACCCTCCTCCGCTATTGGCAAGAGCACCCCTGGCTGCGGGCCCCCTCCTTCGGCTTCCTCCTCTCCATCCCCGTCCTCCTTCTCCTGAACGACTCAGGCGTGGTGGCCGTGGCCACCTCCCTCACCTTCGTCACGGCAGCCTTTTTCAGCCATGCCGCCGAAGCCTTCAGCGGGGTTGGCCCAGGCGGTCCAGGAAATGAAAAAACGGGTGTTCCTCCAGCCAGCGGGTGAGGGAGTGCCGCTCCATCCAGAGGTGAAAGCCCAGGAGAAGGGCGAGGAAGAGGATCTGGAGGTGGAGGGGGAGGCTCAAAAGGTAGAGGCCCCAGAGCCATCCCAGGGCATTGGCCCCTGTATCCCCCATCATGAGGCGAGCCCGTAGGTCGAAGGGAAAATAGAGGAGAAAGGGCCCGAGGACATAGCCTAAGGGCCCTTTGGCTCCAAGGAGATAGGCCAAAAACACCAAAAGGAGCCACCCTTTGCCCGCCCTCCCGGGCCGGAGGTCCAGGGAGTTCAAGGTGTTGGTGGCCACCGCCAAAAGAAGAGCCCCCACCCACCAGGAGAGGAGGTCTTCGTCAAAGGCTGCGCCAAGGGCCAAGATGCCCACGCCAAAGAGCTTCAAGATGCCCGTCGTGACCTCTCCCCGCAAGAGGGCCCGCAGGTGGCCCCCTACCCCCCGCACCCGGTGATCCCCCAGCCGATCGTCGATCCAGCCCAAAAGGGCCACCAGGGCCGTCCCCAGCCAAAAGGGCCAGGGCGCCTTCAGAAGGTAAAGGGCCAAGGTTCCTCCCGCCACAAAGGTCCAGCCGGCGCCTAAAGGAAGCCGGTCGCCCCGGTAATTGGCGGAGGTCCATCCCAAGCGCGGAAAGAGGAGGAGGGTGAGGAAAAGACCCAGGAGGGTGGCGCCCAAGGAAAGGGCGAGAAGGGAAGGATTCATGGCCTTTCCCTTCCCGTCTTGACCTGGATGATCATGGGCCATCGCACCGCGACGGCCTTCAAGATGGCCCAAAGCTGCCGCCCCCGGTGGATAAACCCCCGAAGGCTCTTTCCCGTCACGGCGTGGGGAGCGCTTTCGGGAAGGAGGACCTCCTCCACCCGAAAGCCCTTCCAGAGGGCATCCAGGTTGAGGCCCATCTCCAGAGAAAAGCCGCCGTCCATCCGGAGATGGGGAAGGATCCGGCGGTGGAGGGCCCGCTGGCCCGAAAGGGGGGCCCTGAGCTCCCTTCCCGTAAGGAGCTTCACGGCGACGCGGGCCAAGCCCACCGCCAGGCCCAGGCCCCCGCCCTTCCCCGTGGGAGGAAAGACGCCGATGGTCATATCGGCCCGGCCTTCCTGGAGGGGGTCCAGGAGGAGGCCGAAGGTGCGGGCCGTCCCCCCGATATCGCCGTCCACCAGGAGGAGGATCTCTCCCTCGGCATGGCGGATGCCCAGGGCCACCGCCTCCCCCTTTCCCCGGGGAGGCTGGCGGAGAACCGTCGCCCCCGCTTCTTCCGCCAGGCGGGCCGTTCCATCTTTGGAGCCGTCATCTACCACCAGGATCTCCTCCACCCCCGGGAGGGATTTCACCGCCGCCACCGTCTCCTGGATGGACTTGGCCTCGTTGCGGCAGGGGATGATGGCCGAAACCCGCTTCAAGGGGACGCCTCCTCCGAGGGCCAGGGGGGAAGGGGTTGGGGCTGAGGCCCCAAGTGCCCCTCGCCCCCGGCGAGAAGCCAGATGAGGGCCGCCTGGCCGAAGGGGGTATCCACCCCCGCCACAGTCGGAACGGGGAGGGTGGAAAGGGCCTGAGCGAGGGCCGGCGGCGACCCCAAGGGCACTGCCACCACCGCCCGCTTTTCCGCCTTGCGGGCCGTCTCCAGCCAGATGGAAAGGCCATCTCGCACCTCGGGGAAGGTGAGGGAAGGGTCCAGAAGGATGACGAGGCCCGTGGCCTCTTCCGCCTCCCCTCCCGCCATGAGGATCCCCGCCTCCTGGCCCCGGGCCAGGGTGAAAAAGACGTCGGGCCCCTTTCCCATGAGGGCCGCCATGGCAAAGGACGCCTCCGCCGCGGCCGGGGAAGGCTCTCCTTCCAGCCGGCTGAAGGCCTCGCTCCGCCGGGTATACCAGGTGCCGTCCACCGCCAGGAGACGCCCCTTTTCGGCGCCGGCCAGAGAAAGGGCCTCCAGGACCGAACCCCACGGCACCTCCCCCAGGCTGGCCACCGCCACCCGCCTTCCCGCCAGGCGATCCCGGAGGGTCTCCTGGAGGAAGGCCCTGGCCTGGGCTTCTTCCTGGCGGCGGACCTCCAGCTCCCCCTCGAGGCGGCTTTCCCACTGCCGGAGGATGGACTGGGTGGCGGTGAGGCGGCGCTGCAGCTCCACAAGGGCCGCCTCCTGCTGCTTGAGGGCCACATCGGCGCTGGAATCCAGCATCATGCCGATGGCGATCCCCAGCGCCAGGGCGAGGAAGAGGGCGACGAGGGTGAAGGCGTGGGTCCTCCAATCGATCATAGGCCTAACCAGAATCGTAGCTTAAAGTAGAGGGGCGCCAGCAATCCCCGGAAGAGGGGGGACGCCCCCGCCAAAAGGGCCAGGGGCAAAAGGGCCGCCGCTACCACCGCCGCCCAGAGGGTGCGCCCCGGCCCCGGGGCCCGGTAGAGCTGGTGGACCCCTTTGGCATCCACCAGAAGGTGGCCTACTTTGAGGCGCGTGATGAGGGTGCTGGCCATCCCCGGCCTGTCCTTCTCCATGAAATCGACAAAGGAGGAGTGGCTTCCCACCAGCACCAGGAGGCGAGCTCCCATCTGGTAGGCGTAGAGGAGCCCCAGGTCTTCGCTGGTGCCGGGCATGGCCACCCGGTCGGCCGAAAGGCCCAAGGCCTCCACCCGCGCCCATCCCGGCGCCCGGCCGTCGGGGTAAGCGTGGACAATGATCTGCCGGGCCTTTCTCAAGGCCTCATCGCTGACGCTGTCCATATCCCCCACGATGATGTCGGGGCGGTAACCTTGCTCCAGGAGGGCGTCGGCGCCGCCATCCACCGCCAGGAGGACCGGTTTTTCGTAGCGGATGAAAGGGGCCAACATCTGGAGGTCCTCCGGGACGTCCAGCCCCCGCACCACCACCAGGCAAGGCCTTCCCGCCAGGGGCACCCGTGGCGGGGGGAAGGGGATGTCGCGAAGGAGCACATCCTTTTCCTTGCGGGCGTAGCTGAGGGTGTTTTGCAAAAAGGCGGTGAACTCTTCCTGGAAGCGGGCCTGGTAGCGGTGGCGTTCCTCCGCCAAGAGCTCCCGGGTGACCCACCGCCCCTGGGCGAGGAGCTTCCCCTGCTGCCACACCCGCCCCTCTTCATCCACGGTGACCCAGTCGCCGTCCCGCAAGAGGTCCAAAAGGCCTTCCCCCAGACCATCCACCACGGGGATCCCCCGCTCCAAGAGGAGGTCGGTCCCCGAAGCGGGATAGCGCCCGCTGATGGAGGGCTGGGCATTCAAAACCGCCTTCACGGGGATGCGGAGGAGGGCCTGGGCCGCCACCCGGTCCAGGTCCCGGTGGTTAAGGAGGGCCATGTCGCCGGGCCGCAGGCGTTTCACCAGCTCTTTGGTGCGGCGGCCCACCCGCACCCGTCCGCTGAAGGCCTTCACCCCGTGCCTCCCCTCACCAAACCCTTCCCTTCCTCGTACCATGGGGCGAGGTGATGAACCCATGGTGCAGGTGGTCCCCCTGGATCTGGGGGATTTTACAGCCATCGGGGTGGTGGTGGAGCTCCCCCGCACCCGCCTCCTGGCCATCACGGCCGGGGACGGGTACATCATGTGCGGCGCCCTGGATATCCAGCTCCTCAACACCCGCCTGGCGGACCGCGGGGTGGTGGCGGGCCGGGCCGTAGGGGTGCGCACCCTCCAGGACCTTCTTTCCGCTCCCCTGGAATCGGTCACTTTCGCAGCCCAGGCCCTCGGCATTTACCCGGGCCTCTCGGGACGGGAAGCCCTCCAGCGTATGGCCCGCTACGCCGGGCTTCTCAGGGGATGAGGTTGAGGCCCACATCGGGATTGACGTAGCTCAGGGTGACGGGGGTTCCCACCTTCGCCCAGGCATAGAGGGCCGCCATCTCCACCGCCGGCAGGGTGATGCACCCGTGGGTGGGCCCGGGCTCCTCTTCCATGGTGACATCGTTGATCTTATAGGCGTGGAAGCCATAATTGCCCTGGATCTGGAGGAAATCCCGAAGGTAAAACTCATGGCCCAGGGTCTTCTCGTAAAGGCCGGTGCGGATGGTCCCCAGCTTGCGGATGATGCGGTATTCCCCCTCCAGCGAGCGCGTATCCTCGCCGCCGGCATAGGGGCCCCCAAACCCGTGGAGGGTGGCCACCAGGGTATCCCCGTCCCAGAGATAGACGTTGGCTTCCGCGCCGGGCCCTTGGGAGATGATCACCTGGATGCGGGGATCTTTGGGGGGGTGGGTGAGGAGAAACCGCGCCAGCTCCCCATCCCCTTCCGGGATCCCTTCCGCAAAGATGGAGGGAAGCTCCACCCGGGGCGGCGGCGCCTTCACCCCCTCCGAGGAAGCGGAGGGAAGGACCTCCTCCACCTGCGGCTCCTCCCCATCCCGGGGACCTGCCCTCCCGGCCCATGCGGGCACCAGGCTCAGGAAGGCGAGGAGGAGGGCGAAGCACACCCATCCCAGCCTGGAACCCATGGGACCATCGCCTCCCTAGCCTTTACTCTATGCCTAACGGGGAAGCTCTCCCCGCGCCAGGCGGCGCTCCGCTTCCCTGAGGATGACGTCGGCTTTCTGCAAAAGGCTCTGGGCCACCGCCGCCACCACCGCCACCAAACCGTACTGCTCCACCATCTCCTGGAGCTGGCGGCGATGACGCCGCTCCACGGGGAGACCCATCTCCTCCAGGAGCTGGACCACCGTGTTCACATCCTGCTCCAAGGACAGCGGCACCGGTGCGGGCGCCGGCGCCGGGGTGAAAGAGGCGCTCACCGGCACCTCTGGAAGGGACTGGCGGATCTCCTGGCGGGCCGCCTCCGTCAGGGGCTGGGCCCGGCTGAGGTAGCGGTTGATCTGAGCGTCCAGTTCCGGATCTCTTTTCCGCAAAAAGCGAATTCGCCTCAGCACGCTGGCGGCATCCCGGCGGAACTGGTCATGGATGGCCGCCGCCAGAGATTGAAGGGTGGTGTGGTGATGGACCCCCTCTTTCACCGCCTGGGCCAGACGTTCATCTTCCTCGGGCGTCCAATGCTTAAATCCCCTGCGACGGCGCCGGGCCCTTTCCCCTTGCCTTTCCTGCTGCTCCCGTTCGTCCACCATCAGATCCGCTCCCCTTCCCTGGATTGTTACGTTCTATTTTATAGCAAACTTGGGGAGCTTAAACCGAAAACTTTACGCCAGAGCTTCCGCCAGGCCTTTGAGGGAAGCGCGCACGAGGGAGCGGGGAAGGCCGCCCACATCGGCCATGAAGAGGAGGAGCTCCACCCCCATGGCCTCGAAGGTTTCCGCCCGGCTGCGGATCTCTTCGGGCGTCCCCAGCCAGACGAAATCGGGGGATGCTTCCCCCCGGCTGCGGGCCCCCGGCTGGAGGCGGGTCTTTAGATAAACATTCAGGGCTTTCCGATAGGGTTCATACGCTTCCACCTTGCCTTCGCCCCACCGGTAGGGATAGTCCCCGGCAAAAGCATGGACCGCCACCCCTACCTTCCCCGGCCCAAAGCCGCCTTTCCGCCGCCCCTCCTGATAGCGGTAGATGAGCTGGGCCAGCTCTTCCTGGGAAGCGAGGCGGATGTAAGGGACCGTCAGAAGATCTTCCCCCCGCTGCCCGATGGCCTGGGCCGGCTCAGGCCGGGTGATGGAAAACCAGAAGGGCGGGTGGGGCTTTTGCAGGGGAAGGATCTGGAGCGGCGGGCTTTCCAGGGTCAAAGTCTCTCCCTGGTGCCGGATGGCTTCCCCCCGCCAGGCCTTCCGCCAGACGGCCAGATGTTCTTCAAAGCGCTCATGCTTATTTTCCGGCGTCACGCCAAAGGGCGCCAGCTCATGGCTGAGGTAACCGCTCCCCACGGCCACCTCCAGCCGTCCCCCCGAGAGGATATCCACGAGGGCGTAATCTTCCGCCAGCTGCAAGGGATGGCGGATGGGTACCACGGCCACCGCCGTCCCCAGGCGGACCTTTCTCGTCCGCTGGGCGACAGCCCCCAGGAAGACCGCCGGCGATGGAAGAAGGCCGTAGTAGGAAAAATGGTGCTCCGAGACCCAGATCTCCAGCCCCAGATCATCGCAAAGTTCCATGAGCTCCAAGGTTTCCTGCAGATACACATGGGGCGCAGGATGGAGATCGGGATGGTAGTCGAGGGTGAAAAAGATCCCCTTTCGCATCGGCTCCAGGATACCACAGGCGTCGAAACTGTTACCATAGGTAACGGCTACGGTGAACTGTAGGAAGGAGTGTTTCCTGCCTTGTCCATGCGCATGGAGAGAGACTCCCTCGGGGAGAAAGCCGTTCCGGCCGATGCCTACTGGGGTGTCCAGACCCAGCGGGCCGTGGAGAATTTCCCCATCTCGGGGTACCGGTTGCCCTTCCACATGATCTGGGCCATGGCCCACATCAAGAAGGCGGCGGCCTTGGTCCACAAGGAGACGGGGCGCCTCGCCCCGGAGCTGGCCGACGCCATCGTGGCGGCGGCCGATGAAGTCATCGCCGGCCGCTTTAACGACCATTTCGTGGTGGATGCCTTCCAGGCGGGGGCCGGCACCTCCTTCAACATGAACACCAACGAGGTCATCGCCAACCGGGCCAACGAGATCCTGGGGCAACCCCGGGGCCAGTACCGGCCCATCCACCCCAACGATCATGTGAACATGGCCCAGTCCACCAACGATTCCTTCCCCACGGCCATGCGCCTGGCCACCCTGCGGGCTTTGGAGGGCCTCTACCCCGTCCTGGATCAGGTGGCGGCCACCTTTGAAAGAAAGGCCAAAGAGTTCTGGCACGTCATCAAAGCCGGGCGCACCCATCTGCAAGACGCCATGCCCGTCCGGCTGGGTCAGGAATTCCTGGCGTATAGCCGCATCATCCAGAGGGGGCGCCGGCGCCTCCAGGAGGCCGCCGCCGACCTCCACGAGCTGGGCATCGGCGGGACAGCCGTGGGCAGCGGGGTCAACGCCGAGAAAGTCTACCCCACCAAAGTGGTGGAGCATCTGGCCCGCCTCACGGGCTTTCCCCTCCGGCCCGGGGAAAACCTCTTCGCCCTCATGCAGAGCCTGAGCGACTTCTCCCACGTCTCCGGAGCCCTCCGCGACCTGGCCCTGGATATCTCCAAGATCGCCAACGACCTCAGGCTTCTCTCTTCCGGGCCCAGCACCGGTCTGGCAGAGATCCGCCTGCCCGCCGTCCAGCCCGGGTCCTCCATCATGCCGGGGAAAGTGAACCCCTCCATGCTGGAGATGCTGAACCAGGTCTGTTACCGGGTCGTCGGAAACGATGCCGGCATCGCCGCCGCCACCGAAGCCGGCCAGCTGGAGCTGAACGTCATGATGCCGGTGGTGGCCTTCATGCTTTTGGAGAGCATCGAGATCCTGAAGAACGCTCTCAAAGCCACCGATGAAAGGACCTTCCAGGGCATCCAGGCCAACGAGAAACGGGCCCGGGAGCTGGTGGAAAAGAGCGCCGCCTTGGCGACGGCCCTCACCGACTACATCGGCTACCTCAAAGCGGCGGAGATCGCCAAGGAAGTGGTGGAGACGGGGCGGTCCCTAAGGGACGTGGTCCTGGAAAAGGGGCTCCTGGATGAAGCCACCTTGGATAAGGTCCTGGATTACGCCGCCATGACCGAGCCGGGTGTTCCCGGGAGGTCCCAATGAGGGTCGAAGCCGAAACCCTGGCGGAAAAAGCCCGGAAGCTCCGGCGCCTCGCCCTGGAGGCCATCGCCGCCGCCGGCTCCGGCCATCCCGGCGGGAGCCTCTCGGCGGCCGACATCGTGGCGGTCCTCTTCTTCCAGGAGCTCCGCTGGCACCCCACCGACCCCCTCTGGCCCCTCCGGGACCGGTTCATCCTCAGCAAAGGCCATGCCGCCCCCATCCTCTACGCCGCCCTGGCGGAGGCGGGAAGGATCCCCTCCGAATCCTTAAAGACCCTCCGGCGCATCGGAAGCCCCCTCCAGGGGCATCCGTCGGTAAAGGATCTCCCCTGGGTGGAAGCCTCCACCGGATCCCTGGGCCAGGGGCTTTCCATCGGCTTGGGCCACGCCCTGGCGGGAAAGATGGACCGCCTGGATTTCCGGGTGTTCGTCCTTTTGGGCGACGGCGAGCTCAACGAAGGGCAGGTGTGGGAGGCCGCCATGGCGGCCTCCCACTACGGCCTGCAGAATCTGGTGGCCATCGTGGACAAAAACGGCTTTCAGCTGGACGGGCCCACCGACGCCATCATGGGGATGGAGCCCCTCCGGGCCAAGTGGGAAGCGTTTGGCTGGGAGGTGGAGGAAGTGGACGGCCACGATGTGGCGGCCCTGCAGCGGGCCCTGGCCGTTCCGCGGCCCCGGTGGGAGGAAAAGGGCCGTCCCCGGGTCATCATCGCCCACACCGTCAAAGGGAAAGGGGTTTCCTTCATGGAGGGCAACAACGCCTTTCACGGCCGGGCCCCCACGCCCGAGGAGCTGGAGAGAGCCCTTAACGAGCTGGGAGGTGACCCCCGGTGACGGAAATGGGCCCCTCCACGCGGGAAGCCTACGGCCAGGCCCTCTTGCAGCTGGGCCGTCAGGATCCCCGCATCGTCGTCTTAGACGGCGACCTCTCCACCTCCACCATGACCCGCTACTTCGCGAAAGAATTCCCCGACCGCTTTTTCAACATGGGGATCGCGGAAGCCAACATGGTGGGCGCTGCCTCGGGCCTCAGCCGGAGCGGCAAGATCCCCTTCGTCTCCAGCTTTGCCACCTTCCTCATGAGCAAAGGCTACGACCAGATGCGGATGGCCATCGCCTACAGCCAGGCCAACGTGAAGCTGGTGGGGAGCCACGGGGGCATCAGCGTGGGGGAAGACGGGGTCTCCCAACAGAGCGTGGAGGACCTGGCCCTGGCGCGAAGCCTCCCCGGCTTCTACGTGGCCTGCCCCGCCGACGCCCCCTCCACAGCGGCCGTCATCCGGGCGGCGGCCTATCACCGCGGGCCGGTCTACGTCCGGGTGGGGCGACCGCCGGCGCCCCTCGTGTATCGAGAGCCGGCCGCCTTCGCCTTCGGCCGGGCTCCCGTCCTTCGCCAGGGGCGGGATGTCACCATCGCCGCCTTGGGCCTGATGGTCCACGAAGCCCTCAAGGCGGCCGACATCTTGGCGGAAAAGGGGTACGAGGCGAGGGTCCTGGATCTGGTGTCGGTGAAACCCCTGGACAAAGATGCCCTCATCCAGGCGGCGGAAGAGACGGGGGCCATGGTCATCGCCGAAGAGCACCTTCTGGCGGGCGGCGTGGGAAGCGCCGTGGCCATGCTCTTGAGCCAGTTCCGGCCCATCCCCCTGGCCTTTGTGGGCATGGAAGATACCTACGCCGAATCGGGAAAACCGGGGGAGCTCTTCAAGAAATACGGCCTTAGCGCCGAGACCATCGCCTGGAAGGCGGAAGCCCTCATCACCCGGTACAAGCGGCGCTAGAGGGAGACGTCCACCCGGCCCAGGTTCACCCAGCTGCAGCCGTCCCACTGCTGGGCGAAGACCAGGGCCGGGCTCCCCAGCTCCCACTCTTCCGGCAAAAAGGCGACGAAGCGAAGGCCGCCCCGCTCCAGGATGCGGGGCCACTCCTGGGAGGAAAAGAGGTCCTCCAAGATCTCTTCCGCCCAGGCGGTGGCCTCTTCGAGGGTCAAAGGGAGGGGGCGGCCCCTTTCGTCGCGGGCAGCCCCCTTGATGATCTCCGCCAGCTCTCGAGCGCCCGACAAGATCAGCGGAACTCCTCCAAAAGGGCCTTCAGGTCCTCCTGGCGGAAGCGGAGATCCTGGCTGACGATGGGCTCTTCCCGGTAGCCGGGAAGGAGGTCTTCCAGGGAGGGGCCTTCTTCCCGGTAGAGGATCCCCGTCACCAGGCCTTCCCTTTCGATGACCGTCTTCAACGCCCCCAGGCGATCCTTCTCGTCGTAGCCGGGAATGTCCTCCACCTTCACGAGGTTTTCCCGGTAGTAGTCGTAGGTATTGACCTTGTTGTAGGTGACGCATGGGCTGATGACGTTCACCAGGGCAAACCCCCGGTACTCGATGGCCGCCTTCAGGATGTCGATGAGCTGGGGCACCCAGCCGGAAAACCCCTGGGCCACAAAGCCCGCGCCGCTGGCCAGGGCCAGCTCCAGGGGCCGCACCGGCTTCTCCAGGTTCCCTTGAGGGGTGCTGCTGGTGACGAAGCCCCGGTCGCTGGTGGGGGACACCTGCCCCTTGGTGAGGCCGTAGACGTGGTTATCCATCACCAGGTAGGTGATGTCCACGTTGCGCCGGAGGGCATGCATGAAATGGCCCATGCCGATGGCATAGCCGTCGCCGTCACCCCCGGCGGCGATGACGGTGAGGTTGCGGTTGGCCAGCTTGATCCCCGTGGCCACCGGGAGGGTGCGGCCGTGGGTGGTGTGGATGTTGTAGCAGTTGATGTAATTGCCGATCTTCCCGGAGCACCCGATGCCCGCCACGATGGCTACCTCGTGGGGAAGCTTTTGCAGGTCCACCAGGGTCTTCTGGAGGGCCGAAAGGACGCCAAAATCCCCGCACCCGGGGCACCACCAGGATTTCTCCGCCGTCCGGTAATCTGCCATGGTGACCGCAATGGCCATCAGCCCATCACCTCTTCCGCCCGCACTAGGATTTCCCTGGGATAGAAGGGAAGCCCGCTGTACTTCAAGGCCGAATGAAGCTTTTCATGATACCCCATATGCATCTGGATCAGCTGGCGCAGCTGGCCGGTGGAGTTGAGCTCCACCACCAGGACCTTTTGGGCTTTCTCCAGGTGGGGCTGGAGCTCATCCACAGGAAGGGGCCAGAGGCGCCGCAGGACCAGGTGGCCCACCTTCTTCCCTTCCGCCTGGAGGGCTTCCCGGGCTTCTTCCACGGCCCCGAAGGTGCTCCCGAAGCTGACGAGGAGGAGCTCGGGGTCGTCATCGCCGTAGTAGCGGGTGCCGTTCCCCTTGAGGGAGGAGAGCTTGCGCGCCCGCTTATCCATCTGGGCCACGCGGTTCTGGGGGTTTTCCGTCACCTTCCCCGTCGGCGCGTGCTCCACACCGGTGGCCAGGTATTGGCCTTTGGGCATGCCGGGAAGGGATCGGGGCGAAATGCCCGACGCCGTGACGGCATAGCGTTGGAAATACCCCGCCTGGACTCCCGCCAGGTCCTCTTCCGTCACCACCTGGCCCCGGCGCCACTCCACCCGGGAAAGATCCAGGGCGTCTTCCTCCACCGTCTGGAGGGAAACCCCCAGCATGAGGTCCGAGGCGATGATGACGGGGCACTGGTATTCCTCCGCCAGGTTGAAGGCGTCAAACATGATGTAGAAGGCATCTTCCATGGTGTAGGGCGAGAGGACGATCCGGGGGGATTCGCCGTGGGTACCGTAGATCATCTGCATGAGGTCGCTCTGCTCCACTTTGGTGGGCATGCCGGTGGACGGCCCGGCCCGCTGGACATCCACGATGACCACGGGGATTTCGGCCGCCGCCGCCAGGCCCAGGGTCTCCTGCATGAGGGAAAACCCGGGGCCTGCCGTGGCCGTCATGGCGCGGGCGCCGGCAAACCCCGCTCCCACCACCGTGGCGATGGCGGCGATCTCATCTTCCATCTGGAGGACGACCCCGCCGTACTGGGGAAGCTTGCGGACCAGGTACTCCATGACGTCGGAGGCGGGGGTGATGGGGTAGGCGGCCATGACCCGGCAGCCGGCCGCCAGGGCCCCGATGCTCATGAGGTAGTTCCCCAAAAGGGCGGGGCGGGACTTCCCATCGCCGGGTTCCACCTCGAAGCGAAGGCCCTTCAGGTTGTCTTCGGCAAAGCGATAGCCCGATTCCAGAGCCCGGAGGTTCTGGGCCACCACCTCTTCCCCTTTGCGCCCCCACCGGTCCCGGATGAGGTCGTGGAAGGGTTCCAGGCGGAGGCTGAGGACGTAGGCCGTCGCCCCCATGGCCACCACGTTTCTCGCCAGGGGATTGCCGCTGTCCTTGGCCAGATCCGTCAGGGGGATGTCCAGGAGGGTGGCGCTCAGGCCCGGGGGAAGCTGGGGCTTGAAGTGGCTGTCGGCGGCGATGACCCCGCCGGGCACCACCTGGGGACCTTCGATGTCGATGGTTTCTTGATCAAAAGCCACCAAGAGGTGGACATCCTCGTTGGGCGTCCGCACGGGGCGGGTGCTGGCCCGGACCCGGTAGCTGGTGTGGCCCCCTTTGATGCGGCTGGAGAAGACCCGGTAACCGAAGACGTGGTAGCCCTGTCGCGCCAGGACGGTGGCCAAGATGTCGCCGGAGCTCTCAATGCCCTCTCCCTGCTGGCCCCCCACCATCCAGGCAAATTCCTTCAGCAATGTCCATTCCTCCCCTGATGTCTTATGTCCAGTGTACCCCGGGTTTCAATGGTTTTGAAGGTGGGAGGCCCGGACATGAGAAGAGGATTTGCTTTCGCCCGGGCGAATAAGGGGGTGAAAGGAGGGTTCCCCTTGGAGATGGAACGGATCCTGGACCTGGAAGGCCGGCCTTCCCGGACCCCTCGCCTTTCCCTGGAGGAAAGCCGGGCCCTTTTGAAAGCCATGCTCTTCATCCGCACCTTCGACAGCCGGGCCCTCACCCTCCAGCGCCAGGGGCGCATCGGCACCTACGCCCCTTTCACGGGTCTGGAGGGAATCCAGGCGGCGGCCGCCCTCTCCCTCTCCCGCTCCGACTGGCTGGTGCCCACCTACCGGGATACCGGGGCCAGCATCCTCTTCGGCCTGCCCCTGGTAGAGGCCCTGGCCTACTGGAAGGGCCTTCCCGACAGCTACCGGGCTCCGGAGGGTGTGCAGATCCTTCCCCCGGCCGTCCCCATCGCCACCCAGATCCCCCATGCCGTGGGAATCGGATGGGGGTTGAAGCTCCAGAAGAAAGAAGGGGTGGTCCTCACCTTCTTCGGCGATGGAGCTTCCAGCGAAGGGGATTTTCACGAAGGACTCAATTTTGCGGGAGTTTTCAAGACGCCCGTCGTGTTCCTTTGTCAGAACAACGGCTGGGCCATCAGCGTTCCCTTTCACCGTCAGACGGCCGCCGAAAGCATCGCCGTCCGTGCCCAAGGCTACGGCATGCCGGGGCGCCTCATCGACGGAAACGACCCCCTCATGGTGGCGGAGGCGGTGAGGGAAGCCCTGGAGCGCGCCCGCTCCGGCGAAGGGCCCACCCTGATCGAGGCCCGCACCTACCGGGTGGGGCCCCACACCACCTCCGATGACCCCCGCCGCTACCGGAAAGAGGATCCGGCCCAAGAGGCCTTAGGGGATCCCGTGGAACGGCTCCGCCGCTACCTTTTGCGGGAAGGGGCGTGGTCGGCCGAGGAGGAGGAAGCCACCCTCGCCCATGCCCGGGAAAAGATCGCTCAAGCGGTGGCCGAGTTGGAAGCCCTCCCCCGCCCCTCCCCCGAAGCCATCTTCGAGCATGTCTACGGCGATGAGCCTCCTATCTTCCGGCAGCAAAAGGAGGCCTTCCTTCAGGCCCTCAAGGAGGCGAAGGCATGAGCCAGACGAAGGAGAAGACCCTCCTCCAGGCCATCACCGAGGCGTTAGATCTGGCCCTTTCGGAAGACCCCCGGGTGCTTCTCCTGGGGGAAGACATCGGGGTCAACGGGGGCGTCTTTCGGGCCACCGACGGCCTTTTTCAGAAATACGGCGACGAGCGGGTGGTGGATACGCCCCTGGCGGAGTCGGCCATCGTGGGGACGGCCATCGGCCTTGCCCTCTCCGGCCTTCGCCCCGTGGCGGAAATCCAGTTCATGGGCTTTATCTATCCGGCCCTGGACCAGCTCCTCTCCCACGCCAGCCGCTTCCGCTACCGCTCCCGGGGCCGCTTCACCTGCCCCATGGTGGTGAGGATGCCCTACGGGGGTGGGGTTCAGGCCCCCGAGCTCCACTCGGAAAGCGCCGAAGCCCATCTGGTCCACACCCCCGGCCTCAAGGTGGCCGTCCCCAGCACCCCCGCCGATGCCAAGGGGCTGCTCCTTTCGGCCATCGAGGACCCGGACCCGGTCATCTTCCTGGAGCCCATGCGCCTCTACCGTTCCGTCAAAGGGGAAGTGCCCGAGGGCCCGTACCGGGTCCCCCTGGGGAAAGCCCGGGTGGTGAGGGAGGGAAAGGACGGAGTGATCTTTTGCTGGGGGGCCATGGTGCCCCCTTCCCTCCAGGCGGCCCGCCGGGCCCAAGACGAAGGCTTTGAGGTGGCGGTGGTGGACCTCCGCACCCTTTCGCCCCTGGACCGGGAGACCATCGGCCGTTTTGCCCGGGAGACGGGGAGGGTGCTGGTGGTCCACGAGGCGCCCCTCACCGCGGGCTTGGGGGCGGAGATCGTGGCCATCGTCCAGGAGGAAGCCTTCTGGCACCTGGAAGCGCCTCCCCAAAGGGTGGCGGTGCCCGATACCCCCTACCCCGCCTTTGCCCTGGAAGAGGATTACCTCCCCCAGGCGGCCACCATCTACCGCGCCCTGGAAAAGACCCTGAAGGAGCCGTGAGATCATGGCCATGAGAGCCTTTCACCTCCCCGATCTGGGGGAAGGGATGGCGGAGGCGGAGATCATCCGCTGGAAGGTGGCGGAAGGGGAGCGGGTGGAGGAAGACCAGCCGCTGGTGGAGCTGGAGACCGATAAGGCCGTCATGGAGATCCCCTCCCCCTATAGGGGGATCCTCAAAAAGCATGGGGCGAAGGAAGGCGAGCGGCTTCCCGTGGGGGCCGTCCTCGCGTACATCGAGGAGGAAGGGGCGAGGGAGCCGTCGGCTTCCCCCCCAGCTTCACCGCCCCCCGCGTCGGCCCTTCCCGATACTTTGAGGGAAACCTCGGAATCCGAAGCCCTTCCTGAAGAAGATGCGGGAGCCATCGTGGGAAAGATCACCGGCGAGCTTTTGGTGGTGGAAGAAGAAGGGGGGCCCTCCAAGGAAGGAAAGAAGGCCATCCTGGCTTCCCCGGCGGTGCGAAGAAGAGCCCGGGAGCTGGGCCTTCCCCTGGAGGAGATCCAAGGCACCGGCCCCCAGGGGCGGATCACCCAGAAGGATCTGGAGGCGGCGCTAGAAAGGAAGGAGCCTCGCCCCGCTCCCACCCCGGCGCCGGCTCCGGCGCCCCAACCGGCGCCCACCTTGCAAGGCCGGCGGATTCCCCTCCGGGGTCTTCGGAGGGCCATCGCCCAGCGCCTCTCTCTCGCCCACCAGCGGGTGCCCCAGGTCACCCATGTGGACGAAGTGGACGTGACGGAGCTGGTGCAGCTGCGGAAAAGCCTCAAAGAGAAGGTGGAACCCCGCCTCACCTACCTTCCCTTCGTGGCGAGGGCGGCGGTGAAAGCCCTTCAGAAATACCCCTTTTTCAACGCCTCCCTGGATGAAGCGGCGGAAGAGATCGTCCTCCACCCCCATGTCCACCTGGGGATCGCCGTAGATACGGAAGAAGGCCTTCTGGTGGCGGTCCTTCGGGAGGCGGAGCGCCTGAGCGTGGTGGAGCTGGCCCGGGAGATCCCGCCCCTGGTGGAAGCCGCGAGAAAGCGGGCCCTTCCGCCCGAAAAGCTCCGGGGAAGCACCTTCACCATCACCAGCGTCGGTTCGGTGGGGGGCCTTTTCGCCACCCCCATCGTGAATTACCCTGAAGTGGCCATCCTGGGGGTTCATAAGATCGTGCCCCGGCCCCAGGTCCGGGAAGGAAAGGTGGTCATCCGGGATACCCTTTATCTGACCCTCTCCTTCGATCATCGGGTCATCGACGGTGTGGCGGCCGTCCGCTTCACAAAGGAAATCGCCAGCTATCTTGAAGAGCCGGCCGCGCTCTTATGGGAGGATCTGAGCCGATGACGGCGCTGGTAGCCCCCCTCGACACCATCCCCGAAGAAATCCGGCGGGATGTGGAACGGCGCCTGGGAACCCCGGGCCTCCACCTCCTGCAAGATGCCTTAGGTCCCGTGTGGCTGGTGACCCTTTCTCCCCAGCCCACGGGCGGCCACCGGCTGGAGCTGGAAGATGCCGTCTTGGACGGCGATCAGCTGGTGGTGTACGTCCAGCACATCGCGCCCAGCCCCGGGGCCATCGTCACCCAGGCCTTCACCTACCCCCACCTCCTCTTTCGCCTCACCGACCGGGATCTCCCCGATCCCATCGTCCTCGTGAGGCCGGAAGGCCTTCGCTTCAAGGTCCACCGCGACACCGAAGGTGTTTTCGCCTGAGGGAAGGACCGGAAACACGCCGCTGAAAGGCGGGGAAGGCTCCCCGCCTTTCCTTCGGCTCCCTTCGAATAAACGCCTTATGGATCCTTATGAAAGCTTAGGGAAATTTTACCCGCTCCCGGATGTTCCTTAACCCACGGACGGGATGGAGCCCCCCATAATGGACTCGACCTTTACGCCCAAAGGAGGCTTGTCTATGAAAAAGTTCAGCGGGTGGGCTCTTCTCCTCCTGCTCCTGGCGCTACCCCTTTTGAGCGCCTGCGGTTCCACCGCGTCGGCAGAACCTCAAAAGCTGGTGGTAGGGTTTGTCCCCTCCCAGGAAGCCGAAAACCTTCAGGCCAAAGCAAAACCGCTGGCGGATCTTTTGACAGCCCAGCTGGGGATTCCGGTGGAAGTCTTTGTGGGGAGCGATTACACGGCCGTCATCGAAGGCATGGGGGCCGGCAAGGTGGACATCGGATTCCTCAACCCCAAAGGGTATGTGACAGCCAAGGAAAAGGGCTATGCCGACGTTCTCCTCAAGGCCATCCGCAACGGTTCCGACTCCTACCGCTCCCAGATCGTGGTCCGGGCCGCTAGCCCCATCCAGTCCATCGCCGACCTCAAGGGGAAAACCATCGCCTTTGTCGATCCCCAATCCACTTCCGGCTATGTCTATCCCGTGGTGCTCCTGAAGAAAAACGGCATCGATCCCGAAAAGGACGCGAATCTCGTGGAGGCGGGGGGTCACGACAAGACCATTTTGGCCCTCCTTAGGGGCGATGTGGATGCCGCCTTCAGCTTCGACGACGCCCGCACCATCGTCCAGAAGGTGGACCCCGACGTCATGCAAAAGACCCGGATCCTCGCCTACACCGATCCCATCCCCAACGACACAGTGTCGGTCAGGTCGTCCCTTTCCCCCGAGTGGAAGGAGAAGATCCGGAAGGCCTTCCTGGCCATCGCGGAGGATCCCGAGGGGAAAAAGGTCATCAAGGAGATCTACAACCATGACGGCTATGCGCCCGCCAAGGATGCCGACTTCGATGTGGTGCGGGAAGCCAGCCGTCTCTTGGGGCAGTGATCGATGGTCTTTTGCCCTGATCCCGGCGGAGGGACGGGTGGCTCCCCGTCCCTCCATCCATCCCCGTCGGACCCGGCCCTCATCCGTCTGGTGGGTGTCACCAAGCGGTACGGTTCGACGGTGGCCCTAAAGGATGTCCACCTGGCCATCTACCCGGGGGAGTTCGTGGCGGTGGTAGGCCTGAGCGGCGCGGGGAAATCCACCCTCTTGCGGGCCATCAACCGGTTGGTGGAGGTGGATGAAGGGGAGATCTGGGTCCTGGGACAGAACGTGCGGGAAGCTTCTCCCGAAAAGCTGAGGGTGATCCGGCGGCAGATCGGCATGATCTTTCAGCATTTTCATCTGGTGCCCCGGCTGACGGTCTTTCGCAATGTCCTTGCGGGGAGGGCAGGATATCTTCCCGCCTGGAAGGTGGTCCTGGGCCTCTTTCCTGAAGAGGATCGCCGCCTCGCCCGCCAGGCGCTGCAGCGGGTCGGGCTGGAGGAAAAGATCTTTTCCCGCGCGGACCGGCTATCGGGAGGGCAGCAGCAGCGGGTGGCCATCGCCCGGGCCCTTTGCCAGGAACCCCGGGTCCTCCTGGCGGATGAACCGGTGGCCAGCCTGGACCCCGTCACCACCGAGATGATCATGGAGGATCTGGCCCGCATCAACCGCCAGCTGGGGATCACCACGGTGGTGAATCTTCATTCCGTCGATCTGGCTCGCCGGTACGCCACCCGCATCATCGGGATGCGGGCAGGGGAGGTGGTCTTCGATGGGCCTGTGGCCAAGGCCACCCCTCAGGTCTTTGCGTCCATCTACGGCAAAGGGAGGGCGGCCTACCGGGAGGAAGCTTTCCCGGCGGGCCTCACCATGGATTGAAGAAGCTCCCCGGGTTCCCTTCCCGTGGGCTTGGTACGCGGGAGGTCTTGCCCTCGTGGGACTCCTTTTGGCGGCCAGCTGGCATTTGGGGATCCGACCCCATGAGCTCCTCCAGGGCCTCCCCCAGATGGTCCGCCTCTTCCAGGAGTTCCTCCACCCTGATTTCTCCTACATGGGAAAGGTCTTGCCGGCCCTTTTGGCGACGCTTCGGATGTCCATCGCGGGAACGGCCCTGGGGGCCCTTTTCAGCTTTCCCTTCCTCTTTTGGGCAGCTCAGAATACGGCTCCTGCGCCTTGGGTGTACCATCTCTCGCGGCTTCTCTTGAACTTTCTCCGCACTTTGCCGGAGCTTCTCCTGGCGGCTCTCTTTGTGGCGGTGGTGGGCCTTGGGATGATGAGCGGGCTTTTGGCCATCGCCCTCTTTTCGTTCGGGATCATCGGAAAGCTGGGGAGCGAGAAGGTGGAGACCGTCGACCCTGGCCCTCTGGAGGCGTTGGAAGCGGTGGGGGCTCCCCTTACGGTGCGGATCCTCTGGGGGGCATGGCCCCAGATGAGCCCCGACTGGCTCTCCTACGTCCTCTACACCCTGGAGATCAACATCCGGGCCGCCACCATCCTGGGTTTGGTGGGAGCCGGCGGTGTCGGGAGCCTCCTCACCACCGCCATGAAACTGACGGCCTATTCAAAGGTGGCTGCCATTTTGCTGGCGGTGTTGGCGACAGTCCTTTTGGTGGAAGGGTGGAGCAGTTACATGCGGAGGCGAATCCTTTGAAAGAGCGATCCCTTTGGCTGCTGGTCCTAGGGCTCCTTCTCGTCTGGAGCTTTTTGGGCATCTCGTGGCCCGGGAGGAGCCTGGCGCAGGGGCTCTCCATGGCGGGAAAGATGGTGGAAGGCATCTTGCACCCCGACTGGTCTTTTGCCGCGGAAACGCTCCTTTATCTTCTCGAGAGCCTGGAGATGGCCTTTGTCGGCACAGCCCTGGCGGCTCTTTTGGCGATTCCCTTCGGATTTTGGGCAGCCCATCACCCGGTGGCCAAAGGATTTTTGGCGGCGGTCAGAACCTTCCCGGAGTTGATCTTGGCCATCATCTTCCTGGTGGGACTGGGTCCGGGTCCCTTTGCCGGGGTGATGGCCCTGGCGGTCCATTCCACCGGCATGCTGGGAAAGCTCTACGGAGAAGCGGTGGAACACGTTTCTCCAGGACCCCGGGAGGCCCTTTTGGCGGCGGGGGCTCCTTCCGCCAGCATCCTCTGGCTGGCGCTTTTGCCCCAGGTGCTCCCCGCCTTTTTATCCCTGGCCATCTACCGCTTCGAGATCAATGTGAGGGCAGCCACCGTCCTGGGGGTGGTGGGGGCGGGCGGCATCGGGACGCCGCTCCTCTTCGCCCTTCAGGCCTATCACTGGCCCAGGGTGGGGATGATGCTCCTGGCCATTGTGGGGGCCGTCCTGGCGGTGGATTTCGTCAGCGCCTGGGCAAGGCAAAAGCTGGCGTGACCTCCTCCCGCCGTTGAAAGGGTGGGCTTCCCCTTTCATCGATGGCCGGCGGAGAGAAAAGAACACCGGCAAGGCAGGAGATTCCCCGCCTTGCCGGGGGATGGGTACCCTTCGATCCCTAAAACGGGCGAACCTTCCTCAGGCCAAAGATGGTCTCCAGCTTCTCCTCCACCAGGTGATCGGCTGCCTCGGCCGGTGAGATGCCCTTTTCTTTGGCCAAGGCAAAGATCCGGAGGAGGCTCTCCTTGATGGCGAGGGTCTTGGCCAGGACCCGCTCCTCGTGGAACCCCCGGGGATCCAGCTCATCGGCCACCTGGATGAGGCCTCCCGCATTGATGATGTAATCGGGAGCGTAGAGGATCCCTCGCTGGTGGAGGCGATGGCCATCTTCGGGCTCCTTCAGCTGGTTATTGGCGGAGCCCGCCACCGCTTGGCACTTCAGCCGCGGGATGGTCTCCTCGTTGAGGATCCCCCCAAGGGCGCAGGGGCTCAGGATGTCGCAAGGCTGGTAGAGGATCTCGTCGGGGGCTACCACCTGGGCGCCCAGCTCCTCCGCCACCGTCTTCGCCCTCGCTTCATCCACATCGGCAAGGATGAGCTCTGCCCCCGCCTCGTGAAGATGGCGGGCCAGCTTTTCGCCCACCTTCCCCACCCCCTGGATGGCGATGCGCCGCCCCTTGAGGTCCGGGCTCCCCCAGAGGAACTGGGCCACCGCTTGCATGCCGTAGAAGACGCCCTTCGCCGTGGGGACGGAGCTATCGCCCCCGCCGCCATAAGCTTTGGGAAGCCCCACGATGTACCGGCATTCCTTTGCCGCCACGGCGAAATCCTCGGGGGTGGTCCCCACATCGGTGCCGGTGTAAAAGCGGCCTTTCAATCCTTCCACAAAGCGCCCCAGGGCCCGCATCAGTTCAGGGGTCTTGTCCCTTCGGGGATCCCCCCAGATGACGCACTTGGCACCGCCGAAATCGAGATCCACCGCCGCCGACTTGTAGGTCATGCCCTTGGAGAGGCGGAGGACATCCTCCAGGGCCTCCTCTTCGCTGGCGTAGGGGTACATCCGGGTTCCCCCCAGCCCCGGCCCCAGGACGGTGTTGTGGAAGGCTAGGATGGCCCGGAGGCCCGTGGTCGGCTCCCGGAAGAACATCACCTGTTCGTGGCCGCCTCTGGCCATGTCATCGAAGATCCCCATGATCACACCTTCCATGGGTTGACGGGCTTTGGCCGGGTGAGGATCATGACGCTCTTCACCTCGGTGTAGAGATCCAGGGCCTCCATCCCCAGCTCCCGCCCGAACCCCGATTCTTTGTAGCCGCCAAAGGGCGTGCCCGGAAACGCCGTAAAAGGATGGTTCACCGTCACCACCCCCGCCTTGATGGCCGCCGCCACCCGGTGGGCCCGGGCGCTGTCCCTCGTCCAGAGGGTGGCTGCCAAACCGTAGCGGGTCTTGTTGGCGAGGGCGATGGCCTCTTCTTCTTCCCGGAAGGGGATGATGGCGGCCACCGGGCCGAAGATCTCCTCCTGGGCCACCTTCATCTCCATGCTCACCGGTGCCAGGACCGTGGGCCGGTAAAAGGAACCCCGGCTGAGGGCGGGATCGTCGGGGCGGCCGCCTCCCGTCACCACCCGGGCCCCTTCCTCCACCCCCAATCTCACGTAGCTGTGGACCCTTTCCCAGTGGGAGGGAGAGATGAGGGACCCGATGTGGGTGGAGGGATCCATAGGATCCCCCACCTTGAGGGATGACGCCTTTTCGCTGAACTTCTCCACGAATTCGTCCAGGAGGGATTCGTGGACCAGGATGCGGGAGCGAGCTTCGCAAGACTGGCCGCCGCTGGTGAAGATGGCCCAGAGGGACCCGGGGATGGCTCCTTCCAGATCGGCATCCTCAAAGACGATGTTGGGGGATTTCCCCCCCAGCTCCAAAGACACCCGCTTGATGCCGTCGGCCGCCAGCTTCATGATCTCCCGCCCGGTGGAGGTCTCTCCCGTGAAGGCCACTTTATCCACCCCGGGGTGCTGCACCAGGTACCGGCCCACCTCGGTCCCCGGCCCCGTGACGATGTTCACCACCCCCGGGGGAAACCCCGCCTCTTCGATGAGCTCCGCCATCTTCAGGGCCGTGAGGGGCGTGGCGCTGGCGGGCTTGACCACCACCGCACACCCTGCCGCCAGGGCCGGCGCCAGCTTCCAGCTGAGCATCATGAGGGGATAGTTCCAGGGGATGATCTGGGCCGCTACCCCCACCGGTTCCCTCACGGTGTAGTGGAAGAGGTAGGGCGCGGCGGGGGCTGTCCGCCCGAAGATCTTGTCGGCCAGGCCTCCGAAGTACTCGAAGTTCTCCACCGCCTGCTGGAGCTCCCCCGCCACCCCTGTGATGGCCTTCCCGCTGTTCTCCACCTCCAGGTGGAGGAGCTCTTCAAAGCGATCCCGCATCAGAGAAGCCAGCTTCCAGAGGAGCCGGGCCCTTTCCCTCGGGGTGATGCGGGTTCCCCAGGGGCCTTCCATGGCGGCCCGGGCTGCCTCCACCGCCCGGTCCACATCCTCGGGACCTGCCCTGGGCACCCGGGCGATTTCTTCGCCCGTGGCGGGGTTGTAGGTGGGGAAGGTCTCTCCTGAAAGGGCCTCGACCCACTTCCCGCCGATGTACATTTTGACTTCTCTCATGGCTTCACCCCTTTGCCTCGGGATTTTCGAAAAGGCTCGCCACCCCCTGGCCCACCCCCACGCACAAGGTGGCCACCCCGTACCTTCCGTTTCGCCGCTTCAGCTCCCGGACCAAGGTGGTCACCAACCGGGCGCCGCTGGCCCCCAGGGGATGGCCCACGGCGATGGCCCCCCCGTAAGGGTTGATCCGCTCCCCATCCCGCCCGAACACGTCCAGGCCCCACTCCTTAAAGCAGGCGAGGGCCTGGGCGGCAAAAGCCTCGTTGAGCTCCAGGAGATCGATGTCGTCCAGGGTAAGGCCGTGGCGGGAAAGGAGCTTTCCCACCGCCGGCACCGGCCCGATGCCCATGTACTCGGGGTTCACCCCCGCCACCGCCGCGCCCACCCAACGGGCAAGGGGCTTTAGCCCCAGCTCTTTCACCTTCTCCCCGCTCATGAGGAGGACTACCGCCGCCCCGTCGTTAATCCCCGAGCTGTTGCCGGCCGTGACGGTCCCTCCTTCCCGAAAGACGGGGGGAAGGGCCGCCAGCTTCTCCAAGGTGGTATCGGGCCGGGGGTGCTCGTCTTCCTCCACCCAGAAGATCTCCCCCTTCCGCCCCTTCACGGGGATGGGAACCACCTCCTCTTTCCACACCCCCTTTTCTTTTCCCCGCTGCCAGCCTTGCTGACTCCGAAGGGCAAACCGGTCCTGGTCTTCCCGGGGGATCTTCCACTTTTCCGCCACGTTTTCCGCCGTCTCCCCCATGGAGGAGAGGGGATAGGGAAAGCGGGGATTGGGAAAGCGCCAGCCCAAGGTCGTGTCGTAGACCGTCTGTTCGCCCCGGGGAAAGGCCGTCTCCGGCTTGGCCATCACCCAGGGAGCCCGGGACATGCTCTCCACGCCGCCCGCCAGGAAGACGTCCCCCTCCCCCAGGGCGATGGCCCTGGCCGCCTGGATCACCGCTTCCAGCCCCGAGGCGCAGAGGCGATTCACCGTTGACCCCGCCACCTCTTCGGGGAGGCCCGCCAGGAGCACCGCCATGCGGGCCACGTTGCGGTTGTCCTCCCCCGCCTGGTTGGCGCAGCCCAGGTACACGTCCTCGATGAGGCGGGGATCGATGCCGCTCTTTTTCACCACCGCCTGCAAAAGGTAGGCGGCCAGATCGTCGGGGCGCACCCTAGAAAGGGCTCCACCGTAGCGGCCAAAGGGGCTCCGGAGAGCCTCCACGACGTAGACCTCTCGCACCTTAGCCTCCCCCCCTGCCGGTAAACCGGGGCGGCCGCTTCTCCCGGAAGGCCGCCACCCCTTCGGCGTGATCGGGGCTCCTCCCCGCCGCCTCCTGAAGCTGGGCCTCGTATTCCAGGGTGAAGGCCAGGCTCCCCTCCGCCGCCCGCCGGACGGCCCGCTTGATGAGCCCCAGGCTATAGGGGCCCTGAGCTAGCTCCTTCGCCCACGAAAGGGCTTCCTCCAGCACCTTTTCCTTGGGCACCAGCCGGTGATAGACCCCCAGGTGGAAGAGCTCCTTCGCCTCCACCGGCTGGCCCGTCATGGCCCAGGCCATGGCCCGGGAAAGGCCCACCATCCGGGTGAGGAAAAAGGTCGCTCCCGAATCGGGGACCAGCCCCGCCTGGACGAAGGCCTGGAGCATCCGGGCATCCTCGGAGGCCACCCGAAGGTCGCAGGCCAAAGCCAGGCTGGCCCCCGCCCCCGCCGCCACCCCGTTGACGGCGGCGAGGACCGGCTTCTCCATGGTGGTGAGGAGCTCGATGGTGGGGTTGTAGCGCCGGCGGAGGAGATCGCCCAGGGAAATCTTTCCCGCCTCCATCGCCAGCTCCTGATCCTTCAGGTCTGCCCCGGCGCAAAAGGCCCGGCCGGCTCCCGTCAGGACCACCGCCCTCACGGAAGGATCCCGGGCCGCCTCCTTGAGGACCCGCACGAGCTCCTGCCCTAAGCTCTCGTTGATGGCGTTCAGGCTCTCGGGCCGGTTCAGGGTGATGAGGGCCACCCCTCCCTCTTTTTCATAGAGGACGTCCGCCATGTCCCATCCCTCCTAGCGACCTTTGAACCGGGGTGGACGCCGCTCCATGAAGGCCTTCATGCCCTCTTTCTGGTCCTCGCTGGCAAAGAGGAAGTAGAAGGCCCGCCGCTCGAACCGGAGGCCTTCGGAAAGGGGCGTCTCAAAGGCGGCGAGGATGGCCTCCTTCGCCATCCGCACGGCCACACGGGGCTTCTCCGCGATGGAGCGGGCCAGCTTGAGGGCTTCCTCCAAGAGGACCTCCGGCGCCACGACTTTGCTCACCAGCCCCAGCTGGAAGGCCCGTTCCGCCGAGATGGGCTCCCCCGTCAAGACCATCTCCATGGCCGCCGCCTTCCCCACCGCCCGCGGGAGGCGCTGGGTCCCTCCCGCCCCGGGGATCACCCCCAGTTTGATCTCCGGTTGCCCCAGCTTGGCATCTTCCGCCGCCACGATGATGTCGCACATCATGGCCAGCTCCAGCCCTCCCCCCAGGGCATACCCGTGGACGGCGGCGATGATGGGCTTCTTGCACCGGTAGATGGCATCCCAAGAGGAAAAAGGCTCCGAGAGCTCCATGTCCACCGGGGACTTTTCCGCCATCTCTTGGATGTCGGCCCCGGCGGCAAAGGCCCTCCCGTTTCCCATCAGGACCAGGCAGCCGATCTCCGGATCGGCCTCCATCTCCCGGACCTTCTCCGCCAGCTCTTTCATGAGGGCCGTGTTGAGGGCGTTCAGCACCTGGGGGCGGTTGAGGCGCAAAAGCCCCACGCCCCCCTCCAGCTTCTCCGCCAGCACCAGAGGTTCAGCCATGGAAATCCTCGCTTTCCACTTCGGCGATATGCATGCTCACCACATCTTTGGCGAAGGAAAAGAGATTCCGCGCCGCTTCCTTCCCCTCCGGCGAATTCATCGCCGCCTCCAGCTCGGGGAGGGAGTCGAAATAAAGCTCCGCCATCTGGAGGTAGGGGCTCTTTCCCCCGCCGGGCATCCCCACCACCCGGGAGATCTCGAGGCGCCTCAAGCCCGGCATCTTTCGCGCCAGGGGGAGATGGGTCTTCTCGTAGAGCTCCTGAAACTTGGCCCGATCCTCCGGCTCCTTGAAAAGGGCGATCAATTTCACCATCCTGGCCACCTCTTTCTCTATGGGTGCCCTTTCCTTTTCGGCAAAAGACCGCCAGAACCCTTCCCTTTAGCGGCGGCGGGGCACCGTCAGGGGCTGCCAGCTATCTCCCGCCCGGGCTTTGGCCAGGTACACCAGCTGGCCGACGTGGTAGGCGGTGTGGTAGAGCTGCTGCTGGATGGCCGAAAGGGCCGGCTGCGCCTTGCCGCGGATGGTCACCTGGCGCGAGAGATCCTGGGGCGTCAAACTCTCCAGGGTCTTGAAGACCCCTTCCCAAGCCTTTTCCCAGCGGGAAAAGAGCTCTTCCCGGGAAAGCCTTTCTTCTTCGAACTCCTCATCCCGCCGGCGCCAGGGTTTTTCCCCGTCGGAGGTGAGAAAATCCGTCCAGCGGGAGAGGAGGTTTCCCGAAAGGTGCTTCATCAGGACGGAGATGCTGTTGGACTCTGGATGGGGCCGCCAGAAGAAGTCCTCTTCCCCCATCTGGGAAAGGGCCCGCTCCGCCAGGTCCTTCATGGCGCGAAACTGCTCCTTGACCGTCGCCAGGTATAGGCTTCCCACGTCCTCCACCGCGCCGCCTCCTTTCCTCACGGCAGGGGATGGCTTTCCCCCTGCCGGTGCCAGATCCCCTCGTAAAGAAGGCCCCCCAGGAGGGCGCCCAAAAGAGGCCCCAGGCTAAAAGCCCACGCCAGGGAGAAATCCTTCGCCCAAAGCTCCAACACCAAAGCCTCTCCCGGGTGGAGGGGAAGACCCAAAAAGGCAGCCCCCGCCACCACCGCCCCCAAGGCGATGCCGAAGATCCCCGGCGCCGCCCGCCGGTCCAAAAGGGTCGCCCCGTAGACGAAGGTGAGGAAGAAGGTGAAGAAGGCCGCCAGGAGAAGGATCCCTCCGGGAGAGGTCCCTTCCCGGGGGAAGAGGAGGCGGGAGCCGTCGCCTTCGGGGGTCGCCAGGCGCAAAAGAAGCCAGGCCGCCCCCGTCCCCAAGAGCTGGGCCCCAAGGTAGGCGGCCATGCGGCCGAAGGTGAGGCGCTGGATGACCCAGAGGGCCAGGGTGAGGGCAGGGTTGAGCTGGGCTCCCGAGATGTGGGCCACGGCGTAGACGGCGGCCATGTAAAGGCCGCCCACGAGAAAGGGAAAGGCCGGTTGCGGGCTGTCCAGGGCTGCCCCCAGGGAAAGGGCCCCTCCGACGAAGAGAAAGACGGCGGCGCCTTCCGCCAGGGCTGCCCGCCACCAGGGCACCGGTTCATCCGTCAAAGGGAACTCCCTCCCCCAGATGGGGCGGCCGCCAAAGGGCCACCTTCACCTCCATCCGCTGGTGGCACCCGTCCGCGGGGACCGTGAGGCGGAACCGCTCCAGGGGCGGCTTGCCGGCCGCCACCCAGCGGCCGATGGTCTGCCGCAGCCGCTCCCCCGTCGCTTTCCCCAGGACCTTCATGGCTCCAAAAGGGTGGAGGAGCTCCCCATCCCCTGAGGCGTTCATCCAGCCCACCCAGGGGCCCGGCCATTCCACCGCCGCCTCGCCGGGAAAATGGAGCAAGAGCCAGAAGAAAAGACCCCGCCATTGGGGAGGCGTCACCCGGCCCCGGAGGAGGAGGGGACAGCCTTCCCAGGAAGGCCGCCGCATGAGGTGCCAGGCTTTCGCCTGCTCGGTAAGGGGGAAGGCGGCGGCGTGAACCCTCGCTCCGGGCTTGATCTCAAAGTGATCCGCCCGGCCCCAGGAGCGAAGGGCGGCCATATCCCCCATGCCGTCGATGAAGGCCCTAGTCTTCCACGTGCGGCTTCCCCGCTCCCACAGGGCATACACCCCCTGGAGGGGCGAGAAAAAGTGGAGGGGCATGAGGAGGCGGGCACCTTGCGCCCAGGCTTTTTGCCGCCAGGGAAAGGTCCAGAGGGGCACCTGCACCCAGGCCTTTTGCACCGGCCGCCGCGGCCAGCGGCGAAGGAGGGTGACGGGGACCTTGAGGGCTTTCCAGCGGGAAAGGGCGTACCTTCCCGCCGGGGTGGGATCCACCACCACCACCCGGCCCCGGGGCCCCACCAGGTGGGAAAGGAGGGCCGCTTCCCAACCGCTCCCCGCCCCCAGCAAAAGGGCTTCATCGCCCCGCTCCACCTCCAGGACCTCCAGCGCCCTCACCGATTCCGACGGCGCCAGGGCCGTGGCGTAGACTTCCCCTTTCTCATCCCGGAGGAGAAGGGGCCGGTCCCGGAACCCTTCGCGCTGGAGGGAAGGGGGGAGGAAGGCCTGGCGGGGATAGCGCCAGAGGGCTTCCTCCATGGCGGAGGTCCGGAGGGCCCCCGTCAGCTCCAGCCGCTGGAGAAGGCGGCGCAGGGGTTCCCGCTCCGTCACGGCGTGGCCACCCCCTCCACCCGGGTTTCGTCCCGACCTGCCCGGGGATGGCGGGCCGTCACCTTCACCGCGAGGGGCCCTTTCCCTTGGAGGACCCAGCGGAGATGGACGGCGTTCTGGGCGGGGGTGGAGGGATCCCCCCACCCGGCCAGCTGGCCCACATCCCGGCGGAGGGGCCCCGAGAGGCTCCGCCAACCCGGCGAGAGCTCCACCTCCACCTCAACGCCCGGAAGCTTGAGGGCCTTATGGGTCTGGGCGGTGATGGCCGTCCCCAGGTACCCTTCGTTGGCCACCGTCACCTGCAGCTGGAGGAGTCCCTCCCCGAGGGGTTTGAGCTCCGCCGACGGGATGGCGAGGCGGGGGAGAAGGCCCAGGAGCCCCTCCGCCAGCCGCCGGGTCACCTTCCCTTCGTGCTCCAGGAGATGGGGTGGGTCCAGGGGAGGGTTCTGGAGGACGAACTTTCGATCCCAGCCCCCGATCTCCACCTTCCCCAGCTGGGGGTGGTCAAAGGGGCGCCAGGGGTGAAAGCCCCGCCCTTGGAGGACCTCGTCGTTCCACTTCAGGCGCTTCTTCTCGTCTTCCTCCCGCTCCTCGGGGCTGAGGGCGAGGAGGGCCTTCACCCCGCCCTGGCTGTAACCCCGGGCTCCTGCCCGGCCGTCCAGATCCCAGAGCTCCAGGGTGAAGGCCAGGATGCCCCGGTGCTCATAGGCCCAGTCGTCGGCCCCTTTCACCAGGGGACGGTCATCCCCCGTGGCAAAGGCTTCGTAGGTGGAGAGGACCGGGTAGCCCGTGAGCTCCTTCAAGTAGGGGGTAAGGGCCTGGAAGAGGCGGCGATCTTCGGGCGAAAGCTTCTCGTCGCCACCTGAAGAAGGGGGCCGCAAGAGAACCCCGCCGGTGGTGTGGAGGGAGACGTAAGCGCCGATGTTCTTGTGCCCGGCGATGAATTGCGCCACCGCCCGGGTTTCCGGCTCCGAAAGGGGGAACTCCCCCGCCCCCGGCTGCTGGGCTTCCGGCTGCCAGAAGGCGGGGTAGTTGCGGTTGAAATCGAGGCCGTAGGGGGAAGGAGCCGGCCTCAGCTGGGGGTACACGGCCGCCACCTCCCCCGCTTCATCCCGGTAGACCCCTTCCGCCATGAGACGGTAAAAGGGGCCCTTTTGGCCGGGGCGGCGCCGGCGCATGAGGCGGGGGTCCTCCGGATCCACCGTCCACTCCCCCAAAGGGTCTTCCCAGCGCATCCAGAGGATCTTTCCGTCCCCATCCACGTCCTCGGCATACCAGCCGGGGGGAAGGGGGACCTCGGGATAGCGCCGTTTGGCGGAGCGGAGCATCTCGGGGCCCGTGAGGTAAGCTTCCGCCCCGTCCACAGAGATCCGCGGGATGACGTAAAGGGTGGTGGAGCTCAAGAGCTCCCGGACCTCCGGCTGGCTTCGCTCCCTTACCAGGCTTTCCAAGAGGTAAAGGGCTGCCGCCGACCCTGTCACCTCCCCCGCATGGACGTTGGCATCCACCAGGAGGGCCGGTTTGTCCTCGGGTGCCCTGGGGCCCAGGGAAAGGGTGCACCCAAAGATGATCCTTCCCTCGGGGCTCTTCCCCAGTTCCTCCAAAAGGACCATATCCGGCGCTTCATCCCGGATAGCCTTCAACCGTGCGACGAGATCATCGTAGCGAAGATAGCCCATGTCAGCTGCCAAACGCCTCCCATTCCTTGCGCCACGGGAGGGAGGGCTGAGCTCCCGGGCGGGTAGTGGAAAGGGCCCCGGCCCGGTTTCCCCATGAAAGGGCCTCGAAGAAGTCCTTCCCTTCCGAAAGGGCCACCGCCAGCCCTCCCGCAAAGGCATCGCCGGCGGCGGTGGTGTCCACCGCCGCCACGGGGATGCCGGAGATGTGGCGGAAGGTGCCTTCGGCATCGATGCCCAGGACCCCCTCCCTCCCCAGCTTTACCACCCCGTAGCGGACCCCCAGATGGAGGAGCCTTCGCGCCGCCTCCAGGGCAGAGGGAAGATCCTCCACCCGGATCCCCGTGAGGACCTCGGCCTCTTCCTGGTTCGGGGTCACCATATCCACCAGCGCAAAGAAGCTGTCGTCCATAAGAGATCGCTCTTCCCGCCCCGGGGCCGGCGCCGGATCGAGGATGGTGGTCATGCCCTTGGCCTTGGCCAGGCGCAACGCCTGCTTCACCGTGGGAAGGGGGATCTCCAGCTGCAGGAGAAGGATGCCTCCTGCCGGGAAATCCTCCTCCCGCAGATCCTCCGGAGATAGTTTACCGTTGGCCCCCGCCACCACCACAATCCGGTTCTCGCCCCCGGGTTCCACCATCACGGCCGCCAGGCCCGTGCTCACCCCTTCCAGGCGCTGGACGGAAGAGGTATCCACCCGGGAAGCGGCTAGGCTTTGGAGGAGGGCCTCCCCGAAGTCGTCGGTCCCCACCCTCCCCACCATGGCCACCTTGCCGCCCAGGCGCCCCGCCGCCACTGCCTGGTTGGCCCCTTTGCCTCCCGGGGCCAGGGAAAAGGCCAGGGCCTTCACCGTCTCCCCCGCCCGGGGAGCCCGCTCCACGGAAAAGACGAGGTCCATGTTGAGGCTCCCCACCACCAGAATGGGCCTCACGTCGTCTCTTCTCCCTTCAAGGTCCTCGCAAACCAATCCAGATGCCGCTGCAGCCGGTCCACCCGGTGGGTGGGCTTTCCCGTGCGGGTAAAGCCGTGGCTTTCCCCCGGATAGATGACGAGGGCCGCCTCCACGCCCCGGACCTGAAGGGCCTCATACCACTCGAGGGCCTGGCCCAGGGGGCAGCGGAAATCCTCTTCCCCGTGGAGGATGAGGACCGGCCCTTGGACCCCCTCCACCCAGCGGAGGGGCGAGCGGAGGAAGAGGCTTTCGTCTTCCCAGGGGGTCTCCTTCTCCCGGCCTTTGGGCCGCACAAATCCGTAATCGCTCTCGCCGAAAAAGCTCACCAGGTTGGAGATGGTCCCCTGGGTGACCCCCGCCTTGAAGAGCTGGCCGTAGCGGGCCATAAGCCAGTTGGTCATGTAGCCGCCGTAGGAATTCCCCATGACCCCCACCCGCTCCCGATCCGCCCCGGGAAGGGCGAGGGCTTCCTCCACCAGGGCCACCAGGTCCCGGGCATCGTCTTCCCCCCAGCGGCCCACCACCGCCTGCGTAAAGGCTTGGCCGTAGCCCTGGCTCCCCCGGGGATTGCCGTAGACCACCCTGAACCCCGCGCCGGCGAGGATCTGGTTTTCCATCATGAAGGTGTAGCCCCAGGTGCCGTGGGGGCCGCCGTGGATGTTGAGGATGAGGGGCTTGGGGCCGGGAAGGTCCGGGTCCTCCAAGACCCAGCCCTCCACCTCCCAGCCCAACGGCCCCTTGGCCTTGAGAGGCCGGGGTGAAAAGACCTTCTTGTCCCGGAGGAACTCCTCGTGGAGGTGGGTCAGCTGACGGACCTCCCCCACCCGGACCTCCCCTCCCTCCTCCTCGAGGCGGGCAACGAAGAGATCTCCGGGGGAGGTGGCCGTCTCTTTCACGAAGGCCACCCAGCGGCCGTCAGGGGTGAGGCTAAAGCCGGGGATCACCGCCTCCTCGGGAAAGAGGTTTTGGGGAGAACTCCCGTCGGGGGAAAGGACCCAGAGGGGCTGGGTGCCGCCGTGGGTGGCGAGGAAGTACAGGCGCCCCCCGCCGAGGGCGGCCGCCGGCCCGGGGTGGTCCCCCCGCTCGTAGGAGCGGACGTGGGTTCCCAGGGAACGATCGAAGCCCTGGAGGAGATCGGTCACCTTCCCCGAGGCACGGTCTAGGGCGTAGAGGTGGTGATGGGCTCCGGGACCTTCCTCCACCGGGCGCCCGATGAAATAGAGGCAAGCCTCGTCTTCGGAAAAGAAGGCGGAAAAGGCTTCCAGGCCAGGCGGGGTCAGGGGGCGGGGGATCGCCTTCTCCTCCTGAAGATCCACCCCCCACACCTGGCTCCTGCCCCAGGAAGGCGCCTCGGGGGTGGGCGCCCAGCGGCGGGTGAAGGCGAGGAAGGTTCCCGAAGGCGAAAAAGAAGGCTCGCCGAGATCATCATCCTCCAGGTCGGGCCACAAAAGCCGGGCCTCTTGGCCGGGATCCTCCAGATCCAGGAGGTAGAGGCGCCACCGCGCCTTCCCCCGCCACCCCTGCCCGTCTTCCCGGATAAAGGCCCGGGTGTAGACCCGGGCGGTGGAGGCATAGGCTTCGCGGGGTCCGGGGAAAAGGTGGGGGGGAAGGGAAGGATAGCCGTCCCAGGGAGCTACCACCGCGAGGCGCTTTCCGTCGGGGGAAAAGGCGATCTCCCCCCATCCCGGGGGAACCCCCGGGAGGGAAGACGCCTCGCCGGGCCTCTCGCCTTCAAAAGGTAGGAGCTTGAGCTCCTTTTCCGGTCCCCGGTAGGCCAGGAGGTGGCCATGGGGCGACCAGCGGGGATGGGTCCCTTCGCCTATGGAAAAAGGCTTTTTTTCGGGGTCTGTCGGAAAGATCCAGAGGGTCTGCCGGTAGCCCTCGCCGGAAGGCAGGGCTTCTTTCAAGACGGCCGCCACATGAAGGCCGTCGGGGGAAAGGCGGACATCGGAAAGAACCTTGAGGTGCAGGAGATCCTCGGGCCGAAGGGGCCGTTTCAAGATCATCCCTCCTCCTACGCTTTCGACGCCTTCTCCCGTCTCCCTTCTTTCCCAATAATGGAGTGGGGGTTTTCCCTTGGCCCACCGCTGGCTCCTGGCCCTCTTCCTCCTCGCCCTTTTGACGGGCCTTCCCCTCCTCATCCTCCAGCCGGGGGAACGGCCCCTTTCCCTCCGCCTCCTCCACCTCGCCTTGGGCCTTTTGCCCCTTCTCCTTTTCCTCCCGGTGCTAACCCGTCACGGCCGCAGCCAAGGCGGCCCCTTCCGCGCCACCGGCCTCTGGATCCTTTTGTTCGGCCTCGTGGCCCTTCTGACTGGCCTCCCCCTCTTTTGGTTTCCAGCTGCCCCCATCCTCCAGGCGGCCCACCTCCTGGCAGCCGCCCTTTTGCTGGGGTCCCTTTTGCTCCACCTTCTCCTCTACTGGGGGAAGATCATCGGGTGAGCTCTTGGCGCAGGGACTGGAGATCCTGGAGGAGCTTTTTCGCCACCTGGTCCACCTGGCCCTGATCTTTCGCCCGGATGGCCGCCTCCATCTCATCCAGGTGGGCATCCACCTGGCCCGCCGCCTTGGGCTTTTTCACCCACGCCGCAGGATGGAACTGGATCCAGGCCCCATCCAGGGCCCCCAAGGCCGCCTCCGCCCCTTCCCAGTCCCCCTTGCGGGCCGCCACCACGATGGAGCGGACGGCTCCGTCCAACATGGGGATGGCGGCAGGGATGCTCATCTCGTAGAGGGATAGAAAATGGCCGGCGTAGAGGTTGAGGCCGTTGGCGGCGGCAGCGGTATCGAGGGCATCTTTCATTTGGACCCCTTCCTCGGCCTTTTCAAGGAGCCTTTCCACCCGTAGGATGGAACCCTCCGCCACCTGGCGGGAGATCATCTCGTCTTTCACGCGGGGCCAGGCCACCTGGAGGCGCCGGGTATATTCTTCTGCGCTGGCCCAGTCATCCAGAAGGGCCGCATCCGTCAGATCCTCGGCCGCCTTTTCGAAGGAGAGGAGCTCCTCCGGCGCCCAAGGGGTGAGGTCACCCTTTTGGGAGAGGCGCTGGGGGAGTTCCCTCAAGGAGCTCTGGCATCCGGCCACCAAAAGGAGCATCAGAAGGGCAAAGGCGAGGAGTCGCTTCATGCCCTTAGGGTGCCCTCAAGGAGGGGTTGTTATCAGCCGCGAAGGGCCCTTTCCCGGAATCTCTGCCAGAGGATCCCCTGGACCCGTTCCGCCACCTCTTCCCGGCAGTAGACCTCCAGCTCCACGCCTTCCTCGGTGAACTTCTCCCAAGCCACCCGGGACGTCTGGCGGATCCAGGCGAGAAGATCCCCCATGTCGTAGGGGATGAGGAAGCGGTAGGGGCGGGAATCGGTATCTAACGCGGCGGCGATGGCCGCCCGGAGATCCTCCAGGCCCTCCCCCGTGAGGGCGGAGATGGGAACCCCACCGGGAGTCCCCGGAGGAAGGCCGCCGTCCAAGCGGTCCACCTGGTTGAGGGCCAAAAGGCGCGGGATGGATCCCGCCCCGATCTCCCCCAGGACCTCTTCCACCGCCTCCAGCCGCTCTTCCCACCCCGTCCGGCTGATGTCCAGGACGTGGAGGATGAGGTCGGCGGAGTTGACTTCTTCCAGGGTGGCGTGGAACGCCTCCACCAGGTGGCGGGGGAGGTCGTGGATGAAGCCGACGGTGTCGCTCAAAAGGGCCTGGCGGCCTTCGCCCAGTTGAAAACGCCGGACGGTGGGGTCCAGGGTGACAAAGAGGCGATCCTCCGCCGGGAGATCTTCCCCCGTCAGCCGGTTGAAGAGGGTGGTCTTTCCCGCGTTAGAGTAGCCCACCAGGGCCACCACGGGAAGGCCCAGCCGCTTTCGACCTGTGCGCACTAGCTCCCGCCGGGCCCGAAGCTCCCGGATCTCCCCCTCCAGCTGGCGGATCCGCTCCCGGAGCCGGCGGCGGTCCATCTCCAGCTTCGTTTCCCCCGGGCCCCGCGTTCCGATGCCCCCTCCCAGGCGGGAGAGCTCTTCCCCGCGGCCCCGAAGGCGGGGAAGGAGGTAGCGGAGCTGGGCCAGCTCCACCTGGAGCTTTCCTTCCCGGGACCGGGCCCTTCGGGCGAAGATCTCCAGGACCACCTGGGTCCGGTCCACCACCTCCACCCCCAAAAGCTCCTCCAGGTGGAGCTTTTGGCCGGGGCTGATCTCCTCGCTGGCGACGGCGACCGTCACCCCGTGGTCTTGGAGGAGGGGCTGGATTTCCTTGAGCTTGCCGGGTCCCAGCCAGGTGGCGGGATCGGGTTTCGGGCGGCGCTGGACCGTCACCCCCGCCACCTCCCACCCCAGGCTCTCTACCAGGACCCGGAGCTCCCCTTCCTCCCCTTCGGGGTCCCACCCGCGGGAGGGATCATCCCGGATGAGGAGCCAGGCCTTTTTCCCCGTCGGTTCCATGGTCTCCCTCCTCTCGCAAGATGGCGTCGATGTCTTTCAGGACGGAAAGAAACATCTCCCGGGACAGCCTTCCCGTCCGGGTGTTCTGCTGGGAGGGATGGTAGGAGAGGGCCACGTAGGGAATCCCATCCTCCAGCCGGTAGATGGCGCCGTGGGAAAAGGCCGCCGGGGGAAGGCTTAAACCCCTTTCCCGCCTGAGCTTACGGTAGCTCTCAAAGGCGATGCGCCCCAGGCAGAGGACCACCTTCACCCTTTTCAAAAGATGGTGCTCCGCGTGGAGGTAGGGGCGGCAGTTTTGGAGCTCTTCGGGAAGAGGCTTGTTGCCGGGGGGAGCGCACCGGGCCGCGGCGCTGATGTACACATCCCTCAAGGCGAGGCCGTCGCCCCTTTCCCGGCTCTCCCTCTGGGAGGACCAGCCCATCTCGTAGAGGGCGTCGAAGAGAAAATCGCCGGAGGCATCGCCCGTAAACAACCGCCCCGTCCGAAGGCCTCCGTGGGCCGCCGGCGCCAGGCCTAAAATCCAGAGGCGAGCCTGGCGGTCGCCAAAGCCGGGAAGGGGCTTTCCCCAGTACGCCCAGCTCTGAAAGCGCCGGGTTTTCTTTCGGGCCACCTCTTCCCGGTAGGCCACCAGGCGGGGGCAGAGCCGGCACCCGACGATGGTTTTCTCCAGCTCCCGCCAGGTCCCATCCTTCATGGTCTTCATCGTGGTCTTCATCTTATGACAGGCTCTCCCGGGGCGAAAGGGACATATGGTGCGGCGGAAGGAAGGTGATCGAAGGTGATGGTGATTCCCCCCAGCCTTTTGGATGCACCGCCGGAGGAGGTCCTGGCCTGGGCCCTTCAAAAGTTTCCCCGCATCGCCCTCGCCTGCAGCTTTGGCGCGGAGGATCTGGTCCTGGTCCACATGGCCTCGTCCCTCAAGCCGGGGGTGGATGTCTTCTACCTGGATACCCATCTCCATTTTCCCGAAACCTATGCCACCCGGGACATCATCCGGGCCCGTTACCCCATCACCCTTCACCGGGTGGAACCGGAGCTCTCGCTGACGGACCAGGAAGCCCTCTACGGCCCCCGGCTTTGGGAGAGGGATCCCGACCTTTGCTGCCGTTTGCGAAAGGTGGAGCCGCTGAAGCGATTCCTCAAGGGTTATGATGCGTGGATCACGGGGATCCGGAGGGAGCAGTCCCCCACCCGGGCCCACGCCCAGAGCATCCAGTGGGATGCCGCCTTTTCCCTCTGGAAGATCAATCCCCTGGTGGCCTGGAGGTGGGAAGATGTCTGGGATTACATCCGGAGCCACCAGATCCCCTACCATCCCCTCCACGATCGCCATTACCCCAGCATCGGGTGCCTTCCCTGCACCACCCCCGTCCGCCCCGGGGAAGATCTCCGGAGCGGCCGCTGGCGGGGGAAAGACAAGAAGGAGTGCGGCCTTCATGCTTGAACCCTACGGCGGCACCCTGGTGGAACGGGAAGTCTTCGGGGAAGAAGCCGAGGAGCTCATGGCCAAGGCGAGGGAGCTCCCCTTCGTCCCCCTCACCCCCCGCATGAAAAGCGACCTGATCCTCCTCGCCCAGGGGGCCTACAGCCCTTTGGAGGGCTTTATGGACGAGAGAACCTATCAGAGCGTGTTGGAGCACATGAGCCTTCCTCAAAGCCTTCCCTGGACCCTTCCCATCACCTTGAGTCTTCCCCAGGGAAGGGACCTTCCTCCCGGGAAGCTCTTCGCCTTGGGGGACGCCGACGGCATCCCCCGGGCCATCCTGGAGGTGGAGGATGTGTTCCTCCGGGACCGGGCTTTTGAGGCAAGGGCCGTCTTCGGCACCGACGATCCCCGCCATCCGGGGGTGAAGCAGCTCATGGAGGAAGGGGATCGCTGCGTAGGAGGAAAGGTCATCCTCTTTCGCCCCTTCCCCGATCCCTTTGCACCCTTTGCCCTGACGCCCAAAGAAGCCCGGGAGGCTTTTTCCAGAAAGGGCTGGGAGACTATCGTCGCCTTCCAGACGAGAAACCCGGTGCACCGGGCCCATGAATACCTTCAGAAATGCGCCATGGAGCTCTTCGACGGCCTCTTTTTACATCCCCTTGTGGGATTCACCAAAGAGGATGACATCCCCGCCGCCGTCCGCTGGGACGCGTACGAAACCCTCCTTCGCCACTACTACCCCTCCCACAAGGTGATCCTTTCCGCCTTTCCAGGAGCTATGCGGTACGCAGGGCCCAGGGAAGCGGTTCACCACGCCATCGTGAGGCGCAACTACGGATGTACCCACATCATCATCGGGAGGGATCATGCGGGGGTGGGCCAGTACTACCGCCCCACGGCCGCCCAGGAGATCTTTCGCCTCTTCCCCAAGGAAGAGCTGGGGATCCAGCCCCTTTTCTTCGCCAGCGCCTTTTACTGCCGGAGGTGCCAGGCCATGGCCACCGAACAGACCTGCCCCCACGGGCCCGAGGATCATGTGCACTTAAGCGGCACCGCTGTCCGGGAGATGCTGAAGCGGGGGGAGGATCTCCCACCTGAATTCACCCGACCCGAAGTGGCAGCCCTCTTGCGGGAAGCCTACCGGGACCGTCGGTCTGATCTCCGGGACCGGCCGGCTTCTTTGAGGGAAAGGCGCCGGTGATAGAGGTAAAAGGCGGTGTCGCGGGCGATGGCGAGGGCCCTTGCCGGGGGAATGTCGGGGACCAGGAGCTGGGCCCGGTTCTCGTACCAAGGGCCCTCTTCCAGCTCTTCGTAGGCGAGGTGGAGCTCCACGAAGCTGGTGATGGACCGGAGGAGGGGGAAGTAGAGTTTCATCAGCTGACGGTAGGCGGGACGCCTCTCTAAGGGCAAGGAGAGGTAGAACCGGAAGTGGCCGGCCCAAAGGCGAGCATGGTACTCATCCAGGGGAAGGATGGGACCTTTCATAGTGGTCCATTTTATGCTTGGCCAAGCGGAGATTTTCCAAGGGAACCCCTTCCAGGCGCAAAAGGGCTTCTTTCACCGCCGGCCCGCCCATGCCGTACTCCCCGATCCCTCCGCTGCTGGGGACCACCCGGTGGCAGGGGGTGAGGAGAGGCACCGGGTTCTTCGCCATGGCCTGGCCCACCGCCCGGGCCGCCCCCGGTTTTCCTGCCGCTCTCGCCAGGTCCTGGTAAGTGCGCACTTCCCCTTTGGGGATCTTCCGGCAGAGCTCCCAGACGGTGCGGAAGAAAGGGGTTTCCCAAGGGATGTCGTAAGGGCCCAAGAAGCTTTCCCCGTTAAGGAGGGCTTCCTTGAGGCCGGGGAAGGGGGAAAGGTCTTTGGCTTCGACTACCCCGGGGTAGGGTTTCCCTTCCGCCCAGGTAAGCTCCCGCACCCCCTTTTCGGTCCAGTAGAGGTAGATGGGACCCCAAAAGGAATGGACGTGGGTGATGTAGACATCTTCCACGGGAGATCCGCTCCTTTCGCTGGAGAGATTGTACTGGCAAACATTCCACCCCCGTCGCCCCTCATTTCTCCCTTTGGCGAATGGATCCAAGATCTCTTTGCCGGTGTAATGAAGGTGAAGGTGGTCCTCTGGCCGTGTTAAAGGAAGCTGCCGGGTTATCTTCGAACCCCCTCGCCTGGAAGGGGGAGGGTTCCCTTGTTTTTCTTCTGGGAAAAGAAGGGACAGGCAAGACGGCCCTCTTGCGGTGGCTGGCCCGGGAACTGCAGGAAGAAGCTCTTCTTGTCGAAGGGGAAGGCCTTTCTTCCCCGCATAAAGGGATTCTTCTCTGGGATGATGCCGACCGCAGTTCCCTCTGGCTGGACCCTCAAAGGGCCAAGGACGTGCTGGCGGGGTTTTCCGCCTGTATCTTGACAGGGAAAACCCTTCCCCCTGCCTTGGAAATGCTTTTTTCCAGAAAGGGACAGGTCGTCACCCTCGACGTTTTGTCTCCAGAAGACCTGGAACGATTTCTCGACCAGCGTTTCCCCCGCCTCCGGTCTTTTGACCCTGCTTTTCCCTGGTACCCCCTGACAGGAGGCAGGCTGGGGTGGGTCCTTCTCCTAGCCCACCGCATGGAAAGGGAACGATCCCTGGCCCCGGATCCTCTCCTCTTTGCGGTAGAGATCCTCCTTCACCCGGCCTCGAGAAGATATGGGTGGCGCCCTGAGGTCTATGGCCATCCGCTGGATGCCCTCTTTTTCCTGGCGGTGGTCCTTCCCACGTGGGATCGCCGGGATGCGGAGGAGATCACGGGGTTGGAGATTTCGACTGCCCTCTGGGAAACGTTTTTGGCGCTTCCTTTCGTGAGGAGCCGGGGCCCCCGCCGTTATTTACCGCCTGAGGTCCGCCGCCCTCTTCTATCCTTCCTGGAATCGGAAAAACCCTGGTTGACCTTTGCCTGGCGCCAGAAAGCCTTTCGTTTCTGGAACAAGGCCTTCAACCACCCCCATCTCTGGCAAGGCGAGCAGGACGAAGAGGAAAGCCTTCTCGCAAACCTACCGGCTTTTGCCTTGCAGGAGGCGATAGCCCAGGTAAAGACTTTCCTGGAAAGCTGCCGCCGGGGAAAGAGCCACGATTCCCACCGGCTGGCGGAGATCTTCGGGACCATCTACCCTCACCTTCCCCGGGATAGAGCCAAGAGGTGGGTGCAAAACGCCTTGGAAGATGCCCCATCCTTTCGGGAGAAGCCCATCTTGAAGGACATCCTCTGGCACTACTACTTTCGCCCGCGGAAAAGCCACGAGGAGCTGGCCCACCGCTTCCATCTCTCCCGGGCGACCTACTTTCGCTATCACCGGGACGCGCTGGAACGTCTGGCGAGGGTGCTGCTCCCCGTAGAAGACTCCTTTTGAGACTGTTTTTGAGACTTTCTCTGCTACTGTTTTCTTCCAAAAGCTCCAATACCTTGGGCTTAGCCCCTCAAAGGGGGGCTAACCAAGGAGGGAGTGGAGGAATCCTATGCGGACGTCCCGGAAACTCATTCAGATCCTGGTGCCCCTTCTCACCGTCGCCCTTCTAAGCGGTGCCGCTTTCGCCATGATGGCCAGCAATACGGTCCCCGGTTCCGATGCGGGTTCAGGTTCGGGAGCCATCAGCGGCTACAGGTAAGCAACGTCAGCTACACCCTCGACCAAAGCAGCGACACCATCAGCGGGGTGACATTCGATCTCGATAAGGCGGCCACAACCGTCTACGCCAAGATCAGCGACGGAACCGACACCTACCTCTACAACTGCACTAACACAGGCGGGAACTCCTGGTCCTGCACGGCGGCAGGTCAAGAGGCGCCAATCGCCGACGCCAACAGCCTGCAAGTGGTGGCAGCCCAGTAAGGTTGACAAAGCGATGGGCGGCGGCCCCCAGGGTCGCCGCCCCCCAACGGGGTGGACCTTTGACAAAACGGCATGGCCTGCTGCTGGGCGTTCTCCTCCTCTTCCTGATCCTCTGGTCGATTTGGGGACCTTTGCCCCTGGGAGGATCATCGACGTATCTGAGCGTTTCGGGGCAGAGCATGCTTCCCACCTACCATGCGGGCGATCTGGTGGTGGTGCGAAAATCCCAGACCTACCGGGTCGGCGACGTGGTGGCCTACCGGGATCCGGTGTTGAACCGCATCATCCTTCACCGGATCGTGGGTACCGATGGTCCTCGCTATCTCATGAAGGGGGACCACAACGCCTGGGTAGACCCCTACCTTCCCTCCCGAGAGGACATCTACGGGAAGGCAGTTCTTCACCGGCCGGGCGCCGCCCGTTATCTGGCCTGGGTGCAAAAGCCCGCCGGTTATCTGGCCTTTCTGGCGGTGGTGGCTTTTGTCTGGATCTTCTGGGAGCTGCGCCACGTGGGGTTGCAGGAACGGCGCCGGAGGCGGTTGCAGCGGCCAAGAGAGGCACTGAAAGAAAGAGAGGTTTCACCGTTGGCTTCACCTTTTCGGAGCGCCTTTTACACCGCTCTGCTCCTGGGGATCTTCCTTCTGGGGTTGAGCTTTTACTGGGCCCGTACGCCCCAGACGGAGTCCATCATCCAGGTGCTGACCTATACCCAAAGAGGGACCTTTTCCTACGAAGGCAGCGCCCCTAAAGGGGCTGCCTACCCTGATGGAAAGGTGAAGACGGAGGATCCTCTTTTCCTGGGGATTCTTTCGTCCGTTTTAGTGAACTTTTCCTACGAGGTAGGAGGTTACCCCCTGGAGAAGGCCCAGGGGGAGGGACAAATGGTGGCCCTTTTGCGGGGCCAGAGCGGTTGGTCCCGAGCCTACCCGTTGGTGGAACCCTTCACATTCGAGGGAACGTCGGCCCGCCTGGAAGGGATCCTGCCCCTGGCGGAGATGAAAAAGGACGTGGAAGCCCTCCAAGCGGAAACCGGTTATCGGCTCGATCGGTACACCCTCACGATTCAACCGAAGATTTTGCAAAAGGGGTCCCTGGCGGGAACCCCTGTGGAAAGCCTTTTTGCTCCTGAGCTCTCCTTCGATTGGGAGGCTCTTCTCGCCAAGCTCAGCGTCACCGATCCGCAGAAGCTAACGGCAGCTCTGGAACCGGAAAAGACAGGAAACCTGAGTCTTACCACCCCCGTTCCCCGTCACCTTCGGGTGTTAGGCTGGGAACCCCCGGTAAGTGTGGCCTGGCGTACAGCTCTGATCGCAGCCCTGCTTCTCTTCCTCGCCAGCGGTTTCTTCTACTGGCAGTGGCGCAAAGATCTCGTGCTGGATCCCTTGAGCCTCTGGCGCAAGAGGGCGGGCCATCTCTGGGTGGAAAGCCAGGGATTGCACCTTCTCTCTGACCAGGAGGGGGTCGTCTGGCTGGGGGATTTTGAAAGTATCCTCAAGGTAGCCCGGGATTACGAGCGGTTTCTCTTCCATGAAGAGCTGGAAGATGGCCAGCACTTCTTCCTGGTGCGGGATGTGGATGCCACCTATGCCTTCAGAGGAAGGCCCCAAAGCGAAAAACCTCTATTCCAGCTTAAAAGCATCACCAAGGAGGTGCCCTGAGAGATGAGAACGGTGGTGGGTGTACTCCTTGCCCTCCTTCTTCCTTTTGGTGTTCTGGCGACAGCCCTGACTGCAGCCAACGTCGTACCGGTGACCTACGTAGGCGTGAACACAGAACCCATCGATATCCCACCCATCCAAGAGTGCCAGACCTCCATCTTCGACGGGCAGTATGACATCACCGACAGCAACGGCGTTCCCAAGGGGTCCTTCCAGAAAGGCGAGACTGTTTACCTGAAAGGCTGGGGCTTTACCCCCTATAGCTGCTTTCGTTACGACGTGCGAAAGAACCCCTATAAGGATAAAGATATCAAGCATGAAGGTGCCATCGCCGTCGGATCGGGGAGCTTCTTCTTGCCCATCTGGACCATCCCCACCGACGCGGAAAAGGGGCCTCATAAAGTCTACTTCCGGGATGATCTTCAGCACATTTACAAGACTTCGGCCGAGATCCACGTGCGATGAAAGGGAGGTGCTGTCCATGACGTCACGAAAAAAACAAGCGCTCTCCGCATCCTTCATCCTCTTCCTCTTGGTCGGCCTTTTCCTCTCCCCGGGTGCCACGGCCGCCCCGGTGGATAGCTACACCATCTCCCACATCCACTACGATCTGGACCCCGCTACGGACAGCATCATCGGCCTTTCCTTCACCATCAGCCCCGACTATGCCGGGCCCATCGATGTGAGGTTCGAAGGAGGCACAGGAACGGTTTACTCCACGGGTGGAACCCAGCCCGCCTGCCAGATGACGAGCCCGGGGAACGTCTATTGCCATGTGAATGAGCCCATTGAGCCGGTTACTGCCCTGAACTTCTTCGTGCCGGTGCCTCCTCCTGCCAGCGGAGGTGGAACTGTCATCATCGCGCCTTCCGGGCCCTTCGCCGGCCCTGCTCAGGGCACCATCTGGGGCTACGCTCTCTTTACTGACGGTACCGTCCCCCAGGGAGTGCAGGTGGCCCTTTCCAACGGCCAGCTGGCGACCCTCGGCAGTGACGGCACCTATCGCTTCGCCAACCTGTCCTTCGACACCTATACCGTGAGCCTCTGGGGGGATGATCTCTCCCTGGACAGCATCCTCCTGAACGGTGCGCCCTATACTGGTTATCCCGTGGAAGTGACCCTTACCACCAGCAACCCCCTGGCACGGGTCGATTTCTTCCTCGCCAGTTCCGTGACGGTCACGCCTCCAGCTCCAGGGGCCGGTCCCGGGTCGGGACAAGGTACCCTTCCTCGTACAGGCGGCAACACCTGGACTTATAGTGCCGCCGGGGCGCTTCTCATCGGGCTGGCCCTTCTCTGGCGCCGGCAGAGAAAAGGTGCTTAAGGGGAGGCATCTGCGGTCGTTTCCCTTGGACAAGGGGCTCCTTTTGGCAGGAGCTCTTCTTCTTTTCACCCCTCTCTGGCTGAACCTCTACACCTACCTGGCCCAGCATCTGGCTCAGCACCCCCTGCTGGCCATGGCCAGCGATGGAGAGGATCCGGCCCTGCGCGGGCTGGACGAGACTCCCCACAGCCAGGAAGGAGCTGCCTTTGCTCCCCCCTTTCTCCTGGAAATCCCCCGGTTGCAGCTAAAGGTCATCGTCTGGGAAGGGGTCACTCTGGATGTCTTGAGAAAGGGTCCCGGCCACTACCCCCAAACTCCTCTTCCTGGGCAGGGAGGAAACCTTGCCATTGCGGGCCACCGGACCACCTATGGGGCCCCTTTCCGCCGCCTTGGTGAACTGGTCCCAGGGGATGTGATCCTCATCCAGAAAGATACCCAGAGCTTTCGGTACATCGTTGAGAAGTCCTGGGTGGTCCTTCCCACCGACCTTTCCCCTCTGGAACCGACGGACGTTCCCTCTTTGACCCTCACCACCTGCGATCCTCCGGGTTCCGCCGCCTACCGTCTGGTCGTGCGCGCCGTGGCGGAACAGCCCTGACCCCTGTCCTCTTGTCCCAGAAAGAGTGGGTCTAGCCGATCACCTTTTCGGGACCCTTGTCCCATACCATCTTCAAAGGCCGTGCCACCAACATAGAATCAGCACATTGAAACCGCCAGTCCGATAAGGGCAAACCCGCCGAAAGGCGGGGACGCAAAGCCACGGGTCCTCGGGATCATCCCAGGATAGCCGGGCTGCCGAAGCTGGTGCCATCTTATCGGCCAGCGGGTGGAGGAGGGGCCTCATGGCGGGCCGCCGCACCCTAAGACAAGCTCTGGCCGCAGCTCTCCTAGGCATCCTTGTGGTGGGCTCCATGGCGGAGGCCGCCATCCCCGATACGCGGAAAGTCAACTTCTCCATCAGCCTCGTGGTGAAAAACCCCAGTTCCCAGGCGTCCGCCGTCACCTTGGTGACCCCGCTTCTCGCGCCTGAACCTTCCCCTTACCAGGAAGTTCTCCAGAAAGACCTGGGTCCCTACTGGATAGACACCGACGAGGAGGAAAACGTGGGCACCTTCCGGGCGGTCGTCCCCGCGGGTCAGACCCGAGAGGTCACCCAAACCTACACCCTTTTGTTAAAACCGTACCGGCCTCCTAAAGAAGCTCCGCCGCCCCTCACCCCTGAAGAGAGGGAGCGCTACCTGAAACCTGAACCAATGATCGAAGCGGATCATCCCGAGATCCAGGCCCTCGCCAAGAAACTTTCGCAGCCTACCGACAGCCCCTCGGAGAAAGCCGAGAAAATCCTCCGCTTCGTCCGGCAAAAACTCCGGTATTCCTTGCGCTCCCCAGCGGCCAACAAGGGAGCGGTGGCAGCCTTGGAAGCCCGGTCGGGCGTGTGCACCGAGTACACCTCCCTCTTCGTGGCCCTCATGAGGGCCGCCGGCGTTCCCAGCCGCGTCGTCAACGGACAGATCCTCCTGGATGCCAAACGGCAGCCGGCCAGAGGAGCCTGGAAGACGGCGGAGCGCCACCAGTGGGCGGAATTCTTCGATCCCGAGAAGGGCTGGGTGCCCGTGGATCCCACCTTCGCTTCCAGCGTGGCGGCCTCCCACCAGGTCCCGGCCTACATCGTCGAAAACTACGGAGACCGGCCCACAAAGGGACGCTTTGTGGGCGGACAGGTGGAAGTCAGCTACGCCTACCAGGTAGTGCCTACGGAGTAGAAGGCTCCAGTTCTCCCCGGATGATGAGGCGGTAAGCGGCCGATCCCGGCGGATGGCACGTGGTAAGGGTGAGGGAAGGGACCTCAGTGGGCGCGATGGGCGACCAATCGGTGGGTTCCACGACCCACATGCGGGTAAACCGGTAAATGTAGGACACGGATCCCTTCCTGATGATCATGAGATCCCCGGGTTTTAGCTCATCCACATGGCGAAAAGGGGCGCCGTACGTGGTGCGGTGGCCGGCGATGGCCACGTTTCCGCCCTCTCCCGGAAGCGACCCCTCGTGGTAGAGGCCCGGGCCTTTGCGAAGGGTAGCGGGATCGGTGCCGTCTCCCACCACAACCTTCAGGTTGATAGTCGGGATCTCCAGGATGAAGGGGGGATAGAGGATGTAGGGAGCCGCTAGCCGCGCTCTCTCCTGCGAAAGATCGGAGGGGGCTTCGCCCGCGAGGACAGGGTTATCCTCTTCCTTCTCCGCTTCTTCCAGGGCTGAAAGGGCCTTTTCCTGCTGCCAGGCGGCATAGGCTTCGGCCCAAAGGGGCCATCCCGCCAGCAGGAAGCCTGCGGCCATGAGGAGGATCCCAATGCCTCGTAGAGATTTCCTCAACCCTTTTTCCCCCTCATATAGTAAACTCCATGCACCCGTCTTCCGATATACTGCGCAAAGATCTTTTCACCCAACGTAGCAGGAAAAGTCGACCAAAGTGGAAAAAGAGTATAGTAGCAACCGAGGAGTAGGGACATGGCGAGGCATCCGGAGGTACCCAGCCCCCTCAAAACAGGTCATCTCCTTCGCCAGCTGAAGGAGCTCCATTTTGTGGGCCGGGAAGATGAGATGGCCCTTTTGCAGGGGTTCGTCAGTGCGGAGAGCTCGGCGCCTCCTTTTTTCTACCTGCAGGGTTTGCCGGGCATGGGCAAGAGCGCCCTTCTGGATGCCCTCCGCCGTTGGCTGGAGAGCCGGCCCGCCACCACCTACGTGTACGTGGATGGCCGCCGGCTCGAAACAAAGACGGCCGAAACCTTTCTCGGCCACCTGGGCCAGGCCCTCGGGCTTCGCCGCAGCTGGTGGGACCTCCAGAATATCCTGCAGCACCTGCAGCGGTTGGTCCGAAAGCGGCCGGTGGTGATCGCCATCGACTCCTATGAGCAGCTCCTTTCCCTCGATAACTGGCTCCGGGAGAGGTTTCTCGCCCACTTATCGCCCAAGGTGAAGGTGGTCCTGGCGGGAAGAAGGCCTCTTCCATCCCCGTGGACCCATTCCCCCGGCTGGCGCCTTCTGGTGAAACACCACGGCTTGGGGCCCCTGAAGCGGGAGGAGGTGGCGGAGCTCCTCTTCCGGATGCAGGTCAAGGCTGCCGATCCGGACCGCTGGTGGCACTACAGCTATGGCCACCCCCTGACCCTCCACCTCATGATCCATGCCCACCTGGAGGGAAGGCTTTCGGACCCGGCCCGGGGGCTACAAGATCCGGAGATCGCGCTAGGGCTCCTGGGAAGCTTGTTGCAGGACCCGATGTCGCCTCGCCTGAAAGAGCTCCTCCTGGCGGCCAGCTGGCCCTTTGCCTTTGATCGCTCCCTTTTGGAAGAGGTCGTGGAATCCCCCGTGACGGTGGATGAGTTCTACGAGCTCATCCAGTGTTCCATCGTCAGCCGCAAGGAAAAGGCCTGGACGGTGGCGGAGCCCTACCACTCGGCCCTTCGCACCTACTTCCTTCACCACGATCCGGAAAAGGCCCACCACTGCCGACAGCGCCTGGTGGACTTGGAGAAGCGGGGGTGATGGAACGGGCCCTCCGCGGGGATAGCGCCCTCAGCCTGGCGGAGTTTTGCCGCTGGTCGGGGGACCCTTTCCTTGAGTTACTGGCCACCACCCACGAGGGTTGGGGGCGCTACCAAGTCCAGCGGGCAGAGGCCTCCCACGGGCCGCTTATCGCAGCGTACCTGGCAAGGTCCCTTCCCCCCATCACCTGGACCTTCACCAGTCCTTGGGACGGACGGAGCATCTCCATCGCCCAAGATCCCGAGCAGGTTACAAAGAGCCGGGAAATGGCGGAAATCCACCGGCATCTGGACGATCCCCAGTGCACCCTCTGGCTCCTTTTGCGAGACGGCGAAGAGGTCCACGGTCTGGCCCTCGTCCGACACGAGGGGACAGGCATTCCTCCCGCCCTTTTGCATCTGGAAGCGTCGACAGAAGATCCCATAGCCTTGGTCTACTTGGTGCAAAAGGCCCTCTCACCCCTGGCGGAGCAAGGGGCCATGGTCATCCATCGGCCTTCTCCGCCTTTGCTGCATCTCTTGCGCCGGTGCGGCATCGAGCCTTTGCACGAAAGGGCCTTGATCCAGTGGTCGGAGGTCTTCCGCCGGTTTCTTTCGGGCGAGGGCGGCCCCAACAGCGAGGGGGAGGTGCCGCCTTCACCTCATTCCCTAAAAAAGTTTCCCCCCGGCTGGGAGGTTCTTTCCGCCCGCGAGAAGGAAGTGGCCCTTTTGGTGGCCGAGGGCCTGAGCAACGAAGAGGTGGCCGCCAAGCTCTTTGTGACGGAGGCGACCGTGAAAAAGCACCTGACCGCCGTTTACGACAAGCTAGGGATTCGCTCCCGGTCGCAGCTGATCCTTGCTTTGGCGCCGGTGGCATCTACACCAGAAAAAGAAGCTTAAGGCCAAAAGAAGGAGCAGGCCCCCCAGACCCCAGACCCACAGGGGGAAGCTGGAGATGCTCGCCTCTTGGACCTGGCAAGGGTGGGCGCAGGGGACGGGGGGCATTACTTCAAAGGTGCCTTCCTCCGCCCAGACCCGTGAGGTCCAGCCAAAAGCAGCCACCCCGATGGCGAACCAGAATCCCAGAAAGATCTTTCGCATGACTACACCTCTAGGCATCTTAAAAGAGAAGGGTGGGGGCTTTGGCAGCACCCCCACCCTCTTCTCTTTGCCGACCCTCAGTGGGCCCCCTGCCGCCTCCAGAAGAAGAAGCCGACCAGGAGGAGGAAGAGACCCAGGAGCACTATGGGCGCATAGCTGCCGCCGGTGAAGGGGAGGGTTCCGGGTCCGGCAGCGGGCCGCTGGGGAGCGGCGCCCACCTCGCCAGCAGTTTCGGCGGGAGCTTGACCGGTTTCAGGACCGGCGGCCGGCGGAGGAGGCGTCACCGTTCCACCATCAGCGGGAGGAGGTGTGGTTCCACCGCCACCACCGGGAGGAGGCGTGGTGCCACCCCCACCACCGCCACCCTCACCGGGAGGAGGCGGAGGTGTCGCCACGGTGAAGGTGGCCGAAGCTTCGTCTTCATGGCCGTCGGCATCCGTGGCGGTGGCCGTATTGGTGACGGTGGTGCCGGGAGCGGCCGTGACCTTCACGGTAATGGTGAGGGTGGCCTCCTCTTCGGGGGCGAGATCGCCGATGGACCACTCACCCGTCTCGGGGTCGTAGCTCCCGACGCTGGCATCGTGGTCGACGTAATCGACCCCTTGGGGCAGGTGATCGATAACCTGCACATCCTTGAGAGGCCACTGGCTATCGGTGTTGTTGACGATGATGGTGTAGGTGATGGTCGCGCCATTACCGGGGTTGGTCGAGCTCACCGACTTGGTCACCGTTAGAACGCCGGTTCCCCGCACATGGATGTCCTTCCTCGCTTCGAGGATCGAGTCATCCGTCAGCAGGGTATCGGAGCTCACCGTCGCAACGTTGGTGATGGTTTCGCCCACCATGTCTTCGTCCACCTGGGCGAGGATGGTGAGGCTCACCTCTTCACCGGCAGGCAGAGTGCCGATGGACGGATGCCCGGCACCTTGTGGATGACTTTGATGCCGGCTGCTTTCAGCAAGGGAAGGAGATCTTCGGGGGAGCGGCCGCTGGTTTCGGCGATGCGAACTCCTTCTTCGGCCATCACCTCGATGAAGGCCTCGTTGGGGGTCGGGGTGCTGCTGGGGAAGAGGTTCAGGTTGACGGCAAAAGGCTTGTCGGTGAGGGACTTCACCTTGCGGATTTCTTCCCGGAGAGCCTCAGGCGTTCCCAGGGTCTTGGAGGTGATGGTCCCCAGGCCTCCGGCTTCCGAGACGGCCGCGGCCAGCTCTGCCCTGCCCACGAGGTAGAGGCCTCCCAGTACGATGGGATGTTCGATGCCCAAAAGCTCTGTGAGGCGGGTTTTCAAGGGTCTACTCCTCTCTCGTTGGTTTTATCTTTCTTCTCGCCAAGGGAAATCCCTACTTCACCCTGAGGAAGAGGTGACACCCTGAAGAAGAGGGTTTGGGCCACAGGCGGGGGGCACGATGAGGCTCAGATCTTCGACTCCCCGCCGCGCGCATCGTCGTGCCCCGGTGCTACCCCGGTTCCTCGCCCGTGGAAGGTGCGGTAAGGGCAAAGGATCCGTACGCAACCCCTCCTTAGGGGTGTGAAATTCCACCAAGGTGGAAAAGGCCTTTCGCCTTTGGAGGGTGGTGCGGGGCTTTTTCCATGGGCATCCTGGACGCTGGGGCTTAAATCCCTAGGAGAAAGAAAGGAAGGTGAAGACGACGTTAACGATGCGTAAGGGGTATTGGCGGAAGATCATCGGGTTGGCGACGGCCCTTGCCCTGGTGATGTCCTTTGCCGGGTCGTCTCAGCCAGTGCTGGCAAGTTCAGATGAAGTCGATGTACTGTTTTTTGGTGGAAACCCGGGTGCCATCTGGACCACGGATGAAGAGGGGCAGCAGCAGAACGGCAACATTTATGGCAGCTGCGATGGCATTTACTTGAATGGACACAAGTTCAAGCCCAACGAGGAGTTGGAATGGGAAGTTACCGGGACGAGCGGTTCCCCGGTTTACGCTTCTGGCACCCTCCAGGCGGATGGAAATGGAAAGTTCAGCCTGGTATATCTAGGGACCTTCTCGATCCTCCAGGAATACAAGGTGACGGTCTATAGGTACGATAATAAGGGTAAGAGGCAAAAGGTTGACTCCGATAACTTCAAGGTGGCTTATGACTGCGACGGCCTGGTTCTAACCAAAACGGTGGCTCCAAGTGTCATCGCCTATGGTGACGGTACCGGCACGGTCACCTATACCATCACCTTGACCAACAACACCGGGAAAAAGCTTGTAAAGGGGTATAAGGTAGAGGATCCCCTCCTGGACTGGTCTTTTACGGGGAGTAAGAACCTGGGGAATGGCAAGTCCGAGAGCTGGACCGTCACCCGTTCGGTAGCTGACCTGGTCCAGCAGGCGGGCAAATGCACCATTGAAAATACTGCGAGGGCCAGCGGGGACATTGACCTTGGAGGCTTTATATTCAAGAAATACAGGCGAGTCTCCACTACGGGGTCTGCGACGTTGACGGTTCAGGAGCACCCTGCCGTCCAGATTACCAAGACAGCCGACCCCTCTGAGCCTCTTCAGCTGGGTGATGTGGTGACCTACACCATCACGGTGACCAACAACGGGGATGTACCCCTCCATGATGTGGTGGTCAGCGATGAAGCCCTCGGGAAGAACTGGACGGTCGGCATTCTTAACCCGGGTGATACCTGGTCTGACACTGTTACCCGCACGGTGACGGCCGAGGATTTGGCCAAGGACAGCCTTGACAACGAAGCCAAGGTAACGGCCAAGAGCCCCTGCGGCACCCAGCTGGAGGAGGATTCCAGACGGTCCATTCCCACGGCCCGGGCCCAGCTGGCTATCACCAAAGAGGCCTCTGATTTGAATCCCAGGCAGGGGGACGAGGTCACCTACACCATCACGGTGACGAATGAAGGGCCGGCCGAACTTGCCAACACGGGCTGAAACGACCAGGCAAGGGACATCACCACGGCAAAGGCCGTCGCCAACCCGATGATCTTCCGCCAATACCCCTTACGCATCGTTAACGTCGTCTTCACCTTCCTTTCTTTCTCCTAGGGATTTAAGCCCCAGCGTCCAGGATGCCCATGGAAAAAGCCCCGCACCACCCTCCAAAGGCGAAAGGTGTTTTCCACCTTGGTGGAATTTCACACCCCTAAGGAGGGGTTGCGTACGGATCCTTTGCCCTTACCGCACCTTCCACGGGCGAGGAACCGGGGTAGCACCGGGGCACGACGATGCGCGCGGCGGGGAGTCGAAGATCTGAGCCTCATCGTGCCCCCCGCCTGTGGCCCAAACCCTCTTCTTCAGGGTGTCACCTCTTCCTCAGGGTGAAGTAGGGATTTCCCCTGGCGAGAAGAAAGATAAAACCAACGAGAGAGGAGTAGACCCTTGAAAACCCGCCTCACAGAGCTTTTGGGCATCGAACATCCCATCGTACTGGGAGGCCTCTACCTCGTGGGCAGGGCAGAGCTGGCCGCGGCCGTCTCAGAAGCCGGAGGCCTGGGGACCATCACCTCCAAGACCCTGGGAACGCCTGAGGCTCTCCGGGAAGAAATCCGCAAGGTGAAGTCCCTCACCGACAAGCCTTTTGCCGTCAACCTGAACCTCTTCCCCAGCAGCACCCCGACCCCCAACGAGGCCTTCATCGAGGTGATGGCCGAAGAAGGAGTTCCCATCGCCGAAACCAGCGGCCGCTCCCCCGAAGATCTCCTTCCCTTGCTGAAAGCAGCCGGCATCAAAGTCATCCACAAGGTGCCGGGCATCCGTTACGCCAAAACGGCCCAGCGTTTGGGAGTCGATGCCGTCACGGTGGTGGGCCAGGAGACCGGCGGCCACCCTGGGATGAGCGATGTGGGCACCCTGGTGCTGGTGCGAAGGGCTGTCCAGGAGCTGGAGATCCCCGTCATCGCGGGAGGCGGCTTTGCCGACGGCTACGGTCTGGCCGCAGCCCTGGCCCTTGGCGCCGATGGGATCCTCATGGGAACCCGCTTCATGGCCACCAAAGAAGCCCACCTCCACCCCAACCTCCAGGAGTTCCTGAAACAGGCCACGGAGCAAGACACGTTGGTCGTCCAGCGGTCCTTTGGCTATCCCTCGCGGGTGGGAAAGAACCGGTTTGCGGAGGAGATCCTGAAGCGAGAAGAAAAAGGAGCGAGCCTGGAGGAGCTCCTCCCCCTTCTTTCGGGAAAGCGCAGCCTGAAGGTCTACTTCGAAGGGGATCTGGAAGCGGGCCTTTTCTCCTTAGGGCAATCGGTCGGCCTCTTTTACGACATCCCTTCGGTGAAAGAGCTCATGGAGCGGATCCTGTCGGAAGCGGAGGAGGCTTTCCGGCGCCTGAAGACCATCTTTGGAGGTGAAGCCCGATGAAGAGCTACCGCGTCCCCCTCTGGTCCACCGATGTCCTGGTCCTGGAAGAGGGAAACCCTCAGGATCCCGCCGTCCTCTTTCTCCATGGGTTGGGGAGCGGCGCAAGGGCCTGGGAAGAGCTTTTGCCGCCCATCGCCAAGGGAGGTTTTCGCTGCCTCGCCATCGACCTTCCCGGCATGGGGGATACCCCTCCCCCGAAAGATCTCCCCTTCCCCCACCCCGGACCTCACCTGGAGGCCTTTCTCTCCCGCCTCTGGGATGCCTTAAACCTCCGGCATTTAAAGGGAGTCGTGGGGTGGTCCCTGGGAGGAGGCATCGCCCTCCATTTGGCCCGCCTCTACCCCCACCACGTGGAAAAGCTGGTGTTGGCCGCTCCGGCGGGACTGGGAAAGGAAGTGGCCTGGAGCCTTCGCCTCATCGGGCTTCCGGCGCTGGGAAGGCGCTTTTTGCGCATGACACCCCCGGAGCTTCCCGAAGGCGATATGATCTTCTTGCCTAAGGAACTGGCCCTCCAGCCGGTACCTCGGGCCTTTGTGGAGCGGCATCTGGAGATGATGAACCATCCCTGGTACGAAGAAACCCAGCTCCAGATCCTCCAGGAAAGCCGCGTCCTGTGGCAGGGGCAGGCGGCCCTTCGAAGGGATCTCGACCTAAAGTGCATCAGCCAGCCCGTCCTCCTCTTTTGGGGTAGAGAAGATGCCATTCTCCCCTCGGTCCAGGGGGAACGGGCCATCCGGCACCTTCGGCGAGGAGTCCTCCACACCCTCTCCCCCTGCGGCCATTGTCTTCCCGTGGAATTCCCCAATGTCTTCGTGCGGGAGACGGTGGCCTTCTTAAAGCACTAAGGGGAAGGCCAGAGGTTATTCAGATCCTTTTGCCAGTTCCGGCCCTCTTCAGGCTTAAGGGCCTTCCCTTTGATGGCCTCCCAGACTTTCTTCACCCCTTCATCCCAGGACGGGGGAAAGAGAGCTCCTCCCGTCTCCGAAACCCTTTGCAGGGCCCAGACCTGGGCCTTTTGCCACGAAGGGGGAAGGGCTTTTAGGGCCGTTTCCTGCGCCTTCGCTCCTGCCGGGAGGACCCCCAGGGAGGCGAAGGCCTCCTCCCACCAGAGGGCATAGTGATGGGCCACCAAGACGGCCGCCTGGGTGTGGGCGGTGCCCGCAAAGGGATGGCTATACAGGACATACACCCAGGCCACGCTGAGGGGCGGCCCTTTTTTCTCCGTCCCCGGAGGTCCCACAGGAATCGCCTCGGGAAGGCCCTCCGCCACCTTTTGCAAAAAAGGTGGAGGGTAACCCGCAAGAAGCGACGAACGCTTTTGCCAGAAGCGAAGGGTGTCCCCGTGGCGGGGGCCCAGGTCCTCCCACGCCTGAAGAGCCTGGGCCCAGCTCTCGGGTCGGGGATCCGTCAGAGTGAGGAGGGAAAGAAGGGCCCTTTCCCCTTGGGGATCCACCACCAGACCTTTCTTCTCCAGGGGCTCGGGCTTCAAGAGGAAGGAGGTTTTCCCTTCGCTGGGGAGCCCTGCCCACCACCAAAAGCCCAGCCAGCGGGGAAACCCGGGCCACTCCAGATCCATGGCCACCCGAAGGGCAGGCGGGGAAAAGGCGTCTTTGGCACCGCCGGAAAAGCGGGGGTTCCCCTCGGGGGTCATGTAACGGGGGAGGGGTACCTGCCATCGGCTGACCATCACGCCCCAGTCATAGGGAGCCGCCAGGACATCGGGGGGACGACCCCGGGAAAGGGCCTTTAAGACCTCATCCTCTGCCTTCTCAGGGTCCAGGAGGGTCACCTGGATGCGGATGTTGGGGTGTTCCTGGGTAAAGCGATTCACAAAGGCCTTCACCCGCTCTTCGTAGGAAGGAGTGGGAACAGGGTAGGCCACATCCCAGAGGACGACGGTGTACTGGGCCTTGGGGTCCAGCTCCGCGGGTTTGAGGGACGGGTGCTCCCCTTTGTAGCCGGGCTGGGAAGGCCGCCAGACGAGCCCGTACCAGAGGCCTCCCAGGAGGAGAGCGAGGAGAAAAGCCGCCACCATGGCTTTCCATCGTTTCACCGGACTTTCGCCTCCCGGAAGCCCAGGAGCCAGAGGAGATCTTCTTCCGCCTGGCCGGTGGGCTGCAGGCCGAAGAAGGCCTGGGCTTTCTTCACCGCTTCCTCCGTCTCGGAGCTGTACCGCCCATCCACCACCCGGATGGGAAACCCCATGGCCTGGAGGCGGAGCTGCAAGCGCACCACATCTTGGCCGAACATCCCTGGACGATAATGGATGCGCATGGGATCCTTCGGTTCGGGCCCGACGATGTCCACTGGGGTGCCCAGGGGCACCTGATCCCAGAGCTCGATGACATCTTCGTTGTACATGCGAAAGCAGCCGCCGCTGGCCTCGGTGCCGATGGACCAAGGCTTGTTGGTGCCGTGGATGCCGTAGATGCCCCACGGGACGTTGAGGCCCATCCAGCGGGGACCAAAGCCGTCGCCCCAGTCTTTATCCTTGTGGACCACCCGGTAGTTCCCCACCGGCGATGGCGTCTCTTCCTTGCCGATGGCCACGGGGTAGGACTTCACCAGCTTTCCCTGCCGGTAGAAATAGAGGCGCTTTTCGTAAAGGTTGATGACGATCCGGACGTCGGGTCCCCGGCTGCTGTTCCTGGCCGTCAGGGCCACCCCCTGGAGCTGCATCCAGAAGCGGGCGAAGGGGCTCTGGACCAGCTCCCGGGCCGAAGGCGTCCCACAAAGGGCTTCCGAATCGGGCGGTGGGGGTTTGGCGGGATGAGCGGCGGCATAGAGGGTAAAAGCGCCCACGGTAAAGACCACCGCCAGGGAGAGGATCATCAGTCGAAGGCCCACGCTCCCTTTCCCTCCCGAGGTACCCTATGGGCCCAAGGAAACCCCTTAGAACCGGCATGGTATCCTCTAAGCAAAGGGGTGATCCCGTGGAGATTCTCATGAACAAGGAGGCCATGGCGAAACTTCAGGAGGAACTCCGGCAGGCTCCCGGAAAAGTGGTGCGCCTGCAAAAAGATGCGATGGGCGAATGGACCTTTGCCATCGACGCTCCCCAGCCCCAGGATTACCGGGGGTTTGTGGGAAAGGTGCCTGTGGCGGTGGAGCCTTCCGCCATCACCGAAGAAGAAGAGGGAGGCCAGCTCCTCTTCCTCTGGACTCAGGGGGGATTCACCCTGGGCATGCGCCTCTCCCACGATGCCTGTATCGTCGACATGGAGGTGCGGGAGTAACCATGGGTAGGGAGAAGGTTCTTCTCCTCACCGGCTTTTGCCCCTTCGGCCCCGATGGTGAAAACCCTTCGTGGCAGGCGGTCGAGGCTTTGGATGGAAGAGCGCTCACCCTTTCGGGGGAGAGCTACCGCATCCGGGCCGTGGAAGTGCCCGTCTCCTGGAAACGGGCCTTCCCTACGGTGAAAGAGGCCCTGGAGGCCTTTTCCCCTCACCTTCTCCTCATGACGGGCCTCTCGGCGGGCCGGACCTCCCTCAACCTGGAGCGGGTGTTCATCAACGTGGCGGAAGGGAAAGACAACGACGGAGAAGAGAGGCATGGAGAGTCCCTGGTGCCCCAGGGGCCGGCCAGCTACTTCAGCCGCCTCCCCTTAAGGGATCTACGCCGCCGTCTCCTTCAAAGGGGCATCCCGGTGGATATCTCCAACAGCGCCGGGACTTACCTTTGCAACGGCCTCAGCTATCAGGTGCTGCACTACCTGGAGGAAAGGAGCCTTTCCCTCCCTGCCGGGTTTATCCATGTGCCCGCCACCCCCCAGCTGGTGGCCCGGCGCCAGGAGAAAGCCCTCCAGGAAGGAAGGGGGCTCGCGGCCCTCCCCTCCATGAGTCTGGAGACCATCCGCGAGGGGTTATGGGAGATCCTCCTGGCTCTTTCAGAGGGAGTTCTGATGCGCTCTGAAGAAAGGGTCCCCCAGGTTCCCTGAAAGAGGCTTGAAGTCCAGGTCGTAGCCAATGGCCCGGAGGTCCTACCCTCTTTCATCGGGTCGTGGGCGGAAGCGATGCCTCCCAATACCCATAGGTTAACCGTCTCCTCCTTCACCGGATCTGCCTGCCCGTCGCTCCCGGGCCTCGCTCAAGGGTGATGCCAGCCACCCCCTCTCGCGGCTGTTGGATGGGGAGGTGGAGGGTTCGGGTAAGGATGCATCGGCCGTCGCGGTGAGACAGCACCCCAAGAGCGCCTCGCGCCAAGCTTTCCTCGCGGCTCCCCGCCGAATCTTGCCGTCACAAACACCCGACCATATCGGCCGCTTGGACCCTTGGCGGGGGTGTCGTACCCTGGAAAAGAGGTGATGACGTGCCCTTTCTCTTGGTCCTCCTCCTTCTCCTTGTGGGGTGGATCTTTTTCGTCCTCTTCGCCCAGGTTTCCGCCGCTTCCTTCACCGCTCTGGGTCTAACTCCCATGCAGGCCATCTGGCTCTTTACGGCCGTTCTTTTGGGAAGCGTCATCAACATCCCCGTGTGGAGCCGCACCGTGTACCGACAGCGTCCCCCCCTCACCTTCAGCCACTTCATCTTCTACTACCCGCCGGAAGCCCACCAGCAGGTGGTCTACATCAACGTCGGAGGGGCCCTCATCCCCGGCCTTTTCTCCCTCTACCTCCTCTTGCGAGGCCCCTTTTTCCCCATGCTCATGGCCGTGGCGGCCGTTACCCTGGTGGCCTGGCGCATCGCCCGGCCCAAAGCAGGGGTGGGCATCCTCCTTCCGCCCTTCATCCCGCCCCTGGTGGCCGTGGCCGTCGCCCTCATCTTTGTCCGTGGGCCGGAAGTCTCCGCGGTCGCCTTTGTGGGCGGGGTCCTGGGAACCCTCATCGGGGCCGACCTTCTTCACCTGAAGGAAGTCCTCCGGCAGGACAGCCTCACCCTCAGCATCGGAGGGGCAGGGGTCTTCGACGGCATCTTCCTGGTGGGCATTCTCTCGTCGTTACTGGGAGCCTTCTTCTAACGGCGGAAGGGCCGAAAGGCCCTGGACCGATCCGATGCGCCGGCCGTTGGCGAAGTTGATGGCATCCACCACGGGGAACCCCTCCTGAGCCAGGGCACGGGCCAGCTCTCCCGGAGCCTTCACCGTTACCCGCATCACCAGGCGGGGATTCTCCCGGGCCCGCCAGGCGGGATGGAGGACCAGATGGGTGATGTTCCCCCCGTGGCGGCGGACCACTTCCGCCAGGCGGGCCAGCTCCCCCGGCTGATCGCGGAGGATGACGGTGAAGCGGGTGTTGGTCTCATCCAGGCCCAGGAAGTGGCAAAGCTCGACAAAGAGGGCATCTCGGGTGACGATGCCCGTCAGCTTTCCCTGCTGATCCACCACCCCTAGGAAGTTGTACTCCTGCCCCAGCATGAGGGCGGCCGCTTCTTCCACCAAGGTGTGAAGCCCCACCGAAAGGGGCGGGGGCGCCATGAGGTGGGCCACCTTTCGCCCTTCCGCCTGGGGAGTGCGGCAAAAGGGCGAAAGGAGATGGCGGCTCACCACCCCCACCAGCCTTCCCTCTTCCACCACCGGCAGATGGGTGAGCCCCGTCTCCTCCAGGCGGCGGCAGGCGTGGGCCACGCTATCCTGAGGAGAGACGCTTTCGATGGGCGACAGGACCACATCCCGCACAAACATGTCCTAGTCCTTATTCAGGATCGCCTTTGAAATCCCTGCTAAGGGTGTTGAACCATTTTTCTCCCTCGACAATGTTAGACAGGAAGAGGTGAGAATGTATGGCAGAATGGCTGCAAGAAAAGAGAGGAAGCGACAATCATGCCCAAGGTCTACATCGTGGATGATGAACCCAATATCCGCCGCCTCTTTGAGCTGGTCCTCAAAGAAGACGGGTACGAGGTGGAAACCTTTGCGTCCGGCCGGGAGCTCAGGGAAAAAGCGCCTGACGAACCTGACGTCCTCATCATCGATCTCCTGCTACCCGGAGACGACGGCGCCACCATCGCCGCCCGCTGCCGCCACGACTGGGGTTGGGACAAGGTGCGCTTCTGCTTCGTGACGGGAAGCCTTACCCTCAACCACTTCCTGGCGACGGGCCGCGATCTGATGCTGGAAAAACCCGTCTCCATCGACGTCCTCAGGGAATCGGTCCGCTCCCTCACGCGTCAACCGGCTCTGCTTCTCATCACCCTGAAGGATCGCCCTGGCATGATTGAGGATGTGGCGGGTGCCGTCCATAGCGCTTTCCGCCAGCGCCAAGGCCACGAGCACCGGCCCCGTAGGTCTGGACCAGGGACCGGAGCTTTTCCGTCTGCTCCGGATGGAGATCCCCCAGATGGCGAGAAGCCCATTTCACCAGCAAAAGAGCCTCATCGGTCCGGGGAGCCATGGGAGCCGAAGCCATCGGCCTTCCCCGCTCCCTTCGCCGTGGTCCTCGCCCCTGGCCGTTGGCCCCATACCCGTGGTTTGGCAACGCCGATCCCAGTGTACGGATATTTTGACTGATAAAACGATCAAACTGCGGATCCCAACGGCGAAGGGTCTGAATGCGGTCGAAGATCTGCTTGGCGGGACGCCGCAAGCGGCGCTGCAACCCGGCCGCCACCAGCGTCAGATTCCCGATGCGGGGCAAATCCTGACGGACGCTCTCTTTAAGAAGCTCATCGTCTTCCTCGGTCCAGACGGCGGCCACCACTCTGGTCTCCTGGGCCACGAATGACATCCTCCTCAGTGAAAGGATTCATACGAAACGGGAGTTGATCATAAGCCGAATTCTGTCGTGCGCGGCCATCAATCTAGGACGCCTGTCGCCAGGCGCCTCCAGCGGCCAACCCGGGAGGTCGGCGGGTCACGTCATCCCTCCCCTATTTGGCCTTGCAGCTGGTGGGGTTTGCCAAGCCGGCCGGTTGCCCGGACCGCTGGTGCGCTCTTACCGCACCGTTTCACCCTTACCTTCCGAAGAAGGCGGTCTTCTTTTCTGTGGCACTTTCCCTGGGGTCGCCCCCGCCAGGCGTTACCTGGCACCATACCCTGCGCTGTTCGGACTTTCCTCAGGCACCGCTTTGCCGCCTCGTGCCTGCGGCCGCGTGATCAACTCCCGCATTTCGTCCATCTAATAGTTTATTCCCCCCGGCCCTTTTCGTCGATGGCCATGTTGGCCAGCTCATCGGCCCGGCGGTTTTCTTCTCTCGGCACATGGCGGATGGCGAAGGAGGCAAACCCCGCCGCCAGCCGCCGGGCTTCTTCGTAGAGGGGACGCAGGCCCGCGTCCCGCACTTTATATTGCCCCGTCATCTGCCGGACCATCAGCTCGCTGTCGGCCTGCACCGTCACCTGGGTAGCGCCCATTTCCCGGGCATATTTCAGAGCCTCGATGAGGGCTCGGTACTCCGCCACGTTGTTGGTGGCATGGCCGATGAATTTCTTCCGTTCGGCCACGAGTGTCCCGTCTTCCTCCAAAAAGACCATGCCGATGCCTGCAGGGCCGGGGTTGCCCCGGGCAGCTCCGTCGGTCTGGATGATCAACCGGATTCCGTCTCCCTTCCCCTTCTTAGACATCTTCCGGCACCAGGACGTGGCCGCAGTGCTGGCACTGCTGCCAGAGGCCCCGCTGCACTCGTTGCACCACCGCCACCGGCTGCTCCACCCCGCAGTAGGTGCAACGCCCCTTTCGCATGGGCGCCAGGGGCTGTCCCCCCAAGCCCGGGGCGAGCCGCCGGTACTCCCCCCAGACCTCCGCCGGGATGGCCTCCTTCAGGGCCGCCAGACGGGCTTCCCCTTCGCGAATGATTTCTTGGATAGCGGGGGCCTTGGCTTCTTCCCGGGCCCGGACTTCTCTCACCTTAGACGCCAGCTGGGCCACCCGCTTTTCGCCCCGGGAAAGGGCTTTTTCCGCCTCCTCCAGCCACTCCATCCGCTCCAGTTCTTCTTCTTCCTTCCGGGCGATACCTTGCTTCAGGGCGGCCTTTTGTTTCTCGTAGGATTCGTAGTCTTTGGGCGAACGAAGGAGCCCGCTCTCCGCCCGCTTCTCCAGCTTTTTGAGGTCTTCTTCCAGGCTCAGCCTCTCCAGCTCGAGGCGTTTTCGCTCCCGCTCCCGCTCTTCCATCTGGCGCTTGAGGGCTTTTAGCCGTTCTTCCTCCTGCAAAAGCTCTTGGGCTTCCTTTGCCCAGAGATCCCCTTTCTCATAGGCATGCCACCAGGCCTTCTTCTGCTGAAGATCCCTTTCCAGCTGCTGAACTTCAAGAAGGGTCTTCCAGAGGACCCGATCTAAGGCATCCATCCCCATTCCCTCCTCTCCGCCGTTGAAGTTCCTTCTCCAAAGGCAGGATCCTCCGACCTCCCCGCCGGAAAAGGGTTCGCTCCCCGTACCCCTTCAAAAGGGGATGGGCCCGGGCATAAAGGAAGGGGCCCAGGTCGAAAAGGGGATCCTCCTCCCGGGAAGGCCAGCTTCCCTCCCAGAGGCCCCTTTCCCTTCCCACCGCCATGGCGACATAATAGCGGCCCTTTTCTTGCACCAGGTCTTCTTGCCAGAGGTGCCAGCCCTGACGCCAGAAAAACCGCCGGAGATGGCCGTCTCCCCTCATGGGCTGGGCCACCACCCACCGGAGGTTCTTAAACACCTTTTTCCCTTCCTCCAGGATCTGGGCGATGGTCTGACCACCGAGACCGGCCAGGATCACCCCTTCCACGTCCCCCGGCCGGAGGACGGAAAGCCCTTCCCCCTGCCGCCACTCCACCCCTTCGATCCCCAGCTTTCTCGCCAGGGATGGTCCCCGCCGGAGGATCTCGGGGGAGCGGTCGGAGGCGATGACGCGAAGGGAGGGCCTCTCTCTTTTCAAGAAGAGGGCGAGATGGCCGTCGTAGGCACCGATGTCCGCCAGGGAAGCGGCATCTGCCGGCACCAGGGAGGCCACCATCAGAAGGCGCCTGGAGAGCTTCATCCTCCCACCAGGGCCAGGGTCAGGGAAGCCAGGTTGAAGAGGCTGTGGGCCATGACGGAAGGCCAAAGGGTTCCCTGGTAGACCCTCAGGAGAGCCAACACCAGCCCCACCAGGAAGAGGGGGATGAGGAGGGTCAAAAGGCCGTGGGCGAGGCCGAAGAGGAGGGAGGAGAGGAAAGCCGCCCCCCAGGTCCCCAAGGGCCGGAGAAAGTCCAGCAGAAGACCCCGATAATAGAGCTCTTCCCCGATAGGGGCTAAAAGGCCCGCGCTGACGAAAAGGGCCACCAGCAGAGGGCGGGTAAAGGCCTCGGAATCGGTGACGAGGGGGTTGTTCTCCTGGAGGGGGATCCAGAAGGAGAGGAGGTATGCCGACCCTTCCCCCGCCAAGGCCGCCAAGAGAGCTCCCCCGCCCCCCCAAAGAAGGAGCTCCTTTCCCGAAGGCACCGGGCGAAAGAGATCCTTCACTTCACCCATGCGCCTTCGGACGGTGAGCACCGACAAGAGGACGAGGAGGGAAAGGGGAGGGCTGAGGATGAAGGCGTAGGCCTCCAGGTGATCCGGGGTTCCCCCCATGGCCAACCAGAGGAGAACCCCGATAGCCGGAGCGATGAGCTGGAGGAGAAAGATGATGAGAAGGTCATAGCCCTTCCTGGCGTTCCATCTCAAAGACCGGCCAGCTCCTTTGCCACGGCGATATGGTCTTTGTATTCCTTCCAGTCGTCCACCGGTGTCTCGAGGATCCATGGAAGGGTTCGGATAAAGGGATGGCTCAGGATGACCTTCAGCCCTTCCCGGCCAATCTTTCCCTCCCCCAGGCGGGCGTGGCGATCCCGGCGGCTTCCAAAAGGGTAGACGGAGTCGTTGAGGTGGAGGGCTTTCACCCTCTCCAGCCCCACGGCCTTGTCCAGGTCGGAAAGGACCTTTTCCAGACCCTCCGGTTCGTGGATGGGATACCCGGCGGCAAAGAGGTGGCAGGTGTCCAAACAGACGCCCAACCGGGGAGGGGACCCCAGTCCTTCGATGATGGCCTGGAGCTCCCCAAAGGTGCCTCCGATCTCCGTCCCCTGGCCCGACATGGTTTCCAGCAGAAGCATGGTATCGCCCGGAGCCTTCAAGACGGCTTCCAACCCCTCGATGATGAGCCGCAGGCCCTTTTCTACCCCATCCCCCACGTGGGATCCGGGGTGGAGGACTAGATACTCGGCCCCGTACCGGGATGCCCGCTCCAGGTCGTCGTAGACCGTCTGGCGGCCAAAGTTCCGGGCCTCTTCCCGGGGACTGGCGAGGTTGATGGTGTAGGGGAGGTGGCCCACGATGGGGTAGAGGTCGTCTTCTTCACGGAGCTTTTCCCACTCCTGGATTTCCTCTGGAGGCATATCCCGCACCTTGCCCCCTCGGGGGTTGCGGGTAAAGTAGGCAAAGGTATTGGCCTTGACGTAGCGGGCCTGGGCGACGGCATCAGGAAGGCCTTTAGCGATGGAAAGGTGAGCGCCGAGACGGATGGTTTCACCTTTTGCCAAGCATTCACCACCTTGGCTCCATGATAGCCCAAAAGAATCTACCGCTCCTTCAGCGCGCGGAGAATGTCTCGGGCCTCGATGACGACCCCGGGAAGGATCTTCACCTCCACCTCCCGGTAAAGGGGACTTAAGGTCTTCTGGATCTCTTTGGCCTTCTCTTCCGCCCGCTCGCGGCTCACTTCCGCCTTGACAAAGGACCATGGGCTTCCGTTGGTCTTTACCACGATGGACCAGGATGAGCTCATCTTGGGCCTCCTTTACACCTGATCTCCGCAATCCATTATGGAATTTCCGGGCCTAGAGCCTTCAATCAGGCGGCGGATCTTTCTTCCGCCCGGCTCTTGAATTTGCAGCCGTCTTGGAAGCATAGGAGGACCTTTCCCGCCAAGCGTAGGTCGGTATGCCGTACCCGAGACGGGAGACCAGGTCGGGGGCCACCTCTTGAGGGCCAGCTTTTGGTCATGAGGGTCCATCGCTTGGATCTTGGAGAGGTCGGAACCTTCTCCCTCGGTTTTCTCAGATCCTCCTTTGCGTTCCTTCGCCCACTCCCGACGGGCGGCCTTCTCGTCGGGGGACGGTCCTTTCCTTTTGCCGGCCACCACCTCAGCTCCTTATGGGTCTACCCTACCTCCCGTCGGCCTCCTCTGCGAAGGAGCCGTAGAATGGAAGGGAAAGGATGATAGCAGCCGTGTTTATTCTCTTGTACTTGGTGGTTTTTCTCCTCCTCTCCTTCTGGATCTACGGGGATGCTCAAGCCCGAGGGATGGTGGGCATCTACTGGGTGCTGGCCCTTCTCTTTGGCGGGGTGTTGGCGCCTCTTTTTATCTATCTGGCGATCCGGGATTCCTTTGGGAGGTGGGATGCTCCAGAAGTCTAGGCAGCCTGGTAGTGGCCCTAGAAGCGGAAAGGTGAGGGGCTCAGACATGGGAATGACCTTTGGGCTGGTAACACCGGCTCTTGATAGCAAAGGCGGGATGAAGGCCGAAAACTGTCCCCCGGATGGGCGCGAGGGTAGCTGGGAAATCCCGCTCTCGAGCCATGGGTTCTTGACCAGGGAAAACTGAAGGCCGGAAGCCTTTATCCTTCCGGCCTCTGGACAAAAAATGGTGGGCGATGTCCGGGCGACGGCCAGGCCAAACCCGGGGACGATGATGACCTTCTCGGCGTACTTCAGGAGGGCGGCCACGTCTTCGGGGGTGGTGGAGCGGACCGTCTTGTCGATATCGGCAGTTTCACCCACCTGGAGCTTCCCGAAGGCGCCGAAGAGGATATTGCTGACGGAGCGGTTCATGGCCCGGCTCATGAGGAGGGTGAGGATGGTCCCCGACGCCCCCACCAGGGCCCCCGCCACGATGAGGACGTTATTCAGGAGGAGGAAACCGGTGGTGGCGGCCGCCAGGCCCGTCATGGCGTTGAGGAGTGAGATGACCACCGGCATGTCGGCACCGCCGATGGGGAGGACCACCAGGAACCCCAAGAGGAGGGCGATGAGGGTGAAGACCGTCAGGATGGTGGGGTTGACGGCCTGGGTGGCCACGGCCCAGATACCGAGGATCACCAGACCCAGGAAGATGACGGCGTTGAGGGGCTTTTGCAAGGGGAAGGTGATGGGCCGTCCGTGGATGAGCTCCTGAAGCTTGGCAAAGGCGAGGCCGCTACCGGCGAAGCTGAAGCTCCCGATAAAGACCGTGAGAAGGCCGGTGCCTATCGCTGCCAAGTTGGTAAGGGTGCCGGCTTCCAGGGCCTTCAGGATCTCGTTGATGGCCACCAAAGCCGCCGCACCGCCGCCCATGCCGTTGAAGATGGCCACCATCTGGGGCATGGCCGTCATGGCCACCCGCATGGCGGCCACGTAGCCAATGATGGCACCCAGCACAAACCCGATGATGATGAGATCCCAGCGCTGGATGGAGCCGCTCAAAAGGGTGGCGATGATAGCCACAGCCATGCCGAGGGCGGAGAGGGTGTTCCCCAGGCGGGCAGTGGCGGGGGAGCGCAGGAACATGATCCCCAGGATGAAGAGGACGGAGGTGATGAGGTACCCGATGGAGGTGATCATGCCTGGCCTCCCTTCTTATCGTCCTTCTTGCGGAACATGGCCAGCATCCGGTCGGTGACGGCGTAACCTCCGACGACGTTCAGGGTGGCCAGGAAGACGGCGAAGGCGCTGAGGACGACTTCGGTCGTCGTCTGGGCCATCCCGGCCACCAGCATGGCCCCCACCAGGATGATGCCGTGGATGGCGTTGGTGGCGGACATGAGGGGCGTGTGGAGGACGGAGGGGACTTTGGAGATGAGCTGGAAGCCCATCAAAACCGCCAAGATGAAAATATAGGCCTCGAGGATGGCTACGTTATCCATGATGGTTTACCATCACTCCCACCCCAACACTTAAAATCTCCGGCCGAGGCCGGGTGGTTCCACCGCTAACGATAGTACCATTTTTGTGGAGCTCAAACCTGGAGCCCCTGGCCCTATTCAGGGTTTCAGAGAGGCGGAAGGGCCAGCTGCAGAGGATTGGGGAGGGCTCCGTACCCCCGGGTCCAGGCATCCTTGGCCTTCTTTCGCCGGCCTTCTGGTCTGGCTTGGGGCCCGACGAATGTCCCTTGGGTGGGCCCGGGCCGCTTCCTGCCTGGACCCGGGGGTACGGAGCCCTCCCCAATCCTCTGCAGCTGGCCCTTCCGCCTCTCTGAAACCCTGAATAGGGCCAGGGGCTCCAGGTTTGAGCTCCACAAAAATGGTACTATCGTTAGCGGTGGAACCACCCGGCCTCGGCCGGAGATTTTAAGTGTTGGGGTGGGAGTGATGGTAAACCATCATGGATAACGTAGCCATCCTCGAGGCCTATATTTTCATCTTGGCGGTTTTGATGGGCTTCCAGCTCATCTCCAAAGTCCCCTCCGTCCTCCACACGCCCCTCATGTCCGCCACCAACGCCATCCACGGCATCATCCTGGTGGGGGCCATGCTGGTGGCCGGGATGGCCCAGACGACGACCGAAGTCGTCCTCAGCGCCTTCGCCGTCTTCCTGGCCACCCTGAACGTCGTCGGGGGTTACGCCGTCACCGACCGGATGCTGGCCATGTTCCGCAAGAAGGACGATAAGAAGGGAGGCCAGGCATGATCACCTCCATCGGGTACCTCATCACCTCCGTCCTCTTCATCCTGGGGATCATGTTCCTGCGCTCCCCCGCCACTGCCCGCCTGGGGAACACCCTCTCCGCCCTCGGCATGGCTGTGGCTATCATCGCCACCCTTTTGAGCGGCTCCATCCAGCGCTGGGATCTCATCATCATCGGGTTTGTGCTGGGTGCCATCATTGGCTACGTGGCCGCCATGCGGGTGGCCATGACGGCCATGCCCCAGATGGTGGCCATCTTCAACGGCATGGGCGGCGGTGCGGCGGCTTTGGTGGCCATCAACGAGATCCTGAAGGCCCTGGAAGCCGGCACCCTTACCAACTTGGCAGCGATAGGCACCGGCCTTCTCACGGTCTTTATCGGGAGCTTCAGCTTCGCCGGTAGCGGCCTCGCCTTTGCCAAGCTTCAGGAGCTCATCCACGGACGGCCCATCACCTTCCCCTTGCAAAAGCCCCTCAACGCCGTCATCTTCCTGGGTCTGGTGATCCTCGGTATCTGGGCCGTGGCCACCCAGGCCGTCAACCCCACCATCCTGACGGTCTTCACCCTCATCGCCCTCCTCTTGGGGTTCCTGGTGGTCCTCCCCATCGGCGGTGCCGACATGCCGGTGGTCATCTCACTCCTCAACGCCATGACGGGCCTGGCGGCCGCCACCACCGGTTTCCTCCTCCTGAATAACGTCCTCATCGTGGCGGGGGCCCTGGTGGGGGCGTCGGGGACCATCCTCACCCTCCTCATGAGCCGGGCCATGAACCGCTCCGTCAGCAATATCCTCTTCGGCGCCTTCGGGAAGCTCCAGGTGGGTGAAACTGCCGATATCGACAAGACGGTCCGCTCCACCACCCCCGAAGACGTGGCCGCCCTCCTGAAGTACGCCGAGAAGGTCATCATCGTCCCCGGGTTTGGCCTGGCCGTCGCCCGGGCCCAGCGGGAAGTCCAGGAGCTGGCCCAAAAGCTCATCGACAACGGCGTCGACGTCCGCTTCGCCATCCACCCCGTGGCCGGCCGCATGCCCGGCCATATGAACGTCCTCTTGGCGGAAGCCAACGTCCCCTACGACCTTCTCTACCCCATGGAGGCCATCAACAGCGAGTTCGCCAGCACCGACGTCGCCCTGGTCATCGGCGCCAACGACGTCGTCAACCCGGCGGCCCGCCTGGATCCCGGCAGCCCCATCTACGGCATGCCCATCCTCAACGTGGACCAGGCGAAGCAAGTGGTGGTCCTCAAGCGCGGCATGAACCCGGGCTTTGCCGGCATCGAAAACATGCTCTTCTACAATCCCAAGACCCTGATGCTCTTCGGGGATGCCCGGGAATCGGTGCAAAAGGTCCTGCGGGCCCTCGACGAAGTGTAATCCCGCTGACCCATAAGAATGGGGCCCCTGCGCGGGGCCCCTCTTCCTTGCTGTGGGCCGTCGCCTTCCGTCTTTGCAGGTCTACTTGGCTGCCGCCGCCTGGAGGGGAGCAAAGACCACCTGGCCCTCATGGGTGATGCAGCAGCTTTTGACGATCTCGTCGTCGAAGTTGAGCTTCACTTCCCCGTCCTTCACCAAGAGCTCGATGAAGGCGTGGATGTTGCGGGAGTACATCTGGCTGGCGTGGTAGGGGAGGGTGGCGGAGAGGTTGGTGGGCCCCAGGATGGTGACCCCACCCACCTCCACCGTTTCATCGGGCTTGGTGAGCTCGCAGTTCCCCCCGGTGGAGGCCGCCAGATCCACGATGATGGACCCCGGCTGCATATCCTTCACCATGTCGGAGGTGATGAGGCGGGGTGCAGGCTTTCCCGGCACCTGCGCCGTGGTGATGACCACATCGGCCGTCTTCACGTGGTCGTGGATGAGCTGCTGCTCCCGGCGATGGGCTTCCTCCGAAAGCTCCTTGGCGTACCCGCCGGCCCCCTCGCCGCTCTCCCCCAGATCCACGTGGACGAACTTCGCCCCCAGGCTCTCCACCTGCTCTTTGGCCGCCGCCCGCACGTCAAACGCCTCCACCAGGGCTCCCAGGCGCCGAGCCGTAGCGATGGCCTGCAGGCCCGCCACCCCTGCCCCCAGGACGAAGACTTTAGCCGGGGCGATATTCCCCGCCGCCGTCATCATCATGGGGAAGAACTTCCCCAGCCGGGCGGCCGCCAAAAGGACCGCCTTGTAGCCCGCCACCGTGGCCTGGGAAGAGAGAACATCCATGCTCTGGGCCCGGGTAATGCGGGGGATGGCATCCATGCTGAAGGCTGTGACCCCCGCTTCCGCCAGGCGCTTCACCTGCTCGGGATTCCGCAGAGGATCCAAAAGGGCGATCAAGATGACGCCCTTTGGGAGGAGCTTTTCTTCCTCCTGGCTGGGCCGCTGGATCCTCACCACCACGTCGGCGCCGGCCACCGCCTCCTGGGCCGACCCCACCACCTGGGCCCCCGCCTTTTCGTAGAGCTCATCGGGGAACCCCGCATCCTGGCCGGCCCCCTTCTCGACGGCTACCTGCCAGCCCGCCTTCACCAGGCGCCCGGCGGTTTCCGGCACGATGGCCACCCGCCGTTCCCCCAAAAGGGTCTCTTTCAGCACCGCCAGTTTCACCGCACATCACCTTCCCGCCTCAATCTACACCAAAAAGGGCCCGGCCGCGGGACCCTTTCACTCCAGGAAGTCTTTCAGCTTCTTGCTGCGGCTGGGATGGCGCAGCTTTCGCAGCGCTTTCGCTTCGATCTGGCGGATCCTCTCGCGGGTGACCCCGAACTCCTTTCCCACTTCCTCCAGGGTCCGGGGCCGGCCGTCCTCCAGACCGAAGCGCAGCTTCAAGACATCCCTTTCCCTCTCGGTGAGGGTATCCAGGACCTCCTCCAGCTGGCCCCGCAGGAGGCTGAAGCTGGCGGCCTCCGCCGGCGCCAGGGCATCGGGATCTTCGATGAAATCCCCCAGGTGGCTATCCTCCTCTTCGCCGATGGGCGTCTCCAAGGAGACAGGCTCTTGGGCGATCTTCTGGATCTCCCGCACCTTTTCCGGATCGATGCCCATCTTGGCGGCGATCTCTTCAGGCGTCGGCTCCCGGCCGATCTCCTGCAGGAGCTGCCGCTGGATCCGCGTCATCTTGTTGATGGTCTCCACCATGTGGACGGGGATGCGGATGGTCCGGGCCTGATCGGCGATGGCCCGGGTGATGGCCTGGCGGATCCACCAGGTGGCGTAGGTACTGAACTTGAACCCCTTGCGGTAATCGAACTTCTCCACCGCCTTCATGAGGCCCAGGTTCCCTTCCTGGATGAGGTCCAAGAAGAGCATCCCCCGCCCCACATACCGCTTGGCGATAGACACCACCAGGCGCAGGTTGGCTTCCGCCAGCTTGCGCTTGGCTTCTTCATCGCCCTGTTCGATGCGCTTGGCCAGCTCCACCTCTTCCTCTGCCGTCAGAAGAGGCACCCGGCCGATCTCCTTGAGGTACATGCGGACCGGATCGTCCACCGCCACATCGTCGAGGACGTCCAGGTCCTCCTCGTCCGCCTTGAGCTTCTCCTTTTCGTCGTCCTCTTCGGTGAAGTCCTGCTCCTCATCTTGATCCATGACATCGTCCAGATCGTCTTCGTCGTCCTGCAGGAGCTTCACCCCCATGGCTTGCAGGCTCTGGTAGAGCTCATCGATCTGTTCCGGAGTCAAAGGCACCGCCTCCAAGGCCTGGGCGATCTCCTGATAGGTCACCCGGCCCTTTTCCCTCGCCTGTTCCATGAATTCGCGAACTTCTTCGATGGTTTCGAGATCTTTGCTCATGGTCTGGCCTCCCGGCCGGCCGGCTGCGCCGACCTCTTGAGGGCGGAAAGGAGCTGGCTCAGCTCCATCTGGAGCTCCCTCGGCGCTTCCTTCCCCTGCACCTCCAGGTCGCGCAGGGCCAACTGGATTTCTTCCACGCGTTGCCATTGGCGATATTCCTGCATGGTTTGCACGCATTCCTTCACCATCTCCCCGATGGGGCTCTCAGCGGCGTCTTCCAAGAACGCCAAACGGCCCAGAAGCTCCTGGGCTTCCTCACTTAGACGCCAGGAATGCTCAAAAGGATCCTCGCCCCCGTGAAGGACTTCCGCCAGTTCCCGATGGGGGCCGGGACGAAAATCTTCCGGCTTCATCTGATGCCACACGTCCTCGCCTGCCACTTTTCCCTGCACCAAAAGACTGAGAATCAACTCCTCCGCTTTCTGCTTCCGGCGTTCCCGGGTGGAAAGGGGCCTTTCTACCCCAAGGCTCTTTTTAGTATTCCGGGAGATGTTGCCTTTATGCTCAAGGCTTTCCGCCCGGTATTCCTGCAAAATCCTGCGGAAGGCATCGTCGGAAAGGCCGAGCCATTGGGCGTACCGCTGCATGTAGTAATCCCGGCGCACCAGATCCCTTTCCCGGGCCAGAAGGGGCGCCAGCCTCATCACCGCCTGCCGCTTCCCTTCCAGGGTACGAAGATCCACATCCCGGCGGATCTGGTGAAAGGCGAACTCCTCCAGGGGCACCGCCTCCGCCAGCCGGCGGGCGAAGGCCTCCCGGCCCTCTTTCCTAAGCACGTCGTCGGGGTCCTGCCCCTCGGGGAGAAGGAGGAGGCGCACCGCCACCCCGGCCGCCTGCAGCTTCTCCCAACCCCGCTCCCCGGCCCCCTGGCCTGCCCGATCGGCATCGTATGCCAGGACGGCCTGGTCGGTGAGGCGGGCCAGCTTTTGGGCCTGCTCATCGGTGAGGGAGGTCCCCAGGGAGGCCACGGCGTGGGTGAACCCGTGGGCATGGGCCATGAGGCAATCCATGTAGCCCTCCACCACCAAAGCTTGTCCCGCATCCAAGATGGCCTGGCGGGCCAGGGGCCACCCGTACCAGATCTCTTTCTTCCGGAAGACGGGGGAATCGGGGGAGTTGAGGTACTTGGGCCCTTCTCCCCCGAGGAGCCGTCCTCCAAAGCCCACCACCCGCCCCTTCTCGTCCCAGATGGGGAACATGAGGCGGTGGCGGAAGCGGTCGATGGCCTTGCCCCGCCGGGTCACCGCCAGAAGGCCGGCCTCCTGGAGGAGCTCCTGCCGGAACCCCTGGGACCGGAGATGGCGAAGGAGGCCGTCCCAACCGGTAGGGGCATACCCCAGGCCAAAGCGCTCCGCCATCTCTGGGCTCACCTTCCGGGAAGCCAGGTAGCGGCGGGCCTCCTCCCCCTGGGGTCCTTCCAGCATCCGGCGGTAAAAGGCCTGGGCGGCCGCTAACGCGTCATAGATCTTCTGCCGGCCCGACGCCCCCTTCTCCGCCTCCACCGAGAGGCCTACCCGCTGGGCCAGCTGGGCCAGGGCTTCGGCGAAGGAGAGGTTTTCCTTCAGCTGCACGAAGCGGATCACGTCACCTCCTGCATGGCACCCGAAGCAGTAGAAGAGCTGCTTTTCGGGGGACACGTGGAAAGAGGGCGTCTTTTCCGGGTGGAAGGGGCAGAGGCCCACGTAGTCCCTCCCCTGGCGCCTGAGGTGGACATACTGCCCGATGACCTCCACGATATCGTTCCGGCTTTTGACTTCCGCCACCAGGCGCTCCCGGTCCACCTCAGCCCCCTCCTTGTCCCGCCGTTCACAAGGCGGGCTCCGCGCTTCCCCTACCGCTACCATTCGACATGGAAGGCCGGCTCCCTTCCCGCAGGGAAAAGGCCCAGGCAGGGGACATGCCTGGGCAAGCCGCCCTTTGGGCGCTAGCCCGAAGATGACAAATCCATGACAGGGCGTTGGGTCAGCTTAAACCTATTTTAACACAACCTCTTCCCGATGGCGCAGGGCGGCCTGAGCTGCCGCCAGCCGGGCGATGGGCACCCGGAAGGGGGAGCAGCTGACGTAATCCAGCCCCGCCCGGTGGAAGAAGTCGATGGACTGGGGATCGCCCCCGTGTTCCCCGCAGACCCCCACCACCAGATCCGGCCGGGTTTTCTTCCCCTCTTCCACCGCCATGGCGACCAGGCGGCCCACGCCCTTTTCGTCCACCACTTCGAAGGGGTTCTCCTTGAAGATCTTTTCGTGGAGGTAGTGGTGGAGGAACTTGGCTTCCGCATCGTCCCGGGAGAAGCCGAAGGTCATCTGGGTGAGGTCGTTGGTGCCGAAAGAGAAGAACTGAGCGACCTCCGCCAGCTCCCCGGCCGTGAGGGCGGCTCGGGGCACCTCGATCATGGTCCCCACCACCACGGGGATCTCCACCCCCGTCTCCTTCTGGACCTCCGCCGCCACCCGCTCCACCAACGACCGCATGATCCGCAGCTCCGCCGCATCCCCCACCAGGGGGATCATCACCTCGGGGCGGGCATCCACCCCTTGGCGTCGGAGCTCCGCCGCCGCCTCGTAGATGGCCCGCACCTGCATCTCGTAAACCGCCGGCAGGGTCAGGCCCAACCGCACCCCCCGGTGGCCCAGCATGGGGTTGGCTTCCTTGAGGGCCCGCACCTGGCGCAAGACTTTCTCCTTCTCGGGATCGGGCCGAAGGGCCACCTCCACCGCCAGCTCCTCGCTGTCGGGGAGGAATTCGTGGAGGGGCGGATCCAAGAGGCGGATGGTGACGGGGTAGCCTTCCATGGCCTTGAGGATCCCCAGGAAATCCTCCCTTTGCATGGGCAAGAGCTCCTCCAGCGCCTTCTGCCGCTCCTCATCCGTTTCCGCCAGGATCATCCGGCGCACCACCGGGATCCGCTCCGGACCCATGAACATATGCTCCGTCCGGCAAAGGCCGATGCCCTGGGCCCCCAGCTCCCGAGCCCGGCGGGCATCTTCGGGCGTATCGGCGTTGGCCTCCACCCCCAGGCGGCGCACCTCATCGGCCCAAGCCATGATGGCCGAAAGCTCTTCGGACATCTCCGGCTCGGAAAGGGGCGCCTCTCCCAGGTACACCTCGCCGGTACCCCCATCGAAGGTGATGACGTCCCCTTCCCGCACCACCGTATCGCCCACCTGGAAGAGCCGCTTTGAAAGATCGATGCGGATCTCCTCCGCCCCCACCACGCAGGGCTTCCCCATACCCCGGGCCACGATGGCCGCATGGCACGTCATGCCGCCCCGGCTGGTGAGGATCCCCACCGACGCGTGCATGCCGTGGATATCGTCGGGGGTCGTCATGGGCCGCACCAGGATCACCCGCTCCCCCGCTTCCCCTAGCTCCTTCGCCCGGTCGGCGTCGAAGACCACCTTTCCTGAGGCGGCCCCCGGCGAGGCGGGAAGACCCCGGGTGAGGACCTTCCCCACCGCCCGCCGATCCACATTCCGGTGCAAAAGCTTCACCACATCCTCCGGGTCGATACGCAATAGAGCCTCTTCCCGGGTGATGAAGCCCTCCTGTACCAGGTCGTAGGCCACCTTCACCGCCGCCCGGGGCGCCCGCTTGGCGGAGCGGGTTTGCAAAAGGTACAGCTTCCCCTCTTCCACCGTAAATTCGATGTCCTGGATATCTCGGTAATGGCGCTCCAGCAAGCGGCAGGTCTCTTCCAGCTGACGATAGGTCTCGGGCTGGGTTTCCTTCAAAAGGGCCACGGGCTGGGGCGTCCGGATGCCCGCCACCACGTCCTCCCCCTGGGCGTTGGGGAGGTACTCGCCGTAAAGGACCTTCTCCCCCGTGTTGGGATCGCGGGTGAAGACCACCCCCGTCCCCGAGGTGGGCCCCCGGTTGCCGAAGACCATGGCCTGGACATTGACGGCCGTCCCAAGATCATCGGGGATCTTGTGGATCTGCCGGTAGACCACGGCCCGGGGATTGTTCCACGACTTGAAGACAGCTTCCACCGCCAACCTCAGCTGCTCCATGGGATCCTGGGGGAAGGGTTTTCCCGTCTCTTCTTGGATAAGGTCCTTGTACCGCTGGATGACCTCCTGCCAGTCCGCGGCGGTGAGATCGGGATCCTGGCTGACGCCCTTGCGCTTCTTCACGTCTTCCAGGATCATCTCGAACTTCTCGTGGGGGATGCCCAGGACCACATCGCCAAACATCTGCAAGAAGCGCCGGTAGGAATCCCTGGCGAAGCGGAGATCGCCGCTCCGGCGCGCCAGCCCCTCTACCGACCGGTCGTTGAGGCCCAGGTTGAGGACGGTGTCCATCATCCCCGGCATGGAGACGGCCGCCCCGGAGCGCACCGACACCAAAAGGGGGTCGTCGGGATCCCCCAGCCGGCGCCCCACCTTGGCCTCCAGGCGACCCAGGGCTTCCTTCAGGGGCTCCATCAGCTCATCGAGAAAGGCCGCCCCTTCCTCCTGGTAACGGATGCAGGCTTCCGCCGTGATGGTAAACCCCGGCGGCACCGGGAGGCCGATGCCCGTCATCTCCGCCAGGTTGGCCCCCTTGCCCCCCAGAAGGCGCCGCATGTCGGCCCGACCTTCCTCAAAGGCATAGATCCACTTGTGCGTCATGACCCATCCCCCCTGCCTTTCACCCATTTCAGCACTTCTTGGGCGGATTCCTCCACCGCCTTATACGTCACGTCGATGACGGGGCAGCCCAGCTCCTGGAACACCCGGTTGGCGTAGCGGATCTCCTCCAAGATGCGGCCCATGTCGGCATAGGAAAGGTCGCCCTTTCCCAGGACCTTGAGGCGCTCCTGGCGGATCTCCCGGAGCTTATCGGGCCGGATGGTGAGCCCCACGATCTTATGGCGGGGTACCTTCTCCAGGGCCTTGGGGAGGGGCGTCTCCGGCACCAGAGGGATGTTGGCCACCTTGTAGCCCCGGTGGGCCAGGTACATGGCGATGGGGGTCTTGGAGCTGCGGGATACCCCCAGAAGAACCGCATCGGCCTGCTCCAGGCCCTCCCCTTCCCGGCCGTCGTCGAAGCGGACAGCGAATTCGATGGCCTCCATCCGGCGAAAATAGGCTTCGTCCAGCTGGCGGATGAGGCCCGGCCGCATCCGGGGCGGCCGCCGGGTGAGGCGGGAGAGGGCCTCCATCGCCGGCCCCAGGACATCCACGGCGGGAATCCCCCGGCGCTCGGCTTCCTCCCGCACCCAGCGCCGAAGGCTTTCGTCCACCAGGGTGTAGAAGAGGGCCGCATGCTCTCGCTGCACGTCCTGGAGGATGACCGCCAGGCGGCTCTGATCCCCCACATGGGAGACCCGCCGGATCTCCACGTCGCCCCCGTTGAACTGGCTGGCGGCAGCCCTGGCCACGGCTTCCGCCGTCTCCCCCAGGGCATCGGAAAGGACGTAGATCTTCAGGGTTGCCACCCTTCCAGTTTATCGCACGGGTTCGCCAGAGGTGAGGACCGCCAGGTCTCCCAGGAGCTCCGCCACATCGGTGACGGTCTGCAAAGTGAGGAGGCGCACCTGGCGCTTCGCCGGGTCTTCATCCAGGACCCGCACCCCATCGAGGAAGGCATCCATCCGGGGTTTGAGGTCCCGGAGGGCCCGGGCCCACCCTTCCAGATCCCCTTCCCGGTAAGCCCGAAGGGCCTTCATTCCCTCCCTCGAGACGGCCTGGCGGATCTCCTCCGAGGCCTCATCGAAAAGCCGGGGAAGGCGTTCCAGGCGTTCTTCCAGGGACCCGCCCTCCCCTTCCGGGGGAGCCCCCTTCAGGAGCTGGTGGGCGCGCCGGTGGAGGGCCAGGACCTCTTCCCCTTCCGGGAGGGCCAAAAGCCGGGAGAGTTCCTCCGCCCGCCGCCACACATCGGCCACGCGCCGGGCCCCCTTGGCCAGAACCGCCCCCACCAGGGCTGCAGGATAGCCTTCATCCAGCATCTGCTGGCGCAGGCGCCCCTCGAGGAAGGCCATGAGGTCGCCCAGGACCTCCTTTTGGACCTCCGGCGAGGGAAGGAAGGGGTAGGCCCCTTCCAGGGCCACCGAAAGGAGTTCTTCCAGATCCAGGGCCGGATCCATTTCCCGGAGAAGCCGCAAAAGGCTTCCCGCCTGGCGCCGGAACCCGAAGGGATCCTGGGTCGCCGTAGGGCGCCGCCCCGTGGCAAAGCCCGCCGCCAGGTAATCCAGCTTATCCGCCAGGGAGAGGACCCTTCCCACGAGGGACCGGGGAAGCTCATCCTGACCGGTGCGGGGAAGGTAATGCTCCTCCACCGCCAGGGCCACCTCTTCCCGCTCCCCTTCCAGGCGGGCGTAATGGCCCCCCATGTACCCCGCCAGTTCGGGAAACTCCCGCACCATCTGGGTCAAAAGGTCCAGCTTGGCCAGACGGGCTGCTCGGAGAAGAAGGGCTCGTTCCTCATCGGAGAGGGAAAGCTCCGCCCCGAGGTAGCCCACCAGGCGCTCCAGACGCTGCCGCTGATCGGCCAAGGTGCCGGCCCCCTCCAGGAAGGTCACCTGGGAGAGGCCCTCTTCCAGAGCCCAAAGGCCCTTTTGAATATCGGCGTCGTAAAAGAAGGCGGCATCCCGGAACCGGGTCTCCAGGACCCGTTCGTTCCCCTTGCGCACCGTCTCCAGCCCCTGGCGGCCGCCGTTCCTCACCCCGATGAAGTAGGGCAAAAGCTGGCCTTCTCTTTCCACCGGGAAATAGCGCTGCTGCTTTCTCATCACCGTCTCCAACACCCGGGCGGGGAGGCGCAAAAACTCGGGGGAAAAGCTCCCCACAAAGGGCTGGGGAAATTCCACCAGGTAGAGGACTTCCTCCAGGAGCTCCGGGGGAAGCTGGGCCTTTCCCCCCACCTGGGCCGCCAGGGTCTGGGCCCCCGCAGCCATGAGCTGCTGCCGCTCCTTGGGGTCCACCACCACATAGGCCGCATCCAAGGTGCGGAAATACTCCTCCGGCTCCTGGATGGCGAAGGGGCCCGGCGCCAGGAAGCGGTGGCCGTAGGTAAGGCGGTCGGACCTCACGCTGCCGAAGGAAAAGGGGATGACCTCTTCGCCCAGAAGGGCCAGGATCCAGCGCACCGGACGGGCAAAGCGGACGTCCCCGTCGCCCCAGCGCATGGTGCGGGGAAAGCTCTCCGCCAGATCCGCCATGAGGCGGGGGAGCCGCCGGGAAAGGATGTTCAGGGTGGTTTCCCCCCGCCTCACCTTCTTCACGAAGGCGTAGCGCTGGGACCCCACCTCCCTTACCACCAGGTCCTCCACCGCCACCCCTTCCCGGCGGGCAAAGCCCAGGGCGGCACCGGTGGGCCGGCCTTCCCCGTCGAAGGCCACGTGGGCTGCCGGGCCCCGCACCCACTCCTCCCGGTCCTCCTGGCGAAGGGGCACCCCCTGGCCGTAGAGGACCAGCCGCCGGGGCGTCCCCGCCGTCTGCAGGGAGCGGGCCTGGAGCCCTTCTTCCTGCAAAAGGGCTTTGAAGAGGCGAAGGAGCTCCTTTAAGGCGGGAGGCACATAGGTGGCGGGGAGCTCCTCGCAGCCGATCTCCAGGAGAAAGGCGGCTTCTTCCGTCATGGCCGGGCCTCCTTTCTCTCCAGCCAGGCCCGGGCGATGGCCCGGCTCATCTCCCGCATCCGGCCGATGTAGTCCGCCCGCTGCACCGCCGCCATGGCCCCTCTGGCCTCCAGGAGGTTGAAGATATGGGAGCAGCGGAGGAGATGGTCGTAGGCGGGAAAGAGAAGCCCTTCCTTGAGGGACCGCTGGGCTTCCGCCATGTGGTGGCCGAAACTCTCCCGGAGCCATTCCACGTCGGCCAGCTCGAAGCTGTAGCGGGAGTGCTCGTACTCTTCCCGGCGGAAGAGATCCCCGTAGGTGACCCCTCCCCCGAAGCGGATGGAGAAGACGTCCTCCACCCCTTGGATGAAGCTGGCGAGGCGCTCCAGCCCGTAGGTGATCTCGGCCGCCACGGGTTTCACCTCGGCGCCCCCCATCTGCTGGAAATAGGTGAACTGGGTGATCTCCATGCCGTCCAGCCAGACTTCCCATCCCAGGCCCCAGGCGTGGCCCGAAGGCCACTCCCAGTTGTCTTCCACAAAGCGGATGTCGTGCTCCAGGGGATCGATCCCCAGGGCCTTGAGGCTCTCCACATAGAGGTCCAGGACGTCATCGGGGGAGGGTTTGAGGATCACCTGGAACTGCCAGTGGCGGTAGAGGCGGTGGGGATTCTCCCCGTAGCGGCCGTCGGCGGGCCGCCGGGAAGGTTCCACGTAGGCGACCCGCCAGGGATCGGGGCCCAGGGAGCGGAAGAAGGTGAGGGGGTTCATGGTTCCCGCCCCCTTTTCCAGGTCGTAGGGCTGCCCTAGGACGCAGCCCTGGTCAGCCCAGAAATGCTGGAGCTTGAGGATGATCTCCTGAAAATCCAAGGCCAAAGCCTCCCCAAAATGGACGTGATCATTCTACCTGGCGGGGCTCGCCCCCAGCAAGAAAGGGGTTCCTTCTCCCGGGCCCTTATGACACCCTGATAGCGATGGCAGCCTTTAGGGAAGAGGACGGCCTTCGCCCCGGCCCCCATCGGGCCATCACCGACGTGCCGTCGGTGCGGGTGGGCCACGTCACCCTCATCGAAGGCCACGGCCTCCTTCGCCCGGGGAAGGGACCCGTGCGGACCGGAGTGACGGCCATCGTCCCCGGCGAGGACGTCTACCGGCGGAAGCTGGCGCTGGGAGTGGCCGTCATCAACGGCTTTGGAAAAGCCGTGGGCCTTCCCCAGGCCATGGAGCTGGGCCGCCTGGAAACCCCCATCCTCCTGACCAACACCTTTTCCACGTGGCGGGCGGCGGAAGCCCTGGTCCAGCACATGGTCCGCCTCCACCCCGAAATAGGCATCCGGGGGCCGACGGTGAACCCGGTGGTGGCGGAATGCAACGACAGTTACCTCAACGATATCCAGGGGATGCACGTGCAAAAGGAGCACGTCTGGGAGGCCCTGGAGAAGGCCCAGGGAGGCCCTCTCCCTCAGGGATCGGTGGGAGCCGGCACGGGGATGGTGGCCTTCGGGTGGAAAGGGGGTATCGGCACGTCTTCGCGGATCTTCGAGGTGGAGGTCCTGCAGCGGGAGGTCACCCTCGGAACCCTGGTCCTCGCCAACTACGGCCGCCCCCATGAGCTCATGCTAGGGGGCTACCCCTTGGGCCGCCACCTGCAGCCTCCTCCCTCCCGCCCCCGGGAGGAGCAGGGATCCGTCATCGTCATCCTGGCCACCGACGCCCCCCTCACCTCGCGGCAGCTGACCCGCATCGCCCGGCGGGCGGCGGTGGGCCTCAGCTGGACAGGGTCCCTCCATCACCACGGGAGCGGGGATTTTGCCCTGGCCTTCAGCACCGCCGGCGGCTACCCGCCCTTTTTACCCGACGAAGGGGCCTTCCTCACCCCCTTCTTTCGGGCGGCCGCCATCACCACGGCGGAAGCCGTCGCCCGGGCCCTCCTCCATGCCGGCACCCTGGAGGGCCGCGACGGCCACAAGGCCTTCGGCCTCGATCCCCGCGAGGTGGCCCGGGTCTTCCGCGAAAAGGGCTGGCCCCTTCCCTCCTTCTGGGAATGGGATTAGCGCGAGATCTGCCGGTAGACGTGGACGTAGCAGGGAGCCGACTCCCCTGGGCGCCCCGCCAGGATGCCGAGGAAGCGGTAGAGGCGGGTATGGCCCTTTAAGAGGTGGGCGGGAATCTTGGCCAACACCTGGCCGCTCTTCACCAGGTGGATCTCCACCACATCCTCTTCTTCCTCAAGGATCCGGCGGACCCGCCCTTCCAGGGTGAATTCGTTGACGCGATAGCGTTCCGAGCTCAAAGGACCGTGCCGCCCTCCTTCTCCCCTTATCGAGGGCCATCGCCCGCATCTTTAGCTTCCGCTTCAGCTTCCCTCAGATTTCATCCCGGGGCGGCACCCGCCGCTGCACCTGGATCTGGGCTCCGGCGGCCAGGGCCGCGATGCCCCCCAGGAGGGTGAGATACGGGGCGAGGATGGTCACCACCGCCCCCACCGTCACGGGGATGGAGAGGAGGACCTCCCCGTCCCTCACCACCCGGATGCGGTTGACGTTGCCCGCCCGGATGATTTTTTTAATTTTATCGATGATCTCGGATCCCTTCACCTCATAGGTTTCCCACTCCTGATCCATGGCCAGCACCTCCTTTCCACCGATGGATCGCCCTGCGGGTTTTCAGGGGCTTTCCCAGGATGCCAAGAAGATGGGCCTCCAATACCCGGGACGCCTCTTCCCGGGCTCCCGGGCTGAGCTGCAGGCGAAAGGCCAGGGGGAGGGAAGCGGGGCGCGCCAGGAAGCGGAGGGCCCCCAGGGCCTCCCCGCCCAGGGGAAGGCCTTCTCCCGGGCTGCATCCTTCGTGAAAGGCCGCCCCTTCCAGGGGCCGAAAGCGATACGACCCCCCCGCCAGGGCTTCCCCGCAAGTGGGGCAGCTTTCCCATCCGGGGCCGTAGCCGCTGACGGTGAGAAGGGCATCTTCAAAGGCCAGGAGGAAAGTCTCCCACTGGTCCAGGGAGGCCTCCCGGTGAGCTTCCACCAGGTCCAAGAAGCGGTCCAGGAGGCGATAGAGCTCAGGGGCCGGGTTTCCCTCCGCCGAAAAGGCCAGGGTGGCCTCCACCCCGTAGGAAGCCGCCGCCATGGGGAGGGGGTGGAGGCGAAGGAGGCTGCGGCCCGCCTCCACCTGGGCCTGCCGAATCCCCGGCAGGGACCGGCTGGGCCAGAGGAGGTAGCGGCCTTTCACAAAGGGCTGGACCGCCGCCAAAAGGGAGCTCTTGGGCCGGCGGGCCCCTTTGGCCAGGACCCGCAAGAGCTCCCCTTCCCGGGTGAGAAGGGTGACCACCAGGTCTGCCTCTTGAAAAGGCTCCTTTTTGAGGACCAGGGCTTCCACCTGGCGTTCCCTCAAAGCCAGCCCTCCTCCTGCAGGGGAAGGGAGGGATGGGCATCCAGGTCCAGGGAATCCCGCCTCCCCCGCTGAAAGGAAAGGGCCCCTGCCGCAGCGATCATGGCGGCGTTGTCGGTGCAAAAGGCCAGAGGCGGGATGTGGACCTCCCACCCTTTTTCCTCCGCCGCCCTCTGAAAGACCTCCCGCAGGCGCCGGTTGGCGGCCACACCCCCCACCAGGAGGAGGCTTTTTAGCCCCAGGGCCTCCATGGCCTGGGCCGTCTTTTGGAAGAGGACTTCCACCACCGCTTCCTGAAAGCCGGCGGCCCCTCGATAGACGGCGCGCTCTCCTTGGTGGCGGCCTTCTTCCTCCCACCAGTACAAAAGGGCCGTCTTCAGGCCGCTGAAGCTGAAGTCGAAACCCTTTCCCAAAAGGGGCCGGGGAAAGGCCGGGATCGGTTCCCCGGGCTCCACCTGAAGGGCGGCTTTTTCAATGGCGGGACCCCCGGGATAGGGCAGCCCCAGGATGCGGGCCGCCTTGTCGAACGCTTCCCCGGCGGCATCGTCCCGGGTGCTCCCCAAAAGGTGAAGCCTCCCCGGACCGCCCCCTTCCCCTTCGTCGATCTGGACCAGGTCGGTGTGGGAGCCGGAGACGATGAGGCCCAGGGCGGGATAGCGGGGAAGGGGTGGCTCCACCCAGGATCCACCCCGCCGGTAGGCCAGATGGGTCGCCATGAGGTGGCCTACCAGGTGGTGGACCCCGATGAGGGGCCGGTCCAGGGCGAGGGCCAGCCCTTTGGCGAACTGAACCCCCACCAAAAGAGAGCCCACCAAGCCCGGGCCCCGGGTGACGGCCACCGCTTCCACCTCCTCCAGGGGCCTTCCCCCCTCCGCCAGGACCTCCTGGAGAAGGGGCGCCAGGGTTTCCATGTGGCGCCGGGCCGCCAGCTCCGGCACCACGCCTCCGTGGGGCCGGTGCCAGGCCACCTGGGAGGCCACCTTATGGGCCAGGAGGTAACGCCCCTTCTCCAGAAGGGCCACGGCCGTCTCGTCGCAGCTGGTCTCGATGGCCAGGATCACGGGAGGCGATCCTTCCACATGATGATGGCGTCTTCTTGGGTGTCGCTGTAATAGCCCTTGCGGATCCCCCGGGCCACAAAGCCGTGGCGCTGGTAGAGGCGGCGGGCCACATGGTTGGAGGGGCGCACCTCCAACGTCATGCGGGTGCACCCTTGCTCCACCGCCCGCTTCTCCATCTCCGAGAGGATCAGGTGGCCGAAGCCCCGGCCCCGGTAATCGGGGTGGACGGCGATGTTGGTGATGTGGGCTTCGTCCAGGACGATCCACATGCCGGCATAGCCCACCACCTTCCCTTCGTAGAGGGCCACCAGGTAGTGACCGTAGCTGTTGTGCATGAGCTCGCTGCGAAAGGCCCTCTCGGACCAGGGCGTGGGATAGGAGGCCCGCTCGATGGCCAAAACCTCAGGAAGATCGGCCACCGTCATGGGCCGAAACTCCAGGGGGGAGGCTCCTTCGTTGGATTCCAGGGGCTGGGCCAACCGCCATCCCTCCTTTTTGGCCTATTGTATCCTTCCGACGCACCCGGCGATCCCTCGGATCCCTCACCGGGGGCCGAAGATGACCGGGACGCCATACGCGGGAAGGAGATCCTGCGACGAAAGGAGATCCTCCGATTCGCGGGTGAGGGAAAAGAGGGCCTGCAACAGGGCCTTTCCTTCCACGGGCCCCGTGAAGAAAAAGGCTTCTTCCCCCCGGGCCGTCGCCTGGGCCTCCTCCAGGGTCCCCTGGAGGATCTCCGGGGAAAGGGGCCGGGCCAGGGGCCCTTCATAGAGGGCAAAGAACCCCTTCCCCCGGGCCCCCGGGGTGAAGACCAGGACCTTTGTAGGGCGGCCCTTCCCCGCGGCGAAAAAGGCCCGGGCCTTCACCTGCAGGGAAAGGGGGGCCGCCACCGGAATCCTTTGGGCAAAGGCCAGCCCCTGGATAAAACTGAGGCCGATGCGAAGGCCGGTAAAGGAACCCGGGCCCTTCACCGCCCCGATGCGCTCCAGGCGGGAAGGGGTAATCCCAAGGGTCTTCATCCCCTCCGCCACCACGGGCGCCAGGAGGCGGCCGTGCTGGGGCCGCCGGTCCGGCGGGACTACCTTCCACCACCGAAGGGCGTCATCGCCCAGGCCCACCCGGAGCTCCTCGTCGGCGGTGTCCACAATGAGGGTCCAGCTCAAGGCCATCCCTCCCTCAGGGCGCACTCCCACCAGCGCCGGGCCTCCTCGTGGGGATGGCGCACCCTCACTTCCCGCCCGTCGGGGCGGCCCGGGAGGGGCCTCAGCTCCAGCCAGAGGGCCCTTGGCGGTAGAAGGTCCGGGGCCCGGTCGGCCCACTCCACCACGGCATAGTCGGCTTCTTCCAGGGCCTCCAGGATCCACGCCTCGTCCCCCGGAGCTCCTTCCTCCAGGCGGTAGAAATCCATGTGGACCATCCGATAAGGACCCTGGTCATAGCGGTGGGCCAAAAGGAAGGTGGGGCTCGGGATGGGCCCCTCCACCCCGAGGGCCCGCAAAAAGGCCTGGGCCAAGGTGGTCTTCCCCGCTCCCAGAGGACCCGTCAGGGCCAGGACGGCCGGCGGACGGGCGCAGCGGGCCAATGCCTCCCCTAAGGTTTTCGTCTCTCTTTCCGAAGACATCATCAAAAGAATCGTTTCGGTCCCCCCGGACCATTCTCTCAAAGGGAGGGTGAAGGGTCATGAAGCGGGAAATCCTTCTGGGAGCCGCCCTGGCGGAAGCCAAAGAAACTCTATACCGGCAGACGGTCCTCATCGAGGTGTTGGAAGAACGGCTGAAGGAACACGGCCTCCTGGACCCCCTGGCCATCGCCGCCGAGGTGGGAAGGCGCCTCTGGCACGACGGCTTTCCGCCGGACCTCTCCCATCAGCCCATGAGTTCCCGGTAAAGGTCGCGGACTTTTTGCACATCCTCCCACACCTCCCTTTTTTTCCGGGGATCCCGCAAAAGGGCGGCAGGATGGTACGTGGGCATCACGGCGATGCCTCCCACGTGGTGCCAGCGGCCCCTCACCTGCGTGATGCGGGTGTCAGGGCCGAGAAACGCTTTGGCGGCCGTGGACCCCAAGAGGACGGCGATCTTCGGCGCCACCAACCGGAGCTTTTCCTCGAGGAAGGGCCGGCAGGCCTCCATCTCGTCGGGAAGGGGCGTCCGATTGCCAGGGGGCCGGCACATGACGATGTTGGTGATGTACACCTCTTCCCGGCGAAAGCCGGCGGCTTCGATGATGCGGGTGAGGAGCTCCCCCGCCCGGCCCACAAAAGGCCGCCCCAGCTCGTCCTCCGTCTGGCCGGGGCCTTCACCGATCCACATGAGATCGGCCGGCACCGGCCCTTCACCGAAGACCACATGGCGGCGGCCGGCAGCCAGGCGGCAGCGCTGGCAGAGGAGGGCCTGCCGCTGCACTTCCTCTAAGGAAGGCTCCGGCTGCGAAAAGAAATCCAGCTGGCGGGCCAAGGCCGTCAGTCCCCCGCCAAAAGCTCCATGTTGGCCCGGGGCACCAGGACTTCTTCGCCGTTCTGAAGGCGCACTTTCGCCACCCTGACTTTGGCTTCCGTCTCGATGGTCTTGAGATCAGGGGGAAGCTCCGTCACCACCCCCAGGAGACCGAAATAGGGCTCGCGGATGAGGCGGACGGGGGATCCCACTTGGAGGGAGGTGGGCAGCTCTCCGGCCGCCGCCCACCCTTCCCCTTCCCGGGGAACCACCACTTCCGGTCGCAGCACCCCCGCCCGCACCTGCGTGGCGCCGTTGACCGCCGCCTCCCGGCCCTCCAGGGACTGGAGGAGGCGGAAGGTCCGCTGGGCCATGGCCATGGGTCCGAAGCCTTCGGTGATGATGAGGGTGAGGGGGATATCCTCCTGGCCGGTGATGGCGACGCCGATCTCATAGCCGATGAATTCCGCCAGATCGGTGTCCCAGATGCTCCCCGCCACCACCGCCTGGGCGCCCACCTCCGCCGCTTTCCGGAGGGCCCCCAGGGTGACGAGGGATCCCCCCACCACCACGGCCCCCTGGTGCCGGGCGCCGATGTGGCCTTCCTCGAGAGGTTCTTCCGGAGAAGAGACGGCCACCTGCAGGCGGCCGACCCGCTCGCCCCCGACGCCGAAGATCCCCTGGATGAAGGCGCCCGACGTTTCCACCACCACTCCTTCCTTGGGGAGGACCTCCACCACCTTTCCCCGGAGGTAGGCGGTGAGCTCCACCGGGACCGGCTTTTCCCGGATGGTCACCTGGCCTGTCACCCGGGACACCATCTCCAGGGTCCCGGAGACAGGGGAGCGCAGCTCCTTTTTCCCCAGGCCAAAGAATCCCTTGGTGGCTGCCAGCACCTGGCCCTCCTCCACCGGCTCGCCTTCCTTCACCAGGAGGTGGGAGGGGACATCTTCGGGCAGGAGGGCCAGCTTATTGGCCACGTTGAGGGTGTGGGGCTTGCCGGGGAGGAGGGCCCGGGCCACCACATCCTGGGGGGCCACCGCCTGCCCCACCTCCGCCAGCACCTCCCCCTGGATGGGAAGGCGCCGCACCTTCCTGATGGTGGTATGTTCGCTAACCAGAAGACCGGGTGTGTAGGCTGTGGCCAAAGGTGTCTCCCCTTTCTACGAGCTGCCCGCCATGAGGGCTGTGCGGGGGCGGGCCGGATAAACATCCAGAGCGTCAAACCAGCGCCAGAGGGTCTCCCGGCGTTCCCGGGGATCGGCGGGGAGCTGGAGGGGCCGCCCGCGGCCATCCCAGAGGATGCCCACGGCGCCGCCCGTAAGGGTCACCTCCCTCGCCTTGCCGGGACCTGCCCCCACATCCATCCCCCGGGCCGGCCGGAGCTCCACGGGGAGCTCCTTTCCCTCCTCGAGGGGCATGCGGAGGATCTCCCCCGCCTTCAGCTCCAGGGAACCCCCCGGGTAGCGGGCGTGGAGGATGACCTCGCCGGGCTGCGCTACCCCTTTGGGGGCCACCACCGTGCCTAAGCGGATGAGGCAGTCCCGCTCGAAGACCTGGGTGGCCGCCTCGGGGTGGAGGGTGGAGAGGACCCCCAGCTGGGGCATCATGAAGATGCTGTCCACCGCCAGCTCCGTCACCCCTTCCGGCTGGAAGGCATCCACCATCATGAGGGCCGCCTGGACCCTCCGGGGGGCGTGGGAAAGGGTCCCTCCCGAGCCGATGATGAGGTTCAGCTCCATGAGGTCTACCAGCGTGGCCCCGGAGCTCTGGTAGTCCAGGAAGGCCGAGAGCTCCTGCTGCCGCTGCACCCCTTTCAGCTCCACCGCCAGGGACTTGTGGTGCTCCAGCGCGAGACGCAGGGCTTCCCGGGCTACCGCCTGCTCCAGCATGAGATCCTCCAGTGTCTGGGGGATGCTGGTGGGGCGGATCATCTTGTTGCGGATGCGGTTCCGCAGCACCGCCTCCGAGATCTCAAAGGGAAGCCACCGCTGGATCTGGGGAAGACCCGCTTCCAGGAGGACGTTGGCCATGCTGTAGCTCATGCCCAGGTTAGCGCTAACGGTGCGGTTGAAGGTCCCCCGGAAGACGGAGAAGACGTCCGTGGTGGCCCCTCCGATGTCCACCCCCAGGAGGGTGATGCCCCGCCGGCGGGCCACCGTCTCCATGAGAAGACCTACGGCCCCGGGCGTGGGCATGATGGGAGCCGACGTCCACTCCATGAGCTTATGGTACCCCGGCGCCTGGGCCATGACATGCTCCATGAAGAGGTTGTGGATCTCTTCCCGCGCAGGCCCCAGGACCTCCTTTTCCAGGGTGGGGCGGAGATTGTCCACGATGCGGAGATCCACCACATCCTTGAGGACCTCCTCCACGTGGGGACGGGCCGCCACATTGCCGGCGAAGATGACGGGAAGCCGGTACCCGATGCCCAACCTCGGTTTGGGATCGGCCGCCTTGATGAGCTCCGCCAGCTCCACCACGTGGCTCACCGTCCCCCCGTCCACGCCGCCGGAGAGGAGGAGCATGTCGGGGCGGACGTTCCGGATGCGCTCGATCTTCTGGTAGGGGAGGCGCCCATCGTCGATGCTGATGGCATCCACCACGATGGCGCCGGCGCCCAGGGCAGCCCTCTGGGCGCTCTCGGTGGTCATGGTGCGGACCACCCCCGCCACCATCATCTGGAGACCGCCTCCGGCGCTGGAGGTGGAAAAGTAAGCGTCGACGCCGGCTTCCCCTCGGCCTTCCCGGATGAGGATCCTCTCATCGCCGTCCAAGAGCTGGCGCCCCGTGAGCTCCTGGAGCTCCCGCACCGCATTCAGGACCCCCACCGTCACGTCTTCGAAGGGGGCTTCCACCGTGGTGGGGGCTTCTCCCCGGGCGATGAGGCGGTACTCCTCCCCCACTCTCTCGATGAGGATGGCTTTGGTGGTGGTGCTGCCGCAGTCGGTGGCCAGAATCCGCTCCACTACTGATCCTCTCCTTTTCTACGGCGCCACCAGGGGCGCTGCCTGGGCAGCCGTTGGTGCTCCTCTTCTTCCGCCTGGGCCCGGGCCCTTTCCTCCAAGCGCTGCAAAAAGAGATCCAGGTTCTTGGGGTCGGAGAGGAGCCGGCCCACTTCGTTCCCCAGCTCCCCCGCCCCCAGGATGCTGAGATAAGGAGCCCCGAAAAAGGCCATCTGGGCTCCGATATAGTGGAGGGGCCGCATGCCCTCCACCAGGAGGATGGCGGGGGTATACAGCTTCCAGCGGTCGATCTTCTCCAGCAGCCAGTTGATGAGCTCGTCCCGCCGCTCCGGCGTCAGCTCGTCGTCATCTTGGGGGGGCAGGGACGGCTGCCACGAAGAAGGTCCGATGCCCGGCATCGTCAAGACCTCCTTCCACCGTCAGTGGAAAGGCTCCAGATTCTTGCGGGGCACCGTCAGGAGGCGGCCCCCCACATCCACCTGGGCCACCGCCGCTTTGGCTTCCGTCTCGATGATGGCGTCCTCCCGGGGAAGGGCCGCCACCACCCCCACCAAGCCGAAATAGGGTTCGGTGATGATCCGGACCTTCTGGCCGATGGTAAGGTCTTCGTCCACGAAGCGGCGCTTGTCCGCCTGGGCCAGCTCCCAAGGCATGGGAACCACGATCTCGGGCCGGATGGCGCCTGCACGGATCTGGGTGGCCCCGTTGATGGAGGCCTCCCGCCCGTCCAGGGAGCGCAGGGTGCGGAAGGCCGACTCCCGCATGGGGAGGGAGCCGAAGCCCTCCATGAGGATGACGGTCATGTCCACGTCTTCCGATCCGGTGATACCCACCCCCAGCTTCACCCCCAGGGCTTTCACCAACGTAAGGTAGTGGGCCGTCCCCGTGATGACCCCCGCCACCCCCACCTCCAGGGCTTTCATCAGGGCTTCGTCGGTGGCCAAGCGCCCTCCCACGATGATCTGACCCCGGCAGCTCTCGTCGATGAGGTCGGGGGTGAGATCCTCGTAAGGTGACGACACCAGCACCTTGAGGCGGCCGTGGCGCTCCCCGCCCAGTCCGAAGATGCCCGTCAGGCGCACCGCCGCCGTCTCCACCACCACCGCCCGCTGTTCCTGGACGTCTTTCACCCGACCCCGCACGTAGGCCTTCACCACCACTTCCTTGAAGGGGCGGGCGATGGTCACATGGCCCGTCTGGGTGTTGATCTCCGCCACCACCCCAGAGACCGGAGCCACCACGGAGCGGGTGAAAAACGCCTGCTGCTCCCCTTTCTTGGCCAGGATGGATCCCTTTTTCACCTCCTGGCCCACCTTGAAGAGCATATGCTGGGGGAGGTCCCGGGGCCGGACCCCCAGCTCGAAGGCCACATCCACCTTTACCGGCGGCTCCTCCCGGCCGAACTCCTCCCGGATGACGATCCTCCCCGACCGGTCGGAGATATCCTCCACCACGCCGTCGATGGGGGATTCGTATTCCTTTTGCCCGTAGAGGCCCGAGGAGAGGCCGCGGGCGATGACCTGCTTCGTCTTCACCCGATCGCCCACCTTCACCAGGCAGCACTGGGAGAGCTGGTCGTCCCTGACCCCGATGAGGCGGGCGAGGGGGATCACCCAGGGGATGCCCGGCCGAAGGGAAATGCGGGCCACCGTCTGCTCGGGCTCCACCTCATCCCCCGGAGCCACCAGGATCTCTCCGGGAAGGGGGAGCCGGCGGACAAAGGACCAGATCTCAACTGGATGCTCGGCGTCCAAATAGACGGAAGACAAGGCTCTTCCTCCCTTCCTCGGGTTCCGCCAAAGCCGTCCCTTCCGGCTGCAGCTCCATGAGGGCTTCCTCCGGGTAGACGTCCAGAGCTCGCAGCCACTCAAGGAGCTTCGCCCGGCGCTTGCCGTCCTGGGCCGGAAGCTCGATGGGCCGCCCGCGGCCGTCGAAGATGAGGCCCACCACGCCGCCCTTCACCCGGGCCTGACGGGGCTTTCCGGGGCCTGCCCCCACGTCCATCCCGCGCTCGGGGATGAGCTCCACCTCCGCCTCTTCCCCCATCCCCAGGGGAAGGCGCTTCAGCTCCCCGTAATGAAGCCAGAAAGTCTCGGTGCCCTGGGGAAGGTTCACTTTCACCTGGCAGACGGGTTTGCCTTCCTTCCCTTTTCCGGCCACGGAGATGGCCGTCCCCAGGGGCACCAGGCAGTCCCTCCGGAACACCTCATGGGCGATGTCGGGGTGGACCGACGCCAGGACCCCCAGGTGGGGCGTCATGAAGACGCTGTCCACCGCCAGCTGGGTGATGCCTTCAGGCTGGAAGGCGTCCAGGAGCATGAGGGCGGCTTGCTGTCGGCGGGGAGCGTGGGAAAGGACCCCGCCGGACCCCAGGAGCATATCCAACTGGTTCATCTTGATGATGTCGACGCCTTCGGCCTTCTTCACCTCGCCGAGGGAGCTCCGGCCCAGGCCCTTTTCCTCCACTTCCACCTTCTTGGCCAGGCGCTTGTGGTGCTCGAAGGAGAGGCGCAACGCCTCGCGGGCCAAGGCCTGCTCCAGGATGAGGTGCTCCACCGTCTGGGGGATGGCCGTCGGCCGGACCATCTTGTTGCTGATCCAGTCGGCGAACTGGGCTTCATCGATGGGGAAGGGAACCCAGCGGCGGACATTCTCAAAACCGGCTTCTTCATAGACATTGGTGATGCTGTAGCTCATACCCAGATTGGCGCTGACGGTCCGGGTGAAGGTGCCTCCAAAATCGGAGAAGACGTCGGTGGTGGCGCCGCCGATGTCCACGCCGACGATGTTGACCTTCTCTTCCCTCGCCACCACCTGGATGATGTTCCCCACGGCGCCCGGAGTGGGCATGATGGTGGCATCGACCCACTCCATGAGCTCGCCGTAGCCGGGAGCCTGGGCCATGACGTGGTTCATGAAGAGGTCGTGGATCTTCTCCCGGGCCGGCCCCAGGTTCTCCAGATCATGGCGGGGCCTGAGGTTGGGCACCAGGTGGACGTCCAGGTGAGGTTCCAGGATGGACACCACCAGGTCCTGGGCATCCACGTTGCCGGCGTACACCACCGGCAGGCGATAGGTGGACCCAAAGCGAGGCCTGGGGTTGGCCTGGAGCACCGTCTCCGCCAGGGCCGCCAGGTACTGGACGGAGCCCCCGTCCACCCCTCCCGAGAGAAGGATGATATCGGGGCGCAGCTGGGTGATGCGGGCAATCTGCTCCGACGTGGAGCGGCCGTCATCGACGGCGATGACGTCCAGCACCACGGCGCCGGCGCCCAGGGCTGCCCGGTGGGCGCTGGAGGCGCTGATGGTGCTCACCAGGCCCGCCACCATCATCTGCAGGCCGCCCCCGGCGCTGGAGGTGGAGACGTAGAGATCCACCCCGTCCTCCCCCTGGCGGGGCCGGAGGAGGCGGCCGTCCTCCGTCAGGAAGCGGCGGCCCGTCATCTCCTCGATGCGGCGGATGGCCTTGCGCACACCGATCATGACGTTTTCCCAGGGGGCTTCCACGGTGGTCTGCATCTCCCCCCGGGCCACCATCCGGTACTGGCCGTCCACTTCTTCGATGAGGATGGCCTTGGTGGTGGTGCTACCCACGTCGGTGGCCAGGATGGTCTTGGGGCGTCGGGAATCGTCCATGGGCCTACACTCCTTCCCTGGCGAGCCTTTAATCTTTCTTAAACTATACATATATGCACATAATAGGTGGTATAGGCAAGGGGGCCCGCCCCCCGGGCAGGCCCCCTTTCCCTATAGCCGCCAGCCCAGACGATGGTCAGCCGGCGCCCCCTCCAAAGAGGCCCTGGACCACATCCACCAGGATGTACTTCATGCGGGCGTAGAAAAGGTTGTAGCGGTAGAGGACGGTATTGCCGAACATGGCCCCCAGGGTGACCATGATGGCCCACCGGCCCACCCACACCCCGCCCTTCATCACGGCGTTGGCATCCCGCCGGACCGTGAAGAAGAAGTAGGTGAGGGTGCCCAGGAGCACCAGGAGAAGGAGCCAGTTGTTGAGGGTCTCGCTGGTGGAGCCCAGCCCCCACAGCTGATAGAAGGAGTCAGTCACCTGGCCGATGAAGACGGGGGCGCTGAAGGTGAGGACGTAGCCGGCGCCCCAGCCCAGGGCGATGGAGAGGGGGTAACGGGCGATCCACGAGATGGATGGGATGTAGCGGGTGTAGATGAGGAGCCCCAGGATGACGGGGATGATCATCCACCACTGGCCCGCCCTCAGGCTGAAGTCGTCGCCGATGAAGACCTGCTTGATGTAGGTGTGCCACACCAGACCGAAGGTCCACCCGTAGGCCAGGCCGATGTAGAGGTGCTGGATGAACTCCCAGATGGGGTTCTGGTTATCCACCAGGTAAGTCCATACAGCGATGGTGGCGATAGCCCCGGCGATCAAGCCCCACTGCTCTGCGCTCATCTCAACACCTCCTCACTGCTTGTTCCGGGTGGTCAGCCAGGCCACGTTGGCCAGGATGATGAGCAGGGTCACGTAGATGGCCGCCAGGGACTGGCCGTCCTGCTGGCTGATGGCCTGCCCGGGCTCCCCCACCAGGAGCTCGTACTCGGCCGCCCCGCGGGACCCGGGGAGCATGGCCTTGATTTGCCCCGCCGCCACGTAGGGCTTAAAGCCGGGCACCTCCATGGTGATGACCATGCCCAAGACAGGCACCCCGGTGGGCTCCCCGATGAAGGCGTAATAATCGGTGGCTCCGGGGGACCCCACGTCGGTGGCCACGATGGCGGCAAAGGTATTCCTATCCACCTTGGTGATGCCCTGCATGATGGGGAACTGGCTGAGGGCCTGGCCGTTCTGGTCGACGCCTTTGACAGCCTCCAGAAGGTTGCTGGTCATGAGCTGGTAGGTAGTGGATCCGCCGGGCTTATACCCCAGGTTGATCCAGTCCACCCCGTACTCCTTGCCGAGGGCCTTGGCCGCCTCTTCCACCGCCCTGGCGGCCAGCTTGGGCCCGTTGGTCCAGGCCGCGTCGAAGATGAAGATCTTCAGGTTCTTTTTAAACGCGTGGTAGGCAAAGGCCCTCACCATGGGCTGGATCTCCCCCACGGTCCCCACCTCGTAGGCAGCTCCCAGGAGGACGTTGGACCCCTCGGGCAACGCGTCGATGGTGTCGTAGAAGTTCTGGGCGTCGGGACCGATGGGGATGGGCAGGCCCAAGGGGCGGATGATGACGAAACCCACGATGATGAAGATGATGAGCCAGATCCAGCGGCGATCGATATCCAGGGCCCACTTCATGCTGCGGCACCCCCTCTCCGCCTAGCCGTCATTTCTCGATCCCTCCAAGATGGGCCCGTTCCAGCCCCAGGAGGATCCGCAAGGCGGTGGCGAAGGCGCCGAGGTACGCCCCCAGGAGGATGCCCCGCTGAGCAGCCGCGCTGGGCACATCCAGGATCCACTGGGAGAAGGTCTTCCACCCGGGGATGATGACATCGCCGATGGGGGCCGTCCCCAGCATCAGGATGATGGCGCTGATCATGAGGACGGTGGCTTCGCGGGTGCGGACCCGGAAGGCCCGGTACGCCGCCGATGTGATGAAGAAAGCCAGGAGCGCGAAGATGGTCGCGTCGGTGGGCACCATGATGTTCTGGTAGATCCAGTCGGCCTGGGGACCGTCCACCGTCTGCCAGAGGGTCAAGAGGGCGTAACCGTACATGGCGATGAGGAGGATGAGGCTATACACCCACTTGGCCCGGCGCCGGGCGATGTTCCGGGCGTGGATCTGGGTCAGGTTGATGAAACCCAGGAACACGAACATGGCCGCGAACACCTGGTACCACTTGTTGCCGATGTCGAGCCACTTGAGCTCGTAGAAGTAGTTGAAGTAGTAGGCCACGATGACGAAGAGGCCCGTCAGGGTCACCAGCGCCAAAGGTACTTCCTTGCGCATCCTTTCCCTCCCTTCCCGTCGCCGCCCTTACATCTTGAGCCAGGTCTCCAGGAGGGACTGGCCGGCGATGGAGTAGATCAGGGTGCCGGCAATGATGGTGGCCACCAGGAGGAACTTGTAGTAGTCCTCCCCCACCACCGTCCCCACCAGGACGGGCTCCTTGGAGATGTAAGCGCTGGCGGCGTAGATCTCCTCACCGATGAGGGCGTAGTCGCAGCCCGCCACAAAGAAAGGCAGCTGGGACATGGAGGCCGTACCCCCCACCTGGATGGCCCCCGCCAGGGCTCCCGCCTCGATGAAGAGGAGGGACTCGGCGAAGAAGGGGCCGCCGAAGAGGATCTGGGCCGCCGGCTTCTCCGAGGCCAAGATCTCCAGCACCCCTGCGGCGTAGGCGAACTGCCAGTCGGTGATGAAGCGGACGTCATCGGGGTTGAAGGCGTCGGGCCGCCCCGCCTCCAGGTACGCCTGCCGGATGATCTCCTCGTTCACGGCGTACACCACCACGTCGTTCACCGTGTTGATGAGCCGGGTGTCGTACTGGGCGCACATCTTGGCCACATAGCCCAGCACCGGGAAGGACGCGATGGTCTGGGGGCTGGTGATGGCCGGAAGCCCCATGGTGTAGTGGACCGGCCGGCCCATCTCGGTGGCCCGCCCTACCGCCTCCTCGATGGCATCGAGCCCCGCCAGCTTGTGGATCTCCCGCGTCAGGGTCCCGCCCCGGGCCCGGTTGATCATGGTCCAGACGAAAAGGACGAAGATGAGGACCGCGAAAAACGCCCCGCCCCGGCCCGGCGCAAAGATCCCGAAGAGGGGAGCCGTGTCGGCCGCCAAAAAGAACACGCTCATAAGTCACCTCCTTCCTGTTTTTGAGAACGATCCCCCCATAGAACCAACCCTGGGAGAAACGTCCTCTTGGCACTGCGATATTCGCCCTGCGTTGGAAATATCCTTCTTGGGAAAAAAGGCTAGTTCTTCAGGAAGGGCGGGGCGCCCCGGGGGCAAAAAAGCCCTTCCCCGAGAGGCGCTCTTCGATGTAGGCCAGGATGGGGCGGGGATCTTCCTCGCCGAAAAAGAGGAAGACCCCTTTCAGGATGCGCTGGCGAAGGTTATGGCGGGGATAGGCCAGGAGAACCCCATCGGGGTAGACGGTGTAGCCCACAAACCGGTCCCAGGGGCGAACACCGGAGGAAAAGAGGGTCCGGACTTCCACCCCTTCGGGGGATAGGTGATAGGTGCTGGGGAAGAGGTAAGGGGCCAGGGGGCTCACGGTGGCCACCACCGCCACCAAAAGGCCCACCTGGCCCATGAGATAGTAGCCGAACCACCAGCTGAAAACGAGAAGGAGCACCACTCCGGCGCTCCGCAAGGGATTCATGAGAAAGGGCTGAGCCCTCCAGCGGATGTCCGCCACCTTGCCGTCCTCTCCTAGCCCCGTCGCTTCGCTGCTTCTTCCACAAAGGCGGCGAAAATCCTCTTCATGAGAGGGGCTTTTTTCACCATCCGCTCGGGATGCCACTGGACTCCCAAGAGAAAGGAACCCGATCGGCCTTCGACAGCCTCCACCACCCCGTCCTCCGGGCTTTTGGCCGTCGCCCGGAGGCCCTCCCCCACCCGGCCCACCGCCTGATGATGGAAGGAATTCACCCCAAGGGCATCCACGCCAAGGATGCGATGGAGGAGGCTCTCCCCCTCCACCTGGACCGAGTGGGAAGCTTCGTCGGCGGGAAGGGTCTGCTGGTGGGAGAGGCTCCCCGGCACCAGGGAGGGGATGTCCTGGATGAGGCTTCCTCCCTCGGCCACGTTGATGACCTGGCACCCGCGGCAGATCCCCAGGATGGGGAGGCCTTTTTCCCGAGCCCGCCGGTAGAGGTAGAGTTCCGCTTCATCCCGCCAGGGCTGAACCCCCGAAAGGGAGGGATGGGGCTCCTCCCCGAAGCGCCAAGCTTCCAGGTCGCCGCCGCCGGTCAAAAGAAGGCCGTCTAGAACGTCAAGGATTCTCTCCAGGGCTTCCTTGTCGGCAAGGGGAGGAATCCAGAAGGGAGCGCCCCCTGCCTCCGCCACCGCCTCGGCGTAATCGTGATACTGCCGGTCCAGCCGCCCCTTCTTCTCGTCTTCCGCCGTTCCAAGGGTCATCCCGATGAGGGGCCTCAAGACCCACCCTCCTCTTCCTTTCCTACATGATAGCGGGGAAGGCGCCCGCCAAACCCCGTCAGAATCTCGTAGGGAATGGTCTCCGCCCAGGAGGCCCACTCCCAGGCATGAAGGACGTCTTCGCCCTGCTTTCCAAGGAGCACCACTTCATCGCCCCGCCGTCCTTCCTGGGGAAGCCCCACCACCGTGAGGTTCATGCACACCCGCCCCCGGATGGGAACCCGCTGACCCCTCCAGAGAAACGCACCTCGGTTGCTGAGGAGGCGGGGGATCCCTTCCGCATAGCCCAGGGGGACCACCCCCACCCATTCCTCGCCCTGGGTGACGTAGGTGCCTCCGTAGCTCACGGGCGTTCCGGGAGGGAGCTTTTTCACCTGGACGAGGCGGCTCTTCACCGCCATCACCGGCTTTAGGCCAGGGTGGAAGAGATCCGGCGAGGGCATATACCCGTAAAGGCCGATGCCCACCCGCACCGCATCGAAACGGGCTTTCTGAAACCGAAGGGCGGCCCCGGTGTTGGCGGCATGGATGAGGCCGGGATGGAGGCCCCTTTGGCGAAGGCTCTGGAGAAAGGCCTGGAAGCGATGGAGCTGATGGTTCGTCGGTCCCGGATCGGCCTCGTCGGCCCGGGCCAGGTGGGTGAAGGTCCCTTCCCACTTGAGGTAAGGGGATGAGGCCAGCAGGGCCACCGCCTCCCCGGCGGTTCCTTCGGGGAGGACCCCCAGCCGGCTCATGCCCGTATCCACCTTCAGGTGGACGGCAAGGGGGGGCGACCCCTCTTCCACCTGGACCCGGGCCGCCTCCTCCAGCTCCCGGCCGTGGTCCCCATCCAGAAGGGCGACGGAAATGCCCCGGGCCATGACGTCCGCCACCGCCTCCCGCGGAGTGTAGCCCATCACCAAGAGAAAGCCCTCGATCCCCGCTTCCCGCAGGGCCAGGGCTTCTTCCACCGAGGCCACCGCCAGACCGTAGGCTCCGGCGGCAAGAAGGGTACGGGCCACCTCCCCTGCCCCGTGGCCGTAGCCGTCGGCTTTCACCACCGCCAGGAGCCGGCTGGCCCCGATGGTGCGGCGGATGAGCTTCACGTTGTGGCGAAGAGCCCGATGGTCGATCTCGATCCAGCCCCGATCCCTCAAGACAACCCTCCCCACGCGATGGCCTGGGCCATGGCCAGGGACGCTTCATGGGTGATGCTGACCTCCAGCCCCTGGATCCCCAGCTCCCTGGCCCTTTCCGCGGCTCCCCCGGAGAGGACGGGGAGGGGCTTTCCCTCGCCGTCCCGGAGGATCTCCACGTCGTGGAAGGTCATGCCGCGAAAGCCGCGCCCCAGGCACTTCCACACCGCCTCCTTGGCGGCAAAGATGCCCGCCATCCGCTGCAAGCGAAAGGGCCCCCGAAAGAGGGCCCGCTCCCTTTCGGTAAAGAGGCGCACCACCGCCCGCGGGTGGCGCGTCACCAGGCGGTCCATGCGCTCCACCGCCACCACATCGATGCCGATGCGGAAAAAGGCGTCAGAAGGTGCGGACGGCAAGGTGAAACTGATCCTCTGCTGCATGGATGAGGAACCAGACCTGGGGTCCCGCCCGCCGGATTTCCCGCAAAAAGGCCATGCCGGCGCGGTAAAGGGCGAAGCCCCCTTTGGCTTTCACGGTGACGGGAAAGGGATGGCGGTCGAGAAACCGGCCGATGAGGGAGCTTCCCAGAGCCGCCAGGAGCACCATATCCTCCAAGAGGCTCAAAGGTATGGGGATCCAAAAGCGCCAGCGCGGAAGGCGCACCTCCACCACCGCCAGGAAAGCCCGCCGGCGAAAGAAGCTCCCGTCCATGGCCTGATGATACCATGGCGCCGGAAAGGGATGCGATGGCTTTCGTTTTGGTGTATGCTGAGGGCAGAATTCCGAGTGGATCACTTTGGATTGAAAAGGGGTGTGGGCGTGGCCAAGGAACTGGGCATCGACCTGGAATACAAGTACGGGTTCCGCGACGAGGAAGACTACTACGCCTTTAAGAGCGATCGGGGCCTCACCCGGGAGATCGTGGAGAACATCTCCCGCATGAAAGGAGAACCCGATTGGATGCGGGAGTTCCGGCTGCGGGCCTTCGAAATCTTCCAGAGAAAGCCCCTTCCCCGCTGGGGGGCCAACCTGGATGAGCTGAACTTCAACGACATGCGCTACTACGTGCGGGCGACGGAGAAGAAGGGCCGCAGCTGGGATGAAGTTCCCGAGAGCATCAAACGGACTTTCGACCGGCTGGGCATCCCCGAGGCCGAGCGCAAGTATCTGGCGGGGGTCTCGGCCCAGTACGAGTCGGAAGTGGTCTACAACAGCGTGCGGGAGGACCTCAAAAAGAAAGGGGTCATCTTCACCGATATGGATACGGCGGTGAAGGAGTACCCCGATCTGGTCCGCCAGTACTTCGGTACGGTGGTGCCCCCCAACGACAACAAGTTCGCCGCCCTCAACAGCGCCGTATGGTCCGGGGGGTCCTTCGTCTACGTCCCCAAGGGGGTGCGGGTGGACATCCCTCTGCAGGCCTACTTCCGCATCAACACGGAAAACATGGGCCAGTTCGAGCGGACCCTCATCATCTGCGAGGAGGGTTCCTTCGTCCATTACGTGGAAGGCTGCACCGCCCCCACCTATTCCAGCGCTTCCCTCCACGCGGCGGTGGTGGAGATCATCGTCAAGAAGGGGGCCCGGTGCCGATACACCACCATCCAGAACTGGTCCCACAACGTCTACAATCTGGTGACCAAGCGGGCTTTCGCCTATGAGGACGCCACCATGGAGTGGGTGGACGGGAACCTGGGGTCCAAAGTCACCATGAAGTACCCCAGCGTCTTCCTCCTGGGCCCCCGGGCCCGGGGCGAGGTCATCTCCATCGCCCTCGCCGGGAAGGGTCAGCACCAGGATGCGGGGGCCAAGATGATCCACAGCGCCCCCTACACCAGCTCCATGATCATCTCCAAGTCCATCAGCCTGAAGGGCGGGCGGACCACCTATAGGGGCCTGGTGAAGGTGCCCAAGGGCTCTGTGGGTTGCAAGTCCCGGGTGGAGTGCGATGCCCTCATCCTGGATCCCGAGTCGGCATCCGACACCATCCCCTACATGGAGATCCAGGAGCACGACATGCAGATGGAGCACGAGGCCTCCGTCTCCAAGATCAGCGAAGAGCAGCTGTTCTACCTCATGAGCCGGGGCATCAGCATGACGGAGGCCGCCAAGATGATCGTCCAGGGATTCGTGGAACCCTTCCGAAAGGAGCTCCCCATGGAGTACGCCATCGAGCTGAACCGGCTCATCGAACTGGAGATGGAAGGGTCTGTGGGTTAACCGAGAGCAGTAGAGACGGGGAAGGGGCGCAGAAAGGAAGGAGCGGCAGGTTTCACCTGCCGCTCTTTTTGCCGACGCCCATGCCCTAAACGGAAGACCCCTTCTCCTTCCCTTCCCCGCGCCTCCGCCGGCGCTCCAGCCATCCGGCCCAGGGACGGGCCGCCCTCAGGATGCCCGGGAGGGCCCCCGCCACGAGGCCTGCCACCTGCCAGAGGCGGCCGGGACCGCGTCCCCGGATCAGGCGGCCGAGGGAGAAGGCCAAAGCCACCCGGTCCACCATCTGGGTGCCGGTGGCAAAGAAACGCTGGCCACCGCGAGCCAGGCGGCGGACTTCCTCTCCGGCGGCGGCTACTTCCTCCTCCACCTTCCTGAGGGTCATCTTCAGCTGCTCCTGGAGAACGCCCAGCAGCCGCACCACCCGGTAAGCCATGATCCCCAGGACGAGGAGCATCAGCACCTGGAGGATCACCGCTACGGCCAGAAGGTAGAGGAGCCAGCGTTCCTCCATGGTTTAACCTTGGCCTTCGTCCGTCACTTCGTGCCAGCGCCCGCGGGCAGCTTCCGCCCAATCCTCCGCCGTTTCCCGCAGGGAGGCGGCCTTCTCTTTCACCGACTCCAGCGCCTTTTCCCCGACCTGCCGGCCCCGTTCCGCCAGGCGGCGGCGGACTTCGCTGCCCGGTTCGGGAGCCAAAAGAAGGCCCAGCACGGCTCCCAGAGCAGCCCCCACAAAAAGACCGGCCACAAATTCCGTCCTGCCTGCCATCCTTCAACGCCCCCCTCGACATGTCAGCTGGATTGGGTTACACGAAGGACCCTTGGTATGTTCAGGGTAACACAGAACCTGCCTGATCTGCGACGAAAGGATAGAATGCAAAAAAGCAGGAACGGCAGGAAAACATCGGGGAGGGACCGTCATTGCTGGACCTGGAGCTGGTGAGAAACCATCCGGAGATCATCAAAGAAGCCGCCCGGGTGAAGGGCATCCCGGTGGATGTGGATGCCTTCCTCGGCTTAGATGAAGAGCGGCGCAAGCTCATACAGGAGGTGGAAAAGCTCCGCCAGGAGCGAAACGACCTTTCCCAGGCCATCCCCCGCCTGGACCCTTCCCAGCGGCCGCAAGCCCTCCAGCGGGCGGCCGCCATCAAGAAGGAGCTGGAGGAAAAGGAGCCCCGCCTGCGGGACGTGGAAGAGGCCTGGCGCGATCTCCTCCTCCGGCTGCCCAATCCCCCGGCCCCCGGCACCCCTGTGGGGGAAAGCGCCGACGACAACGTGGAGATCCGGCGGGTGGGCGAGATCCCGTCCTTTGCCTTCCCCCCGCGGGACCATATGGAGCTCCTGGAGCTCCATGACGCCGTGGAAATCGAGCGGGCGGTGAAATTCGCCGGGAGCCGGAGCTACATCCTGAAGAACATGGCCGTCTTTTTGGAGATGGCCCTCATGCAGATGGCCCTGGATCTCCTCCGGGAGCGGGGCTACACCCCCATGTCGGTGCCCGTCATGGTAAGGGAGGAGGCCATGGTGGGCACGGGGTACTTCCCCTTAGGCCGGGAGGAAGTCTACCACCTCCAGCGGGATGATCTTTTCCTCATCGGCACATCGGAAGTCTCCCTGGTGGCTTCCCGCCAGCAGGAGATCATCCCCAAAGAGGAGCTCCCCCTTCGCCTGGCGGGGATCTCCCCGTGCTTCCGCCGGGAAGTGGGGAGCGCCGGGAAAGATGTCCGGGGTCTCTACCGGGTGCATCAGTTCATGAAGGTGGAGCAGGTCATCATCGCGCCGGCGGACCCGGAGCTTTCCCACCAGCTCCACATGGAGCTCTTGCAAAACGCCGAAGATCTCTTGCAAAAGCTGGAGCTCCCCTACCGGGTGGTCCACGTCTGCACGGGGGATATGGGCCAGGGGCAGGTGGAAAAGCACGACATCGAAACGTGGATGCCCAGCCGGGGATCCTACGGCGAGACCCATTCCTGCTCCAGCTTCTACGATTTCCAAGCCCGAAGGAGCGGCATCCGCTATCTGGAGGGGGGAAAGCCCCGGTACGCCTACACCCTCAACAACACCCTGGCGGCCTCCCCCCGGCTCCTCATCGCTCTTTTGGAAAACCACCAGCGGGAGGACGGGAGCATCTACATCCCCCCCGCTTTAAGGCCTTACATGGGCGGGTTGGAGGTCATCCAGCCTCGGGGTCCCCGGGCTACCCAGAAGCGCTCGTAGCGGAGGCGCCTCTCCCAGCGGACCCTCTCCCGGGGATCGGCCTCCAGGTCCTTCATCCAGGACGACGTCTGGGTGAGATGGGCCTGGAGCGCCTTTTTCTTCACGTCCCGGTAAGCTTCCACGTTCACCGTCAAGCGGGGAAGGTCCACATCCTTGGGCCGGCGGGGGCCGGCGTTGTAGAGGAGGATGGGGTCGCCTCCCTCCTTCTCCCAGAGAAGGACCGCCTCCGTCACCAGGGAGCCCATGGCGTTGTGGTCGGGATGGTTCCCGAAGCGGGGGTGGAAGGTGAGGATGAGGGAGGGCTTTTTGGCCCGGAGGATCTGCAGGATCCGGGTCACCAGAGGACGACGGGGCAAAAACTCCAGGAGCCGGTCGTGACCGCCGAGGAAAAGGACCTCCTGGTACCCCGCCATGCGGGCAGCTTCCGCCAGCTCCTTTTCCCGGATGGCCGGGAGAGTCTCCCGATTGGCTATGGGAGGAAACCCCATGTTGCGGCCCAGCTCGCCCCGGGTACCCATGAGGAGGGTGGCAGGATAACCGGCTTCCGTATGGCGTCTCACAAGGCCGGCGCAGGCGAAGGATTCGTCGTCGGGATGGGGATAGGCCGCCAGGAGACGGCCAGGACGGGGGAGCTTCAAGCGGCTGATGCGGGGGCTACTCATGGAAATCCTCCTCCTTCACGACAGGGAACGGGACGGGCGAGAGTTCCAGGGCCACCGTCAGGCGGCCCTTGTCGTCCTGGCCCATGAGAAGGAGGCGACCCTCCTCATCCACCTGACCGTGGGTCAAACCCTCCACCCAGATCCAGCCTTCGGGGCCGGAGAGGGCCACCCGGAAGGGCTTTCCACCCTCCCCGCCCGCCACATGACCTCGATTCAGGGTCCAGCGGGCGTTGCGGGCGAAAAGGCCGTAGCTTCCCTTGGTGTAAGCCCCCATGGTGGTCTCTAGATGCACGTACCAGGTCTGGCCCTGCCTCCGGTCCAGCTGGTCTTGCAGCCATTGCCGAGCCAAAGGTTCCAAGCCATCGCCTCCTTGCTGCATGAAAAGGTCCTGGCGGGAGCATACTGCGGCCATGAACTACGATCAATTTGTCGGCGAAGTGCAGCATAAGGCTCGTCTCGGCTCCACCGGCGAAGCGGTGGCGGCCATCCGCGCCACCCTCACCACCTTAGCAGACCGCCTCACCCCCGACATGGCGGAGAACCTGGCGGCCCAGCTTCCGCGGGAGATCGGGCGCTACCTCCTGGAAGGCCGGGGACCCCAGCGCTTCTCCCCGGAAGAGCTGGTGAACCGGGTGGCGGAGCGGGAAGTGGCCGATCCGCCCCGGGCAGCCTACCACATCCGCGCCGTCATGGATGTGCTGCGGGGGGCGGTGAGCGAAGGCCAGTGGGAGAAGCTTCGGGCCCAGCTCCCGGAAGAATGGGAGGCTATCCTTGAGGCCGGCCCCTTCGGGGAGGCCGAGGGGGAAGGGGAGGACTAGGCCTGCCGTTCCCGTTTCTCTTGGCTAAAATAGGAGGGATGGAGATTTAACCAAGGAAACGGGGGCTTTTCCCTTTGTCCGACCGCATCCAAGACATCCAGTCGTTTGGCGAGGCGCTCGTGAACCACGTGGCCAAGACCCTGGTGGGGCAGGAAGAGACGGCCCTCCTGATGGCCGTGGGCCTTTTGGCGGAAGGCCACATCCTCCTCGAAGATGTGCCGGGAGTGGGGAAAACCCGCTTGGCCCAGACGGTGGCCCAGAGCATGGAGGGGGCCGTCTTCCGCCGCATCCAGTTTACCCCTGACCTTCTCCCATCCGACGTGGTGGGGGTGAACGTCTTCCACCCGGGGGAAGGCCGCTTTCAGTTCCGCCCCGGGCCCATCTTCGCCCACGTCATCCTGGCGGATGAGATCAACCGGGCCACCCCCCGCACCCAGGCAGCCCTCCTGGAGGCGATGCAGGAGCGGCAGGTGACGTCCGACGGCGTCACCCGGCCCCTCCCCTCCCCCTTCTTCGTCCTGGCCACCCAAAACCCCGTGGAGCAGGAGGGCACCTTCCCCCTCCCCGAAGCCCAGCTGGACCGCTTTCTCCTTCGCCTCTCCCCGGGCTATCCCTCGGCCGAGGCGGAGCGGGAGATGCTGGCGCGGGTGGCCCGGCGGGAAGGGGCAGAGGATGTCCTGCCCGCTCTCAAGCCCGTGGTGGCGGCGGAGGAGCTTCCCCGGCTGGCCCAAGCCACGCGGGAGGTGGCCGTCCACCCCGACGTCCAGGGGTATGTGGTGGACCTGGTGCGAGCCTCCCGCACCCACCGGGAGATCCGCTTGGGGGCCAGCCCCCGGGCGGCCATCGCCCTTTTGCGGGCGACCCAGGCCCTGGCGGCCCTCCGGGGCCGGCCCTACGTCGTCCCCGAGGATGTGGCCGACCTGGCGGTTCCCGTCCTGGCCCACCGCCTGATCCTCTCCCCGGAGGCGGAGCTGGAGGGAAAGACGGGGGCGGAAATCGTCCGGGAGCTTTTGGACAAGGTGCCGGCCCCCACGGAAGCCCACTAGGAGGGAAAGGCCCATGGCCCTGCCCTGGATCCTCTTTGCGGCCGTCCTCCTGGTCCTCATCCCCTTCTCCTGGTACTGGCGGCGCCAGGCCTTGAAGGGCGTATCGCTGGAGGCTTCCTTCGCCAAAACCCATGCCTTCCCGGGGGAAGAAGTGGAGCTCTGCTACCGGGCCCGCAACCGCAAGTGGCTGCCGGTGCCCTGGCTCTTTTCAAAGGACGTCATCCCCAAAGACCTCCATGTGGCGGGAGCCCGCCTGGCCCGCCATCACCTCCAGGGCTGGCAGGAGCTCCGCCACACGTGGCCGTTGGGTTCCTACGAAACCCTGGAGCGCTGCTACCGGGCCATCCCCCTCCGCCGCGGGAGGATGGTCCTGCGGGAAGTGGAGCTCTCCCTGAGCCACCCCTTCCTGGCGGAGACCGCCTCGAAAAAGGAAGAGGCGGTGGCCAGCCTCATCGTCTACCCCCGGGCCTTGGATCTCCCGGCGGAGATGGCGGCGGCCGCCGATCCGGCGGGGATCCGGGAGAAGCAGCGGTGGCTCTTCCCCGACCCGTTGCGGGTGGTGGGCATCCGCCCCTATGAGCCGGGGGATCCCATGCGCTTCATCCACTGGCCCGCCACCGCCCGGACGGGGGAGCTCCAGGTGCGAAAGATCACCAGCGCCATCCAGCCTTCCACCGTGCTTTTCTTGGAGGCCCGCACCCGCCCCGACCAGTGGTATGAGACCGACCCCGATCGCCTGGAGCCGGCCATCGCGGTGGCAGCCGGCCTGGTGCGGCGGTTTCTCCTGGAGGGCGAAGCGGTGGGCCTGGTGAGCAACGGCTCCGTCTACCAGGGGCCCCGCCACATCCGGGTGGGGCCGGGAAGGGGCAGCAGACACTGGCAGCGCCTTTACGAGTCCCTGGCCCTCATCAGCGGGTACAGCCTCACCTCTCTCCCCGCCCTCATGCGGCAGGAAGGCCGAAAGCTGGGGCCCGAAAGCCGTTGGATCGTCGTCACCCCCGTCCTCTACCCCGCCCTCCTGGCGGAGGTCCACCGGGCGGCCCGGGACCGGTGGGTCCTCCTCATCACCGTGGGCGGAGAATCCCCGCAGGTGAAGGGGATCCGGCACCTCCACGTACCGGCCCATCTCATCGAGGAATGGCAGGAGGCGGCGCCCCGTGTCCAGCGGTGAGAAAGTCCTGACGGTGTTTCGCCTCGTCCTCTACTGGACCTTTTTGGCCCCTGCCGTCCACATGGCGGCGGCCTCCCTGGGAGGGTCCCTTCCCGCGGGGCTCTTTTCCTTCCCCGCCGTGATGCTGAGCTTTCTCTTGGGCCTTGCCACCCTTTCCTTCCGGCAGCGGCTGGAACCCCGCCTGGGAACCCTGGTGACCTTCCTCGTGGCCGCTTCCATCGCCGGCCTTTTCAGCGCCGTCAGCCATCCCTACCTGCCCCATGCCAGCTGGCAAGGCCTCCTCTTCGTCTGGGGTCCGCCGGTAGTGGCGGCCCTTCTGGGGGGAAGCCACCTCCCCACCTTCGGCCGGGCCCAGAAGGATATCCTCCTGGGGCTGGGATTCTGGCTCTACATCAGCTTTCTCACCTTCCTCCGCCTGACCCCCCTTTCCGCCAAAGGCCCCGGCTGGATCTGGGCCGGCCTCTTTGTGGCGGCCGCTCTGGGGATCCTCCTCTCTCAGCGCCTCTGGGAAGCGGAAGAAGAGGCGGGCAGCTTTGCGGCGTCTCCCTTTCCAGGCCTTCTTGTGTGGCTCGCGGGGGGCGCCGGAGGGCTGACGGCCTTGGCCCTCCTCCTCCTGCTCCTCTTCCCCAGCCTGGGGGACGCCCTGGCCGCCTTTTGGAACGAGACCCTCGCCCCCCGCCTGATGATCCTTTTGCAATACGTCCTCTGGCCCTTCGTCATGGCCGCGACGGCCATCATCCGGTACCTATCCCCGTGGGTTTCCCGCACCAAAAACCCTCCCGCCCCATCCAAGGAAGATCAGGAGCTCTTTGGTGAGGATCAGCTCCCCGACCTTTCGTCCCCGACGGATGCCCCGTGGGTCCAGACGGTCCTGGTCATCCTGGGGGTGCTGGCGGCCGCCTACCTCCTCTATCGGGCCTGGCGGTGGTTCCAGCCGCCGCCCCCCGCGGTGGCGGAATACCGGGAGATCCGCCGCAAGGAACGGCCCGCCCGGGCCCGGCGTCCAGCGCCGCCCCCTTCCTCGCCGTTGCGCCTCCTCCTTTGGCACCTGGAAAACCAGGCGGCCCGAAGGGGCTTCACCCTGGGTCACCCCGCCCGGGAGACCCTCCTTTTCCTGGCGCCGGAGAAGGACCGGGAAGGGGACCGCCGGTTCCTCCTGGAGGCCTATTGGGATGAACGCTATGGCGGGCAATCCCTTTCCCCGCAAAGGGTGCAGGAGGCCCGGCAAAAAGCGGCAGAGATCCTTCGACCTTCCGCCGGGAGGAAAAATCCCTCCTAGGGCGAATAAGCACACGAATAGGGCTGCAGTCCCACGTCGGCCCGCCCTTCAACCCCCCAGGGCGATTCCCGGGCCCGAACAGGAGGTGATGTGTGAATTATCCAGTTTAAAGACGTGAATAAATACTTTGGAAACCTCCACGTCCTGAAGGACATTAACCTGACGATTGAGCGGGGCGAGCGGGTGGTCATCGCCGGCCCTTCGGGCTCAGGGAAATCCACCCTCATCCGGTGCATCAACGCCCTCGAACCCATCCAGTCGGGCGAGATCTGGGTGGACGGAAAGCTCCTCACCGACCGCAAAGTGAATCTTTCCAAGGTGCGGAGCGAAATCGGCATGGTGTTCCAGAGCTTTAACCTCTATCCCCACCGTACCGTTCTGGAAAACATCATCTTGGCGCCCCGGCTGGTGAAAAAGGTGCCCTTGGAGCAGGCGCGGGAGACGGCCCTGGCCCTCTTGGAACGGGTGGGCCTCAAGGAGAAAGCCGACGCCTATCCGCCCCAGCTCTCGGGGGGCCAGCAACAGCGGGTGGCCATCGCCCGCGCCCTCGCCATGAACCCCAAGATCATGCTCTTTGATGAACCCACCTCGGCCCTGGACCCGGAGATGATCAGCGAAGTCCTGGACGTGATGCGGGATGTCACCCGGGACGGGAACATCACCAGCGTCATCGTGACCCACGAGATGGGCTTCGCCCGCCAGGTCGCCGATCGGGTCATCTTCATGGACGAAGGGCAGATCGTGGAGGAAGGACCTCCGGAAGAGTTTTTCCTTCAGCCCAAGACCCAGCGGGCGAGGGACTTCCTCAGCAAAATTCTCTGGCACGGAGGCGATGTGGCATGAAGCGCTCCTTCTGGCGGGTGCTTTTGATCGGGTTCCTGGGCCTTTCCCTGGTGGCCCTGGCGGGCTGCGGCAGCCAGGGTTCGGCCCTGGATACCATCAAGAAGCGGGGCAAGCTGATCGCCGGCGTCAAGGCCGACGTCATCGGCTTCGGGTACAAGAACCCCGACACGGGCCAGTTCGAAGGCCTGGAGATCGACATCGTCAAAGCCATCGCCAAGAAGATCCTCGGCGATGAGAACGCAGTGGAATTTGTCCCCGTCACGGCCAAGACCCGCACCGGTCTTCTCAACAACGGGGAGATCGATCTGGTGGCGGCCACCTTTACGGTGACAGAAGAACGGAAGAAGGAAGTGGACTTCAGCCCCGTCTACTATGAAGACGGCATCCAGCTGTTGGTGATGAAGGATTCGGGCATCCTGAGCCTGGCGGACATGAACGGCAAGACCATCGGTGTGGCCAAGGGGGCGGACACGGGCGAACGCCTGATGCAAAAGGCCAAGGATCTGGGCATCACCATCCAGACGGCGGAATTTGAAACGTACCCCGAGATCCTGGCGGCCCTGCGGGCGGGGCGGGTGGACGCCTTCGCCACCGACGGCTCTATCCTGAAGTCCTATCAAGTGCAGGACCCCAACACCGTCCTTCTCCCCGAGAAATACAGCTCGGAGCCCTACGCCATCGCCACCAAGAAGGGGAACGACGACCTGCGGCAGGTGGTGGCCCAGGTGGTGGAAGAGCTGATCCAGTCGGGGGAGATGGACCAGCTCATCCAGAAGCATGGGCTCTCGGGAGGCATCGATAAGTAGTGTTCGCTCCCTGGCGCTGGGAGCTGCTCCTCAGGGACTGGAAGGTCTTCGCCTGGGGGTTGGGCCGGACCCTGGAGGCCTCGGGTCTGGCCCTTCTCCTGGCCCTCGCCCTGGGGATTGTCATCGGTTCTCTGAGCCTCGCCCCCTGGCGGCCCCTGCGCTGGTTCAACCGGGCCTACGTGGAAGTCATCCAGAATACGCCCCTTTTGGTCCAGACCTTCTTCTTCTACTACGGCCTTCCCTATGTGGGCATCGATCTCCCGGTGCTGGCGGTAGGAGTCCTGGCCCTGGGCATTTACACGGCCGCCTTCATCGCCGAGGTGATCCGGGCCAGCATCCAGTCCATCCCCCGGGGCCAGTACGAAGCCGCCTACTCCCAGGGCTTCACCTACGCCCAGGCCATGCGGCACGTGATCCTGCCTCAGGCCTTCCGGGTGGCCCTGCCGCCCCTCACCAACCAGCTCATCAACCTGGTCAAGAACTCCCAGATCCTGGCCCTCATCCCCGGCTACGACCTGATGTACCGGGCCGACAGCTGGGCCAGCGCCACGTTGGCCTACCAGGTGGCTTACCCTGTGGTGGCCCTCCTCTACCTCTCCATCACCCTTCCCCTGGCCACCCTGGCCCGGCGCCTGGAACGGCATCTGGCTAAAGCCTACGGACGGCAGGAAGAGGAGGTGGAACGGGTTGCAAGGGTTTCTGGTGCTCTTTCAGCCTAGCTCCCTGCGCTTTCTCTTCTGGGGCTTCACCGTCACCCTCCAGATCGCCCTCACCACCATCGCCCTTTCCTTTGCCGCGGGGGTGGTCCTGGGGGCCCTGCGCTACAGCAAGGAGATCTATCCCGAAAGCCGCCTGGCCCGGCGCGTCAGCCAGCTGACCTTCTATTGGATCGAGGCCCTTCGCAACCTCCCCATGCTCCTCTTGATGCTCTTTATGCGGTTTGTCTCCGGCCTGCCGCCCATCTGGGCGGCCATCGCCGGGATGAGCCTCTACACCAGCGCGGTGCTGGCGGAGGTGGTGCGAGGGGGCCTTCTGTCGGTGGATAAGGGCCAGTGGGAGGCAGGCCTCTCCCAGGGCCTCACGCCCCTTCAGGTTTTGCGCCACATCGTCCTCCCCCAGGCTCTTCGCAACATGATTCCGCCCTTCGTCAGCCAGTTCATCACCGTCATGAAGGACACCTCGTACGCCTGGGCCCTGGGCATCCAGGAGATCACGGGGAGCGGCGTCATCCTCTTCGCCAAGTACCTGAACCCTATGCAGACCTTCATTTTCATCGCCGGCGTCTTTTTCGTCACCAACTTCTCCATGCAGCTTTTGGCGAGGAGTTACGAGCGGCGCCTGGCGGTGGGAAGGGCCTGATGGGAAAGTTCCCGGGATAGGGCGAGACGAAGGTCCAAAGGGAGTCCAAGGAACGGGAAGTCCACGGAAACGGAAGGGATCGGCCAGAGGCCGATCCCATCTTTTTTGCCTTCTTCGCCTTCCCTTCGCCTTTCCCCCGCCTTCCCTCTACTTCCCGCTCCCCATCCTTTCCGCCAGCGCGTCCACCAGCCAGGCGGCCGTCGCCTGCACCCTGTCCCCATCGCGGCCCTCCACCAAGACCCGAAGGACGGGCTCCGTCCCCGAGGGGCGCACCAGGATGCGGCCGGAGCCGGAAAGGGCCTTTTCCGCCGCCTCCAGGAGATCCTGGACATCTTCCTTGCGGTAGAAGAACCCGGCAGGGAGGGGGATGGCCTTTTGCACCGACGGCCAGGGGCGGAAATCGCGGATGAGCTCCCCCAGAGGCCGGCCGTGCTCCTTCATCTTCTGCAAAAGCTGCAGGGCCGTCAGGGTCCCGTCGCCGGTGCGGGCAAAGGCCCTTATGATGACGTGGCCCGAGGATTCCCCTCCAAAGGGAGCCCCGTGGGCTTCCATGGCGGCCGCCACATGGCGGTCCCCCACGGGGGTGCGAAGGAGCCGGAGGCCCCGGTCCTTGAGGTAGGCTTCCAGGCCCCCGTTGGTCATGACGGTACCCACCACCGTCTGACCTGGGGGTAGATCCCGGGCAAAAATGGCCAGCATCTCATCGCCGCCCAGGATCACCCCTTCTTCCGTCACCGCCAGGCAGCGGTCGCCGTCGCCGTCAAAGGCGAAGCCCGCCACAGCCCCGTGGCGCAGCACCGCTTCCCGCAGGGCCTCCGGGTGCTGGGAACCCACCCCATCGTTGATGTTCCGTCCGTTGGGCTCAGCCCCCGTGACCACCACCTCCAGGCCGGACCGGGTGAAGGCTTCGGGGGCCGTCCGGTAGGTGGCGCCATGGGCGCAATCGAGGACGACCTTCCACCGGGGAAACTTTCCGGGAAGGGAGGCTACCAGGTGCTGAATGTAAATCTCCAAGACGTCTTCCCGGAAGGTCAGCCGGCCGAACCGCAAGGGAAGGGGATGGTCCGCGGAAAGCCTTGCCTCCACCTCATCCTCCATGGCTTCGGAAAACTTGTCGCCCTTCTCATCAAGAAACTTGATGCCGTTGTCCTCCGCCGGGTTGTGGGAGGCCGACACCACCCCGCCCGCCCGGAGGCCCAGGCGGCCCACCAGGTACGACACCGCCGGGGTCGGCGCCACCCCCGCATCCAAGACGTCGACGCCCTGGGCCATAAACCCCGCCGCCAGGGCTGCCGCCAGAAAGGGACCGCTTTCCCGGGTATCCCGGGCGAGGAGGACGGTCCCTTCCCCCACGAGGGAGCCGCAGGCAGCTCCTAAACGCAACGCCAACTCCGCCGTCAGATCCTTCCCCGGTTTTCCCCGCACGCCATCGGTTCCAAAAAGCTTCGGCATCCTTCTCAAGGCCCCTTCCCGATTGCGATGTAAACCGTCACTTCTTGGGGATTCCCTTCCAGCCCTTGGGGGATATCCACCGCCACCTGGGCCGTCACGTCGGCATCGGCCCCCTCCACCGACACCGGCCGGGTGTAGATCTGGGTGAGGGCGTCGAGGCGGGCCGCCGGCCCCTTCACCTCCACCGTCGCCGGCTCCACCTTCGCCTCCAGGACCACGTACCCCTCAGCGGGAAGGCCGGCGAAGACGGGGATCACCGGCACTTCTTTGCTCTGCCAGAGCTCCAGGGACACCGACACCTGGACGCTCCCCGGCCGCACCGTCACCCCCGGCACCGGCCGGCCGTCCTTATCCACCGCCTGCAGGGGCACGTTCACCCGAAGGTCGCCCGCCCTCCCCTGCAAGGAGACCACCGCCTGCACCCCCTGGACCCGCGCCACATCCCTGGCCAGGCCCTCCACCTCGGCGGCGGCTTGCGCCAAGGAAGGCTCCCCGGGCCGGTATCCCTCCTGGGGGGTTCCGTCCAGGACCACCTGGATGGGGAAGGACCGCTTCTCCAGGGATTCCAGGGTGAAGATGACCCGGGAGGGGTTAACCCCCACCAGCTGCACCTGGGGCGGCACCGACACCGTCACGTTGAAGGCCAGGCGGCCCGCAGAGGCATGGGAAAGGTCCACCAAGGCGGCAAAATCGCTAGGGCTCAAAGTATCGGCCACCGATGGAGCAGCCCGGTAGGTGATGGACACGGCGCTGGGTTCCACCGCCTGGACCAGGAGATCGGGGGGAAGGTTCCGCCACTGGACCGGCACCTGGGCGATGGTGCCCTGGACCGGGGCCAGGCTGGAGGGGGATGCCGACGGGAGACCCCCCACGTTGATCCAGAGGAGGACCGCCAGGAGGATGGACGACACTTTGATGGCCAGATCCTGGCGGAACCACTGCCAGAGGCGCCGCATCATTTGCCTTCTCCTCGGTTATGCCAGTTGAAGGGCAGGATGAAGGGGGTCTCCTTCCGGGGCATCAGTTTTTCCAGAAGATCCCGCAGATCCTCCTCGTCCAGACCGCGGATCAGCTTTCCTTCGTGGGCCAGGGCCACATGGCCCGTCTCTTCCGACACCACGATGGCGATGGCGTCAGTATGCTCCGTGATGCCCAGGGCGGCCCGATGCCGGCTTCCCAGTTCGGGGGGCACCGCATGGAGCTCCGCCAGGGGAAGAAAGCATCCCGCCGCCATGACCCGGGACCCTCGGATGATCACGGCACCGTCGTGGAGGGGCGTGTTGGGGACGAAGAGGTTCACCAGGAACTCCGCCGTCACCAGGCCCTCGATGCGGATGCCCGTCTCGATGACATCCTCCAGGCCCGTGGTCCGCTCGATGACGATGAGGGCCCCCGTCTTGTTGCGGGCCAGGGCCATGGTGGCCTTCACCAGCTCCTCCAGGGTGCGGTGCTCTTCCTCCGCCGGCAGCGTGTGGACCGGCCTAAAAAAAGAGCCGCGGCCCACCTGCTCGAGAGCCCGGCGCAGCTCCGGCTGAAACACGATGGGGATGGCCACAAAAAGAGCCACCCAGACTTTGTCAAAGAGCCAATGGGTGGCTTTCAGCCCGATATAGCCGCTGATCCAGTAGGCGAGGACGATGAGGGCCAGACCCCGCATGAGCTGGGTGGCCCGGGTGCCGCGGACCAGGATGAGGACACGGTAGATGAGATAGGCGATGATGCCGATGTCCAGGAGAGCCAGGAGGACCTGCCCTAGGTCCAGCTCCCGAAGGCGATCCCAAAGGGAGGTCCACACCCTCAGCCCTCATCCTTCCTCGGCATGATGCCGCCCTTGTCCCGCATAGTAAGCCAGGCTCTCCAGTTCCAAACTGAGATCGATCTGGTGCACCTGCACCCCCGTCGGGACTTTCAGCTGCACGGGAGAAAAGTTCAAGATCCCCTCGATGCCCGCCCGCACCAGGCGCTGGGCCATCTCCTGCGCCGCCGATCCCGGCACCGCCAAAATGGCCAGGCACGCCCCCGTCCGCGCGATGGTCTCCTCCAGCTCCTCCAAGGGCTGGACCACCAGATCCTCGATAGGCTGCCCCACCTTCTGGGGGTCTTTATCGAAGATGGCCACCACCTGGACGGAGTGACGGCGGGTGCGGTTGTACCGTGCCAGGGCCGTCCCCAGGTGGCCCGCCCCCACCAGCACCGCCCCTATGGGCCGGTCCAGACCCAGGATGGAGCGGAGGCGGCGGGCCAGGGACGAAACCCCATAGCCCACGCCCCGGGTGCCGAAGGCGCCAAAGTAGGCCAGATCCTTGCGGATCTGCTCCGACGTGATCCCGCTCAGGCGGGCCAGCTCCGCCGACGAAACGATGGTGACTTCTTCGTCCTGGAGCCGTTCCAGGAGGCGAAGGTACACCGGCAACCGTTTGATGGTGGCCTCCGGAACCCGCTGGCGCCGCCGCATGCCGTCCACGGAAAGGCTCATGGGCATGGAGCCCTCCTCTCCAGGTTTAAAGGGAACGGAGGAGCAGGATGCGGGCCAGATCCTCCAGGGTATCCCGGGCCTCGCCGGGCGGGAGGGAAGCCAGAGCTTCCCGTCCCTCCTCGGTGAACTCACGGGCCCTTCTATACGTATATCCTATCGCGTCGGACGCCAGAAGGAGATGGCGAGCTTCTTCCACCCGAGCCCTTCCCCAGGGGGGATCCTGGAGGTATTCCCGGAGACGCGGCCCCAGCTCCGCGTCTTGTAGCCCGTAAATGACGGGAAGGGTCAGAATGCCCGCCGCCAGATCGGATGCGGCAGGCTTTCCCAGGGTCTGGCTGTCGCCGACGAGGTCCAGGATGTCGTCGATGACCTGGAAGCCCATGCCCACCCGCTGGCCAAAGCGGTAGAGGGCATCCTGGGTTTCTTCCCCCTGGCCCGTGACGATCCCGGCGATGCGGCAGCACTCCCCCAGGAAGGAGGCCGTCTTTTGATGGATCCTTTGGAAGTATTCCTCTTCCGACTGATCCAGGCGATAGAGGGAATTCTGCTGCTGCAGCTCCCCCGAGGCGAGATCGCTGATGACCTGGGCCATGCGCTCCACGACCCGGGGTCCCCCTTCCCGGGCGAGGATGGAAAAGGCCCGGGCGAAAAGGTAATCCCCCGCCAGAACTCCGGCCTTGGTCCCCCATAGGCGGTGAACGGTGGGGAGGCCCCTCCTTCGGTCGGCCTCGTCGATGACGTCGTCGTGGACCAAGGAGGCCATGTGGACGCACTCCAGGGCCGCCGCCACCGAGACGAACTCATAGGGATCGCCCTGGCAGGCTTCCACCGAAAGGAGGAAAAGGGCCGGCCGCAGCCGCTTGCCACCCCCTCGCGCCAGATGATCCAGGACCGGTTTCAGGAAGGGATCGTCGGTGCTGAGGATGTCTTTCAGCATGGCTTCCACCGCCTGCATGGGGCCTTCGATGCGCCTCAGCACCGCCCGGGGATCCCCTTTCCCGTAGGGCAAACCCTTTCCTTCCAGGGGCTTCATGGCACCCCTCCTCTTCCTCCTGCCTCCAGCTCCTCCGCCCGCTGCCGCAAGGCATAGAGCCGCCGCTTCACCGCCGACCGGCTCAGGGGAGGGTCCAGCTGGCGCCCCAGCTCTTCCAGGGTGGCTTCCGGCCGAAGGAGCCGAAGGCGCGCCAGGGGCCGCCACGCTTCCGGGATCATCGTCCAGCCGCCCTGGGCCAACAGGCGCCGGATGGCCTCCCTGTCCTTGAGCCCTGCCTCCAGGGCCCGCCCCATGTTGGCGGTATCGGCGTTCACCAACCGGTTCACCCGGCTCCGCAGCTCCCGCTGAGCCCGCTCCTCTTCAAAGGCCAAAAGGGCCAGGGGGGTCTCCAGGAGGCGGAGCATGTCCCCGATGGGCCCTGTCCCTTTCAGATATACCACGAAGGCGCCCCGTCTCCTATGAAATCCCGGCAAAAACCCCAGTTCCCTCAAGACGGCCACGGCTTCCCGGGCCACATCCTCCCGCTCCAGGTGAAGCTCCCAGTGGGGCTCCCGCCCCAAACCCGAGAGGCTTCCCGCTCCGAAGAAAAGGCCCCGCACAAACTGCCGGCGATCGGCGGGAGCCGGAAGGTCCGTCCAGGGGCGGCCTTCTTCCAAGGCCCGCCACCATTCCTGCCACCAGGCCTCCCACTCGGGGCCCCAGGCCATGAGGACGAAGGGGCTGCGGCGGTCCCGGCGGCGAAAGAGGGTATAGGGCCAGCTCAGCTCCTTGAGGAGCTGGCGGGCCAGGCGAAGGGCCACCCAGTCCTTCAAAGGGAGGACGGCCCTCACCTCTCCGCCCCGCCGTACCGCCGTCCCCCGGGCTCTAAGCCAGCCCCGCAAAAAGGCGGCGGCCGCCTGGCGCCCCCGAGGTGCCCAGCGGACCATCTCTTCCTTCACCTGGTCGGTAAAGCTCATCGCCGGCTCAGCCTCTCGGAGAGGATGAGGCGCTCCACCCAGCGGCCCTTTTCGCGGAGGCCTTCCTCCAGAAGCACTTCCATGATCTTTCGAGCCAGCTTTTCAGGATGGTGGCGGATCCACTGGCGGTTTTCCACCAGGGGGGCTTGGAGGCAGCGGGCCTTTCCCCAGCGCTCGGGAAGATCCCATACCACCGGCCGGGAGCCGTCGGCCTCATAGACCTTCAAGAGCGACGGATCGAAGGGGCCTGAGGCTCCCAGGATCACATCCAAGACGCCTTCCCCGAGGTAGCGTTCCAAGGCCACCACGTGGTCTTTCGCCGTCATGCCGTCGGTTTCCCCCGGCTGGGTCATGATGTTGAGGACGTAGACCTTGAGGGCCTTGGAGCGGCGGATGGCCTCCCGGACCTCCGGGAGGAGGAGGTGGGGCACCACGCTGGTGAAGAGGGAACCGGGCCCCAGGATGATGACATCGGCTTCCTCGAGGGCCTGGAGAGCCGCCTCGGGCGGGCGAGCCTGGGGCGGGTCCAGGAAAAGGCGGCGGAAGGGTCCCTTTTCCCTCACCGCCTTTACGATGGCCACTTCCCCCCTGACCTCCTGGCCGTCGGGGAATTCCGCCACCAGGACCACATCGACCCGGCTGGAAGGAAGGACCGTGCCGTCCACCGCCAGGATCTGGGAGGAGACGCGGATGGCTTCCTCCAGGCTCCCCGTGATCTCCACCAGGGCCCCCAGGAAGAGGTTCCCCAGGCTGTGGCCCGCCAGCTCTCCCTTCTGAAACCGGTGCTGCAGGACCTTTCCCATCACCTCCGAGTCGGAGGCCGCCAGGGCCACCAGGACGTTGCGCACATCTCCCGGCGGCTGGATGCCCATCTCCTGCCGGAGGCGCCCCGAACTTCCGCCGTCGTCGGTGACGCTGACGATGGCCGTGAGGTTGTGGGTGTAATGCTTCAGGCCCCGGAGGAGGGTGGACAACCCTGTGCCGCCGCCTAAGGCCACAGCCCGAGGACCGCGGCTGAGGTACCTCCGCGCCCAGACCCGTTCCCCCAGGTGGTTTTCCATACCAGGAAGGATCCCCCGGAGGATGGAGCGGACCAGCTGGCGCCCGCCGTAAAGGGTCAAGAGGGCCCCCAGAAGGGCCAGGGCCAGGGCAAGGGGCCAGCGGAGATGGCCCTTCGCCCAGAGGGCGGAGAGATGGATCCAGTAGGGGCCTGCCGCCAGGTAAAAGCTAAGGGCCAGGGCGAAAAGTCCCAGGACCATCAAAAAGGCATAGCGCTTGACCTTCAGCCCGGGATAGAGCCAGAGGAACCAATCCTTCACGGCTGACCTCCATCGGGTGCCCGGTCTCCACAATCTCGGTGGGCCACCCGCACCTCAACCCCCGGTCCCCTGAGCTCCCGGGCCAGCCGCTCCACCAGGACCACCGAGCGGTGAAATCCGCCCGTGCACCCTACGGCCACCACCAGCTGGGACCTTCCTTCGCTTCTCATGAGGGGCAGAAGGAACTGCACCAGGTCCTTGACCTTCCCGAAGAACTTACGCGTCTCCGGCCAGCTCCAGACGTACTCTTCCACCCGGCCGTCGGTGCCGGGAAGATCCCGCAGCTCTTCGACGTAGTAGGGGTTGGGCAAAAAGCGGGCGTCCAAGACCATGTCGGCATCAGGGGGAATGCCCCGTTTGAAGCCGAAAGATATGAGGATGAGGCGCAGCTTTTCGCCCTCTTGGCCCCCGTAGAGGCGGTGGATCTCCTGCATCAGGCCCCGAGGTTTCATCTCGGAGGTGTCCAGGATGAGGCGAGCCCGGCCTTTCAAGGGTTCCAGACGCCGCCGCTCTTCCTGGATGGCTTCCAAGAGGCGCCGACCGGGAAAGAGGGGATGGGGCCGGCGGGCTTCCTGGAACCGCTGCACCAGCACCTGATCGGCGGCTTCGAGGAAGAGGATCTCGTAGGGCTGGTGGCGGGCCTCCAGCCGGGAGAGGGCCGGGAGAACCTCATCGAAGAGGGCCCTTCCCCGGGCGTCGATGACGGCGGCCACCCCCGCCACGGGGAGGTGGGCTTCTTCAATGAGCTCCACCAGCCCGGGGAGAAGCCGGGGCGGGAGGTTGTCCACGCAGAAATACTCCAGGTCTTCAAAGGCCCGGATGGCGGTGGTCTTGCCGGCGCCCGAAAGCCCCGTGATGAGGACCAGGGGTCGTTTGTCGTCCATGGGTTTCCCCTTCTTCCCCTTCCCGTCTATTGTGCCATGATGGGGGTATGGGGCGCTGGACCTGGGAGATCGCCATCCCCTACCCCATCCCCTTTTCCCCCGGCTGGTGGGATAGCCTTCCCCCGGGAGCCTACCCTCCGGCCGTCTACGGAGCCGGTTGGGGTCCCCGGGTGCACCTCTTGGCGGCCCTCCGCCGGGAAGCTCGCCGAGGGGCTCTAGGGGATCCCCGGGGGCCGGCGGAGATCGCCCTTCTGGGCGCCCGCCGGGAAGCTCGCCGCCGCCGGGCCCCCATCCCCCTGGCCGATGGGTTGGCGGCCCTTTGGGGCTTTTGCCGCCTGGTAGGCGCCCCTTCTTCGGCGGGCCCTCTTCCTTTGGAAGGTCGCCCTTTGGAGGAGTCCGAAACCCAGCGGATGATTCCCTGGATCCACCGCTTGGTATGGGCCTGGCGGCCGGACCTTCCGCCGCCGGGATGGGCCCGTAGGCGCCTGGTCCTCCTGGCCTACCAGGGAAATCGCCTTCCCGTTCCCGCCTGGGATGGGGAAACCGCCAGCCTCCCCCACCACTGGCGGGCCTGGATGGAACTTTTGGGAGGGCCTCTGGAGATCGAAGGAGCCCGGGCCGTCCTTTTGGACGACAGCGGCCTTCTCCTCCTCTCGTCCGAGGAGGAGCCTCTGGCCCTTCTAGAAGACCTTCACCGCCAAGGATACCGGGCGGGGACCTTTCTTCCCGCCCCGGGAGGCATCCACTTAAGACTTCGGGAGAGGGAGGGAACGCCATGACGGTCTACCGCGAGGTGGCCCAGGCCCTCCGGAACGCGCGGCGGGCCGTGGCCTTCACCGGCGCCGGGGCCAGCACCGCTTCGGGGCTTCCCGACTTTCGCTCCTCCCGGGGCCTCTGGCGCCAGTTCCCCGAGGCCCTGGCGAGCCGGGAAACCTTAGAGCATGCCTTGGAAGAGCGCTACGAAGAGATGCGGGCCTTCTACCTCTGGCGCCTGGAGAACCTGAAAAAGGTAGAGCCCAATCCGGTTCACCGGATCCTCGCCCGGTGGGAAGGGGAAGGCCTTTTGCAGGGGGTCATCACCCAGAACGTCGACGGGCTTCACCAGCGGGCAGGATCCCGGCGGGTCCTCCCCCTTCACGGCGACCTGGGGAGCGTGCGCTGCCACCGCTGCGGCCGCCGCTACCCGCCGGAGGCCCTCGAAAAGGGCCCCTGCCCCGCCTGCGGCGGACGGCTCCGCCCCAACGTAGTCCTCTTCGGCGAAGAGCTTCCCCGGGATGTCTGGGACGAAGCCCTGACCCTCACCCTGCAGGCGGATCTCATGCTGGTGGTGGGATCCTCGCTGGAAGTCTATCCTGCGGCATCCCTTCCCCGCCTGGCGGCTCAGGCGGGAAAGCTCATCATCATCAACCGGGAGCCCACTCCCCTGGACACCCAGGCCTTCCGGGCCCTCCACCAAGATGCGGTGGAGGCCCTTCAGGCCATCGACAAAGAGCTTCTCAGGATGCCACCATCCAGTTGAGAAAGCCCCCGATGAGGCTGATGACGAGGGCCGCCAGGACGGCGCCCCAGAACCCCGAGACGGCCATCCCCGGGGTGATGGCCACCACCGCCCAGAGGACCAACCCGTTGATGATGAGGGTGAAGAGCCCCAGGGTGAGGATATTGATGGGCAGGGTGAGGATCAGGAGGATGGGCCGGATGAGGGCATTGGCGAGGCCCAGAAAGAGAGCCCCGATGACGGCCGTCCAGAGGTTTTCCACCCGAAGGAGGCCGGGAAAGGCATAGCCCACGATGAGGATGGCCACGGTGGTCAAAAGCCAGCGCAAAAGCATGATGTCCTTCGCTCCTTCGCATAAGGTTCCCGGCGTCAAGGGAAACTCCTTTTGAGGTGATGGCCTTGACGTCGTTCTTGGCCCAGGGGATCACCAGCGCCCACGCCCTCTTCTGGTGGTGGGTGGCAGCCTTGGCGGCCATGGGAGGTATCATCTGGTGGTGGGCCACCACCCAGCACCAGAAGAGGACCAGCCTCCCCGACCGGTTCCGCCCCGAGGATCCCGAGGGGGACGACACCCGCCGGGAGGAACCCTAATCCACGTAAACTTCCACGTGGTCGCCGTCGGCGGAGTCGACCTCTATGATCCGGGTCTCCGTCTCCAGGGCTTGATCGATAAGGGCCTCCAGCTCTTCCACGGGGATGGTCATCCCCTGGACCTTCAATTCCGAGACGAAATGCTTGGCCGCCCTCACCATGCTGAGGGGGAGGTTGAGCTCCACCCGATCCCCGTCCTGGCTCCGCACCCGGATGCGCAGCCAGCGGGGTTTGGCCTTAGGAGCCGCTCCCTCTCCCTCTTGGCCGGCTTCCAGGGATGCCAGGAGTTCCGCCGCTTCCTCCGCCGTGATCTTCTTCTCTTCCAGCATCTTGAGGATCCTCATCCGCTCTTCGCCCGCCTTCACCTACACCACCCCCTCCCGGATGGCCACATCGCCGGAGACCGTCCGGAACTTCAGGTCCACAAGGGGCTCTCCCGACCTCTTCAACCGGTAGGTGACCCCGTGCTTCGCCGTCTCCACCCCGGGGAGCTCCAGCTCCACACCGCCGGAGACGGCGCTCCCCTGCCCCCGGATGCCGTAGGCGCCCGGCGGGAGGAAGAGGCGCACATCGCCGCTGACGGTGTGGAAGGCGAGGCTCATATCCCCGGAAAAGAGGCGCTTCACCCGCCAGCGGAGGTCGCCGCTCACGGAATGCACCTCCAGCGCCGCCAGAGACCCGGTGAGGTCCACATCGCCCGAGACCGTCCGGAGGAGGAGATCCTTTCCAAGGGGCAGCTCTCCCTGGATATCCCCCGAGACGGTCCGGACCTGGCCCCGGAAGCGGAGCCCCCGGGGAAGGGTGATGGCCACCCGGGGAGAGCCCGAAAAGGACGGCGAGAATAGCCAAGGCCACGCCGTTTCCCTCCGTTCGTAAAGGCGAAGGTACCCGGGCCCTTCGTCCACCTCGAAGCGCTCGGCGCCCTTTCCGTCTATAGCCACCTGGACCTTTTCCCCATCCCCCAGGGCAAAGGTGAGGTCGCTGGCCGTCACGTTGACATCGAGGCGAAAGAGGGATCCGTCCCCTTCCTCCTCCACCGGAATCTGGGGTTCCACCCCTCCCGGTTCGCCCTTCCCGAAGGTTTCGTGGGCCCCTTCCAGGGCCGCCAGGAGCTCCAGGGCTTCATCGGTGGTGATGAGCCCCTTTTCCAGCAGTTCCAGGATCTTTCGCTTCTCATCCATCATGGGACCGCTCCCCCCTCAAGAGGCGAGCCGCTTCCGCCGGCGTCAGCTCACCCTTTTCCACCTTTTCCAGGATGGCCAGCCGATCCTGAGCCTCCGGCCCCTCGCTCCGATCCTTCGGGTCGGGAGGATAGCCCAGAGCCAGGAGAAGCTGATCCAGGCGGGAGCGGACGGCGGGATAAGATAGGCCCAGGTCCTTCTCCATCTCCCGGATGTTCCCCCGGTTGCGGACGAAGACCTCCAGGAAGTCCCACTGCTCCGGCGTCAGGTGGGCAAAGCGCCCCAGCAAAAAGCGCCCCCGGATGGTGGTGCCGCAATGGGGGCAGTGGAGCTCCCGCACTTCCATGGCGTGCTGGCACACGGGGCAGCGGCCCAAGGGCCTGTAGGACATGGTCTCCACCTTCCCCTCGGCACCAGTTTAACCCGGGGGTTAAAGATGTCAATATAGGACATCAAAATCTTTCAGGAATCCTGTGAGATTTCCTCACGGACTTCTTCCGCCAGGTAGCGGTAGACCCGCTCCGCCAGGGAGCGGGGAAAGCCCGGGAGGGCCTCGATGGCTTCGGGCCCCGCCTCCACCAGGGCCCGCACGGACCCGAAGTGCTGGATGAGGGCGCGCTTGCGCTTGGGGCCGATGCCGGGGATCTCATCCAGGAGGGAGTGGAAGGCCCTTCGGGAGCGGAGCTTCTGGTGATAACCCAGGCCGAAGCGGTGGGCTTCGTCCCGCAGATGCTGGAGGAGGTGGAGGCCGGGGGCTTCCCGCGGGAGGAGGAGGGGTTCCCGTCCGGGCAGATGGAGCGCCTCCCGCTCTTCCGAAAGGGCCACGATGGGGATGGCGAGGTTCAAGGCCCGGAGGACCTCCAGCCCCGCCGACAGCTGGCCTTCTCCCCCATCCAGGAGGATGAGGTCGGGAAGGCGGGACCAGCCTTCGGCTTCCCCCGGCGGAAGAAGGCCCGCCTGAGCGTCCAGGGTCCGGCGCAGCCGCCGGTGGAGGACTTCCTTCATGGCGGCGGGATCATCGCCCGGGGTGATGGGCCCCTGGATGCGAAACTTCCGGTACTGGGAAGGGGCCAAGGCCCCATCTTGCCAGACGGTCATGGCCCCCACCGCCTGGCCACCCCGGGTGTGGGAGATGTCGAAGCCCTCGATCCGCCGGGGAGGGGCGGGAAGGTTCAACACCTCCTTCAGCTGAGCCACCGCCTCCTCCGCCTTTTCCCGGGAGCGGTCCCGGCGCCATTTCTCCTGGGCCAGGCGCACCCTCGCGTTTTCCAGGACCAGCTCCACCAGGCGGCGGGCTTCCCCCCGCCGGGGGTGGCGAAGGTGCACCTTCGATCCCCGCAACCGGCTCAAAAAGGCTTCCAGATCCGCCCGGTCCTCCAGGTCCACGGGGAGGAGGATCTCCTTCGGGACCGGCGATCCTTCACCGTAGTACTGCTGGAGGAAGGCGCGGAGGATGGACTTCTCCTCGCTTTCGGCCCCGACGGAGAGGATGAAGGTCTCCTGCCCCTCCACCTCCCCCTGCCGGACGAAGAAGACGCAGGCGGCCGCCAGATCGTCTTCCACCGCCACCGCCACCGCATCCCGGTGGGCGGTGCTCCGCAGAACGGCCCGCTGCTCCGCCCGGATCCGCTCCAAGTTGCGGATGCGATCTCTGAGGCGGGCCGCTTCTTCAAACTTCAGCTCCGCCGCCTTGGCTTCCATCTCCCGCTTGAGGTCCTTGAGGAGGGCGTCATCTTGGCCAGAGAGGAACTGCACCAGCCCTTTGACCATCCGGTGGTAGTCCTCGCGGGTGATGTACCCGGCGCAGGGGGCGCTGCACCGCCCGATGTGGTAGTAGAGGCAAGGGGGCGGCCCCTGCCGCAGGCGGCGATCGCTGCAGCTCCGGTAGGGGAAGGCCCTCCGGATGGTGGGGAGAACCGCCTTGAGGGCGCCGGCATCGGCGTAGGGGCCGAAGTAGCGGGCCCCGTCCTCCCGGCGGCGGCGCACCAGCTCCAACCGGGGCCACTCCTCCCGGAGGTCGATCCTGAGCCAGGGGTACTGCTTGTCGTCCCGGAGGCGAACGTTGTAGCGGGGCCGGTGGAGTTTGATGAGTGTGGCCTCCAGGATGAGGGCTTCCAGGGCATCCTCCGTCACGATGGTCTCCACCGAAGCCGCCTCTTCCAAAAGCCGCCGTTTCCTGGGTTCCAGAGACGAAGCTCCCGTCCAATAGGACCGGACCCGGTCCCGGAGGGAGCTGGCTTTCCCCACGTAGAGGACCTCCCCTTCCCGGTTGCGGTAGAGGTAAACCCCCGGCCGGTCGGGGAGGTGGGGGAGGGTCTCGGCGATCTGGGGAGGAACGGGTAGTTTGCTCATAGTTCGATGGTATCAGGTCCGGCGGCGCCACGGTCGGCCCTCGGAGGTCATGTCGGCGGTGATGGGGGGCACCAGGAAGATGGCCTTGAGGGCTTTCCCGTCAAAGGGCCAGAGGGGCCACAGGTACGAGACCCCTAAGGTTTGGGTGAAGAGCATGGTGAGGAGGAAGGCGAGGGTGCCGAGGAGGATCCCCCAGAGGTGGACGGCCCAGGTGAGGATCAGGAGGAAGAGGGCCATGAGGCGGGCGATGAAGGTGAACTCCACCGAAGGGATGGCGAAGTTGAAGACGGCGGAAAGGCCCATGATGACCATCACTTCCGGCTGGAAAACCTTGGCCTTCATGACGGCATCCCCCACCACCACCGCCCCGACGATGCTCATGGCCGCCACGATGGGGGTGGGGGTATTGAGGACCGCCCGGCGGATGAGCTCGATGCTGATGGCCGCCAGGATCAGCTGGACGGGGACGGAGAGAAAGGACTCCCCTCCAGGGCGGGTGGGCCAGGGCCACGGAAGGAGCCTTGGCTCCAGGATGGAGAGGAGGTAGAGGGCCGGCAGGTAGACCGACGCCACCGCCGCCAGGATGGCCAGCCACCGAAGGTAGGTGGCCGCCAGGGCCGGCAGGTGGAATTCCTCGGGATGGGGGACGTGGGTGAAAAAGGGAGCCGGCACAATGATGGCGTTGGGGGCCGTATCCACGATGACCACCACCCGCCCCTCCACGATCTGGGCGGCGGCCAGATCAGCCCGTTCCGTGAAGCGGACGGTGGGGAGGGGGTTCCAGGGGTGGGCCGAGAGGATGTTGGCCACGGCCCGCTCCGCCATGGTGACGTTGCGGATATCGGTCCTGGAAAGGCGCTCCCGCACCTTCTTAAGCACCCCTTCGTCGGCCACCCCTTCCAGGTAACAGATGGCCACATCGGTCCGGGAATGGCGCCCCACCGTCATCTTTTCGCAGCGGAGCCGGGGATCCCGAAGCCGCCGCCGGATGAGGACCACGTTGTAGAGGAGGGTCTCCACAAACCCGTCCTGGGGCCCGAAGATGACCTTTTCCGTCTGGGGGACGTTGGGGATGCGGGCGGGGTAGGTGCGGGTATCCACCACCAGCCCCTTCTCCCACCCATCGATGAGGATCCCCATGGGGCCTGCCAGGACGGCCGTGGCCAGCTCATCCAGGGTGTCCACCGCCTGGACGCCGGGAAGGGTCAGACCCTGGCTCAAGAGGCGGGGGAGGAAAATCTCCTCCCGCCGGTCGGGAAAGGCCTCTTCCGAGAAGAGCTCCGCCAGGAGCTGGAGGACCGTGTGCTCCTGAAAGAACCCGTTGATGACGAACACGTGGAGGCGCTGCCCTTTGAACTCATAGGGCTGGCTGATGATGTCGAAGGACCGCCCGACGCCTAGGAGCTGTTCCAGGTAGTCCACGTTCTTCTCCAAGTCGCTGGAGATGTACCGGGTGTGGACCTCGATGGATCGGCTCGAGACGGGATCGTCCCCCGGACCGGTGAAGGGGGTTCGTTGGCGGGCCATGCCGCGCACCTCCCGAAGGAAGTGTTCCCCCGGGAGGGCGGCTCATGCCTGGGGGGAGAGGGCCTTTTCCAGGACCGGCCGAAGGTAAAGACCCGTGTATGACTGGGGGCAGGCCGCCACTTCTTCGGGCGTCCCCGCCACCACCACCTGGCCGCCCCCATCGCCCCCTTCCGGTCCCAGGTCGATGATCCAATCGGCCTGCTTGATGACATCCAAGTTGTGCTCGATGACCACCACCGTATCCCCCGCCTCCACAAACCGCTGGAGGACTTTCACCAGGTACTGGATGTCATGGGGGTGGAGGCCGGTGGTGGGCTCGTCCAGGAGGTAGAGGGTGCCGCCGTCGCTCCGCCGGGAGAGCTCGGCCGCCAGCTTCACCCGCTGGGCTTCGCCGCCGGAAAGGGTGGTGGCGGGCTGGCCTAAGCGGATGTAGCCCAAGCCCACATCCTCGAGGAAGCCCAGCTTTCGCTCCAAAGGCGGTACCGCCGCGAAGAAGGCCCGGGCTTCCTCCACCGTCATGTCCAAGACATCGGCGATGGTCTTCCCTTTGTAACGGATCTCCAGGGTTTCCCGGTTGTATCGCTTTCCCCCGCAGACTTCGCAGGGCACGTAGACCGGCGGGAGAAAGTGCATCTCGATCTTGACCAGGCCTTCCCCGCGGCAAGCTTCACACCGCCCCCCGGGGACGTTGAAGCTGAAGCGGCCCTTTTTGTAGCCCCGCGCCCGGGCTTCGGGAGTCATGGCGAAAAGCTCCCGGATGTGGTCGAAGACGCCCGTGTAGGTGGCGGGGTTGGAGCGGGGCGTCCGCCCGATGGGGGACTGGTCCACCATGACCACTTTGCGGACGTGGTGGATCCCTTCGATGGCATCGTAACGGCCGGGGGACTGCCGGGACCCGTAGAGGTGGGCCATGAGGGCTTCGTAGAGGACCTCATGGATGAGGGTGCTCTTCCCCGACCCCGAGACGCCCGTCACGGCGATGAAAAGGCCCAAGGGGAAGGTGACGTCGATGCCTTTTAGGTTATGGTGGCGGGCGCCCCGCACCGTGAGGAGGCGCTTGGGGTCGGGCTTTCGCCTCCGGGCCGGGACGGGGATGCGGAGGCGGCCGCTGAGGTAGGCTCCCGTCAAGGACTCGGGGTGGGCGGCGATGGCTTCCGGAGGGCCGGCGGCCACCACCCGCCCGCCGTGCTCCCCCGAACCGGGGCCCACATCCACCACCCAGTCGGCGGCCCGGATGGTATCTTCGTCGTGCTCCACCACCACCAGGGTGTTCCCCAGGTCCCTCAGCCGCTTCAGGGTGTCGATGAGGCGCTGGTTGTCCCGCTGGTGGAGGCCGATGCTGGGCTCGTCCAGGACATAAAGGACTCCCACCAGGCCTGAGCCGATCTGGGTGGCCAGGCGGATCCTCTGGGCTTCGCCCCCCGACAGGGTGGCCGACGCCCGGTCCAGGGTGAGATAGTCCAAGCCCACGTCCAGGAGGAAGCGGAGGCGGTTCTGGATCTCCCGGATCACCAGGCGGGCGATGGCCAGCTCCCTTTCCGTCAGGCGGGAAGGGAGCCCTTCGAAGAAGCTGCAGGCTTTCCCCACCGTCATGGCCGCCACATCGGCGATGGATAGGCCCTCCACCTTCACCGAAAGGGCCTCGGGCCTAAGGCGCTTTCCTCCGCAGGCGGGGCAGACCATCTCCGTCATGTAGACGGCCACATCCTGGATCTCCCCCTCCGACATGGCTTCCTCATAGCGCTCCTGGATGTAGTGGAGGACCCCTTTGAAGGTCACTTCCCGGAAGCGGCTGCGGCCGAAGCGGTTCCGGTAGGTGAAGGGGATGGGGCCGCCGCGGTAGCCGTGGAGGATGATGTTGAGGAATTCGGGCTGGTCCTCGAGGGGCGCATGGATGGAAAAGCCCAGGTGAAGGGCCAGCTGCTGGAGGAGCTGGGGGTAGTATTGGCTCCCCGCCTGGGCCCATGGTTTGACGGCCCCCTCCGCCACGGAAAGCCTGGGGTTGGGGATGATCTTCTCCGGGTCGGGCACCATCCGGTAGCCCAGGCCGGCGCATTCGGGACAGGCGCCGTAGGGGTTGTTGAAGGAAAAGAGACGGGGGGAAATCTCGGGAAAGGAAAAGCCGCACTGGGGGCAGGCCAGCTTGGCGTTGAAGAGGATCTCCTCCTCTTCCCCCGACGGGAGCTGGGCCCAGGCCAGGGCCAGGCCCTCGCCCTGGGAAAGGGCCAGCTCCAGGGAGTCGGCCAGGCGGCTGTCCCGCTCCCCTTTGAGGATGAGGCGGTCCACCACCACTTCGATGGTGTGGTACTTGTTCTTCTCCAGGGGCGGCACCTCATCCAGGAGGTAGACGGTGCCGTCCACCCGGGCCCGGAGAAACCCTTGCCGCTTCAGGTCCTGGAAGACCTGCAGATGCTCCCCCTTCCGCCTCCGCACGATGGGGGCCAGGATCTGCAGGCGGGTGCCGGACGGCCACTCAAGGATCCGATCCACCATCTGGTCCACCGTCTGCGATTCGATGGGGATGCCGCAGTTGGGGCAAAAGGGGTGGCCGATGCGGGCAAAGAGGAGCCTCAGGTAATCGTAGATCTCCGTCACCGTCCCCACGGTGGACCGGGGGTTTTTGCTGGTGGTCTTCTGATCCACCGAGATGGCGGGAGAAAGCCCCTGGATGTCGTCCACATCGGGTTTTTCCATCTGGCCGAGGAACTGGCGGGCGTAAGCCGAGAGGGATTCCACGTAGCGGCGCTGGCCTTCGGCGTAGAGGGTATCGAAGGCCAGGCTGGATTTCCCCGACCCGCTGACGCCCGTAAAGACCACCAGGGCGTTCCGCGGCAGGGTGACGTCGATATTCTTCAGGTTGTGCTGCCGGGCCCCCCGGATGACGATGGCATCCTTCATGAAGGCAATCGCTCCAGAAAGCCCAGCTTCTGGCGCACTTCCTTCAGCATGGGTTCCGCCAACGCCGCCGCCTTCTCGGCCCCTTCCTTGAGGATCCCCTCGATCTCCCCGGGATGGGCGGCGATGGCCTCCATCTTCTCCCGAAGGGGCCGCAGGCCTTCCACCACCACTTCCGCCACCTGTTCCTTGAGCTCCCGGTAGGTCTTGCCGGCGTACATCTCCTCCAGCTTGGAGATGGGTTCCCCGGTGAAAGCGCTCTGGATCTCCAGAAGGTTGCTGATCCCGGGCTTTTCCTGAGGGTCGTAGCGGATCTCCCGGCCGGTATCGGTCACGGCCTTCTTGATCTTGCGCCGAATCTCGTCAGGCGAATCCAGGAGGAGGATCTTCGAGTCGGGATCGGGGTCGCTCTTGGACATCTTCTCGAGGGGTTTGGTGAGGGAGCGGACCCGGGCCCCCGCCGGCGGCATCACGGCCTCCGGGAGGACGAAGGTCTCCCCGAAGCGGCTGTTGAACCGCTCCGCCAGATCCCGGGTGAGCTCCACGTGCTGCCGCTGGTCTTCCCCCACGGGGACCTTTTCCGTGCGGTAGAGGAGGATGTCGGCCGCCATGAGGAGGGGGTAGGCGAAGAGGCCCACGGATACGCTCCGGCGCCCCTTTGCCTTGGCCTTGTACTGGGTCATCCGCTGGAGCTCCCCCATGGTCCCCGTGCAGGTCATATACCACATGAGCTCCACATGGGCCGGCACGTGGGACTGGACGAAGAGGACGGATTCCTCGTGAAGGCCCAGGGCGATCATGGCGGAGGCCACGTGGAGGGTCCCCCGGTGCAGCTGGGCGGGATCGTGGGGTTCGGTGATGGCGTGCCAGTCCACGATGCAGTAAAGGTGACCCGGCGCCGCTTCAAACTGGCGCAAGGCCCCCAGGTAGTTGCCGATGTGCAAAGCTCCGGTGGGTTGCACTCCTGAAAATACCCGTGCCAACGAAAGGGTCCTCCTCCTTCTTGGGGCGTTTCCCTATCACCATACCACGTCAGCGGCGGGCGGCTTCCAGCTCCCGGATCATGTCCCTCAGGAGGGCTGCCCGCTCGAATTCCAGATGGCGAGCTGCCTCTTTCATCTCTTTCTCCAGCTTCTTCACCCACTTGGGGATGTCTTTGGGCTTCAGATTCTGGAGATCCACCGGAAGCTCCATGGCCATCTCCCGGGTGAGATCCCGGGTGTTCTCGATGACGTCCCTTACCGCCTTTTCCACCGTCCGGGGGGTGATGCCGTGGGCTTCGTTAAAGGCCTTTTGGATGGCCCGCCGCCGCTCCGTCTCCCGGATGGCCGCTTCCATGGAGGGGGTGATGGTGTCGGCGTAAAGGATGGCCTTCCCTTCCACGTTCCGGGCCGCTCGCCCGATGGTCTGGATGAGGCTCCGCTCGGAGCGGAGGTAACCCTCCTTGTCGGCGTCCAGGATGGCCACCAGGCTGACTTCGGGGAGGTCCAGGCCTTCCCGCAAAAGGTTGATGCCCACCAGGACGTCGAAGACGCCGAGGCGCAGGTCCCGGATGATGGCCATGCGCTCCAGGGTTTCCACATCGGAGTGCATGTAGCGCACCCGGATGCCGTGTTCCCGCAGGTAGTCGGTGAGCTCTTCCGCCATCTTCTTGGTGAGGGTGGTCACCAGGACCCGCTGGTTCTTGGCCACCCTCAGGCGGATCTCGTGGATGAGATCGTCCATCTGGCCCCGGGTAGGCCGCACTTCTACCTCGGGGTCCAGAAGGCCCGTGGGCCGGACGATGAGCTCCACCACGGCGTCGGCTTTCCGAAGCTCATAGGGCCCGGGTGTGGCGGAGACGTAGAGCACGTCCCGCACTTTTTGCTCGAATTCTTCGAATTTAAGGGGACGGTTGTCCAGGGCGGAAGGGAGGCGAAAGCCGTATTTGACCAGCTCCTCTTTCCGGGACCGGTCCCCTTCGTACATGGCCCGTAGCTGGGGGATGGTTTGATGGCTTTCGTCGATGATCACCAGGAAATCGTCGGGGAAAAAGTCCAAAAGGGTGTAGGGGGGCTGGCCGGGAGCGCGACCCGTCAGGTGACGGCTGTAGTTTTCGATGCCGCTGCAATAGCCCACTTCCCGCAGCATCTCCAGGTCGTAGCGGGTCCTTTGCTCCAGGCGCTGGGCTTCCAAAAGCTTTCCTTCCCGCCGGAGCTCCGCCAGCCGTTCTTCCAGCTCCGCTTCGATGGAGGCGATGGCCCGCTCCATCTTTTCGGGAGAGGTCAGGTAATGGCTGGCGGGATAGATGGCATAGTGGCGGTTTTCCGCCAGATCCTTTCCCGTGAAGGGGTCGAATTCCACCAGCCGCTCGATCTCGTCGCCGAACATCTCGATGCGGAGGGCCCGCTCCCCCGAGCCGATGGGCCACACCTCGATGACATCCCCCCGCACCCTGAAGCGGCCCCGGTCCAGCTCCAGGTCGTTTCGCTGGTACTGGAGATCCACCAGCTTGCGGATGATCTCCCGCCGGCTCTTTTCAGCCCCCAGGCGCAGGGAGAGGACCAGGGAGCTGTAATCTTCCGGGGAACCCAACCCGTAGATGCACGAGACGCTGGCCACGATGATGACGTCCCGGCGCTCAAAGAGGGCCATGGTGGCGCTGTGGCGAAGCTTGTCGATCTCGTCGTTGCGGGAGGCATCCTTCTCGATGTAGGTGTCCGTCTGGGCGATGTAGGCTTCGGGCTGGTAGTAATCGTAGTAGGAGACAAAGTATTCCACGGCGTTGTCGGGGAAAAAGGCCTTAAACTCGCTGGTCAGCTGGGCCGCCAGGATCTTGTTGGGGGCGATGACCAAAGTGGGGCGCTGCAGCTTTTCGATCACCCATGACATCACGGCCGTCTTGCCGGAACCGGTGACCCCCAGCAGCACCACGTGGTGAGCCCCCCGGCGGAAGTGGCCCACCACCTCTTCCACCGCCTGGGGCTGCTGGCCAGCAGGCGCAAAGGGCGCTTTCATCCGAAACGGAGGCATGGACGGCACCTCGCCTTTTATTATAGGCCCGGGCTCATCCGGCGAGGGCCATGTGGGCGTCGTAGAGGGCGCGGACGGCGTCGGCGATGAAGCGCTTGGCCCGGAGGGGATCGTGGATGCCCCTGGAGAGGAAGGCCAGGGCCAGGGTCCTCCCCGGGAGAAAGAGAAGCCCGGTGTCATGGACGTGGCCGGTGATCTGACCGCTCTTGGTGGCGATGCGCCATGTCGGGAGGCTTCCCACCGGTCCCTCGTGGCGCGGAAGGCATCCTCCGATGCCGTCGGTGAACTGCTGGGCGGAAAGGATCTCCACCATGCGGCGGCTGGCATCCCAGGAGACGGCTTTCCCTCGGGCGATGGCCCCGTAGAGCTTCACCATGTCGGCGGCCGTCACCTGGTTGGGCCCGGGGCTGTCGGCGGGGATCACCATGAGGGGGTTGTGGAACCGGGAGCCCGTCATGCCGTAAGCCGCCATGACCTCCTGGATGAAAGAGGTGCCCACTTCCCGGATCACCAGGTTGGTGGCGGTGTTGTCGCTGACGATGATCATGAGGGTGATGAGGTCGTAGAGGGAGTAGGGGCGCCCCGTCTCCAGGCTGTGGAGGACGCCGCTCCCCAGGACCTGGTCTTCCTTCCGGAGGAGGATCTTCTGGGAAAGGCGCAGACGGCCTCGGGCTGCCGCTTCAAAAGCCGCCACCATGATGGGCACCTTGATGACGCTGGCGGCGGTGAAGGGCTCGTGGGCCCGGCGCTCGAAGCGCCAGGGCTCCCGCTGCACCCCTTCCGGAAGGATCTCTTCGATGGCGATCCCCCATTGGCCCTCCGCCCGTGAGAGGAGCCCATCGATGCGGCCCTGCCAGTCCTTCACGGTTTCCCCCCCACCCGCGGGAAGGTCGGCTGGGGCTGCCCCAGCTCCTTGGCGAGGATCTTCACCGCTTCCTGCAGCTGGGGATCCTTTCGGAGATCGCCCATTTCGGCCCCCTCCGGCATCGCCACCTTCACATCGGGCTCGATGCCTACCTGGTTGATGGTCCGCTTTTTGGGGGTCAGCCACTGGCCCACCGTCAGCTTGAGGCCGGTCTCGTCGGGGAAGGTCCAGGTCTGTTGGACCACCGCCTTACCAAAGGTGGTCTCCCCCACCACCGTCCCCACCCCGTAGTCCTGGACGGCCCCGGCCAAAATCTCCGACGCGCTGGCGGTGTACTGGTTCACCAGGACCACCAGGGGCATGCCTAAACCTTGATCTCCGTTGGTCTGGTAGATGTCCACGATGCCCTTCTGGTTCACCACGTAGGTCAGAACTCCTTTGGGGAGGAGGATGGCAGCGGCATCCTGGGCCACCGTCAAAAGGCCGCCGGGATTGTCCCGCAGGTCCAGGATGAGGGCCCGGGCCCCTTGCTTTCGCAGGTCCTCCACCGCCTTGCGGAATTCCGGCGCCGCCACCTCGTCGAACTGGGCGTAGCTGATGTACCCGATCTTCCAGGGCTCCAGCATCCGGCTCTCGATGAGGGGCACGGTGATGGTGGCCCGGGTGAGGACAAAGGTGAGCTCTTCCCAGTTGCCGTCCACTTCCCGGAGGATGCCCAGGGTCACCTGGGTGCCCTCAGGCCCGCGGATCATGTCGGCCAGGTGGTCCAGGTCCTGGTTGGTCACGTCCTGGCCTTCCACCTTGACGATCCGATCGCCGGGCTTAAGGCCCGGTTCGGCGCCTTTCGGAGCTCCTTCATAGGGAGTGGTGGCCGCCGGTGTCCCGGGAAAAACCCTCACCACAATGGCATAGCCGTCCTTTTCCTGCATCATGACCCCGATGCCGCCATAGCGTCCCGAGGTCTGGATCTTGAACTCCCGCAGGCCGCGGGGATCGAAGTAGACGGAATAGGGATCCTTCAACGCCGCCACGGCGCCCGCCGCCGCCCCTTCCAGGAGGGTTTCCACAGGAGGGGCCGTCTCCCGGCCTTCGGCGCCAGGGGCTTTGGGATTCTGGTAGTACTTTTCTTCAATGAGCTGGATGATTTCCAAGAACTTCTGGAAGTTGGGGGCTTTGGCCACATCTGCGGGAACGCCGCTGATCTTGACGGAATACGCGTAGAGGGCGCGGTCGTAAAGCCGAATGCCACCATAGGTGAGGAGGGAGGCCACCAGAGCCGTGATGAGGACGGTGGCCACGAAGGACCGTCGGTTCAAAGGCGCCACGCCTTTCCGGTGCGTTTACTTAACAGTATACGCTCCTTCGAAAACCGTTCCGCAACTCATAGACAAATATCCCAACGGGATACCGTCCCGGTTGCTTCCTGCTTCATCGGCGGGGTGCTCGTAGACCGGGTTTTCCCGTTCCGCCGCAGAGCCCATCTCCACAGGCGTCACTTCCCGCGGAACTCGCGGTAGAGCAGCCTACACGCCGGCTGCCAGGGCGAACTTGAGACGTCGGCTCAAAGCAGCCTACCTTCACGATCCGCACGCCTCGAAGCTTGACTTTCGCTTCGAGGCGCGCCCGGAAGGTTCCCCAGCCGGCGTCTGGCTGAGTTTTATGGATATGTTCTACCCGAGAAAAAGACGAAGATCAATCATATTTTCAGCTGCTGGCAACCCCACCATCAGCGGAGCTTGATCCATTTCTCCGGATCCACGGTGTTGCCGTTCACCCGGACTTCGAAATGGAGATGGGGGCCGGTGGAGTTGCCGGTGCTCCCAACGTTTCCGATCACCTGGCCGGCGGCCACTTCCTGGCCCAGGGTAACGGAGATCTTGCTGAGATGGGCATAGGCCGTGGCCATGTCTTGGCCGTTCACCGTCCCGTGGTTGATGACCACGATGTTGCCGTAGCCACCCATCCAGCCCGCGTAGACCACGACGCCGCTCTCTGCCGCTAAAACAGGGGTGCCAGCGGGTGCCCCGATGTCAGTCCCGCTGTGGAGCCGGTACTCCTTCAGGATGGGGTGGTAGCGCATCCCGTAGGGGCTGGTCACCCGGTAGGGGCCGCCCTTGAGGGGATAGATCAGGCTGAAGCCCCCGGCCCGGCTATAGGCGATGCGCTTTTCCTGGAGCAGCTTGGCGATCTCCTGGCTGCTCCGCTCCAGCTCGTCCAGCTCTTTGCGCAGCTGCTCCGCTTCCTGGCTGAGGGTGGTTTCCTGCCGCTGGCTGGAAGCGATCTGCTGGCCCAGCTCTGACCGGGTGGCCGCCACCTGGGCCTTCAAGGCCGCCACCTTATCCCGCTGCTTTTGCTGAGCATCCCGGGCGGCCTCCACCTGGGCCCGCAGCGCTTCCGCCTGACGGAGGAGCTCCAGGTCATGCTGGGCCACCCGGTGCAAAAGCTCCAGGCGGCTGACGAAATCGCTGAAGCTGGTGGCGGAAAGGAGGACCTCCATGTACCCCAGGCGTCCCCCCTTGTAGAGGGCCACCAGCCGCTGCTGCAAGAGGTAATCGTGGCGAGCCACAGCTTCTTCCTTGGCCTTGAGGTCGGCCTCCAGCGCCGCCAACCTAGCTTCTTCCTCCTGCAGCTGCCGCTGCAGCTCTTCGTAGCGTTTTTGCACCTGATCCATGCGGGCCTGAAGCTTTTGCAGCTGGGCCCTCACTTCCGCCAGGCGGGCCTGGGTTTTCTTAAGCTCCGCCTGTTTCGTCTTCTTGTTCTTCTCCTGTTGCTGAAGCTTTTGCTCCAGCTCCCGGATCTCTTGCAGGAGCTGCTCCACCGACGGGGAAGGGGCGGCCCATGCCTGGGAAACCCCTGGGAGGGCCAGGAACACCAGCCCCAGGATGAGGAGGATGGTCCACGTCTTTTGCCGTCGCTTCGCCACCGGTCGGCTCCTCCTTCCCTAGACCCTCAGGAATCGCCTCAAGGACACCAAGCTTCCCCCCGCCCCCAGGAGGACCCCTCCCAAAAAGAGGGCTTGGGCCACCTGGAAGAGGACCCGGTCGGGAGGCAAAAGGGGTACGAAGGGAAGCCCCTCGGCGATCCTGGCCGCCAGCCAGCTGTACCCCAGCCAGGCGGTTCCCACGGCGATGCCGGCTCCCAAAAGGCCGAAGAGGATCCCTTCCAGGAGGAAGGGCCAGCGGATGAACCCGTTGGTGGCCCCCACCAGCTTCATGATGGCGATCTCCCGGCGCCGCGCGTAGATGGTGAGGCGGACGGTGTTGGCCACCGTGAGAAGGCTGGCGGCCGCCAGGAGGACCACCAGGGCCAGGCCCACGGTGCGGATGCCGTCGGTGAGGGCCGTCAGGCGCTGGACGATGTCCCGGCGGTAGGCCACTTCCTCCACGCTCTGGATCCTCCCCAGGGCCGCCGCCACCTGGCCCATGTAGCGGGGATCGTCCACCTCCACTTCCACGGCATCGGGGAGGGGGTTGCCGCTTTCCGCCGCCGCCTCCAGGAGGACGGAATCGCTCCCCAGCTGCTCCTGCAGCCGCTGCAGCCCTTCTTCGCGGGTGACGAAACGGGCATTCTTCACGTGGGGGATGGCCCGGACCTTGCGCATCAGCTCATCCTGCCAGACCCGGTCGAAATCGTCCACCAGGTAGGCCACCAGCTGCAGCTGGTTTTCCACCACCCGCGTCATGTGCTGGAGGTTAAAGGCCAGGATCATGACGGCCGCCAGGGCGGCCAGGGATATCACGATGGCCAGCGACGAGGCCAGGCTCAAAAGACCGCCCGATCGCATCCCCTGCCAAGCTTCGCGGAAGTAGTAAGCCCATGTGCTAAGCTTCATGGACATACCTCCCGGGATACTCATCCCTGATGACCCTTCCCTGCCGCAGGTGGATCACCCGCTGCCGCAAACGGTTGACGATCCAGTCGGAATGGGTCGCCACCACCACCGTGGTGCCCCGGCGGTGGATGTCCTGGATGAGGTCCACGATGGCGCGGGCGGTGCCGGCGTCCAGGTTTCCGGTGGGCTCGTCCGCCAGGAGGATGGCGGGCTGAAGGACGATGCTCCGGGCCAGGGCCACCCGCTGCTGCTCGCCGCCCGAAAGCTCCCCCGCGCGGGCTTTCTCGTACCCCAAAAGGCCCACCTGCTCCAGGACGGCGGGGACCCGCCGGGCGATCTCCCGCGGGCTGTGCTCCGTCACCACCAGGGGAAAGGCTACGTTGTCCCATACCGTCTTATCGAGCAAAAGCTTATAATCTTGAAACACGACGCCGATCTGGCGCCTGAGGTAGGGCACTTTGCGCAAAGGCATCCGGGCCACATCCTGACCCAGGACGATGACCTGACCGGAGGTGGGAGTCTGTTCCCGGTAAAGAAGCCGCAAGAAGGTGCTCTTGCCCGCCCCCGACGCCCCGGTCAGAAAGACGAATTCGCCCTTGCCGATGTGAACGTTGACATCCAGCAGGGCGACTCGTCTGGGACGGTAGACCTTGGACACGCCGATGAGGGTGATCAAAGGCCTCTTCCTTCCTCCAGTCCCGAGTGGGACAGGCTCCATCAGGGCTCCTTCGACAAAAGAAGGGAAACTCCTTTCGCAGCGAAGAAAATTGCCAACTTTTCGCCAAGCGTTCGTTGCAGCCGGGGGATAGCCCCTTGACGCGCCGCATCTTGCTCCTGGCCATGGCCCTTGAGATGGGAGGGGCCGAGACCCACGTCATCACCCTAGCCCGGGGCCTCAAGGAGGCGGGCCAGGAAGTGAAGGTCATGTCGGCGGGAGGGTCCCTCGTGCGTTTCCTGGCGGAGGCCGGCATCCCCCATGAAGAAGCTCCCCTCCACCGGCGGTCCCCCCTCCTCATGGCCCGAGGGGTCCTCCAGGTGGCCCGTACCCTCCGGACATGGCAGCCTCATGTCATCCACGCCCATGCCCGCCTCCCCGCATGGGTCGCCGCCCAGGCCCGCAAAGGGACGGGGATCCCCCTGGTCATCACCTACCACGGCCTCTACCGCCACACCGGCTTTTGGCGCTACGTCAACACCTGGGGGGATGCCGTCGTAGCCATCAGCCCCGAGGTCCGCCGCCACCTGGTGGACCATCTCGGGGCGCCGGCGGAAAGGATCCACGTCGTCCCCAACGGGGTGGACACCGGGCATTTCCGGCCCCCAAAGGAGGAACCCGAGGGCCTCCACATCGTCCACGTCAGCCGTTTGGATGAAACCATCGCGCCTGCTCTGAGCCTGGTGGAAGCCGTCCGGGAGCTCAGGCCCCATTTTCCGGACCTCCGGGCCACCATCGCGGGGGACGGCCGCCAGCGGGGGGTGGTGGAGGCGGCAGCTCGAGGGGTGGTGGCCATGGCGGGAGCGGTGGCCGATCCCCTGCCCCTTTTGCAGGAGGCTTTCGCCGTGGTGGGGGCCGGTCGGGCCGTCCTGGAAGCCATGGCCTGCGGGCGTCCTGTCATCGTGGCGGGGCAGGGAGGCCTGGGGGGAATCCTCTCGCCCGACAACTGGAGGGCCTTGAGCGAAACCAATTTTTCGGGGCGGGGCTCGGGTCGCCCCCTGACGGGAAAAGCCCTCGCCGAGGAGCTCCGGCCCCTCCTTTCGGATCGGGAAAGGGCCCGGCGTTTGGGGCTGGAAAACCGCAGGATTGTGGAAGAACATTTTTCTCGGCAGAAGATGCTGTCGGATCTTCTCGCCCTTTACGAACGTCTCTGGTCAGGAAAGAACGGTTAAGGAGGCACCCCATTGATCGACGCCCAAGGCCGCCTTTTCGGACGGATCAACATCATCGACCTGGCGGTCCTCCTGCTGGTCCTGCTGCTGGCGGGAAGGATCGCTTACGGATGGTTCGTGCAAAAGCCTGCCGTGGAACAGACCCTCCGGCCCATCACCTTTCAGGTGCTGGTGGAGAAAGTCCGTCAGCCCACCGCCGACGCCTTCAAGGTGGGGGATGTGGTCTACGATACCCGCACCAACCAGCGTCTGGGGGTCTTGAAGGCGGTGGAGGTCCGGCCGGCGGTCCTCCTCAAGGTGAACGACGACGGCACCAAGACGGAAGTGCCGTCGGACATCTATAGGGAGGTGCTCCTCACCATCGAGGGGCCCGGCCAGGTGACGCCGACGGCCGTCATGGTGGGACCCCTCCAGATCCATATCGGCACCCCCGTCAAGATCCAAAACGCCATCTGGGGCGTGGAGGGGATCGTCTGGAAGATCGAACCGGGGGGATCCTCCTGAAGATCTGGCAGGCCGCCTGGACCCATTCGCGCCTCTATGCCTTCCTGGTCCTCCTTGAGCGGGCCTGGGACGGAAGCTCTCTAAGGGCCTTTCTCCTGGCCACCGCCGCTTTTTCCGGGAGGTCCCTCCGGGGAAGCCTCTTTTACCGGGGCTACCGGGGGCTTTTGGCCCTTCCCCAGATCGGGCGCAAAAGCGTCACCTACCGGGTGCTCCGGGCCGGGGTTCTCCGCCTGGCCTCCCTCCGGCCCATCCTGGCGGGAAGCGTCGTGCTGCAAAAGGTGCCCCTGGAACGGCTTCCCATCTACCTGGCCCTGGCTTTTCCCTTTCTCTCCACCCCCACCCTGACGGTCCTCATCGCCCTGGGGAGCCTCATCTTCGTCCTTTCCCGCCTGGCCCGGGGCGAAAGCTTGGGTCCCTTCCCCCTTCCCTACAGTCTCTATCTCGGCTTTCTCGCCTTCATGGCCATGGCCACCGTCGCCAGCGTGGTGCCCCGAGCCAGCCTTTTGAGCTTCATCCTCTGGACCACCTACGGCCTCCTCCTGGCTTGGGTCGCCCAAACCTTCGCCCTTTACCCTTCCTACCTCCGGGGGGGCCTCTGGGCTTTTCTGGGGGGCGCCTTCCTGGTGGCCGTCATCGGCCTCCTCCAGGCCTGGGTGGGCATCGACACCTCCCGCTGGATCGACATCAACGCCAACCCGGGCCTGAGGACCCGCATTTTCTCCGTCTTCGACGACCCCAACATGCTGGCGGCCTACCTGGTGCCGCCCTTGGCGGCGGGATTCCTCCTCCTTTTGAGCGAACAAACCTGGGGGATGAAAGCTTTGGCCCTCCTCCTCACGGGAACCGTCCTGGCAGCCCAGGTGGAGACCTTCTCGCGGGGCGGGTGGCTGGCCACCCTGGTGGTCATGGCCCTTTTAGGGGGCCTCTGGAAACCTCGGTATGCCCCCTTCATCTGGGGAGGCCTGGCGGTGGCCCTGGCGGGCCTGGTGACCATGGGGCCCAGCGCCATCCAGGTGCGGCTGAACTCCCTCCTGGGAGGCGGGGACACCTCCATCCAGTACCGGTTTGCCATCTGGCAGGGGGTTTGGCAGATGGCCAAGGCCCACCTCTGGACGGGGGTCGGTTTGGGTCCCGCCGCCTTTGCCCTGGTCTACCCCGCTTACATGCTGGCGGGCACCCTGGCGGCCCATGCCCACAACATCTACCTGGAACTCTGGGTGGAAGCAGGCCTGCCGGCCCTCCTCCTCTTCCTCCTCTTCGTGGGCGCCGTGGCCGTCCTCCTCTTCCGGGGTAGCCTGCAAGAGGGCCCTTCCCTCCAGCGCCTCACGGCGGCGGCCGCCCTGGCAGCCTTAGGAGGCCTTCTCTTGGAGGGCATGGTGGATAACATCTGGTTCAGCCCCCGCTCGGCCATGGCCCTCTGGTGGTTCCTGGGGGCGGGCCTGGGGGCCGTCCAAAGGGGAGACCGATCGGCATGAGGATCGTCCATGTGGCCAGCGACCGGGGCATCGGCGGCACAGCCCGTTATCTCAAGGAAGTCCTCTCGTCCCCCGCCTTCGGCGAAGACCAGCTGGCGGTGGTGGTGCCGCCGGGAACCCTGGCGGATCACCTGGCAGCGGCCCTTCCCCATGTCCAGGTGTGGGTGCGGCCCATGCCTTCCCGCTCCTTCCACCCCTCCGCCCTCCTGGATCTGCTGCGCCTTTTCCGGGCATGGCGGCCCCACGTGGTCCATACCCACAGCAGCCTTTCAGGTCGCCTGGCGGCGTCCCTGGCGGGGGTTCCCGCCGTCTTCTACACCCGCCACGGCCTCAAGGACCGGACCAGCGCCCAGGTGAAGGGCTTCTCCCTCTCCATCGCCCGGAGCCTGGAGCGGCGCCTCCCCCATCAGGTGGTGGCCGTCTCCCAAAAAGTGGCCAAGGAGCTGGCGGAGGAAGGGATTCCTGAAGCCCGCATCCACGTCCTTTACGCCCCCATGGACCCCGGCCCCTTCCAGGCCCTGGGGGAAAGGCGCGAAGGGGTGCGGTCATCCCTGGGGATCGCCCCCGAGGAGGTGGTGGTCCTGGGGACGGGGCGGCTGGTAGCTGAAAAGCGATGGGAAGCCTGGCTGGATGCGGTGGCCGAAGCCCGGGATCTCCTGGAACGGCAAAAAGGGCCCCGCCTTCGCCCCCTCATCGCCGGCGACGGCCCCTTGAAGGGGCGTTTGGAGAAGCGGGCCGCCTCCCTGGACCTGGACCCCTCCCTCTTCCTGGGCTTCCACCCCGATCCCCTGGCCCTTTACGCCGCCGCCGACATCTTTCTCCTCCTCTCCCTGCGGGAGGCCTTCAGCCTGGCGGTGGTGGAAGCCCAGATGGCCGGGCTGCCGGTGGTGGTGGCGGCCGAAAGTGGCAGCGGCGAGATCATCGCCGACGGCGAAACGGGCCGGCTGGTCCCCGCGGGGAGCGCCGCCCAAGCTCGAGAGATCTTGGTGGATCTCGCCCTCCATGGGGAAAAGCGCCTCCGCATGGGGCAATGGGCCCGGGTGGACGCCCAGCGCCGCCACGATCCCTTGCAGCAGGGCCGGAAGCTTAGGGAGCTTTACCTGAAGGCCCTTTCGCCAGGGGAATCTCCATGAAGGCCCCCCGGCTCCTCCTCCACGGCTACTACGGGTTTGGCAACGCGGGGGATGAAGCCCTTCTCTACGCCCTCCTGAAGGACCTCCGGGAGGAAGCCCCGGAGGCGGAGCTGAAGGTCCTCTCGGGGAATCCGGAGCACACCCGTAGGAGCTTCGGCGTCCCCGCCGTGGACCGGTTTCACCCCCTGGAGGTCATCCGGGCCCTCCGCTGGGCCGACCTCTACATCCTGGGGGGCGGAACCCTCTTGCAGGACGTCACCAGCCTGCGGTCCCTCCATTACTATGCCGGGGTCCTCCTTCTCGCGAGGCTCCTTGGAACCCCCAGCATGCTCTACGCCAACGGTTTAGGGCCCATCGAGACGGCATGGGGCCGCTGGATCACCCGCCACATCCTTCGGCTTCCCCACCTCATCACCCTTCGGGATCACCAATCCCTGGACTTCATGGAAGGGCTAAAGGTCCGGCGGCCAGCCCTGGTCACCGCCGATGCCGCCCTGGGCCTCACCCTCTCCCTCACCCCGGAGGAAGAGGAGCGCCGTTTAAAGGCCTTTGGCCTGGAGCCGGAGAGCTATGCCCTCTTGGCCTTGCGGCCCCCGGCCCGGGGAAAGAGCCTTCCCCCAGCCCTGGTGGAGCTCATCGCCACCATCGCCCGGGAAGAACCCTACGAGCCCATCTTTTTGCCCTTCCACCCCCGCCTGGACCAGCCCCTGGCGGAAGATCTCCTCCGTCAGGTGAAGCCCCGGGGGAGGATCCTCCAGGTGGAGGCCGCCGACACCCCTTCTTTCCTCCTCCTCCTGAAGCGGGCCGGCCTCATCCTCACCATGCGCCTCCACGCCCTCATCATGAGCGCCGCCGTCGGCCGGGGAGCCTTGGCGGTGGTCTATGACCCCAAGGTGGAGGGGGTGGCCGAGGACCTGGGCCTTCCCACCCTGGGAAAGCTCGAGGAACTTCCGCCCATGCCGGAGCTTTGGGCGCATTACCTGGCCCTCAAGGAGGAGATCTCCCGGCGGGAAGAGGCCCTTCGCCGCGACCTCCCCGACCTTAGGGCCAAGGCCAAAAGCAACGCTCAGCGGGCTCTAGAGCTCTGGAAAACCCTCCAGGCGAAGTGAAGGAGGGCCGTCTGGCGGCGGAGGCGGGAAGGCTGGCGCAGAAGGCGGTAGAGCCACTCCAGCCCGAGGTGCCGAAAAAGGCGGGGCGCCCGAGGCACCTTCCCCGCCCAGACGTCCAGGGAACCCCCCAAGCCCATGACCAAAAGGCCGGAGAGGTGTTCTTTGGCCGCCTGGTAGAAGGCCTGCTCCCGGGGCGTCCCCATGCCGAGGATCAGGAGGCGGGCGCCGGAAGAGGCGATCCTCCCGGCAAGCTCCGGCACCTCATCCCAGGGGAAGTAACCGTGGTAGGTGCCGGCGACGGTGAGGGAAGGAAACCGCCCCTTGAGGGCCTGGGCGGCCCTTTCGGCCACCCCGGGTTTTCCCCCCAGGAAAAAGACGGGGATCTCCGGGGGAAGGCGGCTTAGGAGGGCTTCCCCCAGGTCGATGCCGGGAACCCGGGGAAGGGGGGGAAGGCCCAGGCGCTTTGCCGCCCAGACGATCCCCACCCCGTCGGGGACGGAGAGGAGGCTTTCCTCGATGGTCTGGGCTACCTCCGGACGGCGCAGGGCCGCTATGGCCATCTCGGGGTTGAGGGTGACCACGTACCCCCCCTCCCCGGCATTGAGCTTTTCCAGGAGGAAGGCCGCCCCTTCCTCCAAGGGGACGGGATCCACCGGGAGGCCCAGGATGTGTAGGCGGTCAGCTCTTGGCGACAAGGCCTTGCCTCAGGAAGCCCATGATGAAGATGTCGATGTCGCCGTCCATGACGGCCCGGATATTCCCCACGCTGACCCCCGTCCGGTGGTCCTTCACCAGCGTGTAAGGTTCGAAGACGTAGGAGCGGATCTGGTTGCCCCAGGCGATCTCCCCCACCTGGCCCCGCTCCGCCTGCAGCTCCTTCTCCCGCTCTTCGATGCGCCGCTGGGCCACCTTGGCCCGCAAAAGGGTCAGGGCATGCTCCCGGTTGGCATGCTGGGAGCGCTCCGACTGGCAGCTCACGGTGATGCCCGTGGGCTTATGGGTGATCCGCACCGCCGACTCCGTCTTGTTGACGTGCTGACCTCCGGGGCCGCTGGCCCGGAAGAACTGGATCTCCAGATCCTCGGGCTTCAGCTCTTCGTCGGCGGGATCGAGGACCGGGAGGACGTCCACGGCGGCGAAGGAAGTGTGGCGGCGGCCCGAGGCATCGAAGGGGGAATGGCGCACCAGGCGGTGGACCCCCCGTTCACCCCTGAGGTAGCCGTAGGCATAGGGCCCTTTGATGGCCAGGGTGGCCGACTTGATGCCGGCTTCTTCCCCCTCCTGGTAGTCGATGACCTCCACCTGGAACCCTTTTTCCTCCGCCCAGCGGGTGTACATGCGGAGGAGCATGGCTCCCCAGTCCTGGGCTTCGGTGCCGCCGGCCCCGGGGTGGATGGAGAGGAGGGCATCCCGTTCGTCGTAGGGGCCCTGGAGCAAGAGCTCCGTTTCGAAGGCGTCCAGCTGCTTTTGGAACCCGGGGAGGCTTTCCTTCAGCTCCTCCTGGAGCTCTCCGTCGTCAGGGGCTTCCTCCAGGAGATCGAAGAGGGCTTCGATTTCCTCCCGCTGGGACTCCAAGGACTGAAGCGTTTCATACCGGTTGCGGACTACCTTCAGGTGGCGGAGGATCTTCTGGGCCTCGTCGCCGTCGTCCCAGAAGTCGGGCCGAGCCATGGCCTCCTCATAGCGCCGGATTTGCTCTTCCAGGCTCGCCGGGTCAAAGAGACCTCCTTAGGGATTCCAGGCGGGCCGTCAGCTCTTTCCAATCCTCGCGAAAGGTGTCCTGCAGCATCCTTCCGTCTCACCTTCCATGGCAGTGCTTGTATTTCTTTCCGCTTCCACAGGGGCAGGGATCGTTGCGCCCCACCTTCTGGACCCGGACAGGCTGGAGCTTAGGCGGTGCGGCTTCCGGCGGCGACGCCAGGGCCACCGGCGCCCGCCCCGGGCCTTCGGCTCCTGCCGCCAGGCTGGGGTGGCGGGCCTGGAGCCCCCGGACCACGCTGCGGCGTTCCACCTGCTGAACCACCTGCAGCCGGAAGACCAGCTTGACGATATCCTCCTGGATGTTCTGGCGGAGCTCTTCGAACATCTCGAAGGCTTCCATCTTGTACTCCACCAAGGGATCCCGCTGGCCGTAGGCCCGCAAGCCGATGCCTTCCCGCAGCCCTTCCATGGCTTCCAGGTGGTCCATCCACTTGCTGTCGATGGTCCGGAGGGCGATGACGCGGGCCAGCTCCTGCAGGTTCTCGGACCCCATCTCTTTCGCCCGCTCCTCCCAGCGCCGGGCCGCTTCCGCCAGGAGCCGTTCCTGGATCTCATCGGGCTCCAGGTCCTGCAGCTCGTCGACCGTCAGCCGGCCGGGGAGGAGGAAGAACTGGGCTGCGGTCTCAAGGAGGCCCTCCAGATCCCACGTGTCGGGGTGGCTGCGGGGCGGGCAGCTTTCCGCCACCCATCGCTCCACCAGGGCTTCCGCCATCCCCAAGATAATGTCCCTCATGTCGGGGTCCTCCAGGAGGCGGCGCCGCTGGCCGTAGATGACCTCCCGCTGCTGGTTCATGACGTCGTCGTATTCCAGAAGGTGCTTGCGGATGTCGAAGTTCCTGGCTTCCACCTTCCGCTGGGCCGATTCGATGGCCCGGGTCACCAGGGGATGCTCGATGGGCTCGTCTTCGTCCACCCCGAGCCGGTCCATGATGCCCTGGAGGCTTTCGGACCCGAAGAGGCGCATGAGGTCATCTTCCAGGGAGATGTAGAAGCGGCTGGATCCCGGATCCCCCTGGCGGCCCGCCCGGCCTCGCAGCTGGTTGTCGATGCGCCGGGCCTCGTGGCGCTCGCTCCCGATGACGTGGAGGCCTCCCAGGGCCACCACCTTTTCGTGCTCGGCGTCGGTTTCCTTCTTGGCTTCGGCCAGGAACTGCCGGTAGAGGGCCCGGGCCTCCAGGACCCTGGGGTCGTCGGTGGGGGCATGCTCCACCGCCACGGCGATGATCTCCTCGGGGATCTTCATCTTCTGCAGCTGCTGGCGGGCCTTGTACTCGGGATTGCCCCCCAGGAGGATATCGGTGCCGCGGCCCGCCATGTTGGTGGAGATGGTCACCTGGCCCAAGCGGCCTGCCTGGGCGATGATCTCCGCCTCCTGCTCGTGGTTCTTGGCGTTCAGCACCTTGTGGGGAATGCCTTCCCGCTTCAAAAGGGCGCTCAGCCGTTCCGACTTCTCGATGGAGGCGGTGCCCACCAGTATGGGCTGCCCTTTGGCATGGCGCTCTTTGATCTCCCGGACGATGGCCCGAAACTTGGCGGCTTCCGTCTTGTAGACCACGTCGGGGAAGTCCTTTCTGATCATGGGGCGGTTGGTGGGGATGACCACCACGCTGAGGTTGTAGATCTTGTCGAACTCGTCGGCTTCCGTGGCCGCCGTTCCCGTCATACCCGCCAGCTTCTCGTACATGCGGAAGTAGTTCTGGAAGGTGATGGTGGCCAGGGTCCGGCTCTCCTGGGCGATCTTCACATTCTCCTTGGCCTCGATGGCCTGGTGGAGGCCGTCGGAGTACCGCCGGCCGAACATGAGGCGGCCGGTGAATTCGTCCACGATGATGACCTGGCCGTCCTTCACCACATAGTCCCGGTCGCGGTGCATCAGCTCCTTGGCCTTGAGGGCGTTTTCCAGGTAATGGGCCAAGTCCATATGGTCGGTGGCGTAGAGGTTGTCGACGCCCAGGGCCTTTTCCACCTTGGCGACCCCTTCTTCCGTCGGCGCCACGGTGCGGAGCTTCTCGTCCACGGTGTAGTCCACGTCCCGCTGCAGTTTTTCCACGATGCGGGCGAATTTGTAGTAAAGGTCCGTGGGTTTATCCCGCATGCCCGAGATGATGAGGGGGGTGCGGGCTTCGTCGATGAGGATGCTGTCCACCTCGTCCACGATGGCGTAATGGAGGCCCCGCTGGACGCGATCCTCGGCGTACATGACCATGTTGTCCCGCAGGTAGTCGAAGCCGAATTCGTTGTTGGTCCCGTAGGTGATGTCGGCGGCGTAGGCCTTCTTGCGCTCCTGCGGTTCTGTGGCGTGGGTGATGAGCCCCACCCGGAGCCCCAGGAACTTGTAGAGCTGGCCCATCCATTCGCTATCCCGCTTGGCCAGGTAGTCGTTGACCGTCACCACGTGAACGCCCTTTCCCGTCAGGGCGTTGAGGTAGGCGGGAAGGGTGGCCACCAGGGTCTTCCCTTCCCCTGTGGCCATCTCGGCGATCTTTCCCTCGTGGAGGACGATGCCCCCCAGGATCTGGACGTCGAAATGGCGCATGCCCAGCACCCGCTTGGACGCCTCCCGCACCACGGCAAAGGCTTCCGGCAAAAGGTCGTCCAGGCTTTCACCCCGGGAAAGCCGCTCTTTGAATTGGGCGGTGGCGCCCTGCAGCTGGCTGTCGGTCCACTTCTCCACCTCCGGCTCCAACCGGTTCACCTTCTCCAAGATGGGCCGGATGCGCCGGAGTTCCCGTTCGTTGTAGTTGAGCCATTGCTTTAAGGCTTGAAACAAGGGACTCGCCCCCTAATAGCTACCCTAACAGTTTATCACGGGGGACAGGCCGGAGAAAACTGGTATCAGGTGGGGCGGGGGCCGAAGATGGCGGTGCCGATGCGGAGGATGGTGGCCCCTTCCGCCACCGCCAGCTTCCAGTCCCCCGACATGCCCATGGAGAGATGGACCAGGGGGAGTTGGGGGAAACGGGCCTGCATGGCGTCCCGGAGCTCCCGCAGACGGGCGAAAGACCGCCGGATGCGGTCTTCATCGGAGGTGAGGGGACCGACGGTCATGAACCCCTGGACGGAGAGGGTGGGATAATCTCGAAGGAAGGTGAGGAACGCATCCACCTCGTCGGGGGGAAGGCCGTGCTTTTGCGGTTCCTCCGAAGTGTTCACCTCCACCAGGACGGGCAACCTGCGCCCTTCCTTTGTGAGGCGCTTGTGGAGCTCCCGAGCCAGAGACGGCCGGTCCAGGGAATGGATCATGGTGACGAAGGGGAGGACGTCTTTCACCTTGTTGCTCTGGAGGTGGCCGATGAAATGCCATTCCACGGGGAGGTCCGCCAGCTTGGGAGCCTTGACTTTTAGCTCCTGCGCGAAGTTTTCTCCGAGGAGAAGGGGCTCCCTGGCCGCCACGGCCCGCAAGACGTCGGCAGGGACAGTTTTGCTGGCGAGGAGCAGGCGAATCTCCTCAGGGGCTCGCCCCACGGCGCGGGCCCAGGCCGCCAGCTCCTCCCGAAAGGCCTTTAAACGAGCGAGAGCTGCTTCCCCATCCAACGGCACGCCTTCCCTTCAGACGAGATCCATAAAGTCATTTTGCCGGAGGGCTTCGTAAAGGACCAGGGCCACGGCGTTGGAGAGGTTGAGGGAGCGGCTCCGGGGCCGCATGGGGATGCGGAGGACAAAGGGACGGTACCGTTCCAGGAGCTCGTCGGGAAGACCCGTAGTTTCCTTGCCAAAGACCAGGAGATCCCCCGGAAGGTAGCGCACATCGGTGTAGCGGGTCTCGCCTTTAGGCGAAAAGAGCCAGAAGCGCTTTCCCCGGTAACGGGCTTCCACCTCGGCAAAGGACTGGAACTCCTCCAGCATGAGCTCGGGCCAGTAATCCAGCCCGGCCCGCTTGAGGTAGCGATCTTCCAAAGAGAATCCCAGAGGATGCACCAACCCCAGGACGGTGCCGGTGACGACGCAGGTGCGGGCGATGTTGCCGGTATTGGGAGGGATTTCGGGTTCCACCAGGATGACGCGGAAGGGCTCCCGCTCCATGGCTCTATTGTGGCAAAATGCGGGAAGCGAACGGAAGAGAGGAAGCGAGAGCCATCCTCAACCCGGTGATTCACGGGTCCCTTTGGCTAAAGCTCCTTTCCACCAGCATCGTGGCGGCGGTGTTTGCCGCCCTCCTCTTCGTGGCCTCCCGGTGGGTCTGGCCTCCGTTGCAGCGGCGGTGGAGCCGGCAGGACGCCGGCACTTTGGTGTCCCTCCTCCATGCCTTCGCCGCGCCCCTGGCAGCCGCCTGGATCCTTTTGGCCCTGGGGATCACGGCGGGCTTCTGGTATCCCAGCTGGGCGTCCACGCCCCAAGGCACGAAGGCCATCCGCATCGCCACCATCCTCCTGGCAGCCTGGGGCTTTTGGCGCTTTTCCTCCCACACCGCCCGCTGGCTCCAGCTTTTGACCCAGCGCTATGGGTTGGAATTCCAAAAGGTTCTCCTCCCCGTCTTGACGGGCCTGGTGCGCTTTGTGACGGTGGCGGTGGCCGCCACCATGATCCTCCAGGAGTTCGGGTATCGGATCGAAAGCCTCATCGCGGGGCTGGGTCTCGGGGGCTTGGCGGTGGCCCTGGCAGCCCAGAACACCCTCTCGAACCTCTTTGCGGGGGCGGTCATCCTCCTGGAAAAGACCTTTGACATCGGCGACTGGATCGAGTCGGGAACGATCAGCGGCACCGTGGAGGAGATCACCATCCGCAGCACCAAGATCCGCACCTTTGACCAGGGTCTGGTGATCATCCCCAACAGCACCCTGGTGTCCGGCCCCTTGAAGAACTGGAGCCGCATGGGGCGGCGCCGGATCATGTTCCGGGTGGGCCTTTCTCTATATACTCCTCCGGAAAAAGTGGAGCGGTTTCTCCAGCGGATGCGCCAGTACATGGCCGGCCACCCCGGCATCCATCAGGACAGCCTTTACGTCAACTTCGACCAGCTGAACCCCGATGCCCTTTCAATTCTCGTGAGCTGTTTCACCCGGACCACCGTCTGGGCCGAGTGGCTGAAGATCGTGGAGGAGATCAACCTGAAGGTGCTGGAGATCCTGGAGGACGAAGGGATCTCCCTCGCCTTCCCCATCCGGGAGATCGTGGAGCACGCGCCCAAAGCCTGAGGCGGCTCCTGGGCCCACGCCGCAGAAGGGCCGTGCTGCGGCGATCATGCCCGGACATGAAGGCGGATGGCTGTGGCTGTCGTAGCGTGTTAGACCTCGGGGTTGACGGCCAACGGCGAGAGACGGGAGAAGCCGAGGAGCGAGCTCCTTTCGTTCATCGCCTTGAAGCTCTGGCCCCCGCCACCATCTGCTGCTGCACCAGCCAGAAGAGCCCCACCATCAAGGCCAGATCGCCAGGGCTGAGGATCTGGATCTGGCCGCCAAAATAAGGTGCGGCGATCCAGTCGCCGAGGTAGGGGAAGAGGGTATCGGGGGAGGCCAGCTGGTGGATCCCGTCAGGGCGAAGCCCATGCTTCAAAAAGGTGCCTTCCACGGGCATCTTTCCTCCGTTGGCGATGATGACGAGGCCGTTTAAAAGGGTCCCCGCCACCAGAAAGGCCATCCCTGGGAGCTCCCAGTTGAGGAGGAGGAAGGCCAAGAGAAAGAAATACGAAAAGCTGTGGACCATCCCTTGGTAGGCATCGGGAAGCCAGCGCAAGGCCAGCTGCAACCCGACTCCCACCGCCAAGAGAACGCCTCCCCGGATGGGGGTCTGGGCAAGGGACTTCCAGCTGCCGCCGCGCAAAAAGCCCACCAGGATTCCGAGGACGATGGGGATAAGCCAGAGCATCAGGGGATCTCATGGGGCTGGCCCGTGCCCGTACCGGGCAACCCCCGCTCCCCTTCCACCGAGGAGGGCTCCCGGGTTACCGCCGCCTCGGAGACCCCTCCTGGGCGGTGCTCCAACGCCGCTTGCAGGCGGTAGGCATCGTCCAGGCTGAGCACGTCGGTGCGACCCAGGACCTCTTCCACGAGGGTGCTGTCCACCGCCACATCCAAAAAGACCCTGACGATGTGGCTGTCGAACTGGGTTCCCGCCCCATTCACCAGCTCCTGGCACACATGAGGAAGGTCGAACCCTTTTCGGTAGGGGCGATCGGAGAGCATGGCATCCACGGCGTCGGCCACCGCCAGGATCCTCCCGCCGATGGGGATGACCTCCCCTTCCAACCCTCCGGGGTAGCCTTCGCCGTCCCAACGCTCATGATGGTGAAGGACCCAGCCCCGGCTGGGTCCCAAGAACTGAAGCCCCTTGATGATCTCATAGCCTGTACCGGGATGGAGCTCCATGATGGCCCGCTCTTCTTCCGTCAGGGGACCTTCTTTCGAAAGGATGGCGTCGGGGATGGCCACTTTCCCGATGTCGTGGAGAAGCCCCGCCAGATGCAGGTAATCCAGGTCCTCTTGGGAAAGCCCCAGCTTTCGCCCCATGGCCACCGCCAAACGGGCCACCCGCTCGGAGTGGCCCGCCGTATAGGGATCGCGGACCTCCAGGGTCCTGGCCAGGGTGACCACCATCTCCCGTGAGGCCCGGCGCAGCTCGCTGTAGAGGCGGAAGGATTCCCGGGCGGCAAAGAGGGGGAGGAAGAAGACCAGGAGGGCCCAGAAGCCCACCTGGGTGTAGATGGAGGCCATGACCCAGGCCATGGGGATGAGGGCGATGTAGGCCGGCACCGTGCCCAGAACGAAACGGCGAAAAAAATACCCCGCCGTTACACTGTGATACAGGGCCATAACCCAGGTTACGGAACCGGCGTTGATGATGAAGTAAGCTGCCCCGCCCAGGAAAAGGCCCACCCATAGCATGCTCCCACCATCGGCAGCCAAAGAATCGTAGATCCAGGCGCTGGCCGCCGCGGCAAGCCCCAGCTGGAAACGGTTGAAGAAAACGAAGACCCACGGCACCCGGAAAAGGAGCTGGCGCAGGTTGAGGGTGCCAAAGGCCCCCACCACAAGACCGGCGAAGGGGCCCAGGATAATGCCCGTGGCAAAGATGATGGGGAAGCCCACGGACACGGTGGCCCGCGTCTGAGGAAGGTCCACGGGGAGGGCTTCCGCCAGCAGCGCCAGGAACAAAAACCCGTAAAGCGCCGGGTCGTGGAAGATGGAGGGCTCCCAGAGGTGGAAGGCCACCAGGCCAAAGAGCCCTCCCAAGAGGGTGAGGATGGCGTAGTGCTGCGGGCGGATGCGCGGGTTCTCCACGGCCGGCTCCCTTCGTAACCTGATACGCAAAAAAGTCTATAGTTCAAAATCTTCGAGCCCGCCCCCGCTGCGCTGTATACCGTAGGGGGAAATCAAATTAGCCAGCCTGGAAATTCGCCCCCAGAGCCATCGCCGCCAGAGCCAAGGCGATGAGAACCTTCCACAAGCGCAGCATTTTATCCATGCACTCCTTCGCTCGTCGCCCGTCATCCCTCGCTATAGGGGATGCAAGCGTTGGCGTCCAGGAGCGGGCTCGAAACTTTATTCGCTTTTCAACCATCCAGGCGGTTGAGGGCATCGAGGGTGGCCCTCGCCACCGCTTCTCCCGACCCCGCGTCCCCCTCCGCGATACCCAGGAACACCTGGGGATGGCGGAGGCCGGTCCTCACCGCCACCAAAATGGCCGGCACACCTGCCACCTGGATCTCTTCCAGGTGGGCCAGGTGCAGGCGGGCATATTCCCTGCCGAGGACCTGCTTCACGGCCTGCACCGTAGCTTCTGCCACCGACCAAGCCTTCCCGGCGGCGGCGGCAGGCGCCCGGCCCTCGAAGATCTGCCCACCGTCCCGCACCTCTACCACCACCTCATGCTGGCCCTTTTCCCACAGCCAGTACACCTGGACCAGCTGCCAGCGCTGCCTTTGCCACCGGCGATCGCCCGCCGGAGAGGTGGTGATGGTCCCAGGGGGCATGGTCTTGCCCAGGGCGGTCATCAAAAGGGCCTGGACCTGCTGCACGCTCTCCTGGGGATCCCCTTCCACCAAAAGGTGGATAGCTTCCGGTTCTCCGTTCCGGTAGCGAACCCTGGCCGCCACCACGCCTTCGAGGCGACGAAGAAGAGCTTCCAGGTCCAATCACCGCGCCCCCATGTGGCCTACTTTTTCGCGATGTCACTCCAAATTCCTGCCCAATTTTGGTTTCTGTACGGCAATCTTGCGGTCCGTCAAGCGATAGAGCTCCTCCGCCAGCCACCAAATACCCCCGTACACCGCCGTATGGCCCCCCAAAAGGACCGTCATGGGGGCTTCTTGCGATGCCCGGACGAATTCCCGCCAGAGAAGGGGGAGGTGCTCCGGCGGCCTTCCCACGTCGGAGGCAAAGCGCTCTTCTTCCGTCAAGGACCAGCGGAAATGGGCCTGGAGAACCCGGGTGTCCAGGATGGCTCCCTGGGCCACTTCCGCCATGCGGGCAAAGAACGTTTGAGGTCCCACTGCTCGGAGGTAGTCGCCCATCAGGGAGCGCACCTCCCCCCGCTCTACCCGCCCCAGGGCCTTCATCCCCCGCTCCTCGGAAAAGACCCGCAATCGAGCCGGCCAGCGGGCATTCACCTCCAGCACCGCCACCGGCGAGACCCGGCCCAAGAGGATCAGCTCTCCCCCCGTCGACAAGAGGTGGCCCACCTGCCGCCAGCGCTCCTTCAAAGGGGGAACCCACGGAAGGGACTCCAGCACCTCCACCAAGGGCGGCCGGTCCAGGGCTTCCTGCCCCCACGACGCCAATAGGGCCATGAGGGCTGCATCGGCAGGGGTATCCACATCGAAGTTGAGGGCCGGCGTGTTAGGCCAGAGGCGCCGCCGGTATCCTCCCCGCATGAGGGCGTAGAGAAGGCCGTTATCGGTGGAGGGGAGCTCTTCCTTTTCCCAGTAGTAGGGGCAGAAGGCCAAAAGATCGGGGGATTGGGGGTTGTTGACCCACACCTCCCGGGGATCGGCGAAATGGCCGAGGAGGGCCTCCCAGTCGGGGACCCTCAGGCCGATGCCGGCTCCTCCACCCAGGTACACCAGCCAATCCTCGGGGCCAAAGGGGCCCGCCTCTTCGATGAAGGCCGCCAGCTGGCGGCCGAAGTGGAAGGGGCTCAGGCTGGCATGAAAGGAAGCACCCCACCGCCAGGCCTGGCGGCGGAGGTCTTCCCGATCCGAGACGATGGCCACCCGGTGAACCCCCGCCGCCGCCAGGCGCTGAACCCGGAGCCCTAGGGCCACTTCCCGGATCCGGGCCATGTCCCGGCTCAAAGGGCCAGCCAAAGGTCCCCCTTCGAAAAAGAGCGCCGTGATGGTCATCGGCCGTCAGGCCCTCTGAATGAGCCCGTAGCCGCCCTTTTTGCGGCGGTAGACCACGTTGATGTCGTCGGTTTCGGCGTTGGTGAAGACGAAGAAATCGTGGCCCAAAAGCTCCAGCTGGAGCACCGCTTCCGATACCGTCATGGGCTTCAGGTGGAAGCGCTTCACCCGCACCAGGCTTTCCTCACCTTCGGCTTCCGGGGCAGCCGCCGCCTCTTCCGCCTGCGCCCGGGCGGCCTCCTGGCGGGGCTTCCGGTTCAGGCGGGTCTTGTACTTGTGGATCTGGCGCTCCAGCTTATCCCACAGGCTGTCGATGCTGGCGTACATGTCGGAGGAGCTGGCCTCCGCCCGCAGGATATACCCCGCCACGGGGATGGTGGCTTCCGCCCGGTGCTGGTCCCGCTGGGTCTCCAGGGTCACCTGCACATGCAAAGGTTCGTCGAAGTATTTCTCCAAACGTCCCAATTTCTTTTCCACATGTTCCCTGAGAGCTCCCGTCAGGTCCAGGTTCTTGCCGTGGATCTGAAACTGCACTGCCATGGGCCAAGCCTCCCTTGGTCAGGATTTCGTCCTTCTCCGCCGCCTTCCCTGCCCTCTAAGGTGACAGAATGCACCGCCGCCCCTGTGGACAATGTGGATAACCCTGTTCACAACCGGCACCGCAGCCTTCCGGGTGTGGATATCCCTCTGGAGAACGTTTATCCCCCCTCCCGGCGGGCGTAAAGGCGGGCCGCTACCCAGATGCTGGCCTCGTAGAGGATCACCAACGGTGTGGCCACCAAGATCTGAGACATGACGTCGGGCGGGGTCACGGTACCCGCTACCAAAAGCGCCGCCAGGATGGCCACCTTTCGGCCCCGCCTGAGAAAAGCGGGGGAGAGCACCCCCACGTAGCTGAGAGCCGCCACCAGGAGTGGCCACTGGAAGATGAGGCCCAAAGGCACCGTGAGGCTGAGGAGGAAGGCGATGAAGTTGGAAAAGGTGATGAGGGGCTGGAGGAAGGACGAGCCGAAACCCAAGAGGAAGCGCCAGGCGAAGGGGAGGATGAAGAAAAAGCCGAAGCTGGCGCCTCCGAAAAAGAGGAGGACCGATGCCGGGAGGGCCCAGTAGAGGATACGGCGCTCATGAGGGAGGAGCCCCGGCCGGGCGAAGGCCACCATCTGGTAGAGGAAGACGGGCAAGGCCACCACCAGCCCCACCAGGGCCGCCAGGGTGAGATACCCGCTGAAGGCCTCCATCGGCTGGGTGAAGATGAGCTCCGAGTGGAAACGGGCCAGGAGGTAATCCAGGAGCCGGGGTACCTGCCACCACCCCAGCCCCAATCCCGCCAGGAAGGCCAGAAAGGAAACCGACAGGCGGTAGCGGAGCTCCTGGACGTGCTGGTCCCAGGGTGTCGGCCGGTCCAACCCTTCATCACCTGTGCCGCCAGCATACCAGAGCCGTTCAGCGAAGGAAATCCAGGAGGGTATGCTGCAGCACCCGGGCGCTCACCTGAAGGGACATCTGGAAAGCCGTCTCATACCGGGTGATGTCCAGGACCGTCTCCACCAGATCGGTATCGACCGTGTTGGCCAAGATCTTCCGGAGGTTCAGGTGGAGGGCTCCCAACCGGTCCTGGGCGAGGGCCATGCGGTTGGCCACGGCCCCCGCTTCCGTCCGGAGGTTCAAAAGGTCGTCCTCCAGCTGGTTGAGCTCCGCCAGCCGGGGGCCCGAGAGGGAAGCCACATCCCCCGCCAAAAGGTCCTGGCGGAGGTTTTCCAGCGCGGCGTACAGGTTCAGGATCACCTGGTGGGCATCCACGCCCACCGGAACCAGGGTCCCGGGGGCCACCTCCCGCTGGGGCACCTGGGGACTTCCCAGAAACTGCAGGGTCCCGCCCACCACGACAAAGGGCCGGGTCAGCTCATCGGTGCCGGCAAAGAGGTAGCGACCTCCCATCTCCCCGTTGGCCAGATCCACCAGCTGGGCCTGGAGCTGCGCCACTTCCTGGGCGAGGACCTCCTGGGCCTGGGGAGGCACCGGCGCCGCCCCTTGGATGGCCATCTGCCGGGCGCGGACCAGGAGGTCCCCCATCTTCCCCAAAAGGGCATCGATGGTATCCAACCGGTCCTGGGCGGCCCCCGCCACCTGCTGATAGCGCTCCACCTGCCGGAGGGTCCACTCCACATCCAGCGCGTACTGGGTTCCGGCGGGATCGTCGGACGGGCGGAGGATCTTCTTTTGGGCGCTGGCCCGCTCCTGGCTTTCCATGAGGCGGGTCTGGGCCGCCTGGATGTCGGCCACCACCCGGTCGAAAACCATGGTCGAGGTGATGCGCATGAGCCTTGGTCGCCTCCCCTTAGAGGCCCGCCCGTCCCATCCGCCCCACCACCGTGCTGATCATCTCGTCGATGGCGGTGATGACGCGGGCCGCCGCCTGATACCCCAGCTGGTGCTGGACGATGCGGGCCACCTCTTCATCCAGCGACACGCCTTCTACGCTCTGACGCTGGTACTCAATGTTTCGTAAAAGGCCCTCGGCATTTTCAGCCCGGATCTTCACTTCCATCCGGTCGGCGCCCACCTGGCCCACCAGGGAACGGTAGGCATCCCGGATGCTCCCCGCCCCCACCTTGCCGGGGACGTCCAGGAGGTTGGCCATGGCGAAGGCATGGGAACCATCGCCCGCCGAAGGGCTGGCGGCCGCCGCCACCTTTTCCGGGGCCGAAAGGAGGGCCGGGTCCACCTGGAGGGAGAGGGAGCTGTGGGGACCGGGGGGGGTGTACACAAAGAAGGTTCCTCCGGGCTGGCCGGTGAGATCGAAGCCCTGGGCGTGGAGCTGGTTCGTTTCCTGGGCGAGGGCCTGGGCCATACGGGCCAGCTGGTCCCGGTAACCGGGCACGATATACCGCCCCAGGTCCTGGAGGCCCCCCAGGCGGCCACCTCCCTCAGCGATCCAGGCGGCATCCTGCTGAAGCCCCTGCCACCTCAGCTGGGGAAGGCCGTCCACCTCCACCACCTGGAGGATCTCCTGGTGGCCTCCCTGAAGGACCGCCACCCCTCCCACGGAGATGGATACCTCCCCCGCCTCCCCTTCCTGCACCCGGATGGGCGCCAGGTGGGAAAGCTCGTCCAAAAGGCGATCCCGCTGATCCAGGAGGTCGTTAGGCTCCCGGCCGGCCAGGCGGGCCGCCACCACCTGCCGGTTCAGCTGGGCCACCTGGGCCACCAGGGCGTTGAAGCGATCCACATCTTCCCGGAGGAGCCGCGCCACGTTTTCTTGCACCGCCAACCAGTGCTGGTCCAAGACGGCCAGATCCTCCCCCAGGGACGACGCCATCTGCAAAAGAACGCGGCGGGCCGCCAGGTTGGTGGGATCGTTCCCCACGTCCTGCCATGCCTTCCAGTAGGCCGCCAAGGAGGCGTTGATGCCCTGGGAACCCGGCTCCATAAGGTAAGCCTCCACCTGCTCCAAGATCTGATCCATGGCGCCGTACCGGCCGGCGTATCCCCCTTGGACGTGGCTTTGCCGGTCGAGGAAGGCGTCGCGGGTGCGGGTGATGTTGGTGAGCTCCACGCCCGTCCCCATGGACCATGCGGGGTAGGCGGAGGGAATCCCCGCGGGAACGAGGGGCGAGGTGGTGGTGAGGCGGGCCACCTGGCGGGAGTAACCGGGGGTATGGGCGTTGGCCACGTTGTGGGCCGCCACCTCCACGGCTCCCCGCTGGGCGTAAAGGGCCCGAAGGGCCGTCTCGAGGCCGAGAAACGTGCTGTACATCACGCCGTCCCCCCTGCCAGCCGACCTTCCGCGTCGTAAAAGGTGGTGCCCCTGGCTCCCCGCTTCCAAAGCTCCCAGAGAAACCCGGCCATGGCCTGGAGCTCCGCCAGAAGATCCCCATGGGCCCGGTTGATCCGGTGGACCCGGTCCATGGCGTCGAGAAGGGATCCCCGGGCCTCCCAGAGGGCCCGGCCTTCTTCCGGCGGCAGATGGCGGATGAGGTCCCTCAGGGGAGGTTCACCCTCCAATCCGAGCTCGGAAGCCAGGCGGCGGACGGCCGCCTGGCGCTCTCTTTCGGCCTCCTCCAAGCGAGAGAGAAGGGACCATTCGTCGGCCAAAAGCCCCTCCAGCTCACCGGCGGCGCCGGATAGGAGAAGAGAGCCCTTGGCTTCCCCGAGGCGCTCCAGCTCCCGGTAGAGGGCTTCTTCTTTCCGCAAAAGCTCGAGCAGCTCCTGCCCTCCCGCCATGGCTCAGGGCTCCTGCCGCCCGTCCACCAGGGAACGGCGGAGGATCTGCCGGGCGATCTCCTCGGCGGAAGGTCGGTATTCCCCCCGGGCCACCTGCTCCTCCAGCTCCTTCACCCTGGCCTCATGGAGATCGGGCTGCTGGCCCACCTGGGCCACCCACCGGGAGAGGACCCGGGCTTCCCGGCTGATGGCCACCTGGTCCCTGGACTCCCGCCCCTGGGAGGGAGCCTGGGCTTCCCGGGCCCGCTTCTCCTGGACTTCCTTGAGGTAGCTCTGCAGCGCCTTTTGCACCTGTTCCCCCGAAATCTTCATGGGCCCTCCTCACCCCTTCTTTACAGATGGTAAAGGCGCGGTCGGCGGCGAGCCGCCCCGTAGAAGCGGCTGATGGGCACCGTCGCCTTCTCCACCGCTTCCAGTAGCTCTTCGCGGCAGGCGGCGCAAAACCTTCCCGAAGGGATGGGCGTTCCGCACCGCTCGCATGTCAGCTGAGGATCTTCTGCCAAAAGCCGCCCTTCCCGGAGGAAGGCGATCACGGTGGTGGTGGGCACGCCTGTGGCCTGGGAAATCTCATGGATGTGGGCTCGGGGATTCTCCCGGAGATAATCCTGGACCCGCTGGTATTCCTCTTCGGCCTTGGCCACGCACGAGGGGCAGAGGAGGGAGTGGCCTCCCGCATACACCTGGCCGCACCGCTGGCAGTTGCGCAGCATGATCCTCACCTCTCCTTCTTTATCGCAAGAGGCATGTCGAGGTTTTAGCCCTTGATGATCCCTTCCGCCACCTGGCAGAGGGTGACCCCCACCACCGCCCGGGCCCCGCCCTCCAGGAGGGCGGCGGCGGCCTGGGAGAGGGTAGTTCCCGTGGTCCAGACGTCATCCACCAAGAGAATGCGCCCCCGGGGAAAAGGAGCACCGGGAAGGGGGCGGAAGTGGAGGCGGGCTTGGAGCCGCTCCCGGCGGGGAAGGTCGTGCTGGGGCGGGGTGGAAAGGGCTTTCTCTAGGAGGGGAAGGGCGGGAAGGCGGCCTTTCGCGAGGGCCCGGGCCAGGACCTCGGCCCCGTGGTACCCTTTTTCCCTCTGGCGGCGGGGATCGGGGGGCACCCAGGTGGCGGCGTCCAGGGGCCCCAGCTCTTCCCACGGAAAGGCTCGGGCGAGGGTCCGCCCCAGGGGCCCGGCCAGGGACCGCTCCCCGCCTTTCAGACGACGAAGCAGACTCACCCAAGGCTCCTCGTACGGCGCGAGGGAAAAGCGCCGGGCAAAGGGAAAGGAGCTTCCGGCGCAATCGTCGCAGAGACCGCCCGGGGTGGCGGGGGAAGGCGACGGCCCGTGGCAGCGGGGGCAGCGGCTCCAGGCGGGGTGGGCGTAAAGCTCAAGGCAGGAGGAGCAAACCTCCCCCGCCGCCGGCCGGCGGCAGATGGGACAGGCCCCCCACCCCAAAAGGTCCTCCAGGACCCTGAGCTCCTTCACATCCCTCCCGCTTCGCCGAGGGGCGGCGGATTTCCTCTTTCTGGCATGCCCCATCTCTGGCCCACGTTTTGCCGCAGGCGGCGGCGAAAGCTCGACAAACGCTCGCCTTCTCGGAAAGTGAAGACCCTTTCGCCTTCGGAAGGCTTTCCCCGACCGAAGCGAACACCCGGGAACCGGCGCTGCAGAAGGCGCCAGAGGGCGTCCTCCCCCTCCCCTTCCCTCCAGACCATCAGCTCCGCCCTGGGCCGATCGTGGAGAAGGAAGAGGGCTTCCCAGATCAACCCCTCCCAGAGGTCCGGTCTCCCCTGGGGGAGCACCAGATGGAGGACCTCCAGGCGGGCCCGGCGGGCCAAAAGGGCGTGGGCCAGGATCCAGAGGAAGGCGACAAAAAGAAGGGCTCCCATCCCTCCACCTCCTGGAGGAGGATATGTGGGAGGGGGGAGCCTCCGTGAACGGTTAGCGCTGCACCAGGGCTGCCGCCGCCTGCTTCAGCTCTTCCACCTTGTCCAGCTCTTCCCACGGGAGCTTCAGGTCCGGGCGGCCGAAGTGGCCGTAGGCCGCCAGCGGGCGGTAGATGGGCCGCTGCAGGTCGAAGCGGCGGATGATGGCCGCCGGCCGCAGGTCGAAATGGGTTTCCACCAACCGACCGAGGACGTCGTCGGGGAGGATGCCGGTGCCCTTGGTGTCCACGTGGATGGCCAGGGGCCGGGCCACCCCGATGGCGTAGGCCACCTGGACTTCGCATTCCTTGGCGAGGCCCGCCGCCACGATGTTCTTGGCCACGTGGCGGGCGGCGTAGGCGCCGCTGCGGTCCACCTTGGTGGGATCCTTGCCGGAGAAGGAGCCGCCACCGTGGCGGGCCCACCCGCCATAGGTGTCCACGATGATCTTTCGCCCTGTGAGGCCGCTGTCGCCCTGGGGGCCGCCCACCACGAACTTGCCGCTGGGGTTGACGAGGATGCGGGTGTCCTCGTCCCAGAGGGCGGACGGGAGGACCGGCTCCAGGACGTGCCGCCGGACCGCGTCCTCCAGCTCCTCGCGGCTCACCTGGGGAAGGTGCTGGGTGGAGACCACCACCGTATGGAGGCGCACCGGCCGCCGCCCTTCGTACTCCACCGTCACCTGGGTCTTGCCGTCGGGGAGGAGAAAGGGCACCTCCCCTTCCTTCCGCACCCGGGCCAGCTGCCGGGCAAGGCTGTGGGCCAGGTGGATGGGCAGGGGCATCAAGGTCTCCGTCTGATCGCAGGCATAGCCGAACATGAGCCCCTGATCCCCCGCCCCCAGGGCCGTCAGGGGGTCTTCTTCCGTCCCTTGCCGCACTTCCAAGGAACGGCTCACCCCTTGGGCGATGTCGGGGGACTGCTCGTCGATGGCCGTGAGGACGGCGCAGGTGTCGGCGTCGAAGCCGAACTTGGCGCGGGTATACCCGATGTCCCTCACCACCTGCCGCACCAGCCCGGGGATATCCACGTAACCGCGGCAGGAGACTTCGCCAAAGACAAAGACCATGCCGGTGGTGACGGATACCTCCACCGCCACGCGGGCCTCCCGGTCTTCGGCGAGAATAGCATCCAGAATGGCATCGGCGATCTGGTCGGCCATCTTGTCGGGGTGACCTTCCGTCACCGACTCCGACGTGAACAGCATGCGTCCTTCCTGCAGTTCCCTTTCGGGCGGCATGGTCCATCCCTCCCCGGCATACTCTTAACGAATATACATTACCCGGGGAGCTGACGTCCCTACCCCATGAGATGCTGGATGGACGACCACAGCTCGTCGGCGTTGGCAAGGGCCCGGGCGTTCATGCTGTAGGCCCGCTGCACCAGGAGGAGATCCACCATGGCCTTGGCCAGATCGACGTTGGACCCTTCCAAGTACCCGGGCTGCACCGTGCCCCGCCGCCCCTCTCCCCCTGGGCCCAGGGGAAGCTCCCCTCGGCCGGGGGGCACCCGGTAGAGGCCGTCGGCTGCCAGGAGGGCATGGGGAGCATCGGCCAGGGCCACCCCCACCCGCCCCACGGTGACGGCTTCCAGCACCCCCTGCCCCTTGGGCACCCAGGCGGTCACCACGCCGCCCGGGGCGATGGCAACCTTGACGGCCTTTTCGGGAAGGGTGATGGGATTTCCCCGGTCGTCCAGGAGGAGGCGGCCGGCGGGATCCACCAGGCGCCCCTGGCCATCCCAGCGGAAGGACCCGTGGCGGGTGTAGCCCACCTGGCCGCCCTCCTCCCGGAGGGCGAAAAAGCCCGGCCCCTGGATCATGAGGTCGGTATCGATGCCGGTGGCCATGGGAGGTCCGCCGGAAAAATCCCTCTGGATGGCGCCCACCCCGACGCCCCCACCGTAGCGGACCCAGTCGGGCACGGGCGAGGGAAAGACGCGGTCGGCGCGGTAAAGGGGGCCTTCTTTCGTTTCCACCAGCTGGACCTGATGGTGCTTGTACCCGGGGGTGTTGACGTTGCTGATGTCGGCGGCCAGGGCGTCCAGGTAGCGGGCGCCCGCCTGGAGGCCGCTGACCCCCTGCCAGAACCCGAAGATCATGTCACACCCTCCCCACGTCGCGGCTGGCCTGCTGCAGGGCTTCATCCTGGGCCTTGAGGACCTGGCGGCTCCCTTCGTAGGCGCGGGCTACCAGGAGGAGCTGGCTCATCTCCCGGACCGGATCCACGTTGGAGGATTCCCAGTAGCCGGGAAGGAGGGCCGGCGTCTGGTCCTGCAGCGGCCCTTGGATGCGGTACGCCCCGTTGTCCAGAGCCTCCACCACCGCGCCCTCGCCGGGCACGACCACCCGCAAAAGGCCCTGCCGGACGCCGGCGGCGTAGACTTCCCCTTCGGGGGTGATCTCCAGAGGCTCCCCGCTTCGAACCTGGATGGGCCCGCCGGGCCCCAGGACCCGCCACCCGGCTCCCACCTGGAGGTAGCCGTCGGGGCCGACGGTGAACCGTCCGGCGCGGGTGTACAGGATCTCTCCGCCCGCCTGTACGGCAAAGAAGCCCTCCCCCAAGATGGCCACGTCGGCGGGACCTCCCTTCTCCCACGTGCCCTGGGACCAATCCAGGGCCGTCTTATCGAGGAGGCTCCCGGTGCCCATGCCCACGGGAAGGCTTGTCCCTCCCAGGCGCAGGTAATGCCAAGGATAGACGCCGCTGGCGGCAAGGGTGCGCTTGAATCCGGGGGTCAGCTGGTTGGCGAGGTTGTGGGCGGTGATCTCCTGCAGCTGGCTGGCCTGCAAAAGGCCGTTGGCGGCGGTATAAATACCTCGAAGCATCGTCTCCTCTCCCTCCGGCAGGGCTGCCATCGGAGGGGAGGTGAAGCTCTCACCCTTCGGCAGCCCGGCCATCGTGGCCCGATTCCTCGGGCGGTAGATCCGTGGCTTTGCGCCCCTGGCTTTCGCCAGGTTTGCCATTTTCGGGGTTACCCCTCTTATTCGACTTCGGGAAGCAAACTCCTTCTGCCCTGAACTGCGTCGGCGCCCTGGTACTTGCGGCGGGTGGCCTCGCCCCCTCTAAGGTGGCGCTCCGCCTTGTTGACCTCCAGGACTTTCCGCACCTTTTCCGCCAGCTCCGGGTTCACCTTGGGCAGCCGTTCCGTTACGTCCTTGTGGACGGTGCTCTTGCTCACCCCGAACTTCTTGGCTGCCTCCCTTACCGTGGTTTTCTCCTGGGCCAGGTAATGCCCCACATCCAGCACCCGCCGCCAAATGTGGTCCTTCACGGCACTGCCCCCCTCTGGGCCTCTTCCACCGGTTTCCTGGTGCATCCATATGGGGGAGGCCGTCGCTTCATGCCTTTTCAAGGTCAGCGCCCGCGGAAAGCCGCTTCCACGGCTTCACCGTCCCGCCGGACCTCAATGTAGACGTGGGGTCCCAGCTCCAGGCGGGCCGGCACAGCCGGCGCCACTGTCCCGACGGGCATTCCTGCCACCACCGTCTCGCCTTCCACCACCTGCACGGTGGCGAGACCCCAGTAGGCCACTTCCCACCCCTGGCCCAGCTGCAAGACGATCCCTTTCCCCCAGAGGGGATCCTCCCGCACCTGGCTGACTACGCCGCTGGCCACCGCCACCACGGGGTCGTAGGCATGGGCACCGAAGGCGTAGCCCTTCTGCCAGCGCCACTCCCCCAGGGTCTGCCAATAGGTGAGGCCCACCCCTTCCAGGAGGGAGCCCTCCACTGGAGGCTCGAGGGCGACATCCTGGAGGAAGCCCAGGGTGGGGAGGGAGGCGTCAGGGAGAAGGTCCGGTTCTTCCACCGGGGCCGGGGAAGGTTCGCCGGCTGCCGGGGTTCCCCAGTAGGGGATGGTGTCCTGGGGCCGGGCGAAGAGCCCGAGGGCCACCAGAAGGAGAAGGCCGCCGGCGAGGAGGCTTCCTCCCAGGACCATCCGCTTCAGGTCATCTTGCGTCTCGCCTTTCGTCCAGAGGAGCGAGGGCCGGAGCCGCTGCCAAAAATCTGCCACAAGGTACCCCTCCCGGGGGTAGTCTTCCCTTATGTCGTCTGTTCATGCACCATAAGGGCATGACCCGACCCTCTTGGGACGAATATTTCCTGCAGCTGGCCCAGCTGGTGGCCACCCGCGCCACGTGCCCCCGCCGCCAGGTGGGGGCCGTCCTGGTGCGGGACCACCAGATCCTGGCCACCGGGTACAACGGCGCCATCCGGGGGGCACCCCACTGCACGGAAGTGGGCTGCCTTTTGGTGAAAAACGGGGAGCGGGAGAGCTGCGTCCGGGCCGTCCACGCGGAGCTGAACGCCCTTTTGCAGTGCGCCCTGAACGGCGTCTCCAGCAAGGGGTCCACCCTCTACGTTACCGATTACCCCTGCGTCCACTGCGCCAAAGCCCTGGTGCAGGCGGGGGTGGTCCGGGTGGTCTACATGAAGGATTACCCCGATCCCCATTCCGAGGAGATCTTCCTCTCGGCGGGCCTCCAGGTGGAAAAGGTCAAGGCCCCCCTCCTTCCCTTTCCGGCTCCGTCGGAGCCCGAGGGGGCTGGGCATAGGCCAGAGGGGTGAGCTCCGTCCCGGGGTAGTAATGGGCCAGGATCTGGGCGTAGCCGGCCCCCCGCCGGGCCATGGCGTCGGCGCCGTACTGGGAGAGACCTACGCCGTGGCCCCACCCGCGGGTGGTGAGGGTGAGGCCTCCTTTCGTGGCCTGGACCTTCTCGATCCAGGTGGAGCGAAGCCCGAGCCGCTGCCGGACCTCCACCCCCGAGAAGACCTGGCCCCCCACCAGGACGGTGCGGGCTCGGCCGCTGACGGTACGGTCGCGGATGACGAAGCGGCGGGCGGGGTTTTGGGGCCATTGATCCATGGAAAGGCCGAAGGCGGAGGCCACCTGGGGCCAGGTGAAGGTGACGGTTTCGCCGTCGTAAGGGCTTTCTTCCGGCGACGGGACGCTAGTGAGGTAGGGAACCGCCCGATGCCAGACTTCCCGGGCATCCTCGGTACGGCCGCCGGAAGCGGCGTAAAAGGTGGTCTCCGCCAGCACCCCGTGGTAGGTGAGGACCCATCCGCGGGTGGCCTCCACCGCCTTTTCCACCCGGTCCCGAAAGGCATCATCCCCCACCGACGGGTTCCACGCCTGGTGAACCTGGGAGTCGGCGCAGATGTCGGCGGCGGGATTCCGGGCGCATCCTTCCCCACCCCAGCCCTTGAGGTGAAAGACGGCATAGGTGCGGGCGGCCACCGCCTGGGCCTTGAGGGCCTCGTCGTGGAAGTCGGGCTTCATCTCCGCCGCCACCACCCCGCGCACATAGTCCTCCAGGGGGAGGACCTGGATCTGGCCTGTCTGGGGATCGTAGAGGCGGACGTCCACCGCCACCTGGGGGATGGCCTCCCGGCGAGGAGGCGGCGAGGGGGAAGGGGGGCGGGCCCGGGGGGCGCCGGGGAAAGCAAAAAAGAGACCCACCCACAGGGGAATGAGGAGGAGGGCCAGGGCGCCGGCCGCAAACAACCTCCAGGCCCGACGATCCAAGGAGATCCCTCGCCGGGTGCTAGTCTACGGCTGCCGTCAGGGGAATATGCTCACTGGGGGGTGAGGTCGCCCGTGGGGACGCCCAGGGGCTGCACCCTTTGGATCCGGGCGCCCAACTGCTGGAGGCGTTCCACCAGGCGGTGGTAGCCCCGGTCGATGTGGTGGACGCCGGAGATGACCGTCTGCCCCTCGGCCGCCAGGCCTGCCAGCACCAGGGCTGCCCCGGCCCGGAGGTCGGTAGCCACCACCGGGGCTCCCTTCAGCCGGGGGACGCCTTGGATGGTGGCCGTAGAACCTTCCACCTTGATCTGGGCCCCCATGCGGCGGAGCTCTTCCACGTGGCGGAAGCGGTTTTCAAAGACGGTTTCCGTCACGGTGCTCTCGCCGTCGGCCATGGTGAGGAGGACCATGAAGGGCGCCTGCATGTCGGTGGGAAAACCGGGGTAAGGGAGGGTTTTGATGTTGGTGGCCTGGATGCGGGCCGGCGCTTCGATGGTCACCTGGTCGTCTTCCACCTCGATGGCGGCTCCCACTTCCCGGAGCTTGGCCAGGATAGCCGCCAGGTGGTCGGGGATCACGTTGGTGACGGTGAGGAGGCTTCCCGTGGCCACGGCAGCCACCAGGAACGTACCGGCTTCCAGCCGGTCGGGGATGGGGGTATAGGATGAAGCCCCCTGGAGCTCCCCGACCCCTTCGATGCGGATGACCCTCGTGCCGGCCCCCTGAACCCGGGCCCCCATGCTGTTCAAAAAGTTGGCCAGATCCACTACTTCCGGCTCTTCCGCCGCGTTTTCGATGGTGGTGGTGCCCTTGGCCAGGACGGCGGCCATCATGATGTTTTCCGTGGCCCCCACGCTGGGGTAGTCCAGGTAGATATGGTTTCCCTTGAGACCCCGGGGCGCCCGGGCCTCCACCCAGCCGGGCCGCTCCTCCACCTCGGCTCCCAGGGCGGCAAACCCCTTGAGGTGGAGGTCGATGGGGCGGGCTCCGATGGCGCAGCCCCCGGGCATCCCCACCTCCACCCGCCCCGTGCGGGCCAAAAGAGGCCCCATGATGAGGATGGAGGCCCGCATCTTGCGGGTGAGGTCATAGCCCGCCTGGGTGTTGAGGGGCCCCTGGACCCGGATGTGGAGGGTATCCCCTTCTTCGAAGAGGTCCACCCCCAACGAGACCAAGAGCTCCTTCATGGTCTCCACGTCCTCGATGGGGGGGATCTCCCGCAGGGAGGAGGGGGACGAGGCCAGGAGGCTAGCCGCCATGATGGGAAGGGCCGCATTCTTGGCCGCGTGGACCGCCACTTTGCCCTGGAGCCTCTGGCCGCCGACGACGACGATCTGCTGCAACGCCCTCCTCCTCACCCTTCATCGACGGGGGAACTCCTCCGGAAGTTCAGCCCCCGTGGGCTTTAGAAAAAGCCCAGCTTGATCTTGGCTTCGTCGCTCATGCGATCGGGCGTCCAGGGCGGATCGAAGACGATGTTGACGTCCACCTCTTCAAACCCCAGCTCCGTCAACACCCGCCGCACTTCATCGTCGATGACGAACCCCAGGGGGCATCCGGGGGTGGTGAGGGTCATGGTGACCTGGACGTATTTGCCGGCCAGGGTCACGTCGTAGACCAGGCCCAGCTCCACGATGTTCATCCCCAGCTCCGGGTCGATGACCTTGGAGAGGGCTTCCATGACCTGGTCTTCATTGGCCACGCTGCTCGTCATCCGGCCTCACCTCCATGCCCCTATTCTATACCCCGTCACCGGCCGGGGTCCCTTAAGCTCCCTTCCTCCACCAGAAGCTTGGCGGAGCGGCCATCGACGATGAGGAAGCCCCCCTGGTAATCCACCTGCAGATCCCGGATGCCGCTCTCCGTCTTCGCCTTATGGATCCGGGCCACCCCGTCTTTGAGGGGCGTCACCAAAGGGATGTGCCGGGGAAGGATCCCCAGCTCCCCTTCCACACCCCGGGCCACCAGCATCTCCGCCTCGCCCCGAAAGAGACGGGCGCTGGGGGTCACCACTTCCACCAGAAGGCCTTGCCCGCTCACAGCTTCTTCGCCTTCTCTACCGCTTCATCGATGGTGCCCACCATGTAGAATGCGCTCTCCGGCAGATCGTCGTGACGCCCTTCCAGAATTTCTTTGAAGCCCCGCACCGTCTCTTTGATGGGCACGTAACGGCCGGGGACGCCGGTAAATTGTTCCGCCACGAAGTTGGGCTGGGTGAGGAACCGCTCGATCTTCCTGGCCCGGGCCACGATGAGCTTATCTTCGTCGGAGAGCTCGTCCATGCCCAGCACCGCGATGATATCCTGGAGGTCCTTGTAGCGCTGGAGCACCTCCTGGACACCCCGGGCCACCCGGTAATGCTCCTCGCCCACGATGCGGGGATCGAGGATGCGGGAGTAGGAACCCAAGGGATCCACCGCCGGGTAGAGGCCCTGGGCCGCCCGGCTCCGGTCCAGGGTGGTGGTGGCATCCAGGTGGGCGAAGGTGGTGGCCGGCGCCGGGTCCGTCAGGTCGTCGGCCGGCACGTAAATGGCCTGGACCGACGTGATGGACCCCTTGCGGGTGGAGGTGATCCGCTCCTGGAGGGCCCCCACGTCGGTGGCCAGCACCGGCTGGTAACCCACGGCGCTGGGAAGACGCCCCAAAAGGGCCGACACTTCCGAGCCCGCCTGGATGAAGCGGAAGATGTTGTCGATGAAGAGAAGGACGTCCCGGCCTTCCTCATCGCGGAAGTACTCGGCGATGGTCAGGCCCGTCAGGCCCACCCTCATCCTGGCCCCGGGAGGCTCGTTCATCTGGCCGTAGACCATGGCCGTCTTATCCAGAACGCCGGCTTCTTTCATCTCCAGGTAAAGCTGGGTCCCTTCGCGGGTCCTTTCCCCTACCCCGGCGAAGACGGAGATACCCCCGTGCTGCATGGCCACGTTGTGGATGAGCTCTTGGATGAGGACCGTCTTCCCCACCCCGGCGCCCCCGAAGAGGCCGATCTTGCCGCCCTTGGGATAGGGGGTCAAAAGGTCGATGACCTTGAGGCCGGTCTCCAGCACCTCCGTCTCCGTGGCCTGATCCTGGAAGCTGGGGGCCGGCCGGTGGATGGGCAGGCGATAGGGGCTCTCCACTTTGCCTTTGCCGTCGATGGGGTTCCCCAACACATCGAAGACCCGGCCCAAGGTGGCCGGACCCACCGGCACCGTGATGGGGGCTCCCGTATCCCGGACGGGCATCCCCCGCACCAGGCCGTCGGTGGACGCCATGGCCACGGTGCGGACCTCCCGGCCGCCCAGGTGCTGGAACACCTCCACCACCAAACGGACCCGCTCGGGGTCATCGGGATCGTGGACTTCCAGGGCGTTCAAGATGGCGGGCAGTTCCCCTTCGGGGAACTCCACGTCCACCACCGGACCGATGATCTGCGTAATCCGACCTCTACCTCGTTCCGCCACCTATCCTTGCACTCCTTTCAGCGCCTCGGCGCCGCCGACGATTTCCGCAATCTCTTTCGTGATGGCCTCCTGCCGCAGACGGTTGGCCAGAAGGGTCAGGCGATCGATGAGCTCCCCCGCATTTTTGCTGGCGTTGTCCATGGCGGTCATGCGGGCGCCGTGCTCGCTGGCCTTGGCCTCCAGGAGGGAACGGTACAGGGAGGAGACCAGGAAATGGGGCAAAAGGGCCCCCAGGACGGTGGCCCCATCGGGCTCAAAGCTGATCTCGGGACCGGGCGTCCCCTTTTCCTTCTTTTCGCCCTCCGGCTTTTGAAGGGGCAAGAGGAGAAGGGCCCTGGGGCGGTGGATGGCGGGGGTGACGAACTGGTTGAAGAGGAGCCACACTTCATCCACTTCACCGGCCAGGTAGAGCTCCATGACCCGATCCGCCAGCTGGCGGGCATGGGCCACGGACGGCCGATCCCCCAGATCCACCAGGCTCCCCACCAGGTGGTATCCCCGGCGGCGGAAAAAGGTGTCGGCCTTGCGGCCTACCGCCAAGATCCAGGGGCTTTCCGTCCCGCCTTCTTCCCGCAGCTTTTGCTGCGCCAGGCGCAGGATGTTGGCGTTGTAGGGGCCCGCCAGGCCCCGATCGGAGCTCACCACCACCAGGAGGCGGCGCCGCAAGGGGCGCCGCTGGAAGAAGGGGTGCTCCAGGGGAGCGCCGCTGGCGGAAAGGTCCTCCAGGGCCTGGGTGAGGGCCTCGGCATAGGGGCGGGCGGCTTCCGCCCGGTGCTGGGCGCCCCGAAGCCTTGCCGCCGCCACCATCTTCATGGCGCGGGTGATCTGCTGGATGTTCCGCACGCTCCGGATGCGGCGGCGCAGATCCCTCAGGCTGGCCATGGCTTCTCGCTCCCCGCGAAGCCTCTCTTGAAGGTTTCGATGGCTTCCCGCAGGGCCTGTTCCAGCTCAGGGGTGATCTCTTTCTTCTCTTTGATGCCCTTTAGAATTTCAGGCCGTTCCGCCCGGAGGTACGCCAAAAGCCCCTTCTCAAACTCCAGGACCTGCTCGACGGGGAGATCGTCGACGTAGCCCCGGGTGCCGGCGAAAAGGGAGACCACCTGCTCCTCCACGGGCATGGGCGAGTACTGGGGTTGCTTCAAGAGCTCCGTCAGCTTCTGGCCGCGGTTGAGGCGGGCCTGGGTGGCTTTATCCAGCTCGGAACCGAACTGGGCGAAAGCCGCCAGTTCTCGGTACTGGGCCAGGTCCAGGCGCAGGGTGCCCGCCACCTGCCGCATGGCCTTGATCTGGGCGTCGCCGCCGACGCGGGAAACGGAGATGCCGACGTTCATGGCCGGCCGGATGCCGGCGAAGAAGAGGTCGGTCTCCAGGTAGATCTGGCCGTCGGTGATGGAGATGACGTTGGTGGGGATGTAGGCCGACACGTCCCCCGCCTGGGTCTCGATGATGGGGAGGGCCGTCAGGCTGCCGCCCCCCAACTGGTCGTTGAGCTTGGCGGCCCGTTCCAGGAGGCGGGAGTGGAGGTAAAAGACGTCGCCGGGATAAGCTTCCCGCCCGGGCGGGCGCCGCAAGAGGAGGGACATAGCCCGGTAGGCTACGGCGTGCTTGGAAAGATCGTCGTAGATCACCAGGGCGTGCCGGCCGTCATACATGAAGTATTCGCCCATGGCGCAGCCGGCGTAGGGGGCCAGGTACTGAAGGGGCGCCGGCTCCGAGGCGGTGGCCGCCACCACGATGGTGTAATCCATGGCCCCGCGGTCCTCCAAGACCCTCACCACCTGGGCCACGCTGGAGGCCTTCTGGCCGATGGCCACGTAGATGCAGATGACGTCCTCGCCTTTCTGATTGAGGATGGTGTCCACCGCCAGGGCCGTCTTGCCGGTGGAGCGGTCGCCGATGATGAGCTCCCGCTGGCCCCGGCCGATGGGAGTGAGGGCGTCCACCACCTTAAGACCCGTCTGCAGAGGCTCTTTCACGTTCTGGCGGTCCATGACGCCCGGCGCCGGGGACTCCACCGGCCGCCGGTGGGGCGTGTCGATGGGGCCCTTGCCGTCGATGGGCTGGCCCAAAGCATTGACCACCCGGCCGATGAGGGCATCCCCCACCGGCACTTCGATGATCCGCCCCGTCCGCCGGACGGGATCCCCTTCCTCGATGTGGGTGTCAGGGCCCATGATGACGGCGCCCACCGTCTCTTTCTCCAAGTTCAGGGCGATCCCGTAGACGCCGCCGGGAAACTCCAGCATCTCCCCGGCCATGACGTCCCTCAGACCCCAGATGCGGGCGATGCCGTCGCCGACGCTGAGGACCGTCCCTTCTTCCGCCAGCTCCGGGCGGTAATCGAATTTCTCGATCTGCTCTTTGATGATGGCTGCGATCTCATCGGGCTTAATGCTCACGGCTCTCACCCTTTAACGTTCTTTTGCGCCAGCACCTGCTTCATCCGATCCAGGCGGGCCCGCAGGGTGGCGTCATAGGTCCGGTGCTCCACCCGGAACCGGAGGCCTCCCAGGAGTTCCGGCCGCACCCGCCATGACAGCTGCACGTTCTCCGCCGGCTGTCCCAGGAGGCGGGCCACCGCCTGCTGGACCTTGCCTTTCAGCTCACCATCGAGGGGGACCGCCGCTTCGACGGCCACCTCCACCAAGCCTTCCCGTTCCTTGGCCAGCTGCAAAAAGCGGCGGATGATGTCCGGCAACACGCCGGCCCTACCGCGCGCCACCACCAGGGCAAAGAAATTCCTTAGCAGGGGATCGTCAGGTTCGCCGGCCAGCTGATGCAGAAGGGCGCCCTTGGCCCCGTCGGGAAAGGTGGGATTGCGCAGCCAGAAAAGGACATCCTCCGTCAGGGCGGGCAAGAGCTTTTGCATGACCTCCATCCAGGACGAAAGGGTGCCCTTTTCCAGGGCCAGGGCCAGCAGCGCTTCCGCGTACGGGCGGGCGGCGGGGCTCTCCATCACCGGGAGGCCACCTCCGCCACAAACTGCTCCACCAGCTCCCGCTGCACCCGATCGTCCACCTGCGCCTGCAAAATCTTTTCCGCCACCTTGACGGCCAGATCAGCCACTTCGCTCCGGAGCTCCAAAAGCGCCTGATCCCGCTCCCGGGCGATGGCTTCCTTGGCCCGCTGGAGCTGCTCCTCCGCTTCCCTTCGGGCCGACGACAGGATCTCCTGTGCCTGCGCCTGGGCCGTCCGCTCCGACCGTTCCAGGATGGCCCGCGCTTCCTGCCGGGCTTCCTGCAGGGCCTTGGCCGCCTCTTCCTGCATGCGATTGGCCTCTGCCAGCTTGTTCTCCGCTTCCGCCAGCATGTTGGCCACCCGGTCCGCCCGGCTCTCCATCAACCGGGTGAGGGGACCCCACACCCAGCGGCTGAGGGCCCACACTAGGATGATGAAGCTCACCAGCTGGGCGAAAAGGGTGCTGTTTAAGCCTAGGTTCTGGATCACATCCCCCATACCAGGACCTCCGTCTGGGGGAAGGGGCGGGAAGAGGGACTCCCCGCCACCCTCCGCACCGAACTATTTGATGACGAAAGCGGCCAGGACCACGACGATGATGGGCAGGGCCTCGATGAGACCGACGCCGATGAACATGGTCACCTGCAGGGGCCCCCGCATCTCGGGCTGGCGGGCCATCCCCTCCAGAGCCTTGGCCATCATGATACCGTCGCCGATGGCCGCCGCCAGAGCCGCCATGCCGAAGGTAAAACCGGCCGCCAAAAGGTGGGCAACGTGGGCATCCACTCTTGGTTCACCCCCCGTCCTTTCCCCATGGTTCAGCTGACCCTCAATGCTCCTCGGAGGTCATGATCCCCACGTAGACCAGGGTCAGCATGGTGAAAATAAACGCCTGGATGAAGCCCACAATGATGCTGAAGGCCATCCAGGCGACTGCCGGAATGAAGCCTCCCAGCCAGAGGGGAATGGCCACCAGGAGGCCCAAAAGAACTTCTCCGGCAAAAATGTTGCCAAAGAGACGGAAGGATAGGGTGAGGGGTTTGGCGAGCTCCTCCACCACCGTGAGGGGCCCGAAGAATATCCAGGTGAGAGGAGCCTTGATGGGGCCCTTGAAATGCTCGATGTAGCCCCTGAGCCCTTTGATGTAAAGGCCTGAAATCTGCACCAGGAGGAAGACGCCGATGGCCATCCCCAGGGTGACGTTGAGGTCCGCCGTGGGCGACGTCTGCCCAGGGATGAGGCCGATGAGGTTGGCCACCAAAAGGTAAGTGAAAAGGGAGGCCACGATGCTCAAAATAAGGCGGCGTTGTTTGGGATGGATCTGCTCCCGGACGAACCCCCCCAAGGTCTCCAGAAGGAGTTCGAAGGCATTCTGGAGGAAGGTGGGCCGCCCGGGGCTGGCCTGGCGCACCGCCAGCCGGCCGAGGATGAAGACGATGGCCATGGTAACCCAGCTGTAGATGAGGACGGTGCCATCAAATGTGAAGCCAAGAACATGCCAGTATACGTGGGGGTGCAAGGGTTCCAACGGACCATTTCCTCCTGTTTTATGAGCTCCCTCCGCCCGTCAGTCCCTCGGCTTTGGCCATGATCCAGATCTCGGCCGCCAGGAACCCCAGGAGGGCCGCAATCATGTTAACAGCGGGCCAGAGGGAATGCAAGACAACAAAGGATGCCATGAGGAGGACCCAGCGGAGGAGGGATCCCACCAGAAGCCACCAGCGCTCCCGGCCGGGCACCCGGTCCAGAAACCGGATGCGCCACCAGAGGAGAAAGCTGTTGAGGACCCCCAGGAAAGCGCCAGAGGCCCAGCTGTAGGCGATGACGGGATAGAGGTTGAGGAGGCCCAGGCCTAAGGGGATGGCCCAGAGAAAGGTGCTGCCGCCGAAGACCCGGAGCTCACGTTCCACGGCCGTTCCCTCCCACCATCCGGATGAGAAGGGCGATAGACAGGGCGATGCCCAAAAGGATACCCAAAAGGGCCAGGAAGGGCGAGGTGCCCCACCGCTCGTCCAGCCGGAGGCCGCCCCAGGCCCCCAGCCCCACCAGCACCCCCGCGGTGAGGCCGAAGCTCAACCCAAAGGAAAGGGCCCTCCAAAAGCTACCCACCCGCCCCACCTCCCCCGAAGGGTTCCGGCCGCGGCCCCAGGCCAAAAAAGTGCTCCAACGCCCCCACGATCCGAGAAGCGGCCCGGCCGTCACCAAAGGGATTGGGGGCCCGGGCCATGGCTTGATAGGCCCCTTCGTCCCGCAAGAGGGTCTCCAGGTGGCCTTCCACTTCTTCCGTGTCGGTTCCCACCAGCCGGGCGCAGCCCGCCGCGATGGCTTCGGGCCGCTCGGTGCGCCGCCGGGCGATGAGAAGAGGTTTTCCCAGGGAAGGGGCTTCTTCCTGCAGCCCGCCCGAGTCGGAGAGCAAGAGGTAGCTTTCGTCCACCAGGCGCACCCACTCGGGGTAGGAAAAGGCCGGATGCAAAAGGATCCGGGGCTGTCCCTCCAGCTCCTCCCGGAAGGCGGCCGTCACCTGGGGGTTGGGGTGGAGGGACACCACCGCCGCCACATCGGGGTGGCGGGCCACCACCCGCGCCAGCGCCCGGGCCACCCGCCGGATGGGCTCCCCCCAGTTCTCCCGCCGATGCATTTCCACCGCCACGATCCGGGCACCCGGCGGGAGGTTTTTTCGCCAGGGAGGAACCTCCTTCGTCTTCCTCACCCGCTCCACCATCCAGAGGAAGGCATCCACCACCGTATTGCCCGTGACGTAGATGGCATCTTCCGGGATCCCTTCCCGCAAAAGGGCCTGGGCGGCTCCGGGGGTGGGGGCCAGCTGGAGGGCCGCCAGGGGGGTTACCAGGCGGCGCTGCCCCTCTTCGGGAAACGGTTCCTCCAGGCTGCCGCTTCGAAGGCCGGCTTCGATATGGCCCAGGGGAATGCGGGCATAAAAGGCCGCCAGGGCTCCTGCCAGGGTCGTCACCGTATCCCCCTGCACCAGGACCAGGTGGGGGGCCATCTCCCGGAAGAGATCCCGAAGGCCCAGGAGCCCCCGGGCGAGGAGGCTCTCCAGCGGCTGCCCCTCCTGCAAAAGGTCCAGATGGGCCGCCGCCTCCACCTCCAGTACCTCCAAAAAGGGCAAGAGGAGCTCCCGGTGCTGGCCGGTGGAAAGGGGAAGCACCTCGAAGTGGGGATGGGACCGGAGGGACCAGATGACGGGGGCCACCTTGATGAGCTCCGGGCGGGTCCCAAAGATGACGGCCACCCGCTTCTTCACGACTCCCAGGTGCCGACCTCCTCGGAAGCCACCGCCCCAGGGTTCCGCACCAGGCTCACCACCACGTAGATGGAAAACGCCACCAGGGCCAGGATCAAAAGGGCGAGGACATGGGGGAGGTAGACCAGGGCCAGGGACCCCAGCCCCAGCCAGGCGCTGATGCAGTAAAGGAGAAGAACCGTCTGCCGCTGGCTGAGGCCAAAGCCCAAAAGCCGGTGATGGAGATGGCCGTTGTCGGCCTGGCCGATGGGCTGGCCCGCCCGCCAGCGGCGAAGGATGGCCCAGGCCGTGTCGAAGATGGGCACCCCCAGGACCAGGATGGGCACCAGGATGGACAGGGCCGCCGGCGCCTTCAGGGCTCCCTGGATGGAGATGGCCGCCAGCATGTAACCCAGGAAGAGGGAGCCGGCATCCCCCATGAAGATGCGGGCGGGGTGAAAGTTCCAGGGCAAAAACCCCGCCGATGCCCCCAGAAGGGCAGCTGCCATCAAAAGAATGGCGGCAGGCGCTCCGGTGAAGGCCGCCGCCAGGAGGAGGGTGAGGGAGGAGATGGCCGTGATGCCCGAGGCGAGGCCGTCCAGCCCGTCGCTGAGATTGAGGACGTTCACCAGGGCGACGATCCAGAGGATGCTGAAGGGCCAGCTGAGGATCCCCAGGTTGAGGTAGCCTTCCCCCAGGGGGTGGGTGATGACCTCCACCCGCAGGCCTCCGGCTACGGCCCCGGCGGCGATAGCCACCTGCCCCAGGAACTTCCACAAGGGGCGCAAGGGGCGGGCGTCGTCCCAGAGGCCCAGGAGGAGCATCCCCAGCCCTCCCAGGCCCACCACCCCCATGGCCTTACCGCCTATGCCCCCCGCGAGGTAGAGGGCCAGGAAGAAGGCCGCTGCCATGGCCACCCCCCCCAGATAGGGGATGGGCTTTTGATGCACCCCGCGGCTGTGGGGATAGGCCAAAAAGCCGATCTTGCGGGCCACCCACGCCATGACGGGCGTCAGAATGAGGGAGATGCCGAAGGCCATGAGCCCTGCTTCGTAGACCAGCATTCGGTCACCCACCCTCATCACCTCCCCAGTCCAGGTAACCTTTCCGCCGCAATTTTTCCAGGTGCTCCCGCAGGAGAAGGCCCACATCCACCTGGTGCTGCTCCTCCAGGACGAACATCATGGTGATGGCCGTCTGGGCCACATCCAAAAGTTCCCGCGCTGCCTGTCGGTAAAACTCCGGTTCGGCCGGCCGGGGTTCGCCCGAAAGGGAACGGAGCTTCCCGATGGCCTCCGCCAGCTCCCCTGCTTCCTCCATGAGCTTTAACGCGGTGGACTCCAGGGTGGGCTTGAGGCCGTTCAGGCGGGGAAGGGCCAAGGTCTTGATCTGAGGCTCCTTCATCCCCGGGCCTCGAGCTCCCGGATCTTGGCCAGCCGGCCGGCATGGCGTCCGCCCTCGAAGGGAGTGGTGAAGAAGGTCTCCACGATGGCTTTGGCCAAGCCTTCCCCCACGATCCGGCCTCCCATGGTGAGGATGTTGGCGTCGTTATCCTTGCGGGTCACTTGGGCGGAATAGACGTCGTTGCAGCAGGCCGCCCGCACCCCCGGCACCTTGTTGGCGGCGATGGCCATCCCGATGCCGCTCCCGCATATGAGGACCCCCCGCTCGGCCTCCCCCTGCGCCACCTTGTCGGCCACCTGGCGGGCAAAATCGGGGTAATCGCAGGAAGCTTCCGAATAGGTGCCCACATCCTCCACCTCGTGGCCCATAGCCACCAGCCAGCTCTTCACTTTTTCTTTAAGGGCAAAGCCCGCATGATCGGCTCCCAGGGCGATGCGCACTATTCCCCTCTCCCCCTCTTTTCCTCCCACCATCGTCGCAGATCGGCCTCCAGCCTGTCCAGGGTGGCCCGGTAGGCATCGGGACCGCTTCCATAAGGATCCAGGACATCGCCTCCGCCGAAGATCTCCCGCCACGAGAAGATCTTCCCCTTCGCCTCCGGGTGCTGGCGCCGCAGCTCGTCGGCCTGCCATCCTTCCATAGTGATGATGAGGTCATAGGCCTCCAAGAGGGAGGGGTCGAAGGGGCGGCTCCGGTGGCCGGAAAGGTCGAGACCCCTCTCTTTGGCCACCGCCTGGGCCGAGGCGCTGGCGGGCCGCCCTTCCAGGGCAAAAAGGCCGGCCGATCCCACCGCCAACGGGAGGCCTTCCTCTTCCCCCAGCTTCCGCCAGATGGCTTCCGCCAGGGGGCTGCGGCAGGTGTTGCCGCTGCAGACGAAGAGGACCGATTCCCCCGAGCTCCCCGCCGCGGCCCGGGCCAGGCGGTCCCGGACCGCCAGACCCAAGCCCTCCTCTTCGGGCACCCAGGCGTAGATCTCCTCGATGTCCTTCTTCTCAAGGGTACGCAAGCCTTCATACAAACGGCGGGCATAGGCGGAGGGATCGGAGAGGGGACCGGCGTCGAAGACGGCCTCCGGCCGGCAACCTTCCGCCTCCACCGCCCGGAGGATCTCGGTAGGCGCCAGAAGCCCCCTCCGGGGATGGCGGCGGAGGGCCTTCAGGAGGCTCTGGAAGCCCCCTTCCCCGCCGAAGAGGCGGACGGGCACGCGGGGTGCGTAGTGGCGGAAGCGGCTCCCGGGCGATGCTTTCTTTCGCTGTTCAGGGGGCTCGGCCTCCACCCCGGGCCACACGGCCTTCAGATCCTCCACCGTCACGCCGCCGGGGCGGAGGATGTGGAGGGTGTCCTCCCGGGCGTCTACCACCGTGGATTCCACCCCCACCTCCACGGGGCCTCCGTCCAGGATGAGGTCGATCTCCCCCGAGGGGAAATCCTCCCAGACCTCTTGCGCGCGGGTGGGGCTGGGGCGCCCGGAACGGTTGGCGCTGGGGGCCACCAGGGGCTCCCCCACCTCCCGCAAGAGAGCCAGGGCCACCGGATGGCGGGGGCAGCGGAGGGCCACCGTGGGCTGGCCGCCCCGGACCACGGCAGGCACCCACTGCGCCGCCTCCAGCACCAGGGTGAGGGGACCGGGCCAAAAGGCCTCGGCCAGGACCTGAGCGGCCGGGGTCCAATGCCGCACCCACCGCCGGGCCTCCTCCGCCGAGGCCACGTGGACGATGACGGGGTTGGTGGGTGGCCTTCCCTTCACCCGGTACAGGCGGGCCACCGCCTCCTCCATCCGGGCGACGGCCCCCAGGCCGTAGACCGTCTCGGTGGGGAAGGCCACCAGGCCTCCCTGTTTTAAGAGGGCCGCCGCCTCCGAGAGGGCCCCTTCCTCATCGGCCCGCCGGATGGGCGTCATCCGCCCGGCCATCGTCCTGCCACCACCCGCGGGATGCCGGCGCCATCCCGTTTGTAGAAGACGTCTTCAAAGCCGGCTGCCTCTAGATAGCCTACCACAGCTTTTTCTTGACCCGCCCCGATCTCCACGGCGAGAAACCCGCCGGGATAGAGGTGAGGGGGGGCCCCCTTCACCACTTCCTCCAGGGCTTCGAGGCCGGTCGCGCCTGCCACCAAAGCTCCCATGGGCTCCTGCCGCACCTCCCGGGCCGCCTTTTCCCAATCGGCCAAGGAGAGGTAAGGAGGGTTGGCCACCACGCCGGTAAAGCGGAGGGGGAAGGCCGGCCACCAGCCGCCCTTCAAAAGGCGCACCTGGCGGGCGAGCCCCAGCTCCCAGGCGTTGGCGGCGGCGAAGGAAAGGGCCCGGGGATCCCGGTCCCAGAGCCAGACTTCGTCCCCGGGGCGGGAAAGGGCGAGGCCGATCCCCAAAATGCCGCTCCCCGTGCCGGCGTCGCCCCACCGGAAGCCCCCTTCAGGCGAAGGGGGCGTAGCCTTTGTGAGATCCAAGGCCACCTCCAAAAGGAGTTCCGTTTCCGGCCGGGGGATGAGGACCCCTGGGCCCACCCGCACCCGGAAACGGTAAAACTCCGCGCGGCCCAGGAGGTAGGCCAGGGGAACCCCCTGGGCCCGTCGGCGCAAGAGCTCCCGGTAGCGCCGGTGGGCTTCAGGGTCGAGGACATCCCCACGGCCTGCGGCGAAGCCGAAGGTCCGGTCCCTCTGGGCCGCATGGGAAAGGAGGAGGGATGCTTCCAGGGCCGGGGATTCTATGCCCCATCGCTTGAGAAAGCGGATGCCCAGCCGCCGCAAATGGCGGGCGTCAGCGGGCCTGGGCCAGCTGTTCCGTCTCATAGGCCTGGAGGAGGGCATCGATGAGCTCGTCCAGATCGCCGTCCAGGATGGCATCCAGGCGATAGAGGGTGAGGTTGATGCGGTGGTCCGTCACCCGGTTCTGGGGGAAGTTGTAGGTGCGGATCTTCTCACTCCGCTCCCCCGACTGGATGAGGCTCCGCCGCTCTTCCGCCTCTTTCTCCTGCTTTTCCCGCAGGCGAAGTTCATAGAGGCGGCTCCGCAAAATCTTGAGGGCCCGCTCCTTGTTTTTGTGCTGGGAGCGCTCGTCCTGGCAGGTGACCACCAGGCCGGTGGGCTTATGGAGGATGCGGACCGCCGACTCCGTCTTGTTCACGTGCTGTCCCCCGGCGCCGCTGGAGCGGTAAGTTTCGATCTCCAGATCGTCGGGATCGATCTCGGCGTCCACTTCGTCGGCTTCGGGGAGGACCGCCACGGTGGCGGTGGAGGTGTGGATCCGCCCCTGGGCTTCCGTCTCGGGCACCCGCTGCACACGATGGACGCCGCTTTCGAACTTCAGCCGGCTGTAAGCGCCCCTCCCCTGGATCTGGACGATGACTTCCTTGTAGCCGCCCCTTTCGGTGGGATGGGAGCTGAGGATGTCCGTCTTCCAGCGATGGCGCTCGGCATAGCGGATGTACATGCGGAGAAGGTCGGCGGCGAAGAGGGCGGCTTCTTCGCCGCCGGCCGCCGCCCGGATCTCCAGGATGACGTTTTTCTCATCCCGCTCGTCCCGGGGGAGGAGGGCCCGGAGGATATCCCGTTCGATCCTGGAAAGCTGGTCTTCCAGCTGCCGGGCTTCCTCCCGCAGCCACTCTTCTTCCTCCTCATCCGCGGCCTCCCGCCGCATCTGCTCGAGGGTGTCCTTCTCCTGGAGGAGCTGCAGGTAGGCGCGGTAGGCCAGGACCACCTCTTCCAGGCGGGCCCGCTCCAAGGAGAGCTCTTTGATCTTCTCGGCATCGGATAGAATGGCGGGATCGGCCATCTCCTCCAGGAGCCGATCGTAGCGCCGGGAGAGTTCCTCCAGCTTATTGCGATCCAGCCTCATGCTTCCCGAACCTCCCCATGGCCTTCCGCCTCCCGGACGGCCATGAAGGCGGCAATGGCCACCTCCAGCTGGCCCTCGTCAGGTTCCCGGGTGGTCCAGCGCTGCATCCAGAGGCCGGGAGCCGCCACCGCCCGGGCCCAGAGGGCTTCTCCTCCCTTGGCGGAGAGGCGGAGGACCTCATAGGCCAGCCCCGCCACCAGAGGGAGGAGGAGGAGGCGGCTGGTGACCCGCCAGAAAAGGGAGGGCCAGCCCAGGAAACTGAAGATGAAGACGGCCACCAAAGCTACGAAGAGGAGGTAGCTGGTGCCGCAGCGGGGGTGGAAGCGGGGAAACTGCTGCACCGAGCGGGGGGTGAGGGGTGCTCCCGCCTCAAAGGCGGCGATGGTCTTATGCTCTGCCCCGTGGTACTGGAGAACCCTTTGGATCTCTTCCATGCGGGAGATGAGGAGGAGGTAGCCCACGAGGAGGATCACCCGCAAAAGCCCTTCGGCCATGTTCAAGGCCAGGTGGCTCCAGCCCCACCTGACGAGAAAGCCCGTCACCCATGTGGGGAGGATGACGAAGATGGCCACCGCCAATAGGGCCGAGAGGACCATGGTCCACCGGACCTGGCCGGGAGTCAGCTGCTCTTCTTCGGGGCTGGCCACGTTGGCGGAAAAGGAAAGGGCCCCCAGGCCTACCGCCAGGGATTCCACCAGGCCCACCACACCCCGCACCAGGGGCCAGCGGCCCCCCGGCACCCGGTGGGCCCACTGGCCCAGCTTTTCCACCCGGATCTCGATGCCCCCATCGGGACGGCGCACCGCCATGGCCGCCACCTGGGGCCCCCGCATCATGACCCCCTCGATGAGGGCCTGGCCGCCATAGAGGGGCTGAGCCGCCATTACCGTCCCTTCAGGGCGGCCTCGCCGTAGCGGCGGCGGAAGCGCTCCACCCGGCCGCCGGTATCTACGATCTTTTGGGTGCCCGTGTAGAAGGGGTGGCACTGACCGCAGATGTCCACCCGGATCTCGGGCTTAAAGGAGTGGATCTTGTAGGTGGCTCCGCAGGAGCAGATCACAATCGTCTCCCCATATTGGGGGTGAATGCCCTTTTTCATCGCTGTCGCCTCGCTTCTCTCGTGTCGGACTGCGCTATTATACCACAGGCTTCAGGCCCCAGCGCCTAAGCCACCCTTCCACCTGGAGGACATAGCCGAAGAGCTGGGGAAGGCGCATCAGCTGCCCGAACCACGGCACCTCGAGATCGCCAGGGGCCGCCATCCACGCCCGGAGGGTCCCCTCGGCGAAGAGCCGGCGGCTGGGGGCCTCCGGATCCGCCAAAATGGCTTCCAAGGCCTCGGTGACCAGCTGCCGGTAGCGGGGGTGGAAGGTGCGGGGAAAGGGGCTCTTTTTCCGCAGGCGCACCTCCTCCGGAAGCCGCCCCACAAAGGCCTGGCGAAGGACGCCCTTTTCCATCCCGCCTTGCGCCTTCAGCTCCCACGGCAGGGAGAGGGCGAAGCTCACCACCTCTTCATCCAGGAAGGGGAGGAAGATCTTCACCCCCGCCTTGCGGGCCATGGCCCTGGCCCGCTCCACCAGGACGGGGCCGAAGTAGCGGTAGGTGAGATGGGAGAGCCGCCACATGAGGGGTGGCTCGTCTTCCGGAGGCGGCGGCAGGGACCGCCAGGCCTCCTCCAGCTCCCGGCGGCCGTAGTCGGAGAGGCGCAGCTCCGGGCGAAGGTCGGGATGGACCAGCCGCTCCCGCCACTCCATGCCTGCCGACCAGGGGAAGCGGCCTTCTTCCGGGGAATAGGGGCGACTAAACCAGGGATAGCCCCCCAGGATCTCGTCGGCCCCTTCGCCGGTGAAAAACCCGTCGGCTTTTTCTCTGGCCCCGATGAGGAGCACCAGAAAGGAGCTGTCGATGTCGGCCATCCCGGGATGGCCCCTGGCTTCCATGGCGGGGAGGAGATGGTCCACCAGGTCTTCGGGCCCGATAAGAGCTTCTTCGTGGCGGGTTTGGAGCCAGGCCACCATCTGACGTACGTAGGGATCATCTCGGGAGGGTTGGAAGGGGTTGGCCTGAAAGTGGCGCTCGTCGTCTTCGTAGCGCAGGGAAAGGGTGAGGAGGGGGAAGGTCTCTTCCGCCAGGAGGGAGGCGATGGCGCTGGAGTCGAGGCCGCCCGAGAGAAGGCATCCGCTCTTCGGACGGAAGAGCCGTTTCACGGCCCTTTGCAGGCGAAAGAGGAGCTCTTCGGCAGCCTCTTGCGGCGAGAGATCCCTCCGGTACCCGATGGGGAGGTTCACCTGAAGGCGCCGTTCCCCTTCAGGGCTCCAGATGAGTCCTTCCCCCGGCAAGAGCTCCCTCACCCCTTGGAAGTAGGTATGGCCGGGGATGCGCAGGGGCCCCAGGGCAAGGAGTTCCCGCCAGCCTTGAAGGCTCACCCGGGGGATCAAAAGGTCTCCTTGAAAGAGGGTTTCCTCGTCGGAGGCGAAGAGGAGAAACCCTGGACCTTGCGCCAGAAAAAGGGTCTCGACGCCCTGACGGCTGCGATAGAGGATCACCTTTTGGGCATGGCCGTCGAAAAGGACGAGGGTGAAAGGCCCCGTCAGGTGGGAGAGAAAGCCTTCGCCCTTTTCGAGAAAGGCCCTTAGGGCTCCTTCGGCCCCTTCCTCCTCGCCATACCAGAGGATGCCCTCCACCGCCACCCAGAGGGGATACCCCCGGGGGTCCCGTTCCAGGGTCAGCACCTTGGCCCAGGGTCCTTTCGCGCCCAGGGCGACCTCCCGCCGAGGGCTGTAGACGTCCTTCCCCACGAGGGGATAGAGATGGTGGGCCGCCTCCTTGAGCCCCAAGACGCCTGCCAGCACCGCCGTCCCTCCCTCGCCATCTCTATGACGAGGGGCTTCGCCTTACCATGGGGAAGCGCTAGACTGGGAGCCATGGAAGGTCATTCCCGGGGACTCCTGATGGTGCTCTTGGCGGCGACCTTCTGGGGCATTTCCGGGACGGCCGCCCAGGCTCTCTTTCAAGGTTACGGCTTTTCACCCTTCTGGCTCCTCAGCGTCCGCATGCTGGTCGGCGGTCTTTTCCTCCTCCTCTGGGCTCGCCCGGCCTTTCCCAGGGAGGAGTGGGGGCGGATGGTTCTCCTTGCCCTGCTGGGTTTGGTGCCGGTGCAAGGGACCTACCTTCTCGCCATCGCCTATGGCGATGTGGCTTCGGCCACCCTCCTCCAGGCCCTGGGCATTCCCCTCATCGCCCTGGTGGAGCGCCTCTGGCAGCGGCGCCCTCTCCCGGGAAGGCTCCTTTTGGGGATGGCCCTCGCCCTTTTGGGGACGGGCTTTTTGGTGGTGGAGGATCCCCGGAGCCTGCAGCTGGCTTTAAGCCCTTTGGCCATCTTTTGGGGCCTGATGGCGGCCCTCACCCTGATGCTCTACACGTTTTTATCTTTGCCCCTGGTGCAGCGCTATGGAGGATGGCCCGTGACGGCTTGGGGGCTCTTCCTTGGAGGCCTTTCTCTCCTCCCCATCATCCGGCCGTGGTCCGTGGACGCTCCCCTCACTCGGGAAACCCTTCTCTTGGTGGCCTTCGTCGCTGTGGTGGGAACGGCCCTGGCCTTCGGACTCTATGTGGGAAGCCTGAGGTGGCTTCGCCCTTCGGAAGCCGGGTTGGCCGTGACCTGGGAGCCGGTGGTGGCAACCGCCGCCGCGTACATCTTCCTCCACGTGATGCTCCGCCCTTGGCAGTACGTGGGGGCAGGGGCCATCGTGGCATCCTTGAGCCTTCTCCCCGGGCTCTCCCAGTCTTCGAACGCGCCTTTACCGGTGGAGGAGGCAGCTCCGCCGGAAGCATCGTCTTAAAAGCCGAGAAACAAAGCAGGGGAATCGCGACGGCAAAGGGAAGGAGCATCTCGGCGCCTTCCCTTTGCCGGTGATCCCTTCCGAGGGAAGGGGCGTATCCCTTAGCCCCGCTCCTCCAGGGGTACGTAGGTGAGATGGTCGGGCCCTTTGTACCATTCACTGGGGCGGAGGATCTTGTTGTCGGCCCGCTGCTCCATGACGTGGGCCACCCATCCGCCCATGCGGCTGATGGCGAAGATGGGGGTAAAGAATTCCGTGGGGATGCCCAGCCGTTCGTAGACGATGCCGGAGTAAAGATCCACGTTGGGATGCAGGTTCTTTTCCTTCAGCATGACTTCTCGCATGCGTTCGATGATCTCGAAGCGCTCAAATTGGCCCACTTCTTTGGCCATCCGCTGGGCGCTCTCCCGCAGGATGAGGGCCCGGGGATCATCCACTTTGTAGACCCGGTGGCCAAAGCCGTAGACCAGCTCTTTTCTCTCCAGCCGGGCTTTGACCCAGCTCTCCACTTCGTCGACGTTCTTCAAGTCTTGGAGCATATGGACCACTGCTTCGTTGGCGCCACCGTGGAGAGGACCTTTGAGGGCCCCGATAGCTCCCACCACGGCAGAGTACATGTCGGAGAGGGTGCTGGTGATGGCCCGGGCCACAAAGGTGGACGCGTTGAAGCCGTGATCGGCGTGGAGGATGAGGGCGGCGTCAAACGCGGCAACGAAGCTCTCCGGCTGAGGTTCCCCATGGAGCATGTAGAGGAAGTTTGCCGCCAGGGAGAGGTCGGAGCGGGGGCCTTTCCAGGTACGCCCCAGGCGGCGGACGGCCTCGTAGGCCACCAAGGTGGGGGTCTTGGCTACCAAGCGGATGGCCCGGCGCCGTTCGGCTTCGGGGGAGTCGTCGCCGTAGTCGGGATCGCTGGCACTCAAAAGGGATACGGAGGTTCGCAAAACATCCATGGGAGGAAGAGAAGTGGGAAGCTCATCGATGACCTTGAGGACCCTGGGTTCAACCTCGTATTCTTGCTGGAGGTCCTTCTGGATGGCTTCGAGCTCCTGTTTCTTTGGCAGCCGACCTTCCAGAAGGAGAAAGAGGACTTCTTCGTAAGTGGCATGGCGGGCCAGATCCCGGATGTCATAGCCCCGGTAGATCAGGCGGCCCTCGTCGCCGTAGACCTTTGAGATCTGGGTGATACCGGCGACGACGCCCGCCAGACCCGGGCTATAGGAGACTTCTTCGCTCATGGATCCATCCCCTTTCAAAAGACCGATGCTCTTTCATTCTACCTTAAAGGCTCCGGTGACACGGAGCGATCGGGCGGCATAAGGAAGCAGGGGGAGGTTAGAAACATGGGAATCCCCCTGGGACAGCGCCTTCTTTACCGGGCGGAACCTCCCCTGACGGGGGAGGATATCCGCCTGGTACAGCATCTTTACAACCTTTGGGTAAGATGGACTCGACCGTCTCTGGGGCCCATCGGTCCAGAGCTGAAGGAGGACGGCATCTATGGCCCCGAGATGGCGGAAGCCATCCGGTACCTCCAGGAATATGGAGGCCTTTCCCCGGATGGGATCGTAGGACCCGATACCTATCTTCTCCTGGGCCATGGGGTGGCCCGCCATACCCCCTACGGGGGTCCTGCCTTCGGCAGCCGCCAGCTGACCCTCCACATGGAGGGAAGCGATGTACGGGTGTTGAAGCAAAGGCTGGCGACAACTCCAGCCGCCCGGTTTTTTCAAAAGGCTGAAAGCGAAGGCGCATCCCTCTTGGACCGAGCCACATGGGTGGCATACCACTGGTTCATCAGGAGCGTGAAGGGTGGGATCCGGAGGCCAAGGGCTGTAACCCTCAAAGGCTTTCACCTCCTTTGGCGCCATACCTTTGCAGGAGGAAGGGATCTTACCTATGGGGCCATAGGCCTGGATGTGGCATGGGTCCAAAGGTTTTTGAAGGAGAAGGGGTTTTATTCGTATGCCATCGATGGTCGCTTTGAGGAAGGCACGTGGCAGGCAGTTCGAAAGTGGCAGAAGGCGCAGGGGCTTAAACCGACAGGGGAAATCAGGGGGGAGACTTACCGAACCTTTGGGCTGGAGGGAAGGGCCCTCTCCACGTAGGACGAAACGTGTCTCTCACGATAGAGGTATGGGAGAACCTCGGTAGGACAACGCGAACCTGGAATGGTGGCCAAAACCCCGAGAGGTTCGCGATCCCGTAACGACGCGGGTTAGAGGTCATTTTCTCAGCATCTGGATGTTGTAGCGCATTCGCAAGGATGTGGCGAGAGCCCGGAAGAGGCGGCGGTGGTTCCCCTCAGAACCCCCCGGCGTTAGCCGTGGGGAGGTTCAGCCTTTATCGAGCGTCAGCTGCTGTTCCAGCATCCGCGCTTCATCCAACCGCCGGTTGGCATCCTAATCACATGGAACCGATCGGCCACCACCTGAACGTGAGGCAGCTGGCGGTTCACTTCTAGCCGCCATGCTTTCTTCATGTCGATGCACACCCCAACGATCCGCTCCTTCACCTCTTCGGGAATCCGGCGGAGATCATCCCTAAGCGTTACCAGCCGATCGTCGGGTAAGATGGCCAAAAGCCGCCTCTCAGGCGCTAGGCAGGTTACCGTGATCATCATCCTTTGGCCGCGAAAGCTATGTTCATCGATGCCCAGCACGATCTCCGAGAGCCCCAAAAGGGCTTCTTCGATAGGGATTTCCCCCTTCACGCGGCGCTTTAGAACCCGCCGCACCACCCAGTCCCCAACCCCACTGCGCTTGCCGGCCTGGTGAATGCTGCTTCCCTCCAGGTGCGACAGGATCTCCTGCTCCCCCTGGATCGTTTGCCTGGACCACTTCTCGAGACCCGGAAACCTTTCCCGGAAGGTCCTTTGGCACGCTCCACAGTAAAAGCGCCGGGGCCGAAGGCGAAGGTAAGCCTTTCGCCCCATCACGGTGCCATGGAACACCTTCCGCCAGATCTTAGAACGGCTGTGCACCCGGCGTGTCAAGCCGCCACAGTGAGGACAGCACGCCTCTTTCTTGGGCCGACCCACGTAGATTTCGACCTCGTCAGACTTCGTCTCGACCTTGTACACGATCCACCCTTGCAGGTTCAGCATGTTCGTCATAGCCTTCTTCATAAGCGGCAGGAGACCTCCTTGTTGTGTGCGTGTCACCCACAACACTTGGCGCTCCTGCCGCTTCGCTCCTTCTGCATCACCCTAATCCTCTAAGAGCCGCCATGGTGTTGACAGTTTCCAAGCATTTATGGTAGCATATGCCAACCATGGTTTGGGGGCCATGCGTAATGGCTAGGCGGGTCCGGCAAAGCCTTTTCGGCATAGCTTTGGTGATGCTATTGTTGGTCCCCGGATGGGCGGCAGCTGAGACCAAAAAGTATGTTCAATTGCCTCCGTGGCATAACAGTCCTGAACTGTCGCCCTTTCCCCTAGGCCCATCGGAAGGGGACGCCACAGTCTTCGTTAGATTAGGCGACTTTACGCCCGATGAGTATCTTTTTCCAGGTAAGACCTTTCCTGTGGCTCTGCAGGCCGGGAAGATCGTTATCAGTTCGGCCTTCGGTATGCGGGACGGTCGGCCTCATTTCGGCATCGACATTGGAGTTGACAAGGTCGCAGTCTTCGCCACGGCTGCCGGTACCGTTACCAAGGTTTATCCTTGGCCTTGTGGCAGGGCGGGACGGTACGTCGAGATCACTCATAGTGATGGCTGGAAAACGCGATACCTACATCTGAGCAGCATCCTGGTGACCGAGGGGGAGTGGGTGTTTACGGGGAAGAAGATCGCCGTATCGGGACGTAGTGGCCATCCAAACTCCACCGATGAGTGTTCAGAGTCGCTGTACGATCCCCATCTCCATTATGAAGCACGGCACGTGGTCAACGGGCAATCGATTGCTTATGATCCACTTGTGTTCTTTGCGCGTTATGGCAATTATGTCAAGATGTATGCGGCTAATGGTGGGAGCCCTTATCTTCCTACCCAAAAGCTTGGAGACACTGGTGTGTGGGTATATCTGATCCAAGATGCACTGGCCGGCTGGTATGGGCTCTCGGTGTCCGTGGACGGTCATTTTGGACCCCAGACAGAAACGGCCGTGAAGGAGTTTCAGCAATGGCTGGGGCTGACTGCCGACGGCATTGTGGGGCCCGCCACCTGGAAAGAGCTATTGGGGCGTATCGATACCCCTCTCCTGCCCCCTTACCCGCCCCAATCGTATGAGGAAGGTGAGTAAGATGCCCAACCCACGGGCGGTGATGATGGGGCTCTTCATCCTCCTTTTTGTGGGGGGATGCACTCCGGGAGGGTCCGCAGCTACGACGGATAGTGGGGTTGATGGTTCGCCTCCGGTTGCCGAGGCACCGGTCGAGGCACCTTCCGATGGTACAGAGGAAGAGCCCTGGCCTAGCACTCTTTACCTCACGACGTTTCTTGATAGCTGGAACGCAGCGGTGGAAGAGGTCTATCGTCAGCTAGAAAAAAAGGAGTTGCCTATCCGGCCGACAGACGACGACTACAAGATAGGGTGGATTTGGCTAACATCACACTCTGGGCAAGAGATGAAGTTGAGGAAAGATTGGGCGGGTCTTTGGACGGGTGAGCGTAATGAAGAACTATCGCTTTGGGCTACTGCTTGCAAGATGGACGGCCGCATTATTCAGCTTTCCCTTTACGGGGACCCGGAAACCCCCAGGACCGATACAAAGATGGCCTTTCTCCGTCCTTTCTTTGAAATCTTTATCGCGGTTATCAACCCGGATCTGAGCTTGGAGGAGCGGCGTGACCTTATGCACCAGCTGCTGCTGGACTCCGATATGCAGACATTCGACGAAGCATTTTTTGATCCGGGGAAGCCTCCTCCATCGGCTACTGTAGGCAGAGTCTACTATGAGGTCAGCATCTTAGGTTCCGACTTAGGCGGAACAGTCGCCTTGGAGGCCATCCTGGATAAACACTGCTGGAACAAATGAGAAAGAGAGCCATGTTCGAGAGGGAAATATGACAACACGGCGTTAGCCCTGGTGCGTGATGACCTACCAGACCGTTAAGGTTTCTGGCGTGTTGGATACCCCTGTTTTAAGAGGCCACCTCCTCCCTATGGTCGCATCATCATAGGGCATTTTGAAATTCTCGTCAGGCCCCGTGGTAGAAACGGGGCCTGGCGTTACGACGAAGGCCGTCAGTGATCCCAACGTATCATGCTGTCAAGGCCGGCTGAAAATTCCCCCACTTTGGCCAGTCGAAAATCCCCCCGGGTCAGTTCACGAAGGCTGCCATCACCCCTTCCAGCAGTTGAAACAGGTACGGGCAGGTCACCTCTACACGGTCTTTGCATCACGGGGAGGAACCACAGGCTGGGTCCCCAAAAGTCCTGCTCGCTTCTTTTGCCGCAACCGGTAGGATTCGCCGCGGATGTTGATCACCACCGATGGGTGAAGGAGCCTTTTCAAAATGGCAGTGGCCATCACCGTGTCGCCGAAGATCTGGCCCCAATCCCCAAAGCTCTTGGTTGGAGGTCAGGATGATGCTTCCGCGGGTGTAGCGAGCGCTGACCAGCTGAAAAAAGAGGGGCGCCTCCAGGGGAACCAGAGCGAGGTAACCCAGTTCATCGATGATCAGGAGGCGGGGCGATGTGTAGACCCCAGCCGCCTCTCCAACCGGTTTTCGGCATGGGCCCTGCGCAAGTCCTGGACTAAGGCATGGGCGGTCACAAAGTACACGGCCAACCCCTGCTCGATGGCAGCTAGACCCAGAGCGATCGCCAAGTGGCTCTTTCCCACCCCGGATGGGCCCAGGAAGAGGACATTGCTGGCGTTCGCCACGAAGGCCATGGTGGCCAGCTCCCGGATTTGGCGCTCATCGATGGAGGGTTGGAAGCTGAAGTCAAAGGGGTCCAGGGTCTTTTGGAAGGGGAAATGGGCCAAGCGAATGCGGGTCTTCAGGTACCGTTCCCGTCGAACGATAAGTTCCGCCTCCAGAAGGTCTGCCAGGAATTCGGCATAGATCATCTCCTTGGCAGCAGCCGCCTCCAAGCGACTTTCCAGCACCGCAGCCGCCTGGGCCAGACCCAGGGTTTCGAGCGTCTGCCGGGCCCGGTATGAAACCCGGAAGGTGGAGAAGGAGGTCACCCGGCGGCCGATTCCACGCTGGCCTTGGAGGCGTTGTCAGAGGTGGGGGTATGCATCGACATGAAGAAAGCCTGGCGGCTCGAACTCATGCGCCAGCTACCCCATGCCAAGGTGGTGGTGGATCGGTTCCACGGGATTCAGGATGCCAACCGCCGGGTGGAAGAAGCCCGGAAGGTGGAGAAGGAGGTTACCCGGCGGCCGATTCCACGCTGGCCCCTTTTAAAAAACCAGGAGGAGCTGACGCCAAGGCAGGCGCAAGAGCTCCGGTGGATCTACGAAAACCATGCCAACGTGAGGCATTTTCATGCCGTCAAGGAGGAGCTGCGGGCGGTGTATGAAGCCAAGGACCGCCAAGAGGCGGCGGCGCTCTTAGACCGGATCATCTTCAACACCCAAGACGCCTCAGACGTGGCGATGGTGCAGTGGGGGCGGACGCTGAAGGAATGGCGAGAGGCGATCCTGGCTTTCCATGACCTTCGCATCACCAACGCGTTTACCGAGGGCACCCCCACCAAGATCAAGCTCTTGAAACGCTTGAGTTATGGGTTCAGGAACGCGGAAACCTATATCCGCAAGATGCTTTTGGGCCTCCTGCCATGGTTTCTCTTGGAACTGACACCACACTTATTGGCGTAGAGCCCCACCCCCTTTGACGGCCCTACCTTCCACCAGTAGAATGATTTCGGCAGGAGCGACGGAGCGTGGCGCAGCTTGGCAGCGCGCGTGCCTTGGGCGCACGAGGTCGCGGGTTCAAATCCCGCCGCTCCGACCAAATGCAAGAGGGTAAGGCGGGCGGGAGTAGCTCAATGGTAGAGCACCAGCCTTCCAAGCTGGGTACGCGGGTTCGATTCCCGTCTCCCGCTCCAAATATTTGGCGCCCGTAGCTCAGCTGGACAGAGCAGCTGCCTTCTAAGCAGCGGGCCGGGGGTTCGAATCCCTCCGGGCGCACCAGTTTGACATGGTGGGTGTAGCTCAGCGGTTAGAGCGCCAGGTTGTGGCCCTGGAGGTCGGGGGTTCGAATCCCCTCACTCACCCCATATGTGGGGCGTAGCCAAACGGTAAGGCAGCGGACTTTGGATCCGCGATTCCTGGTTCGAATCCAGGCGCCCCAGCCATCTTTGTGGGCCCTTAGCTCAGTTGGTAGAGCATCCGGCTTTTAACCGGAGTGTCCAGGGTTCGAGTCCCTGAGGGCCCACCATTCTCTTTTGCAGGAAGGTGCATGCCATGGACGCTCCCGGTCCTCTCCCACGTCGGATCTACGAAGAGCGCCAAGAAGGCCTCCTCCGCCGTCTGCAAGAGCCTTCGCCCGTACCCCCGGAGTGGAAAGGCCTGGTGGCCGTGGGCCGCTCGTTCTTCGACCGGCCCGGACCGGTGGCTTACCTCACGGGTCATTTCCCACCCTTTCCCAGCGCCGAATTCAGCGACCTGGGGCGCGGTATCGGGTACAGCCTCTTTCTCATGAACCGGGAAGGCAGGCGCCTCCTCATCGCCGACTTCCACCGGCCGGACCGAACCGCTGTGGATGATGTCCGCATCTCCATGGATGTGTGGGGGCCCTTCATGGAAGCCTTAAGAGAGCTGGACATGGATCAGGGGGCTCTGGTGCTTTTGGGAAGCGACCTCTTTCCATTGCTGGGAGAACGGCTTCTAAGGGCCCAGCTCCCCGATGTGGTCCTGGTCCCCGGCGATGACTGGCTCAAAAGCATGCGGCGGAAGAAGAGCCCGGAAGAAGTAGCCCTTTTGCGGGAAGCGGCCCGCATCGGGGAAGAAGGCCTCAAGGCAGCTCTGGGGGCTATCCGGGTGGGGGCGAGGGAAAGGGATGTGGCGGCCGAAGGCCACCGGCAGGCCCTCCTGGCGGGAGCCGACTTCGTCCGATACCTCAGGGTCCACAGCGGCCCCTGGTCCGAGTACACCTCCCGCTGGCCCCAGGCGACAGATCGGATCCTGACGGAAGGAGACCCCGTCAACCTGGACATCATCGGGGCTTACGAAGGGTACCAGTTCGACATCCTGAGGCCGGCCGTGGCGGGAAAGCCGGGTCCCCTCCTTCAGCGCATGAGGGAAGCCCTGGCAGCCATACAGGAAGCCCTCCTTGCCCTTGTTCGGCCGGGGATCACCGTCCAACACCTCTTCCAAAAAGCGCAAGAGGTGGCGGAAGCCCACGGCTTTCCCCATCACCTGAGCTCCTTTCTCGGCCACGGCATCGGCCTGGAGACGGTGGAAGAACCCCTTCTGATCCGAGGCTCTCGAGAGGTCCTCCAGCCCTCCATGGTCCTCTGCATCGAGCCCACCCTCCATGTTCCCGGGCAGGGAGCCGTCTCGGTGGAAGATGAAGTCTGGCTCCACGAGGATGGAGCCCAGCGCCTCACCTCCCTCCCCTTTCTCCCCTGACCGTCACCGGATGGCAAAGCGAAGCTGAGGCCAGGCTTCCGCCGGCTCAAAGCCCAGCCTCCACATGATGGCCCCCGCCAGGTTGAACTCCTTCACCAGGGCCACCTTGTCGGCGATGGCCTGAGCATCGTGGAAGTAGTAGGTATAGCGCTGGCCTTTATCGGGCAGATAGGCGGTAAAGTAGAGCTCGCCCTCGGGGTGGCGGAGGGGCTGAACCCCCAGGCTGGCCGCCAGCTTCAGGGCATCCCAGGCGGCAGTGGCGTAGGCGCGCCCTTTCTCCGGCCAGCCGTAAGCATAGGTGGGGATGCCCACAAAGATCTTTTGCGAAGGAATCTGCTGCACCGCATATTTGAGGACGTTTCGCACCCAGGACATGGGCGCGATGGGACCTGCGGGCCCTCCCGACCAGTGGTAATCGTAGGTCATGATCATGACGTAGTCCGCCAGCTGGCCCAAGGCTTTATAGTCGTAAGCTCCCACCAGGGAATTGGTGGGCATGTCCGCCGTCTTCGCCATGACGGAGAGGGTCACCAGCTTGTTGCGGATCTTGAGGGCCCGCTGCACCTCCTCCACAAACTGGGTGAAGTAGGGCCGAAGGTCGGCGTCCAGGTTCTCGAAGTCCAGGTTGACCCCCAAAAACCCTTGATCCATGAGGGCCACCAGGGACTGCACCGCCGTTTGCCGCGCTTTGGGGTTGGTGAGGAACGACCGGTTGTTGGCCCGGTTGAAGGACTGCACCATGGCCAGGACCGGCTTCTGGTTCTGGCCATACCAGTCCATGGCCCGTTGGGGAAGGACGCCCGCCAGGGTTCCGTCCGGCTGCATGGCGAGGCCCGTATGGACCACCAGGTCCAGGTAGCGGCCGTAGGTGGTGAGAGTCTGGTAACCGTAGTCGGTGTTCACGTAATAGGCCGACAGGAAGGGCGGCTCGCCCAAGGCAGTGGTGGGAAGCTTGGGCGGCGCCGGGAGCTCCAGCCCCCGCACTTCCATGAAGCGCTGGAGGATCACCAGGGCTTCGGCCCGGGTGGTCCATCCCTGGGGATCAAACCTCAGCTTTTGGTTGGGGCCCACCGGCTTTCCCCGGATGATTCCCTTCTTGACGGCGATGGTGGCGGGAAGGGACCAAGCCGGCATGGATTCAGGGGAGGTATCCCCGAAGAGCACCCAGAAGCGGCTCTCCCCCACCTCTCCCAGCCCTTCCAGAGCCCTCCCGATGAGGGTGGCCAGCTCCAAGCGGGTGATGCGGTTCTGAGGTTTGAAGGTCCCGTCGGGATATCCCTTGATGAGCCCTGACTCCACGGCCCCCGCCAAATGACCTCGGTAGGCCTCGGGGATGGTGGACCAATCCTTGAAGGCGGCCCCCGTTTCCGGCGATCCCGAGAGCTCCAGGATCCTCGCCAGCCAGAGGGCGAAATCCTGCCGGGTGACGGGATCGTCGGGCCGGAACTTGCCGTCGGGGCTGGGGTCCACGATGGCCCCCGCCGCCATGGCTTCGATGATGGCGCTGGCCCAGTGGGCCTGCCCGTTGGGAAGGATGAGGTCGGTGAATTCCGTTTGGGCGCCGCTCTGCGCCCACGCCGGAAACGGAACAGCCGCCCAAAGCAGAAGAAAGGAGAGAAGGCCTGCCAGGAACCTGCGCATCAACAACGCCACGCCCCTTCCCCTATCTGGTTCGACATTAGCCGCCAAAATCGGCGCCCGACAAGGGAAAGGGGCGAGGCGTAACAAACCTGTAACCAAAGCAGGCTAAAAATCTTGGCCTTCGCCCCACTTCCCCGGGTTCAAAAGATCCGAGGGATCCAGGGCCTTCTTCAGCCGGTGGATCACCTCTAGGGAGGGGCCCCACTCCTCTTTCAGGAGAGGCAACAGCTTCACGCCTGTCCCGTGGATGTACTCCATGGCAGCGCCTCGCCGCTGGGCCCGCCGCAAGAGCTCCTCCAACAGCCGGGAGAAGCCCTCCCGGTCGTAGGTCTCTCCATCCCGGGGAAGGATCAGGAGGGAGAAGACCTCCGGCCTACCCCAGATGCCTGTCTCCCCCGCCCGAAAAGCCCTTTCCCCCTTCAGGAGGTCCAGGGCTTCCCTTCGATAGGGAAGGACCTCCCCGATGGGAAGGGCCAGGTTCAGGTACTCCAGGTGGCCCATCTGGGCTCTTCGGACGGGGTCCCGGCTCTTCAGGATGGGGAGGGCCTCTTCTTCTGCGAGGGCGTGGCGTTCCTCCCAGAAGCGGCGGGCCGGCTCCTCCCCTTCATCCCGGACTTCCCCTTCCTCGAGAAGCCGCCGGGCCGCGGCGAAGCGTCCCCAAGCCTCTTCCTTTAGGCCAAAGAAGCCGAGGTGGAGGATCCCCGTTCGCCCCTCTTCATCCTCAAAACCCGGGGATACCTCCTGCTCCTCCGGGGTATCGTCGCCAAAATCCAGGAGATCGGGGACGACCCCTTCCCGCCAGAGCCGCACGATGGCTCGAAAGCCCGGTTCAAACCCCCGGAAGCGGTAGGTGCGAAAGATCATCGTCTCCGGGAGGGGGATCACCCGGATCCAGGCCCGGGTGATGATGCCGAAGGTACCCTGGCTCCCGATGAAGAGCGCGCGAAGATCGGGCCCTGCGGAAGGTTTGGGGGAGAGGCGGGTGCGGATGATGCGCCCGCCGGGAAGGACGGCCTCCAGGGCCACCACCTGCTGGCCCATGGAGCCAAAGCGTCCCGCCAGGTACCCCACGCCGTCGGTGCTGATGGCCCCACCCACGGAAGCGATCCCCTGGCTCCAGGGATCGTGGGCCACCATGAGGCCATAAGGCCGGAGGGCCCGTTGCACATCCCCCAAGCGGGCCCCAGCCCCGGCTTCCACCAGGAGGTTTTCCGCATGGACGGCGATGTCGTCCAGGCGGCTGAGATCTACCACCACCGAAGGCTTGAGGGGGACCGCTCCCCCCATCACCCCGGTCCCCCCGCCCCTAGGCACCAGGGGCACCTTCCGCTCCTCCGCCCAGCGGAGGACTTCCGCCACTTCCTCGGTGCTCCCGGGCCAGACCACGGCCAGGGGCCTTTGGGCCCAGGCTTTTTTGGCACCCAAGCGATCATCCCCGGTGAAATCGTAAGTGGCCCACTCCAGATCCAGGGGATCCCCGGACACATGGGTCTCACCCAAAAGGGACTTCAGTTCCGAAATCCAGACTTCCGACATGGTTTCCCATCCCGCTCCTTTTAAGGATGTCCATCTCACCGATAACACCGTTTCCTAAGAGGAGTCCCGCCGGCCGGCAGCGAAAGACCAGGCGAAGATGCGGAAAGGAGCGATCCCCTTGCCCCAGCATGTGGATCTGGAAGAACTGCGCTCATGGCGGCGCCATCTCCACCAACACCCGGAGCTGAGCTTTGAGGAGCATGAGACCACCGCCTACATCGAGGGTTACCTCCGCTCCCTCGGCCTGGAACCGGTGCGAAAGACGGAAACCGGCCTCTGGGCCGACATCCAAGGAGCCCATCCCGGCCCGACGGTGGCCATCCGGGCCGACATCGACGCCCTCCCCATCGAGGAGCAGACCGACCTCCCCTTCCGCTCCCAAAAACCGGGCGTGATGCATGCCTGCGGCCATGACGGCCACACCTCCATCCTCATGGGGGTGGCCCGGGAGTTCCTGGCCCGCCGGCAGGACCTCAAGGGCCGCATCCGGCTCCTCTTCCAGCCGGCGGAAGAGACGCCTCCCGGAGGAGCCCAGCTCCTCATCCAGGCGGGAGCTCTGGAGGGCGTCGATGCCGTCATCGGCCTCCACCTCATCCCTGCCTTCCCCACGGGCAAGGCCAGCATCGTGGCGGGCCCCATGATGGCCGCCTCCGACCGCTTCGTCCTGGAGGTGGTGGGAAAGGGAGGCCACGGCGCCAGCCCCCATGAAACGGTGGATGCCCTGGCCATCGCCGCCCAGATGGTGACGGCAGCGCAGCAGGTGGTCTCCCGCCAGGTGGATCCCCTGGAGCCGGCGGTGGTGACCTTCGGCACCTTCCATGCCGGCAGCAACTTCAACATCATCGCCCAGGAAGCCCGGCTCACCGGCACGGTGAGGACCTTTTCCGAGGGGACTCGCCAGCTCATCGAAGGCAGCCTGGAGCGGATCTTCCAGGGGATGGCCCAAGCTTACGGGGCAAAGGTCCGCTTGGACTACCGCCGGGGCTACCCCGCCCTCGTCAACCACCCCTACGTCACCGACGTCTTCATCGAGGCGGTGAAAGAGATCCTGGGGCCGGAAGGCTATATCCCGGGGCGGCCCGTCATGGGGGGCGAGGATTTCGCCTACTACCTGCAGCAAAAGCCCGGGGCTTTCCTTTTCCTCGGATGCGGCAACCCGGCGGAAGGGGCCATCTATCCCAACCACCATCCCAGCTTCACCATCGACGAAAAAGCCCTCCCCCTGGGCGTGGATGTCCTGGTCAGGACGGCGGAAAAGCTCCTCGCCCATCCTCCCCGAGGGTGACAAGGTCGGGGATGAGGGGCAGGAGGGGGCGAAGGGCCCGGGCCCGGTGGCTGAGGCGCCGCTTGAGCCTGGGCCCTGCCTCGGCAAAGGTCTTCCCCAAAAGGGGCACGTAGAAGAGAGGGTCATACCCGAAACCCTCGGCGCCCCGGGGCTCCTCCAGGATGTACCCCCGGCATGTGCCGGTGAACTCGTAGCTCCGGCCGTCGGGAAGGGCCAGAAGGACAAAGGCCACGTAGCGGGCCTGACGCTTTTCCCACGGCACGCCCTTCATGGCCTCCAGGAGCTTCAGGTTGTTGGCCCGGCTGTCGGCCTCCGGCCCGGCGAAGTAGGCCGAGTGGACCCCCGGCGCTCCCCCCAGGGCCTCCACCTCCAGGCCCGAGTCGTCGGCCAGGACGGGATAACCCAAGGGGAGGGCTGCCTTCGCCTTGATCCAGGCGTTTTCCCGGTAGGTGGTCCCCGTCTCCGAGGGCGCCTTCAGGTGGGGCGCCACCTGGTTCAGGGAGCGGAAGGCGTGGGGAAAGGTCCTCAGGATATCGGCCACTTCCCGGACTTTCCCGTCGTTGTGGGTGGCAAAGAGGATGAAGGGATATTTCAAAAGCCATACCTCCAAAGATGGGCCTGGGAGGCCAAAACCTCTTTCTGGGCCTCCACCAGCTTGGCGATGCCCTTCAGGGCCAGATCCAGGAGGAGGTCGTACTGGCTCCGCTCCATGGGCTGCCCTTCTGCCGTGCCCTGAACTTCCACCAGTCGGCCCCGGGCGGTGGCCACCACGTTGAGGTCCACCTCCGCCTGAAAGTCTTCGAGGAAGTCCAGATCCAAGAGGGCCGTATCCCCGACCCAGCCGACGCTCACCGCCGCCACCGGCTCCAAGAGGGGCGATTCCTCCAGCTCCCCCGCCTCGAGGAGCCGCTGCACCGCCCGGGCGACGGCCACCAACCCGCCGGTGATGCTGGCGGTGCGGGTGCCGCCATCGGCCTGCAGAACGTCGCAATCCACCCAAAGGGTGCGCTCCCCCAGTTTCTCCAGGTCCAGGGCGGCGCGAAGGGAGCGGCCGATGAGGCGCTGGATCTCAAGGGTGCGCCCGCTCTGCCTCCCCCGGGTCGCTTCCCGGGGGGTGCGCTTTTCCGTCGCTCGGGGGAGCATGCCGTATTCCGCCGTGAGCCAGCCCAGGCCTTCCCCCCGGCGCCAGGCCGGCACCGACGGCTCCACCGTCACGGTGCAGAGGACCATGGTATCCCCCGCCTGGACGAGGCAAGAGCCTTCCGGATATTTCAGGACATCAGGCTTGAGGACCAGGGGGCGCAGTTCCTCCGGACCCCTTCCGTGGGGACGCCGTTCCAAGGACGACAAATCTCCCGACCTCCGCCGCTATTCTCTCCCAGGGAAAGGCGGGCCACAAGAAAAAAGGGGCCGCGGGTCGCGGCCCCTTGGCCGTCTCCCTGGTCGCGTCCAGGGTTACGTGTTAGCTGGCGGCGGGGTGCACTGGGCCGGGTAGAGCTGGGGCGGGCAGGCCACCGGCGGGGTGGGAAGGGCGGCGCACTCCGACGGGGCGCAGAAGCCGTAGCTGGGCACCAGGAGCTTCACCAGCGCCCGGGACTGGATCAGGAGGCAGATGGAGACGGCGGTGATCACCTGGTTATCCGCCAGGATGGCCGGGCCGCACTGGGAGCTGGCGGCGTGGCACTGGACCTCCGTCCCGTCGGGGGCGCAGAGGGTGGTGGTCTTCACCCAGCGCACCCACTCCTGGAAGCGGCAGACCACGTTGCCGTCGGGATCGGTGATCTTGAACCAGATGGGGGCGTTGATGAGAAGGGTCACATCCCAGAGCCCCGGGACGGCGCTGGGCTGGCGGCTCACCTCCTGGCAGCTCACGTCCCCCACCTGGCAGGAGACGGTGGATCCATAAGGGATGGTCCCGCAGGTGGCCGGGATGGGGTAGGCGAGGTTGTCGCGGGTCTCTGTCTGCATGCAGAAGTCGTAGACCTTTAGGGTTTCGATGCAGACGATTTCCGTCGGCGGTGGACAACCGGTGTCGGGGCAGGGTCCGGGAGTCACGGTGGGTGGGTTGACAGCCATGGTGCATCCTCCTCTTTTCCTGTGGAATCACGGACACGCTATGCAGGAGGATGCCAGGTTGTTCTCGGTTTCGGCATGGGGGCCCGCATCAAGGGCGGAATCTCTCTTTCCCCGGCCGGCCGCTGGAAGACATGGACCGAAGGTGTCCGAGGCATCGACACCGGATGCGGTGGCTCCAGCGCCACCGCCTGCAGCCGCAGGGCCTTTTCGACAAAGGCCGCCAGCGTCTCCCGTCGATGGGCGCGGCCGAACCCCGCCAGGAGAAGGCCGTAGAGGGCTGCCAGCCAAAGCCTTTCCTCGCCTTCCCGGGGCACCTCCACGCGGAAGCGGACGGACGTCTGGGGGCGAAAGAGGCGAAAGGTCCCGCGCAGATCCCAGCGAAGTTCCCCCCGGCTAAGGGGCGCCTCCACATGGCGGAGGGCCCGGTAGACCACCAGCCAGGCGCGGGCGAAGGGGAGGCCGATGTAGGCGCCGTCGACCTTTCCCGGCGAGGACCCTTCCAGAAGCTCCACCCCGACGGAGGGGAGCTGGCCCTCCTTTGGCGAAGCCCCCGCCAGATCCAAGAGCTGGTTGAGCCTTTGGGCCAAGGCTTCGCCAAAACCGCCTCCCCCCTTCACCGCCACGGAAAGGCCCGCCAGGACCCCATCCCAGCGGTAAAGGTTGCGGGAGGGGTCCTCCTGAACGAGGGCCTCGCGGCTCTTCAGCCAGGCCCGCATCAAGGGTTCCTGCTCTTGCGGAATCTCTTCCAGGTAGACGTCCCGCACCAGAAGGCGCGCCAAGGCTACCCCTCCTTTAGGAAGCAGCCTATGGCGAAGGGAAGGTTTTGGGTCCTATCTCCTATCGGCCGGCGAAGAGCTGGAGGATGTAGACCGTCCCCCCTTTGTGGGCGATGGCCAGGCCCAAAAGGGTGTGGTAGGGGGAGAGGAGGTTTTGCCGGTGGAGGGGCGACGCCTCCAGGATCATTTCGGCCCAGGCCACCGAGCGGTGGGCGGCCAGATTCTCCGCCCCCATCACCCGGTACGTGAGGCCAAAGGCTCTTTCCATCTGGAGAGCTGTCCCGTAGCTGGGGGTATCGTGGGTGAAGGCGCCATGGGAAAGGAGATCCTTGAGGCGCAGGGTGGCGAGCTCCGTCAGGGTGGGATCCAGGGCCATGGGAGAAAGGCTCTGGCTCTCTCGGAGGGCGTTGATGCGATCCACCACGTAGCGTACCTCGCCATCGCTCCCCCAAAGGACCCCTGGAACCACCGCGGAGCCGTTACCCGCTTGCGGCAGGGGTGCCGCCGGGGGAAGGGCCGGCGCGGAAGCCTTTGGTAGGACGTTGGGAGACCAGTACCAGGAGGCGGCCACAGGGGAGCTTATGCCCACCGCCACCAAGAGGACCAGGGCCGATGCCAAGATCGTGAAGCGCAACCGCTTCCCTCCTTCTCCCCGACGGTAGCGAGAAGGTCTTTCCCAGGGCAAAGGCCGTGGGCTTCCCCCTCCTCCCTTCCCCTTCGGCCCACCCCTCCCTTTCCGAGGGAAGTCTCCCTCTTTTGCCTGATTCCGGGGCGATTCCAGGAATGGCCATGAAAAAGGTCCTACGGTCTCTCGATGAAGGGGCAAGGGGGGAGGACAGTGGTCGAGCTCGTGGCGACCCTCACAGGGTTCTTCTTTCTGGCAGCCTTCCTTCTCCTGGGCCTCTTTCTCGGGGCGAAGATCCTGGCGGTTTACCGGGAACGGCAGGAAGGAGCCCTCCTCCGCCATCTCCGCAGCCTCGCCCTCATCCCCAGCCGGAAAGCCGAAAGATCCTTCCTCGCCCTGGCTCAACGCCGTCTTCCCTTGGCCTTGCGGGCCCTCCAGGCTGCGGCGGAAGACGATCCTTCCCGCGCCGCCTATCTCTTCCACCGGCTTGGGGGCTGGCCTCGCATCCAGGAGCTGGCCCGACATCCCCGGGAAGGGCGCCGGCAGGAGGCCGCCTTCCTCCTGGGCCTGGTACCTTCCTCCATCCCCGCTCCCAAGGGTCTTTTCCCTTCCCTCCTTTCGGACCCCTCGCCGGCGGTGCGCCAGGCCGCCCTTTTAAGCCTCCTCGCCCGCCGGGAAGAAGACGGGGCGGAAGTGGCCTTTGCCGCCCTCTGGCATTACCGAGATGTGGCCCTTTACCGCTATACCCGGGAGGCCCTCCGCCTAGCGGGGGAAAGGGCCGAGGTCCTCCTCCTGAGGGCCCTTTCCGCCAAGGAACCGGAGATCCGCTGGCTGGCCATCGAGGCCCTGGGGGACAGGGCCCATCGGGGAGCCCTCCCCCACCTTCTGGCCATGGCCTCGTATTCCAAGGATGAAGAGGCCCGCATCCGGGCGACCCGCTCCTTGAGACGGTATCCCTCCCGGGAGACGGAGGCTGTCCTCCTGGCCTTGGCCTGGGATGGGCGCTGGGAGATCCGGGCGCAGGCGGCCCGCTCCCTGGGGTTTATGCTTGAGCCCTCGGAAGCCGTCCTTGGCACCCTCGCTCACTTGGCCCGGGATACCGCTTACTGGGTGCGGAACAACGCCGTCTCCGCCCTTGAGGCCCTGGGTCCTGAGGGCCGGAAGACCCTGGAGCTTCTCCTGGACGATCCCGATCCCTTCACCCGGCAGCGGGTGGCCGAGGTCTTCGCCCTGGCGGCAGGGTGGCGGCCGGCATGAAGGTGTTCGTCGCCTTCTTTTTCCTGTATTTCTTCGGCTACGTGGCCTTCCACGCCTTCTTCCTCCTGCAGGTCCGGCGGGCGCCCCGCCATCCCCAGCCGCCTAAAGAGCAGCCCTGGCTCCCCCCGTGCAGCATCCTCATCCCCGCCTACAACGAAGCGACCACCATCGTGGATACGGTGGAATCGTGCCGCCGGACCCGCTATCCCCTCTTCGACATCATCGTGGTGAACGACGGCTCTCAGGACGAGACCCTGCAGGTCCTCCAGGAAACCTACGACTTGGTGCCGACGCCCCGTCCCCCCTGGAGCAAAGTCCCCCACCGGCCGGTAAAACAGGTGTATTTCAGCCGGAAGGACCCCCGCCTCCTGGTGGTGGACAAGGAGAACGGAGGTCGGGCCGACGCATTGAACGCCGGCCTCACCTACAGCCGGTACCCCCTCATCGCGTGCATCGATGCCGATTCCATCGTGGAACCGGAAAGCCTTTTCCGCTGCGCCGCCGCCTTTTCCTCAGAGGACGTGGTGGCGGCGGGCGGCGTGGTGCGGGTGCTGAACGGGTGCCGACTCCGGGAGGGAAACTTGGAGGAAGTCCATCTCCCCCAGAGCCCCCTCGCCACCATGCAGGTCATCGAGTACACCCGGGCGTTCTTCGTCCAGCGGCCCGCCATGGCCAGGCGCAATGCCCTGGCCATCATCTCGGGGGCCTTTGGTGTCTTTCGCCGCGAGATGGTGGTGGCCTTAGGCGGATTTGAGGGCCGTACCTCGGCAGAGGACATGGAGATGGTGCTGCGGATCCACGGGGCGTGGGGCAGAGGCCGCCAGGCCTTCGTCCCGGAGCCGGTGGTGTGGACGGAGGTGCCGGAGACTTGGAAGGATCTGGGCGGGCAGCGGCGCCGCTGGCACCGGGGGCTGGCCCTCACCCTCTGGCGCTACCGCCACCTCCTCTTCTCCCGAACCCATCCCTGGCTGGGGTGGGTGGTCCTCCCCTACTTCTGGCTTTACGAACTTTTGGAACCTCTGGTCCTCCTCCTGGGCTACGGGTTCACCGCCTTTATCTGGCTGGCGGGAAAGCTCACGGCAGCCCATGCCCTCGGCCTCTTCCTCCTCCCGGTGGGAGCCAACCTTTTCCTGAGCTCCGCCTCCCTTCTCCTGGGGGAAGTACCCTACGGCCGCTACCGGGACATCCGGGACGTGATCCGCCTCATCCTGTGGACCCTGAGCGAACCCTTCTGGTACCGGTGGATCCTGACGTTCTGGCGCCTTTCCGGCTTCTGGAGCGCCCTTCACCAGGAGGTGGTCTGGGAGAAGCCCCGTCGCCACCGGGAGAGCATCAGCCGGGGTTCCGTGTGAAGGCGATTACTTCTTTTCCGGACCGATCCAGACCGTCTGGATGTTGACGAACTCCCGGATGCCGAATTCCGAGAGTTCCCGGCCGTGGCCGCTGGCCTTTACACCCCCGAAGGGAAGCCGCGGATCCGACGCCACCATGCCGTTGATGAAGACGGAGCCGGCCTCGATATCCCCCGCCAGGCGCTCCGCCTTTTCCAGATCCCGGGTCCAGAGGCTGGCTCCCAGGCCGTAGGAGGTGTCGTTGGCCAGGCGGATGGCCTCCTCTTCGTCTTTGGCGATGAGGACGGCCGCCACCGGCCCGAAGAGCTCTTCGCACCCCGCCGGCATGGAGGGAGTCACACGGGTGAGGATGCCGGGGTCATAGTAAAAGCCCGGACCCTCCCTCCGCCCGCCCAGCAAGAGCTGGGCTCCTTCCTTCACCGACCGCTCCACCTGATCTTCCAGGGTGTCCCGGAGATCGCCCCGGGCGAGGGGGCCGATCTGGGTCTCGGGGTCTAGGGGATCGCCCACCTTGAGGGCGGCCACTTCCCGCTGAAAGTGGTGAAGAAATTCGTCCGCCACCTTTTCCTCCACGATGAACCGTTTGGCGGCGATGCAGCTCTGGCCGTTGTTCTGGTTCCGGGCCCAGGCCCCCACCCTAGCGGCTTCCTTAAGGTCCGCATCGGCGAGGACGATGAAGGGGTCGGAGCCGCCCAGCTCCAGGACCACCTTCTTAAGGGCCCTTCCCGCCGCTTCCCCCACCTTCTCCCCGGCGCCCCCCGATCCTGTGAGGGTGGCGGCGGCGATGGCGGGATGGCCGATGAGCTCCGAAGCTTTCTTCCCGCTGATGAGGAGGCTCTGGAAGACGCCGTCGGGGTAGCCCACTTCCCGGAAGATCTTCTCGATGGCGAGGGAGCACTGGGGAACGTTGCTGGCATGCTTCAAAAGGCCCACGTTACCCGCCATGAGGGCCGGGGCGGCAAAGCGGAAGACCTGCCAGAAGGGGAAGTTCCACGGCATGATGGCCAGGACGGGCCCCAGGGGCCGAAAGGCCACGTAGGCCTGGTGGCCGGTGCCCTCTTTGGGAATGGGGCTCAGGAATTCGGCCCCCTTTTCGGCAAAGTACTCGCAGGCCCAGGCGCACTTCTCCACCTCCGCCTCCGCCTGGGCGATGGGCTTGCCCATCTCCAGAGTCATGAGGCGGGCCAGCTCCCCTTTGTTCTGCCGGAGGTAGCCGGCGGTGGCCTGGAGGTAGGCGGCCCTCTTGTCCACGGGCGTCTTCCGCCAGACCTTAAAGGCCTCCCGGGCCTTTTGCACCCGCTCCTCCACCTCCCGATCGCCGAATTCTTCAAAGCGCGCCATCTCTTCTCCCGTGGCCGGGTTGACGGACAGCATCGCCATCCGAAGACACCTCCCTTTGCCGGCTTTTGACAAAGGAAGGCCGTTTCCTCCTGGCGTATCCCATCCCTGAGGAGGCTCAGCCATGCCCATCGTCGGTGCCGCCATCCTGCCCCACGGCTTTCCCGTCATCCCCCACCTCAGCGAGGACGCCGAAGGGGCGCTCAAGACCCGGAACGCCATGGAGAAGGCAGGGGAAGCGCTAAGGAAGCTTCATCCCGAGGTGGTGATCATCGCCACACCCCACGGGTTTCGGGTGCAGGACCACATCGCCCTCAGCTATGCGGCGCGGGGAGCGGGAACCCTCTTCTGGCAGGGAAAATCGCTGGAGATGAATATACCCTTGGAGGGCCCTTTCGCCGCCCGCCTGGCGGAGGCGGGAAAGGCGAAGGGGCTACCCCTGGCCTTGGTGGGCTTTGCGGGAAACCGCTGGGACCAGAGCAGCCTTCCCCTGGATTGGGGCGTCATAACGCCCGCCTGGTTCTTGGGTCATAACCGCCACCTCCCCGGGCGGGGCCACGTTCTGGCGCCGGTCCCCGAAGGGCCCGAAGGCCCGCCCGTCCTGGTGGTCACCCCTTCCCGCACCCTCCCCTGGGAGACCCTCATCGACTTTGGCAGGCTCCTTGCCCGGGAAGCGGCTGCCGACCCCCGTCCCATGGTCTTCGTGGCTTCCTGCGACTGGGCCCACACCCACCGGGAAGACGGTCCCTACGGTTATCACCCCAAGGGGCCGGAAGTGGACGGGAAGGTGGCCAAGGCCGTGGCGGAACATCGCCTGGAGGATCTTTTGGACTTGAGCCCGCGGGATCTCGAAGAGGCGGCGGTGGACGGCTTCTGGCAGGTGCTGGTGCTCATGGGAATACTCCGGGAAGTTCCCATGGAGGGGGAACTTTTGAGCTATGAGGCGCCCTCATACTACGGCATGATGGTGGCCCGCTACTGGCCCAAGACGTAGGTGCGGTAGGCCACCCAGATGCACGTGTCCTGGATGACGGTGAGGCCTGCCTGGCGGGCTTTTTCCGCCCACTGGTCGTTGCGGATCCCCAGCTGCAACCAGACCACAGGGATGTGAAGCCGAATGGCGGCCTCCACATGGGGACCCACCTGGTCGCTGGGACGGAAGATGTCCACGATGTCCACCTGCCGCACCAGTTCTTCGGGGATGTCGTCCAGGGAAGGGTAGACTTTCTCGCCCAGGATCTCCCCGCCGGCGGGGTTGACAGGGATGATGCGGTAGCCATGGGCCTGCATGCGGCGGGGAACGTCGTGGGCCGGCTTCTCGGGATCCCGGGAGATGCCCACCACGGCAATGGTGCGGGCTTTTTCCAAAATGGCCTTTAATTCTTCGGGTGTGGCCACGTCCATCGCTCCTTACGCCTTGAGCTTATCACGGAAAAGAAAAAGGCCGAGCGTAGGGCTCGGTCTAAACGTTGGTGGAGGTGGCGGGGAGTCGCACCCCGCGTCCGAAAGACGACCTGCGGGCCTTCTACGAGCGTAGTTTCCCTGTCAGACTTCGCCTGGCTTTCCCCGGGAAACCCAGTCCAGCCAGCTAGTCCGTCTGAAATCTCGCCCCGGCGAGCGCGGACCCTCCCGCCGGAACCAGCCCGCTGACCGTCGCCCCTTCAGGCCCGCGGGCTTGGCCTGAAAGAGCGTAGCTGCATTAAGCGGCAGCTAGAACAGGTTCGTTCTTGGCACTTAACGTGCGGTCACGGTTTAACGAGGCGTGGCTCGGCTCGCTTCTCCCGCCCGGTCCATCTTCCGTCGAACCTCCTCACCCCCGGGCCATTCTTTAGCTTACGCGGGAAACCTGCTGGGGTCAAGAGCTTGTTTACCATGAGATTCCTTTCTATGCTCCAACTACCAGAAGAGCGGTTTCTGGTAACCGAGGAGATGGCCGGCCGACCCGGAGGGAGCGCCACCGCCCGCCTTCATGAGGGAAGAAGCAGCAGCGGCCTGCCTCCAGGACCCCCTCCAGCGCCACCACCCCCGCCATCCCCCGCCGTCTCGCCCAACCCTGGGGGAGGGGAGTGTCGGCCGGCTTCCCTCCCTTTCGTCAGCGCCGTTTGCGGGCGGCTTCGGCTCGCCGCTTCGCCTCCCTTTCGGCGATGGCCTGCCGCTTGTCGTACTTCTTCTTCCCGCGGGCCAGGGCCACTTCCACTTTCGCCCGACCATTCTTGAGATAGAGGCGGGTGGGGATGAGGGTGAATCCCTCCCGGCGCACCTGATGGTAAAGGCGGCGGATCTCTTCCCGATGGAGGAGGAGCTTTCGCGGCCGGGTGGGTTCATGGTTAAACCGGTTGCCGTGCTCATATGGGGCGATGTGGACCCCGAAGAGCCAGGCTTCCCCGTTGATGATGCGGACGTAACCGTCCTGCAGTTGCACATGGCGGGCGCGGATGGATTTGATCTCCGTACCCTGCAGGACCAGCCCCGCCTCCACCCGGTCTTCCAGGTGATAATCGTAGCGGGCCCGCCGGTTCTCGGCGATGACCTGGATGGCCGCCTCCTGTTTCCCCGCCACCGAATGACCTCCTCATTCCAGTGTACAGGGAAAGGAGCCCGGTGGCGGCACCGGGCTCCTCGATGGCGGGAGGAAGGTTAACCCCTTCCCGCCAGCTGCTGTTCCGCCTGCTCAATCATCTTTTTGACCATGTGACCGCCCACCGCCCCGCAGACACGGGCCGGAAGTTCCCCCCAGTATCCGCTCTGGGGCGGCTGAATGCCCAGCTCCTGCGCCACTTCATACTTAAAGCGGTCCAGCGCCTGGGCGGCTTGCTTTTTCACAGGAACGTTGCTGCCGCTTCCTTGAGCCACGATGTGTCACCTCCTGTCGGAGCTTAGAGTGCGCCGCAGGAGGAGGGAGAAAACTGAAAATTGCTAGAAGCGCTGGCATCAGGCTTTGGCTTTCTTTTGTTTTCCCTTTTTGCGCCCTTTCTGGGGCTTCATCACCAGCTGGAAATCCATCTGGCGCTGAGCCAGATCGACGCGCATCACTTTGACCCGCACTTTATCCCCTAAGCGGAAACGGGTCCCCGTCCGCTCCCCGATGAGGGCATAATGCTTCTCTTGATAGGTGTAATAGTCATTGGTCAAGGTGCTGACGTGGACGAGGCCCTCCGCCAGATTTGGAAGCTGAACGAAAAAGCCGAAGGCCGTAACGCCGGAAATGATCCCTTCGTACTCCTCGCCCACATGGTTCTGCATGTACTGGAGGATCTTGAGGGTGAGGGATTCCCGCTCCGCTTCCATGGCCTTGCGCTCCATCTGGGAAGCGTGGGAGGCAATGCCCGGGAGGAGCCGCAAGAGCTTCCCCACCCGCTTGGCCGCCAGCTGTCCTTTGGGCAAAAGCTCCTTGATGATGCGGTGGACCACCAGGTCGGGGTAGCGCCGGATGGGCGCGGTGAAGTGGGTGTACCAGCGGGTGGCGAGGCCGAAATGGCCCAGGGGCTCCGTGGCGTAGCGGGCCTGGCGCATGGACCTTAGCATGACGGTGCTGATGAGATGCTCCTCCGGACGGCCGGCGATCTTTTCCAGCACTTCCTGAAAGGCTTTGGGCGAAGCTTCCTTCCCGGGTTGGAAGGGTATACCGAAGTTGTAGAGGAACTCCTGGAAGGCCTGGATCTTTTCCGGATCGGGCGGCTCGTGGACCCGGAAGATGGCGGGGGCGTTGTGGGCGATGAGGCGGCGGGCGACGGCTTCGTTAGCGGCCAGCATGAACTCCTCGATGAGCTGGGCCGCCCGGTTCTGGTGGCTGCGCAGGACATCCAGGACTTCGCCCCGGGGATTGAGAATCACTTTGGGTTCGGGAAGATCGAAGTCGATGCTCCCCCGCTGCCGGCGCCGGGCCCGCAGGCGCTGGGCCAGCTCATCCATGGCCAAAAGGGCCTCAGCCATGGCTCCCGAAAGGCCGGGGATCTTCTTCCCCGACTCGATGAAATCGTTCACTTCGGTGTAGGTGAAGCGGCGCTTGGACCGGATGACGCTCAGGACCACCCGATCAGGGCCGGGGGTGCCGTCCTCGTCGAAATCCATGAAGACCGATACCGCCAGGCGATCTTGCTGGGGATTGAGGCTGCAGATGCCGTTGGAGAGCTCCGGCGGCAGCATGGGGACCACCCGGTCCACCAGGTAGACGCTGGTGGCCCGCTCCCGGGCTTCCCGGTCCAGGGCGCTCCCTTCCGGGACGTAGTGGGACACGTCGGCAATGTGAACCCCCAACCGCCAGCCGCCCTTGGGGAGCTTTTCCAGGGACACGGCATCGTCCAGATCCTTGGCGTCGTCGGTGTCGATGGTGAAGATCAGCTCGTCGGTGAGATCGGCCCGGCCCTTTTTGTCCTCGGGGAGGACCTCCTGGGGAAGGCGGGCCGCTTCCTCCAGGACGTCGGGGGGAAAGCCCTCGGGAAGGTCGTACTGGACCATCAGGCTGCGGATGTCCACCCCGGGATCTCCCGGCTTCCCCAGCCGCTCCACCACCCGGCCTTCCGGGCCCCGGCGGGCGGAAGGCCAGCGGGTGATCTCCACCACCACCTTTTCCCCCGTGCGGGCTCCGCCCATATGGCCGCGGGGGATGTAGATGTCCTGGATGAGGCGGCGGTCGTCGGGGACCACAAACCCCAGGCCCCGGTGGCGCTCCAGGACCCCCACCACCCGTTTCACCGCCCGGCTCAAGATGCGGATGATCTCCCCCTGGCGCCGGCCCCCTTGGGAGCTTTCGACGCGGGCCACCACCCGGTCGCCGTGCATGGCCCCGTTCTGACCTTCGGGAGGGATGTAGAGATCCTCCTCATCCTCCCGGTCGGGGATAACGAACCCGAAGCCCTTCTGGTGAGCGTGGAAATGGCCCACCACCAGGTTCATCCGCTCGGGCAGGCCGTAGCGGGCGGTGCGGGTGCGGACCACCAGGCCTTCGGCTTCCATGGCCTTTAGCACCTGGCGGAAAAGCTCTTCCTCTTCTTCGGAGATACCGAAGACCTCCACCAGCTCCTGAAAGGTGAGGGGCCGGTAGGCCTTCTCCTTCATGAATTCCAAAAGTTCATCGCGCCAAAGCTGGTCTCTCATGGAACTAGCATACCAAGAAACGGCGACTTTCTCTCTTAGCTGAGAAAAGGCGCCAGCAAAAGCGCCACCACGCTCATGATTTTGATGAGGATGTTGAGGGACGGCCCTGCGGTATCCTTGAAGGGATCCCCCACCATATCTCCCACCACCGCCGCCTTGTGGGCGGGAGAACCCGGGCCGCCCGCCAGCCCGCCTTCAATGGCCTTTTTGGCGTTGTCCCAGGCGGCTCCCGCATGGGCCATGGTGATGGCCAGGGCGAGGCCACTGCTCAAGGCGCCCGCCAGAAATCCCCCCAGGGCGGCCCCGCCCAGAAAGACGCCCGTGAGGAGGGGGAGGCCCAGGGCCGCCAGGACGGGAAGGCTCATCTCTTTCAAAGCAGCCTGGGTGCTGATGGCGATGCAGCGATCGGCATCGCCGGAAACCTTCCCTTCCGCCAGGCCGGGGATGGTGCGCCACTGGCGGCGGACTTCCGCCACCATCTCCCCCGCCGCCCTCTGGACGGCCCTTAGGCTGTGGGCCGCCAAGGCGTAGGGGACGATGGCCCCCAAGAGAAGGCCCGTCAGCACCGGAGCTTCCAGGAGGCTTAAGGTCTCCAGCCCGGCGCTGGCGGCAAACCCGGAAAAGAGGGCCAGGGCCGTGAGGGCGGCGGACCCCACCGCCAGCCCCTTTCCCACCGCGGCGGTGGTGTTGCCCAGGGCATCCAGGTGGTCCGTCACCCGCCGCACCTCGGGGGGAAGGCCCGCCATGGCGGCGATGCCCCCGGCGTTGTCGGCGATGGGCCCGTAGGCGTCGACGGCCATGATCACCCCCGTCAGGGAGAGCATGGCCACCGCCGCCAGGGCTACCCCGAAGAGGCCTTCCAGGCCGTAGGCCAGAAGGGCAGCCCCCGCCACCCCCAGCATGGGGAGGGCAGTGCTCATCATCCCCAGGGAAAGGCCGCTGAGGACCTGGGTGGCCGGGCCGGCGGCCGCCGCATCCACCAGCTCCTTCACCGGACCCCGGCCCGGCGCCGTGTAGTAGTCGGCCCAAAAGCCCACCCAGAGGGCGCACCCGATGCCCAGGAAAAACGTCATGAGCTGCGCCGTGGTAAAGAGGCCGTTTTGCCATGCCATGACCTGAAAGAGGGCCGCCAGGCCCATGGCGAGAAGGAGGCTCTGGCGAAGGAGGGAGGCTTCCCTTCCGGGGCGAAGGCGAGCCCGGGCCGCCGTCCACCCGGCGGCCAGGAGGCTGGCCGCCACCCCCAGGGCGGCTGCCAAAAGGGGGAGGTGAAGGGCCTCCACCCCTCTCCCTTCCTGGAATCCCACCACGATAGCCGCCACCAGCGCCCCCACGAAGGATTCCAGGAGGTCAGCCCCCATGCCGGCCACGTCCCCCACGTTATCTCCCACGTTGTCGGCGATGACGGCGGGGTTGCGGGGGTCATCCTCGGGGATGCCCTCCTCCAGCTTTCCCACGATGTCGGCGCCGAGATCGGCGGCTTTGGTGAAGATGCCGCCCCCCACCCGTGCGAAAAGGGCTACGGTGCTGGCGCCGAGGGCCACCCCCGTCAAGGGGATGAGGCCCCCTTCGCCAAAGAGGTAGAGGCCCAAAAGAACGCTCCCCAGACCGGCCCCCACTACGAGAAAGCCGATGGCGCTTCCCCCGCCGTAGGCGACGGCCAGGGCTCCCCGCCCCCGGCGGCGGGCCGCCTCCACCGTGGGGGCATTGGCCCGGGTGGCCACCGCCATGCTGGCCCAGCCCGCCAGCATGGAGGCGGCGGCGCCCAGGAGAAAGCCCAGGGACGCCGAGAGGGGAAAGCCTTCCACCCCGAGGGCCCCCAGGAGGGCGAAGAGAAGGGCCACCAAGAGGACAAAGCGGAGGAGGGAACCCGTCTGGCGGCGGAGGTAGGTGGCAGCCCCACGGCGGATGCGGGAAGCGATCTCAAGGATGCGGGGGTCTCCCTGGGGGAGGAAGCGGAGGGAAAGGTAAAGGCGGCCGGCCATCCCCAGGGAGAGGAGGGTTACGGCCAAGGCCATCAAGAAAATCATGGCTTCACCTCAAAAGAGCCATATGAGCTCTTCGGGGGAAGCCATGCCTTGGGAATCGTCAGCGTTCCAGGAAGAGGAGGAGCACCGTGAGAACCACAAACGCGATGGCCAGGTAGACGGTCAAGCGGCTGAGGAACTGATCCAGGCCCCTTCGCTTGCCGAAGACCTGCTCCGAAGCCCCGGCGATGGCTCCCGAGAGGCCGGCGCTGCGCCCCGACTGCAAGAGCACGGCCGCGATGATCCCCAGGGCGATGAGGAGGATCACGATGGTGAGGACGGTGGTCAAGGCCACACCTCCTTTAGCGGGGCCATGGTAACACGATCGTCAGCGGGGGAAAAGCTCCGGCCCCGCGTAGACCGCCTCATCCCCCAGCTCCTTTTCGATGAGGAGGAGGCGGTTGTACTTGGCCGTCCGCTCTCCCCTGGCAGGAGCCCCCGTCTTGATCTGACCCGCCCCCGATGCCACCGCCAGATCGGCGATGGTGGTGTCTTCCGTTTCCCCCGAGCGGTGGGAGATGATGGCCCGCCAGCCTGCCTTTTCGCAGGCCTCCAGCGCTTCCCACGTCTCCGTAAGGGTACCCACCTGGTTGGGCTTGATGAGGACGGCGTTGGCCAGGTTCTCCCGCTGGCCCCAGAGGATGAGCTCCTTTTGGGTGACGAAGAGATCGTCGCCCACCAGTTGCCATTGGGCGCCAAGGGCTTGGTTCAGGGCCTTCCAGCCCGAAGGATCGTCTTCCCCCAGGCCGTCCTCCAGGCTCACGATGGGGTAAAGGCGGCTCCATCGCTGGTAAAGGGCCACCAACCCGAAGCTCTCCAGAGCCTCTCCCTGAACCCTGTACCGGCCCTTTTCCCCCAGCTCGCTGGCGGCCGCGTCGATGGCCAGGGAAACCTCCTTCTCCGGCCGGTAGCCGGCCCGTTCGATGGCCGCCACCAAAAGCTCCAGGGCTTCCTCATCGCTTTTGAGATCCGGCGCAAAGCCCCCCTCGTCCCCCACCCCGGTGCTGAGGCCCTTTTCCCTGAGATGGTTTTTCAGATGCTGGTAGATCTCCGCCGCCGCCTGGAGGGCCCGCCGGAAGGTGGGAAACCCGTGGGGCACCAGCATGAATTCCTGGAGATCCAGGTTGTTGTCGGCATGGCGGCCCCCGTTGATGACGTTCAAGAGGGGAACGGGCAGGCGGTAAGGACCCCGGGGCTTCCAGTAGCGGTAAAGGGGAACCCCCCGGCTCTTGGCGGCAGCTCGAGCCACCGCCATGGAGACGCCCAAGATGGCGTTGGCCCCCAGGCGAGACTTGGCGGGAGTGCCGTCGGCTTCTCGCAGGGCGCGGTCGATCTCTTCCTGGCGGTACGGGGAGAGGCCGGCGATGGCGTCCTGCAAGGGCCCCAGGACATGGGCCACCGCCCTTTCCACCCCTTTCCCCAGGAACCGTTCCGGGTCGCCGTCCCGGAGCTCCAGGGCCTCCTTGCTCCCCGTGGAGGCGCCGGAAGGGACCCGGGCCCAGGCTTGGGTGCCGTCCTCCAGCCGGGCGGCCACGGCCAGGGTGGGCTGGCCCCGGGAGTCCAGGATTTCCATGGCGTCGAGACGAATCATGGCGTCACCTCCAAAAGGCTTTGCCCCGTCATGGCGGGGGGCTGGGGGATCTGGAGGACCTCAAGGGCCGTGGGAGCCACATCCCCCAGGATCCCACCCGAGCGAAGCCTTGCCCCTTTCAGCCGGTCCACCGCCAGGATGAAGGGCACGGGGTTGGTGGTGTGGGCGGTCCAGGGGCCGCCCGTCTCGGGGTCGATCATCTGCTCGGCGTTGCCGTGGTCCGCCAGGACGAGGGCGCCTCCCCCGTTTTCCTGCAACGCCGCCATGACCTCCCCCAGGCCTCGATCGGTGGCTTCCACCGCCTGGATGGCCGCCTCCAGGACGCCCGTGTGCCCCACCATGTCGGGGTTGGCGAAGTTTAGCACCATCAGGCGGTAGGGGCGTCCTTCCCACCGGGCCTGGCGCAGGGCCTCCACCGCCCGCCGGGCTACTTCGGGGGCCGACATCTCCGGCTTGAGGTCGTAGGTGGCCACTTTGGGGGAAGGCACCAGGATCCGGTCTTCCCCGGGGAAGAGCTTTTCCTCCCCGCCGTTGAAGAAGTAAGTGACGTGGGCGTATTTTTCCGTCTCGGCGATGCGAAGCTGGCGGTACCCGTGGCGGCTCACCACTTCTCCCAGGCTGTCCACGATGGGCTCGTCGGGAAAGAGGGCTTCCTGGCGGCCTTGCCAGTCCTCTTCGTAGAGGGTGAGGCCGCCGTAGAGGGTCACGGAAGTAAAGGGGCGGGCGAAGGGGACAAAGTCCTCCTGGATGAAGGACTGGGTCAGCTGGCGGGCGCGGTCGGCGCGAAAGTTCCAGCAGAGAAGGGAGCTCTCCCTCCCCACCCGATCTCCCGCCGCGGCGGGGCCGAAGGCCGCCGGCACGATGAATTCATCCCCCGTGCCCTCCCGGTAGCTATCCTCCAGGTAGGCCAGGGGATCAGTCACCACCAGGGGAATCCCTTCCACCATGGCCCGGAAGGCTTTTTCCGTCCGGTCCCACCGGCGATCCCGGTCCATGGCGTAGTAGCGGCCCATGAGGGTCACCAGCTTGCCGTCGGCCACCTTTTCCAGGCGGGTGAGGAGCTCTTTCACGTAGGCGGTGGCCACCATGGGCGGGGTATCCCGGCCATCCAGGGCTGCATGGACCCGAAGGGCCAGACCTTTCTCGTCGGCTTCCTCCAGGAGGGCGAAGAGGTGGCGCATGTGGCTGTGGACACCCCCGTCGGAGAGGAGGCCCCACAGGTGGAGGATGGGTCGACCGCTCTTGGGGGAGCGCTGGCTCCCCTGGAGGGCCTTTTGCAGGAAGGACTGCAGCCGGGGATCCCGGCGGCGGTTTTCCGGCTTCAGCTTCTCGTCGATGCGGGGAAGGTCCTGGAGGACGACCCTCCCGGCCCCGATGTTGAGATGGCCCACATTGGAGTTCCCCATCTGGCCCTCCACCAAGCCCACGGCCCGCCCCGAAGCTTCCAGGGTGGTATGGGGGTACGAAGCCCAGAGGCGGTCGAAATGGGGCGTGCGGGCAAGGGTCACGGCGTTCCCCGGTCCGGGGGGTGCCAAACCCCAGCCGTCCAGGACGATGAGGGCCAGGGTGGCCTCGGGCGGAAGGAAACTCATAGGGATCCCTCTGCCGCCTTCCAGGCAGCCTCCAAGATGCCGAGGAAGCTGGCGGCTTTCAGGCTGGCGCCTCCCACCAGGGCTCCATGGATGGAGGGGAGGCGGAAGAAGGATCCGGCGTTTTCGGGGGTGACGCTTCCGCCGTAAAGGACCGGGAGGTCTCCTTCCCAGCCGTGCCGGCGGGCGTCTTCCCGGATGAACTGGGCTGCTTCTTCGGCGTCTTCGGGGCGGGCGGCCCGGCCGGTGCCGATGGCCCATACAGGCTCATAGGCGATGGCCAGCTTACCTTGAGCGCCGGCGGGAAGGCGCTCCCAGAGGGGTTCCAGCTGGCGCCGGAGGACGGCGAAGGTCTCCCCCGCCTCCCGCTGATCTTCCCCTTCCCCCACGCAAAAGAAGACGTCCAGCCCCGCCTGCAGGGCCGCCCGGGCCTTCAGGACTGCCTCCTCGTCGGTCTCCCGGAAGATCCTTCGCCGCTCGGAATGGCCCACCACCACGGCCCGGCAGCCGCTGGCCAGGAGCATGGGGGCGGAGATGGCGCCTGTATAGGCCCCTTCCGCTTCCCAGAAGACATCTTGGCCCGCCAAGTGGACAGCCCACACCGTTTCGGCGAATTCGTCATCCCGCAGGGTTTCCTGGCAAGCTGCAAGGGAGGTGAAGGGGGGCGCCACCAGCACCCGGGGCCACGGGCCCGATCCGTGGATCTCCCGCAGGTGGGTGAGCCCCCGCAAGATATCCCGCAAGAGGATGCGGGCTTCCTGAGGGGTGGTGTGCATCTTCCAGTTGCCTACGACCGTCATGGACTTCAAGGCTGGCCATCCTTTCCGCGCTGCAAGACCTGGATGCCCGGAAGGGAGTCGCCCCGCAGGTATTCCAGGGACGCTCCGCCCCCCAAGGACATGTGGTCCACGGCATGGGTGAGGTGGAAACGGCGCAGGAGGGCGAGGGAGTCGCCGCCTCCGGCCACCCGGAAGGCGGAGGATTCCGCTAAGATGCGGGCCAACCCGACGCTCCCTTCGTGGAAGGGCTCCTCTTCCACCAGGCCCAGGGGCCCGTTCCAAAAGACGGTGGCAGCTCCTTGGAGGGCCTGGCGGTAGGCTTCCAGGGTCTTGGGACCGATGTCGAGGGCGCGGTAACCGGCGGGCACCCCCGCCTTCGCCTCCACCACCCGGATATCCCCCGCCTTCGCCACCACCAAGTCGTCGGGGAGCACCACCCTGACATCCCGGGCATAGGCCTTTTGCAAGAGGTCCCACGCATGGCCGCGGGCCTCCGGTTCCACCAGGGAATCCCCCAGCTCATAGCCCAGGGCCAAAAGAAAGGTGTTGGCCATGGCGCCCCCCAGGAGAAGGCCATCCACCCGATCCACCAGGGCCTGCAGGCTCTCCAGCTTGTCGGAGATCTTGGCCCCTCCTACGACGGCCACAAAGGGGCGCTGGGGATGGAGGAGGCGATCCAGAGCCGCCACTTCTTTCAGGAGGGAAAACCCGGCGGCACAAGGAAGGCCGCCGTACTGGACGATGCCCACCGTCGAGGCGTGGGCCCGGTGAGAGACGGAAAAGGCATCGTTGATGAAGATCTCCCCCAAGGATGCCAGGCGGCGGGAAAAGGCGGGGTCGTTTTTCTCCTCTTCGGGGTGGAAGCGGAGGTTTTCCAAAAGGAGCACCTGGCCGGGTTGGAGGTGTTTCACCTTTTCCTCGGCGTCCTCCAGGGTTTCGGCAAAGAGAACCGGCTCCCCCAGGAGGCCTTCGAGGTGGCGGGCCACGGGGCGGAGGCTCAGGTCCTTTTGCACCTTCCCTTTGGGCCGTCCTAGGTGGCTAAGGAGGATGGTCCGGGCGCCTCGCTCCCGGAGGTAGCCGAGGGTTTGCAGGGAAGCGCGGATGCGGGTGTCATCCTCGATGCGGCCGTCCCGGAGGGGGACGTTATAATCCACCCGCACCAGGACGGACCGCTTTTCCACGGGAAGGTCTTCCACCGACACCACCATCGTCAAAGACCCCGCCTCGCCAGGTAACGGCAGAGATCCACCAGCCGGGCGGCGTAACCCCATTCGTTGTCATACCACGCAAAGACCTTCACCCGGTGCTCACCCATGGTCATGGTGAGGGGCAGATCCACGATGGCGGAGTGGGGATTGCCCTTGAAGTCGGCGGAGACCAGCTCCTCATCGGTGACGGCGAGGATGCCCTTTAAGGGCCCCCGGGCCGCCTCCCGGAAGGCCTCGTTGACGGTTTCCACCGTGACGGGCTTTCGGGTCTCGGCCACCAGGTCCACGATGGAGACCACCGACACGGGTACCCGGAGGGATGTGCCGTTAAGCTTTCCGTTGAGGTGGGGGAGGACTTTCCCCACGGCCCGCGCCGCCCCTGTGGTGGTGGGGATGATGTTCAGGCCGGCTGCCCTGGCCCTCCGCCAGTCCTTGTGGGGAAGGTCCAGGACCCGCTGATCGTTGGTATAGGCGTGGACGGTGGTCATGAGGCCCCATTCGACGCCGAAGGCATCATCCAGGACTTTGACGACGGGCGCCAAGCAGTTGGTGGTGCAGGAGGCGTTGGAGATGATGTGATGATCTTCGGGGCGGTACATGTCTTCGTTGACCCCCAGGACCACCGTCAGGTCCTCCCCTTTGGCGGGGGCCGAGATGATCACCTTCTTGGCGCCGCCCTTCGTGCGGTGGACCTCCGCCTTCTCCTTTTCGGTGAAGCGGCCGGTGGACTCGATGACGATGTCCACCCCTACCTCGTGCCAGGGGATCTTGGCGGGATCTTCCTCCTGGAAAAACCGGACGGAGCGGTCTCCCACCCAAAGGGTCTGGCCTTCGGTGCGTACCTCTTCCTCCAGGACGCCGTAGTTGCTGTCGTACTTCAGCAAATGGGCCGACACCTGAATGTCGCCGATGTCGTTGACGGCCACCACCTGGATGTCCGGGTCCTTCAGGGTCTGGCGAAAAAACCTTCGGCCGATGCTCCCAAAGCCGTTGATTCCCACCCGCACCATAAAGGTTCTCCCTCGCTCTCGCCTCGAGATCTTCGACGCTTTCTCATTATAGCCCAAGGGAAGGGGCCCCCTTCGGGCTCTTGCTGGGAGGGATTGGGAACTTTACGGCGAAAAGGACTGAACGTTTCCTAATACGGGAGGCGATCTTTTACAAGAAGGAGGATGCATCTTGCGCAAAGGTCTGGCGCCGGCCCTCATCCTGGCCCTTCTGATCCTGGTGCCCGGCCAGGGGGCCCTGGCTCAAGAGGGGACTGCGGTCCTCAGGGACATCAAGGGGCATTGGGCCGAAGGCTACATCGTCACCCTGGTGGAGCGGGGTATCGTGCGGGGCTATGAAGACCAAACCTTTCGCCCCGATAAGCCCATCAGCCGAGCCGAGTTCGTGACCCTTCTGGTGCGGGAGCTGAAACCCCAGGTGGAGGTGCCTTCCCCACCTGCCTTCGACGACGTCGCCCGAAGCCACTGGGCCTACGAGGCCATCCAGAAGGCGGCGGCGGCCGGCTGGCTGCAGCCGGCGGAGTACGGCCGCATCTTCAAGGCCGACCTGCCCATGGGCCGGGGGGAAGCAGCCCGCCTCATCGTGAGGGCCATGGGCCTGGCTCCTGAAGCGGCGGCTCTGACGGGTATCAGCGGCACCTTTTCCGATGTGCAGGGGGAGATCAAACCTTATGTGGATGTGGCGGTGGCCCACGGCCTTTTGACGGGCTTTCCCGGAGGTGTCTTCAAGCCCCAGGGGACCCTCACCCGGGCGGAAGCGGGGGTCATCATCCTGCGCCTGACGGATCCTTCCCTGCGGCCCGCCACCTGGACGGAGACCTACACCTTCAAGATCACCTCCAGAACCAATAAGGTGCAGGTGGTCCGCGTCAATCTGAACCGGCCCGACATCGAGGTGAAGCCCGTCATCGCCAAAGGCCAGATCGGCCAGACGGAATCCCTCATGGATATGGCCAACCGGGTGGGGGCCATGGCCGCCATCAACGGGACCTATTTTGCTGCCTATAAAGATCGGTACGGGGATCGGTTCGGGGAGCCCTTCGGCACCCTGGTGATCGATGGGCGCTGGCTCCACCTCACCTACCAAGGCACCACCCTGGCCATCACCTCCGACAAGAAGGTCCTCATGGCTCCCCTGGAGATGGAGATCGAAGGCTCCGTGGACGGCCACGAGGGCTTCTGGGGCGCCTTCCACATCAACGCCACCATCGACGACCTGATGGTCCTCTACACAAAAGAATGGGGTCCCACCACCCGGCGGGATAAGGGTGCCACGGTGACGGTGGAGAACGGCCGGGTGACGGCCATCGGCGGTCCCGACGTACCGATCCCGCAAAACGGGTATGTGGTCTGGTTCCCCGAGAAGTATGCCCAACCGGACCAGTGGAGCTGGAAGAACCTCGCCCGTGTGGGGGCTAAGGTGGACTGGAAGGTGAAGTTCCGCACCCACGACCTCCAGCCTTTTGACGATCCCGCCTGGCGGGATGTGGTCCAGGCCATCGGGGTGGGCCCCCGGCTGGTGGCGGGCGGAAAGGTGGTGGCGACGCCGGAATCCATGGCCAAAGAGAAATTCACCGAAAGCAAGATCGTCTCCGACCCCTACAACCGCTCCGGGGTGGGCGTCACCCGGGACGGTATCCTGATCTTCGCCGTGACCAACTACGCCACCATGGCGGAGTGGGCGGAGATCATGCGGCAGCTGGGGGCGGTGGAGGCCATGGCCATGGATTCGGGGGCATCGTCGGGCCTCATCTACCAAGGAAAGTACCTCTGGCAGCCGGGGCGGGAGCTCAGCAACGCCCTCGTGGTGCTGCAAAAGAAATAACACCCTGGCTTTCCGCGTCCGGAGAAACGAATTGAGGGTCAGGAAGGGCAGGGGGGAGCTCAAAGGCTCCCCCTTCCGATATCCCTCCGGTAGTGGATGTCGTCCCCGTCTTGGAAAGCCTCCTCAAGAGCCCGGTACACCTGGCGGCGGGCTTCTTCCACGTCCTTGCCACAAGCCGTCACAGTGAGGAGCCTTCCGCCTCCCGCCTCCCAGCGGTCCCCTCGGTGGGAGAGCTCCCGGGCGGGGTGGAGGGTGAGGCCGGGGTAAGCCATCAGCTTTTCCATGGGGAAGGGCATGGGATTCTCGGGTCTTCCCTGGGGATACCCCCGCCGGGCCACCACCACCCCCACCCGAACCCCCGGGCGAAAGCTCAGGCGGGGGGGCACTTTGCCCTCCCGGGCATAGGCCATGATCTCCCACCAAGGTTCCCTCACCAGGGGGAGGAGGACCTGGGCTTCAGGGTCCCCCAGGCGGACGTTGAATTCCAGGATCTTGGGTCCATCGTCGGTGATCATGAGGCCGACGTAGAGGGTTCCGGTGTAGTAGAGGCCTTCGTCGCGGAGGGCTTCGAGAAGGGGGTCCCAGATGGTTCTCCGGAGAAGGGGCAAGAGCTCTTCCTCCACCGGCGCCACAGCCCCCATGCCGCCGGTGTTGGGGCCTTCGTCGCCATCCAAAAGCCGCTTGTGATCCCTCGCCAAGGGCAAGAGAAAGCTCCCTTCGGGAAAGAGAAGGCCATGAAGCGAAACTTCCCGGCCCTTTAGCCGCTCCTCCAGAACCACCCGCCGGCCTGCTTCCCCAAGTACGCCTTCCCGGAGAAAGGCCTGGAGGTAGGGGAGAGCTTCGCCGGCTTCTTCGGCCACCGCCACTCCCTTTCCCCGGGCAAGGCCATCGGCCTTGACAGCCACTCCTTGGGGAAAATGGCGGAGGAGGGAGAGGGCTTCCTCGTAGCTTTGAGCCACGCGAAAGGGGGCGGTGGGAAGGCCATGGCGGGCCATGAAGGTTTTGGCGAAGATCTTGCTTCCTTCCAGGAGGGCCGCCTTTTGCGGCGGGCCGAAGGCCGCGATGCCCCGGGCCTTTAGGCCATCCACCAGGCCTTTCAGGAGGGGCTCCTCTCCGCCTACCCACGCCAGGTCGACCCCTTCTTCTGCGGCCCAGGCAGCCACCCGGTCTGCGTCCAGGGGGTCGAGGGGAACGGCTTCCCCCAGCTCCCGGGTGCCGCTGTTGCCGGGGAGGAAATAGAGGCGCCAGCTGGAGGGAGCTCCCCGCTTCAGGTAGTAGCCCATGGCGTGCTCCCGGCTTCCGCTCCCCACCACCAGGATCTTCATCGCCGTCCCTCCTTCAGTGACGGAAATGGCGGGTACCCGTAAGGATCATGGGGATCCCCAGCTCCCGGGCTCTTTGCAGGACCGCTTCGTCCCGGAGGGAACCCCCCGGCTGTATGATGGCGGCGATGCCGGCGGCGGCTGCCGCTTCTACGGCGTCGGGGAAGGGGAAAAAGCCGTCGGAGGCCATGACCGCCCCTTTGGCCCGCTCCCCCGCCTGGGAAAGGGCCAGCTGCACCGCCCCGATGCGGCTGGTCTGGCCGCCTCCCAGCCCCACGGTGACGCCCCCCTTCACCAGGGCGATGGCGTTGGATTTCATGTGGGCCACCACCTGCCAGGCGAGGGCGAGGTCATCCCAGAGGGAGGGGTCCATAGGGGGAAGCGGCGGGGGAAGGGCGGGGGAAGGGTAAGGGTCCTGGAGGAGAAGACTTTCGCCGGCGCTTCGGATGAGGAAAGGGATGGGCTCGTCGGGCCATGCCTCCGCCGGTTCGGGGAGGGTGAGAAGGCGGAGCTTCTTTTTGCGAAGGAGGGGGAGGGCCTCCTCTTCCACCCAGGGTGCCAGGAGTAGATCCAGGAAGAGGGGTCTTAGGCGGCGGGCCGCCTCCCCATCGAGGGGCCGGTTGAGGGCCACGATGCCCCCATAGATGGAGACGGGATCGGCTGCATAGGCTTTTTCCAGGGCGTCGGCCCCATCCCTTCCCACGGCCACGGCGCAGGGCACCGTGTGCTTGATGACGACGGCGCCCGGCCGGGTCAGCGCCCGAGAAAGGTCCAGGGCGGCTTGGGCGTCCAGGACGTTGTTGTAGGAGAGGGGGCCTCCTTGGATCTGCCGGAGTTTGAGGAGGCCGGAGGCCCTTTCGCCCAGGGGGCGGTACCAGGCGCCTTTTTGGGAAGGGTTTTCCCCGTAGCGGAGGTCGGCCACCTTCTCCAGGGGAAGGATGAAATGATGGGGCCACGCCTCCCCGTCGCCCGCCGCATCGCGAAAGGCTTGGGCGATGGCGGCATCGTAGGCGGCGGTGGCGCTAAAAGCCTCCGCCGCCAGGCGGCGTCCCAGTTTCTCCCGCTCCTCGGGATGATCCAAGGCCCGGAGGAGGAGGGGCATCTGGGAGAGGCGGCAGAGGGGAAGGACGAAGGGAACGTTTTTGGCGGCCGCCCGCAAAAGGGCTACCCCGCCGATGTCGATGGCTTCCACCAGCTCCTCCAGGGGGAGGCCTTTCTCCCGCTGGCGGATGAAGGGGTAGAGGTCCACCGCCAGGACGGAAAAGGGCTCCCATCCGTAGCGGGAAAGCTCCGGGTAATCCTCGGGGCGGGCGAGGAGAGGCGCATGGAGGGCGGGGTGGAGGGTCTTGACCCGACCCCCCAGGAGGGAGGAAAACCCCGTCCATTCGGAGGCGTCCTGGCAGGGGTAACCCCTTTCCTGGAGGAAGCGGCAGGTGCCGCTGGAGGCCACCAGCTGAAGATCCCGCTTCAACAGTTCCTCCACCAGGGGCAAGAAGGCTCTCTTATCCGTCAGGCTCAAAAAGGCTCGCCGCAAAGACGACGCACCTCCCGTTCGTCGGCCCAGATCAGCCGTCCTTCCGCTACAGAAAAGGGGACCTCCAGAAGGGCGCGGAGGGCGCGAGGGTAAAGGTGATGCTCCGCCGCTTTGATCCTCCGGGTGAGGCTTCCTTCATCATCGCCGGGGAGGATGGGCACCGGCCGCTGCACCACGATGGGCCCCCGATCCACCCCTTCGTCCACCAGGTGAACGGTGACGCCCGTCCAGGTGACGCCTCGCCGGAGGGCCCGGGCGATGGCGTCTCTTCCCCGGAAGGCGGGAAGGAGGGAAGGGTGAAGGTTCACCACCCGCCAGGGAAAGGCCTGGAGAAAGAAAGGGCTCAGGAGGCGCATGAATCCTGCCAGGACCACCCACTCCACCTCAAAAGACCGGAGGGTCGACACCATGGCTCTTTCCCAGCCGGAAAGGTCGGGGAAATCCCCGGGGTAAAAGACGGCCGTGGGAAGGCCGTCCTCGCGGGCTTTTTCCAGGGCGGGCGCATGGGGACGGTCGCTCATGAGGAGGGCGATTTCATAAGGCGCGTCCTCGTAGCTGCAAAGAGCTCGGTAGTTGGTGCCCTCCCCCGAAGCGAGGACCGCCACCGGTACTCTCTTCACAGGCCTTCCTCCCGCCACACGAGGCCTCCCGAACCCTCCGCCACCCGGCCCACCACATACGAAGGCTCTCCGGTCTTCCAGAGGGCCTCCCGGACCTCCTGAAGCGCCTCGGGACGGACGGCGAGGACCATCCCCAGCCCGCCGTTGAAGACGATCGCCAGCTCCTTGAGGGGCTTTCCGGTGACGGCCATCAGCCAGCGGTAGACGGGGAGAAGGGGCCAGGTGCCCTCCCAGATCTCCGCCTGAAGGCGCGGGGGGAGCATCCGGGGGATGTTTTCGCAGAGCCCCCCTCCCGTGATGTGGCTGAGGCCGGTCACCCCTCTGTGGCCGAGGATGGGTGCCAGGCTATCCCGGTAGATGCGGGTGGGGATCAAGAGGACGTCTCCCAGGGAGGGAGGCTCCCCTGAGCCTTCCCAAAAGGGGAAAGGGTCCTCCAGGGAAAGGGAGCCATCCCGGAGGATCTTTCGCACAAGGGAAAAGCCGTTGCTGTGGAGCCCTGAGGAGGGAAGGCCCAGGAGAAGATCTCCTGGCAGGGGCGCTTCCCCTCCCCCGGCTCCCCGCCCCACACCGAAGGCCACCACGTCGTAATGGCCGGGAGGGAGAAGATCGGGCAGCTCCGCCGTTTCTCCGCCGATGAGGGCGCACCCCGCCGCCTGGCAGGCGAGGGCCAGCCCTTCGAAGAGAGCTTCCAGCACATCGTGCCGAAGGCGGCCCATGGCCACGTAGTCCAGGAGGAAGAGGGGGAGGCTGCGGGAGGCCAGAAGGTCGTTGATGACCATGGCGGCGGCATCCCAGCCCATGGTGCGATGGTCTTCCCGCTTCCGCGCAAGGAGTATCTTGGTGCCGACCCCGTCGCAGGAGGCATGGAGGATCTCCCCCGGCCCAGCGAACCGGGCGGCAAACCCCCCGACGCCTTCCAGCACCTCAGGGGTGTAGGTGGCTTCCGCCAGGGCCTTCACCGCCGCGATGGCCCGGGCGGCCCGCCCCCGATGCACCCCCGCTTCTTCATAGAGAGACACGGGCTTCCGCCTCCTTTCCGAAACAGGCCCGGCAAAACCCCGGCGCAAGGATCGCTTCCATGGCGGAGACGGAGAGATAGGCCAGGCTTTCCACGGGAAGAGAAGGGCGGCGATGAAAGAGTTCCTCTTCCTCCGCGCCCAGAAGGCCGTAGGGGCAGGCCTTCACCACCGGGGGCGCCGCGATGCGGACATGGATTTCTTTCGCTCCCGCCTGGCGCAAGAGCCGGGCATTGCGCCTCACCGTCGCCCCCCGGACGATGGAGTCATCCACCAGGACCACCCGCCGGCCGGCCACCGCCTCCGGGATGGGGAAAAGCTTTTGGTCGAGGACCCAACCCCTCTCCTTAGGGCTGGCGCGAAGAAAGGCGCGGCCGGCATAAGGGTTTTTCCAAAGGCCCATGGCCAGGGGCAGGCGGCTCTCCTCGGCGTAGCCGTGGGCTGCCGCCGTCCCTGAATCGGGCACCCCCACCACCACGTCGGCGGGGGAAGGCGCTTCCCGGGCGAGGAGGCGGCCCAGGGCGTAGCGGAGGGCGTAAACCCGTCGGCCCGCCAGGAGCCCGTCGGGGCGGGCGTAGTAAAGGGCCTCAAAGGCGCAGAGGCGACCGGCATGGGGAACGGGATGAAGCCTTTCTCGGAAAGCGCCCTGGGGGCTGAGGCGAAGGAAATTCCCGGGAGGGATGGGTTCTGCGGAACTCCCTAGAAACCCGGGAAGATGTTCGCTCGCAAAGAAATAGGCGCCCTTCTCCCGGACCCCGGAGAGGGGCTGGCGCCCTTCTCCATCCCGACCCGCGTAAAAGAAGGGGCCTTGGGCTGCAAGGAAAGCGAGGGCTCCCTCGAGAGGAAGCTCACCGGCAAGGAGCTGGCGGGGGGATCCTTCCAGACGGCCGGTAAACACCAGGACGCCTCCAGGGAGGGGGATCCATCCCGGGGCATCGGAGCGGCGGTAAATGGTCCCCAGCCCCCAGACAAAGGGACCTTCCGGCAGGGAGAGAGGGGCCAGCCCATCGCCCTCCCGCTGGCCCTCTCCCTTGGGGCCGGCGAAGAAGAGGCGCCAGCCCCCTTCTCCCCGGTGGCGAAGGGAGCTTAGGCCCATTTCGAGAAAGGCCTCTGCCTCGTGCCGGGTGAGACCCTGGGGCGCGTAAAAGCCAAAGATCCCTCCCAGGTTCAAGAGGCCCACGGTCGATCTCCTCCCCCGAGGGGTTCCCAGATCATCCCGGAGGGTTCGGGCGCTTCCGGCAGGCGGACACCCCGGAAGCGGATGAAAAAGGCCTCCCCCACCTGATGCACCTCCATCCGGTGGGGGTCAAAGCGGAAGAAGCCGCTTTGGACAAGGCCCACCAATTCCTCAAGGAAAGCGGCGAGAGAAGGACCTTTCCCGGGCGACCAGGTGAGGATCCCTTCGCCGTATTGGCCATGGAAGAGGGCTTCTCTTTCGGGGGGGCGCCTTCCTACCAGGGCCAGGACCGGGACCGGCGGGAGGGATCGTCGGCCTTTGTTTTGGAGGCTGACGTTCCCGCTCACGACCGGAAGGCCCAGCTCCCGGGCACCGCGGGCGATCCCCTCGGTGATGGCCAAAAAGGAGCGGGCGGTGGTTTCCTCCTCCATATCCCCCAGGTTGAGGCTGTTGCTGATGGCGAGGGGCATAAAGCCGCCAAGGGCCAGGGAAAAAGCGGCCGTCACCAGGAGAAAGAAGGTTTCCCCCAGAGGCTGGCGGGAAAGGGCCCTTCCTCCCTGGACCAGAAGAACAGCCCCTTCATGAGTTCCCAGGGAAAAGACGTGGGGAACATGGGTGAACAAGCGCTCCCTTCGGGAGAGGGCGAGCTTCTCGGGAAAGGAAGGCCAGGGGCGAGGCGCGGGCCCTTCTCCGAGGAGGGCGAGGGAAAGGGAAACCCACCGCTGGCCGCCCCAATGGACCACCAGGTGGGGATCTTGGGTGAAGGCGCCGATGTCGGCGGCCGGGACCCCCCCGTGCCTTGCGAGATCCAGTACCCTCTCCACCCGGTCCGGGGCCACCGCCAGGAGCATCCGCTCCTGCGTTTCCGCCAGGAGAAGGGCGAAGGGATCCCGGATCTCCGGCAGGGAGGGCACCTTCTCCAGGTCCAGGAAGGCGCCGCAGCCGTTCTTGAGGGCCATCTCCCACGCGGCCCCGCCCAAGCCTCCCGCTCCCAAGTCCTGAACGGCCAGGAGGAGGCGGCGCTTCGCCAGACGGAGGGTCAGGCGGAGGACCTTTCGGCCCAGGTCGGGATCGGAGGGGGGCACGGTGGAGGAAAAGGGTTCCCCCGCCCTGGAGGCGGCAGCAGCTGCCCCCAGGCCCATCCCGTCGACGGGCTTTCCCACCACCACCAGGCGGGCGCCGGGATAAGCTCCCCGGCTGGAGAGGGGCCACGCCTCATGCCGCACCCCCACCGCCAGGACGTTCACCAAGGGGCGCTCGGCAAAGGCGGGGCTCCGCTGCACCGCCAGGAGGGGAACGGGCAGGCCCACCCTTTCCGCATAATGGCTGAGGCCTTCCCGGATGCCCTCCTCCAAGGAGGAGGGAAAGGGGGGAAGGGAGAGGGCCGCCCCCAAGAATAGGGGCGCCGCCCCCGTGCTCACCAGGTCCCGAAGGATGCCGCCCGCCCCTGTGGCGGCCCCTTCCCGGGGGTGGGAGGCGCTGGGGTGGTTATGGCTCTCTATGCGGAAAGCCAGGGAGAGGGGTCCTTCCCACGCCACCGCGCCGACCCCCTCCCCGGGGCCCACCCTCACCTGGGGCCCGCTGGAGGGAAAGAGGCGCAGCCGCTCCCGGCTTTGCCGGTAGCTGCAGTGCTCCGACCAAACCACCTCCAGGAGGGCTTTCTCCAAAGGGAGAAGGGGCCTTTGCAGGCGCTCTTCCGCCAGCTCCGCCGCCATGGCTTACGCCTCCAATCCCAACCGCCGGAGGACTTCCCGGTAAGCAGGGACGATGGGCGAAAGGCCCTTCCGGAAAAGGTCCTTATCCAGCGAAGCTCCCGTGGCTTGATCCCAGAGGCGGCAGGTATCGGGGGAGATCTCGTCGGCCAAAAGGAAACCCTCCTCCGGGTGGCGGCCGAACTCCAGCTTCATGTCCACCAGGAGGAGACCCGCTTTCCAGAAGCGCTGCGCCAGGAGGCGGAAGATCCTCAGGGCCATGGTGCGGAGGGTCTCCATCTCGACGCGGGTGAGAAGGTTCAGGAGGAGGACGTGGTCTTCCGCCAGGAGAGGATCGCCCAGATCGTCCCGCTTGTAATACCACTCCACCAGGGGGCGGGGAAGGATCTCGCCGGGGGGAAGGCCCAGGCGCTTCACTAGAGATCCCGCCGCCACCTGCCGCACCACCACTTCCACCGGCACCATGGTGAGGGCCTTCACCACCACATCCCGGGGACCCACCACCTCCACCTGATGGGTGGGAATCCCCCTTTCGGCGAGGTAGCCGAAGAGGTAAGCGGAGATGAGGCCGGCGGCTGTGCCCTTCCCTTCCTCGCGGCCTTTTTTGGCGCCATCGCCGGCGGTGAGATCGTCGCGGAAATGGACCCACAAGAGGCCCTCCGATGAGGTGCGGTAGACGTCCTTGGCTTTCCCCCGGTGCAAAAGGTCCAGCCGCTCCGGAATCATCCCTTGCCTCCTTCCCACCGGCGCCGCTCCTCCCGGAGCTTTTCCCGCAAGGAGGGGCGGCGCAGGGCCAAGATCTCCACGGCCAGGTAGGCGGCGTTGGCGGCGCTGTCGATGGCCACCGTAGCCACCGGGACTCCTTTGGGCATCTGGACGGTGGCGAGGAGGGCGTCAAGGCCGCCCAGGGATCCGGCGACCAGGGGAAGGCCGATGACGGGGAGAAGGGTGCGGGCCGCGGCGGCTCCCGCCAGGTGGGCCGCCAGGCCGGCCGCCGCCACCAGGACCCCGGCCCCTTCGTCTTCCGCCTTCTTCACCAGCTGGGCCACCCGCTCCGGCGTGCGGTGGGCCGAGGCCACCTCCACCCAGTAGCGGATGCCGAAGGTTTGGAAGATCTCCTCCAGGGGCCTGAGCTTCTCCAGGTCGTGAACGCTCCCCACCAGCACAGCCGCATCCAGGTCCACGGGCATCCTCCCTATCCGGAATATAATGTACGTCTTTATGAATAATGTTCTCAATAGCCATTTATAGAACCATGTGAGCGCATAGAACGTACGCAAAGGCAGGACAGGGGGCTCGGCCTGGAAAGGGGGTGGGAAGGCGGCCTCGGCGGGCGGCGATCCAGTCGGAAGGCTCTGGCCCAGGGCATGGCAGTCCACGGGATCGGTGGTCACCGGAGGGTGGGACAAAACCCGGGAGGGACCCTGGAGATCATCTCGTCGAGGGCGGCAACCTTTCTCCGCCTTCCCTTCTCCACCACCTCCCGGTGAAAATCCCTCGCCCTTTCCGGCACCGGGTAGGGGACGGCGCCGTTTCTCCGTCGTCCAAGACCACCCCGTCGGCCTGATCCAAGAGCTATCGGAATCCCTTTTTCCTAGGGAGAAAACCCAAACAGGCGGGCCATGCCTTTGAGAAGGCGATGGCGAAAGGGAAGCAAGACGGCGCCGTTCACCGCGTTGAAAAGGGTGTGGGCCCAGGCGATCTGCCCTTTGGGGGAAGGGGTCAGGTGGATGACGGCCGCCGCCAGCCAGGAGGTGATGGGCACGAAGAGAAGGGTGCCGAGGAGATTGAAGAAGAAGTGAAAAAGGGCCAGCTGTCGCCCTTTGGGCCCGGTGGCGAGGCTGGCGAGAAGGGTGTCGGTGGTGGTGCCGATGTTATCCCCGTAGAGGACGGGGAGGGCCTGGGTCAAGGTTAAGAGCTCCGCCGCCCTCAGGGATTGGAGCATGGCGATGGTGACGGAACTGGAGAGAACCAAGGTGGTGAGGAGAAAGCCCCCGACGATTCCGTAGAAGGCATTCCTTTGCAAGAAGCCCAGGGATGCTTCAAAGGCTGCGGTGCGGGCCAAGGGCACGAGGGCTTTTTGCATGGCTTCCAAACCCCAGAGAACGGCGGAAAGGGAAAGGAGGATCCCAGCAGCAGGGCGGGTGCGCCGGAAGAGAAGAAAGAGCAGGCCTCCCGACGTCAGGGTGAAAAGCCATCCCTGGCTCAGCCCCACCGCCATCCAGTGGGCCGTCAGGGTGGTCCCGATGTTGGCCCCGATGGCCATGGCGGCCGCCCGGGGGAGATCCAGGAGCCCGCCTTCCACCAGCCCCAGGAGGAGGATGGTGGTGACGCTGGAGGACTGGGTGAGGACGGTGGCGACGGCGCCGGCGGCCACGGCCCGGAGAGGGCTTTCGGCAAAGGCCAAGAGCCGCTTCTGCCAGAGGGACCCCGTGAGGTGGGAGAGGGAGCGGCTGAGACCCCGCATGCCCAGCAACAGGAGACCCAGCCCCGCGGCAAAGAGGGCCCCCGCCAGATGCCTTCCCTCCTACCGGCACCTATTCAGGGACCGATCCCCCCATGCCAAAAGAGACAGCCGCCCTATCACCTGACCCCTCCCCGGATTGAAATCCGGGGGTTCCGCGGTACTTGACGCCCTCTCCGCAGGGCATCCTTGCGGTCTGCCCGCGGCGTCGGGCGTTTTCCCCGGAACTTCTCCGGCGAGCCCCTCTGTCCCCGGGACGATGCGAGGTTCCGGAAGATTCCTCCCGGATTCGGGGCTTGCCCCCCTGGGGGGTTCGGCCCGGATTCAGATCGAATCCGACCGTCCGGCCGCCCTCCACGCCGCCAGAAGACGCGGGCCCGCGTCCGGCCAGGCTTTCTGTGCCTCGCCCACGTGGAGGGCATGATCGCGATCAACGAATACCGCCAGAAAGGCGGAGAAAAGATCCCGGTGCATCATACACCGCATTCCGGGCAGCGATGCACCCTCTGAGATAGCGGTTTGGGTTCCACGCGACCGCAGATGCACGTCCGGGACAGTTTCGGCTTTCTGGGATCGAACGAAAGGACCCACCCGCCGGCCCTCTCAGCCTTGCGGGTCAGAATTCCCACGAACGTTCCCAGCCCGGATCGCTTGATGCTTTTACCGTAACCGGCTTTTTGCCAAGCTTTGACGCTCGGCTTTTCGATCTTCCAGAAGGCGGTCCTGGCGATGAACCGGTTGGCCAGTTCGTGCAGGTAGCGTTTCCGTTCGCTTTTTTCTTTCCGCTCGATTTCGCGGATGCGCGCTTCGGTTCGGAGGAAGGCCTTTGTCTTGCGCCAGATCTTTGGCCCGGGTTTGACGCGACCGTCCGGGAGATGGTTCTCCGGATTCGCCGCCCGGCGCTGGCGATCAGCCTTGCGGTGGAGTTGCCGAAGTTCCCGCCGGTGTTCTTTCAACGCCGGGGAGACAAGTGAAGTGATCCCGGCCTCTTTGCCGTCGTACCAGGCGACCTGCTTCGGACCGGGGTCCATCCCGCCGATCGCTTCAGACCCCGGAACCGGCGGTTTCCGGAAGGGATCGCCTTCCAGAATCAGCTGAACGAAGTACCGCCACCCGTCCTTCCCCATCCGGCGGACGATGCGGGCGTATTTTACGGGCCGGTCCAGCCCGTACCGCACCACCGGATCCCGCCGGTCGATCAGCGCCGGGAGCTGAAGCCCGCGCCAGTAGAGATGATCCTCTTTCCAGATGAGTCCGGCGGACGCGGTTTTTCCTTCGACGGAAAGAACCAGGCTTTTGATCCGGTTCTTTCCCTTGAAGCGCGGCTTTCCTCCCCGGCCGTACGACCAGCGTTCCAGGGCCTGAAAGGCCCGGGTGGCCAGCTTCTGGGCTTCGTGCGGACCGAGATGATCCCCGATCCAGCTTTTCCTGAGTTCGGTGACGTACCGGTGCAAGTCGTACTCGGTGAAGCCGTACTCCCGCCTCAAACCGGAAAAGCGTTTTCTTCTTTCCCCTGGATCACTCTCCTTTTTTGCCGCTTCGTATCCGGGATCCCGACACATGGCACGAAGCCGTTCGAATCCTTCGGCCAGCACCGCGTTGTAGAGATTCCGGGCGGCTTCAAAGCGCTTTTCGAGGATATGGGCCTGCCAGATCTGGGCGCGAAGGGGAAGTTCGAGTACGAAAGTCGGTTCCGATCTCGACATGCTTTTGGACCACCTGCCGGGTTTTCATGATGATATTATACCAAATTCTCCCTTCTTTTCCCCGGACTGAAGTCCGGGGCTTGCGCGGGGGAATTCATGTCAAGTTGTCTCTTGGCATCTTTTTGGGTATGCTACCAGCCATGAATAGCAAACGTCGTTGGCAGCAGGTCATCGCCCTGGGCGGCGCCTTGCTGGTGGCCGCCGCCCTTCTCCCTTCCGGGTCCGTCCGGGCCCAAACCCCCGTGGGGGTGGTGGTGAACGGTCAGAAGGAAGCCATCCCTGGCGTGGTCATCGTCGACGGCGTCTCCTATGGGCCGGCGGAGGAAATCCTCCCTCGCTTCGGCTTTAAAGTGGAGATGGCCAGCGATCGCTTCTGGCTGCGGGCCTTCGGCCGGGGGACGGTCATCACCCTGGTTCAGGGCCGCCCCACCCTCTATACCCCTGCGGGGGAAACGGAGCTCCCCCGGGCTCCCTTTGCCTACGACAACTACGCCTTCATGGTACCCCTGAGGCTCCTCTTTGAAGCCTACGGGGCTCGGGTGAGCTGGGATGAGGAGGCCCAGGCCATCGTCATCGACGATCCCGATCGGCCTCCCTACGAAGAACCCCAAAAGGAGGAGGTGGCTCAGGAACCGGCACCCCAGCCCCGGATCCCCTTCACGGAAGAGGACCTTTGGCTTCTGGCCAAGATCATCTATGCCGAAGCCCCTGATCCCGATGAACCCTTCCTGGGGCAGGTGGCGGTGGGTGCCGTCGTCATCAACCGGGTGTTGGCGCCGGGCTTCCCCAAGACCATCCGGGATGTCATCTACGCGCCCGGTCAGTTCCAGGGCATCAGGAACGAGCTCTTTGCCAAAGGGCCCAGCGCTTCCGCCCTCCAGGCGGCCAAGGCGGCCCTGTACGGGGAAGATCCCACCCGCGGAGCCCTATTCTTCTACGATCCGCGCCGGGCCACCAGCAAGTGGATCTTCACCCTGCCGGTCACGGTCGAGATCGGCCACCACCGGTTCGCCCGTGCGCCGTAGCCGGCGGACCACCAGATCCACCGCCAGGACGTTGAGGGCCGTCATGGCTTCCACGTCCTGGCGCACTTTTTTTTGCACCGCTTCCAGGATGGGGGGCAGGGGCTGGTCCACGGGAAGCCAGATGTCCAGCCGCAGGCGGATGCCCTCGGGGCGGGTGTCGATGGATCCCCAGCGGACATCCAGGACGCCCGGAACGCTCCTCGCCCCGTAGCGGGCGATGGCGCCGATGACGGCATCGTCGATGAAAAAGCGCCCCAAGGCGCTGTAAGTGGGCCGGACCACCGACTTTTCCACGGGAGGGCCCGGCTGGGAGCGGCGGGTGAAAACCCGGAGGGGGTCCACCAGGTAGCCGGAAAAGCTCCGCTTCACTTCCAACGTGGGGGCGGGGATCACATGCTTTCCCTGGGAGCGGCGGATCCGCCGGGCCTGGCGCATCTCCTCGGGGCTGGCCACCTCGTGGATCGGGATGTACCGCTGGGGCCGGGGAAGGTCCAGGGCATCGCAGATGAGATGGACCATCTCTTTGGACGTGCCTAGGACGAGGACCCGCTCGGCCCCCGATTTTAGGAGGGCTTCCCGCACTTCCCGGGCATGCTGGGGGTCGGCGAAGACGGCCCGGCGGACAGCCGCCATGGCCGTGGGTTCCCGCTTGGCGGAAGTGCCGGCGGCGATGTGGCCGTGGAGGATCAAGAGGCCGTCGTCGATGATGGCGGGGATGCCCAGATCTTCCGCCAAGAGGGAAGCCCGGTGGCTCTTCCCCGTTCCGGCCGGCCCCACGAAGGCCACTACCTGGGGAAGATGCTCCACGCCTCAGGGCCTCCTCTCCTTGGCCAACCGGCGGGCCGCCTGGCGCACCGCCATCTCCGTGAGGGTGCGGATCTCTTTGGTGTGGACGGGCGAGACAAAGAGGATCTCGTAAGGAGACGGGGGAAGGTAGATCCCTTCCGCCAGAAGGGCCTGGAAGAAGCGGGCGTAAAGGTCACCGTCCACCGCCATGGCGGTGGCCGAATCCCGGGGCGGCTGGCTTGCGAAGCTGATCCCCACCAGGGTGCCCACCCGCCTCACCTGCAGAGGGGGTTCCAGGCCGGCTTCCCGGAGGAGGGGTCCCGCGGCGCTGAAGGCTTCCGCCACGCTGCGGGCCGTCTCTTCCCAGCGGGGGTAAGGATTTTCCTTTTGCAGGAGGCGCAGGGTGGCCAGGCCGGCCGCCATGGCGAGGGGGTTTCCCGAAAGGGTGCCGGCCTGGTACATGGGGCCGGCCGGCGACACCAGCTCCATGATCTCCCGCTTCCCGCCGTAGGCCCCCACGGGAAGGCCGCCTCCGATGATCTTCCCCCAGGTGGTGATGTCCGGCTCGATGCCGTAATAGGCCTGGGCGCCGCCCCAGGCGAGGCGGAACCCGGTGATCACCTCATCGAAGATGAGGAGGGCGCCGTGGCGGCGGGTGAGGGTCCGAAGGAGCTCCAGGAACCCCGGAGCCGGGGGCACCAGCCCCATGTTGGCGGCCACCGGCTCCACCACCACCGCCGCCAGCTCATCCCCGTGCTGCCGGAAGATCTCCTGGACGCCCTCCAGGTCGTTGTAGTCGGCCAGGAGGGTATGGGCCACGGCCTCCGGAGGTACCCCGGGGCTGGAAGGCTGGCCCAGGGTGAGGGCCCCCGAGCCCGCCTGCACCAGAAAGGGATCGGCGTGGCCGTGGTAGCAGCCGCGGAACTTCAGGAACTTGGAGCGGCCGGTGTAGGCCCGGGCCAGCCGGAGGGCGCTCATGAGGGCTTCCGTCCCCGAATTGACAAAGCGCACCTCCTCCATGGCGGGAAAGGCCTCCAGGATAGTTTCCGCCAGCTCCACCTCTTCCCGGCAAGGGGCACCGAAGGTGGTTCCCAGCTGGGCCCTCCGACGGATGGCCTCCACCACCGGAAGGGGGGCATGGCCCAAAGGGAGGGCCCCCCAGCTCATGACGTAATCGATATAGCGCCGTCCATCCACATCCCAGACGTAAGGCCCCTGACCCCGCTCCAGGAAAAGGGGCGTCCCTCCCACCGCCTGAAAGGCCCGCACGGGGCTGTGGACTCCCCCGGGCGAAACCTTCCGGGCCCGGGCGAAAAGGGCGCGGGACCCCGGACCGGCCAGATCCATGGGCGACCTCCTTCTGACCTTTACCCTAGCCTAACTGCAAAAGGCGCCGCCAGACCGCCTCTTCCCCCGGCGACAAGGGCCGCGGCTGTGGGCCGGCTCCCTTGCCCTGAGCCATGGCCAGGAGATCGCCCAAGAAGCGGGTGCGGCCATCGTCGTGCCGGAGGGAGCGCAAGCGTTGATACGCCCCTTTTCCCCGGTCCTCCTCCCCGACCGCCAAGGATGCCAGCCCGAGGTAATACCATGCTAGGCCTTCCTCGGGCACCTTCGCCGTCCATTCTTCCGCCAGGGCGAGGGCCCGGGGGAAATCTCCGCGCTGAAGGTGGATTTCCGCCGGATGGACCCAGGCCAGGCTGTGGCGGGGGTTCTTGCGCCGAACCTTTTCCCAGAGGGAGAAGGCATCCTCCCACCGGTGGCGGCGGGCATGATAGACGGCCAGATTGAAGAGGGCGTCCTCGTGGTCGGGGTCCAGGCGAAGGACCCTTTCCCACGCTTCCCGGGCCTCCTCCTCCCGCCCCTGGAGGGCCAGCGCATTGCCCAGGTGGAGGTACGGGAGAGGATGGCTTGGGTCGGCGTCGGCCGCCTGGCGGAAGGCTTCCTCGGCTTCGGCGGGCCGGCCCAGGGCCAGGGCCACCAGCCCCCGGTTCTGATGGAAAAGGGAACCGTCGGCCCCCCGGCGCCGGGCCTCTTCCAGGGCCCTTGCCGCCTCCTCCCGCTGGCCTAGGGCCAGATAGGCGGCCCCCATGTTGACCCAGGGCGAAGGATCCTCCGGCTGATCTTCGGCGACCCTTTGCCAGGCGGCGATAGCTTCCTTCCGGCGGCCCTGGAGGAGGTAGACCTCCGCCACGGCCTCATGGATCTGGGCAGGGCGGATGGGCACCTCATCGGTCTTCGCAGCTGCTTTCTCCAAGCCCTGGAGAGCCTGGCGCAGATGGTAAAGGGCCATATCCCCCATACCCCGGGCGCCATAGGTCTTTCCCAGCATGTAATGGGCCCCGACGTGGCGGGGATACCGGCGGATCAGGTGGCGCCAGGTGGCGATGGCTCCCTCCGCGTCGCCGCAGGCCCCCTGGGCGACCCCTAAGAGGTAGCGGGCCGTAGGATCCTGGGGCGAGAGGGCCACGGCTTGTTGCAGAAGGCGAAGGGCCTCTTGGGCTTCCCCGTCTTCCAGGTGCATGGCCCCCAGGATCCTCAGGGCGGTGAAATGGCGAGGATCCTTTTCAATGAGCTGTCGCAGGCGGGCTTTAGCCTCTTGCCGCGTGTCGTCCGTCATCGGGGCGTCTGCAGCGCGTCGCGGATCTTGCGCAGGAGGGACTCTTTGCTGAAGGTACCGGTGACCCTGAGCTTTTCTTCTTCCTGCCGGAAGAGGATCAGGGTGGGCACCGTGTGGACTCCGTAGAGCAAGGGTGCCACCGGGCTCTCATCCACATCCAGCCGGACCACCCGCAGGGCCGGTCCGAAGGCGGCCGCCACTTCCTGGAGGATCTTGTCGGCCACCTGGCAGGGCTGGCACCATTCCGCCCAGAACTCCACCAGGGTGGGCTGGCTGGCGCGGAAGACCTCGTCGGCAAAGGTCCCGTCATGGATCCTGGGCAATTCAGGCATGTTGGGCACCTTCCCTCTTACCTCCATTCTACGCTGGGGAGCAATTCCCTCCCCCCTCCTCCGACCCCCAACCCTTTCCTCTTGACCTGTCTTATCAGATCGTTTACGTTAACTTCGTCCGGAATGTTCGAGCTGTCATGCCATGCCACCTTCCGGACGTTATCTTTATTCGGGAGAGGGGATGCCGTGCTGGAGCGTCTCTTTCGGTTGAAGGAACTGGGCACCGATGTGCGCACCGAAATCGTGGCCGGCGCCACCACCTTCATGGCCATGGCCTACATCCTTTTCGTCAACCCTTCCATCCTCGGCATGGCCGGCATGCCGCGGGACGGCGTCTTTTTTGCCACCGCCCTGGGGGCAGGCCTCGCCACCCTGGCCATGGGTCTTTTGGTCAACTACCCCATCGCCCTGGCCCCCGGGATGGGCCTGAACGCCTTTTTCACCTTCACAGTGGTCCTGGGGATGGGCGTTCCCTGGCAGACGGCCCTGGGTGCCGTGTTCATCTCCGGAATCGTTTTTCTCCTTTTGACGGTTACGCGGGTCCGCCAGATGATCATCGAGGCCATCCCCCAGGGGCTGAAGTACGCCATCACCGTGGGCATCGGCCTCTTCATCACCCTGGTCGGCATGAAGCTTTCGGGTATCACCACGATTCACCTCTCCTTGAGCCCCGAAACCCTCAGCCAGGTCATCGAAAATCAGGGAAGCGCCGCCACCACCCCCTTGGATACCAGCATTGCCCTGGGAAACCTCTTTTATCCGACCACGGCGGTGGCCCTCCTGGGCCTCCTCCTCATGGGGATCCTCATGGCCCTTAGGGTGCGGGGAGCCATCCTCTTGGGCATCCTCGGGACCATGCTCATCGGCATTCCCTTCGGCGTCACCCGGATCCCTGAAGGCTTCTCCCCCATCCACCTACCCCAGAGCTCCCAGTTCATCGTGGGCCAGCTGGATATCCTGGGGGCCCTCAGCATGGGCCTTTTGACGGTGGTCTTCACCTTCACCTTCGTGGAGCTCTTCGACTCGCTGGGGACCATCATCGGCACGGCGCAGCGGGCGGGGATCCTCCAGGAGAACGGCACCTTCCCCCGGGTGGGGCGGGCCCTTGCGGTGGATGCCGCCGCCGTCAGCGCCGGGGCCGTCCTGGGGACCAGCACCGTGACGGCCTACATCGAAAGCGCCGCCGGCGTCGCTGCCGGGGGACGGAGCGGCCTCACGGCCGTGGTGACGGGGATCCTCTTCCTCCTCTCCATCTTCTTCTCGCCCCTGGCGGGCCTCATCCCCGATGCCGCCACCGCCCCCGCCCTCATCATCGTGGGGGTTCTCATGATGGCCATGGTGAAGGAGATCCGCTGGGACGACTTCGGGGAAGCCCTCCCCGCTTTCCTCACCATCGTCCTCATGCCCTTCACCTACAGCATCGCCAACGGAGTGGCCGCCGGACTGGTCCTCTACCCCCTGATGAAGCTCCTCCAGGGAAAGGGCAAGGAAGTCCACTGGCTGATGTGGCTCCTGGCCCTGGTGGTCATCGCCCGTTTCGTCTGGCTCCTGGACTAAGAGATTCCATAGGAAAAGGCCCCGGGGTGCCGACCCCGGGGCCTTTTTCCTTGACCATGCTTCACTCTGCCACCCGGACCCGGGGCGATGACCGCCGCCTTCCTTCGGGCACCACCATCTCCAGGCACGGCCAATCTTCCGCCACTTCCCGCAGATGGACGGGGAGGACCGGGTCTCCATCGCGGATCACCCGCGACCAGAAGGACCAGAGGGCAGGGCCTTCCCGGAGGGTCACGAGGGATACGTCGTCTTTTCCCTTTTCCCGGCCCTCGAGGAGCCAAAGGTCATGAAGCAACGGCAACAAGCGATAGCTGTACCAACGAAGGCCATGGGGCGTCTTGAGGGACGCCTCGGCCCAATGGATCTCTCGTCTTGGGCTCAAGGTTTCGCTTCCCTTCCCAACCATTTCCCCAGGCCTGGCGGTGCCAGGGATCCTTCGACATCGGCGGTGGGGAATCCTGGCAGATATTACCCGGGAAGATTCGACAGCCTTCGGCCATTTCCCCCAAAAAGGAGGGGCAAGACGAAAGCCCCACGGCCGTGGGGCTTTCGTCCGACGACCCATGGACCTTCCGTCCAGGTATCTCAGCCGACGGTGGCCGCTTCCAGGAGGGCCAGGGGATCTTGGCGCTTGGCCATGAGGTAATGGTGGAGGGCTTCCGCGGCATGGCGGGCGGCATGGACCGCATGGATGACGGTCTTGGCGCCTGTGACGCAGTCTCCGGCGGCGAAAACCCCCTCCAGGCTGGTGTGGCCGTCCTGATCCACCACGATACCGCCCCAGTTGGCCACCTCCAGGCCGGGGGTGGCCTCCGCCAGATCGGTTTCGGGACGGTAACCCACCGCCAGGATAGCCGTATCGCACTCCAGGACGAACTGGCTTCCGGGGATGGGGCTGATCTTCTGGCGGCCGGAGGCGTCTTTTTCCCCCAGCTGCATGCGGACGAACTCCACCCCTGCCAGGCGACCATCGGGGCCGGGGATGAAGCGGGTCGGATTCACCAGGTAGATGAACCGGCCGCCTTCGGCCTTGGCGTGGGCGATCTCGGGCGTGCGGGAGGGGGCCAGCTCTTCCGTGCGCCGGTAGCACACGTAGACTTCTTCCGCCCCCAGGCGCAAGGAGGTGCGCACCGCATCCATGGCGGTGTCTCCCGCGCCGATGACCACCACCCGGCGGCCCACCGGCACGGGCCCCGGATCGGGGAGGCTATAGTCCTTGGCCAGGAGGTGTTCCGTCGCCTTCATGAGGAAATCCTTGGCCGTCATGACGCCGGGGAGATCCTCGCCGGGAACGCCAGGGGTAGCAGGCTGGTTGGCGCCGGTGGCGATGAAGATGGCGTCGTAGCCTTCCTTCTCCTTCAGCTCCTGGATGGTGATGTCCTTTCCCACTCGGATGCCCGTCTTCAAGGTGACGCCCAGCCGCAAGATTTTCTCCATCTCGAGGTCGATGACCCGCTGCGGCAGGACATATTCGGGGATGCCGTAGGACATGACGCCGCCATAGAGGTACCAGGATTCGTAGATGGTCACCTGGTAGCCTTTGCGGGCCAAAAACCAGGCGGCCGCCATGCCCGCCGGGCCGGCTCCCACCACCGCCACCTTTTCCCCATGGCCTTCTCCCACCCAGCTGCTGAGGTCGATCTCATCCAGGTGCTTCAGGGCGTAATCCCCCAGGTACCGCTCCAGAAGGCCGATGCGGATGGGGTCACCTTCGTTCCGCACCACGCAGTACCCTTCGCACTGCTTCTCCCAGGCGCAGACCCGCCCCGTGCAGGACGCCAGGGGGTTGACTTGCCAGTCCAAAAGGGCCGCGTCCACCAGGCGGCCTTCCTGGACCAGGGCGATGAAATCCCGGATGGGGTTGTGGTTGGGGCAGCCATCCTGGCAGTAAGGCGTTCCGCATTGCAGGCAGCGATCGGCTTCGGCTTTGGCCTCCTCATAGGTGAGGTACCCCAGGTTGACCTCGTCCCAGCTGTGGAGCGCCTTGGCGTGCTCCAGCTGGTGGGCTTCCACCTCAACCCATGAAAAACGGGACATGGTAAAGCTCATCTGGCCTCGCCCCACTTGTGAACGTTATAACAATCTTTTGCGCTCCGCCACGCCTACTCTTTTAGACTATACTACATGGCGCCCGCTTCCTCCAAGGCTTCTTTCAGGGCCATCCAGGCCAGAAGGGCGCACTTGATCCGCACGGGAAACCGGGATACCCCCGCCAGGGCTACGGCATCCCCCAGCTCCTCCCGCGGTTCGCCCGTCCTCATCATGTCCTGAAAGGCCTGGACTTTTTCCAACGCCTCTTTGACACTCAATCCCAGGACGAGATCGGTCATCATGGAGGCGGAGGCCTGGGAGATGGTGCACCCGTGGCCGCTGAAGGCGATGTCCTCGATCTTCCGCTCGTCCCCGGAAAGCTTTAGCTGCAGGTGGATTTCGTCGCCGCAGGTGGGGTTTTGGGCATCGAGGGTGACGGTGGGATCGGAGAGGGTTCCCCGATGGTGGGGGTAGCGGGCATGTTCCAGGATCAGGTCCTGGTACAGATCATCCAGGGACACGGAAGACCTCCCTCACCTTTTGCACCGCTTCAACCAGGCGGTCCACATCCTCTTCGTCATTATAAAGGTAGACGCTGGCCCGGCAGCTGGACCCCACCTGGAGGAGCCGGTGGAGGGGCTGGCAGCAGTGATGGCCCGCCCGGATGGCGACCCCTTCCTCGTCCAGGACCTGGCTCACGTCGTGGGGGTGGACGCCCTCCACGTTGAAGGCCACGATGCCGGTCCGGGTTCCCGAGGGGCCGTAGACCTTCACACCGGGAAGCTCCCTCAGGCGGCGGGCCATGAGCTCTCCCAGGGCTTCCTCATGGCGGGCGATGGCCTCCATCCCCACCTTCTCCAGGTATTCCACCGCCGCCATGAGGCCGATGGCGCCTCCCACGTTGGGGGTCCCCGCCTCAAACTTCCAGGGGATCTCCCGCCAGGTGGACCCTTCCCAGTCCACGCGGCCGATCATCTCGCCGCCTCCGAGAAAGGGCTCCATCTTCTCCAAGATATCCGGCTTTCCCCAGAGGACCCCGATGCCCATGGGGGCCAGCATCTTGTGGCCCGAGAAGGCGAGAAAGTCGCAGCCAAGGGCCTGGACATCCACCGGCATCCGGGGGACGCTCTGGGCCCCGTCCACCAGGACCAGAGCTCCTACCTCGTGGGCTGCCCGGGCCACCTCCGCCACGGGGTTCACCGTCCCCAGGACGTTGGAGGCGTGGCTTATGGCCACCATCTTCACGCCGTCCAGGAGCTCCGGAAGGCGCGACAGATCCAGATGGCCCTCTTCATCCAGGGGGATGGCCCGCAGGCGGGCGCCGGTGCGCCGGGCCACCAGCTGCCAGGGCACCAGATTGGAGTGGTGCTCCGCCGCCGTGAGGAGAATGACATCCCCTTCCTTCAGGTTGTCCAAGCCCCAGGCATAGGCCACCAGGTTGATGGCCTCGGAGGTGTTGCGGGTGAAGATGAGGCCCCGGGGGTCCCCGCCGATGAATTGGGCCACCCGCCGGCGGGCCTCCTCGTACCGCTCCGTCGCCTCCGCCGCGATGCGGTAGACTCCCCGGTGAACGTTGGCGTTATACCGCCGGTAATAGTCCTCCACCGCCTGCAGCACCGCCTCGGGCTTCTGGGTGGTGGCGGCGCTGTCCAGGTAGACCCAGCGGCCCTTTTCCGTGGATCGAAGGATGGGGAAATCCTCCCGCAGGCGCCGGGCCGGCAGGATCATGCCCTTCCCAACTTCCTGGCGATGAGCTTTTGGAACGCTTCCCGGGCGCTCTCCAGGGGAATCTCCTCCAAGATGGGCGAGAAGAAACCCTCGACGATGAGGCGCCGGGCTTCCTGGTAGCTGATGCCCCGGCTCATGAGGTAGAAGAGCTGTTCGGGATCCACCTGCCCCGTGGTGGCGGAGTGGGACGCCCGGACATCGTTGTCCTCGATGTAAAGGCTGGGGATGCTGTCGATGCGGGCGCCGGGATCCAGCACCAGGCCGTGCATGCTTTCAAAGGAGCTGGTGTCCCGGGTGCCCCGCTCGATTTCGATGTCGCCTCGGTAGACGCAGCGGCTCTGCCCCGCCGCCGCCCCCCGGGCGTCCATGTTGGCGTCGGTGTGATTCCCCGTGTGGTACATGACCTGAAAGATGTCGTGGTGCTGGCGCCCTGAGGAGAAGAAGACGGTGTAGCTGCGGGAGCTGGACCCGTCGCCCCGGTGCTCCGACACAAGGGAGCTCCGGGCCACCCTTCCCCCGAACTCCCCCAGGGCCCAGATCATGGACGCGTCCTTCATCAGGAGGCTGCGGCGGTGGATGAAGCTCCACGTCTTTTCATCCCAGTTCTGCAGCCCCACGTAACGGAGACGGGCTCCCGGCCCCACTACCAGCTCCACCCCGTGGACATCGAGGCCTTCCTCGGGATCCTCCGCCCCGTGCTGGCTTTCCACGAAGGTGACCTGGGCGTCCCGCTCGAGGATCACCAAGGTGCGGGCGATGGAGACGCCCCGCCGGCTGCGGAAGCGAAGGGCCTGCAGGGGGATCTCCACCTCCACCCCCGCCGGCACGTGGAGGAAGAAGCCGCCGCTCCAGAGGGCCGCCGAAAGGGCGGTGAATTTGTCTTCCCTGGGGGAGATGATCTGGGCGAGGTACTTTTTCACCAGGGTTTCCTTTTCGACGGATGCCGTGTGGAGATCGGTGAAGGTGACCCCCTTTTCCTCCAGCTCCGCGCCCAGCCGCCGCCGGATGAGGGAGCCGTCCCGCTGCACCAGGGCATAGGAGGTGCCCTCCGCCCCCAGCATCTCCTCCACTTCCGCCGTCAGCCCATCCCCCTCCGCCGCCATGTAGGCGGGAAACTCCAGGAGGGGCAGGTTGGAGAGGTTCAGGCGGTTCCAGGTTTCCATGCTGCGGTCGGGGACGGGAAGCTCCTGGAAAGTCTCCCAGGCGGCCTGCCGCAGCTGAGCGAGCCAGAGGGGTTCCCCCATGCTCTGGGAGAACCGGGCCACATCCTCGGCCGTCACCTCGCCCAAGCGGGGCAGGCGGGCTTCCACCTTAGCGGCCATCCACCGGCACCTCCCCGGGGAGATCCTCTTCCACTTCCTCCATGCCCAGTTCCCGCCGGAGCCAGTTGTACCCTTCGGCCTCCAGGCGCTCCGCCAGCTCCGGACCGCCCGAACGCACGATGCGACCGTCGAACATCACGTGGACGAAATCGGGCTTCAGGTAGCGGAGGATGCGGGAGTAGTGGGTGATGACCATCACGCCCATATGGGGGCCCTTCAGCTGGTTGACGCTGTTGGCCACGATGCGGACGGCGTCGATGTCCAAGCCCGAGTCGGTCTCATCCAAGATGGCGATCTTGGGCTCCAGCATGGCCAGCTGGAGCATCTCGTTGCGCTTCTTCTCGCCGCCGGAAAAGCCGTCGTTGAGGTACCGGCTGGCAAAGCTGTGGGGGATTTCGAGGAGGTCCATCTTCTCATGAAGCTTCTGCAGGAACTCCTTCACCGGGACTTCCTCGCCCCGCACCTCGTTGAGGGCCACCCGCAGAAAGTTGGCCACCGTCACCCCGGGCACCTCCGCCGGGTACTGGAAGGCCAGGAAGAGGCCCTTTTTGGCCCGCTCGTCGGCTTCCATCTCCAAGAGGTTCTCGCCGTTCAAGAGGACTTCGCCTTCCGTCACCTCATAGCGAGGATGGCCTGCCAGGGCGAAGGCCAAGGTGCTCTTGCCGGCCCCGTTGGGCCCCATCACCGCATGGACGGTGCCGCCCTGGATCTCCAGGTTCACGCCTTTTAGAATGGGATTGCCGTCGACGGACGCGTGGAGGTTGCGGATGATCAGCTGCGGAACGGTCACCCTTATCATCATCCCTTCTGGCCAATTCCTACCGCTACGCTCGGATTTGCGCCGCGCCCATTATACCTGTTCTGGCGAAAGGAAGGCAATGATGGCCAAAGGAGGTTGAGCCATGAAACCTTTTCCCCGCCGCCCCCTCCATGAATTTCCCGCCTGGTGGCCACAGCCCGCAGGGAGGTGCCGGCCACCCTGGTCCTTCGGAACGTGCGGGTGGTGAACGTCCTCAGCGAAGAGATCCCCCCCCGGCTACGGGGTGGCCGTAAGAGAGGACCGCATCGCCTATGTGGGCCCCGATCCCTCGCCCTACATCGGCCCGGAAACCCGGGTCATCGAAGGCGACGGGCGTTATCTGGCCCCTGGCCTTCTCGACGGCCACTGCCACGTGGAAAGTTCCCAGATCACCGTCACCCAATTTACCCGGGCGCTTTTGCCAAGGGGCGTCACCAGCATCTTCTATGATGCCCACGAGATCGCCAACGTCCTCGGCTTAAAAGGCCTTCGCCTCTTCCTCGAGGAAGCCCGCCAAACGCCCCTCCTGGCCTATCTGCAAGTGCCTTCCTGTGTGCCGGCGGCCGGGTGGGAGTGGGAGACGGCCGGCGGAGATGGGTCCCCAGGAGGTGGCGGAAGCCCTTTCCTGGGGCGATGACGTCATCGGCCTCGGGGAAGCCATGAACTTCCCCGGGGTGGTCCTGGGCGACCCCAAGATGGAGGGAGAGATCGCCACCACGCTAAAGGCGGGGAAAATCGTTAAGGCCATTTCAGCTGGCCCTCCCGCGACTGGCGCCTAGCAGCCTATGCAGCCGCCAAAAGAAAAAGCCGGGTCCCTTGATAAGGATCTCGGCTTTGCCGGCGGATTTTACGAAACAAGGGAGAGAAGGGCCCCTCCGGCGGCGGAAAATCCGACCACGATCCAAGGCGGGCACTTCCAGACCGCCAGCAGGCCAAAGGCTGCCAGGGCAAGACAAAAATCTAATGGACTTTTGATCGCCTTCGTCCATACGGGATGATACAGCGCCGCAAGCAGGATGCCCACAACCGCCGCGTTAATGCCGTACAGCGCCGCCTGAAATCGGGGGTGATCACGCAGCCAATTCCAAAAAGGAAGGGCTCCGATGATTAACAGGAAAGAAGGAAGAAAGATCGCAAGAGTCGCCACGACCGCCCCTATCCATCCGAAACTGGCCATTCCCAAATACGACGCGAAGGTAAATAAGGGTCCCGGCACTGCCTGCGCCGCCCCGTACCCGGCCAAAAAGTGATCGGCGGTGATCCACCCCGGCGGAACCACTTCCGCCTGCAACAAGGGAAGCACCACATGTCCTCCGCCGAATACCAAGGCGCCGGCCCGATAAAAGCTATCAAAGAGCGCAACCCAAATCGAGTCCGTAAACTTCCGGGCAACGGGAAGGAATCCCAACAGAACAAAAAATAAAATGAGCAGGACGCCGGCCGCCTTTTTATTGAATGATAGGCTAATCGGAACCGGTGGCGCACCCGGCGCCCTTCGGAACAAAAACCATCCCGCGATGCCGGCGCCGACGATAATGCCAACTTGACTGAAGACATTCGGAATCATCAAAGCCAAAATGGCTGCGGTTATCGCAATGGTGGCACGCGGGCGGTCTGAGGCAAAGTTTTTGGCCATGCCCCAGACGGCATGGGCCACCACGGCGACCGCCGCGATCAGCAATCCATGGAGCCAGCCTGTCTCACGGAAGGAAGCTCCTTTTAAAAAGCCGGCAAACAAGGCAAGGGCGACGGCGGAAGGAAGCGTGAATCCGATCCAGGCGGCAATCGCGCCCCAAAAACCGGCCCGGATAAACCCGATCGCCATGCCGACCTGGCTGCTTGCCGGTCCGGGCAAAAATTGGCAAAGCGCCACCAGATCCGCATAGGTTTTTTCATCGATCCATTTTCGCCTGTTCACATATTCTTCGCGAAAATACCCTAAATGGGCGACAGGCCCGCCAAAAGAGGTCAGTCCGAGCCGGGCGGCCGTTTTCAATACCTCCCAAACAGACCCCCTTTTCAACGCGTTTTCTTGAGTCAACGCAGATTCCCCCCAATGGATGCGGATATGATGGCTTCCTGCTGCCATGATGCTTGTTGCAAATCGCGCAAACCATAGTGCGCGCCCCCGAGTGAAGCTCGTTAAATCTTAAGTTCCATCAATCGGTCATAAGATCTCGGCTCATAATCACCTCACTTCCTTTATCGGTTATTCTGCCGTATTCCAGCCGGGGAGGGAGCCCCTGGCCCTCTTCGTGTGGGAGCGCCACCAGGCCTCCGGCCAGACCGGAAAGGGCCTTTTGGTGGGAGCCCGGAATCGCTTGCCCTCTGGCGATGGCCTCCACCGTGGCCCACGATAGCCATAACCTCCTCATCCTCGGAAACGACGTCCACCTCATGGCCCAGGCGGCCCGGGCCGTGGCGGACGCCTAAGGGGGTGTGGCCGTCTTTACCGACCGGGGATCCATCGTCCATCCCCTCCCCATCGCCGTCCTCATCTCCGACAAAGATTGGCGGGAAGTGGCCCGGCGGTCGCGGGAGGTGGGGCGGCTTTTGCAAAACGCCGGGTGCCATCTTCCCTACCCCTTCATGACCTTCTCCCTCCTGGCCCTGGTGGTCATCGCGGAGCTGCGCCTCTCCGACCGGGGGCTTATCCGCATCGGGGAGAAGGGGTTACCAGCAGCTTAAAATACGATTGATCTTCGTCTCTTTCTCAGGTAAAACATACCCATGAAACTCAGCCAATGGGCCAAAAAGCGCGGCATCACCTATAAGACGGCATGGCGCTGGGTCAAAGAGGGCAAAATGCCCGTGCCGTTCGAAATCACTCCCTCGGGTACGATCCTCGTCCACGAACCCGAAGCACCCAAGGAAGGCCTCGTCGCCCTCTACGCCCGGGTGTCGTCTTCCGACCAGAAGGCCGATCTGGAAAGGCAGGTGGTGAGGCTTCTCGAATTCGCCAATGCCCAGGGCCTTTCGGTCGGAAAGACGGTTAAGGAAGTCGGGCCCGGTCTAAACGGAAGGCGGAAGGAACTTATCAAACTGCTTTCCGACCCGAACGTGACGACGATAGTGGTGGAACACCGGGACCGGCTCACGCGCTTCGGCTTTGAATTCATCGAAGCCGCCCTTCGGGCGCAGGGGCGAAGGATTCTGGTGGTCGAAGAAAGAGAGGTGGATGACGATCTGGTGCGCGATGTGACCGAAGTGCTCACGTCCCTCGCTGCCCGTCTGTACGGCAGGCCTTCCGCGAGACGCCGGGCAAAAAAGGCACTGGAGGCGCTGCAACGTGAAGATCCATAGAGCCTACCGGTACGAGCTCGATCCCAACACGGAACAACGCACCCTCCTCGCCAAGCACGCCGGGGCCGCCCGCTTCGCCTACAACTGGGGCCTCGCGCGATGGATCGAGATCTACGAAAGAGAAGGCCGCACCACAAAGCGGCACATCGTTAAGGACGGCATCCAGGAAGGCAGGCATTCGTTCTTCCCAGAGCTGGTAGGGCACGTTAACGCAAAAGTAAAGGACGGACGGCCCCTGGCGAGATCACGGGGGCGATGCTCTGGACGTCCCTTAGGTCTGCCTCCAAGAGCCTGAAGCCTTCGCCGGTCAGAGGGACTCTCCCCTTCCGGCCCCTCACCACGGCGGTCACCGGCCTTCCTTGGGAGATGAGAGCCTTGAGGATGGCCCCACCCAGCGCGCCGGAGGCTCCTAAGACGATGTGTTCCGGCAAAGGGCTATGACCTCCCATCCCCGCCACCGAGGTTCCATCCGTCCCTCAGCCCTCTTTCTGATGCTCCCACCCCTTCTCCGGGATGGAGCGGGCGATCTTTTGGTCGAGGGCTTCATACTGGAAGTACTCGATGGTCTCGTAGAGCTGGGCCCGGGTCTGCATGCGAGGCAAAAGATCTCTTTGGGTGCCTTTGGCCTTCAGCTCCCGGTAGGTCTCCTCGTAGGCCTTGGCGGCCATGCGAAGAGCCGTCACAGGGAAGATGACCATCTCGTACCCCCAGGAGGCGAAAGTCTCGGCGGAGATGAGGGGGGTCTTCCCGAACTCTGTCATGTTGGCCAGGAGGGGCGCCGAGACGGCCTGGCGGAAAGCCCGAAAGTCCTCTTCGCCGGCAAGAGCCTCGGGAAAGATGGCATCGGCCCCTGCCTCCAGGTAGAGGCGGGCCCTCTGGACGGCCCCCTCCAGCCCTTCCACGGCAAAGGCATCGGTGCGGGCGATGAGGTAGAGGGAAGGAGCCGCCTCCTTTACGGCGGCGATCTTCTGGGCCATCTCCTCGGGGGTCACCAGCTCTTTGCCGCTCAGGTGACCGCACTTTTTGGGCATCACCTGGTCTTCCATGTGGACGGCTGCCACCCTTGCCTCCACCATGATGCGGGCGGTGGCCATGGCGTGGAGGACGCCCCCGTACCCGGTGTCGATGTCCACCAGCAGGGGAAGGTCGGTGGCCCTCACGATGTCCCGGGCCCGCTGGGCCACTTCCTCCGCTGTCACCAGGCCAAGATCGGGAAGGGCCCTGGAGGCGGTGTAGGCGGCTCCGGAGAGGTAAAGGGCGGGGAAGCCCGCCTCCTGCGCCAGGCGAGCGGCCAGGGCATCGGGGGTACCGGGGAGGATGAGGATCTCCGGGCTTTCCACCAGCTCCCGGAAGCGGCGGCTCAGCTCTTCCTGGGATCGTCCTCGTCGGGTGAACCAGCTCATCTGTGCCCCTCCTTTCAGGGAGCCGTCAGGGTCTCCACGAATTCATCCACCGCCATATCCAGGAGGTTTGGGTCGTCCAGGAGGAGGTAGGCCAGGGACTCCCGGCGGGCCGGGGGGAAGACGCCTTCCAAGGACCTTTGCACCTTTTCCCGAAGGAGGGGCCAGGCTTCCTTCCGCCGGCGGCGGTGGCCGATGGGGAACTCCACCTCCACCTTCGGGGTGGAGGTGCCGTCCCGGAAGAAGACCTGGACGGCATTGGCGATGGAGCGAAGGTCGGGGTCCAGGTAGTCCCGGCTGTAGCGAGGATCTTCCACCACTTCCGTCTTGGCCCGCAGCTCCTCGATGCGGGGGTCGAGGGCGATGGGTTCTTCGTAGTGGCGGCTCTCCAGCTCCCCGTAGATGAGACCGACGGCCGTCATGTACTGGAGGCAGTGATCCCGGTCGGCGGGGTTGGTGAGGGGTCCCTTCTTGTCGATGATGCGGATGGCCGATTCCTGGGTGTGGATGACCACCTTCTCCACTTCCTCCAGGCGAGGTGCCACCTGGGGGTGGAGGGCGATGGCGGCTTCCACCGCCGTCTGCCCGTGGAACTCGGCGGGAAAGCTGATCTTGAAAAGGACATGTTCCATGACGTAGCTTCCCAGGGGGCGAGCCAGGGTGATGGCCTTCCCTCCCATGACCACATCGTTGAATCCCCATTGGGGTGCCGTCAGGGCGCTGGGGTAACCCATCTCCCCCCGGCGGGCGAGGAGGGCCAGGTGAACGCCCCTGGCGGCGGCGTCTCCTGCCGCCCAGGATTTCCGCCACCCGGTATTGGGGAAGTGGCGGTAGGTGCGGAGGCTGGGGCCGTCGATGAAGGCGTTGGAGATGGCGTTCAAAAGGGCCTCATGGGAAAGGCCTAAGAGGCGTCCCGCCACCGCCGCCGACGCCACCTTCACCCACTGGACGTGGTCGAAGCCCTGGCGGTTGAGGGCATTTTCCAGAGCCAGAACCCCCTGGATCTCATAGGCCTGGATCATGGCCCGCAAGACATCCTTGACCTGGAGGGGCGCAAGGCCTTTTTGCCGCCGCTCCTGGCTGAGGATATCGGCCAGGGGCAAGATCGCCCCCAGGTTGTCGGAGGGATGGCCCCATTCTTGGGCCAGCCAGGTGTCGTTGTAGTCCAGCCAGCGGATCAAAAGGCCCAGGTTGAAGGCGGCCCTCACGGGGTGGAGGCGGTAGGGGGTGCCGGGGACCCGGGCCCCCTGGAGGTAGATCTCGCCCGGGAAATCGGGTCCTAAGAGCTTTCGCGCCTCGGGATGGGAGAGGGCGTAAAAGGCGCAGGCCAGGGCGTCGGCGAGGGCCCAGCGGGCCGTCTCCCAGGCTTCGGGAGACCCCACCTCCCTTTCCTCCACGTAACGCGCGATGGTCTCCATGACGGGATCAAAGGGGCGCAAGGGCTTCCCTCCTCAAGGCTTCAAACCTCTCGGTCCGGTGTACCGGACCCGGGGCCGGAAGAGGCGGTTGTGGGCGTGCTGTTCGATGACGTGGGCCACCAGGCCCGCGGTGCGGCTGGCGAAGAAAAGGGGCGTATAGAGCTCGATGGGGATGCCGAGGGCGTAGTATACCGGCGCCGCATAGTAGTCCAGGTTGGGGAAGAGGCCCTTTTCTTGCCGCATGACCTCTTCCCCCCGGACGGCCGTCTCGTACCAGTTGGTGAGCTCCGCCTTGCGGTTGCCGGTGGCCTTTTCCACCAGGCGGGCCAAAGTTTCTTTCATGAGCTGGGCCCTTGGGTCCATCTTCTTCATGTAGACCCGGTGGCCAAAACCCATGATGCGCTCTTTGCGCTGGAGCTTTTCCTTGATGAGCCGCTCCAGCCCTTCCGGGCTTCCCGCCTCGATGAACATCTCCATGACGGCTTCGTTGGCTCCTCCGTGGAGGGGTCCCTTGAGGGACGCCACCGCACCTGTGAGGGCTCCGTGGAGATCGCTCAGGGTAGAGGCGATGACCCGGGCGGTGAAGGTGGAGTTGGGCATCTCATGCTCGATGTAGGCGATGAGGAGCTGGTCGAAGGCCCGGATTTCCTCCTCTTCCGGCGGCCTTCCCGTGATGATGTAGAGGAGGTTTTCCACAAACCCCATCGCGGGCTGAAGATCCCTTGGCTTGAGGTTGGAGGCGATCCTTTGCAGGTTGGCCACGATGGCTGCCACCTGCGAAAGGACATGCCAGCCCTTTTTCCGATCGGCTTCGGGGGTGGCCTCGCTGGCGTGGGGGGTGAAATTCCCCAGGGCCGAGACGGCCGTGCGGAGGCGGTCCATGCCGTGGCTCTCGGGAGGGAGGAGCCGGAGGATCTCCCAGACTTTCTCCGGCACTTTCGACTCTTCCACCAGCCGGCGTTCCAGCCGTTCCTTCTCCTCGGGCGACGGCAGCTCCCCTTCCAGGAGAAGGGCCGCCACCTCCACATACGTCTTTTGGCGGGCCAGATCCAGGAGATCATAGCCGCGGATGACGATCTCTTCGTGCTCCACGTCGAGATACGAGATGGACGTCTCCGCCGCGATGACCCCTTCCAGTCCCGGGCGATACTCTTCCATGGGCAAACCTCCCACCCCATTCTAGCCTTTTGCTCTAAACCGAAAGCCGGGGGAAGTTCTCCCCCTGGAGGAGGCGGGCCGCCACCTTGGGAAGGGCCAGGGCCACATCGTAAGCGGTGAAGCTAAAGCCCTTTTCCTCCCGGAGGACCTCCCCTGCCAGGCCCACCAGGAAGGCAGCCCCTGCCCCGGAAAGGAGAGGATCCCTTCCCTGGGCCAGAAAAGCCCCCGCCAGGCCCGCCAGGACATCCCCGGTGCCTCCCGCCGTCAGGCCGCGGTTCCCCGTGATGTTGTAAAGCCACCGCTCTCTCTCGACGGCCACGTCCCAGGGACCCTTTCCCAAAAGGGTCACCCCCAGGTGGAGGGAGAGCTCCTTGAGGGCCTCTACTCGAAGAAAGAGGGATTCCTTCAGAGTTGCCTTGGAGGATGCCTTTTCCTCCACGGGGTACGGCGAAGGGAAGAGCCTTTCCCAGAGCCTTCTCGCTTCGCCCCCGTGGGGGGTGAGGAGCCAGGGGCGGGGGTTTCCCGGTTCCACCGCCTCCAAGGCGTCGGCGTCCACCACCAGAGGGAGGTGGCGCTCCTGAACGCTTTGGAAAAGGGCCTTTAGAAAGGCAAGGGTCCTGGGATGGCGGCCCATGCCGGGTCCCACCACCACCCCTGTGACCCTGGAAAGGACCCCTTCCACGTCGAAAAGATGGCCTTCCTCCCAGATGGGGCCCGGAGAGGAAAGGGGGACGGGGATGAGGTGGGGCGGAAGGTCACCGCCCTCTGGCCTTCCCAGCCACACCCTGTCCACGAAAGGGGCCGCCGCCAGGGCGGTGAGGAGGGGAGCCCCGGGATAGGACCGGCTACCTCCGAGGACCAAGAGGTCGCCGTTTTGGCCTTTATGGGTTCCGGGCCGCTGGAGGAGGGGGCGGACATGGCCGGGGCCCACCAGGTGGCGGGCTTCGGGGAGAAAGCCGATGGGATAGAGGACTTTCGGAAAGGGATGCTGATCGCCTGCCTCCCACTGGAAGGCCACCACTTCCCTGGGCTTCACATGGGGGTCAAAGGGGTAGCCGCTGGGGACATCGACGGAGATCACGGGGACATGGGTGGGAAGGGAGGCCAAGCGCCGGATGGCCGCACGGGGAAGGCCCCGGGCGGGGCCTTTTTGCCCTCGCCCCAGGATGGCGTCGAGGATGAGGCCTCCCTCGGGGAACGAAAGGGCGCCAAGCTCATCTTCCGAGGCCACCTCCACGAAACGGATCCACGGGGAAGAAGCAGCCAGGAGGAAGTTTTGCCGCGCCGCCTCATGGGTGACGTGGGAAATCTTTCCCAAGAGCCAGATCTCCACCGGGTAGAGGTGGGCCAGATGGCGGGCGGCCACAGCCCCGTCGCCTCCGTTTCCTCCGAGGCCTGCCACCACCAGAAGCCCCCGCGAAAGCTCCTTGGGGTAGTGGGTCTTCAGGTGGTGGGCCAGGGCGCTCCCGGCCCCCTCCATGAGGGTCTTTAGATCCTGTCCCAAAAAGAGGGCGGTGCTGTCCCATAGCTGCGGTTCGTCTGAAATCGCCAGAGGAATCCCTCCCTCAGGGTCGAGTCTTCTGCTAGGGTGCCTTTGAGAGGAGATTTTCCTTGGAAAAGAAGCGTTTCCTTCTCCCCGCCGTGGAAGAGCGCCTCTATTTCAACACCGGCACTGCCGGCCCCCTTCCCCTCCCCACCCTCCAGGCGATGGAACAGGCTCTTCAGGAGGACGCCTGGCGGGGCCGCATCGGGAGCTCCCGCATGGCCAAGGTCTTCGGCCTCCTCGCCGACACCCGGAAGACCATCGCCGCCTTCTTTGGAGCCGATCCCGACGAGGTGGCCTTCACGTCCCGCTGCACCGACGGCCTCAACATCGTCCTCTGGGGGCTCAGGTGGTCCCAAGGGGATGAGATCATCACCACCACCCACGAGCACCCAGGGCTCCTGGTGCCCCTGGTGCGCCTCCACCAAGCCCGCGGAGTGGTCATCCGCTACGTGGACCCGGGAGGAGAGGCGGAAGGGTTCCTCCGCCGCCTGGAGGCAGCGTTTTCCTCTCGCACCCGCCTGGTGGCCCTCTCCCACGTCCTCTGGACGAGGGGCATGACCCTCCCCCTGAAGGCCGTCGTGGACTTGGCCCACCGCCATGGAGCAGGCGTCCTCGTGGACGGGGCCCAGAGCGCCGGCGTCCTTCCCCTGGATTTCCGCACGTCAGGGGTGGACTACTACGCCATCCCCGGGCAGAAGTGGCTCCTCGGCCCGGAAGGAACGGGGATCCTCCTCATCCGGAAGGATCGGCTGGAAGAGGTGGGCCTCACCTACGGCGGCTATCCCTCCCAGAAGGAAGTGGCTCCCGACCGGCCGGAGATGGTGCTTAAGGACGGAGCCCAGCGCTATGAGACGGGCCTTCCTCTTCCCGCCGCCGTGGTAGGGCTGAAGTCATCCCTCGAATTCCTCCACGCCATCTCCATGGACGCCATCGCCGCGGAAGTGAGGCGTCTGGTGGAAAAGGCCTACGGCCTTTTGCGGGAGGTGCCCGGGCTTACCCTTCTTACGCCCCCCTTTGAAGGAGGCTATGAGCCTTCGGGCCTTTTGACCTTCCGCCTGGAAGGGTGGGAAGACGCCGAGGTGGTGAAGGCCCTTGAGCAAAAGGGCATCATCGTGCGAAGCCTCCCCCGGCCCTTTGGCGGCGTGAGGGTTTCCGTCCACTTCTTCAACACCGATGAAGAGCTGGAAAAGCTAGCGGGGGCGTTAGCAAACCTTCATATTTGAGGGCCAGGGTTCCCCCCTGGGAAGGATCTGGCTATATTTGCAAGAGAACTTTCAAAGGAGGCTTGCCATGGGGAATGCCTTGAAGGCCGTTTGGTACATGCTGGTGCATCCTGTCGAAGCCTATCGCATCATCGAAGAAAAACGTCCCCTCTTCTGGCCCCTGGTGATCATCGTCCTGCCAGGCCTGGCCGTGCTGGCAGTTCTTCTTCCCCAGATGCAGGCGGATCTTCTCCAGACCGTGGCGCCGGAAGTCCAAGGGGAGATGGGCCAGGAAGGCACGAGTTACCTGGGGACCGTCGGTATTATTTCCGGTGTCATCGGACTCTTCGTCTCGGTCTTGGTGGTCACCCTGCTGGAGGCCGGGGTGACGGCTCTCTTTTTGGCCTTGGGAGCCAGCGCCATCCCCTTTCGCACCCTCTTCAGCTTGTCCATTCTCTCCTCTGCCCCTTCCATCCTGCAAAGCCTTTTGCAGCTCCTCCTTCTTTCCCTGGGGCTGGTGACGTGGAAAACCCTCCAGATCAGCACCAACCTGGCAGGCCTCCTGGATCTCGATCCCGCCGCAGCCTCCCCGTGGCTCTACACCCTCCTGGTGAGCCTGGACCCCTTCACCCTGTGGGGCCTAGCCCTCTTTGCCGGGGGCTTGGGGTTCATCGGAAAGGTTTCCCCAAGGGCCCGTTGGACCATCGCGGGCCTCCTCTGGATCATCTTCACCGTGGTGCCCAACTGGTTTTCCCGGGGAATGGGAGGTCCTCTGTAACCATGGGCTTGCGGTGTAAAGAAGGTTCCGTCCGACCAAGATCCGGACATCCCTTTTGCGGGTGGCCGTACTCCTACCTCGCTCTTGGTGCCGTCGTTCCATCCGAAAGGAGGTGGATCCCTGGCGGAGAAGGCAGAAGACCTTTTTCGCCGGGTAGGATGCGATGAAATCCCCGTGGATCCGAGGGTTGCTGGTGGTGATTTTGCTGGCGGTCATCGTGGGAGTCTACTGGGTCCGGGGGAACGAGGAACCCCAGGCCCTTCAGGTGGAGACCTTCACCGTAAAGCCGGGGGTCTTCGTGGAAGAGGTGCAGGCCAGCGGGCAGTTGGCGGCGGTAGAGCCGACAGACGTCACGGCGCCCTTTTCGGCCCCCATCGAGAAGGTGCTGGTGCAAGAAGGGGATCGGGTGGAAAAAGGGGATCTTCTGCTGGTCCTGGACTCCACATCCTTGAAGGAACAGGTGGTCCAGGCCAAGGCGCAGGTGGAACAGGCCCAGAGCCAGCTGGCCAAGCTGCAAAAACAGGTTTCCGATCAGGAGAAGCTGAACCAGCTTCAGATCCAGGAGCGGAGGAGCAGATCCAAATCGCCAAGGACAACCTGGATGCCCTCCCGCCCCTTCCCGAGTACGACGCCCAGCGGAAAGATGCCTACCGCCAGTGGCAGCAGGCCCAGCAGAAGCTGGAGCAGCTGAAGATCCAACTGGAGATGCAAAAGGTGCAGCCGGAAGAACTGGCAGCGGCCCGGGCGTCCCTGACGGCAGCCCAGGAAAACCTTCGCCAGCTCCAGGATCTCTTGCAAAAGGCGGAGGTCAGAGCCCCCAAGGCGGGGACCATCCTTAAGCTCAGTGCCGCCGCGGGGGTGACCGTGGCGGCGGGCACCCCCCTTTTGACCCTGGCCAGCCTGGACCCCATCGCCCTTCTGGCCCAGGTGGACGAAAACGATCGGAGTTCCGTGGCCGTGGGCCAACCGGCCACCGTCACCGTCCAGGCGTACCCGGGGGAGACCTTCTCGGGTGAGGTGGCTTCCATCAGCCCCTTGGCCCAGCGCCAAGGGGATATGGCCGTCTTTATCGTGGAGGTCCGCATCGACAACGCCAAAGGCCTCCTCTTCCCCGGTATGAGCGGCCGGGTGGCCATCCAGGTCCGCAAGGAAGAAAACGTCCTCATCCTCCCCTACCAGGCCCTCACGGCCCGCCAGGGGCAGGCAGGAGTCTTTGTGGCGGAGGGAAACACGGCCCGCTTTGTGCCGGTGGTCTTGGGCTCCCAGACGGCCACGGAAGCGGTGGTGAAGGAAGGGCTGAAGCCCGGAGATGAGGTCATCATCGGGCCTCCCGATGTGCTCCCCAAGCTCCGGGATGGGAGCCCCATCCGGATCGCCCAGGGGTCGTGACAGCCGTGGCACCTATCGTGGTGATGGAAAAGATCCGCCGGGTGTACAAGATGGGCCCCACCCAGGTGGAGGCCTTGAAGGGCATCGACCTGGAGATCGGCGAAGGGGAATACGTGGCCATCATGGGGCCTTCGGGGTCGGGGAAATCCACCCTCCTCCATCTGGTAGGCTGCCTGGACCGGCCCACCTCGGGCCGCTACTTCCTGGCGGGCCAGGAAGTCTCCACCCTGACCGACGATGAGCTGGCCCATATCCGCAATCAGAAGCTGGGCTTCGTCTTCCAGAGCTTCCACCTCTTGCCCCGCATGAGCGCGTTGCGCAACGTGGAGCAGCCCCTCATCTACGCCCGGGTGCCCGCCGGAGAGCGGAGGCGAAGGGCTGCCGAAGCCCTGGAGCGGGTCCATCTGGGCCATCGCCTCCACCACAAACCCAACGAACTTTCCGGCGGGGAGCGGCAGCGGGTGGCCATCGCCCGGGCTTTGGTGAACGGGCCGGCCCTCCTCCTGGCCGACGAGCCCACGGGGAACCTGGACACGGCCACCGGCGAGGAGATCCTGGCCCTCTTTGACGAGCTCCATCGGAAAGGGACCACCATCCTCCTCATCACCCACGATCCCGAGGTCGCCCGGCGGGCCCAGAGGGTTTTGCGGATCCGCGATGGAGCCTTTGTGCAGGAGGAGGAACGCTGATGCTCTGGGAAAACGTCGTCCTGGCCTGGGATGCCCTCAAAGCCAACCTCCTGCGAACCCTCCTCACCCTCTTGGGGATCGTGGTGGGGGTGGCGGCGGTCATCGCGGTGGTGGCCATCGGCAGGGGCGGCCAGGCCTACATCATCCGGGAGATCTCCAGCCTGGGGAGCGGCATGGTCTGGGTTGAACCCAACTGGTCGGAGGTGGAGGATTTCCAGAAGCCTCCCAGCCTGAGGCCGGAGGATCTCAAGGCCATGGAGGCCCTTCCAGGGGTAGCGGAAGTTTCCCCCCTCTTCCTTTCCAGCCTGGAAGCCGCCAGCGATGAGAAAAAGGAGCGGGTCCAGGTGAACGGCGTCGCCAGCGGGTACAGCCAGGTGCGAAACCTCAAGCTCAAAGAAGGCCGCTTCTTTACGCCCCTGGAGGTGGAACGGCAGGCACCGGTGGTGGTGGTGAGCCAGAGGGTGGCCGACGACCTCTGGCCCCGGTCGGACCCGGTGGGAAAGACCCTCTGGCTGGAGGGGAAGGCCTATACCGTCATCGGGACCCTGGCGGCGGGGACCGGCCTTCAGGCCAGCCTGGGGGCGGCTCCTAAGGAGATCTACATCCCCTACACATCCTTCCAGCGCCAGACGGGCCAGCAGGACATCCAAGCCGTCTTCATCCTCCCCTCCTCCCCTTCGGTGGTGAACACCCTCATGAAGGACATCCAGGGGATCCTGAACGCCCGCTACGGCAAGGATACTTTCACCGTCCAGAGCCTGGAGGATCTTCTGGGGGCCATCCGCAATGTCACCAACATCATGACCCTCATCGTGGGGTCCATCGCGGGGATCGCCCTTCTGGTGGGAGGCATCGGCATCATGAACATCATGCTGGTCTCGGTGACGGAAAGGACCCGGGAGATCGGGCTTCGGAAAGCCATCGGAGCGAGGCGCCAGGATATCCTCTGGCAGTTCCTCATCGAGTCGGTGGTGGTCTCCAGCTTGGGGGGGATCATCGGGATCCTCCTGGGGGCGGGGATCGTCACCCTCGTCTCCCGGTTCACATCCCTCCCCTCCCTGGTGACCCCCGGTTCGGTGCTCCTGGCCTTTTCCTTCTCGGCCCTGGTGGGGATCATCTTTGGAGTCTACCCGGCTTTCCGGGCGGCTCAGCTGGATCCTATCGAGGCCCTTCGCTACGAGTGAGAAGCCATTCCACCGCCCCTGCCGCCACCCGCTCCAACGACTCCCGGGTGTGGCCCGCCAGGTGGGGTGTGAGGAGGACCTGGGGAAAGGCCGCCAGGGGGTCGGGGAAGGGAGGCGGTTCCTTCGTCCGGACGTCCAGGGCGGCCCCTCCCAGATGGCCTTCGCCAAGGGCCCGGCAGAGGACGTCCTCATCCACCAGGCCGCCCCGGGCGGCGTTGATGAGGATGGCCCCTTTCTTCATGAGGGAAAAAGCCTTTTCGTCCAGGAGGCCCTGGGTTTCGGGGGTGAGGGGGAGGTGGAGGGTGAGAAAGTCGCTTTCCCGGAGGACCTCCTTAAAGTCCGTTCGCTCTAGCGAAAAGTCGGCAAAGAGGAAGGTATGGGGAGGTTTGGTGGGGGCCCAGGCCACCACCCGCATGCCAAGGGCCCGCGCCCTGAGGGCGACCCGCACTCCGGTCTCCCCCAGCCCCAGGATCCCCAGGGTTTTCCCGTAAAGCTCCATCCCCTGATGGAGATCCCGGCGCCACTCCCCCAGTTTGACCCGCTTCGACACATCTCCCAGGGGACGGGCGAAATGGAAGAGGGCGCTGATGACGTATTCCGCCACGCCGATGGCGTTAGCCCCTTTGGGGACGTAGAGCTGGATCCCCCGCTGGGAAAGGGCCTCGCGGTCGATGTTGTCGTCGCCGCTCCCCAGGCGCACCACCCAGCGGAGGTGAGGAGCCAGGTCCAGGAGGTTTCGGTCCACCCGGGTGCGGTTCCGCACCAGGAGAGCGTCGGCCTCCTTGAGGGCCCCTTTCCAGGCCGGATGGCGGGGGTCATGGCCGGGGAGGTAGACCACCTCCGCCGCCTCCTCGAGGCGGGAAAAGGCTCTTTCTCCCAGGCTTTCGGCGATGGCGACGCGCATACCCCAAGGTACGAAAAAGGCCCGGGAGGTGGTTCCACCCGGGCCTTTTGCGGGGAGCTCTTAGAAGGGGGGCGTCCCCAGCTTGACGGTGATCTCGTGGCGCTGGCTCCCCCGGTAGAAGACGATCTTCACCTCATCGCCGGGCCGGTACTGGCGGATGGCCGCCACCAGGGAGGAAGCATCCCGGATGGTCCGGTCCCCCAGCTGGACGATGATGTCCCCGGGCTGGAGGCCCGCCCGATCGGCAGGGGATCCCTGGTAGATCTGCTGGATAAGGGCCCCCGACTGGACGGAGGTCTTCAGCATGGGTGCCCATTCCGGCGTCATGTCGGTGATGCCCACGCCCAGCCAGGCCTTCTGGATGGTCCGGCCCGCCTCCAGATCGGGGAGGACCGACTTCACCGTGTTGATGGGGATGGCGAAGCCCAGCCCTTGGCCCTCGCTGGAAACGGCGGTGTTGATGCCGATGACTTCTCCCTGGAGGTTCAGGAGAGGTCCGCCGGAATTGCCCGGGTTGATGGCGGCATCGGTCTGCAGGAGGACGTCATAGTGGCGACCCGAGGCATCGATGGAACGGCCCTTGGCGCTGAGGACCCCCACCGTCACCGTGTGGTCCAGGCCGAAGGGGTTGCCGATAGCCACCACCCAGTCCCCCACCCGAGCGGCATCGCTGTCGCCCAGGGGAAGGGCCTTGAAAGGGCCGCCCCCTTCGATCTGGAGGACGGCCAGATCCAGGGTTTCATCCTGGCCCACCACTTTGGCGGGGAGAGCCCGATCGTAGCCCAGCACGTTCACCGTGATGTCCGTCGCCCCCTGGATGACGTGCTGGTTGGTGAGAACGATCCCCTTGGGATCGATGATCACCCCCGAACCCAAGGCCCTCTGGGGAACGCTTCCGAAGAAAGGCGCGAAAGGGTCGTTGCTTACCGGCCGGCTGGTGGTGACGTTCACCCGCACCACCGCCGGGCTGGCCTTTTCCACGATGCTGGCGATATCGGGAAAGCCTCCCGTGACGGGCACGGAAGAGGGAGCGGCCGAAACCACCGGGGAAACGGCGGAGCCGCTTTGGTGCAAGGCGGCGTCGGCCACCTTCCAGCCGGCGGCCATCCCCAGGCCCACGATGAAGCCCGCCAGGAGCAGGGAAAGGGCTTTCTGCGTCCATGATCTCACGGTCCATCACCTCACCTGCAGTGAACCGCACCTTTGTCAATAAAGTTTCAACGGTCAGTAGCCTTCTTCGAGGGATACCCGGTTGATCATGGCCTCCGGGCGGCCTTCGCGAAAAGGCTTCAGGTTCTCTTCAAAGATGGGGAGGGCCCGATCCATGTAGCGGGGCGTCTGGCCGGAGATGTGGGGAGTGAGAAAGACCTTCGGGTGGCGCCAGAAGGGGTGGTCGGAGGGAAGGGGCTCCTCCCGGAACACGTCCAGGTAAGCGGCCGCCAAGGGGCCTTCGTCGAGGGCCCAGAGAAGATCCTCTTCCACCACCGTCTCCCCCCGACCCACGTTGACGAAGACCGACCCCGGGGAAAAGGCGGAAAAGGTGTCGCGGTTCAGGAGGTTTCGGGTAGCTTTCGTCAGGGGAAGGATGTTGACGACGCCGAAGCTTCCCGCCACCGCTTCCTTCACCGAGGAGGCGGGATAGATGCGGGCAAAGGGCTCCACAGGGGTTCCCCTGCGGTTCACCCCCACCACCTCCACCCCCAGAAAGTGGAGGGCTTCCCCGATGGCCCGGCCGATGGCCCCCGTCCCCAGGACGGTAACCCGCTGGCCGTAAAGCTCATCGGTCCGCATCCCGGTTTCCCAATGGGCCTCCCGCTGTTTTTCCCAAAAGAAGGGGATCCGGCGGGCGTGGGCCAGGAGGACTCCCACGGCGTACTCCCGGATGGGAATCCCGTGGACTCCCCGGGCGTTGGTGAGGATAATGCCCCTCGCCCGAAGGTCCTCCAGGGGAAGGGTATCGACGCCGGCGCTAAGGGCCTGGATCCACTTAAGGCGAGGAAGGCTTTCCAGAAGCCCTCGATCCACGCGCCAGCCGTAGGCCACCAGGACCTCCACTTCCCCTGCGTGGGGATGGGAAGGGAGTTCCTTTTCCGAGACCCAGAGAAACTCCACGTCCGGATGGGCTTCTTCCAGGCGCTGGCGCCACACTTGAGGCAACGGTGCCGTCACGGCCACCCGCAAGGGGACCACCTCCATTTATGAGCTTAACCCTTCGCTGCAATTTTCGCGGCCAACCGTTAAAATAGGGGAGTGCAGCGGCAGGCTAGGACAAGGGAAGGGCGGTTTCGAAGGTTGCGCATGGAAACCCAGATCGCGCCCCGCACTCTGCACGTCAGGGTGGTGAACGACCGGGATTATCCCCTGCTCCTCTGGTTCCGCGACGGGTACACATGGCGGTTGATCCTCAAGGATCTGAATACGGGAGAAACCCATACCTTCTACCGAAAGGTCCCTTCCCGCCGCCTGTACTGGTCCATCTACCTGGAGCCGGGCCAGTTCTACGGAGCCACCTTCAAGCATCTGCCTCCCGGGGTCTATCAGGCGAGGGTCGACCTACTGGCCCAGTGGAGCGATCCCCTCTTTCTTTCCCGGGTGGAACTCTAGCGAAACTGTAGTAGAATAAGCTTAGAGTGCGCTCGTAGCTCAATGGATAGAGCGTCGGCCTCCGGAGCCGAAGGTTGTGGGTTCGAGCCCCGCCGAGCGCACCATTTTTTATGCCCGCAAAAGGAATCCCCGCGGCCTTGGGCGAAGGAATTCAAGACCATTTCACGAGGGGTGAATTCCTTTGTCCACATGGGTTGCGGAAGTCCGGCGCCATTTTCCCTCCCTGAACCTGAAGGTGAACGGGTATCCTGCGGCCTTCTTCGACGGCCCGGGAGGCACTCAGGTCCCCGAGGCGGTCCTGGAAGCCATGCGGAGTTACTTCCTCGAGGCCAACGCCAACACCCACGGGGCCTTTCTCACCAGCCGGCGCACCGACGCCATGCTGGAAGAAGCCCGGGCCACGGTGGCCACCTTCCTCGGCGCCCACCCCCATGAGATCGCCTTCGGGGCCAACATGACCACCCTCAACTACGCCCTCTCCCGGGCCCTGGGGCGCCTCCTCAACCCGGGGGACAAGATCCTCATCACCGACATGGACCATGAGGCCAACCGGGGGCCGTGGCTGGCCCTGGCGGAAAAGGGGGTCGAGGTGCTCCGGGCACCCATCCGCCGGGAGACGGTCACCCTGGATGAAGAAGCTTTTTGGCAGCTCCTGGATGAGAAACCGCGGGTGGTGGCGGTGGGGTGGGCGTCCAACGCCGTAGGGAGCATCCCCGACCTGCCGCGCCTCTTGAAAAAGGCCCGGGAGGTGGGGGCCATCACCGTGGTGGACGCCGTCCACTACGCCCCCCATTACCCCATCGACGTGAAGGAGCTGGGGTGTGACTTTCTCCTCTGCTCCGCCTACAAGTTCTTCGGCCCCCATGTGGGGATCCTCTACGGGCGGGAGGCCATCTTCCGGGAGCTTCCCACCTACAAACTGAGACCCCAGGAGGAAGCCATCCCCTATCGCATCGAGACGGGAACTCTAAACCACGAGGGCATCTGGGGCACCCAGGCGGCCATCCGCTGGATCGCTTCCCTTTCCGGAAGGGAAGGCTCCCTCAGGGAGCAGCTGCGGGCGGCCATGGAGGCCATCGCGCGCCACGAGGAAGCCCTCTTCGGGGTGCTTTGGAGGGAGCTTATGGGCATGGCCGACATCCGCCTCTACGGCCCCGGGCCCGATGCGCGCCGCACCCCTACCCTGGCCTTCACCCATGCCCGCTACACCCCTGCGGAGGTGGCCGCCCGCCTGGCGGAGAAGGGCCTCTTCATTTGGGATGGGGACTTTTACGCCACCACCCTGGTGGAGGAGCTCGGGCTCAAAGAGGGAGGGGGCCTCTGCCGCATCGGGCTGGCCCCCTACAACACCATGGACGAAGTGGACCGGCTCCTTCAGGCGATCCGGGAGCTTTAGCCGCCGGCCACCGCTTCCAGGCGGTCCTCCTCCCGGTCTCCGGCTTCCTCCTTTTGGCCTTCCCCGGCAAAGGGCTTCAGGGGAGCCGTGAGGAGCTGGCGGCCCCGGGCGTCGGTGCGGAGGAGCCGGAGACCGTTGAGGGCCACCAGCACGGTGCTCCCCTCGTGGCCCACCACCGCCAGGGGGAGGATGAGGTGGTTGGTGAGGGTGAGGGTCACCAGGAGGACGATGACCCCGGAGGCAAAGGCCAGGCCCATCTTGATGAAGGTTTGGGTCTTCTTGGCCATGTAGTAAGCGTAGGCCAGGGCGCGAAGGTCATCCCGCATGAGAACCACGTCGGCCGACTCCAGCGCTACGTCGGTCCCCACGCCCCCCATGGCCACGCCCACATGGGCCGCCGCCAAAGCGGGAGCATCGTTGATGCCGTCCCCCACCATGGCCACCAGGTCCTTTTGGGCCAGCTCCTCCAGGACGGCCACCTTCTCGCCGGGGAGGAGGCCACCCCGGTAATCGTCGATGCCCAGGGTGGCGGCGATGCGCTCCGCCACCCGCGGCTGGTCGCCGCTCAGCACCACCAGGTGCCGGGCACCTTCGCGCCGGAGGCCCTCCAAGCCGGGAACCGCGTCGGGGCGGGGGATATCCAGGGCGGCGATGAGGCCCACCACATCCGTCCCCACCGCCACCTGCACCACCGTTTCGCCCTGGTCCTCCCGCTCCGCCAGCCGCCTTTCCAGAGACGCCGGGAGATGGATCCCCATCTCCTCCATGTAGTAGCGGTTCCCCACGTAGACGCGCCGGCCGCCGGGGAGGATGCCGGAGACGCCCTTTCCCGCCTGGACCCGAACGTCTTCCGCCGGGAGGAGGTCCAGACCCTTGTCCTTGGCGGCCCGCACAATGGCCAGAGCCAGGGCGTGGTCCACGTGGACTTCCAGGCTGGCCGCCAGGCGGAGGATCTCTTCAGGCGAATGGCCTTCGCTTCCTTCCACCCCCACCACCCAGGGGCGCCCGCGGGTGAGGGTCCCGGTCTTGTCGAAGGCGAAGGTGGTCACCCCCGCCAAGCGCTCCAGGAAGGCTCCTCCCTTCACCAGGACGCCGTTCCGGGCCAGGTTGGCCATGGCAGAGAGGAGAGCCGCCGGCGCCGTGATAACGATGGCGCAGGGCGACGCTGCCACCAGGAGGGTCATGGCGCGGTAGAAGGTGGGGCCGAATTCCGCCCCCAATAGGAGAGGGATGGCGATGGCCAGGCCAGTGCCAAGGAGCACCACCACGGAATAGCGCTGCTCGAAGCGTTCCGTCCAGAGCTGAAGGCTGGCCTTTCGCTCCCGGGCTTCCGCCACCATCTCCACGATGCGGGCGAGGGTCGTCTGCCCCGCCGCCTTTTCCACCTTCACGTCGATGACGCCGTCCATGTTGACGGTGCCGGCAAAGACGGTGTCACCCACCGATTTGGTGACCCCTGCCGATTCGCCGGTGATGGCCGACTGATCCACCAGGGTGCTCCCCTTCACCACCACGCCGTCCAGGGGGATGCGCTCCCCCGGCTTCACCCGGACGATCTCCCCTACCTGGATTTGGTCCGTCTTCACCCGGCGGATCTCATCCCCCACCACCAGGTTGGCCTCGTCAGGGCGGAGCTTCATGAGAGCCTGGACAGCCTCGTGGGTGCGGTTGAGGGCATATTCCTGCAGGGCGTTGCTGCCGGAAAAGAGGACGAAGAGGATGGCGCCGTCTTCGGGGCGTCCCACCACCGCCGCCCCAAGGGCCGCCAGGACCATGAGGAGATCCACGTCGATGAGGCGTTCCAGAAAGAGCTTTTTCAACCCCGAGTAGGCCGAGAGGGTACCTCCCGCAAGGTAGGCGAGGGTGAAGAGGATGGCCTCGGCGGCGCCGTAGCCCATCCATCCCGCCAGCCAGCCGCTCCCGGTGAAAAGGATGGTGAAAATGGGCGCCAGGTAGATCCACCGATCGGCTAGGTCTTGAAGCTTCGCCTTCATACTTCCTGAACCTCCCTCTCCAGCAAGGCGGCGCAGGACCGGCATAGGCCCTGGGCCTGGATGGTCACCTGGGAGATGGAGAAGCCCGCCTTCATGGCCGCCTCTTCCACCAGCCTCGCCAAATGGTCTTCTTCCATGTCCATCACCTGACCGCACTGGCGGCATACGAGGTTCACGTGGGGTTTGGGGTCGGCGTCGTAGCGGATGCCCTTGGGCCCCGGCCCCAGGGCCACGATGCACCCCAGTTCCTCCAGGATGCCGAGGGTGCTGTAGACGGTGGCCGGGCTCAGACCCGGATAATCCTTTTTCAGGTCTTCGTAGATGTCCTGGGCCGAGGGATGGCGGTCGTTGCCTTCAAGGTATCGCAAAATGGCCCAGCGGGGAGCCGTAAGGCGAAGCCCCCGCTCCTTCAAGAGGGAGGCCATCTCTTCCGCGGTCACGCGGGGATCCCTCCTTTCATGTAGTCAGTATAAATAAGCTTTGTCTTCAAGTCTATGTCCATTCCGGGCACCAGGCGCCGTGGTAGAATGGCGCCAAAGGGAGGGATCCTGTGCCGCAAGTGGCGGCCGGCAACCAGATCTTTGACGGGAAGGCCATCATCTTCGACAAGGACAATACCCTTTTGGACGGCGTTGCCTTTCTGGGGCGCCTCTTCCTGGCCCGGGAAAAGCAGGTCTACAGGTGGGCCGGCCCCGAGGTGGTAAACCTCTGGCGAAAGCTTTCGGGGGTAGCCGATGAACCGCCCCGCCCCCAGGACCGCTGGGTGCCGGCGCCGGGAAAGATCTGGCTGGACCGGCGGGGTTCCCTTTTCGAAGCCACCTACCAGGAAGAAGTCACCCTCCTGGCGGGAGCCTTGGCGGCAGCGGGCCGCCCCTGGGCCGATGCCCGGGCGGAAGCCCAGGCCCTTTTGAAGGCGGCCGATGAATCCCTCTCCCTGGCCGACATCACCTGGCCCTATCCCGGGGTGACGGAGCTATTGAAAAGCCTAAAGGAAAGGGGATTCCAGCTGGCGGTGGCCACCACCGACAGCCTCCGCCGCACCCGCCAGCAGATGGCCTACATCGGCGTCCTGGAGCTTTTGGACGCGGTGGTGACCCCCGAGCGGGTGGAGCGACCCAAACCCTTCCCCGACATGATCCAGCTGGCCTGCGAAGAGATGGGGGTTTCCCCCAAGGAGGTTCTCATGGTGGGGGACTCCCCCGTCGACGGCGAGATGGGAAGGGCCGCCGGGTGCCGGGCCACCATCGGCGTGGGGTCCGACACCGGCGACCCTTCCCTCTGGGATGTGATCCTGGATTCGGTTACCGACCTAAAGCCCCTCTGAGATCCGCGAGGGCCTTGGCAAAGAGACCCTGGAGGAGGGCCAGCTTGTAGCCGTTTTCCCTTCCGGGCCGTAGGCCCTCGAGAAGGGAGCGGCTCATCTCGGGAAAGATCTCCCCGACCCCTTCGAGGACCTCCACCTCTGCCCCTTCCAAAAGGGCTTCCGCCCCTTCCGCCCGCCAGGGCCGGGCGGCCACCCCTCCCAGGACGATGCGCACATCCCGAAGGAGATCGCCCTCCAGGCGGGCGCTGGCCGCCAGGGAGACGGCCGAAAAGGTCCAGGTACCCCGCTCCATCACCTTCAAAAAGACGCTCCAGGTGGGGGCCGGCGGCAGGTGGATCCCGGTCATGAGGGCCCCCTGGGGAAGCTTCAGGTGCCTTGGGTCCTCCGGGACGGGGCGGCCGAAGAGCTCTTCCAGGGGCGCTTCCTTTTCGCCCTCGGCATCCCGCCAGCGAACCTTCGCCCCCAGGGCCACCAGGGCGGTGGCAGGGTCGGAGGGGTACACGGAGTGGCAGGTCCCTTCCGTCCAGAGGGCATGGTGGCGATCGTCCCCCTGGGAGGCGAGGCAGGTGTCGCCGCCCTGGAGATAGCACCCGTAGTTATTCCTGAAGTATTCGCAGCGATTGATCTGGAGGAGGTTTCCCGCCAAGGTGCCCTGCTGGCGGATCTGAAGGGAAGCGGTGAGCCGGCAGGCCTGGGCCAGGGCACGGTAGTGGGATTTGATGGCGGGATGGCGGGCCACCTCCTGGAGGGAGGCGAGGGCCCCCACCCTTCCCCCTTCTCGAGTGACCTCCACCTGCCCCAGGGATGCTTTCAGAGGCGCTAGATCGAGGAGGGTTTCCGCGTCTTGCAGACCTTCTTTCAGGAGAGGCAGGAGCTCGATGCCTCCCGCCAGGAAGCGGTGGCCTTCCTCCTTCGCCAGAGCCACGGCTTCGTCTACCGTGGCGATCCGCCGGTACTGCAGGGTCGGCAGCATCAGACCTTCACCTCTTCCAGGACGTGTTGCCATCCCGCCAGGATATCCCCCGGGCGAAAGGGCGCTTTCATCAGGCGGACGCCGGTGGCGTGGAAGACGGCATTGGCGATGGCCGGAGCCGCAGGGATGACGGGCGGTTCCCCGATGCCAAGGGCCCCAGAGCTGTTGAGGCGGTCATGGGGCCAGTCCATGAGGACCACCTCGATGTCGGGGACATCGGCCACCGTGGGAAGGAGGTAGTGCTCCAGGTTGGTGGTGAGGACCCTTCCCGTGGTGGGATCATGGCGGCGGTTTTCCATGAGGGCCATCCCCAGGCCGAAGAGAATCCCTCCGTGGATCTGGGAGCGCATGGTGAGGGGGTTGATGACCCGGCCCGAATCGTGGACGGCCAGGTAGCGGACCACCCGGATGAAGCCGGTGGAAAGGTCCACTTCCACCTCAGCAAAGTGGGCCGCCACGGAAAGGGCTGCGACGTCGGTGGGGTTAGGGGCCCGGGACCCTCGTCCCACGATATCCACCGGGCCGATCTGCCGCAGGAAATCCCGGACGCTGAGGGGGTCCTTCCGCGGCGCCTGAAGGATCCCGTCCTTCAGGGCGATGGCATCAGCGGGCACCGAGAAGAAGTCGGCCGCCAGGGAAAGGAGCTGCTGTCTTGCTTCATGGGCCGCCAGGCGCACCGCCGGCGCCATGGAGCTCAAGGTGCCGCTCCCGCCGGAGCCGGTCCCGAAAGGCGCCATCTCGGTGTCGCCGATGCGCATCTGGATCCACTCCAGGGGGACGCCCAGCTCTTCCGCCGCCACCATGGCGAGGGCTGTTTTGGTGCCGGTGCCGATGTCTTGGGTGGCGCTGGTGACGGAGATGCTCCCGTCGTGCTGGACCCGCACCCACGCGTAGGCGGGAGGCCAGCCGGCCGACACCCAGATCCCGGTGGCCATGCCCATGCCGCGAAGCTTGCCCGTCTCACCCCGCTGCCACCTTTGGGCCAGCTCCCGGGGATCGGCCGCCGGGCCCCTCTTGGACCAGCCGAACTTCTCCGCCCCCACCCGGCAGAGCTCTGCCAGGCTGTTACGAGCCCAGGGAGTTCCATCCCGGCGCTTCTTGGAAAAGTGGCGGATGCGGAGCTCGATGGGATCCATCTTTAAGCGATGGGCCAGGTCATCCATGGCGCTCTCCAGGGCAAAGGAGCCTTCGGGAAACCCTGGCGCCCGGAAGGAGCAGGAAGGGCCGCCGTGGAAGAAGACGCCGTATTCCTCCGTTAGCACATGGGGGATGTCGTACTGCTCCCAGGCAGGTCCTGTGACGTTCCCGCCGTGGCCGCCCGCTCCCTGGAGCTCGTAGGCCTTGACCGTCAGGGCCACCAGATCCCCCGGCGATGTGGCTCCCAGGCGGAGATGCTGGATGGTCTTGGGGCGATTGCCCGTGGCCAGGTTTTCTTCTTTCCGGTCGAGGACGATGCGGACGGGATGGCCAAGGGCCCTGGAAGCCAGGACCGCCAGGTGGGTGTACCGGTAGGGGCCGAACTTGGCGCCGAAACCTCCGCCCATGTACTGGCAGATGACCCGGATGTTCTCCAGGGGGAGGCCGTAGGTGCGGGCCAGCCCCTGGCGAAGGCCGCTCACCGATTGGGTGGATTCCCAAACCGTCAGGCGCTGGCCTTCGAAGTGGGCCACCACCCCGTGGGGTTCCATGGCGTTGTGGAGCTCAAAGGGCGTCTCGTAGGTGCCCTCCACCACCACCTCCGCCTGGCGGAAGCCCTCCTCGGGGTCCCCCGCCTTTCGCACCACCGGCTGGCCTTTCTCCAGGTTACCCCCCGGCACCACCGGCGGGGCATCCTCCGCCAGGGCTTCCTCGACCGTGAGGATGGGAGGAAGGGGCCGGTACCGCACACGGATTCTCCGCAAGGCTTCCCAGGCGATCTCTTCCGTTTCCGCCACCACCAGGGCCACTTCTTCCCCTGGGAAGATCACCTTCTCGGAGGCGAGGATCCCCGGAGGGGCATCAGGCGGAAGATCGGCGGCTGTCCAGACCAGATGGACGCCGGCCATCTCCTTGGCTTCGGAGGTGTCGATGGCCTCGATGGCGGCATGGGCCCAGGGGGAGCGGAGGATCTTACCGTGGAGGAGCCCGGGGACATGGACGTCCACCGTGTAGGTGGCCCGACCCGTCAGGCGATCGACGCCATCGATGCGGGCTCGCTCCTTCCCCACCAGGTCCAGCTTGACGCCGCTACCCCATACGGGAAGGGGGTCGTCTTCCACCACCGTGATCTGCTCCCGGATCTGGCCTTCGTACTCATACTGGGTGCGCACGATCCTGGGCACCTTGAGCCACCTCCTTCACGGCTTCCTTGATGTGGGCATAAGCTCCGCAGCGGCAGAGGTTCCCCGCAAGGGCCTCCTGGATCTCTTCTTCCGTGGGGTGGGGGTTATGGTCCAGAAGGGCTTTGGCGCTCATCAGCTGTCCGGGGGTGCAGTACCCGCACTGGTAGGCATCATGCCGGAGGAAGGCTTCCTGCAGGGGATGGAGCTCCCCGGGGCGGCCCAATCCTTCCACCGTTTCCACCTGCTTGCCGTCGCACTGGACCGCCAGGAGGAGGCAGCTGTAGACGGCCTTTCCCTCCACGATGACGGTGCAGGCCCCGCACTGGCCCCGATCGCATCCCTTTTTGGTGCCCGTGAGACCCAGGTCCCAGCGCAGGGCATCGAGAAGGGTGCGCCGGGGCTCCACCCAGATTTCCCGCCAGGTGCCGTTGACCTGCAGGCGAACGGGTTGCTTCTCGCTTATGATCATGCCCGATATCCTCCCTTGGAGGAGTTTGCTCTTTGGGAGAAGGATTCCTTCCCCCTCCTCCAGAAAGAGTAATGCTATGACAAACGTATTTCTCACCGGAGGCGCCGGCTTCATCGGTAGCCATGTGGCGGAGCGCCTCATGGCCCAGGGCCATCAGGTGGCCATCCTGGACAACCTCTCGCGGGGCGAGCGCTCCTGGATTCCCCCGAAGGCCGTCTTGTACGAAGGTGATCTGAGGGATAAACGGTTTGTCACCGCCGTGGTGGCGGAGGTCCAACCCCAGGTGGTGATCCACGCCGCCGCCCAGACGTCGGTGGCCCGCTCCCTCGAGCACCCCGAAGAAGATCTGGAGATCAATGCCCTGGGCACCCTCTACCTCCTGAAAGCCAGCCGGAAGGCAGGGGTCCGGCGGTTCGTGTACCTCTCCTCGGGGGGTGCCCTTTATCCTGGCGGGCCGGAACCCGCCCGCGAAGAGGATCGGCTCCTCCCGTCCACCCCCTACGGCATCAGCAAGCTGGCGGGGGAGCTCTACGTCCGCCAAGCTTCTTTTGAGCACGGCATCGAGGCGGTGGCCCTGCGGCTGGCCAACATCTACGGGCCCCGCCAAAAGGAGCCGGCGGTGGTGCCTTCCTTTTGCCGGCGCCTGCTGCAAAAAGAGCCCTGCCTTCTCCACGGAGACGGGCGAGCGTACCGGGATTTCGTCTACGTGGAGGATGCGGTGGAGGCCATCCTCCTGGCGGTGGAAAGGGATCTCCCGGGAGAGGAACCCTTTGTGGCCTTCAACGTGGCCAGCTCCACTCGGACGGATGTGCTGACCCTTTTTCGGAAGCTGAAGGATCTCCTCGATCCCCACGCCAGCCCTGCCTTCCTCCCGCTTCCGCGGGGGATTCAGGAAGGAAGCCTCCTGGATGCGTCCCGCATCCGGGAGGCCTGGGGGTGGCAGGCCCGCACCTCCCTCGAGGAGGGCCTGCGCCGCACGGCCCAGTACTGGCGGAATGCGCTATCCTAGATGACCAGGAGGTTATCCATGGAACCTCGAAGACGAAAGAACCGCCACCGGCCGTGGCGGAATGCCCTGAGCCTGGGAGCCCTGGGCTTTGCGGTGGCCGCCGGTATGGCCCTTCCCTCAGAGGCTATCGTCAGCCAAGTGCCCTACTGGATGTCCATACCCCTCGTCGGGTTCATCGGGTTGGTAGCTATGGCCTTCGATATGGTGGGGGTGGCGGTGACGGCGGCCGATGAAGCCGCCTTTCACGCGAAAGCCAGCAAGAAAGAGCCGGGAGCGCGCCAGACCCTCTACCTTCTCCAGCATGCCAGCTCCGTCAGCACCATCGCCCTGGACATCGTCGGGGATGTGACGGCGACCGTGGCGGGAGCCGCCACCATCTCCATCGTCAGCAGCCTGGCGTCCCTCAGCAGCATCCCCCTTATCTACTGGAATGCCCTCGGCATCGGGCTGGTGGGCTTTTACTTCACCGCCGGAAAGGCTTACGCCAAGTATATCGCTGTGGAGCATGCCAACCGGGTCATGGAGGTGGTGGGAAAGAGCCTCATGTGGCTCCCCTTCGGCCCGGGGACGAAGAATTCCAAGGGGCGGAAAAAGGAAAAGGCCAGGGAGCGGAGGGGATCCGCCCCCGGCCCTTCCCGGAAGAGAGGGGGTTAGCCGAGGAGCTTGAGGACTGCCTGCGGCATGGCGTTGGCCTGGGCCAGCATGGCCACGCCCGCCTGCTGCAGGATCTGGTACTTGGTGAACTCCGCCATCTCCTTGGCCATGTCGGTGTCGGTGATGCGGGCCCGGGCTTCCGTGAGGTTCTGGGAGGTGAGCTGGAGGTTGTCGATGATGTACTGGAGCCGGTTCTGGACGGCCCCCAGATCGGCCCGGTAGGTGGATACGTTGTCGATGGCGGTATCGATGTTCGCAAGAGCCGCTTCGGCGTTGGCCTGGGTCGTGATGTCGATGGTGGTCTTATCAACTCCGAGGTCGGTCGACTTTACCGAAGCGATGGTGACATCGATATCCTGACCGGCATTGGGACCCACAAGGATCTTCATCGGCGTCATTGCCCATGACCCGTCCAAAAGTTTCTTCGTGTTGAATTCTGTGTTGCTGGCGATGGCGTCCAGCTGATCGATGAGCTGGTTAACCTCTGTCTGTAGTTTCTGCCGGTCGTCGTCGGTAGCCACATCCGATGCCGCCTGCACCGCCAGCTGCCGGATCCGCTGCAAGATGCTGTGGACCTGGCCCATGGCCCCTTCCGCCGTCTGCACCAGGGAGATGCCGTCCTGGGCGTTGCGGGCCGCCTGGTCCAAACCGCTGATCTGGGCTTTCATCTTCTCGCTGATGGCCAGGCCAGCCGCGTCATCGGCCGCCCGGTTGATGCGGAACCCCGAGGAGAGGTGCTCCAGAACGCGGCCCATCTGGTTTTGGGTGTGGCTCAGGTTCCGCCAGGCATTGACAGCCGAAATATTGTCGTTGATGTACACCCTTCATCCTCCTTCTTGGCTGATAGTGCGGCAACAGCCGGGCGCCAGCAGCTGTCGTCCGCCTCAATCCTGTTATCGAAGGGGATGGAAGGGGTCGTAGGAATGAACGAGGGAGAAAACCGGAGGAAGGGGGAGAAAAAGAGGCAACTTTGCCGTGGATGGCCGGCATAGCCTCTTGATTCTCCCTCGCCTCGCCCCTAGAAGCTCTTTTTCAGGCCTAAAGGGTGATTTCATCGCCAGGAGAGAGGACCGCCACCTCCGTCTGAGGTGCTTCCTTCTCTACGGCTTCCACAAAGGGCTTGGGATCCTGGATGAGGATGGGGAACGTGGCGTAGTGCATGGGGATGACCTTCTTGGGCTTGATAAGGGCCACCGCCTTGGCCGCCTGCTGGGGACCCATGGTGAAGTGATCGCCGATGGGCACCAAAGCCAGGTCCACGCCATCGCCGGCCCAATAGGCGAGATCGCTGAAGTAGCCGGTATCCCCCAGGTGCATGAGGGTGATCCCTTTCCAGTGGATGCGGTAACCCGAAGGAGCTCCGGTTTCAGAGGTGTGGAGAGCCGGGATCATGGTAGCCCGGATGCCTTCCGCCAGCTGGTAAGTGCCCCCGATGTTCATGCCGATAAGGCGATCTTGGGGGAGGCTGGCTTCCCTCTGGTACCGGGCGGCCGTCTCGGGCTGGGTGAGAAGCTTGGCGCCCTTCTTGACAAGAGACGGCATGTCCCCCACGTGGTCGGCGTGATCATGGGTGAGGAGGACGTAATCCACCTTCTCGGGGGCCTGGCCATGAGCCCTGGGGTTGCCGGTGTAGAAGGGGTCGATGACCACCGAAAGGCCGCCGTCTTCCCATAGCTCAAAGGTGGCGTGGCCGACATAGCGGATGTGTAAAGACATGCTGCACACCTCCATCTGGGTTACTATACTGTTTGACTGGGCCAAATCCCTGCTGGCGATCCACCAGGAATTTAAGGACCCTGCAGCCAATGATATACGGGCCAATTGCATAAACTTTTACAAAAGGCAGGGGGACTCCCCGCCGCAAGGAGGGATTTTGATGGCCACCAGCAACCCTGAATCCCAGTCTGCCGAAGCCTTGAGCTTGGGGATGAAAATCCGCACAGAAAGGCTCAAGCGGCGCTTTAACCTGAGGCAGCTGGCCAGCGCCGCCGGCGTAACGCCTTCCCTTCTGAGCCAGATCGAACGGGGGATCGCCAACCCATCCCTGAAGACGCTGCGGAACATCGCCAATGCCTTGGATGTCCCCGTCACCGTCTTCTTTGGCGAAAGCATCAGCCCGGAGCAGCAGATCGTGCGGAAACATGAACGGCGCCGCCTCACCTCTCCCGAATCCGACGTCGTCTACGAGCTCCTCTCGCCTCGCCTCCAGCGCCAGATCGAGTTCGCCATCATGATCCTCCAGCCCGGCGCGTCATCCGTTCCGGAGCCCATGAGCCACGGCGGGGAAGAGTGCGCCTTGGTGGAAGGCGGCCCGGTAGAGCTTCACCTGGAAGACACCGTTTTCGAGCTCCAGGATGGCGACAGCGTCTTCATCCCGCCCTACTCCCGCCACCGGTGGGTCAACCCCGGTAAGGACACGGTGCGGGTCATCTTCGCCGTGACACCCCCCTTATTCTAGGAGGGGTATGAAGGACGTTTCCCGCCTGACCATCTGGCACATCGGCCCCCGCCTGGTGCGGGATCTCATCGCCCAGTCGGGGCGCCACAATACGTCCCTCCTGGCGGCGGCCCTCGCCTTCTACGCCCTTTTTTCCCTCTTCCCCCTGCTCCTCCTCCTGGTGAGCGCCGCAGGTTACCTGCTCCCCTCCTGGAACGCCGAGGGCGCCCTTCTGGGGGTGGTGCGGGAGTACCTCCCGGCCGCCGAAGACTTGGTGCGAAAGAACCTCCAGCAGCTGGTGAGCGCCCGGGCCGCCAGCGGCATCACAGGTCTGGTGGGGGTCTTCTGGGTGGCCTCCAACGTCTTTTCCGTCCTCACCGTCACCTTGAACCAGATCTGGGAAGCCCCCCTCCGCCCCCAGTACTGGCTGCAAAAGCTTTTGGGCATGGCCATGGTTATCGTGGCAGGTCTCATCGTCCTCGGGTCCCTGACAGCCGCCGCCCTGGCGGCAGCCCTGGCCCGAAGCCTCTCGTCCCTCCCCGCCTTGGGGTGGCTGGCGGAGCTCCTCTCCCTGCTCTCCTCCGTGGCCTTTCCCCTAGCCACCCTGATCCTCATCGCCCTCAGCTACCGGCTTTTGCCGGGGACCCTCCCGCCCTGGGGGCCCGTCCTCCTCTCGTCCTTCTTCGTGACGGCCCTCCTCCAGGTGGTGCGTTTTGGCTTCGCCTGGTACGTTTCCACCTTCGGGCGCTACCAGCTGATCTACGGGGCTCTGGCCTCCGTCATCGTCGTCGCCTTTTGGATGTATCTGGCCTCCGTCATTTACCTCTACGGGGCGGAGTTCGCCGCCCTTTTGAGCGGATGGCCCCAGCCCCGCCCGCCCCGGTCCTAATCCAGGCGGACGATCCAGCGCCCCCGGATCTTCCCCTCCAGGATGGTCTGAAGGCCTTCTTCCAGCTCATCCCGGGAAAGCTCCCGCGTCACCAAGAGCTCCAAATGGCGGGGCTTCAGGTCCTTTCCCAGGCGGCTCCACACCTCTTCCCGCAGGGGCCGGGGGCAATAGGCGGAATCGATCCCCAGAAGGGAGACCCCCCGCAGGATGAAGGGGAAGACGGTGGTGGTGAACTCGGCACCGCCCCGGTTCCCCATGAGGCCCACACTTCCCCCCGGCCGGATGCGGGGCAGGATGGAGGGAAGGACAGGCCCTCCGACGGGATCGATGGCGCCTTGCCAGCGGCCCGACTCCAAGGGCCGCTGGGGGCGCGTGACTTCCTCCCGCGGGAGGATCTGGGCCGCCCCCAGGCGCCGCAGGTACCCTTCTGCCTCCGGGTCCCCCGAGCTGGCCTCGACGGTGTACCCCAGGCCTGCCAGCATGTCCACCGCCAGGGACCCCACGCCGCCGCTGGCCCCCGTCACCAGGACAGGGCCTCCATCGGGCCGGAGGCCGTTTTGCTCCATCCGATGGATGGCGAGGGCCGCGGTAAAGCCCGCCGTGCCGAGGATCATGGCTTCCCGGAGGCTTAAGCCTCGGGGTAGGGGGAGGACCCACTCCCGGGGGAGGCGCACCCTTTGGGTGTAGCCCCCGGGTCCTCCCGTCCCCAGGTCGTAGCCCGTGGCGATGACCTCCAGGCCGGGGGGAAGCTCCGGATCCGAGGATTCCACCACCTTCCCCGCCAGGTCGATGCCCAAAATGGTGGGCACCTTGCGCACCACCCGGCTCTCCTTCCGGGTGGCCAGGCCGTCCTTGTAGTTGATGCTGGACCATTTCACGCGGATGGTGACGTCGCCGGGGGGAAGATCTTCGTCGGTGATCTCCTTCCAGCCCACCTGGTAACGCTCGTCCATCATAAAAGCTGGAAACCGCTCCATGACCCATCCCTCCTGGCACAATCTTTCGCCCTTTCTTGCCGAGGGCCTGCTTCGCCTCCCATTGCCTGAGTGGAGAAAGCGCCGGGAGGAAACCTAAAAGCGGAGGTGATGGACGATGGAGAAGGCGCTTCGTGCCCTCAAATACCGGGTGACGGCCGAGCTCCTCGGGAAGGATGTTCCTCCCTTCGAAACATCCGAGGAGCTGGCTCCGGGGCTCGAAGGCCGGGAAACCGCCTTCGCCTCCGCCCAGGCGGCCTATGAAGAGTGGAAGTTCGAGCTGGCCCAGGAGCTGGGGATCCCTCTCCAACGAGGGTACAACGGTCACCTGACTTCCCGGGAAGCCGGCCAGCTGGGCGGCCACATCGGAGGCCAGATGGTCCGCCGGATGATCCGCTACGCCCAGGAGGAGATGGCTCGGGGCCGGCGGATCTGAGGGGGAGGGGCAGCTCCGGCTGCCCCTCTTTTCCCTCCCCGTCTTTTGTCAGAAGCCGTAGATCTCCTGGTATTTTGCCCGCAGGTAGGCCAGGTACGGCTGGGGATCGGGACCGCGGCCGGTGACCTTTTCCAAAAGCTCCAAACCCGAATAGAGGCCCGCCTTCTGGTGGATGTGCTCCCGCATCCACCGGCCCAGGGGCTGGAAGTTCCCTTCGTCCATGCCCCGGGCCACTTCCTCGTCTTTGCGGGCCGCTTCCACCAGCTGAAGGGAATAGATGTTCCCGAAGGTGTAGGACGGGAAATACCCCATGCTGGTCCCCGACCAGTGGACGTCCTGGAGAACGCCTTCCCCGTCGTGGGCGGGGGGCCGGCCCCACGTCGCCTTCACCGCCTCGTTCCACACCTCCGGGAGGTCCTTCACTTCCAGCTGGCCGTTGATCATCTGGCGCTCCAGCCGGAAGCGCAGGAAGATGTGGAGGTTGTAGGTGAGCTCATCGGCCTCCACCCGGATGAGGCTCATCTCCACCCGGTTGACGGCCCGGTAAAAGTCTTCCACCGAACGGTCCTTCAGCTCCGGGAAGTAATGGATCACCCGGGGGTAGAACCTCTCCCAGAAGGGGCGGCTGCGGCCCACCACGTTCTCCCACAACCGGGACTGGGATTCATGCATCCCCAGGGATGCAGCTTCTCCCACCGGCGTCCCCCACCATGCTTCGGGAAGCCCCTGCTCGTAGAGGCCGTGGCCCCCCTCATGAAGAGTGCTGAAGAGGGCGCTGGTGAGGCTATCCCCGAAGCGGGTGGTGAGGCGGACATCGCCGGGATAAAAGCCGCTGGTGAAGGGATGGGCCGATTGATCCAACCGGCCCTTCTGGCGGTCAAACCCGATGAAATCGAGGGCCTCCAGGTTGAGCTGCCACTGGGCCTCCTTGGAAAAGGAGCCCCGCAAAAAGCTGTCGTCCACCCGATCGAGGCGCTGAGCCACCTCGTGCACCAGGGGCATGAGGCCTTCTTCCAGCTTTTGACATACCTCCTCCACCAGGGCGGCATAGGTCCCTTCCTCGAAGAGGTCCAGGAGGGCATCGTAGGGTTCGCTCCGGAAGCCCAGGGCTTGGGCCGCCTGCCGCTGCAGATCCACCAGGCGCTCCAGCTTGGGTGCGAAGAGGCGGAAGGATTGTTCCTGGCGGGCCGCCAGCCACGTCTGGAAACCTTCCGAGCTGGCCCGGGACATCTCCGCCACCAGGTCGGCGGGAATCTTGACGGCCTTTTCGTAGTTCCGCCGCATGCGGCGGATGCATGCTCCCTCAAAGGAATGGGGATCGCGGGCTTTTTCCCAACCCGAGAGCTTCTCCAAAAGCTCCCCTACCTGGGGTGAGCTGAGGATCTCATGGGCCTTTTGGGCCAGGTAGGCGCCGGCTTCCGCCCGGGCAGGAGCTCCCGTGGGCGGCATGTTCACCTGCTCATCCCAGCCCAGCACCCCCTGGGCATAGCCCAGAAGGGCCAGTTCTCTGCTGATGGCGAGAAGTTTCTGAAAGGAAGCTTCCATAGATTCCTCCTATTCTATCTTCAGTGTTCCCGGCCCTTTTGCCCTTTCGCCTTTGAGGAAAGGAATCCTCCTTGTGGAGGGATAAAGCCGGCTTTCCTCGTGTACACTTAGATTATGGACATCCAGCTTTCCCAGCGGACCCAAAGGCTTTCGCCCTCGGCCACCTTGGCTCTGGACCAAAAGGCCCGGCGTCTTCAAGCCGAGGGAAGGGATATCGTCAACCTCACGGCAGGGGAACCCGATTTCCGGACGGTGCCGGCCGCCGAAGAAGCTGCCGTGGAGGCCATCCGGGAAGGTTTTACCCATTACACCGAAGGGAAAGGAGATCGTCGCCTAAGGGAAGCCGTCGCCGAAAAGCTCCGGCGGGAAAACGGCCTCATCTACGACCCCGAGGATATCGTCGTCAGCAACGGCGCCAAGCAGGCCCTGGCCCAGGTCTTTTTCACCCTCCTGGACCCCGGCGACGAGGTGATCCTCCTCTCCCCCTACTGGGTGAGCTACCGGGAGCAGGTCCTCCTGGCGGGCGGCATCCCTGTGGAAGTCCCCACCCTGGAGGAAAAGGGGTTTCACCCCGACCCCCATCGGGTGGCCCGGGCCATCACCCAGAGGACCAAGATCCTCGTCCTCAACAGCCCCAACAACCCCACGGGTGCCCTCTACACCCGGGAAGAGCTCCAGGCCCTGATGGAGCTGGCCCGGCACCACAACCTCTGGGTCCTCTCCGACGAAATTTACGAGCACATCGCCTATGACGGCCGGATGGCCGTCAGCCCTGCCAGCCTGGATGACGACGCCTTCCAGCGGACCATCGTGGTGAACGGGGTGTCCAAAGCCTACGCCATGACGGGCTGGCGCATCGGGTATGTGGCCTCGCCCCGAAAAGCCATCATCCGGGGGATCGCCGGGTGGCAGAGCCACCTCACCTCCGCCCCCTCCGCCATCAGCCAGAGGGCGGCGGAAGGAGCCCTAAGGGGGGGTATTCGGCCGGTGAAGGCCATGGCAGCGGCCTTTCAGAGGCGGAGGGATCTCCTCTACCCCGCCCTCGCCGCCATCCCGGGGTTGAAGGTCCATCGCCCCGAGGGGGCCTTTTACTTCTTCGTGGGCCTGGGTCCTTACCTTGAGGGGACCACCAGCGCCCAGCTGGCGGAAGAGCTCCTGGAGGACCAAGGGGTGGCGGTGGTGCCGGGGGAAGCCTTTGGCTGGCCGGGCTACTGGCGCATCAGCTACGCTGCCTCGGAAAAGGAGCTGGAAAAAGGGATGGAGCGCCTCACCGCCTGGTTTGCAGTCCGGGCAGCTCCATGACCTGCGCGCCTTTTTCTTCCGCTTCCGCTGCCATGGAGGGGTGGCAGGTGAAGTAGAGGATCTGGCGGTCCCGGGAGAGGTCCTTCAGCACCTCCCACGCCGCCTGGCGCCGTCCAGGATCGAAGTGGACGAAGGTCTCATCCAGGAGGAGGGGGAGGGGTTCGCCCCCTCCTTCCAGGTGGGAGAGGAGACCTAAGCGGAGGGCCAGGTAAATCTGGTGGAGGGTCCCCTGGCTCAGGGGAAAGGCGGCCGGTAGAACGCCATCGTCCCCTTCCACCATGAGCTGGGGGCCTTGGCGGCTCACCCGGCCGTCGTCGGCAAAACCGGGGGGCCCGTCGTCTTCGTCCACGAAGAGGCGCCGGTACCGCCCCTGGGTGAAAGCCTCCAGGTAACGAGACGCCAGGCGCAGGGTTTCGGGCTGGTACTTCTCCCGAAAGCGCCGCTTTCCTTCTTCGAGGATCCGTTGCATGAGGAAGAGGCGATCGCGGCGCCGCCGGACTCGCTGAAGCTCCTCTTCCCTCTCCTGGATCTCCCCCAGCAAAAGGGAAGGGGTCGGTCCTTGCATCAGCTCTCCCCGTCGGGAGAGAAGGGCTTCCTTCTCTTCCTGAAGCTGCTGCCGCTCGGCCAAAAGGGCCTCCCTCCGGCTCCCGTCGGCCTGGAAAAGGCCCTCGCGCCGAGCTCTCTCCACCGCCTCTTCCAAAGCTTGCAGGGTCTCGCCCTCCTCTTCCAGCTGGCGGCGCAGCATCTCCGCCTCCCGAAAAGCCTCGATCCGGCGCTCCGCCTCCGCAAGGGCCGCCCGAGGTTCGGGGGCGAGGGCCTTTAAGCGCGCCTCCAGCTCCTCCCTCTTTTCCCGCACCGCCTGCCGCCTGGCCTGGAGCTCTTGCCATTCCCGCAAGACCTCCTCTTTCTTCAAACGGGACGCTTCCGCCCTTCGGGCCCTTTCCACCGCCGGGTGGAAGATGTCGGGAAGCTGATGGTAGCTCAGGTGATCCGGGGGCGAGGGGAGCTGAGCCCAGAGCCTTTGCAGGTAGGCTTCCTCCTGCTGCACCGCGTCTTCCCGCCGCTTCCGCTCTTGCAAGAGCTCTTCCCGCTCCGCAAGAAGGCTCCGCAGGTCATTCCAGCGGTTCTCCAGCTCGTCGGCCGAGAGGGTTTCTACGAGAGATGGGGCCAGGGTCAGGGGGGCGAGCCGCGAGGAAAGCTCCTGAAAGGCCCGCCGTTCCTCCTCCCGGGCCCTTTCTTCCGCCTCCCGCCACCGGGTGAGGTAGGGGTCGGGGAGGCCTCGTCCTCGCAAAATGGCCCAGAGGAAGAGGGTAAGAAGGCCCCCTCCCGCCATAAAGAGGCCGCCCGTCTGGCCCATGAGGGCGAGAAGAAGACCTGCGACGAGGAAGGCCAGGCCGAGGAACCCCAGGGGCCTTAAGGCGGCTCCTTCCCGCTGCCGGCGGGCCTCCCGGTCCTCTTCCTCCCGGAGCCTCTCTTCCGCCGCCCGGTGCTCCTCCCGGGCTGCCAGCCACCGGCGGAAGAGGCCTTCCCCCTCCGGGGAGAGGAGGGGAGGAGCATCCTCCACCGCCGGCTCCTGGAAGAGCCGATGGGCCGCCCGCTTCAGCTCCCCCTCCACCCGGGCGAGGCGGGGCTCCAGGTCTTCCAGCTCCGCCCGGTGGCGGCGGAGGGTCTCCAAGGCCGAAAGAGCCCGGGCCAGGTCTTCCCGAAGCTCCCAGATGCCCTTCTCAAAGGGGGAAAGGGCGGCTTCGGCCTCCAGCTCCTCCAGCTGCCTCTCTTTTTCCCGGCACCGCTCCTCGAGATCTTCTTCCTTTTGCAAAAGGGCCTCGTAAACCGGCCGGGGATCGGGAGGGAGAACCGCCAGATGCTCGTAAGGGCCGGCCTCCGCGGCCTTTTTCCGGAAGAGCTCCAGGCGCCGGCCCAGGTCCTCCAGGCGGATCCGCTCCTTCTCCCGCTGCTCCTCCCGCCGGAACTCCGCCTCCACCTCCTGGATGCGCTCCTCCAGGCGGCTCAGCTCGTCTTCCAGCCGGAAGAGAGCTTCTTCCCGCTCCCGGGCCTGCTGGAGATCCTGGTAGAGGCGGGCCCGCTCCTCCTCCAGGCGGCGGGACACGCTTCCCTTCCGCCGATCCTGGTGCCACAGGGCTTCGTGCTCCTCACGGATGGCGGAAAGGACCTTCCCCACGGGGAGAAGCTGCCCCTGGGCCGGCCCCATGAGGGCCTCCTCCACCGGGTGCCAGAGATCTTCCTTCAGCATGCCGAGGTTGGCGGCCGTCAGGGTGTAGACGGGTTCGTAGAGTTGATCCAGGGGGGAAGGGACGAAGGGAAGCGGTCGGTTCCCCAGCTCGTGGCGCTTTCCCCGGGCGTCCAGGAGGTGGCCTTTGGGCTGGGAGAGGAGGCGCCGCACCACGGTCAAGGAGCCTTCTCCCGTCTCGAGAACCCCTTCCAGATGGGGTTCTCCCCCGTCCCAGGGGTTCCAAGGGTAATCCTTCCGCTGGCGAAATCCCAGCAGGAGGGTCGAAAGGGCGTGGCGGAGGGTCGTCTTTCCCGCCTCGTTGGGCCCTAAGATGACGGTCCAAGGGGCCAGGTCCTGCTCCAGGTCTTTCAAAGAGCCGAAGCGGCGGAGGCGGAGGGTCTTCCAGCGCATGTCAGCGGCTCCCTCCCTGGAAATAAGCGGCCAGCTCTTCCCGCATCCCTTCCAAGAGGGAGCGAAGGTAAGGGAGGGCTTCCTCGGCGGATCCCGCAAAGCCGGCAAGGGGCGCGAGGTTCAGGGATGGCCAGAGATGATCTCCTTCCTCCAGCTCGGCGATGATGGCCATGGCTTCCCGGAGGGGGCCGGGACCCCGTTCCAAGAGCTTCTCCCACGACACGGCCGGGTACAGGCCGTCGGCATCCAGTTCCAGGGATGCCAGCCCCAGGTCCAGGGCCAGCTCCCGCTCCAAGGCCCGCCGCTCGTCCTCCCGGGCCAGGGTGGAGGCGAGGGGCGAAGGGCCCGCCAGCTCCACCCGCAAGAGCCAGGTGTCTTTTGACCCGGGATGCCGGGCCAGCTCCTTTTGGAGGGCGTCCTTCAGCTGGAGGGCGTCGGCAAAGGCGCCGGCCAGGCGCACCCTTTCAAACCGCCAGCGGTGGAGGGGTCGGAAGGTGACCTGAGGAGGGGCCCCTCGCTGAGGGATCTCCACCAGGAGGCCGCCCTTTTCACCCCATTCGGAAGGGTCCCGCCCCTGGGGGTTGCCGCAGTACCAGATGGCGGGGGTGCGGGAGATCTCCTGGCGCTGGTGGATGTGACCCAGGGCGACATAGTCGTAGCCCAAAGCCTCCAGTTCCTCCCGGCGGCAGGGGGCGTAGCGGCCGTGGGGATGGGACCCCAGGTTCTCCACCGCGGCGTGCATCACCGCCACGGCAGGGAGGGGCTCCCTTCCCGCCGGGGGAAAGCCCCGGATCCAGTCGTCCCCCTCATAGGGCGTTTCGTGGCCCATGCCCGTGAGGATCCCTACCGCCTGACCCTGCCGGTCTTTCACGGTGAGGGTGACGGGCTTCCGCTCCGCCACCACGTGGACGTGGGGAAGGGACGCCAGGCGAAGGCGGAGGCGAGAAAGTTTCGGCCCCGCATCGTGGTTTCCCGTGACGTAAAAGAAGGGGATGCCCGCAGCCGAGAGGCGCTCCAGCTGGCGGTAGAGAAAGTGCTGGGTGGCGAGGGAGAGGTTTTCCGAATCGAAAAGATCCCCCGCCACCACCATGGCATGGAGGGCTTCCGCCAGGACCAGATCCACCGCCGCCTCAAAGGAGTGGCGAAGGGCTTCCTGCCAGTCCAGGCCCTCTTCTTTGCGGGCGCGAAAGGGGCTGTCGAGGTGAAAATCCGCCACATGGAGGAACCGAAAGCTCATGGCATTTCCTTTCCCCCCTTTAGAGTAAAATCCTCCTTCCCTACTCCCTGAGGCTTCCCGTGCGGGTGAACTGCCAGCTCAAAAGGGCCCCCACAAGGAAGAGAAGGGCGCTCCCGTAGATGGCGGCGTTCCACCCCAGGACATGACCCAAAAGGCCTCCCACCAGGCTTCCCGCCATGCTGGCCAAGGAGTTGATGGAGTTCACCAGGCCGAAGACCTGGCCCCGCTGGCCTTCGGGGGCAGCCCGGGTCACCAGGTAGGTAAGGGCCACCGTGCCCCAGACCAGGGGGAACCCGAAGATGAAGCGGCTGCCGCCCAAAAGGGCGAGGGAGGAAGATGCCTGGGGCAGCATGAGGAAAGCCGTGGCCAAAAAGGAGAAGGTCAGGAGCCGCCGGTAGCCGGTGCGGCCGGCCAGCCGCGCCGTCACCGGTCCTCCCATGACCTGGGCTACGCCTGCCAGGGCGTAGATGAGGCCCACCAGGAGGGACGAGGCATGGGGCGCATGGTCGGCGATGATGAGGGGAAGGACCGGCGCCGCCACCATCATGGCCGTCTGCTGGAAGAAGATGAGGATGTAGCTCTCCCGGAGGGAGGGCCTCTGGAAAAGTTCCCAGAGTTCCGGGAGGAACCGGCGCCAGCTGCTCCCCCGGAAGGGGGGCACCCGTTCCCCCACCAGGAAAAAGGCCAGGATGGCCCCCAGGAGAAGGCCGAATCCGGCGGCGTAGAAGGCACCCCGGTAGCCCAGCCACTGGGCCACCGCCCCGCCGAAAAGGGGCCCCAGGACACCCCCTGCCGCCGTCCCCGTGCTGAGGGAGCCCAAGGCGATGCCCAGATAGGGCGTCGGGGTGTTGCTGGCCACAAGAGCGGTGGCGGCGGGGATAAAGCCCGACATGGCCCCGAAGAGGACCCGCCAGATGGCCAGCTGCAGGGGCGTGGCGCTGAGGCCCATGGCCACGTAAATGAAGGCCAAGCTGAACCCGGAGCGGAGGAGCATGGCCCGCTGGCCGAAACGGTCGGCCAGGGCCCCCCAGACGGGCGACATGACGGCGGTCCCGAGAAAGGCGCCCGCCAGGACGATGCCGCTCCACAGGCTGGGATCCGTCTTGAGACCCAGCTCTTCCACCAGGTAGAGGGGCAAAAAGGGCATGACCAGGGAAAAGGAGAGGCTGACCACCAAGGAGCCAAACCAGAGGACGTACAGGTTTTGCCGCCAGGGTTCCAACCGGCCCCAGCGGACCCGGGGCGGCAGGACCCGACCTTCGCCTTCTTCCCCCACCTAGGCCTGTCCCTCTCGCGGCCGCCTCTTGATGAGGACCGTCATGGTGCCTTCCTGGCAGAGGGTTCCTTCCTGGTTGAAGACCTGGTAGCGGCGCACCAGGATGCCTCGGTCGGGATGGCTGGTTTCCCGCTTGTCGGCCACTTCCATGCGGAAGTGGATGGTATCCCCGGGGCGGACAGGCGCCTTAAAGGACCACTCTAGTCCCAAAAAGGCGATCAGGGTTCCGTCGAAGAGGCCGAGGCGCTGGTTGAGGCCGCTGACCATGGAGAGGACCAGAAGACCATGGGCGATGCGGCCGCCAAAGGGCGTGGTGCGGGCGAATTCCTCGTCGGTGTGGAGGGGGTTGTAATCTCCCGAAAGACCCGCAAAGAGGGCGATGTCGGCTTCCGTCACCGTCCGCCGGGGGCTTTCGAACACTTCGCCGATGGTGAAGTCTTCGTAGTACCTGGCCATGGCTCAACCCTTTCACATGTGGCGTCCGCCTGTGACTTCGATGCAGGTGCCCGTGATGTAGCTGGCGTAGTCGCTGGCGAGGAAGACGGCCACCCGGGCCACTTCTTCCGGCTGGCCCACCCGCCCCAGGGGGATGTTTTCCAGGGCTTTCTGGCGGATCTCCTCGGGCACGGCCCGGGTCATGGCGGTATCGATCCAGCCCGGCTGGATGCAGTTGACCCGGATGCCGTAACGGGCCAGCTCCCGGGCCGCCGTCTTGGTCATGGCCACGATGGCCGCCTTGGCGCCGGAATAGTTCACCTGGCCGAAATTCCCCACCTTGCCGCTGATGGAGGAGAGGTTGACGATGGCTCCCCCGCCCCGGTCCCGCATGCGGGCGGCCGCCGCCTTCATGCCCCAAAAGGTCCCCTTCATGTGGACGGCCACCACCTGGTCGAAGGCTTCTTCCGTCATCTTGAGAAGGGTGGCATCCCGGGTGATGCCCGCGTTGTTCACCCAGATGTCCAGGGACCCCCAAGCGGAAAGGACTTCATCCCCCGCCTTTTCCATGTCCGCCTGCCGGGTGACGTCCCCCGCCAGGAAAAGGGCCTGGCCCCCTTCCCTCTCGATGAGGCGGGCCGTCTCTTCCGCCGCCTCCCCGTTGAGATCCAGGGCCAGGACCCGGGCTCCGTGGCGGGCCAGCTCCACCGCGATGGCCCGGCCGATGCCCTGGCCCGCCCCCGTGACCACCGCCCCTTTGCCATCGAGACGCAGCAACGGCCATCCCTCCCGCTTGCTCCCTAGTGTACAACGCTATTTGCCGGGAAACAGCAGGACCTGAGATCTATCCTTCGAGGAGCCGCGCCAGATGGCGGCGGTGGCCTTCCCCCACGCGGTAGAGATCCGCCAGGAGGTCGGGGCGGAAGATCTCCTCCGGAGCTCCCTCCGCCAAGATCTTTCCGTCCCGCAGGGCCACGGCCCGGGTGGCGAGAAGGCGGGCATAGGCCAGGTGGTGCTCCACCGCCAGGATGCCCATACCCCTCTGGGCCAGGTTCCGCAAGAGGGTGAGGAGCTCGAGGGCGTAGTTCACGTCCAGGCGGCTCAAGGGTTCATCCAGGAGGAGGAGGCGGGGCTCCTGGGCGAGGGCCCTTGCCAGAAAGGTCCGCTGTTTTTCGCCGCCGGAAAGGGTAGCCAGCAGACGGCGGCGGAAGCCCTGAAGGTTCATGAGGGAGAGGGCCTCCTCCACCGCCTGCCGGTCGGAAGGCCCGGGACCCGAGAAGGGCGAAAGGTGGGGGTAGCGGCCCATCTCCACCGCCTCTTCCACCGTAAAGGTGGGAGGAAGGTCGTTCTCCTGGGGGAGGACCGCCAGAATCCGCGCCCGCTCCACGGGGGTGTAGTTACCAAGGGGCTTTCCCAAAAGCTCCACTGCTCCCCGGCTGGGGAGATACCCGGAAAGGGCCTTCAAAAGGGTGCTCTTCCCCGATCCGTTGGGCCCGATGAGGACCACCACTTCCCCAGGAAAGAGCTCCATGGATACCCCCTTTAGGATGGGTTTCCCCTGGTAACCGGCCTCCAGGTCCAGGGTCCGCAAGAGGGGCATCAATCCAGGGCACCTCCTCTCTTCGTCCGAAAGAGGAGGTAGAGAAAGAATGGCGCTCCCACCAGGGAAGTGACGATGCCCACCGGCAGCTCCTGGGGGGAAAGAAGGGTGCGGGCCAGGGAATCGGCCAGGACCATGAAGGTTCCCCCGAGAAGGGCGCTTCCCAGAAACACCCGGCGGTGGTCGGGACCGACCAGGAGGCGGACGGCATGGGGCGCCACCAAGCCCACAAAGCCGATCATGCCGGAAAGGGAGACGGCCACGGCCGTCAGAAAGGCGCCGGTAAAGAGGATCCAGACCTTGGCCCGCTCCACCGCCAACCCCAGGTGGTGGGCCTGCTCTTCTCCCGCCAGGAGGAGGTTCAAGGGCCGCACGAGGAAGAGATGGGCCAGGAGAAGGGTGATCCCTACGCAAGGAAGGGCCCAGGCCAACCGCCGCCAGGTGGCGCCGGCAAAGCTCCCCAGAAGCCAGAAATAGAGAGAGCGCAAATGCTCGGGATAGAAATAGACCAAGAGGGCCACCGCCGCCGCCAGGAAGGAGGAGACGGCCACGCCGGCCAGGAGGAGGTAGGTGACGGGCACATGGCCGTTCTGGCGGGAAAGGCCGTAGACCAGGAAGAGGGCCAAGGCCGCTCCGAGAAAGGCGAAAGCAGGTAGGCCCCAAGAGCTGCCGCTTCGCCAGAAGCCCACGATATAGAGAGCAGCTCCCAGGGCGGCTCCGCTGGAGACGCCCATGACGTAAGGGTCGGCCATGGGGTTTCGAAAGAGGCCCTGAAACAGGGTGCCCGCTCCCCCCAGGGCTGCGCCTACGGTGGCGGCCAGGAGGATGCGGGGCAGCCGGATCTGCCAGAGGATGCTCCCCAAGGGCCCCTGGGCGGAAGGGCCTTCCCCCAGGAGATGCCAGATCTCCCGCCAGGGGATGAGGACGCCCCCCACATGGACGGCCACCATGAGGGATGCCAGCAAGAGAAGGGCCAGGCTTCCCAGGAAGAGGGGCGGAGAAGGCCGCCACACGATTAGCGGCCTTCTCCCTCGTAGAAGAGCTGGTAGAGGAACTGCACCGCTTCCGCTACCCGGCTCCCCGGCTGGCTGATGAGCTCATCGGGGACCACATAGACCCGGCGGTTCACCACGGCAGGGACCGATTCCCAGCCGGGACGGGTCCCCTTCACCAGCTCCTCGCCGCCGGGGTTGCCGGCCGTCACCAGGATGACTTCCGGCGCTCGGGCGATGATGTCCTCCGCGTTCACCTGGGGCCACGGCTGTTCGCTGTCGTGGAGGATGTTCTTTCCCCCGGCCGCCCGGATGAGGGCATCGGTGTAGGAGCCGGCTCCGGCGGCGTAGATGGGATCGTTCCAGTTCTCGGCGTAGACCGTCACCCGCTGGTCCTCGGGGATGCGGGCCACTTTCTCCAGGATGGGCTGCATGGCCTGCCGGAGGCCCTTTACCACCTCATCGGCCGTATCGGGGATCCCCGCCACCTTGCCGATATTGAGGAAGTTGCGGTATACCCCCTCGATGTCGCTGGGCTGGAGGACGTAGACCTTCAACCCCAGTTCCCGCATCCGGTCCAGGTACTGGCCGGGGAGGGTGAGGATGAGGTCCAGTTTCTGGGCCACGAGGAACTCAAAGTCGATGTTGTAGGTGTCCATCTGGGTGATGCCTTCCACCTCGGGGAACTGGGCGGCGCTGTAGGGATCTACCACGGCGATGCGGTCCTTCATCCCCAGGGTGAGGAGAAGGTCGGTGGCGCTGGGGACAAAGGCGCCGATCCGCTGGGGCGGCTGGGTAAAGGTGAGCTCTTGGCCAAGATCATCGGTGACGGTGACAGGAAATAGGGATGGGGCCGCTTCTTCTTGCGCCGGGTGGTTATCAGCTGCAGGCGAAGGGGCTGGTCCGCAGGCAGCCGCCGTGAGAAGGAGAAGGAGCATCAACAGGGAGAGAAGCCGGTTTCGGTTTCGCACGGTCACGCACCTCCTGATGGAACGCTGTGGGGCATCAAAAAAACCCGGCGCAGGCCGGGTTCAGGTCCGAAGACCAAGACAATGAGAGCCCATCGGCCATCCCCCTTCCCGCGAGAGGTGGACCGAAGCAAAAGGGCAGGTCTCCTGGCTTGCGTCCCTGCCTGCCCCTTCCCACCCGAAACGGGCAGTGGGCTCTTGCAGGCAGGTGTTGCGACGCTTACAGTGGCGGGGCCGCGCCGGCTCCGTGCCCTTTTGAAGGCACTCCCCGGACTTCCCTATTCTCCCCGTGGAAACGGGGCACCCTTTTGCTGTCCTTTATGCGGTTATCCTGGCCCCCGAAGGGACCGCCTCCATCATTTCATAAGCCCTTGGAAGGGGCAACAGGGTGGGACAAGGATCCCCGGAGGAAAAGGGGGGTGTGGCAGCGGCGGCAGCGGTGCGCCCCTTCGTCTTCCACCAGGTCGGGGGTGGGCTCCACCCGGAGTCCCCGGCGGCGAAGGAGGGGGGTGCCGCAGTGGGAGCAGAAGGTGTCGGTAGCCCCCGGCAAGGGGGCCGAAGGGATATAGACGTGATGGAGGTGCTGTCGCGCCGTGTTCCGGGCCTCCTCCAGAAGATCCCAGGGAGAAGGCTCGCCCCCCCGCTGGAAGTCGGGGTAAAAGCGGGGCAGGTGCAGGGGAAGGTTGGGGTCCAGGCGGGCGATCCACCGTGCGATGGCGTCCACCTCTTCCATGCGGTCGAAATCGCCGGGGACGAGGAGGGTGGTGATCTCCACGTGGATCCCCGCCTCTACCGCCCGGGCGATGTTCTCCATGACGGGGCCTACCCTTGCCCCCAGCCGGCGGACGTAGTACTCGTCGCGAAGGCCTTTGAGGTCGATGTTGGCGCCGTCGAGAAGGGGGAGAAGCTCTTCCCAGGGCTGGGGAGAAAGAAAGCCGTTGGTCTTCAAAAGGACCGAAAGCCCTTCCCGGCGAGCCACTTCCGCCACATCCCGCACGTATTCGATGGAGACGGTGGGTTCGGTGAAGGTGAAGACGACGGAGCGCAAGCGGGGCTGGCGGACCTTCAGCTCCCGGATCTTGGCTTCCACGTCCCCGGGCCCCAGGTAGGGTTCATCTTCTCCGCTCCCCCGCTGGGAGATGGTCCAGTTCTGGCAGTAGTTGCAGGTCATGTTGCAGCCGAAGGTGCCCAGGGAAAGGGTCCAACTGCCGGGATAAAAGTGGAAAAAAGGTTTTTTCTCCACGGGCTCCACGGAGACGGCGGCCATGCGGCCGTACCCTTCGGCTTTGAGGACCCCGCCGACGTTTCGCCGCACCCGGCAGAGGCCTTCTTCACCGGGCCTCAGCACGCACTGGTGGGGGCAGAGGTGGCACCGAACCACCCCGTTTCCGAGGGATTCCTGGTACAGGGCGGTCACATCCACAGGACCCCTCCTCTATCGCGGGAGGTGGGCCATGAAGACCTCCTCCAGCCAGCGGGTATGGTAGGTGCCCCGCTGGAAATCGGGGTGCCGCACGAGCTCGCGGTAGAGGGGCACGGTGGTGCGGATGCCCTCCACCTCCAGTTCTGCCAGGGCTCGCTCCGCCCGCCGCAGGGCTTCTTCCCGATCGGCACCCCACACGATCAGCTTTCCCATCAGGGAATCGTAGTAGGGATGGATAACGTGGCCGGAAACGACCCCTTCATCCACCCGCACCCCAGGGCCCATGGGCCAGCGGATGAACTCCACTTTGCCGGGCGAGGGGATGAACCCCCGGAAGGGATCTTCCGCGTTGATCCGGAACTCGATGGCCGATCCCCGAGGCTTTAGATCTTCCTGGCGCCAGGAAAGGGCCTGGCCCATGGCGATGCGGATCTGCTCCTGGACAATATCCACCCCCAAGATGGCTTCCGTCACGGGGTGCTCCACCTGGAGGCGGGTGTTCATCTCGATGAAGTAGAAGCTGCCGTCCTGATCGACTAAGAACTCCACGGTGCCGGCGTTCTTGTACCGGACGGCTTGCGCCACCCGGATGGCCGCCTGGGACATGGCCCAGCGGAGATCCTCATCGAGGAAAGGGCTGGGGGATTCTTCGATGAGCTTTTGGCGGCGGCGCTGGATGGAGGAATCCCGCTCATAAAGGCTGATGGTCCGCCCGTGGCTGTCGGCCAGGATCTGGATTTCCACGTGGCGAGGGTTGGGGATGTATTTCTCCACGTAGACTTCGGGCGTGCCGAAGGCGTTGGCCGCTTCCCTTGCGGCCGATTCCAGGGCTTGTTCCAGGTCCTGCGGCCGCTCCACCACCCGGATGCCGCGGCCGCCGCCCCCACCGGCGGCCTTCACCAACACGGGGTAGCCGATCCGTTCCGCCACTTCCCTCGCCTGATGCAAATCTTCCAGGGCATCGTCGCTTCCGGGCATGACCGGCACCCCCGCTTCTTTCACCAAGCGGCGCGCCTGGGCTTTGTCCCCCATGCGCTGGATGGCGGAAGGATCGGGGCCGATGAAATCGATGCCCCAGGTGCGGCAGACGGCGGCGAAGTAGGCGTTCTCGGAAAGAAAGCCATAGCCAGGGTGGATGGCGTCCACCTGGGCTCGGCTGGCCACGTCGATGAGGGCGGAGACGTTGAGATAGCTCTCGCTGGCGGGAGCCGGCCCGATGGGATAGGCTTCATCGGCAAAATCCAGATGGTAGGCGTCTTTGTCGGCTTCGGAGTAGACGGCCACGGTGCGGATGCCCATGTCCCGGCAAGCCCGCAGGATGCGGACAGCGATCTCACCCCGGTTGGCCACGAGGATCTTCTTGTACATGAAAAAACCTCCGCCTTTTGATGGTACCAGACTGGATCAGCTCTTCCCACCCGCTCCCTTACCCCTCCTCGCCGGGGGGCACAGGGCTTCCGGCAAAGAAATGGGCGATGCCGAGAAAGATGGCGAAGGCGGCTCGACGGCGGTAGGTTTCCGTCTTCAGAAGCGCCAGGTCTTCAGGGTTGGTGAGAAAACCCAGCTCCACCGTGGCCGCCGGCACTTGCGCGGCCTTCAGGATGTAGTGGTCGATGCCCCGGTTGGCATGGCGGGTGGTCGGAGTGAGGCGACGCAAGGCGTCCTGGATGTAGAGGGCCAGCTCTTTGCTCCGGGGATCTTTGGCTTCGGGGTTGTAGAAGGTCTGGGCGCCCCGCCAGATGGGCGAGGGAAAGGCGTTGCAGTGGATGCTGATGATGATGTCGGGGTCGAGGGATTCCATGAGTTCGACGCGCTCGCGAGGGGTGGGAAAGGGACCTACCTCGGTGCGGGTGAAGAGGACCTCGGCTCCCGCTTCTTCGAGAAAGGTGGCCAGCTCCTTGGCGATGAGCCAGTTGAGGTCGCTCTCTTTCACCCCGTTTTGGACGGCTCCGGGGTCATCACCGCCGTGGCCCGGGTCCAGGAGGATGCGCTTTCCTGCGAGAAAGGGGCTTTCCCTCTGGACCTGGCGGGTCTGGCCTGAAGCTTCAAGAGCTTGGGCTTCACCTTCAAGAAAAGCGGCGAGAAGGAGGAGCAGGACGACCCCCACAAGAAGGCGGCGCGGCGGTACTGACACCATGATCCCCCGCCCCCTATGTATGAGAGGGAGCGGGGAATCTTGACGTGGGGTGTATCAGCGCTTGGAGAACTGAGGAGCCTTCCGGGCTTTCTTCAAGCCGTACTTGCGCCGCTCTTTGACCCGGGCATCGCGGGTGAGAAAGCCGGCTTTCTTCAGGACGGGACGGACCCCTTCCTCAGCATGGGTGAGGGCCCGGGCGATACCCAAGCGGATGGCCCCGGCCTGACCACTGATGCCCCCTCCCCGCACCCGGACGATGACGTCGTAGCGCTGGGCTGCCCCTTCCACGTGATAGAGGGGTTCAAGAGCATAGCTCCGGAGGGACTCCGTCGGCAGATAAGATTCGATGCTGCGTTCGTTGATGATGACCCGTCCGCTGCCAGGGATCAGGCGCACCCTGGCGGTGGCTTCCTTGCGCCGTCCTACACCCCAGTACTGCACTGTCGCCACATTCGGTTCCCCCTCTATGACCTGGCCTTGCAATGTTCAAGAGCCAAAGGCACCGGCTTTTGGGCTTCATGCGGATGATTGGGACCGGCATAGACCCGCATGCGCCGGAAAAGCTGGCGCCCCATGGGTCCTTTGGGGAGCATGCCCCGGACGGCATGTTCCACCACCCGCTCCGGGTATTTGGCCATCATGCTGGCGAAACTGATGGTCTTTAATCCCCCAGGGTAACCGCTGTGACGGCGGTAAACCTTGGTTTGGGGCTTCTTACCCGTCAGGCGCACCTTGCTGGCATTGATGATGATGACATGGTCGCCGGGTACGCCAGGCGTGTAGGTGGGCTTATGCTTTCCGCGCAAGATGCGGGCCACCTCGCTGGCTAGACGCCCCAGGATCATGCCGTCGGCATCGATCAGGTACCAGGTATCCTGGCGCTCTGCTTTCTTCGGATAATAGGTCTTCTGCATAGTTTCTCCCCATTTCCCCCAAAAGACGCGAAAACATTCTATGGACCTGGGGGTAGGGCTGTCAAGGGAGGAGGGGCTTCTGGTCTTTGGGGGGCTTTAGCCTGCCGGCCTCCGACGGATCGGCCAACCTCAAATCCGATGCCTACTGGAACGTCAGTCAGATCAAGGATGCTCCGGACCTCAAAGAGGTGGCGGCCCGCATCGACGAGATCCTCGACCGTTCCGACGTGACGGCCGATCCCCAGGAGCGGCGGGAAATCTTGAAGGAGTTCCAGCTCTTGACGCAGGAATACCAGCTGAAGGTCTGGCTGTGGCATGCCAAGGGGCTGACGGCCATCAGCCCTCAGCTCCGGGATTACCAGCTCTACAACTACGACATCGTGTGGTTGCCCAAGGCCTGGCTGAAGCGCTGAGCTCTGAAGGAGGGAGCTATGGCCCGATACATCCTGCAGCGCCTCCTTTTGATGGTGCCCACCCTCTTGGGGGTGGTCACCGTCGTCTTCTTCTCCCTCCACCTGGTGCCGGGGGATCCTGTGGACCTGATGATCCCCCCGGATCTGGGAGGAGCTGCCCGGGAAGCCATGGCCGCTCAGATCCGAGCCCAGTACGGCCTGGATAAACCCCTCTGGGAGCAGTACGTGACGTACCTGGAAAAGCTCCTCCACGGGGATTTCGGGCGATCCCTTCGCAACGGGACCCTCATCAGCCAGGATCTCATGCGGCGGGTGCCCAACACCCTCCAGCTGGGTCTCCTGGCCTTTGTCATATCCACGGCCCTGGGCCTTTTGGTCGGTGTCGTGGCGGCCACCCACAAAGACCGGGTGTGGGATCGCCTGTCCATGGTGGTGGCCCTCCTTGGGGTTTCCCTCCCCAACTTCTGGCTGGGGTTTATGCTGATGCTCCTCTTCGGCCTTTACTGGAAGGTGCTGCCCCCGACGGGGTTTGGCGGGAGCATTTTCACCTGGGAAGGCCTGCGCTACGCCATCCTCCCGGCCCTCACCCTGGCCGCTTCCACCACAGGGGTGGTGGCCCGCTTCACCCGCTCCAGCATGCTGGAGGTCATCCGCCACGCTCGGTAGGAACCGCGTCAGCTGGCCCCCTCTTTACTGCAGCGGTCCCTACTCTAGTGTCCGATGGCAACCAGCACCATTGGTCCAAACGGCAAATCCCTAAGGCCCCTGTGCCCGGTGAGGGCCGCTTCCGGTGGTGATGCCCCACGGGCAGCAAGGCAACATGGTTTTAACCCCTCAGACGCGGATCCAAAAGATCCCTGAGGGCATCTCCCAAAAGGTTGATGGAAAGCACCGTGAAGAAGATAAAGAGGCCGGGGAAAGTAATGAGATAGGGGGCATCCCGGAGGTAGGCCCGGGCAGCTCCTACCATGGCTCCCCATTCGGGGGTGGGAGGCTGAACACCCAGACCCAAAAAGCTCAGGCCTGCTGCCGCCAGAATGGACGTGGCAACCGACAGAGTGAAATACACCACGATCGGTGAGAGGGTATTCCTTAGGATATGGGCGATGATCACCCCGTGGCCTGCGCCGCTGGCTCTGGCAGCTTCCACGAACTCCGATCCTTTGAGGGAAAGGACTCCCGCCCGGCTGATGCGGGCAAAGGTAGGGGTAAACCAGACAATAAGGGCCAGGATGAGGTTGTGGAGCCCTGGGCCTAAGATGGCCACGATGAGAATGACCAGGAGGACACCGGGAAAGGCCATCATGATGTCGATGAGGCGCATGAGGAGTTGATCCAGCCAGCCCCCCCGATAGCCCGAGAGCGTCCCCAGGGTCACTCCCGCCAAGAGCCCGCCAGCAGCTCCCAAAAGACCGATGAGAAGGCTGTAGCGGCCGCCGTAAGCGATGCGGCTGAAGACATCCCTGCCGGCCTCATCCGTTCCCAACCAATGTTGAGCCGACGGAGGTTGGAGACGCTCCATAAGATCCTGCTGATAAGGATCGACCTTCACCAGCCAAGGGGCGCCCAAGGTGAGGACGAGAAGGCCCGCCAGAAAGAGGGTAGCCCCCATGAGGAACGGGTTCTTCTTCAGTTGGCGGAGAAACCTTCGTCCGAAGGACAAGGGGACACCTCCTCAGTCATACCGGATGCGGGGCTGGATGTAGGCATAGAGCATATCGGTGAGGAAATTGGCCACCACAAATCCCAGGGCCACCACCACCACCCCTGCCTGAACCACCGGAAAGTCCCTGGCGGTGATACCCCCCACCAGGTACCGCCCCACCCCCGGCCATGCAAAAACCGTCTCCACGATCACCGCCCCGCTGAGAAGAGAACCAAACTCGATCCCCAGAACCGTCACCACCGGGATGAGGGCATTCTTTAGGGCATGGCGGTAGATCACCCGGCGTTCGGGAAGGCCCTTGGCCCGGGCCGTCCTCACGTAATCCTGGCGGATGACCTCCAGCATGCTGGAGCGGGTGAAGCGGGCCACCACCCCTGTGGTGGAAGCGGCCAGGGTGAGGGCCGGGAGGATGGCGTAGCGCAGGCCTTCCCAGGTGAAAATGCTCCCGCCAAACCCCGTCGGGGGCAGCACCTTCCAGTAAAGGCCGAAGAGGAGCATCAGCATAAACCCCAACCAGAAGTTGGGGAGGGAAACCCCAAGGAGGGCCACCACCATGGACAGGCGATCCCACACCCGGTCTTTGTGGGTGGCCGCCACGACACCGACCAAAAGGCCCAGGGCCGTGGATATGACAAAGGCCAGGAGACCCAGCTGGAGGGTGTTGGGCACCCGCCGCATGAGATCCTGGCTGATGAGGGTCCCGTTGCGAAGGGATCGCCCGAAATCCCCGTGGAGGAGCTTTTCCAGATACGTCACGTACTGCTCCCAGAGGGGTTTATCCAGGCCGTACTGGGCTCGGATCTGAGCGGCCATGGCTTCCCGGGCAGCCCCTCCCAGATCCGGGGGGATCATCAGGTCCACAGGATCCCCCGGCACCAGGTGGAGGGAGAAGAAGACGACGGTGACCACCCCCAAGAGGGTGGGCACCATCAAAAGGAGGCGCTGCAGGATGTATCGGGCCATAGCTCCCTCCTTCAGAGCTCAGCGCTTCAGCCAGGCCTTGGGCAACCACACGATGTCGTAGTTGTAGAGCTGGTAATCCCGGAGCTGAGGGCTGATGGCCGTCAGCCCCTTGGCATGCCACAGCCAGACCTTCAGCTGGTATTCCTGCGTCAAGAGCTGGAACTCCTTCAAGATTTCCCGCCGCTCCTGGGGATCGGCCGTCACGTCGGAACGGTCGAGGATCCCGTCGATGCGGGCCGCCACCTCTTTGAGGTCCGGAGCATCCTTGATCTGACTGACGTTCCAGTAGGCATCGGATTTGAGGTTGGCCGATCCGTCGGAGGCCGGCAGGCTAAAGCCCCCCAAAGACCAGAAGGAGATGTGGTACCGGCCCGCCCGCATGGCTTCCAGGTAGCTGGCCCATTCCAGCGTCTCGATCTTCGTCTTGAACCCGATCTTCTCCAGCTGCTCCGCCACGATCTGGCTGATGAGGACCCGCTGCTCATCATCGCTCGTAAGGATCTTCACGAAAAGGGGCTGGCCGTCCTTTTCCCGCGCCCCCGAAGGGCCTTCCTTCCAGCCCGCCTCATCCAGAAGGGCTTTGGCTTCCTCGGGGTTGTACTCCACCATGGGCACATCCTCGTTGTAGTAGGGGGAGGCGGAAGGCACCCCCGCCCGGCTCTTTTCCGCATAGCCGTAGAGAACCTTCTCGATGATGGCATCCCGGTCGATGGCCCGGGCGATGGCTTTGCGCACCGCCAGCTCGGAAGTGGGCCCGCTGGCCAGGTTCAGGGCCAGCATCTGGTAGCTGGCGGTGGTGCGCTCCTCCACGATGATCCCCGCATCCCTGAGCCGCTTCACATCTTTGGGCGGCACGCTGTAGACCACGTGGCCGTTCCCCGCTTCCATCTCCACCAGCTGGGAGCTTTTCTCCGGCACCACCCGGATCTTCAGCCCATCCAAGAGGGGCCGACCCTGCCAGTAGTCCTCGTTGGCCACCAGCTCGAGGGAGCTATCGGGCTCAAAGGATTGGAAGCGGAAGGGCCCCGTCCCCACCGGATGCTGGCCGAAATCTTTGCCGTAAGTTTCGAGGGCCTTGGGGCTGGCCATCATGGAGCTCCAGGACATCTCGGGGAGGAAGTTGGCATCCGGGCGCTTGAGGTAAAAGCGGACGGTGAGGGGATCGACCGCCTCCACCTTGTCGATCATGGGCGCAAGGGTAGCCAGGTGCCGGGATCCCACCTCCGGATCCAGGAGGCGATCCATGTTGATCTTCACGGCCTCGGCGTCAAAAGGAGTTCCATCGTGGAACCGGACCCCCTCTCGGAGGTGGAAGGTGTAGACCAGGCCATCCTCGCTCACCTGCCACGATTCCGCCAGAAGCGGCTGAATCTCATCGTTCTCGTCCACGTAGACCAGGGTGTCGTAGAGGTAGTGGGCCGCCTGGCGGGTGGTCCAGTCCCGGATGAAGGCCGGGTCCAGGGAGACGGGATTGGCGTTCACCAGGATGACGGCTGTGCCGCCGGGAGTGGGTTGATCCGCCCCGGGCGCCTGGGCCTCATTCCCCCCAGTGCTCCCACACCCAGCGACAACCCCTAGGAGAAGGACCGCCAAGAAAATCCGAAGGATCCTCGTACCCGTCATGCCTTTCCCCCGCTTCCATGATTGAGTTGTTCACTAGTATCCAAGAACTATAAAGGACATTCAATAGGTCGGGGGAGAAAGCTGCGAAAGGCGAGATCCGTCACCACCCGATCGGGGTACTCCACCTCCAGCAGGGTGAGACCCTCGGGTGGGGCCGTCCAGGGGAAGGAGGGCCCCCCCGGCTCGAGGTAGGCCGGTAGATCCTTGAGGGCCATGCGCCCCCGCTGCACCGCCAGGATGGCCGCCATAAGGGCCCGGACCATCCGGTAGAGGAAGCCGTCGCTCCGAAAGTAGATGGCCACCAACGCGCCCTTTTGTCCCCAGCTGAGGGAGAGGGTGCGCCGGGTGCGGCCCCGTTTCCCGTGGGCGCGGGCAAAGGCCTGGAAATCCTTTTCGCCCTTTAAGAGGGACAAGGTGGCCTCGAGAAGGTCTTTTTGGAAGGGGTAAGGCCAGGGGGCGGCAAAGGGCGCATAAAAGGGCGACCGCGGCCCCAGCCAGAGGCAGTAGACGTAGGTCTTTCCTACGGCATGAAACCGGGGATCGAAGTCGGGGGGGATCTCCTGCATCTCCCGGATCTGGATCTCCGGCGGAAGGAGGCCATGGAGGGCGAGGAACCATTTTTCCTGCGGCATTTCCCGGGAAATATCCGCCCTCACCGGCATGGCCGCCGCATGGACCCCGGCATCGGTGCGGCCGGCCCCCCGCACCCGCACCGGTCTTCCCTCCACGTGGGAAAGGGCCCGTTCCAGATGGGCCTGCACGGTGGATAGGCCGGGCCGCTGCAGCTGGAACCCGTGGAAGGGCCTTCCCCAGTAGCTCACCACCAGGAGGTAAGGCTTCACAGCCCCACCGCCTTCAGCCCGAAGGTACCCGCCACCACCAGAACCACCAGGCCCAGGGAAAGGGTATCCCGAAGGCTCCATCGGAGACGGCGGTAACGGCTGCGACCTTCCCCGCCGGTGTAAGCCCTGGCTTCCATAGCCAGGGCCAGCTCCTCCGCCCGCCGGAAGGAGGACACGAAGAGGGGCACCAGGAGGGGCAGAAGGGCCCGCACCCGCTGGGGAAGGGACCCCGATTCGAAGTCGGCGCCCCGGGACATCTGGGCCTTCTGGATCCGGTCGGCCTCTTCGAAAAGGGTAGGGATGAAACGGAGGGCGATGGCCATCATCAGGGCCATCTCATGGACCGGCACCCGGATCTTTTTCAGAAAGCCAAAGAGCAGCTCCAGACCGTCCGTCAACTGGAGAGGAGCCGTGGTGAGGGTCATGAGGGTGGTGGCCCACACCAGGAGGATGAGGCGGAGGGAGAGGAGGGCGGCCATCTGGGCTCCCTCCCGCGTGACGGTGAGGAAACCCCACCGGACCCATGCCTCCCCCGGCAGGGTGAAGAGATTGATGAGGGCCGTCAGGAGGACCAGGATCAGAATGGGGCGAAGGCCCCGCCAAAGCTTCCCGAAGGGAATGCGGGCGGAAAGGGTAGCTCCCAGGAGCAAGAGGAACACCAGGCCGTAGCCCCAAAAGCCGCGGGTTCCGAAGAGGCCCACGATGAGAAACCCCACCGAAAGGATCTTCGTCCGGGGATCCAGGCGATGGAGAAAGCTATGGCCGGGCCAGTACTGGCCTAGGGTCAGGCCTTTCCACATGGCGCTCCATCCCTCCACGCCCGGGCGATGGCCCGGGCCACCTCCCGGGGTGCCAGGCTCTTCACGTCCACCGCCAGCCCCCGGGCCTTCAAGCCCAAGAGGAGCTGGGCAGCGGGAGGGGGTTCCAGACCCCAGCGGGTCACATCCTCCTCCAGGAAGAGGTGGACCGGAGGACCGTCGGCCACCACCTTCCCCCGGTGAAGGACGATGAGGCGCTCCACCAGGAGGGCCATCTCGTCCATGCGGTGGGAGACATAGACGATGGTGCGTTTGGGGTGCTCCCGCTTCCACCGCCGCAAAAGCTCCAGGAATTCCTGTCGCCCCAAGGGATCGAGCCCCGCCGTGGGCTCATCCAGGACCAGGACCTCCGGCTCCATGGCCAAAACCCCTGCCACCGCCACCCGGCGCATCTGGCCGCCGGATAGCTGGAAAGGCGAACGGGTCTTGAGATCTGGGGAGAGACCCAGGGCCGCCATGGCCCGCTCCACCCGAGCCGCCACTTCCTCCGGCGGGAGGCCCAGGTTCTTTGGCCCAAAGGCGATATCCTTTTCCACCGTCTCTTCGAAGAGCTGGTTTTCGGGGTACTGGAAGACCAGCCCCACATGGCTGCGGAGGCGCCGGCGGCGAGCCGCCCGCTCCTGCCGCGAAAGGGAGGGATCGTGGGGATCTTCCCCATCGACCAGGATCCGGCCCTTCTGGGGCTGGAGGAGGCCGTTCAAGTGCATGAGGAGGGTCGTCTTTCCCGAGCCGGTCCCTCCGGCGATGCCGACGCTGGACCCTTTGGGGATCTCCAGGTCGACGGCCTCCAGGACCCAGGGGCCGCCATCGTCGTACCGGAAAAAGACCTTTTCTAGCCGGAGGGACAAAGGGCATCCACCAGCCCTTCCACCGTGACCACCCTGGGAGGTACCGAAAGACCCTCGTCGCGAAGGGCCTGGGCCAGAAGGACCCCCGGGGGCGGCACCAGGTTCCAGCGGCTGAGATGGGGGCTGCTGAGGATCTCCGCCGGGTGTCCCCGGGCGACCATCCTTCCCTGGTGGAGGACCACCACCTCGTCGGCCAAGAGGGCCTCCTCCATGTGGTGGGTGATCCAGATCACCGTCATGGCCCGCTCATGGCGGAGCCGTTGGATCACCTCCAGGACTTCCCGCCGGCCCTGGGGATCGATCATCGAAGTGGCTTCGTCCAGAATGATCCCTTCCGGTTCCATGGCCAAGATCCCCGCGATGGCCAGGCGCTGCTTCTGGCCCCCCGAAAGGGTGCTGGGGGACCGATCCTCCATCCCCTGGAGGCCCACCGCTTCGAGGGCCCAGGGAACCCTCTCCCGCATGACCTCGTAAGGAAGCCCCAGGTTTTCCATCCCGAAGGCCACATCGTCTTCGACCACAGGCGCCACGATCTGGTTGTCGGGATTCTGAAAGACCAGGCCCAGCCGCCGGCGGATCTCAGGGAGGGCTCGGGGGTCGTCGGTGGAAAAGCCCGCCACCGTCACCCGGCCTTTTTGGGGCAAGAGAAGGCCGTTGAGGCATCGGGCGAGGGTCGATTTCCCCGACCCGTTCCCGCCCACCACGGCCACAAACCGGCCCCTTTCGACGGCCAGATCGATGCCAGAGAGGGCCTGCACGTGCCCGAAGGAATAGTGCAGGCCCTCCACTTGGATGAAAGGGGTCAGGTTAGATGAGCTCAAGGCGAGCCATGGGCGCGCCATCGCCCCGCCGGGCCGGCAGCTTGATGATGCGGGTATACCCTCCCGCTCGCTCTTTGTACCGCGGCGCCACTTCGTCGAAGAGCTTCTTCAGCACGTCTTCGCTCAAAAGGTATGCGGCCACCTGCCGGCGGGCATGGAGATCGCCCCTTTTGGCCTTGGTGATCAGGCGTTCGGCCAGCCGCTGGGTTTCCCGCGCCTTCGCCTCGGTGGTGACGATGGCTTCATGGGCGAAGAAGGACGTCACCAGCCCCCGCAAGAGGGCCCGGCGGGGATCCCGGGCACGGCCAAGACGGACGGTGACCATAGCTGCTCCTCCTATTCCTCAGGGCTCTTCAGCTTCAAGCCGAAGGCCGCCAGCCGGGACTCCACTTCCTCCAGGGATTTCTTCCCCAGGTTGCGGATCTTCAGCATGTCCTCCGGCGTCTTGTTCACCAGCTCCCCGATGGTGTTGATCCCCGCCCGCTTCAGGCAGTTGTAGGAGCGGACGGAGAGCTCCAGCTCATCGATGGGAAGGGAGAGGATCTCCTGATTCTGGCGCGGTCCCTCTTCCTCCTGCTCCCTGGGGGCTTCCTGCTTCTCCGTGAGGCCGATGAAGAGTTCCAGGTGGTCCCGGAGGATCTTGGCCGCCATGCTGACGGCCTCTTCGGGCTGGATGGTCCCGTTGGTCCAGACCTCCAAGGTGAGCTTGTCGAAGTCGGTGATGCGCCCGACCCGGGTGTCTTCCACCGTGTAGTTCACCTTGCGGATGGGCGAGAAGAGGGCATCCACCGGGATGACCCCGATGGGCTGATCGGGTTTTTTGTTCCGCTCCGCCGGCACATAGCCCCGACCCTTTTCCACCACCATCTCCATGGCCAGGCGTCCCCCATCCAAGGTGGCCAGGACCAGGTCCTTGTTGACCACCTCCAGGTCGGGACCGGTTTCGATGTCCCCCGCGGTGACGGGCCCTTCCCCTTCCGCCTCCACCCGCACCGTTACAGGACCGTCCCCGTGGAGGCGCAGGGCCAGCTGCTTCACGTTCAGGACGATGTCCACCACATCCTCCACCACGCCGGGGATGACAGAGAACTCGTGGAGGACGCCGTCAATCCGGAGGGACGTGACGGCCGCCCCCGGCAGGGAGGAGAGAAGAACCCGGCGCAGGGAGTTTCCCAGGGTGGTGCCGTAGCCCCGCTCCAGGGGTTCCACTACCAGCCGCCCGTACCGGCCGTCGGGGCTCTTTTCCACCAGCTGGACCGTGGGCCGTTCGCTCCGTTCTGCTTCCACGATGGCCATGAGGGTCCCTCCCTCCGCCTTAGCGGGCATAGTGCTCGACGATGAGGTTCTCCTGAACCGCCGTATCGATCTCTTCCCGGCTGGGGAGATGGAGGACCTGGCCCCTCAGGTTCTCCCGGTCCACCTCCAGCCAGGAAGGCACCTCCGGCCCCCGGATGGCTCCCTGGGCCACATCGGAGAAGAAGGGGATCTTGCGGCTCCCTTCCCCGATGGCCACTTCATCGCCCGCCTTCACCAGGTAGCTGGGGATGTTGACCTTGCGCCCGTTGACCTCCACGTGGCCGTGGAGGACCCACTGGCGCGCCTGGCTGCGGGAGGTGGCGAAGCCCAGACGGTAGACGACGTTATCCAGGCGCCGCTCCAGAAGCTGCAAAAGGGTCGCCCCGGTCACGCCCCGGGCCCGCTGGGCCTTGGCCACATAGCGGCGGAACTGGCGCTCCAGGACGCCGTACTGCTGGCGCACCTTCTGCTTTTCCCTCAGCTGCAATCCGTATTCCGAAAGTTTCCGGCGAGCCGCCCCGTGCTGGCCCGGCGGCAAAGCTTTCTTCTCAATGGGGCACTTGGGTGAATAGCAGCGCTCCCCTTTGAGGTAGAGCTTCTCCCCGGCCCGACGGCAAAGGCGGCATACCGGCCCTGTGTAACGAGCCATCTTATGCCTCCTCTATCAGACACGGCGCCGCTTTGGTGGACGGCAACCGTTGTGGGGTATAGGGGTCACATCTTTGATGACGCTAACATCCAAACCAGCCGCTTGGAGAGCACGGATGGCGGCTTCCCTGCCCGAGCCAGGCCCCTTCACGTAGACTTCCACTTCCCTCATCCCCAGATCCAGGGCCTCCCGGGCCGCGGCTTCCGCCGCCACCTGGGCGGCAAAGGGGGTCCCCTTCTTGGTCCCCGTGAAGCCTTGCGTCCCCGCGCTGGCCCACGCCAGGGTGTTGCCCTGGGGATCGGTGATGGTCACGATGGTGTTGTTGAAAGTCGAGTGAATGTGGGCGATGCCTCGATCGACACGGCGCCGCTCCTTGCGACGCGGCCTGGCTCCTCGCTGCCTAGCCATGCTGACGCCATCCCTCCTGTGCTCCCGTTTGGATTTAGGCCATAAGGGTAGTTTACAACAAACCCCGCTGGTGTGCTAGCGTTATTTCTTCCGCTTGGCGCCCACCGTCTTGCGGGGACCTTTCCTGGTCCTGGCATTGGTCTTGGTCCGCTGGCCCCGGACGGGCAGTCCCCGCCGGTGGCGCAAACCCCGGTAGCAGCCGATATCCATGAGGCGCTTGATATTGCGCTGCTCTTCCGCCCGCACCTGGCCCTCCACGGGGTATTTGCGATCGATGATCTCCCTCAGGCGGGCCACTTCGTCTTCCGTCAGGTCCCGCACCCGGGTGTTGGGATCGATGCCGGTCTCCGCCAGGATCTTCCGGGAGGTGGTCCACCCGATCCCGTAGATGTACGGGAGAGCCGCCTCGATGCGCTTATCCCGGGGCAAATCCACTCCTGCGATCCGCGCCACTTGTTAGACCTCCTTACCCCTGCACCTGCTTGTGCTTGGGGTTTTCGCAGATGACCATGACTTTACCGTGCCGCTTGACGACCCGGCACTTCTCGCATATCTTTTTCACCGAGCTACGAACCTTCACGGCTTTTGCCCCCTTTGCCTTTGCCTTTGCCCTTCTCAGTTCCGAAAGCGGTACGTGATGCGACCGCGGGTCAGGTCATACGGCGATAATTCTACCGTAACGCGGTCGCCGGACAAAATGCGGATAAAATTCATGCGAATCTTTCCAGACACATGGGCCAGCACCGTGTGGCCGTTGTCCAGCTCCACCCGAAAGACGCCGTTGGGAAGGGGTTCCACCACCGTCCCCTGCACCTCGATCACGTCCTTATTGCGCGCCATCTTCCTTCACCTCCTCCATAAAAGGTAGCAACACCTCCAGGATTTTCCCGTCGCTGGGGCGCCGCCCCGCCTCTATCCATACCTTGAGGGGTCCGGGGGGAGGCGCCACCACTTCCACGTGGCGGATGTTCTTCTTCTTGGGCCGCCTCACCGGCCGCTTGCGCCCGTCGGTGAGAAGCAAGTACCGCTCGTCCAGACGGGCCAGGGTCACGTAAAAGGTTCCCGCGTCCCGCCCCTGGCGGGAGCGGACGATACTGCCCGGTTCTATGTCCACGCCATTCCCACCTCAGGCCAGGTCAGGATCTCCGGGCCGTCCTCCAGGATGGCCACCGTATGCTCGAAATGGGCCGCCAGGGAGCCGTCCCGGGTGCTGACGGTCCACCCGTCCTTGCCCACCTTCGTCGCCCAGCCGCCGGTGGTGGCCATGGGCTCGATGGCCAGCACCATGCCCACCTCTAGGACCGGCCCCATCCCCGGCGGGCCGAAGTTGGGCACCATAGGGTCCTCATGCATCTGGCGGCCGATCCCGTGACCCGTATATTCCCGCACCACCCCCAGGCCTTCCGCCTCCAGCACTTCCTGGACGGCTGCGCCGATGTCGGTAAGGCGGCCCCCCGGCCGCGCCTTGGCGATGCCGGCGTGGAGGGCCTGGTAAGTGGTGCGCAGGAGTTTTTCCGCTTCCGGCGTCACCTTGCCCACGGGAAAGGTCCACGCCGTATCCCCCACAAACCCTTCCAGGATGACTCCCACGTCGACGCTGATAATGTCCCCGGAGCGGAGCCTCCGCCTGGGCGAGGGAATGCCGTGGACCACTTCGTCGTTGAGGGAGGTGCAGACGGAAGCGGGAAACCCCCGGTAACCCTTGAAGGCCGGCCGCGCACCTTCCTGCAGAATATATGCTTCCACCGCTTCGTCGATGTCCCGGGTGCTGACCCCCGGCCGGATGAGGGACGCCGCCACATGCAGCGCTCCGGCGGCCACCCGCCCGGCCTTACGCATGATAGCGATTTCTTCTTTGGATTTCAAGATGATCAACGGTTCCAAACTCCCAGGCTCTGGAGGAGGCCGATAAGGCGCTCCAAAACGTCCGCCTCCGACCCCAGGCCCGAGAGGCGGTGGTACAGCCCGCGGGCCTGGTAGAAGCGGATCAGCTCCTCCGCATGCCGCCGGTAGACCTCCAGCCTCCGGCGCACCGTTTCTTCTTTGTCGTCATCCCGCTGGATGAGGGCGTGGCCACAGCGATCGCAGATCCCAGGCACTTTCGGAGGCTGGAACTCCACGTGGTACGTGGCGCCGCACCGGGGGCAAACCCTCCGCCCGGTGATGCGCCGCAGGATCTCTTCGTCGGGGACGTCCAGCTCCACCGCCGCCTGCACCGGCCGGCCCAGGTCCGAAAGGAGCGCCTCCAAGGCTTGGGCTTGGGCTTCGTTGCGGGGAAACCCGTCCAGGACAAAGCCCTTATGGGCGTCAGGCTGGGCCAGCCGTTCCCGCATAAGGCCGATGGTGACATCGTCGGGCACCAGGGCCCCCCGTTCCATGTAGGATTGGGCCAGTTTCCCCAGCTCCGTCCCTTCCCTCACCGCGGCGCGGAACATATCCCCCGTGGCGATGTGGGCGACGCCGGCTGCCTGGGCCAGGCGCTGCGCCTGGGTTCCCTTGCCTGCTCCCGGTTTTCCCAAAAGGATGATCTGCACCGCGTTTCCCCTTCTCCCTCAGCGCAGGAATCCCTGATACTGGCGCATCACCAGCTGGGACTCGATCTGCATCATGGTCTCCAGGGCCACCCCCACCACGATGAGGAGGGAAGTCCCCCCGAAGTAGATGTTGGGCACGCCGCTGATGGCGCTGACGATGGGGGGCAGGACGGCCACCGTAGCGAGGAAGAGGCCGCCCACCGTCGTCAGGCGGATGAGGACCCGCTCCAGGTATTCCCGGGTGGGCCGACCCGGGCGAATGCCGGGAATGAACCCGCCGTATTTGCGGATGTTCTCCGCCACATCGGCGGGGTTGAAGATGATGGCCGTGTAGAAGAAGGTGAAGGCCACGATGAGGAGGAAGAAGATGGACTCATGCCAAAAGCCGCCGTAGCGGAAGAAGTTGTTGATGGCCTGGATCCAGGGGTGGGTGAAAAACTGGGCGATGGTCTGGGGAAGAGACAGAAGGCTGGAGGCGAAGATGACGGGGATGACGCCTGCTGTGTTTACCCGGATGGGGATGTGGGTAGAGCGTCCCCCATACATCCGGCGTCCCACCATCCGCTTGGCGTACTGGACGGGGATCCGCCGCTGCCCCTGCTGGACGATGATGACCCCCACGATGACCGCCAGACCCACCAGCGCCAGGATGATGACGTTGAAGTAGTGGACCACGCCCCCCTTGAGGTATTGGATCATGGTCCCGAAGCCCGCCGGCAGCCGGGAAACGATACCCGCGAAGATGAGGATGCTGATGCCGTTGCCGATGCCCTTTTCCGTCATCTGCTCCCCCAGCCACATGAGGAAGGTGGTTCCGGCGGTGAGGATGACGACCACCGTCAGGTAGCCGAGGAAGTTGTGGTAAAGGAGGGCGTCGGGCCGGCTGCGGACGATAAAGAAGGTCATGCCGGCCGCCTGGATGAAGGCCAGGATGACGGTGAGGTAGCGGGTCCACTGGCTGATCTTCTTTCGGCCTTCTTCCCCTTCCTTGGCCCACTGCTCCACCGTGGGGATGACCACCTGCAGGAGCTGCATGATGATGGAGGCGTTGATGTAGGGGATGATGCCCATGGCAAAGACGCTGAAGTAGCGGAGGGCGCCACCGGAAAAGATGTCCAGGAGGCCGAAGATCGTTCCCTGCCGGATGAGGCTCTCGATGACGTAGGGATCCAACCCGGGGATGGGGATATGGACGCCGATCCGGTAGACGAAGATCATGCCGAGGGTGAAGAGGATCCGGTTCCTCAGATCCTCCACCCTCCAGGCATGCCGCAGCGAGCTCACGAGTGCCGTGGCCATCTATATGACCTCAATTCGTCCGCCGGCGGCTTCGATCTTCCGCTGGGCTTCTTTGGAAAAGCGATGGGCTTTCACCACAAAGGCCCGGTGCACCTCTCCATCCCCCAGGATCTTGATGCCGTCCTTCATCTTTTTCACCAAACCCGCCGCCACCAGGGTCTCAGGGGTCACCACGTCCCCTTCCACCCGGGCCAAATCCCCCACGTTGACGATGGCATATTCCTTGGCGAATTTCTTGTTGTTGAACCCGCGGATGGGCACCCGGCTGATGAAGGGCGACTGGCCCCCCTCAAAGGGAGCTCCTTTGGTGCCTCCGGAACGGGCCCCTTGGCCCTTGGTGCCCCGCCCTGAGGTCTTTCCGCGGCCGGAACCGGGACCCCGCCCCACCCGTTTGCGGCGGCGCCGGGGAACCGGCAGTCCCAGATCGTGCAGTCCCGTCACCATGGCTGTTCCTCCTTATGCGCTAACCCAAAAGACGTTCCAGTGGGACGCCCCGCAGCCTGGCCACATCTTCGGCACTCCGCAGCTGCTTGAGGGCTTCCACCGTCGCCCACACCACATTGATGGGATTGCGGGAGCCCAGGGCTTTGGTCAACACATCCTGGATCCCCGCCAGCTCCACCACGGCCCGCACAGGGCCCCCGGCGATGACGCCGGTACCCGGCGCCGCCGGCCTCAGGATCACCCGGGAAGCGCCGAACTCCACTTCCACTGGATGGGGAATGGTGGTGCCTTTCCGGCGAACGCTGATCATGTTCTTCCGGGCGGCCGCTTCCCCCTTGCGGATGGCCTCAGGGATCTCCCGGGCTTTCCCCAGACCTGCGCCCACATGGCCATCCTTGTCGCCCACCACCACCAGGGCGGTGAAGCCAAAGCGACGGCCGCCCTGCACCACCTTGGCCACCCGGTTGATGGCCACCACGCGGCTCTCCAGGTCCCCCAGGGTTTCGACGTCGATGCGCTCCAGCTCCTCCATCCTCAGCCCCCTTTCTAAAACTCCAGCCCGCCGGCCCGCGCTCCGTCGGCCAGGGCCTTCACCCGGCCATGGTAGCGGTAGCCACCCCGATCGAAGACGACCTTCGTGATGCCTTTCTCCAGGGCCCTTTGGGCCAGAAGCTTCCCCACCGCTTCAGCCCCTTCCTTGGTGGAGCCCTTCACCACTCCGCGAAGGGCAGGATCCAGCGAAGAGGCCGCCACCAGGGTGTGGCCGATGGTATCGTCCACCACCTGGGCATAGATGTGTTTTCCTGAACGGAAGACGTTGAGGCGGGGGCGCTCCGGTGTCCCGAAGACCTTCCGCCGAACCCGAAGGTGGCGGCGTTTCCTCGCCTCACGGCGCGTATACGTGGCCATATAGACCCCCCATCACTTGCCCGACTTGCCGGCCTTGCGCCGGACCTTTTCCCCTTGGTAGCGGATGCCCTTCCCCAGGTAAGGTTCCGGCTCCCGCACCGCCCGAATCTGGGCCGCCACCTGGCCCACCTTTTGCTTGTCGGCCCCCTTCACCACCACCACGTTGGGCGCCGGAGCCTCCAGCTGGATGCCGGCAGGGGGCACGATTTCCACCGGGTGGGAGTAACCCACCGCCAGGACCAGCTTTTCCCCCTGCTTCTGGGCCCGGTAGCCGGTGCCCACCAGCTCGAGGGTCTTCTGAAACCCCTGGGAAACCCCCTGCACCATGTTGTGGAGGAGGGTGCGGGTGAGGCCGTGGAAGGCCTTTAGTTGCCGCTCATCCCCTTCCCGCTCCACCTTGAGGACCCCATCTTCCACCGTCACCTTGAGGCCGTCGGGGACGCGGTGGCGGAGCTCCCCCAGAGGCCCTTTGACGTTGACGTCCTGGCCCTGGATCTTCACTTCCACCCCTTGGGGAAGGGGGATCGGTTTTTTACCCACTCTGGACACGCTCATTCACCTCATTTCCCTCTACCAGACGTAGCAGATGACTTCGCCGCCCAGCCGCCGGCGCCGCGCTTCCCGGTCGGTCATGATGCCCTGGGGCGTCGACAGGATGGCGATGCCCAGGCCCCCCAGCACCCGGGGTACTTCGTCCTTCTTGACGTACACCCTCAGCCCCGGCTTGGAGATGCGCCGGATGCCGGTGATGGCCCGTTCCTTTCCCCGGTACCGCAGGTAGAGGCGCAGGATCCCCTGCTTGCCATCGTCTTCCCACTCATAGCTTTCGATGAAGCCCTCGTCCTTGAGGATCTGGGCGATGGCCCGCTTCATCTTGGAACCCGGCACTTCCACCATCGGCCGCCTGGCGATGTAGGCGTTCCGGATCCGGGTCAGCATATCGGCGATGGGATCCGTCATGCTCATCAGGGTCCCTCCTTCCTGCCGGTCCTCACCAGCTGGCCTTGCGAACGCCCGGCAGCTGCCCTTTGTGGGCCAGCTCGCGGAAGCAATGGCGGCACAGGCCGAACTGGCGGATGTAGCCCCTGGGCCGTCCGCAGCGCTGGCAGCGGTTGCGAACCCGGACCTTGAACTTGGGCTTTTTCTTGCTCTTTTCGATCAGGGCTTTCCTCGCCACGTCCCTAACCTCCTCACCGGGCCCAGGGCGCACCCAAAAGCCTCAGGAGCTCCCGGGCCTCTTCGTCGGTTTTGGCGGTGGTGACAATGGTGATGTCCATCCCGCGGATCTTCTCCACCTTGTCGTAATCCACCTCAGGGAAGACCACCTGCTCCTTGAGGCCCAGGGTGTAATTCCCCCGCCCGTCAAAGCTCTCGGGGTCGAGGCCGCGGAAATCCCTTACCCTGGGCAGGGCCAGGTAGAAAAGCTTCGTCAGGAAATCCCACATGCGCTGGCGCCGCAAGGTCACCCGGGCCCCGATGGGCATGCCCGCCCGCACTTTGAAGGATGCGACGGACTTCTTGGCCCGGGTCACGGCCGCCCTCTGACCGGCGATGGCTGTCAGTTCCTCCACCGCCGCATCCAGGAGCTTGGGATTCTGGACGGCATCCCCCACCCCCATGTTGATGACCACCTTTTCGATGCGGGGCACCTCCATGGGGTTCCGGTAGCCAAATTTTTTCTGCATTTCCGGTACGACCACCTGTTCATACCGGTCCTTCAGGTTGAGCATCTGAACCGTCATCTCATGACCTCCTTGTCAGGCGTTCCGCCCGTCCGTCCCGTTGAAGGGCGCGCTCCCGACCCGACCCTTAGCGGTCGATGATCTCCCCGCAGCGGACGCACTTCCTGGCTTTGCGTCCATCGGCCAGGATGACGGCGCCGATGCGGGTCCGCCGGTGGCAGTGGGGGCACACCAGCATCACATTGGAGCGGTGCAAGGGCGCCGGCCCTTCCTGGATGCCGCCCTGCATGATCTTCGGCGGCTGCGCTTTGACGTGGCGCTTGACAATGTTGACCCCTTCCACCACCACGCGGTTTTCCTTAGGGATGACCCGCAGGATCTTTCCCCTCTTGCCCCGGTCCTTTCCGGAGATGACCTCCACCAGGTCCCCCTGGCGGACGTTCATCTTGTACCTCTGGGGCCGGCCCCGATCGGGCCCGATGCGCCGTAAGGCCACCGCCGCCACCTCCTAAAGGACCTCGGGGGCCAGGGAGACGATGCGCATAAACTGCTTTTCCCGCAGCTCCCTCGCCACCGGTCCGAAAATTCGGGTACCCCGGGGCTCCTTGTCATCCCGCAGGATGACGGCCGCATTCTCGTCGAAGCGGATGGTGGATCCGTCTTCTCGCCGGATGGGCTGGCGGGTGCGCACGATGACGGCCCGCACCACGTCGCCCTTTTTCACCATGCCGCCGGGCTGCGCGGCCTTCACCGAGCACGTGACGATGTCGCCCACCCGGGCATAGCGCCGCCCCGAGCTCCCCAACACCTTGATGACCTGCAGCTCCTTGGCGCCGGTGTTGTCGGCCACCTGAAGCCGCGTCTGCATCTGAATCACTGGAGATTCCTCCCCGTCATTCCACCGATTCTTCCGCCGTTTCCCCAGCCCGCTCTAGAATCTCCACCACGCGCCATTTCTTGTGCCGGGAGTAGGGCCGAGACTCTTCGATGACCACCTTGTCCCCCACGCGGCAGCGGTTCTCCTCGTCGTGGGCCATGTACTTCTTGGTCCGCTTCAGGCGCCGGCCATACAAGGGGTGGGGCCGGAGGGTTTCCACCGCCACCACGACGGTTTTGTCCATCTTGTCGCTGACGACGCGGCCGATCCAGGTCCTGCCCACGGCCTACCTCCTCCCCTTCCCTGCGGCCTGCAGCTGCCGTTCCCGCCGGACTGTCAGGGCCCGGGCGATGTCCCGGCGCACGTCCCTGAGGCGCATGGGGTTTTCCAGCTGGCCGGTCGCTTTCTGGAACCGGAGGTTAAAGAGCTCAGCCTTCAGATCGCGAATCTTACGTTCCAGCTCTTCGTCTGTCAATTCCCGCAGCTCCTCAGCCTTCATGGCTTTCACCGCCTGCTTCCCGTTTCACGAAACGGGTCTTGATGGGGAGCTTATGGCCCGCCAGGCGCATGGCTTCCCGGGCCACCTCTTCGGGGACCCCCGCCAGCTCGAAGAGGATCCGCCCCGGTTTGACCACCGCCACGAAGTATTCCGGCGATCCTTTGCCGCCCCCCATGCGGGTTTCCGCCGGTTTCTTGGTGCGGGCCAGCTGAGGGAAGATGCTGATCCACACCTTGCCGCCCCTGCGGATGTGGCGGGTGAGGGCGATACGGGCCGCCTCGATCTGGCGCTGGGTGATCCAGCCCCCTTCCAGAGCCTGCAACCCGTATTCCCCGAAGTGAACTTCCGTCCCCCGGCTGGCCACGCCCTCGGGGTAAAGGCGGTGGGGACGGCGCCATTTCACCTTCCGCGGCTGGAGCATCAGGAAACCTCCTCTCCGGCGGGGCTGGCCTCCAGCTGAGCTTCCCGCTGATCCTTGACGCCTTTGTAGATCCACACCTTCACGCCGATCTGCCCGTAGGTGGTGTAGGCTTCGGCAAAGCCGTAGTCGATGTCGGCCTTAATGGTGTGGAGGGGTACGGAGCCTTCGCTCACCCACTCGGTGCGGCGCATCTCCGCCCCGCCGAGGCGCCCCGAGATCTTAATCTTGCACCCCAGCGCCCGCGCCCGCATCACCCGCTGGAGGGCCTGCTTGATGGCCCGTCGGAAGGCCACCCTGCGGGCCAGCTGCATGGCGATGCCCTCCGCCACCAGCTGGGCATCCAGCTCGGGCTGCTTGATCTCCACGATGTCCACTTTCACCTGGCGGCCCGTGAGCTTCTCCAGCTCCCGCCGCAGCTGATCCACTTCCTGGCCGCCCCGGCCGATGACCACCCCCGGCCGGGCCGTGTGGATGATGACCGTCAGCTTGTTGGCCGCCCGTTCGATCTCCACCCGGGATACCCCGGCATCCTTCAGGCGGTTGCGCACGAAATCCCGGATCTTCAGGTCCTCCTGGACGTACTGGGCGTAGTTCCTCCCGGCGTACCACCGGGCGTCCCAGTTGTAGATGATCCCCAGGCGGAACCCTTTGGGATGAACCTTCTGGCCCACGTCAACCCTCCCCCCTTTCCCGCACCACGATGGTGATATGGCTCTGCCGCTTCAAAATGGGGTAGGCCTGCCCGCGCCACACCGGGTGGTACCGCTTCAAAGTGGGCGCTTGATCGGCATAGGCCTCCGCCACGTAGAGCCGATCTTCGTCCATGTGGTGGTTGGTGACGGCGTTGGCCGCCGCCGATTTCACCAGCTTCTGCACCACCCGCGCCGCCCGCTTGGGCACATAGTCCAAAAGGGCGATGGCTTCGGCCACATCTTTACCCCGCACCAGATCCAGCACGATGCGCACCTTGGAAGGGGAGATGCGGACGAATCGGGCTTGGGCCCGAGCAGCCGGTGCATCCTGTGCCTTCGCCATGCGTCTTTCTCCCCTTTCCTACTTCAGCGCCGTCGAGCGCACGGTGTGTTCGCCATGGCCCCGGAAGGTGCGGGTGGGAGCGAACTCCCCCAGCTTGTGCCCCACCATGTCCTCGGTGATGTAGATGGGCACATGCTTGCGCCCATCGTGGACAGCGATGGTATGGCCCACCATTTCCGGGGTAATGGTGGAGGCGCGGGCCCATGTCCGGATCACGCGCCGCTGCTTGGTCTCGTTGAGTTCCCGGATCTTCTTCAAAAGGTTCGGGTCGACGTAAGGACCTTTCTTGCGGCTTCTCGACATGCCTTAGCGCCTCCTTTCCTACTTCTCATACCGCCGCCGGATGATGAAGCGGTCGGTGGGATGATTCTTCTTGCGAGTCCGCTTGCCCAGGGTGGGCTTGCCCCAGGGCGACACCGGGCTGGGCCGCCCGATGGGGGCCTTCCCCTCGCCACCCCCGTGGGGGTGATCCACCGGGTTCATGGCCGAACCCCGGACGGCCGGCCGCCGCCCCAGCCAGCGGGCCCGGCCCGCCTTCCCCAGCTTGCGGTTCTCGTGATCGATGTTGCTCACCTGGCCGATCGTGGCCCGGCATTCCAGGCGCACCAGCCGGACTTCCCCCGAAGGGAGCTTGACGTGGGCCCAGTCGCCCTCTTTGGCCACCAGCTGGGCTTCGGCCCCGGCGGCCCGGGCCAGCTGGCCCCCCTTCCCCGGGTAGAGCTCGATGTTGTGGATGATGGTGCCCACCGGGATGTGGGAGAGGGGCAGGGCATTGCCCGGCCGGATGTCGGCATCGGGCCCCGACATGACCACATCTCCCGGCTTCAGCCCCGCCGGAGCCAGAATGTACCGTTTGTCCCCGTCGGCGTAGTGGAGCAGGGCCACAAATGCCGTCCGGTTGGGATCGTATTCGATCTGCGCCACGCGGGCCGGTACCCCGTCCTTGCGCCGCACGAAGTCGATCTGGCGGTAGCGCCGCTTATGGCCGCGGGCCCGATGGCGGACGGTGATGCGGCCCTGATGGTTGCGGCCGGCGCTGGCGGGAAGGTACCGCAGCAGGCGCTTGAGGGGCCTGGCCTTGCGGTCGGCCTCCCCGTAGATGACGGTCATCTGGCGCCGTCCGGGCGAGGTGGGTTTGAAGTGTTTGATGGGCATGGCCTTCCTTCCCTCCTTTAGATGAGGCCCTCAAAGGCGGCGATCTTCTGGCCCTCTTTCACCTTGACGATGGCCTTCTTGCCCGCCCCTTTGTAGCCCTCGTACTGGCCCATCCGCCGCAGCTTGGGCCGCACGGCGCTGGTGTTGACCCGCACCACCTGCACCTTGAAGATCTCTTCGATGGCCTTTCTGATCTGCACCTTGTTGGCCTTGGGGTGCACCAGGAAGGTGTACTCGCCTCGCTGCACCCGCTCCATGGATTCTTCCGTGATCAACGGCCGCAAAATCACATCATACGGGTTCATGCGAAGACCTCCTCCAGCCGGCCCAGGGCATCCTGCACCAGGATCAGCTGGCGGTGCCTAAGGACCTGGTAGGGGGAGAGCTCCCGAGCCTCCATCACCGTCACGCCCGGCAGGTTCCGCCCTGAAAGGTACACCGCCGGCTCGTAATCGGCCGTCACGAAGAGGACCGTCTTTCCCGTCCGCGGCAGCTTATCCAGGAGGGCCTTGAATTCCTTGGTGCGGGGTTTTTCCGCCTTCCAGCCCTCCACCACCAGGACGTCCCCTCCCTGGGCCCGCAGGGAGAGGGCGCTCTTCAAGGCGGCCCGGCGCATCTTCTTCGGCAAAAGGCGCCGGTAGGAGCGGGGCTTGGGCCCGAAGACGATGCCGCCCTTCCTCCAGATGGGGGAGCGGATGCTCCCGTGCCGGGCACGGCCCGTATGCTTCTGACGCCAGGGCTTGCGACCCCCTCCCCGCACTTCGCCCCGGGTCTTGGTGGAATGGGTGCCCTGGCGCTGGTTGGCCAGGTATACGTCCACCGCCTGCTTCAGGAGGGCCAGGTTCACCGGCTGGGCGAAAAGGCTGTCGGGGAGGTCGATTTGGCCCACCTTTTCACCCTGGCTGTTGTAAAGGTCCGCCTGCATCACCGGCTCCCTCCTTCCGCTTCCTGAATCATGAGGGTGGAACCCCGGGGGCCGGGGACGGCCCCTTTCACCGCGAGAAGGTGGCGATCGGCGTCCACGTGGACCACTTCCAGGTTGCGAACCGTCACCCGTTCGTGGCCCATGTGGCCCGGCATCTTCTTGCCCTTAAACACCCTCCCGGGGAAGGTGCGGCCCCCCATGGAACCGACACCCCGGTGGTACTTGGACCCGTGGGACATGGGGCCCCGGCGCTGGTTGTGCCGCTTGATGGCGCCGGCAAAGCCCTTGCCCTTGCTGATGCCCGTCACGTGCACCTTCTGGCCGGGGCGGAACATCTCCACCGTCACCTGGGTCCCCGACTCGGGAAGGGTCCCCGTCCACCGGAATTCCCGGATGACCCGCACGGGGCCCACCCCGTACTTCTTCAGATGGCCTCGCAGGGGACGGTTCAGGCGCTTTTCCTTGGTGGTGCCCCACCCCAGCTGCACCGCCTCATAGCCGTCCCGCTCCACCGTCTTCACCTGGATGACGGTGCAGGGGCCCGCCTCGATGAGGGTGACGGGCACCGCCCGGCCTTCCTGGTCGAACATCTGGGTCATGCCCAGCTTTTTGCCCAAAATGCCTCTAGCCATGATGTCGTCCTTCCTTCGCGAGGTCGCCCTCAAAGCTTGATTTCGATGTCCACGCCGGCCGGCACTTCCAGCCGGCTTAGGGCATCCACCGTCTGCGGCGTGGGGTCCAGGATGTCGATGAGCCGCTTGTGGGTGCGCAGCTCGAACTGCTCCCGGTGGTCCTTCTCCCCGTTGGGCGCCGTCAAGACGGTGAACAAGGTGCGGTCCGTCGGGAGGGGAACAGGGCCCACCACCTGGGCACCGGTCCGGCGCACCGTCTCCACAATGCGGCTGGCGGACTGGTCCAGGACGCCGTGGTCGTAGGCGCGCAGACGGATGCGGATCCTCTGTCTGGCCATCCTTCCACCTCCCTTCACGGTCGAGGTGGAGCGCTCCCTTCGCGTGCTCGACGGGGCGATAGCGATCTTCAGCGCCAAGGAAGGGGTTGAGCCGCAGTCGGAGACCGTTTGGCGGCAGGCCGACAAGTACCACGTGCCGCGGCTCGCCTACGTAAACAAGATGGACATCGTCGGCGCGGATTTCTTCGCCGTCGTCGAGGAGATCCGGAAGCGGCTCGGAGCCCACCCTGTACCGATCCAGGTGCCGATCGGCGCGGAGTCGGAGTTTCGCGGGCTCATCGACCTCGTGACCATGCAGGCCTACTTTTACCTGGACGATCTCGGCACGCGCACGGAAGCGCAGTCGATTCCCGAGGAGTACCGCGAGGTTGCCGAACGCTGGCGCACGCACCTCCTCGAGGCGGCGGCGGAGCTCGACGACGCCCTCATGGAGAAGTACCTCGAGGGCGAGGAGATTACGCCCGAGGAGATCCGCCGGGCGCTTCGCCGCGGAACGCTCGACTTCAAGATCGTTCCCGTGCTGGCGGGTTCGAGCTACCGAAACAAGGGCGTGCAGTTCCTCATGGACGCCGTCGTCGACTACCTTCCCTCGCCGGTGGACATCCCCCGGTAAAGGGCACCGACCCGGATACGGGAGAACCCCTCGAACGGCGCGCTTCGGACGACGAACCTCTGGCGGCCCTCGCCTTTAAGATCATGAGCGACCCGTACATCGGTAGGCTCACGTACCTCCGGATTTACTCCGGGGTCCTCCGAAGCGGGACCTACCTGCTCAACCCACGCAAGGGCCACCGGGAGCGCATCGGCCGAATTCTTCGGATGCACGCCAACCACCGCGAGGAAGTCGACGAGGTGCCGGCGGGGGAGATCGTGGCCGTCGTCGGCCTCAAGGACACGATGACCGGCGATACCTTGTGCGACGAGAAGGCGCCCATCGTCCTCGAGGCGATGACCTTCCCCGAACCGGTGATCAGCGTGGCCATCGAACCTAAGTCCAAGGCGGACCAAGACAAACTCGCCCTCGCGCTCCAGCGGCTCTCGGAGGAAGATCCGACCTTTCGCACGTGGACGGACCAGGAGACGGGCCAGACGATCATCGCCGGCATGGGCGAGCTCCACCTGGACGTCCTTGTCGACCGCATGAGGCGCGAGTTCAAGGTGGAGGCCAACGTAGGGGCGCCGCAGGTCGCCTACCGGGAGACGTTTACCGTACCGGTCAAGGCGGAAGGAAAGTACATCCGCCAGACGGGTGGCCGCGGGCAGTACGGTCACGTCTGGATCGAGTTCTTCCCCTTGGAACGGGGAGAGGGCTTCGTCTTCGAAAATCGCATCGTCGGCGGCGTAATTCCCAAGGAATACATCCCCGCCGTCGAAGCGGGCCTGCGGGAGGCGCTCCAAAACGGCGTACTCGCCGGCTATCCCCTCACGGATGTGAAGGCCGTCCTCTTCGACGGGAGCTACCACGAAGTGGACTCTTCGGAGATGGCCTTCAAGATCGCCGCTTCCCTGCGATATTGGGCGGCACTTCCTCGTAGTGGCTGGGCTGCATGGTGTAGGTCCCCCGCCCTTGGGTCTTGGAGCGAAGGTCCGTGGCGTACCCGAACATCTCGGCCAGGGGCACCACCGCCCGGATGACGGCCGATCCCTGGCGGTGCTCCATGCCCTCGATGCGGCCCCGCCGGGCGTTGAGGTCGCCGATGACGTCGCCCATGTACTCCTCGGGCACCACCACTTCCACCTTCATGTACGGTTCCAGGATCACCGGATCGGCCTTCTGGACCGCCGCCTTGAAGGCCATGGACCCGGCGATCTTGAAGGCCATCTCCGAAGAGTCCACCTCATGGTAGGAGCCGTCGTAGAGGGTGACCCGCACGTCGATGACGGGATAACCGGCCACGACGCCGCTCTCCATGGCTTCCCTCACCCCGGCCTCCACGGCAGGGATGAACTGCTTCGGGATGACGCCGCCGACGATCTTGTTTACAAACTCAAAGCCCTTGCCCTGCTCGAGGGGCTCCACTTCCAGCCAGCAGTGGCCGTATTGGCCGTGGCCACCCGTCTGCCGGATGTAGCGGCCCTCGCCCTGAGCCTTGCGGCGGATGGTCTCCTTGTAGGCCACCTGGGGCTTCCCGACATTGGCCTGCACTTTGAACTCCCGGAGGAGCCGATCCACGATGACTTCCAGGTGGAGTTCCCCCATCCCCGCGATGATGGTCTGGCCCGTCTCGGGATCGGTCCGCATGCGGAAGGTGGGATCCTCTTCCGCCAGCTTGGCCAGGGCTTCCCCCATCTTGTCCATATCGGCCTTGGTCTTGGGCTCGATAGCCACATCGATGACCGGTTCGGGGAAATCCATGGCTTCCAGCAGGATGGGATGCTGCTCATCGCAAAGGGTGTCGCCGGTGGTGGTGAACTTGAGGCCCACGGCGGCGGCAATATCCCCCGTGGCCACCTCCGACACATCCTCGCGGTGGTTGGCGTGCATCAACACGATGCGGCCGATGCGCTCCCGCTTCTGCTTGTTGGCGTTGTACACGTAGGACCCGGCCTTCAGTACCCCCGAATACACCCGGAAGAAGGTGAGCTTCCCCACGTAGGGATCCGTCATGATCTTGAAGGCCAAGGCCGAGAAGGGCTCTTCATCGGAGACCTTCCGCTCCAGGGGCTCCCCTGTATCGGGGTGGGTCCCCTGCACCGCCGGGATATCCAGGGGCGACGGCAGGTAGTAGATCACCGCATCCAGGAGGGGCTGGACCCCTTTGTTGCGGTAGGAGGATCCGCAGAGGACCGGCACCAGCTTCATGGCGATGGTGCCTTTCCGGAGACCCCGGCGGATCTCTTCCACGGAAAGGGTGCCTTCCTCCAGGTATTTCTCCATCAGCTCGTCATCCTGCTCGGCCGCCGCCTCGATCATCTTTTCCCGGTACTCGTCCACCAGATCTTCCAGCTCGGCGGGGATCTCCGCTTCCTGCAGCTGGGTCCCCAGATCATCGGTGTAGATGATGGCCTTCCGGGCCACCAGGTCCACCATTCCCCGGAACTGGTCTTCCGCCCCGATGGGGATCTGGATCGGCACCGGGTTGGCGTTGAGGCGCTCCTTGATCTGCCGGACCACCGCGAAGAAATCGGCCCCGATGATGTCCATCTTGTTGACGTAGGCCAGCCGGGGCACATGGTACCGGTCCGCCTGGCGCCAGACGGTCTCCGACTGGGGCTCCACCCCTTCCTTGGCGGAGAAGATGGCGATGACGCCATCCAGCACCCGCAGGGACCGCTCCACCTCCACGGTGAAGTCCACGTGCCCGGGCGTGTCGATGATGTTGATGCGATGGTCCCTCCAAAAGGCGGTGGTGGCCGCCGAGGTAATGGTGATCCCTCGCTCCTGCTCCTGGGCCATCCAGTCCATGGTGGCGGCACCCTCATGCACCTCGCCGATCTTGTGGATGCGGCCGGTGTAGAACAGGATGCGCTCCGTGGTGGTGGTCTTCCCGGCGTCGATGTGGGCCGAGATCCCGATGTTGCGGTAGCGCTCCAGAGGTACCGTCCTCTGGGCCGTCAGCCCCGCCTTGGCAGCATCCTGTGCCATGGTTTTCCCCTCCTTACCAGCGATAGTGGGCAAAGGCCCGGTTAGCTTCGGCCACGCGGTGCATCTCTTCCTTCCGCCGCACCGCTCCCCCTGTGTTGTTAGCGGCATCCAAAAGCTCGTTGGTGAGCCGCTCGATCATGGTCCGCTCGTTCCGTTCCCGGGCCGCCTGCACAATCCAGCGCAGGGCCAGGGTCTGGCGCCGCTCGGGGCGCACTTCCATGGGTACCTGGTAGGTGGCACCGCCGACGCGCCGCGGCCGCACCTCCAGAAGGGGCGAAGCGTTCCTCACGGCCGTCTCCAGCAGCTCCAGAGGAGGCTTGCCGGCCCTCCGCGCGGCTTCTTCCAAAGCGGTGTAGAAAATCTTTTCCGCCAGAGACTTTTTGCCATCCCACATGATCTTGTTGATCATACGGGCCGCCAGCTCGCTCCCGTAGCGGCGATCCGGCGGGATCTGTCTCCTCGGAACCCGACCTCGTCTCGGCATAGATCCTTAGCCCCCTACTTCGCCTTGGGACGCTTGGTCCCGTACTTGGACCGCCCCTGGCGCCTGTTCTGCACCCCGGCCGCATCCAGAGCCCCGCGGATGATGTGGTAGCGGACCCCGACCAGGTCCTTGACGCGCCCGCCCCGGACCAGGACCACCGAGTGCTCCTGCAGGTTGTGGCCCTCCCCAGGGATATAGGCGGTGACCTCATGCCCATTGGAGAGGCGCACCCGGGCCACCTTCCGCAGAGCGGAGTTGGGCTTCTTCGGCGTGGTGGTCTTCACCACCAGGCAGACCCCCCGCAGCTGCGGATTCCCCCTGAGGGCCGGAGCTTTCGACTTCTTCTTGAGCGTCCTCCGCCCGTTCCGGATCAGCTGATTGATGGTAGGCATACCCTTTCCCTCCTTCGTTCAGGCGTCTTCTTCCCGGAGCACCGCTGCTGCCGAAGCTCCCACCTCGATGCCGCAGGCTCTCCCCAACTCCCCCATGGTGGGGACCTCCACCACGGGGATTTGCCTCTCTTGGCACAGCTTCCGCAAACCCGCCACCACGGCTTCGTCAGCGTCGCGGGCGATGTATACCCGCACTGCCTGGCCCCGCAACACCGCCTTGGTGACGGAACGGACGCCTACAGCCCGCTGACCCTTCAAGTCCGGATAGCCCAAAGACACTGGTACATTGTAGAGCGGCCCCAAAACCGTGTCAATAAAGACGTGGGGAAGCACGCGGCCCGGGAGATGAAAGCCGTGGGGTTTCTCCCATGCTACCACCAGGAAAAACGAAGATGGTACCCGCCGTTGCCGAACATGGGGTAGACCAGCTCAAGGCGTGGGGCATCCGCTGGATCTCCGGCCTGGAGGGGAACACGGTGGCGCCTTTGCCAAGTTGAGCTTTACCCGTTGAAGCCTTTCCCTAGCCCTTTTCCTGTCGGGTCACTGGCGCAGTCCGGGCTTTGCCTTTCCCACCCCCGATGCGGCCCCCGGCTGGCGGAAAAGAAGAACCCGGTGGTGGCTGTCACAGGGAGGGAATGGCCTCAGGGCCATTCCCTCCTGGATCCGTCTTTCCTTTCCTTTGCAAGGAAAGGTTTCAGCGCAAGCTCTTCTGAACATGCGCCTGAATCTCCCCCACCACCTCGGGGTTGGCCAGGGTCGTCACATCCCCCAGATCCTTATCGCCCCGCGAGATGGCAGCGAGGATCCGGCGCATGATCTTGCCCGACCGGGTCTTGGGGAGGTCGGGAACCATGAAGACCTTGTCGGGGCGGGCGATGGGGCTGATCTCCCGAGCCACCGTTTCCCGGATGAGCTGGGCCAGTTCCGGCGTCGGCTCATAGCCGGGATGGAGGACCACGTAGAGGTGGGGCACCGAACCCTTGATCTCATCAGGAGCAGCCACAATGGCGGCCTCCGCCACCTGGGGTACCGTCAAAGCGGCGTTTTCGATCTCCTTGGTCCCCAGGCGATGGCCCGACACGGTGATGACATCGTCGATGCGGCCCAAGATGCGAAAGTACCCATCTTCCGCCTGCATGGCGCTATCCCCTGACATGTAGGGCCAATCGCGCCAGTCCTTGCTCTGGGGATTCTTATTGAATTTGGCGTAATATCCCCGGACGTAGCGATCGGGATCGCCCCAGAGGGTCTGCATGGCTCCGGGCCAGGGGTTGCGGATGCAGAGGTAACCCGCTTTCCCGGAACCGGGGGGAATCTCGTTTCCTTCTTCGTCCAGGATGACAGGGTGGATCCCCATGACACCGGGCCCGGCGCTCCCCGGCTTCATCTTCTGAAGGGCCGGAGCCTGGACGATGAGGAAACCGCCCGTCTCCGTCTGCCACCAGGTGTCGACGATGACGGCTTTCTCTTTCCCCACCACGTGGTAGTACCAGCGCCACACGTCGGGTTCGATGGGCTCCCCCACGGTGACCATCAGTTTGAACTGGTGCTGATACTTGAGGGGTTCTTCGGGACCCGCCTTCCGCAGGCTCCGCAGCGCCGTGGGCGACGTGTGGAAGATGGTGACCCCCAGCTCTTCAGCGATGCGCCACGGCCTTCCCGCGTCGGGGTAGGTGGGAACCCCTTCGTAGACGATGGTGGTGCCGCCCACCGAAAGGGGGCCGTAGACGATGAAGGAGTGGCCCGTGATCCAGCCGATGTCGGCCATGCAGAAGTAGACGTCCTCCGGGTGGATGTCCAGGTAGTACTTGGCCATGGCCGTTACGTAGGAAAGGTAGCCGCCGGTGGAATGCTGCACCCCTTTCGGTTTCCCCGTAGACCCGCTGGTGTACATGAGGAACATGGGCTCTTCGCTCTTCACCCGGACAGGCTCCACCACCTGGTGCCGGTACCGGGGAAGAAGGTCGTTGATGATGTAATCCCTCCCTTCCACCAGGGGGGTATCGCTGGAGTACTTCCCGGGGTAGCGCTGCCAGATGAGGACCTTCTCCAGGTGGAGCCCATGCTCTTCGCAGATCTTGACGGTCTCATCGGCCTTGGCCTTATGGTCCAGCCATTTGCCGTTGCGGTAATAGCCGTCGGCGGTGATGAGGAGGCGGCTGCCGGCATCCATCGAGCGATCCGCGGCAGCTTTCCCCGTGAACCCGCCAAAGACCACGTTGTGGATGACCCCTAGGCGGGTGCAGGCCAGCATGGTGATGGGGAGCTCCGCCATCATGGGCATGTGGATGGTGACCCGATCGCCCTTTTTGAGGCCGGCAAAATCCCGCAAAAGAGCTGCCACCTCGTTGACCCGCCGCCAGAGCTCGTAATAGGTGTACTTGACGATGGGCTCGTCTTCCGGCTCCGGAACGAAGTAGAGGGCCGTCTGGGACCGCCGATCCTTCAGGTGACGATCCAGGCAGTTGTAGGAGACGTTCAGCTCCCCGCCGACGAACCAGCGCCAGAAGGGAGGATTGCTGTCGTCGAAGGTTTTCTCCCAGTGTTTGAACCAGTCCAGGAGCCGGGCGTACTCCTCAAAGTAGTGGGGGAAGTTCTCCAAGCTGAAGCGCTCGAAGACCGACTCGTCGGTGAGGTTGGCCTGAGCGGTAAAGGACGGCCTGGGCTCGTAGTAATCTTCTTCCTTCCAGTGGACCCCGATATGGCTGCCCGGTTCGGCGCCTTTCTCGCGGATAGCCACAGCTTGCACCTCCTCCGGTTGGGCGGTGTTGGCGTCGCCTGAGGGGAAGCGAGGGGCGGTGAACGGCTGCTCCCCAACATGGCAGCGTCACCTCGTTTCTGTCAGTCCTTCGCCAAAGATGCAAAGGTTCCTCCCTGGAGGACCTCCTCCGCCGCCCCGTGGGCAACGGCGTTAAGGGTTGGATCTGTCTCCGCAATCCGCTCCGCAAAAGCGCCGGGCCAGTTCCACCACCGAAAGATAAGCCAGCTCCTCATCGCCCTTTCCCACGTCCATGACGTCGCTCCCTTCCAGCCCATCCCTTCCCGAGCCTTCTTTCGTATCCTCTGGTCCCTTTCCTATGCCAAGCCTTGCGCTTGTACTTCTCCCCGAAGGAAAACAAAAAGAGCCGGGATGGAACCCCGGCTCTTTTGACCTTCACTCCAGGTGCCGTTAATTCTCCTCTTCGTCCTCCGCCTCGTCGGGCGCCACCACGGGCTGCTTTCCCAGCACCGAGACCGGTCGCCCTTCGATGGTGGCCGGCACCGCCGGTTTGCCGTCGGTGGGCTGGGCCGGCGGCGTCCCCACCAGGCGCACGTTCCGGTACCGGGCCATCCCCGTCCCGGCCGGGATGAGCTTCCCGATGATGACGTTTTCCTTCAGCCCCAGGAGCGGATCGATCCGGCCCCGGGTGGCGGCGTCGGTGAGGACGCGGGTCGTCTCCTGGAAGGAGGCGGCGGACAGGAAGGACTCCGTGGCCAGGGAGGCCTTGGTGATCCCCAAGAGGGCCGGCCGCCCCTTGGCAGGCTCCCCGCCCTGGGCCACGACCCGCTGGTTCTCCTCCTCGAACTCGTAGCTCTCCACCAGGCTCCCCGGCAGGAGGCGGGTATCCCCCGGTTCCTCCACCTTCACCTTGCGGAGCATCTGCCGGATGATGACCTCGATGTGCTTGTCGTTGATGTCCACGCCCTGCATCCGGTAGACCCGCTGCACTTCCTGGAGGATGTACTGCTGGACTCCGCGGACCCCCTTGATCTTCAAGATGTCATGGGGGTTGACGGGGCCTTCCGTCAGCTGATCCCCCGCCTCCACCCGATCGCCGGTCCGCACCCGCAGGCGGGAGCCGAAGGGCACCGGGTAGACCATGGTGGAGCCGTCATCCTGGATGACGTGGATCTCGCGGCGGCCGCGGTTCTCCACCACCTCCACCGTTCCGTCCACCTCGCTGATGACAGCCTGGCCCTTGGGTTTGCGAGCCTCGAAGAGCTCTTCCACCCGCGGGAGACCCTGGGTGATGTCTTCGCCCACCACACCTCCTGTGTGGAAAGTCCGCATGGTGAGCTGGGTGCCGGGTTCGCCGATGGACTGGGCCGCGATAATCCCCACGGCCGTCCCCACCTCCACCCGGCGGCCTGTGGCCAGATCGCGGCCATAGCAGGCGGCGCAGACCCCGTGGCGGGTACGGCAGGCCAGGACGGACCGCACCTCCACTTCTTCCACCTCGGCCTCATCCAGGATCTGGGCCGCATCTTCGTTGATCTCCTCGCCGGCCTTCACCAAGATCCGGGAGGGATCCCGGGGATCGGGGATGTCCTTGAGGGCCGTCCGGCCCAAAATGCGGTCCGCCAGGGATTCCACGATCTCGTTCCCCTCGCGGATGGGCCGGATGGTGATGCCGCTGGTGGTGCCGCAGTCTTCTTCCCGGACGATGACGTCTTGGGCCACGTCCACCAGGCGGCGGGTGAGGTACCCCGAGTCGGCCGTCCGCAGGGCTGTATCCGCCAGGCCCTTGCGGGCGCCATGGGTGGAGGTGAAGTACTCCAGGACCGTGAGGCCTTCCCGGAAGCTGGCCTTCACCGGCACCTCGATGGTCTGCCCCGAGGGATCCACCATGAGACCCCGCATGCCCGCCAGCTGGACGATCTGGGTGACGTTACCGCGGGCCCCGGACGTGGCCATCATGTAAACGGGGTTCATCTTGTCGAGGGCCTTCATCAGGCGCTCCTGCAGCTCATCCCGGGCCCGGCTCCAGATGTCCACCACCTGCTCGTAGCGCTCCTGATCCGTCAAAAGGCCCCGGCGGTAGTGCTGGCGCACTTCCTCCACCTTGGCCTCGGCCTCCCGGATCACTTCCTCCTTGCCGATGGCCACCATCAAATCCTTCATGGAGATGCTGGTCCCCGAACGGGTAGCGAAGTTGAAGCCCAGGGTTTTCAGCTCATCCAGCATGGCCACGGTGCGAGAGGGCCCCAGGAGCTGATAGCACCGGGACGTGATCTTCCGCAGGCCCTTGAGATCCACCACCTCGTTGACGAAGCGGAGCTCCGGCGGGAGCTTCTCGTTGAAGAAGACCCGCCCGACGGTGGTGGTGATGCGGGGCTTCCCCGGCTCCAGGCGTACCTGGATCTTGGCGTGGATATCCACCTGCCCCAGCTGGTAAGCGGTGATGACCTCGTCGGGGCTGGCGAAGACCCGCCCCTCCCCTTTGACCCCTTCCCGCTCCAGGGTCAGGTAGTAGATCCCCAGGACGATGTCCTGGGTGGGGGTTACCACCGGCTGGCCGTCCTTGGGGTTGAGGACGTTGCCCGTGGCCATCATGAGGATGCGGGCTTCCGCCTGGGCCTCGGGCGAGAGGGGCACGTGCACGGCCATCTGGTCCCCGTCGAAGTCGGCGTTGTAGGCGGTGCACACCAGGGGGTGGATCTGGATGGCGCGGCCTTCCACCAGGGTGGGCTCAAAGGCCTGGATCCCCAAGCGGTGGAGGGTAGGCGCCCGGTTCAAGAGGACGGGGTGATCCTTGATGATCTCATCCAGGACATCCCACACTTCGTCCCGGGCCCGCTCCGCCATGCGCTTGGCGCTCTTGATGTTGTGGGCGTAGCCCAGCTCCACCAGCCGCTTCATCACGAAGGGTTTGAAGAGCTCCAGGGCCATCTCCTTGGGAAGGCCGCACTGGTTCATCTTCAGGTTGGGCCCCACCACGATGACGGAGCGGCCGGAGTAGTCCACCCGCTTCCCCAGGAGATTCTGGCGGAAGCGCCCCTGCTTTCCCTTCAGCATGTCGGAGAGGGACTTGAGGGGCCGGTTGCCGGGGCCTGTGACGGGCCGCCCCCGGCGGCCGTTGTCGATGAGGGCGTCCACCGCTTCCTGGAGCATCCGCTTCTCGTTGCGGACGATGATGTCGGGCGCCCCCAGATCCAGAAGGCGCTTCAAACGGTTGTTGCGGTTGATGACCCTGCGGTAAAGGTCGTTGAGGTCGCTGGTGGCGAAGCGGCCGCCGTCCAGCTGCACCATCGGCCGCAGATCCGGCGGGATGACGGGGATGACCTCCAGGATCATCCACTCGGGCCGGTTCCCCGACTGGCGGAAGGCCTCCACCACCTCCAGCCGCCGAATGGCCCGGGTGCGGCGCTGGCCGCTCTGGTGGCGGGCTTCCGCCCGGAGCTCCTCTGCCAGGGCATCCAGGTCCAGGCGCTCCAGAAGGACCTTGATGGCTTCCGCCCCCATGCCGGCCTTAAAGGCATCGCCGTACTTCTCCCGGTATTCCCGGTACTCGGCGTCGGTCAAAAGCTGCTTTTCCATGAGGGGCGTTTCCCCGGGGTCCAGGACGATGTAGCTGGCGAAGTAGAGGACCTTCTCAAGGGCCTTGGGCGAAAGGTCCAGGAGGAGCCCCATGCGGCTGGGAATCCCCTTGAAATACCAGATGTGGGACACCGGAGCCGCCAGCTCGATGTGGCCCATGCGCTCCCGGCGGACGGAGCTGCGGGTCACTTCCACTCCGCAGCGTTCGCACACCACGCCCTTGTAACGAACCCTCTTGTACTTCCCGCAGGCGCACTCCCAGTCACGGGTAGGGCCGAAGATCTTCTCGCAAAAGAGGCCTTCCCGCTCGGGGCGGAGGGTCCGGTAGTTGATGGTCTCGGGCTTCTTCACCTCGCCCCGGGACCACTCGCGGATCTTATCCGGGGACGCCAAGCCGATATAGATGGCATCAAAGGCGTTGATGTCCCAAGGCAGCTGCTGATCGTCATCCATGTCCTGGGTGAAGTAATCCACCGTCTTCAAGGGATGTCACTCCCCCTCGTCTTCGTCAGGGTCCACCAGGTGAAGGCCGCTCTCCTCTTTGTCCCCGTCGTCGTCGCCGTCGAAGCTGAAGTCGTACTGGCTCTCCGGGGAGCCGGCGATCCCCGCCAGGACCCGTTCCCGGGCCAGGGCATCATCGCCGAAATCCAGTTCCAGCTCTTTGGCCTTGCGGCGGACATCGTCGCCCCCCTCCGGGAGGCGCAGCTCCCCTTCTTCTTCGCTGAGAACCCTGACATCCAGGGCCAGGCTCTGGAGTTCCTTCACCAACACCTTGAAGGACTCGGGCACCCCCGGCTCGGGGATGTTGGTCCCCTTGATGATGGCTTCATAGGTCCTGACCCGGCCCACCACGTCGTCGGATTTCACCGTCAGGAGCTCCTGGAGGGTGTAGGCGGCGCCGTAGGCTTCCAGAGCCCAGACCTCCATCTCGCCGAAGCGCTGCCCGCCGAACTGGGCTTTGCCGCCCAGGGGCTGCTGGGTCACCAGGGAGTAGGGCCCCGTGGAGCGGGCGTGGATCTTATCGTCCACCAGGTGGGCCAGCTTCAGCATGTGGATGTAGCCCACCGTGACCGGCTGCTCGAAAGGTTCCCCGGTGCGGCCGTCGTAGAGGATCTGCTTGCCGTCCTCGGGGAGACCCGCCTTGCGGAGCATCTCGATGATGTCCGCCTCCGTAGCCCCGTCGAAGACGGGGGTGGCGACGTACATCCCCAGGGCGGTGGCGGCCCAGCCCAGGTGGGTCTCCAGGATCTGGCCGATGTTCATCCGGGAGGGCACCCCCAGGGGGTTGAGGACGATGTCTACCGGCGTGCCGTCGGGGAGGAAGGGCATATCCTCCTCGGGAAGGATCTTGGAGATGACCCCCTTGTTGCCGTGGCGGCCGGCCATCTTGTCGCCTTCACTGATCTTCCGCTTCTGGGCCACGTAGACCTGGACCAGCTGGTTAACCCCCGGAGGGAGCTCGTCGCCCTTTTCCCGGTCGAAAACCTTCACGTCCACCACGATGCCGCTCTGGCCGTGGGGCACCCTCAGGGAGGTATCCCGGACTTCCCGGGCCTTCTCCCCGAAGATGGCCCGCAATAGCCGCTCCTCGGCGGTGAGCTCCGTCTCCCCTTTGGGGGTGACTTTCCCTACCAGGATATCCCCCGCCCTCACTTCGGCCCCGATGCGGACGATGCCGCGGGAATCCAGATCCTTGAGGGCATCTTCGCCCACGTTGGGGATATCCCGGGTGATCTCTTCCGGCCCCAGCTTGGTGTCCCGGGCTTCGATCTCGTGTTCTTCGATGTGGATGGAGGTGAAGATGTCTTCCTTCACCAGCCGGGAGCTGATGAGGATGGCGTCCTCGTAGTTATAGCCTTCCCAGGGCATGAAGGCCACCAGCACGTCCTGCCCCAGGGCCAGCTCCCCCTGGTCGGTGGAGGGACCGTCGGCCAAGACGTCCCCCGCCTCCACCCGCTGCCCCTTTCTCACCAGGGCCCGCTGGTTGATGCAGGTGCCGTTGTTGGAACGGCGGAACTTCAAGAGCGGATACACATCCTCTTCGCCGTCGTCGGTGCGGACGATGATCCTTTGGCCGTCGACCCGGGCCACCACGCCCGGCCGCTTGGCCAGGACCAGCGCTCCGGCATCCCGGGCCACCCGCCCTTCGATGCCCGTGGCGACCCTGGCCGCCCGGGGCCGCAAGAGGGGCACCGCCTGCCGCTGCATGTTGGCCCCCATGAGGGCCCGGTTGGCGTCGTCGTTTTCCAGGAAGGGGATGAGGGCCGTGGCCACGGACACCACCTGCTTGGGGGAGATGTCCATGTAGTCCACCTGTTCCGGCGACACCTGGGTCACTTCATGGCGCGCCCGCACCGTCACCCGGGGTTCCAGGAACTCGCCGTTTTCCCCCAGGGGGGCGTTGGCCTGGGCGATGATGGCGTCGTCTTCTTCATCGGCCGTCAGGTAAACGATTTCCCCCGTCACCCGCCCTTGATGGACCCGCCGGTAGGGGGTTTCGATGAAGCCGTACTCATTCACCCGGGCGTAGGTGGAAAGAGCCCCGATGAGGCCGATGTTGGGACCTTCCGGCGTCTCGATGGGGCAGATGCGGCCGTAGTGGGAGTGGTGAACGTCCCGCACCTCGTACCCCGCCCGTTCCCGGGAAAGGCCGCCGGGCCCCAGGGCGGAAAGGCGCCGCTTGTGGGTCAGCTCCGCCAGGGGATTGGTCTGGTCCATGAACTGGGACAGCTGGCTGGAGCCGAAGAATTCCCTCACCGCCGCCACCACCGGCCGGATATTGATGAGGGCCTGGGGCGTCACCATCTCCACGTCCTGGATGGTCATCCGCTCCCGGATGACCCGCTCCATCCGGCTCAGGCCCACCCGGAACTGGTTCTGCAAGAGTTCCCCCACCGACCGCAGGCGCCGATTCCCCAGGTGGTCGATATCATCCGGCGTGCCCACCCCATACATGAGGGTGATGAGGTAGTTCAGGATGGAGACCACGTCCTCCCGGGTGAGGGTCCGCTGGTCCATGGGAGGCTGGCCGTTCCCCACCACCGTCAAGAGGCGGTCCTGGCTGTCCAGCACCTTCACTCGCCCGATGCCGCGGCGGACGATCTCCTCCGCCAAGGGGCGGTCGATCCGCTGGCCCTTCTTCACCAGGATCTCGCCGGTGGAGATGTCCACCACATCCTCCGCGGCCAGGGTGCCCACCAGCCGGTGGCGGATGTTCAGCTTCTTATTCATCTTGTACCGGCCCACGGGCGCCAGGTCGTAGCGCCGGGGCTCGAAGTAGAAGTTTTGCAAAAGGGTGCGGGCCGTCTCTTCCGTGGGCGGCTCCCCCGGCCGCAGCCGCCGGTAGATCTCGATGAGGGCGCTGTGGGCATCCTCGGTGGTGTCCTTCTCCAGGGTCGCCTGGAGGGGTTCCGCATCCCCCACGGCGTCAACGATCTGGGCATCGGTCTCGTAGCCCAGGGCCCGCAAGAGGACGGTGGCGGGGAGCTTCCGCGTCCGGTCGATGCGGACGTATAGGGCTCCCGACGCATCGGTTTCAAACTCCAGCCATGCCCCCCGGTTGGGGATCACCGTGGCCGTCAGGATGGGATGGCCGCTGGCGTCGGTGGCCTTGCCGAAGTAAACCCCCGGCGAGCGGACCAGCTGGCTCACCACCACCCGCTCCGCCCCGTTGATGACGAAGCTCCCCTTCTCCGTCATGAGGGGGAAATCCCCCATGAAGACTTCCTGCTCTTTGACCTCTTTCGTTTCTTTATTGATGAGGCGCACCCTTACCCGCAACGGCGCGGCGTAGGTGGCATCCCTCTCTTTGCACTCCTCCACGGACCACTTGGGCTCTCCCAGCTTGTAATCCACAAACTCGAGGAGAAGGTTCCCCGTGAAGTCCTGGATGGGGGAGATGTCCTGGAAGAGCTCCTTTAGGCCTTCCTCGAGAAACCACCGGTAAGACTTGATCTGCAGATCGATAAGATGGGGAAGTTCGAGAACCTCGTGAATCCGGCCAAAACTGTAGCGTTCCCGTCGCGTTGCGCCGACGGCCATGGCCATTGCCTCACGCTCCTCGTGCCCGGGATTCACCCCGGTGCCTACTATAACGGCAAGTATGTATCATAGCATGGGACGCAAGAGAATGTCAAAGGAAGCCTCCACCGGCCCGGCAAGTCCGGCCGGGCCGGCAGGAGGCTCCCCCACAGACGCGCCGTTACTTGATCTCGACGGTGGCGCCGGCTTCCACCAGCTTCGCCTTGATCTGCTCCGCCTCTTCCTTGGAGACTTTCTCCTTCACAGGCTTGGGGGCACCATCCACCAGGTCCTTGGCTTCCTTCAGGCCCAGGCCGGTGAGCTCCCGCACCACCTTGATAACCTGGATCTTCTTGTCGCCCGCGCTGGTGAGGATGACGTCGAACTCCGTCTGCTCCTCCGCAGCCGCCGCTGCCGGCGCCGCTCCAGGGGCTGCGGCCACCGGCGCCGCCGCCACCGGCACCGCCGCCGACACCCCGTACTTTTCTTCAAAGGCCTTCACCAGCTGGGAAAGCTCCAGTACATTGAGGGTGTCCAAAAGGTCCAGAATCTCTTTGACCTTCCCCGTGACTTCCGTTGCCATCCTGTCCGACCTCCTTTTCGAGTTAACCCGCCTGGGCTTTCTTCTCTTCCAGGGCCTTTAGGCCGTAGAGGAAGCTCCGCAACGGCGCCGCCAGCATACCGGCCACCTGCTGCAAGGGCGCCTGGAAGGCACCGGCCAGCTGGGCCAGGAGCACCGGCCGGGGGGGCAGTTTGGCCAGCCCTTCCACGGCGTCGGCCGTGATGAGACGGCCTTCCACCACGCCTGCCTTGATGGTGAGGACCTTTTCCTCTTCCGCGAACTCGTGGATCACCCGCGCCGTGGCCACGGGGTCCTCAAAGGAATAGGCGATGGCCGTAGGCCCTTCCAGGTAGGGATCCAGGCCATGGATGCCGGCTTCCTCGGCGGCCCGCTTCAAAAGGGTATTCTTGACCACCTTGTAGTGGACCTTTTGCTCCCGGGCCTTTCGCCGGAGGAGGACGTCCTTTTCCACCGTCAGACCGCGAAAATCGGTGAGGATGACGGAGGCGGCCTTTTGCAAGTCCTGGCTAAGGCGGGCCACCAGCTCTTTCTTTTTCTCCAGGTTCCGCGACACTCGTCGACCTCCTTTCCTGGCCTGCCCATAAAAAAGGCCTCCAGGACACGGGAGGCACAAGAAAGCTGAAGCGCCTTCTCGACCTCGGCCGGCTCCCCTTCCGGGGCATTACGCCTTGCGGCACCGGCTGTCTCCGGTCCGTGAACGACTCGGTTGTAGTTTAGCGGAGGCCCCTTTCGCCTGGCAACCCTTTTCTAGGCCGTCAGGCGGTGGGGCGCGATAGCCACCCCGGGGCCCATGGTGCTGGACACGGTGACGGAGCGGATGTACTGGCCCCTGGCCGCCGCCGGTTTGGCCCGGATGATGGCCTCGATGAGGGCCTTGAGGTTCTCCTCCAGCTGCTCCACCGTGAAGGAGGCCTTCCCGATGGGGGCATGGACGATCCCCGCCCGGTCGGTGCGGAACTCGATGCGGCCCCGCTTAAACTCCCTCACGGCCTCCGCCACATCCTGGGTGACAGTCCCCGACTTGGGGTTGGGCATGAGCCCCCGGGGCCCCAGGATCCGCCCCAGGCGTCCCACCGCCCCCATCATGTCGGGCGTCGCAATGGCCACATCGAAGTCCAGGAACCCCCCCTGGATCTTGGCGATGAGGTCCTCGTCCCCCACGATGTCGGCCCCGGCTGCTTCCGCTTCCTTGGCCTTTTCTCCCTTGGCGAAGACCAGGACCCGAACCGGCTTGCCGGTCCCGTGGGGCAGGGTGACGGACGAGCGCACCTGCTGATCGGCGTGGCGCACATCCACCCCCAGGCGCACCGCCACCTCGATGGTCTCGTCAAAGCGGGCCGTGGCCCGTTCCTTCACGGCTGCCAGGGCTGCCCGCACATCTTCAAAGGGCGTATCGGGAAGGCCCTCCAGCGCCGCCAGATATCGTTTCCCCCGCCGGGGCATCAGGATCCCTCCTCCACAATCTCGATCCCCATGCTGCGGGCCGTCCCCTCCACCATCCGCATGGCTGCCTCCTCGTCGGTGGCGTTGAGATCGGGCATCTTCAGGCGGGCGATCTCCCGCAGTTGCTCCCGCCGGATCCGCCCCACCTTCTGCCGGTTGGGCACCCCCGACCCCTTCTCCAAGCCCGCCGCCCGCCGCAAAAGAACGGAGGCCGGCGGTGTCTTGGTGATGAAATCGAAGGAGCGGTCGCTGTACACAGTGATGACCACCGGGATGATGAGGCCTTCCTGATCCCGGGTCCGCTCGTTGAACTCTTTGGTGAACTGGGGAATGTTCACCCCGTGCTGACCCAGGGCCGGACCCACCGGCGGCGCCGGCGTCGCCTTGCCGGCAGGGATCTGCAGCTTGATCTGCGCCACCACTTTCTTCGCCAAGGTCGTGCCTCCTCTTGCGCGTTAAGGCCTAGAGCTTCTCCACCTGGGTGAATTCCAGCTCCAGGGGCGTCTCCCGCCCGAACATGGACACCAGCACCCGCAGCTTGCCCCGCTCCGCATCGATGGCATCCACCACGCCGATGAAGCCGTCGAAGGGACCGCCTTTCACCCGGACGTTCTGACCCACTTCCAGGTCGATGCGGGCCTTGGGCCGGGTCTTGGGCTTTTCTGTCGCCAGAAGGCCCATCTGCTCCAGGATCTGGCGGATCTCGTCCTGGGAAAGGGGGGTGGGCCGGGTCCCGGCTCCCACAAACCCCGTCACCCCGGGGGTGTTGCGCACCACATACCAGGATTCGTCGGTGAGGATCATCTCCACCATGACGTAGCCGGGATAGATCTTGCGCTGGACCAGGCGGCGCTTGCCGTCCTTCACCTCGATCTGCTCTTCCGTGGGAACGACGACGCTGAAGATCTTGTCCTCCATCCCCATGGACTGGACCCGCTTTTCGAGATTGGCCTTCACCTTGTTCTCGTACCCGGCGTAGGTGTGGATGACATACCAGGAGCAGATTGTGGAGGGCACCCAGGCCATCCTGGTCTTCACCCTGGTGGCCATGGTGGTCTTGGGATTTTACGATCTCGTCTTCCGGTTCCTGATAGGGCTTGTGCGATGAGCATTGAATGGTACGCGGTCCACACCTACGTGGGGCAGGAGGAAAAGGCTAAGGCCAACCTGGAGAAGCGGGTTAAGGCCTTCGGCTTGGAGGACAAGATCTTCCAGGTGCTTATTCCCACGGAGGAGGTGGTGGAACTCCGCGAGGGGGGTAAGAAGGAGGTTGTTAAGAAAAAGCTCTTCCCCGGATACCTCTTTGTGCAGATGGATCTGGGGGACGAGGAGGAGCCCAACGAGGCCTGGGAGGTGGTGCGGGGCACCCCGGGCATAACCGGCTTCGTGGGGGCGGGGCACAAGCCGGTACCCCTTTCCCCGGACGAGGTGCGGCACATCCTGGAGGTGTCGGGGCTTTTGGGCAAGAAAGAGGCCCCCAAGGCCCAGGTGGCCTTCCGGGAAGGGGATCAGGTCCGGGTGGTTTCCGGCCCCTTCGCGGACTTTACCGGCACCGTGACCGAGATCAATCCGGAAAAGGGCAAGGTCAAGGTCATGGTCACCATCTTCGGGCGCGAGACCCCGGTGGAGCTGGATTTCTCCCAGGTGGTCAAGGCTTAGGAGGCGTTTGCACCCCCAACTTGGGGGGAGCCTAGGAGGGAAAAATGAAGAAAGTCGTTGCTGTGGTGAAGCTTCAGCTGCCGGCTGGCAAGGCCACGCCGGCGCCCCCGGTGGGCCCGGCTTTGGGCCAGCATGGGGCCAACATCATGGAGTTCGTCAAGGCCTTCAATGCGGCCACCGCCAACATGGGGGACGCCATCGTCCCTGTGGAGATCACCATCTACGCCGATCGTTCCTTCACCTTCGTCACCAAGACTCCGCCTGTCAGCTACCTGATCCGCAAGGCGGCGGGGTTGGAGAAGGGGGCTCAAAAGCCCGGCCGGGAGAAGGTAGGCCGCATCACCTGGCAGCAGGTTCTGGAGATCGCCAAGCAGAAGATGCCCGACATGAACACCACCGACCTCGAGGCTGCCGCCCGCATGATCGCGGGATCGGCCCGCTCCATGGGGGTGGAGGTGGTGGGCGCCCCGGAGGTGAAGGATGCCTAAGCACGGCAAGCGCTACCGGGCCCTTTTGGAGAAGGTGGATCCTACCAAGGTCTATACCATCGACGAGGCCGCTCGGCTGGTGAAGGAGCTGGCCACGGCCAAGTTTGACGAGACCGTGGAGGTCCACGCCAAGCTGGGCATCGACCCTCGAAGGTCCGACCAGAACGTGCGCGGCACGGTTTCCCTCCCCCACGGCCTGGGCAAGCAGGTGCGGGTGTTGGCTATCGCCAAGGGGGAGAAGATCAAGGAGGCCGAGGAAGCCGGGGCCGACTATGTGGGCGGGGAGGAGATCATCCAGAAGATCCTGGATGGCTGGATGGACTTCGATGCGGTGGTGGCCACCCCGGACATGATGGGGGCCGTGGGCTCCAAGTTGGGGCGGATTCTGGGCCCGAGGGGGCTTCTGCCCAACCCCAAGGCGGGTACCGTGGGCTTCAACATCGGGGAGATCATCAAGGAGATCAAGGCGGGCCGCATCGAGTTCCGCAACGACAAGACCGGGGCCATCCATGCCCCCGTGGGCAAGGTGAGCAAGCTGGAGCTGCCGGCCGGAATCGAACCGGCGACCTTCTCCTTACCATGGAGATGCTCTGCCTACTGAGCTACGGCAGCCAAAAAAATTGGTTGCGGGGGCAGGATTCGAACCTGCGACCTCCGGGTTATGAGCCCGACGAGCTACCTGGCTGCTCCACCCCGCGACGTAAATCTCTATGGTGGAGAGGGGAGGATTCGAACCTCCGAAGGGAAGACCCAGCGGTTTTACAGACCGCCCCGTTTGGCCGCTTCGGTACCTCTCCTCGTTGTCCTTCTGGAGCTGGCGGTCGGACTTGAACCGACAACCTTCCGCTTACAAGGCGGGTGCTCTGCCGTTGAGCTACGCCAGCCGCGTTGGGAACTATACCACACTTTCCGGCCCGCGGGCAAGGCCCTATACGGGAAGGGAGCCCCGATCCCTGGATTCCAGATAGCGGGCGATCTTCCGCTTCACCCGCTGCAGGGCGTTGTCGATGCTCTTGACGTGGCGATCCAGGCCTTCGGCGATCTCCTGGTAGGATTTGCCGTCCAGATAGGCCATGAGGACCTGCCACTCCAGATCGCTCAGGATCTGGCCCATGGTGGTCTCCATATCCCCGAACTCCTCCTCGTGGATGAGGAGATCCTCCGGGTTGTCGGGCCGTACCCCCGGGATGACGTCCAAAAGGGTCCGGTCCGACTCTTCGTCGAAGATGGGACGGTTGAGGGAGACATAGGAATTCAGAGGGATATGCTTCTGGCGCGTGGCCGTCTTGATGGCCGTGATGATCTGCCGCGTGATGCAGAGCTCAGCGAAGGCGCGGAAGCTGGAGAGTTTGTCGCCACGGAAATCCCGGATGGCTTTGTAAAGTCCGATCATGCCTTCCTGGATGATGTCTTCCCGATCGGCTCCGATGAGGAAGTAGGAGCGCGCCTTGGCGCGCACGAAGTTCCTGTACTTGACGATCAAGAATTCCAAGGCTTCCTGGTTGCCTTCCCGGGCCAATTCGACGAGGTCCTCATCCGGCATCTCCCGCAGCGATCCTCCGGTAAACTCGGCGCTGGGTTGGATGGCCACTGGCACCCCTCCTGATGAATCCCGCTTTGGGCGCGCCCGTTCGCACGGTGGCGCCAGTATAGGCTAGAGCCCGTCCGGAGGTCAATAATATGTGAACTCTTTCTCGATCATGCCCTTCGCTGCCGCCGGGCTTCGAAGAGGAAGAGGGCCCCGGCCACCGAGGCGTTGAGGGACCCGACAGGGCCCGCCATGGGGATGGCCGCCAGAAAATCGCACCGTTCTTTCACCAACCGGGGAAGGCCCTTCCCCTCGCTCCCCACCACCAGGACCACGGGAAGGGTCAGATCCAGGTCCCAGTAGAGGAGCCGGGCCTGGGGATCGGCGCCCACCACCCAGAGGCCTTTTTTCTTCAACTCCTGGAGGGCCTGGGGGATGCCCGGCACCTGGGCCACAGGGAGGTAGGCCAGGGCCCCTGCCGCCGCCTTTTCCACCGCCGGGGTGAGGGGAGCCGCCCGCCGGGAGGGAAGGATCAAGCCGTGGGCGCCCGCCGCGTGGGCACTCCGGATAAGGGCCCCCAGGTTGCGGGGATCTTCCAGGCCCGCCGCCACCAGTAGGGGAACCTCCCCAGGAGGGATGCCTTCGAGAAGCTCCGAGAGGGTCAGAAGGCGGTAGGGCTCCACCACCGCCCCGATGCCCTGATGGCGAGCCCCCCGGCTGAGGCGGTCCAGTTCCTGAACTGTCGTCTCCTCCACCGGCACGCCCTGTTGCCGGGCCATCTCCAGGAGGCTGTGGAGCCCTTTAGCGTCCCCCGCCCAGACGATTTTGCGGGCCCGACCGGCCTTGAGGGCTTCTTCCACCGGACGCCGACCGGGCACAAAGGCCTGGCGCTCCCCAGGGCGGGTGCGCCAGCCGTCACTCATGGCGCCACTTCCACCGGTAACCGCCGGGGGTGTCTTCCACCACCACCCCCACCTCGGAAAGCTCGTCCCGGATGCGGTCCGCCAGGAGCCACTGCCCTGCCTGGCGAGCCTCCAGGCGCAAGGTGAGAAGGATCTCCACCAGCCGGTCCGCCATCCCTTCCCGATCCTTCCCCCGTTCTTCAGGGCGTTCCACCCTGAGGCCCAAAAGCGCCAGGAGCTCCCGGAAACCCTCCAGGGCTTGGGCGCTTCCCCGCGGCCGGGGATGCTCCCGCAAGGCCCGCTGGATGGCCCGGGCCAGATCGAAGAGGGCCGCCAGGGCGGCGGGGGTGTTGAGATCGTCGTTCAGAGCGGCGGTAAAGGCGGCCCGAGCCCGCGAAAGGGGCTCTTCGAGGGAAGGCCCGCCTTCTTCCCCGTGCTCCAGGGCTTCCTTCAACCGGTCGTAGGCGTTCTGCAGGCGGGCGAAGGCCCGGGCCGCCTCTTCCAGCCCTTCCTCGGAGTACTGGAGGGGTTTGCGGTAGTGGGTGGAGAGGAGGAAGAAGCGAAGGGTCTCGGGGCGGTGGCGGGAGAGGAGGGAGCGCAGGGTGACGAAGTTCTTGAGGGACTTGCTCATCTTTTCCCCCTCCACCTGCACCATGGCGTTGTGGACCCAGTACCGGGCAAAGGGATGGTGCCCGGTGTAGCACTCCGACTGGGCGATCTCGTTTTCGTGGTGGGGGAAGATGAGGTCATCCCCTCCCAGGTGGAAATCCACCGTGGAACCGAAATGCTCGATGACCATGGCGCTGCATTCGATGTGCCACCCGGGCCGGCCGGGGCCGACGGCGGTATCCCAGTAGGGTTCCCCTTCCTTCGCCCCTTTCCAAAGAGCGAAGTCGGCAGGATGGCGCTTGCGCTCATCCACCTGCACCCGGGCGCCTGCCTGAAGCTCCTCCAGACTGCGGCCGCTGAGGGCTCCGTAGCGCTCAAAGCGGGTGACGTCGAAGTACACGTCCCCGTTCAGCCGGTAGGCATAGCCCTTTTCCAGGAGCCCTTCCACCATGCGGGTGATGGCGGGGATATGGTGGGTAGCCTGGATGTACTCCGTCACCTGATCCATCCCCAGGCGCTCCATGTTCTCGAGGAAGTCCTCCATGTAGCGGCGAGCGATGACCTCGAAGGAGACCCCTTCGTCTTGCGCCTTCTGGATGATGCGGTCGTCGATGTCGGTGAAGTTCATGATGGAGTGGACGGGGTAACCCAGGTGGCGCAGCCAGCGGCAGAGGATGTCCGTCACCAGAGCCGGCCGCAGATGCCCGATATGGGTGTAGTCGTAGACCGTCGGCCCGCAGGTGTACATGGTGACCGTCTGGCCGGGTTCTTTGGTAAACAGCTCCTTGCGGCGGGTCAGGGTGTTGTGGATGTAAAACTGGCCCGTCATGGCATCGCTCCCTCTTCCCTTTTCACCAGAAGGACCACCGCCTGGGCGGAGATGGCTTCGCCCCGCCCTTGGGGCCCCATACCCTCATGGGTGGTGGCCTTGACCGACACCTGGGAGGGGGAAATCCCCATGGCTTTGGCCAGCTCCCCCTCCATGGCCCGCTTGTAGGGCTGCAGGCGGGGAGCTTCCGCCACCACCACGCTGTCCACCGACGCGATCTCCCATCCTGCATCCCTCACCATGGTGGCTGCCCGTCGGAGGAGCTGGCGGCTGTCGGCCCCGTGATAGCGGGGATCGCTGTCGGGGAAATGCTGCCCAATATCCCCGAGACCTGCCGCTCCCAGGAGGGCGTCGGCCACGGCATGGCAGAGGACGTCGGCGTCGGAATGGCCGAGGAGGCCCCGATCATGGGGAATGGTCACCCCGCCAAGGATGAGGGGACGGCCCTCCACCAGGCGATGGATATCATATCCAAGGCCGGCCCGAAAGGATCGCCCCCGGTCCCTGGCCCAGTCCCAATCCCAGGGGTAAGTGATCTTGCGAAGATGGTGGCTTCCTTCCACGGCGACGATGCGCCCCTCTTCCTGAGGATGCTCCCTAAGATACGCCAGCACCAGGCCCACGTCATCGGTGACTTCCAGATCGGGCTTTTCCTCCCGCAGCCACCGGTGGGCCTTCAGGAGAAGGGAAGCCCGGAAAACCTGGGGTGTCTGGAGGAGGCGGAGGCCCCGGCGCGGGGGAACCTTTACCACCTCTCCCCCTTCTCCCACCGTCGCCACGGTATCGGCGGGAGGAAGGGCCGCCACCGCCCCTCCCCAGACGGCCGCCTCCGCCAAACACCGCTCCCCCACGTCCCAGGGGAGAAAGGGCCGCGCCGCATCGTGGACCAACACCAGGGAAACCTCTTCGGGAAGGGCCTGCAGGCCCGCCCAGACGCTGTCATGGCGCTGGGGACCGCCTCGGACCACCCGAAAGGCGGGATAAGCCGCCAGCCACGGGGCTGCTTTCTCTTCCCAGCCCTCCGGCACCACCACGGCTCCCCCCGCCATCCCCGGCAAGGCCGCCAAAACCGCCAGGGACTCCAGGAAGAGGGGTTTTCCTCCCCGCTCCAGCATGGCCTTGGGTATCCCTTTCCCCAGGCGGGTTCCCTGACCTGCCGCCACCAGGATGGCCCAGGCGTTAATGGGAGCTCACCGCCGAGCTAACCGGCCGCGCAAAGATCATGCGCCCGGCGCTGGTCTGCAGCACGCTGGTCACTTCCACCGTCACGGTGCTCTGAAGGTACCGGATGCCGTTCTCCACCACCACCATGGTGCCGTCGTCCAAGAAGCCCACCCCCTGGTTGGGCTCCTTGCCTTCCCTGAGGATCTGGATCTGCAGCTGCTCTCCGGGCAAAAAGATGGGTTTGAGGGCATTGGCCAGCTCGTGGAGGTTCAGGACCCGCACCCCTTGCAGCTGGGCCACTTTGCTGAGGTTGTAGTCGTTGGTCAAGAGCTTGGCCCCCATCTCCTTGGCCAGGGCCACCAGCTTGGCGTCCACCTCGTCCGACGATCCTCGGATGGGCCGGTTCTCCACCACCAGGGGGTAGCGGAGCTCGTTTTGCAGGATATCCAGAACCTCCAGCCCCCGGCGCCCTCGGTTGCGCCGGGTGGGCTCAGAGGAATCGGCGATGTGGCGCAGCTCATCCAGGACAAAGCTGGGGACGATGAGGGTGCCTTCCAAAAAGCCGGTGCGGCAGAGGTCCACGAGGCGCCCGTCGATGATGACGCTGGTGTCCAGCACCTTGGGGCCGGCCCCGTCTCCATTCTTTGGCGGCCAGTTCTGGGAGCGGAAGCTAAAAAAGGAGCTCCAGTCGTCCCGCTTGCGGACGGCCACGGCCCACCCCAGGTAGGCCAGGAGAAGGCTGACGGCCGCAGGGAGGTAGTTCCCCACCTGAGGGATCTTCCCCAGGGCTGGGGCCAGAAGTAAGGCGATGATAAGTCCAAAGATGATGCCTACCATTCCCCAGACCATGTCCTTGGCGGGGATCTTGGCGAGGGCGTTTTCCATCCAAGAGGTCATGCGGATAATTGCGCTGATGATCAAAGGCCCAAGCCCGTAGAGGACGAGGAACCCCAGGAGGGTGAATCCGGCCACCAGGAGGATGGCCTCTGTCCCTTCCAGACGGACGGAAAAACGGGGAAGAAGGATCAACCATTGGAGCCCCAGGTAATACCCCAAAAGGCCTCCTGAAAGGGCGATGACGGTGCGGATGATCTGTTTCATTCCTCACCTCCTTCCCGTAGGGACATTATGCCACTCCGGGGCGGAGGGGAGGCAAAGGAGAGGGCTAGGCGCTCTTTCTGGCGGGAACTGCCGCCTCGATGCGGGCCTCGGCTTCTTCCAGCTCCAGATCCAGGGCCAGGGCCACTTCGCTCACCAGGATCTGGAGGGCGTTGTCCAGCATGCGCCGCTCCCCGGTGGAAAGCCCCTTTTCCCGGTCCCGGCGCAAAAGGTCTCGGACCACCGCCGCCACCTGGCGCAGATCCCCCGACTTCAGCCGCTCGGCGTTCTCCCGGTACCGCCGGTTCCAGTTCTGATTCTCTTCGGCGTCGGCCTGGGAGAGGATCTCCCGGACTTCCTCCCACTGCTCCCGGTCCATGACCCTTCGCAGCCCTACGGTCTCGCTGCTCTCCACCGGGATCATGACCTGCATGTCGCCCACGGGCATGCGCATGACGTAGACCTGAGTGGCTTCCCCCAAGATCTCCCGCTCTTCGATCGCCTCGATCACCCCTGCGCCGTGCATGGGATAGACCACCCGGTCCCCCACTCGGAACAAAGGATCACCCCCCACCCCTTTTTCCCATTGTAGGCTCTAAGGGTCCGGGGCGTCAAAAAAGGCGAATTATTTTATTGAGCTCCGCAAACAGAGTCAAGCCCCGGGCTCCCCTTGACACCCACCGCCTCGCCCCCCTAAAGTAATCATCACTGAACCTGAAACAACCCCATAGGAAACTGGATAGCCCTTATCCAGAGCGGCGGAGGGACTGGCCCGATGAAGCCCGGCAACCGGCACAGGACATCCCCTGTGCACGGTGCCAATTCCAGCGGAGGCCTTAGGCCGCCGGCAGATAAGGGAGAGCCGTTCCCTTCCGCCTGGCCTGGGGCCAGGGGCGGAAGGGAACGATGGTTTTTGGCCATCATTCGTCTGGAACACGTCGAGAAGGTTTATCAGCCGAGGGGTTCTGCCCCCGTACGGGCCCTTCACCCCATCGACCTCACCATCGAGGAAGGCGAAATCTTCGGCATCGTCGGCCCCAGCGGCGCCGGTAAGAGCACCCTTTTGCGCCTTATCAACCGTCTGGAGACTCCCACCCGGGGAAGGGTGTGGGTGGAGGGCCAGGACCTGGCCCGCCTGTCCCCCGGTGAGCTCCGCCGCCTGCGGATGAAGATCGGCATGATCTTTCAGCACTTCCATCTCCTCTGGTCCCGGACGGCCCTGGGGAACGTCCTCTTTCCCCTGGAATTGGCAGGCTGGCCTCGGGAGAAAGCCCTTTCCCGGGCAAGGGAACTCCTCACCCGGGTGGGTCTTTCCCACCGCATGGATGCCTACCCTGCTCGCCTCTCCGGGGGGGAAAAACAGCGGGTGGGCATCGCCCGGGCCCTTGCCACGGGACCTTCCATCCTCCTCTCCGATGAGGCCACCAGCTCCCTCGATCCCGCCACCACCGACGACATCCTCCAGCTCATCCGGGACCTCCACCGGGAGCTGGGTTTCACGGTGGTCCTCATCACCCACCAGATGGAGGTGGTGGAGAAGATCTGCCAGCGGGTGGCCGTCCTGGAAAAGGGGTCCCTCCAGTGGGTCGGGCCTGTGGAGGCATGGCGAAAGGGCCGCGACCCATCGTCCCGGGATCTAGAGCTGGAGGCTTCGCCGGAGGAGGTGGGCGCCCTTGTGGAAGGGATCCTTCGCCGCTTTCCCCTGAAGGTGGAGGTGGAGCGCCTCCCGGGCCATGGAGCGGCATGGCGCTTCCGCTTCCACCTGGAAGGTTCCCCCGAGGTACGGGCGGCCGCCCTCCGGTTCCTGGAGGGGAAGAAGGAGGTCACGGCCCGTGGGCTTTGAGCACGTCCTCAGCCATCCCGACATGATCCTCCAGGCCACCTTGGAATCCCTCTGGATGATCGGCGGGTCCCTGGTGCTGAGCGTCCTTTTGGGGTTTCCCCTGGGCGTCGTCCTGACCATCACGGGGCCGGGCCACCTCCATCCCCAGCCGGCCATCCATCAGGTCCTGGGGTCCCTCATCAACCTCTTCCGGTCGGTCCCCTACATCGTCCTCATCCTGTGGATGATCCCCATCTCCCGGTTCCTCTTCGGCACATCCTTCGGCACCCAGGCCGCCATGGTCTCCTTGGTTGCGGGGGCTGCCCCCTTCTTCGCCCGCCTGGTGGAAGGATCCCTGCGGGAAGTGGACCGGGGGGTCCTGGAGGCAGCCCGCGCCATGGGGGCCCACACGGGACACATGATCTTCAAAGTCCTCCTTCCGGAAAGCCTGCCTTCCTTGGTGGGAAACATCACCGTTACCGCCGTCGCCCTGGTGAGCTATTCCGCCATGGCGGGGCTGGTGGCGGGAGGCGGGCTGGGGGCCCTCGCCTGGAACGAGGGCTACAACTCCTTCAAAGATGATGTCCTCTTCGTAGCGACGGCCCTTTTGGTCCTCATGGTCCAGGGTCTGCAATGGGCCGGCGACTGGTGGGTGCGCCGCGTAGACCATCGCTAGGAAAGGAGGTGGGACGGCTGGCGGGAGGCCAGCGGAGACCTGGATCTTCGCGAAAGGGAGGCACGACGTTGCGCAAAGGGATTCTGGCCGGTCTTCTTCTGAGCTTTCTCCTACTAGCGGCCTGCGGCACCTCTCCGCAGAGCTCGGGGTCGGTGCTGAAGGTGGGGGCTTCCCAAGAACCCCATGCCCAGATCCTCCGGGATGTGGCGGCACCGGAGCTGAAGAAGGAAGGCATCGATCTTCAGGTGGTGGTGTTCCTGGATTACGTCCAACCCAACACCAAGCTTTACGAGGGCGAGCTGGACGCCAACTATTTCCAGCACATCCCCTTCCTCCAGCGGACCAACAAGGAAAAGGGCTATGATCTGGTCCCCATCTGCGGCGTCCACATCGAACCCATGGGGGCTTACGTGCCTAAAGGCAAACCCTACACCCGCGCCAGCGATCTTCCCGATGGGGCCACCATCGCCCTCACCAACGACCCCACCAACCAGGGCCGAGCCCTTCTCCTCCTCCAGCGGGAAGGGCTCATCCAGCTGAAGGAAGGGGCAGGCACGGAGGCCACCGTGACGGACGTCGCCCTCAATCCCAGGCACCTGAAGTTCCTCCCCATGGATGCCCCCTTGCTTCCCCGGGCCTTGGAGGACCCCAAGGTGGATCTGGCCTTCATCAACACCAACTTCGCCCTCCAGGCGGGCCTCAACCCCCTGAAGGACGCCATCTTCATGGAGGATAGCTCCTCCCCATACGTCAACGTGGTGGCCGTCCGGGAGAAAAATAAAGGCGATGAGCGGGTGCAGGCCCTCTGCCGCGTCCTTCTCTCCCCTGCCGTCAAGCAGTACATCGAAGAGAAGTACAAGGGCGCTGTCGTCCCCGCTCAGGTTCAATACTAAGGGATGGAAAGGCCGCCAGGCCTGGAAGGCGCCCTCCGCGAAGGGGGGCGCCTTTCTCTTCCTCCGGTGCCCCTCCAGCTGTCCTCAGGAAGCTCTTCCGACCGGTCAGAAGAAGGAGAGCTGCTGCCCTCCCGCCCCTTCCCGCTCCAGCCGGCTGAGGCGCAGGCCCAGGAGGCGCACCCTCCGGGGATACCGTCCTCCCGCGATATGGATGGCAAAGAGATCTCGGGCCAGGGCGAAGATGGCCTCTTCATCCCGCAGGCCCCTCGGGGCGGAGACCTGTCGGCTGAGGTCTGAAAGGGCGGAAAGCGGATCTTCAAGGTCAAGGTGTAGGCCACCAGGCCGTAGGTTTGGAGCCGGGCAGAAAGCTTTTGGGAAAGCTTTTGCAGTTCTGAGGGGACGTCCCGGTAGGGGATGTCAGCGGGGAAGGTTTCCTCGGCGCTGATGGACCGGGGAAGGCCAGGAGATGCCAGGTGGTCGGGGCCCTTCCCCCAGGCTTTCTCGAAGAGGTCGCGGCCAGCCCTTTCCCCGAGGAGGGCCTGAATCCGTTCCAGGCCCGCCTGCTGCAGATCCCCGACGGTGGAAAATCCCTGGCCTTTGAGGAGGGCCTCCCGCTTAGGTCCCACGCCGGGGAGGATATCCACGGGGAGGGGAGCCAGTACCTCTGCCCCCTTCCCTTCGGGGATGCAGATGATCCCGCCGGGCTTGGCCAGCTGGGATGCCACCTTCGCCAGGAGCTTATTGGGACCTCCTCCGATGGAGAGGGAAAGCCCCGTTGCCTCCCCCACCGCCTCCTGGATGGCCCCGGCGATGGAAGGTCCATCGCCCACCACCTCCAGGTAGGCTTCGTCGATGGAGCAGGGTTCCACGTTTTGAGCAAAGCGGTGGAAAATGTCGAAAACTTTCCGGGAAAGTTCCCGGTACCTCTGGGGTCTGGGCGGAAGAAAGACGCCTTGGGGGCACAGCTCCCGGGCCTTGACCATGGGCATGGCCGAGCGGACGCCCATGGCCCTGGCCTCATAGGAGCAGGTGGCCACGACGCCCCTCGGCCCCAAACCTCCCACGATGACGGGCCGGCCCCGGAGCTCCGGCCGGTCCAGGATCTCCACGGACGCAAAAAAGGCATCCAGGTCACAGAGGAGGATCCAGCGGTTCATACCCGTCTCCTCCTAGGCGCCTTAAGCGCAGGAGAAAGCCGGTGTGGCCCACCATGCGGTGGTCGGGGCGGAGGCTGTGGGGCCCCACCACCCAGTCCCGCTCCCAGAACTCTTTGATCTCCGGCGGGCAAAAGAGCCTTCCCCTCACCGCCGCCACCACCCGCTCCACCTGGTAAATGGTGGGCACCCAGATGAGAAGGACTCCGCCGGGTTTGAGGGACTGTTCCGCCACCTCAAGGGCCCGGTGGGGTTCCGGGAGATCGAGGAACATGAGATCCAGGGGCGGGCATGCCTCCACCCCTTCGTAGATGTCCCCCAGACGCAGGTCCCAGTGGGGCGGAAGGCCGCCCCAGAACGCCGTCACGTTCTTCCTGGCGGCCTCCAGGAACTCCGGGCGCCGCTCGACGGAGATGAGCTTTCCCTCGGGGCCGAGGGCCCGGAGGAAGAGAAGGGCGGTGGCCCCCGATCCCACCCCTGCCTCCAGGATGGTGATGCCCGGCCGGACATCCCCGTAGATGAGGAGGTGTCCCATGTCCTTGGGATAGATGATCTGGGTGGGCCGCTCCATGGCCATGACGTAGTCTTCCAGGGAGGGCCGAAGGGCCAAAAGGGGCCGGCCTCCCAGGGGTCGGACCCGGCTTCCCGGGAGCTTTCCCACCACCTCGGCGTGGAGAAGGCGGTGGCCCGAGGGCACCTGGGAAACCTGATGTTCCTCCAGCTTCACCAATAGGCGGCGCCCCTTGCCGTCCAGAAGGAGCACCAGATCGCCATAGGCGAAAGGCAGCAAGGGCGTTCCTCCCCCTTTGCTGCTCTCCATGGTAGCAAAGGGAGGTCGTCAGCCTCGCGGTTCTGCCCCCACCAGCTCCCTCGGCCGGGGGGAATCCTCCGCCAAGGCGGGCGAGAAGGCGGAGGGAACGCCGGCAAATCGGGCCAGATCTTCATCCAGAGCGACCAGGTCGTCGGGCCGGAGGTCCTGCACCCGGGTCTTCCCCAGGGCCGCCAGACCTTGGGCCATCTCCTCCTTGACGGCCAGGAAATACCGCTGGAGGTTGAGGGCCGCCGCCTCCACATCCAGCTCCCGGCGCAGGGATCCCGTCTGCAGGACCAGCTGAGTGGCCGGTTCTCCCGGGGCAGCTTTAGCCATCTCATCGGCCAAGAGGGCCAGAATGGCCGCGGTACCGATGTAGACGGCGTCGGCGCCCAAGGCGAGGGCCTTCAGGAAATGGCCAGGGCTGCTGAGGCCGCCCGACGCGATGAGGCTGACGTCTTTCCGGACCCCGCGCTTTTCCAGGTGGCGCCGGGCCCGCACCAGGGCATGGAAGGTGGGAAGGCCCGTGTCGTCGGCCAGGGTGGGGGCTACCGCATGGGTGCCGGCTTCGGCGCCGTCGGGCACCACGAAATCCACCCCCGCCCGCAGGGCGATGTCCAGCTCTCTCTCCAGCCACTGGGTGGCCCCAAACTTCAGGCCCACCGGCACTTCGAAGCGGGCCTTCAGCTCTTTCACCAGCCGCGCCAGATCCTCGGGAGTGGTGACATCCTTCAGGTGGGCATCGATGAGGGCGTGGTCTTCTTCCTTAAGGCCGTACGCCTCCCTCATGCGGGTATGGATCTCTTCCGGGGGCGTCACCTGGGGCACGCCCGCCTGGGCCCCCTGGCCCACCTGGATCTCGATGGCGTCGGCCTTCTCCAAGAGCTCCCAGCGGAACTGGCTGCTCTTGGGCCAGGTGCCCCGGATGTACTGCACAATGAGCTTCTGGGCCGCTTCCCGTTCTTCCGCCAGATAGGCCTCCCCGGTGTTGGTGGCGGTGCCGACCAAGGAAGCGCCTTTGGCCAGGGCCACCTTCGCCTGCACGCTGAGGGCGCCGCCGAAGGACATTCCGGCCACCAGGATGGGGATGTCCACCTGGAGGGGCTTTGGGGCCCGGGGGCCGATGGTGACCCGCAGGTCGATGGGGGTGCCGTGGGATACGGGAAGGCGGGTGAAATAAGAGGGGCTCAAGAGAAAGCGATCCCAGGGGGAGAGGCGGCGCACGCTTCCGAAGGGGCGGCCTAGGGCCTTTCCCTGCTGGGCTCGCATGAGGGTTTCCAGGGTCTCCAGGGGCCCCACTTTCATCAGGGTGGCGGCAGTGCTGACCAGGCTGTCGGTGTAAGGGTCTTTCAGGATGCGCCGGATCTGGGCATCGACCAGGGCGTTGAAAAGGGCGTCCAGGACCATGGGCTATCCTCCTTGGAAGGAGCTTTTCCAGCCGGCCGCCCGCTATGCGCCGGCGGCCCCGTCTCCCGTACAATGGCAGCAAAGGAAGGAGGGAGGTCATGGCACGGGAATCCCTGGAAACGGTTGAAGATTTAAGGACCCTCTTTGAGCGGCAAAAAGCCTTTTTCCAAAAGGGGGCCACCCGCGACGTCTCCTATCGCATGGAAGGCCTCCGCCGCCTGCAGGAAACCCTCAGACGCCATGAAGAGCTCCTGGGGAAAGCCCTGGAGGAAGACCTGGGGAAATCCTTTACCGAGGCGTATTTGACAGAGCTGGGCATCGTCTACGTGGAGATCAGCCATGCGCTGCAGCGGCTTCCCCGGTGGGCCCGGCCCCGCACCGTAGGAACGCCCCTTTTTCTCTGGGGCGGAAAGAGCAGCATCCTCCCCGTGCCCAAGGGGACTGTCCTCATCATCGCCCCGTGGAACTACCCGGTGCAGCTGACCCTGGTGCCCTTGGTGGCCGCCTTGGCGGCTGGCAACACGGCGGTGGTGAAGCCTTCGGAGCTGGCTCCCCGCACCGCCGCCGCCTTGAAAACCATCCTGCGGAAAGCCTTTCCCGAGGAGTGGGTGGCGGTGGTGGAAGGGGATGCCCAAACAGCCCAAAACCTCCTGGATCTCCCCTTCGACCATTTCTTTTTCACGGGAAGCCAGCGGGTGGGTCGGATCGTCATGGAGAAGGCAGCCCGCCATCTGGCCCCGGTGACTCTCGAGCTGGGCGGAAAGAGCCCCGCCATCGTCCACCGGGATGCCCGCCTCGAGGTGGCGGCCCGGCGCATCGCCTGGGGGAAATCCATGAACGCCGGCCAGACGTGCGTCGCCCCCGATTACCTCCTGGTGGATGAAGGGGTGGTGGAACCTCTGGTAGAAGCCCTCAAGAAGGAATTCCGGAACCTCACCCCTTCCCTTGAGGAACCGGGCCCCCGGATCATCAACGAGGCCCACTTCCAGCGGCTGAAGCGCCACCTGGAGGATCCCGAAAACGGGCTTTTCTGGGGCGGAGAGCATGACGAGGAGCGCCTCCGCATCCAGCCTGCCCTCCTGCGGCCCCGGTCCTTTGAGTCCCCCGTGATGCAGGAAGAGATCTTCGGCCCCCTCCTCCCCATCCTCACCTACCGGGAGCCGGAAGAAGCCCGGGACGCCGTTTTGACCTACGCCCCCTATCCCCTGGCCCTCTACGTCTTTTCCGAGAGCCCGGCGGTGCAAAAGCTCTTCGTGGAGGGAGTGCCCTTCGGCGGCGGCGCCGTCAACGACACCTTGGTGCACCTGGCCAACCCCGAGCTCCCCTTCGGAGGCATCCGGCACAGCGGATTCGGAGCCTACCACGGGGAGGCAGGTTTCTGGCTCTTCAGCCATGTCAAATCCATCCTGGAGCAGAGCACCAGCTTCGACCTCCCCCTCCGCTACCGGAGGGACCGCCGGGTCCTGCGCTGGTTCCGCCGCTTCATGCGCTAGGCCCTTTCGCCCCGCCGGTCTTGCCACCGGAGGAAACGGCGGATGCCCCCCGCCACCAGGGTTCGGAGGGGTTCGCCGGGGATCCGGGGGACCTTGCGGCGGACGAAGAAGGCTTGGGTGCGAGAGGTGTCCTCCCCCAGGATGAGCTCCGCCAGGGTAAGGCCGTTGTACTGGGTGAGGGCGACCCCGTGGCCCATGCACCCGATGCTGTAGTAGACGTCGGGAGCCATGGCGCCGAGGGCGGGGATAAGGTCCAAGGTGGCGGAGATGGGACCGCCCCAGTGATGGGTGAAGGCCACCTCCTTCAGCTGGGGAAAGATCCGGCGCACCTTCTCCTGGAGGTAGCGGTAGAGGGAAGGATGGGTGGGCCGGTCCAGCCGCCCCCCGAAGTAATAAAGGGCATCGCCGCCCCCAAAAAGGAGGCGGCCGTCGGGGGTGGGCCGGTAGTAATGGAGGTAGTTGCGGAAATCCTCGATGCCGATGGGTTCTCTCCAGACCTCCCGGAAGAAGGCGGGGGGAAGGGGTTCCGTGAGGGCGATGTAGGTGAAGATGGGGAGCTGTCGCCGGTGGAGGTAGGGGACAAACCCCGAGTAGGCGTTGGTGGCCAGAAGGAGGGCCTCCGCCTGGATTTCCCCCTGGGGAAGGCGGAAGATCTTCCGCCGCAGGTCCACCTCCAGACAAGGGCTGTCCTCGTACACCTCGACGCCCTTTTCCAGGGCCACCCGCAAGAGCTCCCTCACCAGCCGCGCCGGGTGCAAAAGGGCCGCATGGTCGTCGAAGCGGGCGGCCCGGTAGCCGGGGGAATCCACCCGATCCCGGGTTTCCTCGGCATCCAGCCAGCGGAATCCGGGAAGGCCCATCCGCTCCGCCAGCTTCATCTCCTTTTCCAGCTGCCGCAGCTCCCCCGGGGTGGACGCCACCGTCATCATGCCCCGGGGCGTAAAGTGGCACTGAAGCTCATATTTCTCCACCATATGGGCCACATGGGCGACCGCTTCCCGCATGTACCGGTCGGCTTCCTTGGCCTTCTCCACGCCGTGCAAGAGGGCGGTGGCCTCCAGGCTAAGGCCAAAAAGCCGCATGGCAAAGCCGGCGTTGCGGCCGCTGGCGCCCCACCCCACCCGGTCCTTTTCCACCACCATGACCCTCAAATGGGGCTTTTTCTCCTTGAGGTGGATGGCCGTAGAAAGGCCGGTGAAGCCGGCGCCGCAGATGGCCACGTCTGCTTTTTCGCGCCCGGAAAAGGAGGGCTGGAGGGGACGCTCTCCCGCCTCTTCCTGCCAGAAACCCGCGTAGGGCTGGGCCACGGAAACGGCCTCCCTTTCCTTTGCTGTTACGCCCCCCAGGCCCTTTACTCCTCCTGGGACAGGCCTTCCCAAATTGACACGGCCAAACGGCGCTCCCTATAATGGGGCAACCAAGGGCTTCAGACATGGAGAGAGGAGCCGCACAGGATGAAAGACCTCTTGTGGGACGAATTCCAGGAAAGCGTCAATGAGAATCTCGTCCATAACCGCAGCATACTGGATGTCCTCTCCAAGCTCCACGACTCCACCAGCCGGGTCCACCGGGCCATCGTGAAAGCCGTCACCAGCTGCGGGTGCATCCAAATCCATGCAGAGAAGCCCCGACTCCCTGATAACATCTCCCTCCGCGATCTAAAGCATTACATGGATGATCATATCCAGGGCCAGCTGTGCTCCAACTGCCGCGAAGTGGTGGAGGAAGAGCTGGGCCGCATCCTCTTTTATATGGCCGCCCTTGGGAACGCCGTGGACGTCAACATCTACGACGTGCTGATCCGGGAGCAGAAAAAGCTTTCCACCTTGGGCATCTATCACATCTCCTGACGGCTTCTGACCAAGGGAAGACCGCTTAAGCCGACGGCCTCCTTCAGGTGGCGGACGGGAAGAAGCTCGGGATAGGACCATCCTGCCAGCTCTTTCGCGTTGCTCCACGGCAGGAGGACTTTCTGGAACCCAAGGCGGCCGGCTTCCTTCACCCGCGATTCCGCCCGCGCCACCGGACGGATCTCTCCCCCCAGGCCCACCTCGCCGAAGATCACCCAATCCCTGGGAAGGGGCCGGTGGAGATGGCTGGAGACCAGGGCCAGGGCCACGGCCAGATCCATGGCGGGCTCCTCCACCTTCAGGCCCCCCACCACCTTTAGAAAGGCGTCCTCTTGGGCCAGGGGCCAGCCCAGCCGTCGCTCCAAGACCGCCAGCAAGAGGGCCAGGCGGTTGGGGTCGAAGCCGGTGACGGTGCGCCGGCCGGGACCGTAGCGGGCGGGCACCAGGAGGGCCTGCACCTCCACCAGGAGGGGGCGGGATCCTTCGGCGGCCGCCGTGACCGCCATGCCGCTTTGCCACGACCCTTCCTCGGCATCGGTGAGAAACCAGGCGGAGGGGTTGGCCACCTCCCGCAGCCCCTTATCCCCCATTTCAAAGCAGCCGATCTCGCCCACAGGCCCAAAGCGGTTCTTGGTGGCCCGGACGATCCGCTGGACGCCGTGGCGCTCCCCTTCGAAGTAGAGGACGGTGTCCACGGCATGTTCCAGCACCTTCGGCCCCGCTAGAAGGCCTTCCTTGTTGATGTGGCCCACCAGAAGAAGGGGCACCTGGGTTTCCTTTGCCTTCTGGATGAGGCGGGCCGCCACCGCCCTCACCTGCCCCACGCTGCCGGGAGGTGAGGCAAAATCGGCAGACGCCAGAGTTTGGATGGAGTCCACCACCACCAGGGCCGGGTGACGATCCTCCCACACCGTTTCCACATCCTCCACCCGCGAGGTCCCCAGGACCAGGATGGGGGCCTCCGCCGCGCCGATGCGCCGGGCTCGCATCTGGACCTGCTGGGGGGATTCCTCCCCCGCCACGTAGAGGACCTCCTCCCCCTCCCGGGGATAGAGGGCCGAAAGCTGGAGGGCCAGGGTGGATTTCCCGGCGCCGGGTTCGCCTCCCAAAAGGGTGACGCTCCCCGCCACCAGGCCGCCGCCAAGGGCCCGGTCCAGCTCTGAAAGGCCTGTGGAGCGGCGGTGGGCGACCTCCACAAGGGGTCCTCGCAGAGGCACCACTTCAGGCGGCGGCAGTGCCACCTTCGGCTCTTTTTCCAGGGGTTTTTCCTCCACGAACTGGTTCCAGGTGCCGCATTCGGGGCAGCGGCCCAGCCAGCGGGGGGAAGCATACCCGCAGTTTTGGCAGACGAAGACGGTGCGAGGAGAGGGCATATCCAGCGCCCCTTTCTACGGGAGCCGGCTCCATTCTTCGACGCCGCCGGGCCGGATCTCCTTTTTCCAGATGGGAACCCGCTCCTTCAGCTGATCGATGCAGTAGCGGGCGGCCGCAAAGGCTTCGGGGCGGTGGGGGCTGGCGGCCGCCACGATGACGGCGGTCTCCCCCGGCTCAAGGGTGCCCACCCGGTGGAGGATGGCCACGGCGACGCCCTTCCAGCGCTCCTCCGCTTCCCGGGCGATGGCGGCCATCTCCTTGAGGGCCATGGACCCGTAGGCTTCGTAGTGGAGGGCCAGGGTTTCCTTTTCCCCTGTGCGGCTGCGGACGGTGCCGAGAAAGGTCACCACCGCCCCCGTTTCCCGTCGGGCCACCAGGGAGATGGCTTCGTCGACGGAAAGAGGTTCCTCCCGGAGAGCCACCCGGGGTCCCTCCCCGCCGCTCACCGGCGGCAGCAGGGCCACCTCATCGCCGTCCCGGAGGACATGCTCCCTGGATCCGTAGGTCTCGTTGACGGCCACCGACAGGTAGGGCATGAGATCCTTCAACCCGGGATAGGAAAGGGAGAGCTCCTGCAGGAGCTCTCCCACCGTCCAGGCATCGGGGCCTTCCCGCTCCTCCCGGCGACGGCCTGCCAGCTCGGCTGCCCGCCCGAAGTAGAGGACCGTCACCTTCAAGAGGTTTCACCCCGGGAGGCGCCGCCCTTGGGGGTCGCCGGCTCTTCCTCCGCCTTGCGGAAGACCACCTTGCCATCCTCGGCGTCCACCAGGATGCGATCGCCGGGCTTGAAGCGGCCCGCCAGCACCTCTTCGGAAAGGGGATCCTCGATGAGCCGCGTGACAGCCCGCCGCAGGGGCCGGGCCCCGAACTCCAGGTTGGTCCCTTCGTCGATGACCAGCTCCTTGACCTTGTCGGTGAAGGTGAGGTGGTACTCCTTTTCCTCCAGGCGCTTGGCCAGGCGCTTCAAGAAGAGGTCCACGATCTGGCGCAGGTGGTCCCGGTTGAGGGCGTGGAAGACGATGATCTCATCCACGCGGTTGAGGAACTCGGGCCGGAAAGTCCGCCGCACCTGCTCCATGATCTTTTGCTTCATGTCCTCGTAGGACGCTTCCTCATCCTCCGCGGCGCGGAAGCCCATGCGGGACTGCCGCTTGATAGTTTCCGCCCCCACGTTGGAGGTCATGATGATGACGGTGTTGCGGAAGTCCACCGTGCGGCCCTGGCCGTCGGTGAGGCGGCCTTCCTCCAGGACCTGCAGGAGGATGTTGAAGACCTCGGGATGGGCCTTTTCCATCTCATCCAGCAGGACCACCGAGTAAGGCCGGCGCCGGATGGCTTCCGTCAGCTGGCCGCCTTCGTCGTAACCGATGTACCCGGGAGGCGCCCCCACCAGGCGGGAGACGGTATGGCGCTCCGTGTACTCCGACATGTCGATGGTGACCATGGCTTCCTCATCCCCGAAGAGGGCTTCCGCCAGGGCTTTGGCCAGCTCCGTCTTCCCGACGCCCGTCGGCCCGAGGAAGATGAAGGAGCCGATGGGCCGGTTGTGATCCTTGAGGCCCGCATGGGCCCGCCGGATGGCCCGGGCCACCGCCGACACCGCCTCATCCTGGCCGATGACCCGCTCATGGAGGACCTTCTCCAGGTTGAGGAGGCGCTGGGACTCTTCTTCCGTCAGCTGGCGCACCGGGATGCCCGTCCAGCTGGAGACGATCTCCGCCACATCCTCCGCCGTGATGTCCAGCTGCTCCGTCAGTTGAGCCCGGCGCCACTTCTCCCGCTCCACCTCCAGCTCCTCCAGGATCCTCTGCTCCTGATCCCTGAGGGCCGCCGCCTTTTCGAACTCCTGGCTCTGGACGGCGGCTTCCTTCTCCTTGCGCACCGCCTCCAGCCGGCCTTCGATGGCCTTTAGCTCAGGCGGTGCCACAAAGGCCTCCAGGCGCTTCTTGGACGCCGCCTCGTCGATGAGGTCGATGGCCTTGTCGGGAAGGAAGCGGTCGGTGACGTAGCGGTGGGCCAGGCGGGCCGCCGCCTCGATGGCCTCATCGGTGATCCTCACCCGGTGGTGGGCTTCGTAGCGATCCCGGAGGCCCTTGAGGATTTCGATGGTTTCCTCCACCGTCGGCTCATCCACCATGACGGGCTGGAAGCGGCGCTCCAGGGCCGCATCCTTCTCTACGTACTTGCGGTATTCATCCAGGGTGGTGGCGCCGATGGCCTGGATCTCGCCGCGGGAGAGGGCCGGCTTCAAGATGTTGGCGGCGTCGATGGCGCCTTCCGCCGCACCAGCGCCGATCATGGTGTGCATCTCATCGATGAAGAGGATGATGTTCCCGGCCCGGCGGATTTCCTCCATCACCTTCTTGAGGCGATCTTCAAACTCACCGCGGTACTTGGAGCCGGCCACCATGGCCCCCAGATCCAGGGCCACCACCCGGCGATCCTTAAGGATCTCGGGAACCTGGCCATCGGCGATGCGCTGGGCCAGGCCTTCCACGATGGCCGTCTTCCCCACCCCGGGTTCGCCGATGAGGACGGGGTTATTCTTGGTGCGCCGGGAGAGGATCTGGATCACCCGCTGGATCTCCTTCTCCCGCCCCACCACGGGGTCCAGCTTGCCTTCCTCGGCCATCTGGGTGAGGTCGCGGCCAAAGGTGTCCAGGGCGGGGGTGTTGGACTTGTTGCGGCGGGAAGGCCGGGGCGCGGCCGGCACCCCCTGGGGCTGCACCATCCCCCCCATGAGGCGGATGACTTCCCGCTGGACCTTCTCCAGGTCGGCCCCCATGTTCTCCAGGATCTTGGCCGCCACGCTCTCCCCTTCCCGGATGAGACCCAGGAGGATATGCTCCGTGCCCACGTAGTTATGGCCCAGCTGGCGCGCTTCTTCCAAAGCCAGCTCCATGACCACCTTTTTGGCCCGGGGCGTGTAGCCGATCTCTCCCGTCACGGGATGGTTACCCCGGCCCACCATCTTTTCCACTTCTTCGCGGACTTTCTGAAGGTCGATGCCCAGGTTCTGCAGTGCCCGAGCCGCGATGCCGCTGCCTTCGCGGATCAGGCCCAAAAGCAGGTGTTCGGTGCCCACGTAGTTGTAGTTAAGCCGCCTGGCTTCTTCCTGAGCCAGGTAGATGACCCGCTGGGCTCGCTCCGAATACCGGTTGTACATGGCCGATTCCCCCTTTTCTCCATGTTGTCTTAAGCCGCCCCACCCTGGGCCAGCATATGCCGGATGAGGCGGGCCCGGGTGCGATCCCTCTGCTGGGGATCCTGGACCTCCCCGGCTTCGGCCTGGAGAAAGGCCGGCCGGATGCGCACGATGAGCTGGTTGAGAAGCCGGGGAGGAAGGGGAGGAAGCACATGGAGATCTACTCCCAATCGTACCAGAGACAGGAGCTCCATGGCCTCCCCCGAGCTGATGGATCGGGCATGGGTCAGGATACCGTAGGCCCTCCAGATGCGATCCTCCAGCTGGCCGTCCTGGAGGAGGGCTTCCCTGAGGCTCCGCTCCCGCTGCACCACCTGGCGGATGGCCTGATCCATGGCCTCCACGATGGCTTCCGCCGCCACCCCCAAGGTGCGGCTGTTGGAGATCTGGTAGAGGTTCCCGCTGGCCTGGCTGCCTTCGCCGTAGAGACCCCGGGCCGTCATGCCCCGCTGGGACAGCTGGACCAGAAGGGGCTCGATGGCCTTGGCCAGGGTATGCCCCGGCAGGTGGCAGAGGACCGAGGCCCTCAGGCCCGTCCCCACATTGGCGGGATGGGCCGTCAGGTAGCCGAGGCGGCTGTGGTAAGCGAAGGGAAGCCGTTCCCTGAGATGGTCGTGGAAGCGCAGAGCCCCTTCGTAGGCCTCTTGGAGGTTGAGGCCCGCCGCCATCTTCTGGATCCGCAGCTGATCCTCTTCGTTGATCATGACGCTCAGGCTTTCATCTTGGCTGAGGAGGAGCACCCCATGGGGCTGCTGGATGTGGAGGGGGCTGACCAGATGCTTTTCCACCAGCACCTGCCGCTCCAGGGAGCTGAGCTCCCTTAGGTAGAGGACCTGCAAGGGACGGCCCCGTTCATCCCGCCACGTGGATGCCGCCTCCACCACCCGGGCGGCCACCTCCTCCGCCTGCCGGCCGTCCATGCGAGTGGGGAAGAAATACCCGTCCAGGTTGCGGGCCAGGCGGATGCGGCTAGAGATGACGGCATCCCCCAGGGGACCATCCCCCGCCAGCCAAGACTGGAGAGCTCCGCCTTCGTGGAGGTTCATCGGCCCTCGCCTCCCCCTTCCCGGCGCCGGCGGATCTCATCCCGGATCCGCGCCGCGTCCTCGTAGCGCTCTTCCCGGACGGCCCGCTGAAGCTCCTCTTCCAGTTCCCTTAGGCTCTTCACGGCCGTTTCGCCCCTCCCCGGCACATGGTGATCGGCCCCCTGCACCTTCTGGATGGCCGGCAGGAGCCGGGGGAGGAAATGATCGTAGCAGTGGGGGCACCCCAAAAAGCCCGTCCGGGTGAAATCGCTCCAGCTGAGCCCGCAGGAGGAGCAGCGGCTCTGGGAAAGGGGCGAGGGCGCCGGACCCAGGGCCTGCAAGAATTCCTGCAGGATCCACCCCGGATTTTGCATGAGGGGACCGATGTCCCCCTTTTCCAAGGCGCACTGGGTGCAGAGATGGCGTTCCACCTTCTGACCGTTGACGATCCGCGTGACGTAGACGGTGGCGGGGCGGACCCCGCACTCCTCACACATGATCATGGCCTTGCGCCTCCTTCCCGTGGGCTCCGTGGGCGCCGGACCAGGCGGCCGCCACCATGGCCATGAAGAGGCGGGCCCGCGTTTCATCCCGCCAGGGCTGGGGAAGGCGCAGGACCTGGCGCTGGATGGCCGCCTCGATGATGGCCCCCTCCCGCCAGCCCAGGACGCCTTCGCGAAGAAGCCATCGCAGCAGCTGGCGCCCCTTGGCTTCCGACAGGCGGTCGCCCACCTGCCGCCCCAGTTCCTCCAGGAGCCCTTCCCCTTTGGGAAGGGCCAGGGGTTCGATGCGGATGTAACCCGCACCGCCCCTGCGGCTCAGCACCCGATAGCCTGCCCGCAACGAAAACCGGGTTTCCAGGACGTAGGTGATCTGGGACGGGGCGCAGCCGAACTTCTCCGCCAGCTGGGACCGCTGGATCACCACGGGACCCTTCTGCTGGCGGAGGAGATCTTCGATGAAGCGGGCGATGTCGTCGCTGAGGGAAGACACCGGCTGCACCTCCCTTTTCTACTTTGCTCTTCTTTGACTTTCTTTGTCAAGTAGGTGATGGAGCCCGGCTGTCGAATCCTCCCTTGGAGATGAGGATGCCCATGTCGATCTTGCTTTTAGGAGCCACCGGTGCCATGGGAAGGGCGGCTGCCCGCTTTTTAGCCGAGGAAGATGTGCCCTTTACTCTGGCAGGGCGAAACCGGAGGAAGCTGGAGGAGCTGCGGGCCCAGCTGGGAAAAGGGGAGGTGGCGGTCTTTTCCCTGGAAGATGAAGCGGCCCTCAGGCAGGCCATGGGGAACCACCAGGTGGTGGCGGGAGCCGCCGGCCCCTTTTACCGCTGGGAAGGGTATCTGGCGCGGCTGGCTCTGGAAGAAGGCGTGCACTACATCAGCATCTGCGACGACTACGATGGAGCCCAGGCCCTTCTGAACCTCCATCCTCAGGCGGAAGAAAAGGGCGTCACCCTTGTCACGGGGATGGGGTGGACCCCCGGCCTCACCAACCTGGCGGCCCTCGCGGGGATCCGGGAGCTGGAGACGCCCCGGGCCATCCATGTGGCTTGGGCGGGCTCTGCCGAAGATGACTCCGGCCTGGCCGTCACCCTCCACGTCCTCCATGCCTTCGCCGGCCGGGTGCCCAGCTTCCGCGGGGGAAAGCTGGTGATGGTTCCGGCAGGGAAAGGCCCCTACTGGGTGGATTTCCCCCCGCCCCTGGGGACTATCGCCACGTACGAGTGCGGCCACCCGGAACCCATCACCTTGAGCCGCTCCTTCCCCGGTGTGGAGGAAGTCACCTTGCGGGGCGCCATCACCCAGAGGCTCCCCAACGCCATCGGCCGCCTTCTGGGCCGCGTGCCTTTCCTCCACGGGCCGGCGGTGCGGCCGAAGGTGGCCTCCGTCTCCCTGCGCTTTCTCCCCCTCCTCAACCGCCTGACGCCGGCTCCCACCCCCCTATCGGGGTTCTGGGTGCGAGTGGAAGGGCAAAAGGGCGGCCAACCTTGGCACGTGACCCGGAGGGCTCTGGGACCCATGGAGGTCTTGACGGGTCTTCCCCTGGCTTTGGGGGCCCTCGGCCTCAGCCGCGGAACCATCCCCATGCCCGGCGCTTATCCTCCAGAAGCTCCGGGCCTTTTCTCGCCCGAAGAGGTCTTTGCGGCGCTGGCCGCCCGCGGCATCCAGGTGGAACGGCTGGAAGGCCCCCTCAGCGGTTGAGGGCTTCCTGCACCGGCGCCTGGCAGGTGGTGACATCCCCCTGAGGCAAGGTCTGGCCTTCTTTGGGCAAAAGGGCCGCCGGGTGGTAGCAGTTGGCGGCGTTCCAGAGGAGCCAGCCCACGGCCCCCTCCCCTTCCGCCGCCTGGATCTGCTCCCTCACCATGGCGGGGGTGTAGTGGACGCCGTAAAGGGAGAAGTCCTGCAGCCAGGGTCGGACCCAGGCGCCCCAGGAAGGGGTCCGCTTCACCGCATCCCGGACGCTGTGGGCCACGGTGGGACCCGGGAATTCGTTGGGGTTGCTCAGGCCGAAGGTGCCCCTGGCGTAATGGGAGGGGTAAACCATGGGGGAAAGATAGTCGGCCGCCAAGGAGACGTCTTCCCAGTACTGCCCGATGCCCTGATCGTTTTTCACCGAAGGGATGAGGCCGAAGATGTCGGCCGAGAAGGGGACGTTCAGGTACCCCAAAGCTGCCCGGGCCGCTTCCATGAGCTCCCGGACGGCTTCCACCCGCGTGCGCCCCTGGGCGTCGGGATAGCGGATCTGGGAGAGCTGGCCGTCGCTGGGGAAGCGGATGTAATCGAACTGGATCTCATCGAAGCCCAACCGGGCCGCCTCCAGGGCCACCCGGATGTTGTATTCCCAGACCTTTTCATTGTAGGGGTCCATCCAGGCCTGGCCTGTCCGGTCCTTCCAGACGCCGCCCCGGGCATCCTGGATGGCCCACTCGGGGTGGGCCTTGGCCAGGCCGGGGTCTTTGACCACCACCACTCGGGCGATGACGTAGATCCCTTTCTTATGAAGGTCGTCGATCTTTTCCTTCAGGTCGGGGATGACGGGCCCGATGGCCCCCACCGAGACCAGCATCGGGTCATCGGTGGGGAGGTAGATGCGGCCGTCTTCCTTCACGTCGATGACCACCGCATTCAGTTCCGACTTTTCCACCAGGCGAACCGCCGCCTGGTAAAGGCCCGGGTGGGAAGCGCCGGCGGCGGAAAGGTAAAGCCCCTTGCGGACCACCTTCATGCTTTCCCGGTAGGCCTGAACGCCTTCCTCTACGCGGGAAGGGGTGAGGACCGCGAAGGAGGCCAGCCCTGGGGAAGGCACCTCTTCCGCTTGCTTCGGGTTCGGGTTGGGCGAGGTCTCATCGGCGGCGGGACGAAGCTGGCAGCCGACGAGGAAGAGACTCCATGCCACGAGGAAAAGGGCGAGATGGCGGCGCAGGATGGGCGATCCGCTCCTTCCGTGCTTCACCCCCTACCGACGAGTCGGAGGCGAAACCGGTTCCCCGGGCGAAAGGAGGCGGCGGGCTTCTTCCCGGAGGAAGGCTTCATCCCGGGGGGCCAGGGTAAGGGCCCGGAGGGCAGCCTCCCTACCGGCGGCCGCCACGGGATGGGCCTCTTCGTAGGTTCGCCAGACGTCGGTCGCGAAGGCCTTGGGATCAGGGGGAATCCGCCCCACCTGCCATGCCCAGTAGGCCTGCACCTCCGGGTCCCGCCAGAAATCCAGAAGATCCTTCAAGGGGTCTTCGGGGCCCGGAGGGCGCAGGGGCTTGAGATACCGATAGCGGTGGGGAACAGCGGGAAAGGCCCGGGCTTTCACGCCCGGGATGGGAGCCCCTTCGGAAAAAGGGAGGAAAGCCAGGAGGACCTTTCCCTGGGCCAGGTCGTCTTCGGGGTGGGGGCGAAGGACGATGTCCCCTGCAGCCGCCCAGGCTTTCAAGGCCGCCGCTGCCTGACCTACGTCCCCTTCGCCCTGAAAGGCCACGGCCAGGAGGAGATCCACCGGCGGGGAAGGGACCGCCAGGGCGGGGAGGAAGGCCGGATCCCACCCGGGAAGGGCCAAAAGGCGCTTTGAAAGGCCGGGGATGTCCTCAAAGGTGGAGGGGAGAACGCCTTCCAGCCTTCCCCGGTAAAAGAGGAGGTAGGGGTTGTCGTCCAGGGGGATAGCCTCCAGGTTTCCCGGCCCGAAGGTTTCGTCCGGCACGGCGGATTCCACCGCCGCATCGGCTCCTTCGGTCCCCAAGGGCACCCATTCCGCTTGAAGGGGCTTTCCCCGCCGGCTTCCCAGCTCTTTCATCAGGCGGTCCCAGACCGCCTTTTCCTCGGGCGTCAAGTCGGCCGCCACCACCAGGACCTCCATGGGTTCAGGGATGGCAGGAAGGGCGGGGAGGGGCTGCTGACACCCTCCCAGAAGGAAGAGGGCAAGGACGGCCACCAGGGCGAACCCGCTGCGCTTCAAAAGCGGGACCTTCCACCGGCCAGGAGGAGGCCCAGGGCCTTTTCCCTGAGATCCGGGGGGGCCAGAAGCTGGGCCGTCTTGGCCTGGCGTTCAAAGTTCCTGGAGAGGTTGGGGGCCACCAGGGAGATCTCCGGCTGGGCGGTGGTGCCCACCACCGCCCCGCCCAGGCGATCCAGGACCGGCACCTCGAAAAAGAGCTCCTTTCCCTGGCCTGCCACATCAAAGAGGAGGGCGGAGCGGGGAAGGCCCAGGTCGGTGCTGGCCTCGATCCCCAAGCGGTACCGTTCCCAGGCATCGCCCACCAGGGCCTGCCGGAAGAGTTCCCGGAGGGGGGGCGCCACCCGCCCTTCCTCCACATCGGCCATGGTGGCGCTGGCCACCCGGCGGTAGAGGGGGCGCCCGGGCTTGAGGAACCGCTCCACCATCTGGCGGCCGTCAGGGGTGGTGCCTTCCCGGATCTTTTGCAAGGCTTCGGCATCGTCCAGGGCCAAAAGCTCGTCGCCGGAAAAGAAACCATGGGCCATCCCGTCCATGACGGCCCAGCGGAGCATGGCCTGGGCCGCCCGGACGGTATGGTGCCAGTAGACCTCCCGGTACATGAGATAGGAGGCAAAGATGACCGTCTCCACCGCCGAGACCCCCTTGCGGGTGACGGCCAGGCGGCTCCCGTCGGGGACAAAGTCCACGGCGTGGAGGAGGCGCTCCATGTCGATGACCTGGCCGTAGGGCACTCCCACGTGGTTGGAATCCCGGAAGAGGTAATCCAGGCGGTCGGGGTTGAGGGGGCCCGACAGGAGCTCGGTCAGGCGGCGGCCCTCCTCATCCTGGGGAGGGCGATCCTCATCGATGATGTCGGCGATGCGGGCCGGTTCCACGCCCCACTCCCGGCGCAAAAGATCCGCCAGCTCCTCATCGGCCAGGATCAGCTCCCGGGCATGCTGGTCGTGGCGCCGGGCCCGGCCCTGGGCATCGGGAGGGAGTTCCTCCAGGGTGTGGGAAAAGGGGTAATGGCCCACGTCGTGGAGGAGGGCGGCGCAAAGGAAGGTGGCCACCGCTTCCGCCGTCAGGAACTCTTTCCCCCTCCGGTGGAGGAGCTGGACCAAAAGGGTGCGGGCCATCTCGTAGGTCCCCAGGGAATGCTCGAAACGGGTGTGGGTGGCCCCGGGGTAGACCAGGTGGGCCAGCCCCAGCTGCCGGATCCCCCTGAGGCGCTGGAGGGTGCGGGTATCCAGGAGGCGGCGCAGGCGGGGAGTGGTGCCGATATTCCCCGTATGGGGGATGCGGATGGGCGGCAAGCCCGCCAGGGCACCTCCCAGCTCCGGCACTTCCCGAAGAATCTTTTGGACCCTGTCCACGGTCAGTCACCCGCCCGGGCGGCCGGCCACGCGAGGGACGGCTGCCCCTTCAAGAGGTGGTAGAAGGCAGCTTTCAGCCAGACGTCTTCCCCGGTGACGGCGGCAAAATGGTCATCCCGGGCCTTTTGCAGAGTAGGGAGGACATCCTCCGGTGCCAGATGGCGGTCCCAGGCGAAGAGGGAGAGGGCATGGAGGGTGCTCGTCCCTGCCCACCCCAAGGGGTCCTCCACGGGGTAACCCAGGAGCCGGAGAGCTTCCTGCACCGCCTCCACCCCCTGGCCCGTCTGGCCGTAGCGGACTTCGGGGGGAAGGTCGGGGAAGGGGAACTCCTTGGGAAGATCCTCTTCGCCCACGTCGGGGGTGAGCCCCTGGCCGTCGATCGGGCGGCCCGCCGGGGTGAGGTAGTGGGCCACGGTGATCTTGAGATAGGCGTCGCCGGGGAGAGGTTCCAGGCGCTGGACGGTGCCCTTGCCGAAGGTGCGTTCCCCGTAGAGGATGGCCCCCGCATCCTGGAGGGCCCCCGCCACGATCTCCGCAGCGCTGGCGCTCCTCCCGTCCACCAGGACCGCCACCGGCACCTTCACCCCGGCCGAAGGATGGCTGAGGGGCGTCCGCTCCCCCTTCTTGTCCACCATGTAGACCACAGGACCGCCCGGGAGGAGGGAGCCGGCCACTTCGACGGCCGCATCCACGTATCCGCCGGGGTTGCCCCGCAGGTCCAGGATGAGGCCCTTGAGGCCCCTTTCCTTCATCCGCTGCAGCTGGCGCTGGAAGATGGCTCCGGTGTTCTCGTTGAACTGGTCGATGCGCACCCAGTAGATGCCGGCCCCCAGGGATTTGACCTCCACCGAGGGAAGCTCCAGCCGGGACCGGGTCAGCTGGACGGTCCGCCGCACCCCATCCCGCTCGTAGGTCACCTTGACCTGGGTGTCGGCAGGCCCCCGCAAAAGGCCCCCCACCGCCTCCAGGGGAAGCCCCTTAAGCGGGTGATCGTCCACCTGGATGAGGATATCGCCGGGGCGAAGACCGGCCTTCTCCGCCGGCCCCCCTTCCACCAGGGACTGGACCTCTGGGCCCTTCTCCGTGAGGATGAGGACGATGCCGACTCCTTCGTATTGCCCGCTGAGGCTGTCCGCAAAAAACTGGGCTTCTTCAGGGGAAAAGTAGACGGTGTAAGGGTCCCCCAGGGTGCGGAGGAGGGCCCGGATGGCGGCGTCGGAAAGCTCTTCGGGTGTTAGCGGACTTCCCGGACCGGCATATTCCTTCAGGAGGAGCCGGTAGACTTCCAGGAGGCGAGCTTCCGAGGGATCCAGGGGCGGCGTTTGGGCGCCTGCGGGAAGGCTCAGGATCAGAAGGAAGACCAGGAGCAACGCGAAGACCACCGGTTTTGATCGCCAGCGCAAGAGGCAGCACCTCTTTCGACGTTTCCCTACCCTTTCGGGAAGAGGGGACTTGTTTCCTCTTCCACTTTAACCGCCCATGGCCACCAGGAGGATCCCCGACGCCACCAAAAGGGCTCCCAGGGTCTGGAGGATGGTGTAGCCCTCGTGGAGGAAAAGGCTGGCCAGGCCTACCGTCACCACCGGCGATACGGAGAGGGCGATGGCGGCGACGCCTGCGGTGCCGTGCTTTAAGGCGAGGAAGTAGAAGAGATCCCCCACCAGGGTGGCGAGAAGAGCTTCCAGGGCCAGGTAGAGCCAGGCTTTCGGGCTGATGGCCGCCACCGCCCCCAACCGCCCTGCGCCGAAGGCCCAAACCAGGATCACCGACATGGTCACCAGGGTGCGGGCGATGAGGCCGTCGATGGGGTCGATGCCCCGCAGCCCCAGCTTGCCGAAGATGGGGGCCACACCCCAGCAGAAGGCGCCCAGAAGGCCGAGAAACCATGGGTTCCTCATGGCCCGTACTCCACGATGCCCGCCAGGGGCCGGTAATGATCGATGCCGAGGAAGCGGGTTTCGGCCGGAAGCCCCGGCCACATCTCCGTGACCCAGGTGCGGACGGTGAAGCCGGAGATCCGGTCACCGATGCGCCGCTCCTCCCCTTTGGGAAGGCTGGGATTGGGAAGGCGGACATCCCTCGAGGGCACGATGCTCAGGATCTCATGGTGCCAGGCCACCTGGGGTGGATCGTAAGCTCCGTAGATGGCGATGGTGAGGGTCTTATCCCGGTGCTCCGCCCATAGGACCAAGGGTCCGGGCTGATCGTTCCGGAACCGGAAGTCCAAGGCTCCCCAGGCAATGGTGGCGTCCCTTCCCGGGGGCACGTAAGGGACGGGCATGCCGTGGGGATGGCGCTCCACCACGGGAAGGCCCGCCAGGATGACGGCGTTGTAGAGGGTGGTGGAGATCTTGCAGACGCCTCCGCCGATAGAGGGGACCACCCGATGGCCTACGTAGGAAGGGCCGTCCCGGTAACCCCGTTCAGCCGTGAAGGGGCCGATGGCCTGAAGGGTGGAGAAGACCTCTCCCGGCCGGATCCCTTGGCCTTGGAGGTAACGGGCCGCCTGCGCGATGTTGTGCTCTTCTTCCAGGAGGGGTCGCAGGAGGGTGGTCCGAAAGGCCCCCACCACCCGGTAGGCCCCGGTTTCTTTTAGGAGGTCCTGAAGCCTCTCCGGCCGATGGTCTTCCCAGGGAATGAGCCAGGGCGGGGCGCTCTCGTAGAGGTGGGGGTCAGGAAACCCCGGCGGATCGCACTGGGAAGGATCGGGAGGGGCCATGGCGGGGAGGGCGGCCGGGGGGCTTGGGGTGCGGGTGAGAAAGGGAACGGCGGCCAAGACGAGGACGGCCCCCCAGTAGAGGAGGGAAAGCCAAAGCTTCGGCGGATACCGGATAAGACCTACCCCCGGGTTATCTCTATGCCTAGGGGAGATTCAGGAGACGATCGAGGAGGGCGGACGCCTCCGCCCGGGTGAGGGGGCGCTGAGGCTGGAGGAGGACGGTTCCCCCGGGTCCCGGTTCGCCCCGGAGGACCCCCAGGCTGTAGAAGGTCCCCACCCAGGTGAGGGCTTCCGGCGCCAGGCCCGCCGTGTCGGCAAAGGGCGGCGGCGAGGCCGAGGCCGAGGGGAGGCCGCGGAGGTCCGCCAGGCGCTGGAGGTAGCGGAGGGCTTCCAGGCGGGTGAGGGGCTGATCCAGGCGGAGGCGACCCAGGCGGCTGTCTTCCGCCGTCAAAAGGCCGGCCTCCAGGGCCGCCCCCAGATAACCCTGCTGCACCAGCCAGTGGGACCGGGCGAGGGGAAGGCCACCGGTATCCCCCGGCCGGAGGGAAAACCCCTGGGCCGCCACCAGCATCTTGATCCACTGGGCGAGGGTAATGGTCTCCTGCGGGTGGAAAAGGCCGTCTTCAAACCCTTGGATCACGCCCCGGCTGACCAGGTCCCTCACCCAGGTCTCCGACCAGTGGCCGTCCACATCGGCGAGGAAGGTGTAATAGAGGAGGCTACCCCCGCGATAGACGAGGAATCGGTCGGCGGAGCGGAGGGCCTTCTGGGCCACTTCCAGAGGAAGGTAAACCTTCCCTCCCTCGACGCGGGGCACCGAGGCGAGGCGGAGGGCCTTTAGGCCGGCGCCGTCGGGCTGCCAGGCCAGGGGAACCCCCACCCGAAGGCCCAGGAGAAAGCGGCCGTCTTTGGCCACGGCCCCATACCCGTCGCCCGCCGGCACCCACCGCAGGCCCGCCCCCTCCAAAAGGGCGGCGGGGATCCAGAACTGGCCGCCCTGGACGAGGGCGCGGCCCGCCTCTTGGCCGGTCCACGTGCGGATGCTCAGGGTCTGAGACGAAGAGGGTTGGCCCACTACGGTGGTGCGGCCCCCGGTGAAGTTGACCCAACTGGTGCTCTGGCCATCGGGCTGGAGGACGGTGAGGACGCTGTCGGGGGTGTAGCGGCCTTCGGGAAGGATCACGTCCAGGACGCTGCCGCCGCCCTTCAGCACGGAGGCGGGCCGGCCGTCCACCAGCACCTGGGCCTGGCTCACATCGCCCGTGAAGACCAGGCGCAAGGCCACCAGGCTGTCGCCCTCAAAGGAGCGGTAGAGGGTCTGGATCCGGGGCTTTTCGTAGCGGGCGGTCCGGAAGGACCAGCGCTCCAGGAAGGGCTGGATCTGGCCGCTGTCGGTGAGGTAACGCCCTTGGATCTCCACCTGGTACTGGGTGTCGGGCTTAAGGGGCGCCTTGGGAATGAGGGCGACGGCATTGCCCAAAAGGGTATAGACGGGATCCGTCTTTTGGGGGTCCGGGGCCAAGAGGTAGAAGGGCACCTCCTGATTCCCGGCCTTTAGAGAGGCCCGCTCCACCTGCAGCTGGCGAACGTGGAGGCTGGGGAACTGCAGGGTGATGGGATATCCCGCCGGGTAGGAGGCGCCGGGGAAGGGCGAGAGGGGATCGGGGATTTCGCCGGCGACAAAGCGCAAGGGAACGCCCGTCTGCTGATCCCGGGGGTAGCGGATGCGGACGGCGCTTTTTACATCCCGTGCCACAAGGGAGCCCTTTGACAAGAGAACATCCCCCAGCTCCAGGACCGTCACCGGCAGGAGGGACGATCCCTGGCCGGCCCACTCCATCCCCATGGCCACCAGCCCCGGATCCAGGAGGGGCAGGCGGTGGTACACCGATGCCAGCCAAGTGTCGGCCGCCTCAAAAGGGGGCATGGCGAAAGCCATATCTTCCCCCACATTTCCGGGGTACCCAAAAAAGTGGGCCCGGTCCCAAGGCTGCACGCCGGTAAAGCCCGGCCATCCCGGCGTTTCGCTGTGAACCGAGGTGTCCAGGTTGCCGTAGCGGTTCACGTTGTCGGCGAAGTAGAGGGCGTGGGATCGGGCTGCGTAGAGGAGGGAGGCATCCAGCTCCAGGGGGTCCAGGCCGGCCCCTCTGCGGATCTGGTTGACGGTCCGCTGGGCCCATTCCAGGAGGGGATCGGGGTGGAGGGCCGGCGGCCGTTGCGGGTTCACGGTGAAGGTCCAGGGGATGTTTTCCTGCACGGAGCCCAAGGCGATGAAGGCCATGGCCGTATGCCAGCCGGTGAGATCTTTATCCACCTGGTACCAGATGTAGGGGCCGCTCATCTGGGCCGGCACTTGGAGGGTATCCAGGCTCATGAAAAAGCGAAAGAGGGAGGGATCCTGATCTTCCGGAAGGACCACCCTTATGGCCAGGACCGGCCGGGTGACGGACACCGTCCCCTGGGGCACCGGCGGAAAATAGGAAAAACCGAGGGGCTGGCCCTGGGCGGGGGAAGGCCACAGGACCTGGACCCCGAGAAGGGCGAGGAGGAGGACGAGGGCCCCCAGGCGACCTTTGGCGCGCTTCACAAGGGAACCATACCATAGCCCGTCCCTTTTCGGGACAAGGGCGGAGAAGGCGTAGACTACCGGTAGGAAAGAGGATGGCACCATGGCGGCTTCTCTTCCTCCTGCCTACTTGCGCCCAGCCCGGGAAGAGGACATTCCCGCCATCGCCCGCCTGTCCCACGACACCCTTCTGGTGGGCCGGAAAGCCGATGGGGTGTTTCCCAGCGAAAAGCTTTGGGGCGAGCTCTTCGTCGCTCCCTACATCCGGGGAGGCCTCTGCAACTGGGTAGCGGTGGTGGGGGAAGAGGTGGCAGGGTACATCCTGGGGGCGGCCAGCAACGCCCAGGTCTTTCGGGGCCTCGTCCCTTCCCTCCCGGGGATCCTCTGGCGCTTCTTCTTGGGGGCCTACGGGCCTCGCCTCCCCTACGTGCGCTATGTCCTCCGCCTCCTCCTCTTCCCCTCTCCCCGAGCTCCCCACCGCCTTTACCCCGCCCACCTCCACATGGCCGTGGACGCGAAGGTGCGGGGCCGAGGGATCGGAAGCCGCCTGTTGCAAACGTTTCTCCATTGCCTCCGCCGCCACGGAATCCGGGGGGTGCAGCTGGCCACCACCCGGGCCAACGCCGCCGCCCGCCGCCTCTACCGCCGCCACGGCTTCCGCCTCTATCGCCGCAAAGCCAGCCCCTTCTGGGCTCCCTATCTGGGGCGGCCCCTCATCCACGAAGCTTGGGTTCTGGATCTCACCGGGGAAGGTTGGGCTTATGGGGGCGGCCCCGGGGATCCTCCCGCACCAGGGGACCGTAGAGGGTGAGGTCCGATAGGGGCACCAGCCGGTAACTCATAGCACCAAGCTCCCGGAAGATGAGGGGAAGAGCCTCCGGCGTCGCGGGGGCGGAATCGCTGGCGTGGAGGAGGATGATGGCCCCCGGAAATGCGCCGGCCACCACCCGCCGAGCGATCTTTTCGGGATCCCTTTCGATCCAGTCCAGGGAGTCGATGGCCCAGATGACCGTCTCCTGGCCCAGCTCTCTCGCGATGCGCACTACCCGAGCATCGAAGTCGCCGTTGGGGGGCCGGAAGAAGCGGGGTTCCTGCCCGGTGATGTCCAGCAGGATATCCCGGGCCGTCTGGAGATTTTCCCGGATGTCGGCGTCCCCCCGCTGGCTGAGGTTCACGTGGGCATGGCCGTGGCTGGCGATCTCATGACCCTCCCGTGCGATGACCCGGGCGGTGTCGGGGTTCTGGCGGGTCCAAGGGCCGGAGACAAAGAAGGTGGCCGGCTGCTGATACTCCCGGAGGACCTCCAGGACCTTCCTCAACGCTTCATCCCCCCAGCTGATGTCGAAGGTAAGCCCCATGACCTTTTCGCGGGTGGCGACGTAATAGGCCGGGAGGTGTTCGTTCGCGGATGAGCCCGTCTGGAGGGCCTGGCGCTCCATCAGGGCTTCCCGGACCGCCAGGAGAAAGCCCAGGAAAAGAAGAAAGAGGACCACGATCTGCAGGAGCTTTTTGCCCACGGCCATCCCCGAACTATGGGTACGCGGTAAGGGTCTCCTCTAGACGGCCCGCGCATGGTTCCCGACCTGGCGCGCCATACTGCCCTTGGAGGCGATGGCGTTGCGGCGAAAACCCTCCCTGACGAAACGCTGGCGGGAACGGGTGGCGGAACGGGAAGCCCGCTACAGCTCCCTCCACCTCTCCAACCTCGTCCGCGGGGAAGCTCCTTCCGATGCCAGCGCCGGCGACCCCATGGGCATCTTGGAGCCGGCCATCGAAGGGCAGGGATCCCTGGTGGAGCGAGGGCCGATGGAAGATCACGCCCTGAAATCCCTTCTGGCAGGTTACACCAATGCGGCGGAGCAGGTGGATGGGCCCTACCCCGGCCAAGAGAAGCAAGGCCCCCTTTTGAGCTCCCTTCCCCATATCGACGAAGAAGAGGCGGAGGAACTGGGTCCAAAGGGTAAGAAGAAGCCCCGGGGTTGAACCCCGGGGCTTTCCGTCGGGTACTATCGCCGTCTGAGGGCCTCCACAGGTTCCAGGGAGGCGGCATGGATAGCGGGATAGACCCCGAAGAGGAGGCCTGCCCCCACCGCCACCGCCACCGCCACCTGGACCGCCTGCCAGCTGAAGACGGTGGCGAACCCCTGGGCGGCGAAGAGCTGTGTCGCCCACACCGCCAGGGCCAGGCCCCCCACGGCCCCGAAAAGGGTGATATAGAGGGCCTCCAGGAGGAACTGGGTGACGAGATCCGTCCTTTTGGCCCCCAGGGCCCGCCGCAGGCCGATCTCCCCCGTCCGCTCGCTGACGGCCACCAGCATGATGTTCATGATGCCCAGGCCCCCCACCAGGAGGGATACCGACGCGATGCCCCCCAGGAGGAGGGTGAGGATGCGGTTGGCTTCATCGGCTTCCTGCACCATGAGGTTCATATTGGTGATGGTGATCGGGTCTTTGGCACCCCCCGAAAGGGGCGAAGACCCCGAAGGCTCCCGTGGTTCTCCCGGACCGATGGGGATGGGAGGCCGGCCGGGACTAAGGATATACCCCCCGCCCGACTGGCGGCTTCCGCCAGAGGCGCTGTCGGAATCCTCGCCGGGGGCGGGGACGATGGGGGAAGCCCGCTCCATCTTCCGCCGGTAGATCCGCCCCAGCTGGGCCACGGCCAGGTCGGCATCTTGGGGTGAAGCTGCCTTCACCCAGATGGCCTGGGCGTAGCGGGTCTTGAGGATCTCCTGGGCTACCGTGTAGGGGATGAAGATCTCTTCATCCACGTTTTCCTCCAGGTCCTGGCCCCGCGGAGCCAAAACCCCCATGATCAAAAACTCTTTGCCGCCGATGGTGATGGAGTGGCCCACCGGGGAGCGGCCCCCCATGAGGCGGGAAGCGATGCCGTGGCCCAGGACGGCCACCGGCGCCCGGCTTTCCACGTGGAAGGCGGTGAAGAAGTGGCCCGAGACCAGCTCCTGGTCCCGCACCAAAGGATAGCCGTCCCCCACCCCCACCAGGGGGAGCTGGGCCCGGGTCCAGCGCCACTGGACCCAGGCATCGCCGCGGATGACGGGGGTGGCAGCCACCAGCCCCTCAACCCGTTGCAAGAGCTCGTCGGCATCCTTAGGGTCGAGGGGCACCGTGGGATCTTCCGCCCGGATCTGAATGACGTTTCGTCCCAGCTTTTGAAACTGTTCCAGGACCGCGTGGCGGGCTCCTTCCCCGATGTTCATGAGGGTGATTACGCTGGCCACCCCGATGGCCACCCCTAAAAGGGCCAGGATGGAGCGCAGGGGGTTGGAGAGGACCCCGTGCCACGCCATCTGGACGGCGAAGAAAAACCGGACCAGGGCTCCCCTCAGGTTCATCTCACGATCCTCCCGGCTCGGGGGCAGGCGCGGGGGCCTCTGGGGTATTAGGAGCCGGCTGGGCCGGCCGCTGCGGCAGGATGGGGTTGCTCCCCGGCTTCTGGCTGGGGAGAAGATCCAGGGAGCTCCCCACCACCACTTTCTCCCCTTCCTCTAGCCCAGAGAGGACCTCCACTTCCCGATCCCCCATGAGCCCCACCTTGATGATGCGGGTGGTGGTGGTGCCGTCCGGGTTGAGGACCTCCACCGCCGGCTGCCCCCGCTCCTGGAAGATGGCCTCGATAGGGATCAAAAGGGTGTTTTCCGCATGGCCCACATCGATGATGGCCCGCCCCATCATGCCGGGCCGCAATTGGGGCCCACCTTCAAACTCGATCCAGACCATGAACTGGGGGATGCCGCTCTCGTCTTTCCCGGAAGGGGAGACGTCCCTTACCACCCCTTGGTAGGTAACGCCGGGTGTGGCATCGACGGTCACGGTGACGGGAGCACCCACCTGGATCTTCACCACGTCCACGTCGCTGACGTTCCCCTGCAGCTGCATCTTCTGGGGGCTGAAGACGGACCCGAACCAAGTACCGTCCTGGACCGGCTGGCCGGGGTTCATGTTTTGGAGCTCCACCACGATGCCATCGATGGGCGCCTTCACCTCCAACCGGCCCACGGCCTGCTGCAGAGCCGCCAGCTTCTGCCGATCCTCATCGATCCGGTCTTGCATTTCCCGCAGCTGCTTTTGGACATCGGCCCCCGCCATCACCACGATGGGATCGCCCTTTTTCACGTTGGCCAAATTCTGCACGTGGATCTTGGTGACGCTTCCCTCTACTGGGCTGACCACCGGTTCTTCCGCCCCATACCCCTCCACCGTCTGGCAGTAACGGAGCCAGCGGGTGTCCTTGACCCCATCCCCTTCCGGAGAAGTGGCGATGCCCACCTGGGCCTTCATGCCGGGCATCACCAGGCCGGGGTTCTTCCCCTCCACGGTCACCCAACGGACGAAGAAGTAGTTCTGGGATTCGGGGCTTCCTCCGCAGAGATCCCGCTCCGCCACGGGAACCTCCCCCGGGCTTATGTCGGTGACGGTCCCTTCGATCCAGCCATCATAGTTTTCCAGGCGAATGAAGGCTTTGCTCCCGACGCCGAAGCCCCCGAACTCCGCCGGCAGCACCGCCACCTGCATGATGAACCGGCTATCATCCACCACCTGCCCGATGACCTGGCCGCTCTTGACCTGCTGGCCCTGCTTCAGGTTGAACCCGGTAAGGCGGCCGTCGATGGGCGCCCGGAGGATGACGCCCTGGGAGGGATCGATGTAGCCCACCTGGTCGGGCGGGATGCCCAGAAGATCCGCCAGGCGGCGGATATCCTGCTCCAGCCTCTGGCGGGCCTGCTGCAGCTGCTCTTCCAGAGCGGGAGCCGCCAGAACCACCACCGTATCCCCGGCCTTGACGAAATCCCCTTCTTTCACCTTGTACTCCACGAAGACATACCCGGGGCTGTCGCCGGCATCCGGGCGCCAGGGGAGGTAGATGGCCCCGCCCTGGGAGGGATAGAGGGGCCCCTGCACCGTCACCGTCACGTGGATGTCCCCCCGCACCACGTCGGCGGTGGCGTAGATGGGGCCTTCCGCTTCCTTCGCCGGGGGCGGAAACAGCCCCCGATATGCGTAGACAGCCCCGCCGATGCCGAGGGCCACGATGACGATCACCGCGATGATCCGCTGAGTCATGCGCCTTCCTCCTCCACTGCTTCCATCTCTTGCGCCAAAAGGGGCTCTGCCACCGCTTCCTCCGCCACCACCGTTCCGTCCCGAAGGCGGACGATGCGTCGGCTGTGACGGGCGATCTGCTCATCGTGGGTCACCTGGAGAATGGTAAGTCCCTGCTCCCGGTTGAGGCGCTGGAAGATGGCCATGATGGCCTGCCCGTTGCGGGAATCCAAGGCGCCGGTGGGCTCGTCGGCCAGGATGAGGGAGGGCTCCCCCACAAGAGCCCGCGCGATGGCCACCCGCTGCTGCTCCCCACCCGAAAGCTGGGCCGGCCGGTGATGGGCCCGCGGCAAAAGGCCCACCTGCTCCAAGGCCCGGAGGGCCTTTTCCCGCCGCCTCTTTCCCGGCATCCCCCGATAGATGAGGGGAAGTTCCACGTTCTCCAAAGCGGTGAGCTGGGGAAGAAGGCTGAAATCCTGGAAGACAAAGCCGATGGTGCGGTTGCGGAGGTCCGCCAGGGCGCTATCGCTGAGGCGGCGGGTGCTTTCCCCCGCGATGAAAATCTCGCCTTTGGTGGGCCGGTCCAGGCAGCCGATAAGGTTCAAGAGGGTGGATTTGCCGGAACCTGAAGGCCCCATGATGGAGGTAAACTCCCCCGGATAAAACTGCAAGGTTACGCCCCTTAGGGCATGGACCTTCACCTGTCCGGTGCGAAAGACTTTGTGAACCGACTGGGCTTCCACAAGGGGTGTGCTGGCCACAAGGCACCTCCTTCAAATCAAGCGCCATGCCGTTCTTCTACAGGAAAAGGACGATGTTACCAAGGGGAAGTTCCCCAGGAGGGGGAAATATTTCACCTGGTGCCGCGGCGGCTGAATCCCCCGCCTCCTGGCCCAGTCGCGGCGAAGCGAACATCTTGGAAAGGCCCGGGGAAAAGGACGGAAACCACCAGCCTGTCGGGATAAGCATCGCCGCCCCCGAAGATGTTCCCCTTCCACCCCACCCCATCGTCGCACGATGGGTGAGGCGGAAGGTCCGGGGTTCGTCGGTGGCACGAAAGAACCAGGTGAGGGTGGCTCCCCCGCCGCAGCGCCGGAGAGACCAAGTGCCGGGGGCTGGGTCGTCCTTCTCCGCCGGCGGGATTTCCCGATAAGCCTTAGCCTTGCCGGAAGGCATGATCTCCCGGGAAAGAGAAGCGAAACGGCAAGGGCAGGCAAACGACTTCTCCCATTCGAAGGGCCATGGTCGGCATTATAGCTTGAAGCGGCGGAAGCCCTCGGCGATGGCGGGAAGAACTTCTTTAAGGTCGGGGGGCACGATGCCCCGGGGGTCCAGAAGGGCTTCCGTGTTGCTGCGGTCGAAATGGACGCGGACGTCGAAGTAATCCACGGCTTCCGGCGCGATCTTCAGCCAGGCGGCCACCCCGGGAAGGTGCAAGAGCCTCCGGAAATGGCGGAGGGAGAGGGTACCCCGGGGCTTTCGCCCCAGGTAGGTCTCCAGGACCAGGTGGTAGACCTCCCGCATGGTGTAAGGCCGGGGGTGGGCCAGGTGAAAGGTCCGGCCCCGGGCTTCGGGCAGCTGGGCCAGGGTGGCCATGGCCTCCACCGTGTAGTCTCGCGGGATAAACTGGCCTTCCGCCTGGCCTTCACCCTCGGGGATGCCGGGGATCCAGGGTGAAAAGCGAAGGCGATGGAAGAGCTGAAAGAAAAAGTAGAGGCCGTCTAGTTTGGCCGTGGCGCCGGTGCGGGCATCGCCATAGACGATGGTGGGCCGAACGATGACGGTGGGAACCGAGGTATGGATTTCCCGGACTTTCCGCTCCGCTTCGTATTTCCCCCACTCGTACCAGTTCTTAAAGGAAAGGGTGTCCAGCTCCTCTTCGTAGACGATCCCTTCCCGGGTGCCCGAGACATAGGCGGTGGAGACGTAGAAGAAAAGCTCTGGTTCAGGGATGGCCTTCAGGAACTCGAGGACCCTCTCGGTGCCAAGGATATTCACCCGAAAGCTCACGTCTTTTGGCACGGAGAGGTCGTAGAGGGCCGCCAGGTGGAAAAGGTGGGTGGTGCGGCGGGTTTCCTCCTGCCAGAGGGATGGGTCCCAACCGAAGTGGGGGCTGGAGAGATCGCCGGGCCGAAGGGTAACCTTTTGGGCCCAGCCCGGATAAAGGCGATCCAGGTGGGCCATGTGGCGCTCCGCCTGCGGAAGCCGCCTTTCCTCCACGAGGAGGGTCCAGGTGGCTTCTCGGTAGGTTTCATCCTGCAAGAGCCGGGTGACGAGGGGGACGGAAATCTGGCCGGGAAAACCGGTGAAGGTGACGTGCATCTGCAATGCCTCCTTTCCTTCATGGATGGGGTATCCTTGGCCCTGGTTTTCTCCCCGCGTTTTCGGCCTTCAGCATCCCGCGGGTGGAAATAAGACAAGGTAAGACGTAGGGTGGAAGGGAGAGGGGGGAAGGCCCCATGGAGGTGCAGGGGCTCCACCATGTATCATCTATTACGAAAGATATCGGCCAAAACCTGCAGTTCTACCGGGATGTCCTAGGCCTTCGTTTGGTGAAGAAGACGGTGAACCAAGATGATCCTTCCATGTACCATCTCTTCTACGCCGATGCCAAAGGGTCGCCGGGCACCGACCTCACCTTTTTCCCCATGCCCTATGCAGGAGCCACCCGGCGGGGAGTTCCCGATATTGCGCCCCTTTCCCTGACGGTGAGGGATGAGGCGAGCCTGGAATATTGGAAAGAGCGGCTTCCGTCACCGAAGGAAGGGCTCTTTATCGGGAGGCGGGCCCTCTTTTTCACCGATCCCGATGGGCTACCCCTGGTCCTGGTGGCAGCTCCCGATGGAGGGGAGAGCCATCCCTGGGAGAAGAGCCCGGTGCCGGTGGATCACCAGGTGAGGGGTCTAGGGGCTCCCCTTCTCCAGGTGCGGGAGGCGAGGAAGACCCGGCAGGTCCTGGAGGAGGTTCTCGGCCTCCACCGCCAAGGTCTCGGCCGCATCGAGGGGCCGGAGGGCGCCTTTTCGGTGGAGGTCTTTTCGCCTGCGGATGCCCGCCAGTGGGGCGTTCTCCTTTTGGAACTCCCCCATGCTCCCCGGCTGATGCTGGGAAGAGGCGGTGTCCATCACCTGGCCTTCGCCATCCGGGACGAAGAGTACGAAGGCTGGGTGGAACGGCTGACGGCCTTCGGGCTTTCCCATTCGGGCCCGGTGGATCGGTTCTGGTTCCGGTCCATCTACTTTAGGGAGCCAGGAGGCCTCCTCTTTGAGCTGGCCACCCTGGGACCTGGGTTTACCCGGGACGAGGCGGAAGACGAGCTGGGGGAAAGGCTGGTGCTGCCGCCTTTTCTCGAGAACCGGCGGGAGGCCATCGAAAAGGCTCTTCCACCCTTTCCCGCTGGCCGGTAAAATACCGGCAGCTAAAAGGGAGAGGCACCATGCTGGAGCTTTCAGGGGTTACGAAGGCCTATCGCCGCGGAGAAGTGGTGGCGGTGAAACACCTCAGCCTGGCGGTGAAGCCGGGCGAAATTTTCGGGTTTTTGGGACCCAACGGGGCGGGGAAAACCACCACCATCAAGATGATGGCGGGGATTCTTCCGCCCGATGAAGGCACCATCACCCTGAAAGGGATCCCCGTATGGCCCGATCCCTTGAAGGCTAAGCGTCATATCGGGTATGTGCCCGATACACCCCAGATCTATCCCCAGCTGACGGGTCTGGAATACCTCCGCTTTGTGGCCGACATCTACCAGGTGCCCCTCTCCCAGCGGGAAAAAGAGGTGGAAGAGCGGGCAAGGGCCCTGGAACTCTTGGATCACTTAGAGGACCGGGTGAGGGATTACTCCCACGGAATGCAGCAAAAGCTGGCGCTGATCGCATCCCTCCTCCCCCGCCCCTACCTCTGGATTCTGGATGAGCCGATGGTGGGCCTGGATCCCCGGGCGGTCCATACGGTGAAAACCTGGATGCAGGAGTACGCATCCCAGGGAAACATCGTCTTTTTCAGCACCCATATCCTAGAGGTGGCCGAACGGCTGGTGGACCGGGTGGGGATTATCCACCATGGGGAGCTGGTGGCGGTGGGGACGCTGGAGGAACTGCGGCAGGGAGAACAGGGAGCTTCCCTTGAACATATCTTCCTTGCCCTGACGGAATCATGAAGTCGCCTTTAAGGACCCTTCTCGAGCTGGAACTCCGGCTGACGTGGCGGCGCATGGTGGACAGCGTCACCCAGGAGGGGAAGCGGCCCGGGATGGTGGCGATCCTCGTCTTGATCCCCCTGGCGTTCCTCCCCCTTCTGGGCCTTCTCTTCACCTTCGCCTACAGCTGGCAGCTGGCCTTCAACTTCCTGAACCAGCCGGGGGCCGCCCTGGTCTTTCCCCTTTTGGCGGCCCAGCTGGCGGTGGTCTTCTTCGGCATGGGCCATCTCCTCTCCCTCTTCTTCTTCGATACCCAGCTGCCCATCCTCCTGGCCTATCCCGTAAGGCTCCGCACCATCGCCCTCTCCCGTTTCCTCACGGTACTGGCAGGCGAATACCTGACGGTCCTTCTTTTGGCGGGGCCCTTTCTCCTGACCTACGGCCTGTGGGGTCACCCTCCCTCGACCTTCTGGCTTTGGGTGATCCCGCTGGTGCTGATCCTCCCCCTCTTTCCCCTGTGCCTGGCGGCCCTTCTAGCGGTCTTCCTCATCCGGGTGTTGGCGCGGTGGGTTCACCGGGAAACCTTCCGGGTCCTCGGCATGGCGGCTGCCACCGTCTTAACCCTGGCCTTCGTGTACTTCATCAACCGGGTGAGCTACGATTTCGGCCTCGCCGCCGGGCAGGGGATGGGAGGGGATCCTGCGGCTGTCCTAGAATTGTTGCGCCAGCATGACTGGCTCCAGGGGGCCGGAAGCTGGCTTCCCCTGGCCCTTTGGGAGGCCCGGATCCTGAGCGGCCATCCCGGCTGGCCCCTGGATCTCCTGTGGCTCCTGGTGGTCCATGTCGTCATCCTGGGGCTCTTTTGGCTATCCCTGGAGGGCTTCTTTTTCTCAGCCTTCCTCGGCCTTCAAGAGGGCGACCATCGGAGGAGGTTCCAGGCGTCGGCCCTCGGAAGGGCCCTGCAGCCTCGCTCCACGGTGAGGGCCCTTCTCTGGCGGGAGGCGGTCCTCATCCTCCGCTCCCCCATCCTCCTCCTACCCTTCTGGTGGCGGCCCACCTGGATACCGTCTTTCCTCCGGGGACCGACGTCCGGGTGAGGGTGGAGGGAACCCGGGCCTATGCCCCGGGGATCCGCGACAACTCCGCCGCCGTGGCCATCCTCTTGCAGGTGGCGGCCGCCTGGAAGGATGCCCCCCTTACCCTCCCGTACCGCCTCCTCTTTGCCGCCAACGTGGGGGAAGAAGGCCTGGGGGACCTCAGGGGCATCCGCCACCTGGTGGAAAACCTTCGCCCCGATGCGGTGGTGGCTTTTGACGGCCGCCTGGGGGCCATCGTCCATGAGGCGGTGGGGAGCCGGCGGGTGAAAGCCACCTACCGGGGTCCTGGAGGTCACAGCTTTGGCGACTTCATCGCCATCGCCCATGGGTTGGGGCTTTACCTGGAACTGGAGAACCCCTTCCTCACCTGGACCGATCCCCAGCAGGCCATCAAAGGGAATACCAACAGCCCCATCCTGTTGCTCCTGTACCTCATCCTGGTGGGGGCCATGGCTCTTTTGATGTATTTGACCCACGCCCTCTCCCTGCCCCTCCTGCCGGTGTTTACCCTCCTTTTGGTTCTGGCCACGGCAGGAGGCTACCGTTACCTTCTCCGCAGGGCGGCCGAGGCTTATGCCCGTCTGGGAGGGTAGAACACCAGGGACCTCCCCGATGTTGGGCATCCCTTCACCATGAAGCCGAGGAAGATACCTTGCGGTAGAGATTCCCCGCCAAGAGGAGGCCCTCCCTCGTGAAGTAGAGGGGCATCCCTGCCCGGCGGCCTTCCAGAAGGAAAAAGAGCCGCTCCCCGATGGGAAGAGCCTCCCCTTCTTCCACAAGAGGAGGTTCCTTCATCTCCCAGCGATAGGGAAGAAGGCCCCCGGGGTTGCCTTTCCCCTCCAAGATCTCCACGACTCCCTGAGGGGCCGTATATCGACCGGTGAGGCCCTCATCGGTGAAGGAAGGAGAGGGCACGAAAGCGCTCCTGGCGTCTTTGGGCGAAGGCAGGGGTACCCCTTCTGCCCAGCGGTAGATCTCCTCCACCAGGGGCTTGAGGTCGGCATAGGTGAGGTTCGAGAGGAGGACCAAGGCCTTTCCTTCCGCCGGGAAGATCCACATCTCGTGAGCAAAACCTCGCTGGTTTCCTCCGTGGTGAAAGATGGTCCCTTTCGGACCCGGCTGGTAAAACCACCCCAGGCCGTAGCCCCAACCCGTGGACCCGAAGGGATAGGCTCGCTTTTCGCTCTCGTGGAGGATCCCCCGCCATCCTTGGAGCATGGCCCGGACATAGCGGGCCATGTCCCTTGGAGTGCTGGAAAGACGTCCGGCAGGGGTGGAGGCAGGGGCTATGGGGAGGGGTTCTACGGGCTCCCAGAGGGGCTCTTCGCGCTTCCGGAGGAGCCGGTATCCGCGAGCACCCTGGGGGCTTTCCCGCCACTCCTGGATGTAGGGGGTGGTGTTCAGAAGATCGAGAGGTTTCAGGAGAAGCTCCTCCACCAGCTCTTCGTAGGCCTGTCCCGCCGCCCGCTCCAGGACATGGCCTGCGACGGAATACCCTTCGTTGCTGTAAGACCAGGTTTCCCCGGGAGCCGTCTGCAGGGTGTAGGAGGAAAGGGCTCGTGCCAGCTCCTCCCGGGAAGAGAAGGAGGCTCCCGCATCGGGGTCCAGGTGGCCGGTGCGTCCAAGGCCGCTCAAATGCTGGAGGAGCATCTGCAGGGTCATGGCCTGGGCCGCTCCTTCCGGCAACACCCGAAAGTCGGGGAGGATGTCGGCAGGCGATTGGGTTAGGGCGAGAAGGCCTTCCTCCTCCAGCAAAAGGGCCAGGGCCGCGGTGAAGGATTTGGTGATGGAGGCCAGGGGAAAGAGGGTATCGGCATCCACGGATAGACCATCTTCCAAGGAGCGCTTTCCCAGGCCTCCTGCCGCCCACGTATCGCCTTCCACCCAGGCGATCCCCAGGCCGGGGATGGCCTCCTTCGCCATGTAGGCCCGGGCCATCTCCAAGATAGGTTCGGGAAGCTTCCCCTCAGGCACGCTGGAACGCCTCCTCAGGAAGGAGGGCCAGGAAGCGCACCAGGGTCTGGGCTCCTTGGAGGAGGGACGGGATCTCGAGGTATTCCTTTAGGGTGTGGGCGCCGCCCCCTGTGGTGGCCCCCAGGCAAAGGGCAGGGATGCCTTTCGCCAGGGGGATGTTGGCATCGGTGCTCCCGGGTTCCGTGTGGGGCTGAAAGCCTCCTTCCGCCAGCGCCTTTTGGGCCGCCAGGAGAAGGGGATGGGACGAAGGGAGGCGGCCGGCGGGCCGGTTGCCCACCACCTCAAAGGTGCCTTCCAGTCCTTTTTCCCGGGCTACCGCAAAGAAGAGATCCTGGGCTTCTTGAAAGAGTTTTTCCAGCTCCCTTTCATCGACGGAGCGCATGTCCAGGTAGGCTTCGGCTTCTTCGGCAATGGCGTTGACGGATGTGCCTCCCCTGAGGGTCCCCACGTTGAGGGTGGTCCGGGGTTGGGACGGTACGGGGATCTGGGTGAAGCGGTGGACAAAGGTCCCCATGGCGTGGAGGGCGCTGGGCCGGCCGAAGTCGCCAAAGCTGTGACCTCCAGGACCCCGGTAGGTGGCTTTCACCCGCCGGCTCCCCACCGCCTCATGGACGATGGCCCCCAGGCGGCCGTCAAAAGCCACCACCGCATCGGGGCGAAGGTTTTCCACCAGGTGGCGGATGCCCCTGAGGTCCCCCAGGCCTTCTTCCCCCACGTTGGCGGCGAAGAGGAGGCGGTACGGGAGGGTAAGGGGGGCATCCTTCCAGGCGGCCGCCACCTGCAAGAGGATGGCCACGGCGGCGGAGTTGTCGCGGATCCCCGGGGCATAGGCCCGGGTTCCCTCCACCCTCACCCGGACGTCGGTCCCGGGAGGAAAGACGGTATCCAGGTGGGCCGCCACCAGAAGGGTGGGACCCTCCGCGGGATGGATCTCGGCTACCACGTTGAAGAGATCGTCCACTTCCACGGGGTAGCCCAGCTCCCGGAAGCGCCGGGCCACATGGCGGCTGCGCGCTTCCTCCTGGAAGGGAGGGGCGGGAACTTCGGTGACCTGGACGGTTTCTTTCAAAAGATCTCCGGTGCGGGCTTGAAGGGCGTCAAGGAGACGATTCAGGGACATGGGAAACCCCCTTAAATCATGACCCATCCATCATAAACCACGGGCACCTTCTCTCCAACGGCCCTCTGGGACCCTCCTCGCCCACCGCTGATGCCATGGGGCTCCGGATGGCTACCGCTGACCCATCGCCTTCCCCTGCGCCACACCTTTAGGTACTGCAATGAGGATGATAGAGGTTTAATCCAAATTTTGCTAGCACTGGGGGCGTCCTTTTGCTATGGTATCGACTAACCCAGGATGGACGGGTCCCGGGCTCCCACGCTCGACTCCGAAGAAAGGAGGTGAAGGCGACGTGACAGAGGTGTGGGAAGAGCCCCTTGTCCTCTTGGAACAACGGGACGTGGCGGAAAACGAAATCGGCTGGCCTGCGGTCGCGGTGGGCGGCATCATTGCCGTCGGTGTCGGCTTCCTCTACTGCGATATCCGCTATGGCAAATCCTTTGGCGTTGACATCAGCTGGGATGGCTGGCGACCCGCAAACATCCGCGCAGGCTGCCTGTGATGGACGTTCCTCGACCCAGCGCTGGCGGGAAGCCTCCCCGTCCTCCTGGGAACATAAGGCCGACGTCATGATGCGCCATAGGGAAGGAGGTTCCCCATGACGAACGCGGCGCTGGTGGAGGCGGAAGGCGTCACCCGATGGTTCGGGGCAGTACCGGGCATCCAGGATGCCAACCTTAGGGTGGCGGCGGGCGACATCATCGCTTTGGTCGGTCCCAACGGGGCTGGCAAAACCACCCTTTTGAACCTCTGCGCCGGGATCCTTCCACCCTCTCGCGGCCGCTTGCGGGTCCTGGACTACACTTGGGGAGCCGATGCCGAGTCCCGCCACCCCGCCTCCCTTCCCCCCGACCTCTGGCGCCTGCGCCGCCATCTGGGTTTCGTTCCGGCTTCCCACGAGGTGCCTGAGCGCCTGACCGCTCGGGAATTCCTCCGATTTATCGCCGCCCTCTACGAAGTGCCCCGCCCCGAAGCGGACGCCGCCATCGAACGATGGCTGGCCTACCTGGATCTGGCGGGCGCGGCCGACCGCCTCATGAAGGGGTATTCCCACGGCATGCGCAAAAAGGTGCAGCTGGCCGCGGCCCTCCTTCCCCGGCCTCGCGTCTTCATCTGCGATGAACCCACCTCGGGGTTGGACCCGGAGATGGTGGTGCTCTTGCGGGACCTCTTTCATGCCCTGGCGCAGCAAGGGGTAGCTGTGATGCTGGCGACCCACGACCTGCCCTTTGCCGAAAGGGTAGCTCACCGGTTCTACTTCATCCATGGAAGCCGCATGGTGGCCCAGGGATCTGCGGAGGAACTGAAGACCCGATACCACGCCCCCGACCTGGCGGAAGCCTTTCTCCTCGCGGTGGGCGGCGGGGAGCGGAGGAAGCTTCTCCATGAACTGGTGGCTCATCAGCCGATGGAGACTCCTTGAAATCCGCCGAAGCCTGATGGCCTCGGTGCGGGACGCTCCATGGGCGTGGCTCGTCGTTTTGCTGGCACTCCTGGGCCTTTTGTGGGTGGACGTGACCCTTTTCCGAACCATCTCCACCGCGCCGACGCCGGTGCTAAATCCCGGGCTCCTCTACATCGTGCGCATCCTCGCCGTCGGTGCCGTTCTGGCCTCCCTTCTCGTCGATGCCCGGCACCTTACCCCAAAGGGTTTCCCCCGCGCCTTGCCCGTGACCGATGGTGCCCTCATCTTCGGAAGCGCTGCCCCTCCTTTCCTGGCTGCCGGAATCTTTGCCTTACTTCTCACGGCACCGGTGCTCCTGGCCCTCGCCCATCGGGGGCTCATCTCCTTGCCCGCTTTGGCGGCTGGAGGGGCAGGTACCGTCATCTTGACGGCCAGCGCCGCCTGGTTAACCTTGGCCGGAAAGCTGGCGGCCGGACGGGGTTGGGTCCTTTTCGGCGGGGCCATCGGGGCTATCCTTTGGCTTCTTACCGGAACCGCCTGGCTGAACGTCTTTCAGCCGGAGCCCCACCTGGCGGGGGGCATCGTGATGCTCCTTGCCATGGATTGGGTGGCCTGGCGGTGGCTCCTATCCCGCTTCTCGTGGCCGATGAGGGGGGGCGCCCGTACGGATAAACCGCCCCTCGGCCACCGGTGGCCTTTCCCCCGCGGCCGGTGGGCGTGGCTGGGCTATGAATTCCGGAACATCCTGCGAGATGCCTACACATGGACCTTTCTCGCCACCGCCACAGGGGGTATCTGGCTCTTCCTGGGACTCCTCCTCTGGAGGCCGTGGGCTGGCGAAGGGTTGGCCCCTTTCCCCTACGATAGGGGGCTCCATTATGTCCTACCAGGCCTTTACCTGGGAGCCTTTACGTTGGCGCTGATGGTCCTTAGGGCTCGGGGCGTCGATCTTCCTCTGGAGACGTGGATCCGCAGCCTTCCCCTGCGCCCTGCCGACTATATCTTGGCCAAGGCCATGGGTTCCATCGCCCTCGCCAGCATGGCCTGGGTGATCCTTTTCACCGGCGTAGGCCTTCTCATCGGCCTGAGGGTAGAAAACCTGGTGCCAAGCCTAGGTCCGGCCGCCCTTTTTGCCCTCGTGACTTACTCCCTGGCCTTGGCGTGGGGCGTCGCGGTGCCGGTACGGGACGAGGATTCCCTCCAAGGGTTCATGCATGTGGCGGTGTTCGCTCTGGCCTCGGTCGTCCTGTACCAGGCGGCCCAGCTGTTGGAATCCCTGTTCCCCCGCCCCGTGGGGTTCATGGTGTCCAGCCTAGGCTTCATTTCCTTAGGAATCGGCCTTGCCATCGCTGCCGAAGAGCGGAGGCGCCGCGATGGGCCGTGAAGGCAGACCTTCGACGGATGTTTGGACCCTGGCTCCGGGAGTCAGCCTCCGATCCGACGGCCAAGGGTGGTTCCTCCACGACGAAGCCCTTGACCAGCGGTATCCCGTCAATCGGTCGGCCCAGGCCATCCTATCGGGCTGCGATGGGAAGACGCCCCTTGAGGAATGGGTCTCCCACCTCAGCAAGAGGTTCCGGGCATCGCAAGATATGGTGAGACAGGGCGCCTTACACCTTCTCTGGACCCTGAATGCCCACGATCTGGCGCAGCCGGTGGCCGTACCTCTTCGGGACGAGTGGGCCTTCTACCGAAGCCTTCTCGCCCGCCTCTTTGGGTGGCCCGTTCCTTTTTCCCACCTCCCCCAACGCCGTTTGGCCCTCGACATGGATCGGGGTCTTCATACTCTCCGACAGGTTGCGGTGTCGGTTTGGCTGGCCTGGCGCCTCCCTTTGCTGGTGCTTACCCCCGCAGCCCTCGCGTTGACAGTTCTCCAGCCGGAAGTGTTAGCCTTCGCTCCGGTCGTTCTCATCAGCCTATTCCTGACCGTACTTCTCCACGAAACAGCCCACCTCATCGGTGCCCGCCTCTTGGGATGGCCCCCTCGCGGTATGTACGTGGCCATCCGACCGGGATCGGTGGCGGTCAAACGTAAACCCGGTTCCCCACGGCAAGAACTCCTGATCGGCGTGGCGGGGCCTGTCTTCACGGCCATACCGGGGATCGCTCTCCTTTGGGCGAACCCAGGCGATCCTCTCTGGCTGGTGGCTGCAGCCCCTTTTCTCGCGCAAACCCTGACCCTTTTACCTGCCTTTACCGATAGCCCCCTTTATCCCTACTGGCGACATACCATGGACACATGGCAGACCCATGTAAAGCGGAGGGTTCAGCGCATGCGGAAAGGAGCCGTCCACATGATCAAAGGAGCGGGACAAGTGCTTCTAGCCCTGGTCGGGGGTACATTCTTGACCTATGTTGGCCTCTTTATCCTCGGGCTGGCCGTCACCTTCATCGGCGATTTTGCCGGCTGGCCCTCCTTCCAGCTCGCTCCGGGAGGAGTCCTGATCTATCGTTTCCAAGCCGGCGAGAATGCCTCCTTTTTCGGAGAATGGGGCGAAGGCGCCCTCTACCTGGCCGTCATCGCCGGCGTCCTCAATGCCGGTGCCTCGGCATGGAGGTTGATGAGGCATCAGCCCAAAGGCCCTTCCGCCTGACCACCGCCGTAAGAAGTGATGGTCGCTGGTGATGGCGGGGAAATACGATCGGGGAGACCCCGCTGCCTGCACGGTCCCAATCGATTACGGAAAGACCCTGGATGTCCGCTCTTCGGGGGAGCACCGGGGGCAGTTCTTCTTGATCCATGAACATTTTCCCTGGTCCGTGGCAGAAGCCTTCGCTGTCACGCTGCAGGGCCTTTATAGGCGCTGGCGACGGGTCGATGGGACTCCCTTGGAGGAAACCCGGTGAGGCTTCCAAAGGAAAAGCATCTTCGTGATGAGGAGGGAACGGCTTGAAGAGAAAATCATCCGTCTGGGTGGGGGCAGGTCTCTTACTTCTGGTTGGGGTTCTTTCCGGATGTAGCTTTGCCGGCCCCATCATAGCTGAAAAAGAGGTGCCGCCTGAGGCCAAGAGCCCTCTTTTCGAAGAAGAATCACCTCCAGAAGAAACCTTCCCGATAGAGAATGCACGGGCCTGTGCCGGAACCCCCTTTTCGCTCTACGATGTCCAGCCGGGAGATCAGGTAGGCCCCTGGACGGTGGTGTCCATCGGCCGACCCGAAGGGGGCGGTCCTGACTGGGATGAGGATGATGTGGAGGTGACCTTTCAAGGTCCCGTCACCCTTGAAGGCCTCTATTGGTACGACCTGGGTGATGACCTCGACGGCTTTCCCAGCTTCAGCGTCGCCAGAGAAGCGCAGCATCTCATGCCCAGGGCCCTCGAGATTCCTCCTTGTGTGACAGGCTTCTGGACCCAAGACGGAGGTTTCTTTCGCCCTTACACAGGTGGCTGGGCCCGGGTCCAGATCCAGGAGTTCCGGTTGGTCTGGTATCCATCGGACATGTGGCACCTGGCAATTCTCAAGGAGGCCCGCGTCATGGTCAGCCTTCCCCTGACAAAAGAGATCACCTACTCCTTAGAGGGTACGGAGGAGACCCAGACCTTCACCCTCGTCCCCATGCAGGGACAACCCTTTGTCGTTTACGTGCCCCCCAACTGGGGCCCACATGGAGTGAACTACGAGGAAGGCTCCGCCTTGATGCTGGTACCCTACAGGATCTTGAGGGAAGAAGAGGCCGTTCCTCACGCATGGGTCCAGTTTTTTTGGGCGGATGAGGGAATCTCCCGGGAAGAAATCCGTTCGCTCATGGAAGAGAGACTTCAGGGCTATACCTGGGAGAAGGAGCCGGTGCCTGCCCCCATGCCATGGGTGGAAACTTACCTGGTGGGTAAGAAAGGTCCCGCCGGTCGGGAGAAAGTGGCCCGGCACTACCTGGGAACAGTGGACAGCCGCAGTTTTTCTCTCCTTTTGGTCCTGGAAAATCCTGAGGAAGGAGACAGCTTTGGTACCCTGGCCGATGTCGTGGATCCAGGAGGCCCAATTCTTAAAGACAGGGGAAGGTCTGGTCCGACGGTAATGACGGAAAGGTCCGGATGAGATGGCCCAGCCTGAAAGAATATCCCCATCCCCATGGGCTGACGAACCTTTGCCAGGAAAACGTCGTCCCCTAAAGCGAAAGGAGCGAAGGGTTTGGTGAAGAAACCATGGATTTCCCTGGGCAGCATGCTCCTCTCCGCTGCCCTCCTGGCCGGCTGCAGCTTATCCGGTCCGGGTGCAAGCGAAAGAGAAGCTCCTCCAGTGGCGGAGTCGCCTTCTCCACCGTCGTCCCCCACACCCTCCCCTCAAGAAAGGCCCTCCCCGGAGAGCACCCGGTTTTCCTTTAAGGATGTCAAGCCGGGGGATCAGCTGGGTCCTTGGACGGTGGTCTCCATCGAGCCCATGATGGTGGGCACCGAATGGGACGAAAACAACGTGACCATGAGTTTCAAGGGAGAGGCGACTTTGGAAGGGTTCTACTGGTATGATCCCGACAGCGAATTTTTAGGTGACCTGGTGCTGGTCACACCGGCGAGGGAAGATCTGGCCTTTCTTCCCCGCCCTAATGATAACGTTGGCCGCGCGTCTTTTGTTATCAAGCCCAGCGAAGCCTTCCCTCCCTATACGGGCGGGTGGGCGCGGGTGCACATCCAGGATTATGTCCTCACCATCTATCCTTCCGAGGTGTGGAATGAGGCTGCCCTCCTTGACGGGGAGGTCATGGGCCACCTCCCCTTGAAGAAGGACATCACCTTTTCCCTGGAAGGGATGCCGGAAAGCCAGATGTTCTTGATGGAACCCATGCCGGGAGAACCGTTGGTCACATACCGGCCTTTCGATTGGTCACCCGCTGAGACCCATTACGAAAAAGGGGGAGCCTTACGGCTTGCACCCATCGTGGGTGATGCCTACGGGTGGGTGCAGTTCTTCTGGGCCGATCCGGGAGTGACATTGGAAGAAGCGCGAGGGCTGATGGAAGAGGAACTTCAGGGTTACGCATGGGAAAAGGCCCCTCTGCCTCCTGAAATGCCGTGGGTGAAAGAGCACTTCATCGGCAAGAAAGGGCCCTTGGGGCAGCAGAAGATCGCTCACCACTATCTGGGGATGGTGGAGAACCGGACCTTCTCCCTCCTCACGGTGCTGGAAAACCCCGAGGCCGGAGATGGGTTCGGTCCCCGGGCCGACGTCATCATCAAGGAAGCCCGGTTTTTGAAGACAGGGGAAGGTCTAGTCCGTCCGTAGAGAAAAGAGCCCCGGCGAAGACTCACCGGGGCTCTTCTCGTCAGAGGCCGAGGTAAGCTTTGCGCACCGCCGGATCCTTCCCCAGCTGCTGGCCCTCACCCTCCAGCTCGATGCGGCCTTCCGCCATGACGTAGGCGTAGTCGGCGACCGCCAGGGCCATCTGGATGTTCTGCTCCACCAAAAGGATGGTGAGGCCTTCTTCCCTGAGCTCTTGGAGAGTTCGGAAGAGCTCGAAGACCAGCTTGGGGGCCAAGCCCCAGGAGAGCTCATCGATGAGAAGGACCTTGGGCGCCGCCATAAGGCCCCGGGCCAGGGCCACCATCTGCTGTTCTCCACCGCTGAGGGTGCCTGCCTTTTGGTTGAGGCGCTCCTTCAGCCTGGGAAAGAGCTGGAAGATCCACTCCAGCCGTCGAGAGGCTTTATCCCTCGCGTGGGGAGGGGTGGAACCCAGAAGAAGATTCTCATACACCGTCATGGAGGTGAAGAGCTGCCTTCCCTCCGGAACCAACACCAGGCCGGCTTCGGCTTTTTCGTGGGGCTCCAGAAAGGTGATGTCCCTCTCGCCGAGGAGGATGCGACCTTTCCAAGGGCGGAGAAGGCCCATGACGGTTCGGAGAAAGGTCGTTTTGCCTGCCCCGTTGGCCCCCACCAGGGCGGTGAGAGATCCTTCTCGAAGGCCGAGGTCCACGCCCCAGAGGATCTGGGTATCGCCGTAGCCGCCTATGAGGTTTTCGACCCGCAAGAGGGCCATGGTTACTCCCCCTCCCCCGAGAGGAAAGCTGCCGCCATCTGGGGGTCACCCAGGTAAGCTTCCTGGACCGCCGGATCCTCGGCCACCTCTTGCGGGGAACCCTCGGCGATGACCTTCCCCTGATCCAGGACGATAATCCGGTCAGAAAGGCTCATGATAGCCGTCATGACGTGTTCGATGATGAGGATGGCCAGATCCTCCCGCCGCAGGGAGCGGATCACCTCCACCATTTCCTGCACTTCCGTAGGATTCAGCCCTGCCAGGACTTCATCCAGGAGGAGAAGGCGAGGCTCGGCCGCAAGGGCCCTGGCCACCTCCAGCCGCTTCTTTTCCGCCATGTTCAAGGATCCCGCCAGGCTATCGGCTTTCCGCTCGAGGCCGACCTTTTTCAGGGCCTCTTCGGCGATCTCGTGGGCTTTGCCCAACCGGTGCTGGTGCCGGCCAAAGCTGGCACCTACCATGGCATTTTCTAAGACGGTGAGTTCCTGGAGGGGCCGCACCACCTGATGGGTCCGGGCCACTCCCAGATGAGCGATGCGGTGAGGCGGCAGTCCCGTCACGGGGCGATCCAGGACGAAGATATCCCCGGTGTCGGGACGATAAACACCGCTGATGAGGTTGAAGATGGTGGTCTTGCCGGCGCCGTTGGGCCCGATGAGCCCCACGATCTCATTTCCGTCGATGTGAAAAGAAACGTCCTTCACCGCCAGAAGGCCCCCGAAGCGCTTCGAAACACCTCGCAGCTCGAGAATCCTCATGCCAGATACCTCCGCAAGCGGGGAAACCGATGGCGAAGGGCTCCCACCGCCCCGCTGGGGATGAACTGGACGATCAAAAGGAGCAAGAGGCCGGCGACCACCAGCTGGAGGTTCCTCACCCACGTCACGGGAAGGGTGATGAGCCACCCCCGAAGGAGCTGGTACCCGGTGGCCCCCAGAAGGGGGCCCAGGACCGTCCCCTGGCCGCCCAGCATAACCATGACGATGGCTTCGATGGAGGTCACCAAGGGAAACGCATCATGAGGTTCGATGGCCCCATTTTTGAAGAAATAGATGACCCCCAGAACCCCCGGAAAGAAGGCGGAAAGGACGAAGGCCAGGGTCTTAAACCGGGCCCGGGGAACCCCCATGACATCGGCCGCCCCTTCATCCTCCCGGATAGCGAGAAGACCCAGACCCAGGCGGGAGGACCGCACCAAGTAATTCACCAGGACTACCAGGGCCGCCAGGCCCATGACCAGGTAAAAGGACGTCTGGAGCATCTGGGCCGCCCCGCCGTAGTTCCGGTAGATGCTGAAGTGAACCGTCATCCCGACGGGGCCTCCAAAAGGTGCGAAATTGTTGATGAAGGCCCGCACCACCTCGTTGAGGCCCACCGTCACCAGAGCGAAGAACGCCCCGTGGAGGCGAAGGATCCCCGCCCCCACCAGAAGGGCCAGGAGAGCCGAAGCCATTCCTCCGGCCAGCATGGCCCAACCCAGATGCCACCCATGGGCCGTAATCAGGTAGATGCCCACATACCCGCCCAGGCCGAAAAACACGATGTTGCCGAAATTGACGTAACCGGTCATGCCCAACAAGAGGTTGAGGCTGCCCGCCAGGACGATGGCCCGGGCCACGTTGAAGGCCGTCTCCCGGTCGGCAGCCTTGCCGGTGACAAGGGGCCACAGGAGCAATAGGACCAGTACCAGAAGGCTTAACCAAAGCTCGACCATCCGCCGGGATCCCTTCATGACTTCCCCCCTAAGAGGCCGCTAGGCCGGATGAGCAATATCCCGATAAAGAGGGCGAACTCCAGGACCGGCGTCCAGCTGGTGGGCAAAAAGACCGGCACCAGGCCTTCCATCAGGCCCAGGATCAGTCCTCCCAGAAGGGAACCCAAGGGATTCCCTAGGCCTCCAAGAACCGCGATAACAAAGCTCTTCAGCTCATACGGGCTGCCCGAGAGAACCGTAAAGGGGAAAAAGGTGGCGATGAGAGCCCCGGCAACCGTGGCCAGCATCGCCCCTAAACTGAAGCTGTAGGCCAGGACGCGAACCGATGGAATACCCACAAGCTCCGCCGCATCGCGGTTATCGGTGACGGCGCGAATGTACCAACCCCACCGCGTGCGGTAGAGAAAGGCGAACAGCAGCCCCGCCAGGACAACCGCCACCAGGGATGCCACCAGACGGGCCCCGGGAATCACGAGGAAACCTAGATGGAGGGCTCCGACCGAGAAGGGGACGTTATAGGGCGATACAGAGAAGACCGCCGTCCCGAGGCCGATGAGGATCATGCTCACGGCATAGGTGGCCAGAAGGCTGGAGAGGTGAGGTCCCCGCAGAATCCGCTTGACGGCCCCGTAAAAGATGAGAAGGCCCATGAGGAACCCGACCCCTGCCGCCACCAGCACTCCCAGATAGGGGTGAAGTCCCCAGGCTGTGGCAACCCAGTAGGTGGTGAACATGCCTAGAACGATGAGGGCGCCATGGGAAAGGTTGATGACGTTCATCACCCCGAAGATGAGGGTGAGGCCCATGGCGGCCAGCCCGTACACAAAGCCCACCATCATGCCGTCGATCAGGGATGGCAGCACGCCGCCGCTCCTTTCTCAGTTCGGTTTCAAAAAGGGCCCCGGCAGCACCCCGGACAGAGGGACAGGCCGCCAGGGGCCCCCGTCATCACCGGATGGGATAGATCACCTCGGCTGTGGCGGCTTCCTTGGGCCAAACGATCTCCTTGCGGAGGTTCCCTTGCCCATCCTTCTGCCACTGGATCTGGACCATCTCGTGGCCGATCTGCAAACCGTAGCTTTGCGGCGACGTATCGAAGCGGGTGACCCCGAAGAAGGTCATGAGGTTCATCTTCTCAAGCGCAGCGATGACCTTGTCGGTATCCAGGGAACCGGCATCCCGGATGGCCTTCTCCAGGACGAGGCCCGCGGCGAAGCCCCCTGCGGAGTGATAAGACGGCTCTTCCTTGTACTTTTCCTCATAATCCTTGACGAACTCATCGTTGCTGGGGCCGTACCATTCGTGCCCCGCCGCCTTGGCGGCCTCGGGCGAGTAGGTCACTTGGGGCTCCCACTGGCTGGGCCCGACGATGCCGTAGGCCGCATCGCCCAGCTTGGCGAAGTCCGGTTCGGGAGGAGCCACCAGAAGGGCGATGAATTTGAGGGGCACCTTCTTCTCGTAGAGCTGGCGGGCAAAGGTGGTGCCGTCCTGGAAATGACCTCCGCCCAGCACCGCCTCGGCTCCCGAGCTTTGGATCTTGTTGATGAAGGGGCCAAAGTCCGCGGTGGTGCTGTCATAACTCTCGTACATGGTGACGTCGTAGCCCAGTTCTTCCGCATGCTTGCGGACGCCTTCCGCAGATGCCGTGGAGAACCGGTCGTTCTCATACACGATGGCCACTTTCTTCACCGTCGCGTCCACGGTATGGAGGAGATCGACGGCGCCCGTCAGATAGCGGCTGGCCGGCGTCAGGACCTGGAAGACATGGGTGTAACCCTGCCGGTGGGTTTCATCATCCCCGGCCCCGCCGGTCACCATCACTTTGCCGTATTGCTCAGCAATCACCGCCGCCGCGGCCGTCAGACCGCTGGAATAGGGGGCCAGGAGAAAATCCGCCCCATCCTCCGTCACGAGCTTTGTATAGAGCTGCTGCACCCGCTCCTTGCTGCTCTCATCGTCATAGGAGACTACCTTCACCTTGACGCGAGTCCCATCGCTCAAGGGGATGCCGCCCTCGGCGTTCACCCGGTCAGCCCAGAGGAGAACGCCTTTGGCATGGCGGGTGGAGGGCACGTTCAGGCTTCCCGTCTTCGATTCAGTAAATCCCACGACGATGGTCTTTTCCTGTGGCATCCCCCCTGCCCCGGTTTCGTTGGTGGCTGCAGGGCTTGTCCCTCCGCCGCACGCCGCAAGGAAAAGGGTGAACCCGAGACCGAGGGCGAACCATCTCCAGTGTTTGCGAGCCATGTTTAAACCCCCCCCTTTGGCCAAACTTTGACTTAGAGCTTTCCTTTTCGCGCCTTTTTCGTCGAATCCTGCCCGCCCCTAACCTTCCCCCCTTCCTCCTGCTTCCAGAATGTCCAGGGCCTTTCGGTAGACGGGCGGATCCACCAGCTGCCCTTCCAGCCGGATGGCTCCCTTCCCTTGCTCCATCGCCTCCCGGTATCGCCGCACCACTTCTTCGGCCCAGCGGATTTCCTCCGGCGAAGGTCGAAACGCCTCTTCGATGACGGGAAGCTGATGGGGATGAACGGCCAGCTTGCCGTAGAACCCGAGGTTCCTGGCCATCTCGGCTTCGGCCTTAAGGCCTGCCAAGTCCTCTAAGTGAGGGTAGACGCCATCCAAAGGTGCCCCGATGGATGCCAGCCGGCTGACCAGGACCAGCCAGCTCCGGGCCAGGAGGAGGGGTTCCCCCGTCGGAATCCAGCGGCCGCCGATCTCCGCCAGGTAGTCCAGGTAACCCAGGGCCAAGCGTTCCACGTGGGGGTGGGCCTGGGCCAGCTCTCTAGCCCGGTAAAGTCCTGCAGGCGTCTCGATGAGGGGTATCACCCTTCGGCCGAGATCGCCCAGCCGGGCGATGGTGCGGGGATCTTCCGCGCGGGGGAGGACACAGCCGATCGCCTCGGGGAGGCGGGTAAGCCATTTCACGTCGTCTTCGAAATAGGGGCTGGTGGCGGGGTTGAGGCGGACGTAGACGGGAATGCCTTGCGGGAGCTGCTGGAGAAGATCCAGGGTGGTGTGGCGGGCTTCTTCCTTGGCCTGGGGAGGAACCCCGTCCTCCCAATCGGCGATGACGGCCACCCCCAGGCGAAGGGCTTTTTCCAGCTTTCGGGGTTCGTGGCCCGGTGCAAAGAGAAAGGCGAAGCTCATGCCTTTCCCCCCAGCCGGCCCAAAACCGCCATCTTGGCATGGGCAATGTGCTGGCGAAGCACCTCGATCCCCTCCTCTACCCGTCCCTCCTTCAGGGCTTGCAGGAGCTGGCGGTGTTCCCTCATGGACCGCTCCATCTGCCCCGCCACGGAAAGAGGCGTGAGGGGCGGGAGCCCTGACCAGAGGGCCTGGATGAACTGAAGAAGTCTTCGCCTTTGGGAACGCTCGTAGAGGTTGAAGTGGAAGCTGCGGTTCAGCTCCACGTAATCCTCCACCTCGTAATTCTGGGCAGCTTCTTCCAGCTCACCCTGGAGGGCTTCCAGCTCCGCGAGATCCTCCGGCGTCAGGTGGGGCACGGCCAGGCGAAGGGCCTCCGGCTCCAAAAGAAGGCGAAGATCGTAGATCTCCTCCACGTCCGCAGGACCCCAGGGGGCCACCTGGTAACCGCCCCGCTCATCCATGATGAGAAGGCCTTCCTGGTGCAGCCGCCGGAGCGCATCCCGGACGGGGATCCGGCTGGTGCCAAAGGCGGTGGCCAAGTCTTCTTGCACAAGGCGACCCTGAAGGACGCCTTCCAGGATCGAACGGCGAAGGCTGCGATAGATCTTATCCTCCAGGGTTTCCCGCCTCACCGGCCGAAGGCCTTCCATCGGCTTCGCCCTCCTTCGTTGACGGTTGACAGTATACGAAACGTTAACCTACGTTAGCAAGCGGAGGCCAGTGCCCATGCGAACCGTGTCGGTGAAGGATGTCGAGGATATCCTGGCCCACCTGATGGAAGAGGCGGCGTATCGCCTTCCCTCCGATTACCTGGAGGCTCTGGCGGGAGCGTTGGAGAGGGAAGAGAGCCCCCGGGGTCGGAGGATCATCTCGTTCCTTTTAGAGAACGCCCGGCTGGCGGAGGAAGAAGCCATCCCCACCTGCCAGGACACGGGGATGGCCATCGTCTTCGCGGAGCTGGGACAGGAGGTTCATCTGGCGGGGGGTTACCTCAAGGATGCGGTAGATGAAGCCGTTCGGAAGGCTTTCCGCCCCTTGCGGAAATCGGTGGTAGCCGACCCCCTCCTTCGGACCAACACCGGCAACAACACGCCGGCCATCTTGCACGTGGACATCGTGCCGGGAGACCGCCTCCGGCTGCAGGTGCTCCTGAAAGGCTTTGGGGCGGAACTCATGAGCCGCCTCGCCATGCTCCCCGCCACGGCAGGCGCCGAAGGCGTGAAGGCCTTTGTTCTGGAGGCGGTGGAAAAGGCCGGCCCTAATGCCTGCCCTCCCCTCATCGTGGGCATCGGCCTGGGTGGATCCTTCGACACCGTCGCCCTTCTGGCCAAAAAAGCGCTTCTGAGACCCCTCCATACCCCCCAGCCCAAACCCCACCTGGCTCAGCTGGAGAAGGAGCTCCTCCAGGCCATCAACGATCTGGGGATCGGGCCTCAGGGGTTGGGCGGGCGCATCACGGCCCTGGCCGTCCACATCGAAAGCTATCCCACCCATCTGGCGGCCCTCCCCGTGGCCGTCAACTTCAACTGTTCTGCGCCCCGGCGGGCGGAGGCGGTGATCTAAGTGCGCCATCTCACGACGCCCCTCTCCCTCGAGGATGTCCTCTCCCTCAAGGCGGGCGATGAGGTGGCTCTGAGCGGGGTCGTGTACGGGGCGAGGGATCAGGCTCATCTGCGGCTGAAAGAAGCCCTCGAAAAGGGGGAGGAGCTCCCTATTCCCCTGGAAGGCCAGGTCCTCTACTACGTGGGACCTGCCCCTGCAAAAGAGGGATGGGCCGTGGGGCCCGCAGGCCCCACCACCAGCTCCCGCATGGATCCCTTCACCGTTCCTCTCCTGCAAAAGGGCCTCCGGGGGATGATCGGCAAGGGCTATCGCTCCCCCGAGGTGAAGGAGGCCTTGACCATCTGCAAGGCAGTCTACTTCGTGGCCGTCGGGGGAGGGGCGGCCCTTCTGGCCCGCCATATCGCCTCCAGCCGGGTGGTGGCTTACCCCGAGCTGGGCCCGGAAGCGATTTATGCCTTTCAGTTTCAAGCTTTCCCCGTCATCGTCGCCCTGGATGCCTATGGCGGGGATCTTTATGCCGAAGGGAGGCGGCCTTATGCCCGCAAACCGCAGTGAATCCTTTCCCGAACTGCGGGAAGGAGTCCGGCAGCTCCTCTCCCGGTTCCCCGAATCTTACTGGCAGGAACTGGACGAAAAAGGGGGGTATCCTGAAGATTTCGTGAAATCCCTGACCGATGCCGGCTATCTGGCGGCCCTCATCCCCCAGGAATACGGCGGCGCCGGTCTGGGGATCCAAGAGGCCTCCGTGATCCTGGAGGAGATCCACCGCTCCGGCGGCAATGCCGCCGCGTGCCATGCCCAGATGTACATCCTGGGTGCTCTGGTGCGCCACGGCTCCCAAGAGCAAAAAGAACGCTATCTTCCCCTCCTCGCCCGGGGGGAACTTCGCCTCCAGGCCTTTGGGGTGACGGAGCCCGATGCCGGCTCTGATACCTTGCGGATCCGCACCTACGCGGAGCGAAAAGGGGACCGGTACATCATCCGCGGCCAGAAGATCTGGACATCGCGGGCCCTCCACTCGGATCTCATGCTGCTATTGGCCCGGACCGGTCCGGCGGAGGCTTCCCCCCGCGGGGAAGGTCTTTCCCTCTTCCTGGTTCATCTAAAGCCCCACCTGGGAAAGACCCTCCACATCCAGCCCATCCCCACCATGATCAATCACCACACCACCCAGGTCTTCTTCGACGGGGTGGAAGTGCCGATAGAGGATCGCATCGGCGAAGAGGGGAAAGGCTTTCGCTACATCCTGGACGGGATGAACGCCGAGCGGATTCTCATCGCGGCCGAGTGCATCGGGGATGGAGATTACTTCATCGACAAAGCGACGGCCTATGCCCGGGAGCGGGTGGTCTTCGGTCGGCCCATCGGCCAGAACCAGGGGATTCAGTTCCCCCTGGCCCAAGCCTATGCCCGCCTTCGGGCGGCCGATCTGATGCGCCAACGGGCGGCAGCACTTTACGATGCCGGAAAGCCGTGCGGGCCAGAGGCCAACATGGCCAAGCTTCTGGCGGCGGAGGCTTCCTGGGAAGCCGCCAACGCCGCCTTGCAGACCTTCGGGGGCTTCGGCTTTGCCCGCCATTTTCACATCGAGCGCAAGTTTAGGGAAACCCGCCTCTATCAAGTGGCGCCCGTATCCACCAACTTGATCCTGGCTTACCTCGGCCACAAGGTCTTGGGTCTGCCCAAATCCTACTAGGGGTGAGCCCATGCGACCGTTGAAAGGCATCACAGTGGTGAGCATCGAGCAGGCGGTGGCGGCGCCCTTCGCTACCCGGCAGCTGGCGGATTTGGGCGCGCGGGTCATCAAGATCGAGCGACCCGAGGGGGATTTCGCCCGGCGGTACGATCAGGCGGTGAAGGGGCTTTCCAGCCACTTTGTGTGGCTCAACCGGGATAAAGAATCCTTGGCCTTGGACTTAAAGAAGCCGGGGTCGATGGAAGTCTTGCGAAAGCTCCTCCAGGGCGCCGATGTCTTCGTCCAAAACCTGGCCCCTGGGGCCATCGAACGCCTGGGGCTCAACCCCGACGAGCTGGAGGCCGTCAACCCCCGTTTGATCGCCTGCAGCCTCTCGGGCTACGGGCGCACGGGACCTTACCGCCTGAAGAAAGCCTATGACCTCCTCATCCAGGCGGAAAGCGGCCTTCTGCACGTAACGGGCACCCCCGATACCCCGGTCAAGGTGGGCATCTCTGTGGCCGACATCGCGGCCGGCATGTATGCCTTCGCAGGCATCCTGGCTGGCCTTTACCAGCGAGAGCGGACGGGAAAGGGCTTTCATTTCGAAGTCTCCATGCTGGAGTCCCTGGCGGAGTGGATGGGGTATCCCCTCTACTACGGCGCCTATGGAGGAGAAGCCCCCCCGCGGACGGGGGCCCACCATTCCACCATCGCGCCCTACGGTCCCTTTCCTGTGGCGGGCGGGCAAACCCTCTTTGTGGCGGTGCAGAACGAGCGGGAATGGGTCCGCTTTTGCCAAAGGGTGCTCGAGAACCCCTCCCTTGCGGAGGATCCCCGCTTTTCGTCCAACCCGGCTCGGGTGAAACATCGGCCAGCCCTGGAGGCGGTGATCCGGGAGGTCTTTTCCAGCCTTACTCTGGAGAAAGCGGTGAACCGCCTGGAGGATGCAGGCATTGCCTATGCCGAAATGCGGACCATCCAGGGTGTCTGGGATCATCCGCAGCTGGAGGCCCGGCAGCGATGGACGAAGGTGGGATCGCCGGCAGGCGACCTTCGGGTCCTCGTCCCTCCCCTCTTGTCGCCCGAAGAGGCTTCCTTTGCGCCGATTCCCGAGGTAGGGGCTCACACGGAGGCCATCCTGCGGGAGCTGGGATATTCCGATGAAGAAATCCGGCAGCTGGAAGCATCCGGTGCCGTCGGAAGGGAGCGAAGGACATGAGGGAAGGTCGGTATTTCGAGGATTTTCAGGTAGGGGAAGTGATCCACCACCCGCTGGGAAGGACCATCACCCAGGCCGACAACATCTGGTTTACCCTCCTCACCGTCAACACCAACCCCATCCATCTGGACAGCCACTACGCCGCCCAGACAGAATTCGGGCGTCCTCTCGTGAATTCCACCCTGACCCTCGCCATCATCACGGGCCTTTCGGTGGCGGATATCTCCCAGAACGCCATCAACCTGGGGTGGGAGAAGGTGACGTTGCCCCACCCGGTCTTCGAAGGCGATACCCTCTATGCCCGAACGGAAATCCTGGAAAAACGCGAGTCCCGTTCCCGGCCTCATATGGGGATCGTGCGCCTGCGGACGACCGGAGTCAATCAGGATGGGGTGACGGTCATGGAATTTGAACGATCCATCCTGGTGTACAAGCGGGATGGCGCTCCCCGGCGAGTTCCCCAGGTTCAGGGTTGAGAGAGGATTTTTCGCCATCAGGAGGAAATCCGCTTTCCTTCATGAAATGTAATTGAATGAAAGGGGGAAACGAATGAAGGACGACGCGATCCGGAAGGCCGATCGGGAGATCCTCGCCGATCTCTACCTTGCCCGCCAAGGCTATGAGTTCCTGGAGGAGCTCATCGAGAAGTTCGGCTCCCGGTTCGGGGGAACTCCGGAGGAACATGGGGCAGCCCGCTTTATCGCCGAGCGGTTCCGCTCCTTCGGGCTGGACCCGGTGGAGCTAGAACCCTTTAGCTGCCAGGGGTGGACCCGCAAAGAAACAAAGCTGGAAGTCATCAGCCCGGTTTCCCGCGAGATCCCGGCCATCGCCCTCCCCTTCTGCCCCCCAGGGGAAGTGGAAGGGGAGCTGGTGTATCTGGGGGATGGCCATCCCCAGGCGTATGAGCAAAACCGGGATCGCATCAAAGGCAACATCGTCATGGTGACCACCGCCACGCCCCGTTTCTACCACCGGTCCATGCACCGGGGTGAAAAGCTGGGGAGGGCCTTGGAGCTGGGCGCCATCGGCTTCATCTGGATGAGGGGAGAACCGGGCGGCCTTCCCGAGACAGGTTCCGGCCGCTTCAACCGGGCCGTAGAGGTCCCCGCCATCTCCGTCTCTTACGAACATGGCCACGAGATGCTGCGCCTCGCTAAGAGGGGGCCCCTTCGCATCAAGATCACCTCCACCAACGAAGTCCACCCCGTGGAGTCCTACAACGTGGTGGGAGAGCTCAAGGGTTCCAGGGACGATGAGATCATCATCGTGGGTGCCCACTACGACGGCCACGACATCAGCCAGTCGGCCGCCGACGACGGCGCCGGCACCGCCGTTCTGGTGGAAGCCGCCCGGGCCCTCAGCCCCCATCGCCATCTCCTTGGGAGAACCGTCCGCTTTGTGGCCTTCGCCCAGGAAGAGATGGGCCTCATCGGTTCAGAGCACCATGCTTCGCGAGTAGACCCCAAGAAGGTGGCCTTCATGCTGAACCTGGATGGGGCGGGAAGGGGCCAAAACGCCGTCTTCACCCTCCAGGGCTGGCCCGAAGGGATCCAGGCCTTCAAGGATTACTTCAAGGACATGACGGAAGATGATGTGGCCGTAGGGGACAGCATCGGCCTCTACTCCGACATGTACCCCTTCGCCATCCGGGGGGTGCCTTCCGCCTGGCTGGTGTCCCAGGCTCCCCAATCTCCCGGAGCTCCTAGGGGTTACGGCCACACCTTCTGGGATTCCCTCGACAAGATCTCGGCCCGGGCGATCCAGGCCGATGCCGCGCGGGTGGCGAGGCTCCTTCTCCGGCTAAGCCGGGAAGAAGAGCTGCCCGTCCGCTGGAAGGAGCCGCGGAAGATCAAGGAAACCCTGGGCGAGATGGGGCTTTTGGAAGTGCTGCGGTATGAGCTAAGACCCTTCCCCGAGGCTCTGCTAAGGGAACGCTAAGGGCGTTTCAAGCTCGAAAGTGTGGTTTCCGAGGGGGTAGGGCCAAGCTTCCGGCTCGGCCCTACCCTCATGCATCCAGCTAAGTTGCCCGTGGCCACCATCCAAGATCAAGGCCAGCCCCCCACGCGATCCCGCCCGATGGGGCCACCTTAAAACGCCCCCGGAGTTCCGTCCCCCACCCTTTGCAGGTGAATGCCCCGCATGGCGAAGATCCAGGCGGAAGACGGAAGGAACCCCCAGGAGAAAGCCGACCGGCGACAGGCAAACAATCATAATGGCGGGGAATTCCCTGGCGGCTCTCCCGATCCTACCTCTTTTAGCGCTTTTGCCTCGGATCCAGGATGTCCCTCAGCCCATCGCCCAGAAGGTTAAAGCCCAGGACCACCATCATGATGGCCAAGCCCGGAAAGACGCCAAGCCACCAGGCGGTCCGCAGGTACTGGCGCCCCTGGTCCAACATGCCGCCCCAGTCGGGGATGGGAGGCTGGGCACCAAGGCCAAGGAAGCTCAAGGCGGCAAGGGAGAGGATGTTAGCCGCCAGGTCCAGAGAAGCCATGACGATGACGATGGCGATGAGGTTGGGAAACAGGTGACGGAAGAGAATGCGGGCGCTCCCGGCGCCGACGGCCCGGGCGGCCTGGATGAATTCCTGGTTCTTAAGGGAAAGGATCTGACCCCTGACCAGGCGGGCGAAGGTAGGGATGCCGCGGATGCCGACGGCGATCATGGCGTTGGTGAGGCCGGGCCCTAAGGCGGCCACGATGGCGATGGCCAGGATGATGCTGGGGAAGGCCAGGAGCATGTCCATGAGGCCCATGAGGATACGATCGACCCACCCACCGTAAAAACCGCTGAGGCTTCCCACCGCCACCCCGCCCACCAGGCCGATGGCCATGGCCGAAAGGGCCACGCTTAAGGACACCCGGCCGCCCCAGGCCAGGCGGGTGAGGACGGAGCGCCCCAGCTGGTCGGTCCCCAGAGGATAGTCCTTGGAAGGGGGCTGAAGCCGCTGCATGAGGTTCTGATCGTCGTAGCCTTCCGGGCCGATCCACGGGGCCGCCAGGGAAAAGGCCACCATGAAGAGGACCAAAAAGAGGCCGGCCCACATGCTTGGGTGGCGGAAGGCACGCCTTAGCACCAAGAACGCTCCCCCTCAGTCATAGCGGATCCGCGGATCCACGAAGTAATAGAGAATGTCCACCGCCAGGTTCACCAGCACGAAGGTCACGGCGATGAGAAGCACGGCCCCCTGCACCACGGGGAAATCCCGGTTCCCGATGGCTGTGATGATCTGCGTCCCGATGCCGGGCCAGGCGAAGATCTGCTCCGTCACCACGGCCCCGCCCAGAAGGAAGCCCAGCTGCAGGCCCACGATGGTCACCACCGGCACGAGGGCGTTCCGGAGGGCATGGCGGTAGATGACCAGCCGCTCTTTGAGGCCCTTGGCCCGGGCCGTGCGGACGTAATCCTGGGCCATGACGTCCAGGAGGCTGGAGCGGGTGATGCGAGCCAGGGTGGCGGCCGATCCCAGCCCTAAGGTGATGGCCGGAAGCATGATATGGCTCCAGCCCGCCCAGGTGGTGAGGGGCCCGCCTCTTCCCGAGGCAGGAAGCCAGTGGAGGTAGTAGGCGAAAAGGAGCATGAACATGAGGCCCAGCCAGAAGCTCGGGGCCGACACCCCTGCCACGGCTCCCGTCATGGTGACGGTATCGATCCAGGTTCCCCGCTTCACCGCCGCGATGGTCCCCGTCAAAAGGCCGAGGACGGTGGCAAACAGAAGGCTCACAAAGGCCAGCTCCACCGTATTGGGAAAGCGGGTCATGAGCTCCCGGGTCACCGGCTGGTTGGTCCGGATGGAGGTCCCCAGGTCGCCGTGGAGAAGGTTGTTGAGGTACCGGAGGTACTGCACGGGCAGCGGATCGTTGAGCCCTAGCTTTTCCCGCAGGGCCTCCACCGCTTCGGGAGTGGCATCTTGGCCCAGGATGACGAGGGCGGGATCTCCAGGGGTGAGGTGGAGGATCAGGAAGACCATCAGGGTCACTCCCACGAGGATGGGGATGGCCGTGATGAGCTTCTTAATCACATAGCTGAAGATCCCGCCGCCCACGCCTGAACCTCACTTCCCGATGTAAATCGTATTGTAGCGAGTAAAAGCGGGAGTGTGGATATACCCCTTCACTTCTTTCCGCACCCCGGCGACCTTCATCTCGTTGTAGAGGGGTACAAACCAGGCGTTCTCCTCGACCCGCTGGGCTGCCTTTTCATAAAGCGCCTTCCGCTCCGCCATGTCGGTGGTCTGGACCCCCTGGGTCAGCCACTCATCCAGTTCCGGATCGGAGTACCCCGAGTAGTTGGCCCGCCCGCCTGTCTTCACCAGGGGATCGAAGAAGATGGAGGGCTCGGGACTGCTCTGGTTCCACCCGAGAACGGCCACATCGTAGTTTCCCGCCTGGACTTCCTCCAGGTAGGGCGCCCACTCCATCACCTTCAGGGTGACGGTGAACCCTACCTTCTCCCAGGCCTTCTTGGCCACTTCCGCGATCTCCCGGTCGCCGAAGTAGCGGCCGTTGGGCGTGATGAAGAGGATCTCCACCGGCTGCCCGTCTCTGTAGAGACGCCCGTCTTTGAGCTCATAGCCTGCCGCCAGGAGGACCTCCTTGGCCTTCTCGGGATCGTATCCGTAAGAGGGAAGGGACCCCTTTTCCGGATGAGCCCAGGAGGCCACGGGAAGGACTGAGGATTCCGACGGCACCCCCATGCTGCCCACCAGGGTTTGGATGGTGGATGTGCGGTCGAAGGCGTAGTTGAGGGCCTGGCGCACCGCCGGATCCTGCATCAGGGGCCGCTTGAGGTTAAGGGTGAAGAAGCGCACCTGGTAGGCGGGCGTCGTCAGCACCTCGACGTTGGGATCGTTCTGGAGCCGTTGAACATCCTCCAGCCCCAGCTTGGTGGCGATATGGATGCCTCCCGTCTCCAGCTCGATGACCTGGGTGTTGCTTTCGGCAATGGGCCGGAAGATGAGGGTCTCCAGCTTGGGTGCTCCGCCCCAGTAATCGGGGTTCCGCTTGAGGACCACCTTCTGGCCAGGTTCCCACGACTCGAAGATAAAGGGGCCCGTCCCCACAGGGTGAAGGGCGGCTTCCTTGGCCCCCAGCTTCTCGAAGTTGGCCTTGGACCAGATCATCCCCGCATTGGTCAAGATCACCAGATCCAAGAAGGCGGCATTGGGCGACTTGAGGGTCACCACTACGGTGTAGTCATCGGGGGTTTCCACCTTCTCGATGATGTCGCTCCACTGCTTGCGGAAGCGCTGGGGAGCGTCGGGGTCGGAAAGGATGCGGTCGAAGTGCCATTTCACCACTTCGGCGTTGAAGTCGCTGCCGTCATGGAACTTGACCCCCTGCCGGAGGTGAAAGGTCCACACCCGCCCATCGGGAGACGTCTCCCAGGATTCCGCCAGGGCGCCCTGGATGTTCCCGTTCTCGTCCCTTTGCACCAGGGCCTCCATGATCTGAGCCGCCACGGTGGAACTGGGGGCATCCCCGATGTCCAGGGGATCCAGCTGGACGATGTCGGTGGGCAGGGCCACCACCGCTTCTTGGACCGATTCTCCCTCTGCCGCTGGTTTGGAGGTTCCACCGCAGGCGGAAAGGATCAGGCTTGCCGAAACAAGAACGAGAAGCCACAGGCGGGCAAGCTTCATAAGGTTCGGGTCCTCCCTCTCGCGTCGATTTGGGTGGGATGATACCATGGCCGTTAATGAGATGTAAATGATATTTAATGCCTTGGGAGGGAAAGACCCCATGCAGTGGACCCTTGCCGCCACGGGCGATTTTCTCATTTCGCAAAAGCTATTGCGGCGCCCCGGATATGACGAACTCCGAGGACTTTTGGCTCAGGCGGACGCGGCCTTCACCAACCTGGAAAGCCTCTTTCACCGCTTTGACGGCATTCCCGCCGCCGAGAGCGGCGGCACTTACGTAGGAGCCCATCCTTCCCTGGTGGAAGAGCTCCTGAACCTCCGCTTCCGGCTGGTGGCCTGGGCCAACAACCATACCCTGGATTGGGGCTATCCTGCCCTCTTCTCCACCGCCGAAACTCTGGAACGAGCAGGTATCACCCATGCGGGCGTCGGTCCCCACCTGGCGGCGGCCCGCAGCCCCGCCTACCTGGACCTTCCCCAGGGAAGGGTGGCCCTGGTGGCCGCCTGCAGCTCCTTTCCCTCTGGGGCGAGGGCCGGTGAGCAGCGCCCCGATGCCCCCGGCCGTCCGGGGATCAATCCCCTCCGCTTTTCCACCGTCGTGGACGTGGAAGCCCACGAGCTGGAAGCCCTCCAGGCCCTGGCGGAACGCTATGGCCTTTTGGAAAAGCGGAAGCTGAGGGCTCGCCTGGGATTTGCCCCGCCCATCGGCGAAGGGGAGGTGCCCTTGGAGGATATCACCTTTCGCATAGGAGAGGGCCGAGGCCTTCGCACGGCCACCCACCCCGCCGATGAAGAGGGAAACCTAAAGGCCATCGAGGAAGCCCGCCGTCAAGCCGATGCCGTCCTCTTCAGCCTGCACCACCACGAGTTTTTGCGGGATCCCGAAACACCGGCAGAGTTCATCCGCGATTTTGCCCAAAAGGCGTTGGATCAGGGGGCCATAGCCTTTTTAGGCCATGGGCCTCACCTCCTCCAGGGCATCGAGATCTATAAAGGCCGGCCCATCTTCTACAGCCTGGGAAACTTCGTCTTCCAGAACGAGACCGTCCTCCTCCAGCCGGCGGATTTTTACGAAAAGCTGGGTCTGGAACCCAAGGCTACCCCGGGGGAAGCCTTCGAGAAGCGTAACGAACGAGGGGGCTTCCTCCAGGATCCCCGCTATTTTGAAACCGTGGTGGCCGTCCTGGAGATGGAGGGGGATCGGGTGCGGGAAATCCGCCTCTACCCGGTGGAGCTGGGGTTTGGCCTTCCCCGTCCCCAGCGGGGAAGCCCCACCCTTGCCAGAGGCGACCATGCCCGCCGCATCCTCGAGCGCCTGAAGCGCCTCTCGGAACCCTTCGGCACAGCCATCGCCATCGAAGGGCCCGTGGGGATCATCCGCCCCTGATAGCCAGGATAGGGCAGTGTACCCCCATGGGGTGAAACGTCAGGGAGAAAGCCTCCTTCTCGAAGGGCTTCTGCCAGATCCCGGGGCGCCAACCGGTGGTGGAACGGTGGTCCTTTGGGGCTGGGGGTACCAGGAGCCGGTGGAGCCCAGGGATGGCCTTGAGGTTCCCCACCTCGTGGAGGACAAAGGCCCGCTGCGGCCCGTGCCACCGCCTTCAGCCGGGGGTCGTCCGGGCCCGCGACCTGGGCATGATCTTTGGGGTGGTCCTCATCATCCGAGCCCTCAAGCTCCTTCGGAAACACCGTGCCGCCCCGGCGGCATCGGTGCGGGCCGGTGGATGGGTTAACCGCCCGCGTCCGCCTGGATAGCCAGGAATACGATGCCTCCCTGCGGGAGGAAGTGGCCTACCGCCCCCGACGTTTGGCTTGGGCCTTTCCCGGCATGGGAGCGGCCGGCCTTCCCTCGGGACTTTAGGGGAGGCCGTAGCCCTCACCCTCCGGATGGGGGTGCACACCAGATGGCGGTGGTGGTGGGGTCCTTGGTGACAGTCTTCTTCCTGGCACTGCCTTCGGCATCACATGGCATAGCTCTTACCAGGCGGCCCTCCCCCACCCCTCCTCCGTTACCAATGCCTCCCAGTGGGACCTCCTGTGGAACGCGCTTCGTGCGGGAAATCCCTTCGGGTGGGTGGCTCTCGGCCTTCTCCTCCTGATCCTGACGCCCGTTCTGCGGGTGGTCACCTCTATTTGGTCCTTCCACCAGGAACGGGATGGCTTCGACTGTCCCGGTGGTCCTGATCTTGAGCTTCATCCTCGGGGTCTTCCATGTGTGAGAAAGGGCCGGCCATGGCCGGCCCTTTCTCTTCCCAGAACTCCTTTGGCCGCCCTGGCTTTATCGCTGGATGTAGATGGTATCGAAGCGCGTGAAGGCCGGGGTGAAGATATACCCTTTCACTTCCTTGCGGATGGCCACCACCTTGTTCTCGTCATAGAGGGGCACAAACCAGGCAAGATCGTGGACCTTAAGGATCACCTTTCGATAGAGGGCGGCCCGCTCCTCCCGGTCAGGGGTCAAAAGGGCTTCCTCCAGCCACTGATCGATCTCAGGATCGGAATACTTGGAGTAGTTGGCCCGGCCTCCCGTCATGACCATGGCATCCAGGAAGAGGGAGGGCTCGGGGCTGCTCTGGTTCCAGCCGCCCAGGGCGATGTCAAATCTTCCGGCCCGGTAATCCTCCAAGAAGGCAGCCCACTCCATGACCTTCAGGTCTACCTGGAAGCCCACGTCCTGGAGGGCTTTTTTCACGGCTTCGGCGATCTCTTTGTCGGCGAAGTAGCGGCCGTTGGGCGAGAGGAAGGTGATCTTCAAAGGACGACCGTCCTTGTAGCGCACGCCACCGGGACCCAGGGTCCAGCCGGCTTCCTCGAGGAGCTGGGCGGCCTTTTGGGGATCATACCCGTAAGTGGGCATGTCGCCGGGATGGGCCCAGGAGGCGGTAGGCATGACGGCAGAGGGGTTGTAGACCCCCATTTCCCCCACCAGGGTCTTCACAATGGTGGGGACATCGATGGCGTAGTTGATGGCCTGGCGCACCCGGATGTCGGAGAGAAGTTCGTTGGTGCCGTTGAGGCGCAGGAACCGGATCTGGTAGGAGGGAGTGCTGAGGACCTCCACGTCGGGGTTGTTCCGCAGGCGCCCGATGTCTTCCACCCCAACTTTGGTCGCCACCTGGATCCCGCCCGTCTCCAGCTCGATGACCTGGGTGTTGGCCTCGGGAATGGGCCGGAAGATGAGGGTATCCAGTTTCGCTTTCTCACCCCAGTAATCAGGGTTCTTCCTCAAGACGACCAGCTGGCCGGGGACCCATGCTTGGAAGATGAAGGGACCCGTCCCCACAGGATGGCGGGCGTAATCGGCCTGACCGAGCTTGTCAAAGTTCTCCTTCGAGGCGATCATGGCGGCATTCTGCAACAGCACCAGCTCCATGAAGGCGGCGTTGGGGGCTCTCAGGTGGAAAGCAATGGTGTAGTCATCGGGAACTTCCATGGATTCGATGGCATCCAGGAACTGCTTCCTAGCCCTGACAGGGGCATTTTCGTCGAACATGACCCGGTTGAACTGCCACTTCACCACGTGGGCATCAAAAGGGCTGCCGTCCTGGAACTTCACCCCCTGGCGCAGGTGGAAGGTCCAGGTGAGGCCGTCGTCAGATACCGTCCAGCTTTCAGCCAGGTGGGGGATGATGTTGCCTTGCTCGTCCCGGCGCACCAGGGTCTCCATGACGTTTCCCGCCACGTCCGAGGAAGGCACATCCTGGATGTCGAGGGGATCGAAGGTGACCACGTCCGCCACCAGCGCCACCGTGAGCTCTTGGGGCCCGCCGGGGCCGGAGGTACCCGTGGAGGCGGATGAAGGGGATCCACCGCACCCGGCAAGGAGGATCAGCAAGAGGCTGAGGGCCATCCACCGCTGGATCAAGACCATACCTCCTTTAAGGTCGACGGACATGAACCGTTCGCCGTGAAGGCCGAAATTCCTTTGGCGGAAGGTGGCAGACCCGGCGGGGAAAAGCCGAGAGGAAAGAGGCAGGGAACGGGTCATGCCGTCAAAAAGAGGCGGTGCATCCCTCCGCAAGGGGTGCCCCGCCATCGGCCGTCCTTTCTCCTGGCCCCGGAACCGGCCTTACCGGCCCTCACCCAGGTAAACGTAGGTGTATCGGGTATGGGCCGGGGTATGGACGTACCCTCTGACCTCAGTCCTTAGACCTGCCAGCTTGTTTTCGTTATAGAGGGGCACATACCAGGCCAGATCCTGCACCTTCTCCAGGACTTTCCGGTAGTACATCTGCCGCTCCTCGAGGTTTGCCGTATAGACGGCCGCCTCCAGCCACCCATCGATTTCGGGATCGGAGTTGCGGGCATCGTTGGCCCGGCCGCCGGTCTTCACCAGGGCATCTAGGAAGAGGGAGGGATCGGGGCCCCCCTGGTTCCACCCCACAAGGCACAGATCGAAGTCGCCGGCGTCGCTGGCGTCGAGGAAGGGTGCCCACTCCATCACCTGGAGATCCACCTGGATGCCCAGGTCGGTGAGGCTCTTCTTCATGACTTCGGCCATCTCCTTGTCGGCGAAGTACCGGCCGTTGGGGACGATGAATTTGAGTTTGAGAGGCTGGCCGTCTTTCTGGAGAACTCCAGAGGGGCCCGGGGTCCACCCTGCCTCCGCAAGAAGTTGGCGGGCCTTCTGGGGGTCGTAGGGGTAGGGGCCCAGGGACCCATCCTGCGGGTGGCCCCACGAGGCCAGGGGCAAGACCGCCGAGCCTGAGAGAACCCCCATCTTCCCCACCAAGCTCTGGACGATGGTGGGCACATCCAGGGCGTAGTTGATGGCTTTGCGCACCCGGATGTCATCCAAAGGTGGCCGCTGGGTGTTGAACTCGACGTACCGGACCTGGTAAGCGGGCACCGATTCCACTTTCACCGCCGGGTTGGCAGTCAGGCGGTCCAGATCCTCCAGCCCCAGCTTGGTGGCAATATGGATGCCTCCTGTCTCCAGCTCGATGACCTGGGTGTTGCTCTCGGCGATGGGACGGAAGATGAGGAAATCCGGCCGGGCCGGTTCACCCCAGTAATCGGGGTTCTTCTTAAGGACCACTTCCTGCCCGGGGACGTAGCGCTCGAGCATAAAAGGCCCGGTGCCCGCCGGGTGAAGGGCGGCATCTTTTTGACCCAGCTTTTCGAAGTTGGCCTTGGAGACCACCATCCCGGCGTTGGAGAGGAGGATGAGGTCCAGGAAGGCAGAGTTGGGGGCCTTGAGGGTGAAGACCACCCGGTCATCGCCCTGGGCTTCCACCTTCTCCACGATGCTGGTCCATTGCTTCTTGAAGCGCTGGGGAGCGTCGGGGTCCTGGAGGACCCGGTTGTAGTTCCAAACCACCACGTCCGCCGTCAGGGGCGCTCCATCGTGAAAGACGACACCCTGCCGGAGGTGAAAGGTCCACGTCAGGCCGTCGGGGGAGGTTTCCCACGATTCGGCCAGAGCGGCAACGGGCTGGCCGTCGTCATCCCGCCGGACGAGACTTTCCAGGATATGCTCCGCCACCACACCGCTCTGCACATCGCCGATGTCGGCGGGATCGAGGGTGACGATGTCGGTCACCTGCGCCACTTTAATGGTCCGGGGTCCATCGGGAGAAGGTTCTGTGGCGCCGCCTCGTCGGCTGTCGCCCCCGGTCCCGCACGCGGCGAGCACAAGACCTCCAAGGAGCATAGCCGGAAGCCAACGGCGCCAATTGTGGCCTTTAGCCATCGATCCTTCTCCTCTCTTCCCCGAAGGGTGAGATGGCTATGTCACCAGTCCCTTTATCCTGAAACGTTTAAAGCAGGACCTGGAGGTGGCAGAGGTGAAGGATCCCGCCCGGATTCCGGAAGAGATCCCTGCCCCATCGGCGATGAATGACGCCTACGCCGGCCAGGCCAGCATCCTTTTCGCTGAAGAAGGGAAAGTGTACCTGGAAGATCTGGATCTGAAGGCGAAACCCTACGAGGCAGCTCAGAAATGGGAAGACTTTCTCCGCCACAGCACCCAGGCCCCTGTCCAGGGACGGCTGCTCATCGTCCACGACGACCTCATGAGCTTCCTACTAGAGACCGCCACGGAAGTGGTGGCGCGCGTCCGGATCGACGACGAAAAGAAAACGGTAGCCACGGGCGCCCTCTGGTACGAAGAGCATCTGCCGGCAGAAAGCCTTCTTTACAGCCTCTTTCATCTGGCGCCCGTCGCTGCCAACGGGACCGTCCGGAAGGGTGATTGGGACCAGGTCCAGCGCCTTTTGTCGGGCGTCATCCAGCTGGGGGGCAAGGCGTCGGTGGGGCGGGGCCTTTGCTCCCTTTCCTGGGGGTTTAGGCCATGAGGACCAGGGAACAGGAATGGGCTCAGAGCGCTTACGAACGCGTTCGGAACCGTGACAGAGAGAACAAAGACAAGGGCTGGCGCGACAAGTACCTCAGCCTGGCCAGGGGATTTCCGCAACTGGTCAAGACCAGCGGGTTCGCCCACGCCATCGCTTTTGTTTTGTCCCGGGATGAAAAAGCCTACAACGACTTCCTTCAGGATGTGGCAGCAACCCTGCGCTTTAAATCCGTCAGCCAGCTTGAGGAGCAGGCCCGCACGGCATCGCTGCCGGAATACACCCGCCTCACCCGCCAGGTCCTGGGTGTCTCCCAGTGGTATCGCCGCTACGTCGACATCTTCTTTGACAAGGACTCCGGTGACGGTGAAGCCGCTGAAGGGGGGATGGGTCGATGACGATCCCCAGCACACGGCGCGAAGCCCTGGCAAATCTGCAATGGAATCCTAAGGTCTCACCTCATCTGGGACTCTGGATGGATAAATACATTCACAGCGTCAAGAGAGTCCCCGAAGAGGACCTTTTGGGCCGTCCCCCGCTGGGTCTTTCCTTCCGCGATCCTCTGGAACCAGGCTTCGCCCCCCAGGCGCTGGGCGGCAAAGTGGCTCATGAGACCCTTGATGGCGGTGGCCGGGATGACGGGCACCCCATAGGTGTGATGCCAGGTCATGGAGGTTTCCGCGACCCCTTCCTGGCCAAGGCCGATGACCAGCCGGGCGCCTTTCACCTCGAAGAAGGCATAGCTGGCCCCCGCCTGGTGTAGAGCCTCCTGGTATCGGTTGAAGAAACCCTCATAGTCCGGGACTCTATTCCCGAAGGAAACCAACTGCCGAAAAAGGTTGCCCTTCGATTCTTTGTCCTCTCTCTTGACGCTGTGAATGTATTTATCCATCCAGAGTCCCAGATGAGGTGAGACCTTAGGATTCCATTGCAGATTTGCCAGGGCTTCGCGCCGTGTGCTGGGGATCGTCATCGACCCATCCCCCCTTCAGCGGCTTCGCCGTCACCGGAGTCCTTGCCAAAGAAGATGTCGACGTAGCGGCGATACCACTGGGAGACACCCAGGACCTGGCGGGTGAGGCGGGTGTATTCCGGCAGCGATGCCGTGCGGGCCTGCTCCTCAAGCTGGCTGACGGATTTAAAGTGCAGGGTTGCCGCCACATCCTGAAGGAAGTCGTTGTAGGCTTTTTCATCCCGGGACAAAACAAAAGCGATGGCGTGGGCGAACCCGCTGGTCTTGACCAGTTGCGGAAACCCCCTGGCCAAGCTGAGGTACTTGTCGCGCCAGCCCTTGTCTTTGTTCTCTCTGTCACGGTTCCGAACGCGTTCGTAAGCGCTCTGAGCCCATTCCTGTTCCCTGGTCCTCATGGCCTAAACCCCCAGGAAAGGGAGCAAAGGCCCCGCCCCACCGACGCCTTGCCCCCCAGCTGGATGACGCCCGACAAAAGGCGCTGGACCTGGTCCCAATCACCCTTCCGGACGGTCCCGTTGGCAGCGACGGGCGCCAGATGAAAGAGGCTGTAAAGAAGGCTTTCTGCCGGCAGATGCTCTTCGTACCAGAGGGCGCCCGTGGCTACCGTTTTCTTTTCGTCGTCGATCCGGACGCGCGCCACCACTTCCGTGGCGGTCTCTAGTAGGAAGCTCATGAGGTCGTCGTGGACGATGAGCAGCCGTCCCTGGACAGGGGCCTGGGTGCTGTGGCGGAGAAAGTCTTCCCATTTCTGAGCTGCCTCGTAGGGTTTCGCCTTCAGATCCAGATCTTCCAGGTACACTTTCCCTTCTTCAGCGAAAAGGATGCTGGCCTGGCCGGCGTAGGCGTCATTCATCGCCGATGGGGCAGGGATCTCTTCCGGAATCCGGGCGGGATCCTTCACCTCTGCCACCTCCAGGTCCTGCTTTAAACGTTTCAGGATAAAGGGACTGGTGACATAGGCGAATACCCCGGCCAGACTTCGCACGGGAAAGAGGAGAAGGCGGGCGTCTCCGACCACTAAAGATCCGGCATGCTCATGGGCACTGCTGGTCTCAGGGCCGAAGAAGGCTTTGATCTCATCGTTGGAGAAGCCTCTCTCCTTTGCTCGATCTCGCAGGGAACCTTTGAGGGAGCTCCCGGGAAGATAGGGGATCCCCGTGGCCCTTTCCCTCGCGATGGGCAAATCCACCGTACCCACCCCCTGGCCAATGCCGGCATGCAAGGGCGAGAGGGCGTGGACAAACACCACACGGGCATCTTTCATCGGCGGTAACCTCCCTTTCCACCTTGATGGCGACGGGTTAGATGATCGAAGGCCGCTTGTACGACATCGGTCTGACCGTTGAGCACACGGATTTTCGCAGCTTCCCCTTTGTCCAGCTGGACCTCCACATCCACCGATGTTTTGTCCTTGTTGAACTCCAGCTGAACACCACCGGGAACTTCTCTGGAGCCCTGCAGAACAACCACAACGGTCATATTCTCGGCTATAGGCCGAAAGATGAGGGGGCTAGCGAGGCGATCGAACTCCTTAGATTTCGGTTTAAGGGTGCTGTTGTAAGCTTCATCCTCCTCATCCTTGAAGTGAAAGATAATCGGCAAACCCAGCTGGCCCCGCGGAAACTTGCCCGATTCGGTTGGCTTTTTCCTCAGCTTGCGGATCGTCTCCGGTTCTGGCCATAGGCTTTTGCCCCTACCATCACTACCGCGGGATTGCCGAAAACGCTGGTATTGTTCGGCAACGGTCTTCCACGGCTTCTGGACCACTGCCACAGGACTTTCCGGGGTCAGATGGGGTACCCCCGCAGGCCAGTGGGTATCCTCGATGTACTGGCGCAGCCTGTCTTTGATCTGCTCCTGCACCTGCTCAGCGGTTCTTTGAGCGGAAGAGGCATCCGTCCGGCGGACAGCCCCAAACCCCCGTCGGGTACGGGCTCCCACACCGCCGAACGTTTCCCACGCCCAAAGAGCGGCTTCCACCTCTTGCCCCAATTCGTTCAACGACATCCCCTTTGGGGGGCGCAGCTCGATTTCCAGCTGGAATTTCACTTTTTCGATCAGCTTGCCGCTGGGACTTCCGCTTGTGTCAGGTTGCAAAGGAAAGGAAAGGTAACCCGGTGCCACATCTTCGGCTTTGGTCTTTGTTTTCCAGGCAGGCGTTGGCAGGCTGTTAGACACGGAGATCACTCTCAATACCACCGGTGACGGCCCCTGGCGTCCTTCGTCTCCCACACTTCCGAAATACTTCTCATCCAGATCCCTCAGTTTTAGAAGGTCGCCATGAGCCTTCCACCCCCGGATGGCCCGCCACCAGAAGCGGAGCTGCCCCTTGATACCGGAAGCTCGGACCACGGTGACGGGATCGGGTTCCC
>JAHHQG010000025.1 GCA_018729555.1 Clostridiales bacterium | reverse complement strand
GCTCATCGCTCTGCCACCCCCTAAAGCAGTATCAAACTTCTACTCCTGCTTGAGCTTGACGTTCGCTCTTACTCCTGCCATACTCTTCCCATTTCTGGCCAAGTACTCGGTCTATGTAACAGTAGACCCCGTCAGCCAGCTTATTCTCTCGCTGCACGAAACGGCTGATGGATCCTCCGGCCTCGCGCAGGAACACCTCATCTACAATAAGGTCGATGAGTTCGCTTACCTTCGCGTTAAGATCTCCTCCCCACGGCTGGATGACGTCACGAGACCGTTGAGCACGCCGACGCTCCATGGCCTTCTGGACCCTGCCGACGGCGCATAACTTGAGTTCCGTCAGGCTTTCCAGCGATGGTTCTCCACCGGTCAGGGCGAGGCGGCGGAGCTCGGGAATCTGCGTAAGTCCCTCTCGGATCGCGCTCATCGCTTCTCGGAAGACCAGCTCGTAGCTGTGGAACTTCCCCCGGCCGAACTCGCGGTTGTGGAACTTCCCCCGGCCGAACTCGCGGTACGGCAGGCGGATCTCCAGCGTCTTCTCGGCAATGCGGGACACCAGATCCATCTCCTCACCTCCCAGGTGATCCAGCAATACCTCGCAGGCCCTTGCCAGGGGCGGGGGCGGTGACGCGCCGTCGTTCAGCCTCGCGTACTCCTTGTAGAAGCGGGCTCCGGCCAGCGGCTCGGTGACCAGCACGCCCAGCCGCTCGGCCACGTGCTTGTCCTTGGTCGGCGGGCCTCCGGCCCTCCGGACGTCGCAGGTCACCTGCCAGAGCGCCGCGCAGAGGTCCAGGGCACGCTCCAGGCCCGAACGGCCGCCGGCCTCGCGACCGAAAAGGCTGATGCTCTCGGTCTGGGGCCTCAGCTTCGGGTCCTGCTCGTTGCCCAGCAGCTTGGCCACCACCGGGGGCGGCGAGTCGAGCGTGACGGTGGGCTTGAGGGCGTCGGGATCGGAGAGCGGCAGGAAGGGGCGCTCGGTGACGTACACCCGGCTGCCCGTCAGGGCCGCGATCACCGCAGCCGCGAAGGTGGCCTTGGCCCACGCTTCGGTACGGGTGGGGATGCGCGCGTCGTCCCGCTGCCCCTCGCGGACCGACCGCTCCCAGGGGACGAGGAGGTAGTTGGGCTGGGTGAACGCCCCGGTGGTCAGCAGCCGGTCCCCGAAGGGCCCGCCACGGGCGATGCGGTCCGCCTCCCGCTCGAGGACCTGCACCACCCTATCCATCCAGTCCGGGTCGAGCGCTCTCCGCTCTAGCCACAGCCGGGGTATCCCAGGGGAAGCTTCCCCGTAGTCGCGCACCGGCAGCGAGGTGACCAGCTGCAGCGGATGGAGCAGCCGGCCCAGCACGGCGGCGTGCTCCGGCGTGAACGAGTACGTGGGCAGTACGTAGAGGTAGATGCGGTAGGAGGCTCCGGCCGGGAGAGAGAGTCCCGCCCGCCGCCGCAGCATGAACTCCAGGTGGCACACCGGGCACCAGGGCCGGTTCCGCTCCGCCTTGCGGGATGGGAGGACCCGGTTGGAGAAGACCTGCCCGAAGTCCCCGAGCACGTCCGTGCGTAGCTCCTGCACGTGCTCGCTGGTCCGGTTGCAGAGGGAGCAAAGGCGCTTGCTGTGGCCCTTGCGCTTGGGCACGGCGTAATGCCGTAGGGGATCGTGCGCGGGGCGGGCGTCCGGCGTCCAGGATAGGACCAGGTGCTCGCCTAGGTACTCCCGCAGGTCGGGGCCAAAGCCGAGCTGCTCCACCACCGTCCTGCGGCCGGCCTCCAGCTCCCCGTGCGGGAGGTGGGCTAGGACGCGTTCGTGTAAGCGCTGCAGCACCTCCGGCACGTCCGTGGCCTCGGCCCGCCGCGCGGCGAACGTGCTGCCCTTGAGGAAGTGATAGGCGGGGACGATCACGTGCTTGCCCACGCCACCGATCTCGAAGAGTCGGAGGTCCTCGCGCAGGGCCGAAGTAACGTTGGGCGGAAGCTCGAAGGTGCTCTCGTACCAGCCGATGCGATCTAGGGTAGGAGCCAGCGTCCTGAGGATGGCGTCCAGGTAGAGCAGGTACCGTCGCACGAGGGACCAGCGTTCGTTGAAGCCCTTCGACTCCCCTCGGGAGACCTGGAAGCGGTGCTCGAAGTTACCAACCAAGCCCTTCGGGGCGTCCTTCTTTTTCTCGATTTTATTCTCGATTTTAGCGATGTCCTTGAGCACCTCTTTCGGATCAGGCTTCTTTCTCTGTGTCTCCTCTAGGATGATGCCCAAGAGCAGTTCGATGCGGGCGAAGGTATAGACATAGGGTTGGAAATCGCACCTCGGATACGGCCGCAGCCCATCCTCCGCGGCAGACTTCTGCAGGTCTTCTGGCGGTACCGCGCAGCGCAAAACCCGGTCTGCAAGCGCGTCCAGGAAGGCACTGCGATGGAAGCCGCGCTGCTCCTTTGGCCCCACGTACAGGGTCCCCGTGGGGAAGAAGAGCAGGGGGTAGAACCCCAGAGGTCGGACCTCCTCCGCCACGGCTGCATGGATCAGGTTGGTAAGCACCCCCCGCACGTCCCGCAGCTCGTGCCAGTACAGCCGCCACCCGGTGGCGACTTCCGGCGCCAAAAGCTTTATGTATCCGCCCAGGGAAGAGGCCGCCTCCCTAGCACAGGTGGACGAAGCCACGGCATCGGCGATTCGGACCAGAAGCCAGTCTCGGCCGGCGCCGGGACCCGCAAGCAAGAGGTCGCCTTGGTGGCGGCTGAGCTTGCTCACGTTGGCGGCCCGTAGCAAGTGCTCGTCGACGGGGGCGGCGAAGGAGCCGAGCCCCAGCGCCTCCCACTCCTCGGCAAGCCGGGTCCGCGGGATGCTGAACTCGGACGGGCCCAGACGCTCGAAGTCACCGAGCTTGTGGACATCATGGACGGTGTACAGGGCCAGGACCCGGCGCAGCATGGCCTCGTCCAGGCCCGGGAGCGGGATCCGCACCTCCTCTAGCCAGTCCAGCAGGCGCACGAGCCCGAAGACGCCGTTGAGCACGTGGACGAGGAGGGACTGCTCGGGCAGATGCGGATAGTCCGGTCCCCCTTTGGCGAGGCGGAGGTGGTATCCCCGGCGGTACATGGCCGGCAGGACCTGATTTAGGTAATCCTGTAGGGTTTCGGCAAACCTCGTCATCCTAAAGGTCTACACCTCCTTTCGGATCGAGCCTAGGCCTCCGACCTGACAGATGCTGTCAGGCTCGAACTCGCATTTGACAGTTCCGATCGGGTTCGGGTCCCGAATGCCTTGTCCTGACGGCATCGACGTCGCACATCGCGCGCAAGCGTAGTTGCAAAATGGCACCCGATTTCCCCAACAACCCCTTTTTTCAGAGGGATGCTTCGTGATCGACCCGAAGTGCAATGTTCGCACGGTTCAAACGTGGCCGCGCCCAGGGCAAGACCTACGAATACCAGCAGTTGGTCGAAAGCGTCGCACGGGCGCCACGGTGCGGCAAAGGGTGGTCGGCAACCGGGCCGGGTCGACCAGCTACCGAAAGGCGGGTCGATGACCTCATCCGTGCCCCTATCCGCGTCGCTCAGCAGCCTTGGTTCTCCCTGTAGGACCTCCAATAGGACTCTGAGCCTCCCTTCCGCCAAGGTCTGGGGCCCAGTGCTGGTGGCCGAGCGCCTGTAGGGAGGAGGCCGAGCGGGACCGCGCCCTGCGCCGGGTCCTTGAAAGCTGCCAGATCCAGTTCGACCTGTCCGAGGCCATCTTCGCCATGGTGCTCAACCGCCTCATGGACCCCTCCTCGAAGCTGGCCACCCCGAGTTTCAATAAAGCCGGGTCTGCTAACCCGGCTGCTACGAGCCGACTTTGACCGGTGGTACGAGGTGCTTGTGTTGCAATAAAGCCGGGTCAGTTGACCCGGTTGCTACCCACCTGCCTCGTTTTAGGCCTTGTGGTTCAAGGCTTCCAGACCCCTTTTTCGCGAACCTCCCCTCAGGTGCTACGTTTTACGACGCCAGGTTCTGGAAAATTGCCTCTAACCCGCGTCATTATGCGATCGCGAACCTCCCGGGGTTTTGGCCACCACTCCGGGTTCGCGCATTCACATTCGGCATCGTGTCTCTGCCTTCCTGCTCGCAAAGCACTCCTCTTGACAACTTCACATAATGAGTTTCCATAATATCACTTGGAAGGAGGTGAAGAGTCATGCAGCGTTGGCAGGATTGGGCTGGACTGATCCTGGGCGTTTGGATGATTCTCTCTCCTTGGTTCCTGGGCTACAGCGCTGAGGCGATGGCCATGTGGAACGCAGTCATCCTCGGTATTGTGGCGGGAGCCCTGGCGCTGTGGCACGGGTATGGTGGCCCCGTGTGGACCGCATGGGTTAACGTCGTGGCGGGCGTGTGGCTGATCCTATCTCCCTGGATCCTGGGGTTCAGCACCCTCACCAACGCCATGGCCAACGCCGTGGTGGTGGGGCTGCTGCTGGGCGCCACCGCTCTCTGGGTGACGCAGGAAAAGAGCGAAAAGGCCGAAGGTTAACGGTGTCAGCGGAAAGCCCCGCCTTGCGGCGGGGCTTTCTCTTTTGGCTTCCCTCCTGTTATTCCCCGTAAGCTTCCCGATCCACGATCACATCCACGTTCTTATGGAGCCAGAGGCACGTGGCCGGCCACTCCGGATCCGGTTCCCCTTCGCGCAGCGCCCGGATGGCCTCCCTCTTGGTAGGCCCGCTGGCCAGAAGGAGGATATGCCTTGCCTCCAGGATGGTGCCCAGCCCCATGGTGATGGCATGGGTGGGTACCTCATCGATGCTTTCGAAAAAACGGGCATTGGCCTCGCGGGTGGACGGCGTAAGTTCCACCACGTGGGTGCGGGCATCGAAAGGGGTACCCGGTTCGTTAAAACCGATGTGGCCGTTCACCCCGATCCCGAGGAGCTGCAAATCCACCCCCCCAAGATTTCGGATAACCTCCTCATACCGCCGGCACTCTTCATCCAGATCGGGTGCCAAACCCCTCGGGATATGCCGATGGTCGGGGGGCATATCCACGTGGGAAAAGAGCTCCTCCTCCATGAAGTAGGCATAACTCTGGGGATGATCCGGAGCCAGCCCCACATACTCATCCAGGTTGACGGCAAACGCTTCCTTGAAGCTGATCTTTCCTTCTTGGAAGGCCTTGATCAGCTCCCGATAGGTGCCCACCGGGGTCGAACCCGTGGCCAGCCCCAGCACCAGGCGGGGATTCCTTTCTAGAGCTTCAGCGATGATCCCCGCCGCCATCCGCGACATCTCCTCATAGCTCTCCACCACGTGCCAGCGCAACGCCATGCGCCTCCTTAACGTTTCTAACTTTAAGGCAGGGAAGGCTGACCTACCATAGGGCTTCCGAGAACGGTCCGAGGGAACCGTTATGATACAAAAGGGGTGGGAACGGATGCCCCGTCCCCAACACCGTGCAGGAGGGATGGACCGTGATCGGACCCTTCAAAAACGAGCCGGTGCGCCAGTACAAGACGGAAGAAGAGCGGCGTGAGCTCAAAGAAGCCATCGCCCAGTGGGAAGGGCGGTTTGGCCAGAACTACCCCCTTTGGGTCGACGGCAGGAAGATCGAAACCGAAAAGAAGCACGCCTCCATCAATCCCTCCAAGACCAGCGAGATCATCGGTTACGTGAGCCAGGCCGACCGCCACATCGTGGATCAGGCCATGGCTTCCGCCTGGGAAGCCTTTAAGACCTGGTCACGGGTCGAGCCCGAAGCGAGGGCCCGGGTTCTTCTGCGGGCAGCCGGCATCATGCGGCGGCGCCGGGCCGAGCTGGTGGCCATCGAAATGCTGGAGGCCGGAAAGCCCGTGGTGGAAGCCGATGCCGACGTGGCGGAAGCCATCGACTTCCTCGAGTACTACGCCCGGGAAATGGTCCGCCTCGCCCATCCGCCGGCTCCCGTGCAGATCCCCGGGGAGAGCAACGAAATCCGCTATATCCCCTTAGGGGTAGGGGTCATCATCCCGCCCTGGAACTTCCCCCTCGCCATCCTCACCGGCATGAGCAGCTCCGCCATCGTCACGGGGAACACCATCCTCCTCAAGCCTGCCTCCAACACGCCCATCATCGGGTCCCTCTTCGTGGAGATCATGCACCAGGCCGGTCTTCCCGAAGGGGTTATCCAGTTCATCCCCGGGAGCGGCTCCGAGATCGGCGACTATTTGGTGGATCATCCCAAGACCCGCTTCATCAGCTTTACCGGCTCCAAAGACGTGGGGCTCCGCATCTGGCAGCGGGCGGCCGTCCACCAGGAGGGCCAGAAGTGGCTGAAGCGGGTCGTGGCGGAAATGGGCGGCAAAGACGCCATCATCGTCGATGAAGATGCCGACCTGGATGCGGCCGCCGAAGGGATCGTCATCTCGGCCTTCGGTTTCCAGGGTCAGAAGTGCTCCGCCGCCAGCCGCGTTATCGCTGTCGGAAGCGCCTACGAACCCCTCCTGGAGAAAGTCCTGGAGCGGACCCGAAAGCTCACGGTGGGAGATCCCCGCGACCTGGACGTGGACCTGGGACCCATCATCGACGAGTCCCAGTATCGCAAGATCCTGGACTACATCGAAGTGGGAAAGCGGGAAGGAAAGCACCTCCTTGGGGGCGAGCGGGGCCCCACCGATGGTTACTTCATCCGGCCCGCCATCTTCGGCGACGTACCGCCCCGGGCCCGTATCGCCCAGGAAGAGATCTTCGGCCCTGTCCTGGCCTTCATCCGGGCCAAGGACTTCGACGAAGCCATCCACATCGCCAACGACACCGATTACGGCCTTACGGGGGCCGTCTACGCCCGCCGCATGGAGCACCTCGAAAAGGCGCGGGCGGAATTCCACGTGGGGAACCTCTACTTCAACCGCAAGTGCACCGGAGCCCTGGTGGGCGTCCAGCCCTTCGGCGGCTTCAACCTGTCGGGTACCGACGCCAAAGCCGGCGGCCCCGACTACCTCCTGAACTTCTTGCAGATGAAGTCCATCGCCGAGCGGCTGTAACGGATGAAACCATCTTCGGGGGAGGGGCACAGCCCCTCCCCTGCCTTTAGGAGGAAGCCCGGTGGAAATAAAAGCGTATTTCCAGGATCGCCAGGACGCTATGGTCAACCTTTTGAAGGAAGCTGCCTCCCTCGAAACCCCTTCCGACCATCCTCCTTCCCTGAAGGCCTTTGCCCAATGGTGGGCCGGCCTTTTGCGGGGCATCCGGGGGTTGGAGGCGGAGATCCTCTTTGACGGGGATTATCCCTACGTCCGGGCCTTTCTCCCGTCTCCCCGCGGGGGAAAGCCTGTCCTCTGGCTGGCCCACTTCGATACCGTCTGGCCCCTTTCAAGCCTTAAGCGCATGCCCCTCCGGGAAGAAGGAGATCGCCTCTTTGGGCCTGGCGTCTTTGACATGAAAGGCGGTCTCATCCAGGGCCTTTTTGCCCTCCGCTACCTGGCGGAGCGTGGGGAAGCCCATCCTCCGGTGGTCTTCCTTTGCACCAGCGACGAAGAGATCGGCAGTCACCATTCCCGGGCCGCCATCGAAAAGGAAGCGCGGGAGAGCCGGGCCGTCCTGGTCCTGGAACCTCCGGTGGGGGAGGAAGGCCTTCTCAAAACCTGGCGCAAAGGCATCGCCGACTACCGCATCCGGGTGAAGGGGCGCTCCGCCCATGCCGGAGGAGAGCCGGAAAAGGGCCGGAGCGCCATCCGGGAGCTGGCCCGCATCATCCTGGAGGTGGAGAGCTGGACGGACTTTCAGGCGGGCCTCACGGTCAACGTGGGGGTGGTGCGGGGAGGCACCCGGTCCAACGTGGTGCCGGAAGAGGCGGAGGGGGAAGTGGACGTGCGGGTCATGGACGAAGGCCAGGCTCGCATGATCCATGAACGGATGAAAACCCTCGCCCCGTCGGGGGACGGCCTCCTGGTGGAGGTGACAGGGGGCCTGAACCGGCCACCCATGGAGCGCCGCCACACGGAAGCCCTTTTCCGTATCGCCAAGGAAGCGGGAGAGACCTTGGGGCTCCGCCTTCAGGAGACGGGGACCGGAGGAGGGAGCGACGGCAACTTCACCGCCGCTATGGGGATTCCCACCCTGGACGGACTGGGCGCCGTCGGCGACGGCGCCCATGCCCAGCACGAACACATCTGGAAGTCCCGCCTTCCCGAAAGGGCTGCCCTCCTGGCGGCCCTCACGGAAAGGCTCAGCCGTTTTCCTTGAGGGCCTTGATGAGGGCGGGGATGATCACCTTGAAGTCTCCCACCACGCCCACATCGGCCACCCGGAAGATGGGGGCATCCTTGGAGTTGTTGATGGCCACGATGTGGCGGGCGCCGGTGATGCCCGCCACATGCTGGCTGGCCCCTGAGATGCCGACGGCGATGTACACCTGAGGCGACACCGCCGTACCGGTCTGGCCCACCTGCAGGCTGGGGGGAACCCACCCGGCATCCACTGCCGCCAGGGATGCCCCCACAGCTCCGCCCAGGAGATCCGCCAGTTCCTTCAGCTCCCTCTGGAAGGGCTCCGGGCCGCCCACACCCCGGCCGCCGGCCACCACCACCTTGGCGGCGTTCAAGGGGACCCCGGCGGTCTTCACCTCTTCCCGCCCCAGGACCTGGCCTTCCTCTTCCACGGTGCCCGAAAGCTCCTGAATCTGCCCTTGCCCCTGGCCTTGGGGAGCATCGAAGGCTCCCGGCTTCACCGTCACCACCGCCGGCTTCGCCTTCAGGAGGATGCGGGCTTCCGCCTTGCCGCCGTAGACGGGTCGGGAGACCACCACCCCTTCAGGGGTTTCTTCTACTCTTGTAGCCTCGCTCACCACCGATCCCTTCAGGCGGGCCGCCAGGCGAGGGGCAAGGGCGCTTCCCAGGCCCCCCGACGTGACGAGGACGGCGGGAACGGCTTCCTTAGCCAGGGCATCGCCGAGAAGGGCTGTGACAGCCCGGCTGATGAAGGTTTTTCCTTCCGGCACCGAAAGCCACACCACCCGCGAGGCGAAGGTGGCCGCCTTTTCGGCTGCATCCCGGGTGGGGGAGAGGACGAAGGCCACCACCTCCTGGGCCAGGCTCTGGGCCGGAGAAAACGCTTCCCAGAGGCCGGGGACGTCCTTTTCCAGGGCCGGAACGATCACCGCTACCTTATCCACGGGCACGCCTCCTTTTCCTTAGAGCCAGCGGCGGAGCCTCTCCGCCAGGGCCCGGGCCACTTCTTCCGGTTCGCCTTCCAAGAACTCGCACTCCTTTTGCCGCTGGGGAAGGGATACCTGCACCGCTTCCGACGCCACCTCCAGGGACGGAAGCCCCACATCCGCGAGGGAGAAGGTCTCGATGGGCTGGCGCCGAGCCGCCATGAGGTCCTTCAGCTTGGGGAGGCGGAGGACATTGCTCTCATGGTTGGTGACGCTCACCACCGCCGTCCCCTCCCAGGCCACCTTCACCTGGCCCTGTTCTTCCTGGGCCACCACTGCCCAGCGGTCTCCTTCTTTCACCAGCTGGAAACCCAGGGGGATGAAGGCGGCGTTTAGCTCTTCCGCCAGGGCCGGGCCTACCACGCCCTGGTCCCAGTCCCCCGACTGGCGTCCCACCAGGATGAGATCGGGGGCCGGCTCCAGCTTGCGGATGGCCGCTGCCAGAAGGCGGGCGGCCGTGAGGGAGTCGGGACCCAGGGGCTCGGGAAGATCCACCCGGACGGCCTTCTGGGCCGTGAGGGCCAGGCCCTTTCGGAGGATCTCTTCGCTGGCCGCCGGTCCCGCCGTGAGGACCGTCACCTGCACCGTCTCGTCGGCATCTTTCGCTTTAAGGGCCATCTCCAGGGCGTTCTGGTCGAAGGGGCCCATGGTGCGGGGCTGGCCCTCTTCCGCCAGGGACTTGCCGTCGGGAGCCACCCGGATGCTGGCGGGGGGCAGCTCATAGTCGAGGATGTGCTTCATGCAGACGACGATGTGCACGGGAAAACCTCCTATCTCTCCGTATCTTGGGCTGAGGGGCTGAAGCGGACGATAACCCCGCGGCCCATGTCCGCCACATACAGGTTACCCGACTTGTCGACCGCCAGGGCGGTGGCGTGCCAAAAATCCTTGGAAAAAGGGAGAAGGTTCCAGGACCCTTGGCTCCCGCGCCAGGCCACCATGACGCCGCTTCCGTCCTTTTTGCCGGTGGGATCTCCCCAGAGGGTGAGGAAGAAGGTTCTCTGGTAGGACGGCGGAAAAGCGCCGCCGGTATAGAAGAGAAGCCCCCATATCTCCCCTTCCGGCGAAAAGGTCCAGAGGGGTTCGGGAAGGCCGGAGCAGGAGAGGGTTCCCGCTTTCTCGCCGGTGCAAAGGGGCCAGCCGTAATCCTGGTTTTCCTGGAGCAGGAAAAGGTCGGCCGGCCCCGCCACCTGGGGCTGGTCCAAAACGTAGAGGGCGCCTGTCTCGTCGTCCAGGGCGAGGGATCGTGGGCGGCCCAGGCCGCTGGCGAAGACCTCCACCGCACCGTCTAGGGAGGCGGCCAAGACCGACCCCGAGAGGACCCCCGGCTGATAGCCCGCCGGCTGGGGCCAGAGGAGGCGCCGGTCCCGGGTCATCAAGAGGCCGTAGCTGAGGTCGGAGGCCATGGGGAGATCCTCCACCGCGAGGCTCATCTGGCTCCCCTGGACCCTCCAGATCCCGCCCCTTCCCCTGACCAGGAGGTCATCTTTCTTGAGGACCACCACCCCCTGCGGATCGGGGAGGTCGGCGGCGAGGAGCCGGATGTTCCGGGGGTGGCCGTCGCGGCCGGGGGGCTCCAGAGCCCAGAGGGTGCCGTCGGCCTGGGCGACGTAGAGGCTCCCATCGGGGCCGAAGGCCATGGCTACCGGTTGGAAAAGGCCGTCGAAGTACACCGAGCGGGTGAAGCGCTGGGGATCGTCGCCGGCGAGAGGGGGGAAGGGAGGGGCTTCCTCAGGGGGGGACGACGGCTCCGCCCCTTGGACAGGCGGCCAGGACTCCAGCCACGCCCGGGTTTGCCATCCCAGAAAAAGTCCCGCCAGCACCAACAAAAAGCCCAGGAGGACGGGACGCCACCGCTGCCAGAAGAATCCCACGCCTTGTCCATCCCTCGCCTATTCTACTATCGTCGTGGAGGACGGCCGGGTCCAAAGACGGCCCCCGCGAAGGAAGGTGATGCCGTGGTTTTGAACCTGGAAGGCAAAAGGACCCGCTTTTTCGACCTCTACCAGGCGGGAGCGCCCGAAGTGACGGCAGGTTACCTCATCCGAGCTCCCCAGGTAGCCCTTCTCGACCCGGGAGGCAGCCGCTCCCTTCCCTACATCCTCGAGGCCATGGAGGAGGAAGGTATCCGCCGGGAGAGGGTCGCCTACATCCTCCTCACCCACATTCACGTGGATCACGCGGGAGGCACCGGAACCCTCTTGAAGGAGCTTCCCAATGCGAAAGTGGTGGTCCATCCCCGGGGAGCTCCCCACCTGGTGGATCCCACCCGCCTGGCCGCCGGCACGGCCGCCATCCACGGGCCTCAGTGGGAAGAAGTCTTCGGGCCGATGGATCCCGTTCCCGAGGACCGGATCCTCCTCGCGGAAGACGGTTTGCGCCTGGACCTGGGGGAGGGCCACGTGGTGGAGGTTCTGGATACGCCCGGCCATGCCTTCCACCACGTGGTGTACTATGACCCAAAGGATAGTCTCCTTTTCAGCGGCGATGCCCTGGGGGTCACCTACCCATCCATGGAAGGGCCCCGGGGCCAGTACGTGATCCCCAGCACGGCCCCCAACCAGTTCGATCCCCGGCTCACGGTGGAAAGCGCCCGGAAGCTCAGCCGCCTTTCGGTGGATGGGGTGGCCGTCAGCCATTTCGGACCCTACGCTTTGGATCTTTCCGCCCTGCCCCATCACCTCGAGCGGGTCATCGGCCTTATGCTGGAGGCCACCGAGGCCTTCGCTCGCGAGCGCAACTTAGGGGATGATCCTTCCCTGGAGACCGTGGCGGAGCTGGCCGGGATCCTTTGGGAAAGGGTTCGCCAGGACATGGAGGCTCAAGGTCTGCGGCCCAGGGACGGGGGAGTGCCCTACGATTTCCTCGTCAACGCAGCCGGACTTTTGTATTACTGGCGCTATCGCCAGACCCATCCGGCCTGATGGCCCATCTTTGCATGGTCTAAGGGCCATTGTGGCGCCCGAAGGCCATCGATATAATCGCACGAAGGATAAGGTGGTGGGTAGAAGTTGTCTTTTCTGGCCTTAGCTTATCCCCAGTCGGCCCTACATCCTGCGGGACCGGTGGCCCGCGAACAGCTATCTCTCATCATCTTCAGTTTTGCCATCATGACCCTCGTCTTTGTGGTGGTCATGGGTCTTCTCCTTTATGTGTTGGTGCGGTTCCGCCGTCGCAACCATGAAGGGGATCCTCCCCAGGTGGAAGGGAACAACCTCCTGGAGCTCATCTGGACCGGCATCCCCGTGATCCTCATCATCATCCTGGCCATCCCCACGCTGCGGACCACCTTCGCTTTGGCCAAGGTCCCGGATGATCGGCCTGTCGTCAAAGTGGACGTGGTGGCCCACCAGTTCTGGTGGGAGTTCCGCTACCCCGAGCTGGGGATCACCACCGCCAACGAGCTGGTGGTGCCCGTCGGCTACGTCATCGATTTCCACGTGACCTCTCAAGACGTGGTCCACTCCTTCTGGGTGCCCCGCCTCGGCGGCAAGCTGGATGCCATCCCCGGGCGGAACAACCATTTCTGGCTCCAGGCCGATGAACCGGGCTGGTACCCGGGCCAGTGCGCCCAGCTCTGCGGCGAGAGCCACTCCCTCATGGCCTTTGCCGTGGACGTCCGCACTCCTGAGGAGTTCGACGCATGGGTCAAGAAGATGAAGGAACCTTTCCAGCCGCCCACTTCCGCTTTGGAGAAGGAAGGGATGGACGTCTTCGCCCAGTCCTGCCAGAGCTGCCATGCCATCGCAGGGACCGATTTCAAGGGAACCATCGGGCCGGATCTGACGAAGGTGGGGCTGCGCCGTACCCTGGGGGCCCTCACCCTTCGCAACACGCCTGAAGACATGAAGGCCTGGATCCATGACCCGGCCTCCTTCAAGCCCGGCGTCTTGATGCCCCAGATTCCGCTGACGGACCAGCAGTTGAACGCCGTGGTGGCGTTCCTCCAGAGCCAGAAGTAAGGGAAAGAGGGGATACACGTATGGCGACCATTCCGAGGGAAGCACCGTGGACGGGGGTGAGGAAGGAAGCGGCAGCCTCCAGCTTCGGTCGGACCATCTGGATGTGGCTGACCACGGTGGACCACAAGAAGATCGGCATCCTCTATATCCTGGGGGCGACGTTCTTCTTCGTCTTGGGTGGCGTCGAAGCCCTTTTGATGCGCATCCAACTGATGAATCCCGCCAACACCATCGCGGTGGGGAACACCTTCAACGAACTCCTCACCATGCACGGGACCACCATGCTCTTCTTCTTCGCCATGCCCCTTTTCTTCGGGCTGATGAACATCATCATGCCCCTTCAGATCGGGGCGCGGGACGTGGCCTTCCCCACCCTCAACGCTTTGAGCGTCTGGCTGTTCATCCTGGGCGGGATCCTCTTCCACACCAGCTGGCTCTTGGGCGGAGCTCCCAACAACGGTTGGTTCAACTACCCCCCCAACAGCCTCGATACCTTCAACCCCTTCGCGGGAGGCATCGACTATTACAACTTCGGCCTCCAGCTCTCCGGTCTCGGGAGCTTCATGACGGCCATCAACTTCATCGTCACCATCGTCAACATGCGGGCGCCGGGGATGACCTTCTTCCGCATGCCCCTCTTCACCTGGGCGACCCTCATCACCTCCGTCATCACCCTCTTCGCCCTGCCGCCCCTGACGGCCGACCTCTTCCTCCTCATGTTCGACCGTCTCCTGGGGATGCGGTTCTTTGACGTGACGGCAGGAGGCAACGTCCTCATCTGGCAGCATCTTTTCTGGATCTTCGGCCATCCGGAAGTGTACATCCTGGCTCTGCCGGGTTTCGGCATCATCTCGGAGGTCATCGCCACTTTCTCCCGCAAACCCATCTTCGGCTACACCGCCATGGTGGTGGCCATGGCCGCCATCGCCTTCCTGGGTTTTGGCGTGTGGAGCCACCACATGTTCGCCGTGGGCATGGGCCCGTTGGTGAACTCCATCTTCTCCGCCACCTCTATGCTCATCGCCATTCCCACTGGGGTGAAGGTATTCAACTGGATCGCCACCCTCTGGGGCGGCAAGCTGGAGTTCAAGACGGCCCTCCTCTACGCCGTGGGCTTCCTCCCCATCTTCGTCCTGGGCGGCATGACGGGGGTCATGGTGGCGGTGGCCCCGGCGGATTACCAATACAACATGACCTACTTCGTCGTGGCCCACTTCCACTACGTGATGATCGGGACCGTCCTCTTCGGGAGCCTGGCGGCCCTCTTCTACTGGTTCCCCCGCATCTGGGGAAAGACGCTGGATGAGCGGTTGGGCCGCTGGAGCTTCTGGATCGTCTTCATCGGCTTCAACGTCACCTTCTTCCCCATGCACTTCCTGGGGCTTCTCGGGATGCCCCGCCGCATCTACACCTACCGGCCTGAACTGGGCCTGGTGACCCTCAACCAGATCTCCACCTACGGCGCCTTCATCCTGACCCTGGGGATCCTCCTGGTCTTGATCAATGTGGCCATCACGGCCCTCAAGAAGGAGCGCTCCGTCGCCGATCCCTGGGATGCCCGCACCCTGGAGTGGTCCATTCCCAACCCGGTGCCGGAGTATAACTACCTTCAGCTCCCCCAGGTGCGCGCCCGGGATGCCTGGTGGTACGAGAAGCGCCACGGCAACGGCCAGATGCCGCCGGCGGAACCCTTGGGGCCCATCCACATGCCCAGCCCCAGCATCCTCCCCTTCATCATGGCCGTGGGTCTGACCATCGCCTCCTACGGCGCCATCTTCCGGGAGCCCTACGTCATCTGGGCCGGGGTCATCATCTTCTTCGTCAGCCTCTACCGGTCCATGATCCATGAGGACCACGGCTACACCATCGATCCCGCGGCGGCAAAGGAGGTTACCGGCTGATGGCCAAGACCACCACCATGGCCGAACCCTTTGTGGAAAACCCCGAGCTTTTGGGCCGGGTTCCCCTGGATCTGGCGGGAAAGAACCGCATCTACGGGTTCTGGGTCTTCCTGGCGGGGGAGTCCACCCTCTTCGCCTCCTTCATCGGCGCTTTCCTGGCCCTCCGGCACCAAGTGGGGGATGGACCTGGCGCCCAGGATCTCTTCAGCTTGCCCCTGGTGGCGGTAGCCACCGTCGCCCTTCTCACCAGCAGCCTGACCACCGCCCTCGCCACCCATGCCTTGCAGAAAGGGAGCCTGAGGGGCGTCCAGCGGTGGATTTTGGTGACCACCATCCTCGGGGAAATCTTCTTGGGCATCCAGGCCTACGAGTTCTACGAGTACATGCTCCACTACGGCTTTGGCTTTGAAACCAGCGCCTTCTCCAGTGCCTTCTACACCTTGGTGGGCTTCCACGGCCTTCACGTGAGCTTCGGCCTCTTCTGGCTCCTGTCGCTCCTCTTCAATTCCTATCTCCGAAACGGCATCAGCGAGGAGCTGGGCTCCAGAATCTTCGTGGCCAGCCTCTACTGGCACTTCGTCGACGTGGTGTGGGTGATCATCTTCAGCATCGTCTATCTCATGGGGATTTTGGGGGTCTGAGGCATGGCGAAAAGCGACGCAGGCACCAAGAGGCTCCTTTGGTGGACGGCCTTCATGCTGATCCTGACGGCCATCGCTTTTTTGGCGGTGGGGTTCGGCTGGCTTCCCCCCAGCCCCTTGGTGATCCTCCTCCTGGCGCTGGCGGCCATCCAGGTGGTCCTGCAGCTGGCCGTCTTCATGCACCTGGATGCTAGTCCCCGCCTCTATGCCTTCACGTACGGGGTCGGCCTGATGTTTGCCGTCGTCTTCGCCGTGAGCGTCATGATTCTCTCCTGGGCCTACTGATCCGGGCAGAATCAACCGGAAAGAGCCGGGGGTGGTCGACCTCCGGCTCTTTCTCTTTGGCGCCCACCTCTTATCGATGAAGGGCGGTGCGGGCGGAGCGCTCCACCCAGGTGGTCCAGAGGGCGAGATCCACGTTGCCTCCGGAAAGGACGGCCACCTTTCGGACGTTCTCTTTCCGGCTCTTCAAGAGGCCTGCCAGGGCGGCAGCTCCGGAAGGCTCCACCAAGAGCTTGCTCTGGAACCCCAGATGGCCCATGGCCTCCAGGATCTCGGCGTCGGACACCAGGAGGATGTCATCCAGGTAGCGCTGGAGGATGGGGAAGGTGAGCTCTCCGGGGATGGAGGCCCGGAGGCCGTCGGCCACGGTGTCGATCTTGGGCCAGGGGGTCCGCTCCCCGCGCTGCCGGGAGAGGTGATGATCGGCCGCTCCTTCCGGTTCCACGCCGATGATCCGAACGCGGGGCGAAAGGTGCTTCAGGGCGGTGGCCACCCCGGCCCCCAGCCCGCCGCCCCCCAGGGGGACGTAAACTTCATCGGCCTCGGGAAGCTGCTGGAAGATCTCCAGGCCGACGGTCCCCTGCCCCGCCATGATGAGGGGATGGTCGTAGGGGGGGACCAGGAGAAAACCTTCGGCCCTGGCCACCTCTTCCGCCATCCGCAGGCGGGCCTGGCTGTCGGGAGGGGCGAAGCGGATCTCGGCGCCCCAGCGGCGGGTGGCTTCCACCTTCACAGGATTGGCGTTTTCCGGCATGATGATGATGCTCTTCAAACCGAGGCGCCGGGCAGCGTAGGCCACCGCCTGGCCGTGGTTACCCGACGATGCGGCCACCACCCCCGCGATGGCCTTTCCCTGCGCCTCGGCGAGGAGCATGTTGAAGGCACCCCGCATCTTGAAGGCGCCGGTCCGCTGGAGGTTTTCCGCTTTCAGCCAGACCTTCTCTCCGCACCAGAGGCAAGGCAAAAGGGGCGTGAAGAGGACATAGGGTCGGATGCGCTCGTGAGCTTCTTCGATGTCCCGAAGGTGAAGGTGCGCGGCCATGGCATCATGGTACTCCACGGGAGTTGGCGAGGAAAGGGAAACGTGAGGTGCGTCACGAAGAAGGAGGCATGGGTGATCACCATAAGGCGAAAGGTGGGTAAGCCATGAGCTACGTGGAAGGCGACCGTCCCTGGTATCGTCATTACCCTCCGGAAGTTCCTCGCTCGCTGGAGTACCCCGATGAACCTATCTGTCAGCTCCTCACCGACGCCGTCAGGGATTTCCCCGACCAGGTGGCCACCATCTTCTACAACAAGAAGATGACCTTTCGGGAGATCCACCGCGAGGCGCGGCGGCTGGCCCATGGCCTCCTGCGCCTGGGGGTGAAGCCGGGAGACCGGGTGGCCCTCATGCTCCCCAACATCCCCCAGGCCGTGGCGGCCTACTACGGCCTCCACTACCTGGGGGCCGTGGTGGTATGGGTGAACCCCCTCTACATGCCCCATGAGCTCATCCACCAGCTCAGCGACAGCGGCGCCGAGACCATCATCGCCCTGGATCTCCTCTATCCCCGGATCATGCAGGCCTGGGAGAAGACTCCCCTCAAGCGGGCCCTTTTCACCAGCGTCAAGGACCGGTTGCCCTTCCCCCTGTCGGTCCTCTATCCCTTGCGGCAGAAACTCCCGAAGATCCAGTACAACGACCGCGTCCTTCGCTACGATGCCGTCATCCAGGGGGTCACCCCTGAAGAGGCCATGGCCCGGCTGCCGGGGGAAGAGAAGGGCGCGAAAGATCTCGCCCTTTTGCAGTACACCGGTGGCACCACCGGCGTCGCCAAAGGCGCCATGCTGACCCACGGCAACCTCATGGCCAACGTGGTCCAGGCCCGGGCGTGGCTCTACAAGATCCCGCGGGGCCAAGGGGTGGTGCTGGCGGCCCTCCCCTTCTTCCACGTCTACGGCCTTACCACCGTCCTCCACTTCGCCGTGGCCCACGGCCACACCATGGTGCTGTTGCCCCGCCCCGACGGGAAGAGCATGCTGGAAGCCATCGTCCGGTACAAGGTGCGCCTCTTCCCGGGGACGCCCACCATGTACGTCGCCGTCCTCCAGATGAAGGATCTGGAGAAATACGACCTCAGCAGCGTGGAAGCTTGCATCAGCGGATCGGCGCCCTTGCCCCTGGAGGTGCAGCAGCAGTTCGAAAAGATCACCGGCGGAAGGCTGGTAGAAGGTTACGGCCTCACCGAAGCCTCCCCGGTCACCCACTCCAACCCCATCTGGGGCGAACGGCGAAACGGCACCATCGGCCTTCCCTGGCCCGACACCGATGCCAAGATTGTCGATCCCGACGGGGATGAGGAGCTTCCTGTGGGGGAGGTGGGGGAGCTCCTGGTGAAGGGTCCTCAGGTGATGCAGGGCTATTGGAACCGCCCCGACGAGACGGAGCAGGTCCTCAAGGACGGGTGGCTGCGCACGGGGGATCTGGGGCGGATGGACGAGGACGGCTATTTCCAGATCGTGGATCGCAAGAAGGACGTCATCATCGCCAGCGGGTACAATATCTACCCGAGGGAGGTGGAGGAGGTCCTCTACGCCATGCCCGAGGTGGCGGAAGCGGCGGTGGTGGGGGCGCCCGACCCCTACCGGGGTGAAACGGTGCGGGCGTACATCGTCCTCAAAGAAGGGGCCACCCTGACGGCGGAAGAGGTGGAGCGGCGCTGCCGGGAGCAGCTGGCGGCCTACAAGGTCCCCCGCCAGATCATCTTCCGCAAGGAGCTTCCCAAGAGCGCCGTCGGAAAGATCCTCCGCCGCGTCCTGGCTGAGGAAGCCAAGCAAGAAGCAGCGCAGGCCAAGACCCAGTAGAAAGGGGATGGAGGTCGGATGAAACCGCAACCGGCCATCAAGCGGGTGGCCATCCTGGGGGCCGGGGTGATGGGGGCCCAGATCGCCGCCCGCCTGGCGGACGCGGGGATCCCCTGCGATCTTCTGGACCTGGTGGTGGACGAAAAGGACCGCAACCAGTTGGCCCTGGGGGCCCTCAAGCGGTTGCAGGAGATGAAACCGGCGCCCTTCTACGATGCCCAGGCCCTCTACCTCATCCGGCCGGGCAACCTCGAGGACCACCTGGAGCGGATCCGGGAGGCCGACTGGGTCCTGGAAGCCATCGTGGAAGATCTGGAGGCCAAGCAAAACCTGTGGAAGAAGGTCCTCCCCTACACCCGTCCCGATGCCCTCCTCTCCACCAACACCTCAGGCCTTCCCATCGCCCGCATCGCGGAAGTTTTTTCCCCTGAAGACCGCCGGCGTTTCATGGGCACCCACTTTTTCAACCCTGTCCGGTACATGAAGCTTCTGGAGATCATCCCCCTTCCCGAAACCCGGCCCGAGCTGGTGGAGCGGATCATCTGGCTGGGGGAAAAGCAGCTGGGAAAGGGCATCGTCCTGGCCAAGGATGCGCCCAACTTCATCGCCAACCGCATCGGCACCTACGCCTTCCAGGTGGCCGTCCAGGAGATGATGAAGCGGTCCCTCTCGGTGGAAACCATGGACGTCATCACGGGGCCAGCCCTGGGCCATCCCAAGAGCGCCACCTTCCGCACCCTGGATCTGGTGGGGCTGGACACCTACGTCCACGTGGCGGATAACCTCCGCCAGGCGGCGCAAGACGACGAAGACCGGCAGGCCTTTGCGGTGCCCGATTTCATCCGGCGGTTGGTGGAGGAAGGCGCCCTGGGGGAAAAGGCAGGGAGGGGCGTCTACCGGCGGAGCAAAGGGCCGCAAGGGGAGACGGTCATCGAAGCCCTGGACTGGCAGTCCCTCAGCTACCGGCCCCAGGAAAAGCCTCGGTTTGCCTCGGTGGGGGCGGCCCTCAAGAAGGCGGATCCTGTGGAGCGGGTGAAGACCTTCCTTTCCGGGGATGATGAGGCGGCGGAGGTGGCCCGGGCCATCACCTACCGGGTCCTGGGCTATGCCGCCCGAAGGGCCAAAGAGATCGCCCCCAGCATCCAGGCGGTGGATGAGGCCATGCGGTGGGGGTTCAACTGGGAGCTGGGGCCGTTCCAGCTCTGGGATGCCTTGGGTTTCAAAGAGACCTTGGAGGCCCTTCGCCAGGCCGGTGAGGCGCTCCCCGACTGGATCAGGGAAGTGGAAGCCAAGGGCGGCTTCTACGACGAGAAGGGGCAGCCCACCCTACCGGCCTGGGAGGAGATCCCGGGCTTGAAGGCCCTCTCGCCCCGGCCTTACCCCGTCGGCCACTACCTTAGGGAAACCAAGGTCTGGCGCACCGACGACGCCACCTTGGTGGATCTGGGGGAGGATGTGGCGGGCCTCATCCTCCACGGGGAAAAGGACGCCCTCAATCCCGGCACGTTTGAGGCCCTGGCCCGGGCCATCGATGAGGTGGAAGCCTCCTGGCGAGGGCTGGTGGTGGCCAGCGCCGGCGAGAACTTTTCCGTGGGGGCCAACCTCTTTCTGGTCCTCATGGCCGTCCAGTCGGGGGCGGTGGACCAGGTGGAAGAGGCGACCCGCGCCTTCCAGGACGTGAACATGAAGCTCAAATATGCCCGCCGGCCGGTGGTGGTGGCGGTTCACGGCCTCACCCTCGGGGGCGGCGCCGAAATGGTGCTGGCGGCCCCGGCCGTCCAGGCGGCCCTGGAGAGCTACATCGGCCTGGTGGAGGTGGGGGCCGGCCTCATCCCCGGCGGCGGCGGGACGAAAGAGCGCTGGGTCCAGGCCGTCAACCAGGTGCCCCCCGATGCCCCCGTGGACCTGAACGCCCTTTTGCAGTGGGTCTTCCAGACCATCGCCTTGGCCCGCGTTTCCACGGGGGCGGTGGAAGCCCGGCTTTTGGGTTACCTGGGGCCCGAAGACGGCATCTCGGTGGACCGGGATCGGCTCCTCCAGGATGCCCGGCGCCGCGTGATCCTCATGGATGAAGAAGGGTATCAACCCCGGCTGCGGGTCCCCATACCCGTGGCCGGTAAGGAAGGGAAGGCCCAGCTCCTCCTGGCGGTGGACGAGATGTGGCGGGGTCGTCAGATCAGCGACCACGATCGCCTCATCGCCACCCATCTGGCCCATGTCCTCTCGGGGGGCGATCTTCCCGCCGGAACCCTGGTGGACGAGCAGCACTTCCTCGATCTCGAAAGGGAAGCCTTCATCGCCTTGGTGAAAGAAGAAAAGACCCAGGCCCGCATGGCCCATCTCCTGCAGACGGGGAAGCCTCTTCGGAACTAGGAGGGAGTGCCCATGAACGAAGCTTGGATTGTGGCCGGTGTCCGCACCCCCATCGGGAAGGCCCCCCGCGGGACCCTGAGGGGCATCTCGCCCCTCATCCTGGCGGAGCTGGTGGTGCGGGAGGCGGTCCGGCGGGCCGGGGTGCCGCCGGAAGACGTGGAAGACGTGATCCTGGGCTGCGCCCTGCCGGAAGCGGAACAGGGTCTCAACATCGCACGCCTGGCGGCCCTGAAGGCCGGGCTTCCCACCAGCGTGGGCGGCATGACCGTCAATCGCTTTTGCTCCTCCGGCCTCCAGTCCATCGCCATCGCCGCCCACCACATTCAGGCGGGCACCGCCCATGTGATGGTGGCCGGCGGCGTCGAATCCATGAGCCGGGTGCCCATGGTGGGGTATACTCCTTCGCCGGATCCCGGCCTGACGGAATCCTGGCCCGAGGTCTATATCTCCATGGGTCAGACGGCGGAAGAAGTGGCCCAGCGCTGGGGCATCTCGCGGGAAGATATGGACCGCTACAGCTTGGAAAGCCACCGCCGGGCCCATGCCGCCACCGAGGAAGGGCGCTTCAAAGACGAGATCATCCCCGTCCCGGTGCCCAAAGGCCGCCTCTTCCCCGCTCCCCCCAACGGCCTTCGCCTGGGGGTGGCGGCCGCCCGGCAGGCGGCGGGAGGTCCCGTGGGGTTCTGGGAGCGGGATGGCCGGTGGCCGGAGAAAGAAGACCCCGAGACCGTCCTCTTCGAGAAGGACGAGGGCATCCGGCCCGACACCTCCATGGAAGCCCTGGCTAAGCTCCGGCCGGCCTTCCGCCAGGGGGGTTCGGTGACGGCGGGCAACTCTTCCCAGACCAGCGATGGCGCCGCCGCCGTGGTGGTGGTCTCGTCGGAGTACGGGAAGGCCCATGGCCTGAAGCCCCGCCTCATCTTCCGCTCCTTTGCCGTGGCGGGGGTGGATCCCGAGATCATGGGGGTAGGCCCCTTGAAGGCCGTGCCCAAGGCCCTTGCCCCCATGGGCCTCAAGGTCGCCGATCTGGACGTCATCGAACTCAACGAGGCTTTCGCTTCCCAGACCCTGGCCGTCATCCGGGGGCTGGAGATGGATCCCCAGAAGGTCAACCCCAACGGGGGTGCCATCGCCCTGGGCCATCCCCTGGGGGCTACGGGGGCCCGCCAGACGGTCACCCTCATGCACGAGCTGGAACGGCGCAACGGCCGCTTTGGCCTGGTCACCATGTGCATCGGCGGCGGTATGGGCGCCGCCGGCCTATTCGAGCGACCCAGTTAGGAGGCAAGGTATGGCAGAGGAATGGAAAGTCCGGGGCGGCGGCTTTGTGGTGGGGGAAGTGGATCCCGCCGACATCTTTACGCCCGAAGAGATCCGCCCTGAGCAAAAAGAGATAGCCGGACTGGCCAGGGAGTTTGTCGAAAAGGAAGTTTTCCCCAAAGCCGATGAGATCGAAAAGGGCAACCTGGAGCTGACGGTGGAGCTCCTCAAGAAGATGGGGGAGCTGGGCCTCCTGGGGGCGGAAATCCCCGAGGAATACGGGGGCATGGGGGTGGACATGACCACCGCCGCCCTCCTCATGGAGGAATACAGCCGCACGGGAAGCTTCGGGGTGAGCGTGGGCGCCCATACGGGCATCGGCACCCTCCCCATCGTCTACTTCGGGAACGAAGCCCAAAAGAAGGCTTACCTCCCCGACCTAGCCACGGGGAAGCGGCTGGCGGCTTACGCCCTCACGGAACCCATGGCGGGCTCCGATGCCTTGGGGGCCCGCACCACCGCCCGCCTCAGCGAGGATGGCCGCCACTACCTCCTGAAAGGGCAAAAGCAGTGGATCACCAACTCGGGCTTTGCCGATGTCTTCGTGGTCTACGCCAAGGTGGACGGAGAAAAGTTCACCGCCTTCATCGTGGAGCGGGACTGGAAAGGGCTTTCGGTGGGGCCCGAAGTGAAGAAGATGGGCATCAAAGGGTCTTCCACCCGCATGCTCTTCTTGGACGATGTGCCGGTGCCGGCGGAAAACGTTCTGGGTGAAGTGGGAAAGGGCGCCCGCATCGCCTTCACCATCCTGGACATCGGCCGGCTGAAGCTGGGGATCGGGTCCCTGGGTTCCCAGCGGGAGGTCCAGAAGATGGCGGCCTCCTATGCCAAGGGGCGGGAGCAGTTTGGCCAGCCCATCGCCCGCTTTCCCCTGATCCAGGAGAAGCTGGCCTTCATGGCGGCGGAAGCTTACGCCCTGGAGAGCGCCGCCTACCGCACCACCGGTCTTTTGGACCGGCGCCTCCACGGGCTGGATCAAGGGCAGGCCACGCGGGTCATCGCTGAGTTTGCTCTGGAGTGCTCCGCCCTCAAAGTCTTCGGCTCCGAGGTCCTGGGCCGGACGGTGGATGAGGCGGTGCAGATCCACGGGGGTTACGGCTACATGGAGGAATTCCCCGTGGAGCGGGCCTACCGGGACGCCCGCATCAACCGGATCTTCGAAGGGACCAACGAAATCAACCGCCTGTTGATCGTGGAAACCTTGGTGCGCCAGGCCATGGCGGGCCTCCCCGTCCTCCAAGCGGCTACCGACGCCCTCAAAGAAGCGGGGGCCGCCTTGGAGGCCGCCCAAGGAGGTAAGGCCAGCTGGTTCCCTCAGGGGAAAGGCGATGGCCCGGCGGAAAAGCTCCTCGCCCTCACCCGGGGTGCCCGGATCCTGGGTCTCGCCCTGGCAGGCCAGGCCTTCCAGAAGGCGGGCCAGGACCTGGAGAAAGAGCAAGAGCTGGTGGGCCGCCTGGCCGACCTCATCCTCTACCTCTTTGCGGCGGAAAGCGCCTTCCTGCGGGTGGCCAAGGGCCACGAAGAAGGGCTTTTGCCGGCCCAGATCTTCGCCCAGGAGGCCGGCTGGCGCATGGCCCGGGCCGCTCAGGAAGCGGTGGACATCCTGGGGCTGGAGAAAGGATGGCGGGAGCTGGCCTTGAGCCTGGCAGATGTGCCCGTCACGGACCTCAAGGGTCTGCGGCGCGCCTTGGCGGAAAAGGTCCTGGCGGCTGCCCCCTGAGGCGCCGGTACAGGTCTTCGTAGAGGGGAACCACCTTCGTGACGTGAAAACGGTCCCGGGCTTGCTGAGCAGCAGCCCGGGACATCTCTTCGTGGAGGGAGGGGTTTTGCAGGATCTTGAGGGCCCCCTCCGCCATGGCCTCCACGTCCCCCACCGGAAAGAGGAAACCGCTCTTCCCGTCTTCCACCACTTCGGGGATGCCCCCCACGCGGCTTCCCACCACCGGCACCCCGCAGGCCATGGCCTCAAGGGCGGAAAGGCCGAAGCTCTCTTCCTCGGAGGGAAGCAAAAAGAGGTCGGCTACGCTCATGTAAGGAGCCACCTCCGGCTGGACCCCGAGGAAGGTCACCCGGTCCACCACCCCCTGAGCCACAGCTTCCTGATAGGCGGCCGGAGCTTCGGGGCCTTCCCCTACCAGGAGGAGGCGGGCCGGCATCTTCCGGGCCACCCGAGCAAAGATGCGCACCACATCCCGGGGGCGCTTGATGGGCCTGAAGTTGGAGGCGTGGAGGAGGATGGCTTCGCCGGGACGGGCCCACTGGGCACGGAGGTGGGGATCGGCGGGGGTGCAGTGGCGCTCGATGTCGATGAAGTTGGGGATGACCTCGATGGGTCGGGTGAGGTCCAGGACCTCCCTGGCCGATGCCGCCAAGGCATGGGAGACGGCGGTGACGGCCTGGGCCTTTTCCAGGGCAAAGCGCAAGACCTTTCCCAGGGCGGGATCCCTTCCCAGGATGCGCACGTCGGAACCGTGAAGAGTGACCACCAAGGGAGGCCCTTTCGGCCCCAGGATCTCCTGGGCGAGGTAGGCTGCCGACGCGTGGGGGACGGCGTAGTGGACGTGGAGGATATCAAAGGGCTCCTCCGCGAGGACACCCGCCAAGGTCCCCGCCACGGCCATCTCGTAGGGCCGACCCAAGAGGACGGGGTAATCGGGAGCCTCGATGGGGTGGTAGCGGAGGCCCGGCAAGCCCGTCCGGAGGCGAAGGGGCACATCGTAACTGAACATATGAACCTGGTGGCCTCGTTCCACCAGGGCATGGGCCAGCTCCGCCGCCACCACGCCGCTTCCCCCCGGCGTGGGGTACCCCACCATGGCGATCCTCAACCTGCGGCTCCCTTCATGCCATCGCTCTCGCCGTCTTCCGTCTGCACCCACGTTACGCCCAGGACGATGAGAAGGCCCCCCACCAGCTGCCAGAGGGTCCAACGCTCATCCAGCCAGAGGGCTCCCCAGAGGGCCGCCAGGGGCGGTTCCAGGGAGAGGAGGAGGGCCGTCCGGGAAGCGCCCAACACCTGAAGGCTCCGGTTCACCCCCAGGATGGCCACCACCGAAGGGAAGAGGGCCAGTCCCACCAGATAGGGCCAGCTCCCTTCCTGGGGAAAGAGGGGTTTTCCCAAGGCAAGAGCCAGGAAAAGGGAGGTGAGGGTGGCGGAGCCCAGTAGGGGCGTCAAGGCCCGGTAGGCGGAGACCCGCTCCATGACAGGATCCTGTAGGAGGAGGGTGAGGGCGTTGGTCAGGGCTGCTCCGAAGGCCAGGAGCATCCCGGGGAAGGATCCCTTGAAGCTGGCCCCCGTCAGGAGGAGAAGGCCGCTGAAGGCGAGAAGGAGGCCCATGGCGTGGCGGGGCGTCAGCCGGTCCCGCCCCAAGAGATGGCTCCCCACGGCCACCAGGGCGGGGTAGAGGTATAGGAGGAGGATGGCGAGGGACGTGGGAATGCGCTGGAAGGCGGCGAAAAGGAGGAGGGCCGTGGCGGCATATCCCACTCCCGCCGTCAAAAGGACATACCGGTCCTTGGAAGCCAGGTGGCCATCCCGGGGAGGCCGGAGGAGCTGGGTCGCCGCCACCCCCATCCAGGCCAGGAGGAAGCGGAGCCAGAGGGCCGTCACCGGGTGGGTTCCCGTGGCCATGGCCCCCCTGGCCAAGAGGCCTTCCAGAGAGAACGCCGCCGCCGCCAAGAGAGCCCAACCGTGCCTCACGTTTTAGGGTCCTTTCCGTCGGCCACGTTCCAGCATACCATGGGCGAGGGAGGTCGGCATGGAACCCCGCGTCTGGGCTGCCTACCTGGCCGCCGGCGAAAGCAGGCGCTTCGGTTCCCCCAAGCTTAAGGCCCTTCTCCGGGGGATTCCCCTTTGGCGCTGGTCCTGGGGAACCCTCCGGGAACTCCGCCATCGCCACGGCCTCCACCTCCTGGCGGTGGTGGGGGAGGAAGCCAACGACCTTCCCCTGGACGCCGACCAGGTGCTCTTCAACCGGGAGCGCCACGAGGGGATGGCTTCCTCCCTCCGGCTGGCGGTTGAGGCCGCAGCCCGGGAGAGGGCCCGGGCCCTCCTCATCGTCCTGGCCGACATGCCCCTTATAACGGTGGCCACTCTGGAGCGGATCCTTCGAGCGTGGCAGCCGGGCCGCATCGTCCTCGCCCGGGGGTCCTTCGGCGTGAGCCCTCCGGCCTTCTTTGATGCCGCCTTTTTCCCCGATTTAAAAGGGCTAAAGGGCGACCGTGGGGCTCGCGCCCTGGCCCGGCGACACGAAAACGCCCTCATCCTCGTGGAAGTGGACGACCAGGAGCTTTGGGATGTGGATACGCCCCAGGACCTGGAGCGGGCGGCCCTTATCCTTGGGGAAGGGGGAGGCGCTGGATCTCTCGGGCGAGATGGAGGTCCTTTTCGGTGATGGCCCCCTGGTCGTGGGTTGAGAGGCTCAAGGTGACCGCCTTATACTGGATCAAGATGTCGGGATGATGCTTGTGGGCTTCCGCCAGCTCCGCCACCCGGCCGACAAACTCCATGGCCGCCAGAAACGATGGGAAACGGAAGGTTTTCTCCAGCTTCCCCTCGCGGATCGTCCAATCGGAAAGGTCCTGAAGATCTTCCGGACGAATCGCCACCGCAATCCCTCCCTCGTGCTTTCCATTTTGGGCCAAGGGGTGGAGCCATGAAAGGGAAAGGGCGTTCCCTTTTTCGCGCCGTCCTCTTCGACCTGAGCTACACCCTCCTCATGGCCCGGCCCGGATGGCCGCGGCAGCGGTGGGAACCCTACCCCGATACCCTCTCCGTCCTGAAGCGTTTGAAGAAACAGGGTTATCTTCTAGGAGTCGTCTCCAACTGGGGGCGGAGCGGCCGCCAGGAGCTGGAGCGCCTGGGGATCCTTCCCCTCCTGGATGCGGCCATCCTTTCGGGGGAGGTGGGGGTGCAAAAGCCCGACCCCGCCATCTTCGCCTTGGCCCTGGAAGAGCTGGGGGTGTTTCCGGAGGAAACCGTCATGGTGGGCGACAGCTACGACAACGACATCTACGGGGCGGCGGAGGTGGGGATCATCGGCATCCTCCTGGACCGCGAGGGAAAGATCGACCCCTGCCGTTACCCGGCGCCACGGGCTCGCAGCTTGGAGGGAATCCTTTTGGCTCTGGAAAGGGCCCACCAGTGGATCCCTCCCGGCCAGGCCCCGACCCGCCATGGGGTGCAGCCGCCCCGCCCCGCCGCCAGCGTAGCCGTCGTCCGGGATGGCCCCCGGGGTCTGGAGGTCCTCATGGGGATTCGGGCGGTGCGGGGCTCCATGATGGGCTTTGCCATCTTCCCCGGAGGAGTGGTGGACCCTTCCGACCGGGAGGGGGCCCGGGACGACGAAGACGCTTTCCGCCGGGCCGCCATCCGGGAATGCTGGGAAGAAACGGGGATTCTCCTTGCCGACGAGATCTACCCCATGGGGGAACTCCTGGCGCCTGCCCATTTGGCTCCTCGCTTCCTAACCCGCTTCTACATGGCGCCCCTTCCCCAAGGGGCTTCTCCTTCGCCCAACGCTGCGGAATTCCAGGAACTCATCTGGGTTTCGCCGCGGGATTACTTGGCGGCCCATGAAAAGGAGCTCCTCCTTCCCACCCGGGCGGTCCTGCGAAAGCTTTCCCATTTCTCCACGGCCGGGGAAGCCTTGGCGGCCGTCCGCCGGGACGGGTCCACCTGGCTCTGCCACGGCAGTCCCTTCCCCGCCTTTCCCTGACGTCGAAAGTTGCGCTTGGGCCTTCTAAGAAGACGACACCCATCGCCTCTTTCCCTAGGGCACCATACCCCCACACCGTCGGGAAAGGGGCGATGGCATGGAAGCCTTCTACGAAAGGGCCAAGGTTCCCGGCATCCTCTTTCTCCTCGGAGCCGTCCTGGCCCGGGCCTCCCTCTTCGGCACCCTCCACCCCTTCGGAGCCGCCTGGACCCTGGCGAGCTTCTGGAAGGGAGGCTGGCCCTTCGCCCTCTGGTCCCTGGGCGGCGCAACCCTTGGGGCCTTCAGCCGCGGGGGATGGGCGGGCGGTCTGGAAACGGCCCTCCTCGCCCTGGCGGCCGTCCTTTACGGGGAAGCCCGGGGAAAGCCTTCCTGGCAGGGGGCTCCCTGGTTTCTGGCCCTCCTGGTGACGGGCACCTTGGTGGGCCTTCCCTTCGCCTTCTGGGGCGATGTGCCCGGACCCTGGATGCAGGCGGCCGTCCAGGCCCTTTTGATCCCCCTCTTAGCCTTTCTCTGGTACCCGGCCCTGGCCTTTTACGGGGACAAGCCCTCCGGCGAGGACCGGCTGCCGGTCATGGTGGCCCTGGTGGTGGGGGCCATGGTCCTGGTGGGAGGCCTGGGCCGGGCCGATGCCGCCGGCTTTCAGCCGGCGGAGGGAGCCGCCGTCACCCTCACCCTTCTGGCGGCGACCCTGGGCGGTCCCCTGTGGGGAGCCAGCACCGGCCTTCTTTTAGGGGTGGGAAGCTACCTCTTCGGACAAGGGAGCGGCCTTCTGGGCACCGCCTGGGCCCTTGGCGGCCTCCTGGCTGGCCTTTTCGTGGGGTGGGGGAGGTTTCCCGCCGCCCTGGCCTTTTTCCTCGGGGCCCTTTTGCCCCTCCTGGCAGCCCCGGCCTTCTGGGTTCCGGGGGGAGGCATCGTCCTCTCCCTTTGGGCGGGAACCGGCCTCTTTTTGGTCCTCCCTCCCGGCCTCCTGGCGGTGGGCTGGTGGAAGAGGCGGCCGTGGCCGCAGCCCCAGGGGAGGGCCGTCGCCTTGCGGGTCCTTCCCGGCGGCCGCAAGGAGGCACCCGGCTCCCCTTCCGACAAACCCTCCCTGGATTACCCGGCTTTCTTTAGGGAGATGGCCGCCGCCTTTTCCCCTCCCCTTTCGAGCTCCGATGGAGGCGAGGAGCTGTCGCCCCCCGTGTTGGGGGGCATGGTGAACCACATCCGCGGGGAAGTCTGCCGCCACTGCCCCAGCCACGGCGCCTGCTGGCGCTCCCAGGGAGCCCAGACGGCCCACCTCCTCCAGGAGCTCATCCTCCAGGCCCGCCGCCAGGGTCGCCTGAGCCGCAGCCATCTAAAGGGCTTCTGGGTCACGGGGTGCCTCCGGCCCGGCGAGATGGTGGTGGCCGTCAACATGGCGGTGGAGCTCCAGAAGATGCGGCGAAAGCTCCAGGGGGAACTGGCCTTCGTCCGGTCCCTGGTGGCCAGTCACTGGCAAAGCCTGGCACGAGCCCTCGCCGAGATGGAAAAACCCCGGCCTCCGGTGGCGGCGGAGCACCTCCTCCACTACCAGGTGGGGGTGGCCCGGCGGGCCAAGCCGGGCCGGTGGGTCTCAGGGGATTCATACCTGGTGAAGGAGATGGGGCCCCACCTTCTGGTGGCCCTTAGCGACGGCATGGGGGTGGGGGAAGGGGCCTCCCGCCAGTCGCAAAAGGCCGTGAGGCTCCTGGAAAAACTCCTGGATGCGGGTGTGGAGTGCGAAACGGCCGTCCAGTTCTTGAACACCTTCCTCCTCCTCTCCAGCCCTGACGAATCCTTCGCCACCCTGGACCTCCTCCTGGTGGACCGCCGGCAGGGCCGAGCTCGCTGGATGAAGGTGGGGGCGGCCCCCGGCTACTGGGTCCGCCGAGGGCAGCCTGTGGCCGTCTTCGGACCTCCGGCGCCGCCCCTGGGCATCCTGGAGGAGATCCCCGTGGAGGTGCGGGAGCTGCAGCTGCACCCCGGCGACTGGGTGGTCCTGGTGAGCGACGGCGTCTGGGAGCGGGAGGGAGACGATGGGGCGGAAGACTGGGTGGCGGGCTTTCTCGCCACAGGGCACGGCCGGCCCCCGGCCTACCTGGCGGAAGGGCTGGTGGAGGCGGCGGCCCGCCGGCGTCCCCAGGGAAGCGATGATGATCTGACGGCTCTCGTCGTCCGCCTCATGCCCCGGCGCCTCTGGGCCCAAGCTTGATCCGGTCCTCTCCCTTAGGGAGACTGGGGGCAAGGGGGACCGGGATGGAAAAGCCCGAAGCCCTTTTGGAAGAGGCGGCGCGGCGCGGCTTTCTTCCCCGCGGTGCCCGGTTAGGGGTAGCCATCTCGGGAGGCCGGGACTCCGTCGCCCTGGCCTTTGCCGCCCGCTCCCTGGCGCCCCGGTGGCGTTGGTCCCTCATCCTCTTCCATTACGACCACCGGTTGCGTCCCGAGAGCGGCCAAGACGCCCAATTCGTCCGGGAACTGGCCCGCCGGTGGCGCCTTCCCCTGGTGGTGGGCCGGGCTCCCCGCCAAAAGAAGAGCTGGAGCGAAGCCCGGGCCCGCTCCCGCCGCTATTTCTTCCTCCGGCGCCAGGCCCGCCGCCACGGCGTGGAGGCGGTCCTCCTGGCCCACCACGGCGGTGACCAGCTGGAGACCCTTCTCCTTCGGCTGTTTCGCGGCAGCGGCCCCGACGGCCTGGCGGCCATGGCCCCCAAACGGGGCCGCTGGATCCGGCCGTGGCTTTCCCTCTTGCCGGAGGAGCTGGAGGCCTATGTTCGCCTCCACCAGCTACCCTACCGGGAGGATGCCAGCAACCGCGACGTGCGCTACGTACGAAACGTCATCCGGCAGAAGATCCTCCCCCACCTTTCGGCCATCCACCCGGCGGCGTGGAAGAGCGCCCTCCAGACGGCGAGGCGCCTCCGGGAGGAGCGGGTCTACTGGCAGCGGGAAGCCCGAAGGGCGCTATGGGACCAGGCGGCCGAGGGGGGCTGGCGGACCAAGGCCATGGCCGCCTGGCCCTGGCCCCTTTTCGTGCGGGCCAGCCAGATGATCTACGAACGCCTGCGGAAGGAGGAAGCCCTTTCCCGGAGAAGGCTCCTCTTGTTGCGACCCCGCCTCCCCGAAAGGCACCTTCGCACCTGGCGCCGGATGGTAACCCTGGGAAAGCCTCGGGCATGGGAGGGACCCCGAGGCGTGCGGGTAGCGGTCACCCGCGGTATCTTCCGGCCCCTTCCTCCAAGGGGCCTCCCCATCCCGCCTCCCCGGCCCGTGGCCATCCCGGGAAAAACCTCCTGGCCCGGGGGCGTCCTCCAGGTTCGCCGTGTAGGGAAGGAGGAACTGGAGGCCCTCGGGAAGGATCCCTCCCTCCTGGCGGACCGGTACCGCGTGTGGCTGGACCTTCGTAAAGTGAAGGGGGAAAGCACCGTTCTCCTGCGGGCCCCACGGCCGGGGGATCGCTTCACACCCTTTGGGGAGGTTCGTCCGCGGCGCGTCAACCAGCTCCTCCAGCGGGAGGGTATCCCCCCGGAGGAACGGCGCCAGTGGCCCCTTTTGGAGGTGGACGGGGAGATTCTCTGGGTGGTGGGGATACGGCCAGCGGAGATGGCCCGGCTGGGTGAAGGGACGGAAGAAGCCCTGGAATTTCGCTGGTTGACCCTGGAAAAGGCGTATGTCCCAGGTATGGTACACTGGTCTGAGACAAGAAAGCAACGCGCCCCCGAGGCGCCAAAGGAGGAAACCGTTTGAACCGTGCGCGCCTTCGCACGGCGCTTGTGTACATGATCCTCATCGGCCTGGTGATTTTCCTCGGGACGCTCTTGGGAAATCATCCGGTCAAAGTGGAGACCTACCCCTACAACATCTTCATGCAGAAAGTGGAGCAGGGCCAGGTGGACTCGGTCCACGTGGGTCCCAACGGTCTTGAGATCACCGGCAAGCTGAAGGACGGCGTCCTCTTTCAGACCACCGTTCCCAGCGGGGCCCAGAGCAGCACGGTGGAGGCTCTTTTGGCCAAAAACGTCACCATCGTGGCGGAAAAGCCCACCGAGACCCCCTGGTACATAACCCTTTTGGGAACCCTTTTGCCCGCCCTTCTGGTGGTAGGGGCCTTTGTCTACATCATGCAGCAGAATCAGGCGGGAGGTGGGCGGGTCATGCAGTTCGGCCGTTCCCGGGCGCGCCTCCACGAGCCCTCGGAAAAAGGGCGGGTCACCTTCGATGATGTGGCCGGCCTGGATGAGGCCAAGGAAGAGCTGGCGGAGATCGTCGATTACCTGAAGCATCCCAAGAAGTACAGCCAGCTGGGGGCCCGGATTCCCAAAGGGGTCCTCCTCTACGGGCCTCCCGGCACGGGGAAGACCCTCCTTGCCCGGGCGGTGGCGGGGGAAGCCGGGGTGCCCTTCTTCTCCATCAGCGGTTCCGATTTCGTGGAGATGTTCGTGGGGGTCGGGGCTTCCCGGGTAAGGGATCTCTTTGAGACCGCCAAGAAGAATGCGCCGTGCATCGTCTTCATCGATGAGATCGACGCCGTGGGCCGCCAGCGGGGGGCCGGCTACGGCGGCGGCCACGACGAAAGGGAACAGACCCTCAACCAGCTCCTGGTGGAGATGGACGGCTTTGCGCCCAACGAGGGGATCATCGTCATGGCCGCCACCAACCGGCCTGATGTGCTGGACCCGGCCCTCTTGCGCCCCGGCCGCTTCGACCGGCAGATCGTGGTGGACCGGCCCGACGTCAAGGGCAGGGAAGCCATCCTGAAGGTCCACATGCGCAACAAGCCCATCGCCCCCGACGTGGACCCCGTGGTCCTGGCCCGCCGGACCCCGGGTTTCACCGGGGCTGACCTGGAGAACATGGTGAACGAGGCGGCCCTCCTGGCGGCCCGCCGCCAGCAGAAGGCCATCACCATGGAAGTGCTGGAGGAGGCCATCGACCGCATCGTGGCGGGAGGTCCCGCCCGCAAGAGCCGGGTGATCTCGGAGAAGGAGAAAGAGATCGTCGCCTACCACGAGGCGGGCCATGCCCTGGTGGGAAAGCTCCTCCCCGATATGGACCCCATCCACAAGGTCACCATCATCCCCCGCGGTCCCGCCCTAGGGGTGACCATGCAGCTCCCTATCGAGGACCGGTACCTCATCACCCGCCAGGAGGTCCTCAACCAGGTGACCTATGCCCTGGGAGGTCGGGCGGCAGAGGAGCTGGTCTTCGGAGAAGTTACCAGCGGGGCCAGCAACGACATGGAGCGGGCCACCCAGTTGGTGCGGCGGATGATCACCGAGTGGGGGATGAGCGAGCGGTTGGGACCCATCACCTACGGCAACCGCCTGGATACGCCTTTCCTCGGCCGGGATATTGTCCGGGACCGCAGCTATTCCGAAGAGGTGGCCGCCGTCATCGACGAGGAGATCGCCGATACCATCCGCAAGTGCTACGATCGGGCGAAGCAGCTCTTGCAGGAGCACCGCAGGCAGCTGGATGAGCTGGCCAAACGGCTCCTGGAGAAAGAGACGGTGGAAGGCCCCGAGCTGGACGAAATCCTCCAGGAGAAGGTGGAAGCCAGTTGAAGGGAGCCGCCTTTCCCCTTCCGGGGCGAAAGGTGCTGCGCTTCGCCGTCCACTACGTCCTCCCCCTGGAGGGCCGTGTGCCCCGCGGCCTTTTCCTCTGGCCCCGCATGATCCTGCGGGGCTCACCTTCCTTTCCGTCCCGCCTTCACGTGGAGCGCACCCTGGATGATCTGGAGGGCGCATCCCTCTGGCCCTCGGCCGGGCTCAAAGGCCAGCTGGCGGTGGTGGGTCTGGAGGGGGAGCTCCTCCCCTCCGCTGCCGGTTCCCAACTGCTCCACCTCCTGAAAGGCCTTCTGGAGGAACCCCTCTTCCCCGAGGCCTTCCTGGACGTAGAGAAAAAGCGGGTCTTGCGGGACATCAAGGGCCTCCGGGACGACAAGGAAGCCTACCTCTGGTACCGGCTCAGGGAGCGGGTGGCCCGGGGCGAAATCTGGGGTCTCTCCCTTGAGGCCATGGCCGAGGAAGCTTCCCGCTGCACGCCCGAGGACCTTTTCACCTTTCACCGGCGGCTTCTCCAGGACGGCCGCCTCTTCGTGGGGGTGGCGGGAGAAGGTGCGGAAGCCTTCCTTTCGTCCCTGCAAGAGATCCTTCCGCCGGGAAGCGGCGATCCCTGGCCGCCTCTTCGTCCCCTTCCCCCAACCGTAGACCCTCAGGAAGTGGATGAAGCCCTGGGAGGGGAAGAAGCCCGGCTCCTCATGGCCTACCGGGCAGGTGTTCCCTGGGGCAGCCGGGAAGGCTACGTCCTGCGGGTGATCCACCACCTCCTGGGGTCTTCCCCCGCTTCCCGCCTCTTCCAGGTGGTCCGGGAGGAAAAGGCCTGGTCCTACGACGTGGGCTCCCACCTGGACCGGGCCCTCAGCCTCCTGGTCCTGGAGGCGGCAGTGGACGAGGAAACCCTGGCCCATGCCCAGACAGCCATGGCCGACGAAGTGGCGGCCCTCCAGGAGGGGGCCATCGATGGGAAGGCCCTGACATCGGCCCTCCGCCTGCGGCGGGAAGAGCTCCGTTATGAGCGGGAAGAACCGTCGTTTCTCCTGGACGAATCCCTGGAGGCGTTCCTCCACGGGCGTACCTACCGCTGGGAGGAGGAAGAGGAGGTCCTCAACACCCTGGAGCTGTCGGAGCTTTCAGGGGTCGCTGCCCGCCTGCGCCTGGATACCCTCTACCGCCTTCATCCCGGAGGTGCCTCCCCATGACGGGATCCTGGGTATCCCTTCCTTGGGGCGACCGGCTGTGGCTGGCCCGCCTTCCCGGCGGTCCTCGCCTGGCCATCCTTCCCCGCGTGGAAAGGTCCGAAACGGTCTGGCAGTGGACGGTGCCCCTCCCCGGGCGCCTGGACGGGGTGAAGGCGGGGTCGTCCCTCATCCCGGTCCCGCCGGGAGCTCCTCATCTCCTGGAGCATCTCCTCTTCGAAAAGGACGAAGGGGACATCAGCGTGGAGTTTGCCCTTTTGGGCCTGGAAGCCAATGCCTACACCACGGAGGATTACACCACTTATGTGGCGGCTGGGTCCGCTTCCCCCAGGGACGTCCTTCCCCTCCTCCTCGCCCTGGTCCACGAGGCCATCTTCACGGAAGAAGATGTGGAGCGGGAGCGGCTCATCATCCAGCGGGAGCTGGCCCTCAGCCGGGATGATCCCGGCTACTGGCGGGAGCGTTCCTTGCGGGAAGCCCTCTTTTACACTCCATCCCGAAAGGAGGATCTCCTGGGGTCTCCCGAATCCTTGAAGAAGATCGATAGCCAGTTCCTTCGCTTCCTCCACCGGACCTTTTACCACCCGTCCCGGGGCCTTTTGGTGGCGGCAGGCCCACTGGAGCCGGAGGAGGTGGCCGAAACGGTAGACCATCTCTCGCGCGCCTTTTCATGGCATCCCCAGGACGGGGAAGCCGTCCTCGACCCCGAACCGGAGGGAGCGGCCAAAGAGGTGCTGGAAGGGGTCATCCCCGCCGCCTATCCCTGGGCGGCTTTGGCGTGGAAGGTCTCGCAGGTGGACCCCGAAGGCGAGCTTTTAACCCTGGCGGCCCTACAGACTCTCCTCGGCCGCAGCAGCCCCTGGCGAGAGTGGGCAGAAGCCCAAGGGCAGGTGGACGATACTCTCGCCTACGGGTGGCGGGGAGGGCGAAAAGCCCCCTACCTGGTGGTGGAAGGCGAGACGGAAGATCCCGAGGGATGGCTGGCGGCGGTTCAGGAAGGGCTGAGGCACCCCCTTCAGAAAGACGAGGTGCACCGGACCCTGAAGCGCCTCAGGGGCCGCTTCCTCCGCTCGCTGGACCACCCTGGGGAAGCGGCCGATCTTCTGACGGATCTCCTCTTTTATGGCTATCCTCCCGGTATCGTCTGGGATGGCCTCTCCCGGGCGACGGCGGAGGCCGTGGAGGCTTCGTGGCGGAAGGCCATGGAAGGGCCTCGGGTCCAGGTGATCCTCCGGCCCAGGGAAGGGGTGGCGGCGTCATGACCTTGATCCATGTGGACGGGCTCCACCTGGAGCCCCGGGATGTCTGGAAGGTGGCGGTGGAAGGGGCGTCGGTGGCCCTGGCGCCGGAGGCACGGGAAAGGATGGCGCGAAGCCACCGCCTCTTGCACCAGCTCATGGATGAAGGACGGCCCATCTACGGCGTCAACACGGGCTTTGGGGCCCTCGCCCAGAAAATCATTCCGCCCAAAAAGGAAAAGGAACTTCAGAAAAACCTCATCCGCAGCCACGCCGCAGGAGTGGGAAAGCCCCTTTCCAGGGAAGAGGTGCGGGCCCTTTTGCTCCTGAGGGCCCAGGCCCTTGCCCGAGGCTATTCAGGGGTACGCCCGGAGCTGGCCGAGTTTCTCCTCGCCATGCTGAACGCCGGCGTCCATCCGGTGGTCCCGTCCCGGGGCTCCCTGGGGGCCAGCGGCGATCTGGCGCCCCTCGCCCACCTGGCCCTGGTGGTCATGGGAGAGGGGGAAGCGGAATGGCGGGGAAAGCGCCTTCCGGGAGGGGAAGCCCTCCGCCAGGCGGGCCTGACGCCCATGGACCTGGGCCCCAAAGAAGGCCTTGCCCTCATCAACGGCACCCAGGCCATGACGGCCCTGGGGGTCCTGAGCCTCATCCGCGCCCGCCATCTGGTCCGCCTGGCCGATCTTCTCCTCGCCCTCGACCTGGAAGCCCTGGGCGGCAACCGGGAGCCGTTCCTCCCGGAAGTGCAGGCGGTCCGGGGGCATCGAGGCCAGGCGGAGAGCGCGGCGGAGGTTCTCTCCTTCCTGGAGGGAAGCCGGCTTTTGGGGTGGGCCGGCCGCGTCCAGGACGCCTATTCCCTCCGGTGCGGGGCGCTGGTCCACGGAGCGACCCGCCAGGCCCTCCATCATGTGGAAGCCATTCTCACCGCCGAAATGCGAGCGGCCACCGACAACCCCCTGGTGTTCCCCGAAACGGGAAGGGTCATCTCCGCCGGCAACTTCCACGGTCAGCCCCTGGCCCTGGCCCTGGATTACCTGGCCATGGCCGTGGCGGAGCTGGGGAACATCTCGGAGCGGCGCCTCTTTCGCCTCCTGGACCCCCAGCTCTCGGGCCTTCCTCCCTTTTTGACCCGCCGGGAAGAAGGCCTCCATTCGGGCCTCATGATCCTCCAGTATACGGCCGCCTCCCTGGTGGCCGAAAATAAGGTCCTCTGCACCCCTGCCAGCGTCGACTCCATCCCCTCGTCGGCCAACCAGGAAGATCACGTCAGCATGGGCATGACGGCTGCCCTCAAGGGAGCCCAGGTGGTGGAAAACACGGCCCGCATCCTCGCCTTGGAGCTGGTGGCCGCGGTGCAGGCCTTGGAGTTCCACGACCCGGAGCTCTGGTCCCCCGCTGCCAGGGCGGTGCGGGAAGAGCTGAGGGAACGGATCCCTCCCGTGGAGGAGGATCGCTCCCTAGGGGCAGAGGTGGAAGCCCTGGCGGGGGATATCCTCGCCCTTCGCTTTCCCCGCCTTCTCCTCGGGCAGTAGCCTTCATGTTTTGCCCCGGGACGGAATAGCGTCCTTTGGGGTGGCAGCATGAAACGGCTTTCCCTGATCCTGGTCCTCCTGGGGGCCATGGCCCTCGTGGGGGGGTTCTTGAAACCGGTGGAAACCTACCGGGCGGAAACCTTGGCCTTCTGGCCTGAAAAAGAGGGGCCTCCTGCCACCTTCGCCGTGGATGAGGAAGGCCGGGTGGTGGTGGTCCCCCGGACGGGAGACCGCCTTTTTAAGCTCCTTCCCGGCAGGGGCCGATGGCAGGAGGTGCCCCTCACCACATCGGGGAAGATCAGCCCTTGGGTGGCCGACCTGGTGGCCGACGGCGCCGGCGGATTCTTCGCCGTGGATCAGGGGGGAAGCCTTCTCTGGAGCATCAGCCCCGACGGGAAGGCCATCCCCTACTTTGAGGCTTCAGCCCAGGGGGAGAAGCGCCTCATCCAGGGGGTGGCCGTGGATGGGAAGGGGCAGGCCTACCTGGATTTGGTGCGGCTCCTTCCCGCGGCCTATGCCCGGGAGATCGTCCGGCTGGAGGAGAACCCCAAGGAATCCACAGTGGTGGCCCGAGTGATCCTGGACGAAGAGGGATGGCACTGGGACCCCGAGGGGGATCCTGCTCCCTCCGGGACCCTCTCCCTCGCCCCCTCGGGCCATTTGTTCTTCCTCGAGCCCCGGGAGACCGACATGTCCCTCCTCATCCGGGTGCTGAACCCCGGAAAGGCCCTCGGCACCATCCGGGTGGACAGCGTAGAGCGCCTCGGGCGGGCGGAGGTGGTGGGGACCGATGCCAAGGGCCACGTCTACGTGGGGCTCAACCTGGGGACCCCCGAAGGAACGCTCCTCAAGGTATCCCGGGACGGGAAAGCCCGCTGGGTCCTTCCTCTCCCCATGGATCCCGGTGGCCCGTTCCTTCGCCGCTACGCCCAGGTGGATGGGCGAGGTAACCTATACGTGATGCGGCCTTCGGAAAAGGGGTTTGAAATCCTTTTTTATCGGCTGGTGAAATCCTACCAGTGGCGCTGGACGGAAAGGAAGGGTCCATGAGGGAAGACATCCTTCTGCTGACGGCTTACCGGGGGCGCAGGGAGGCGTACCTGGCGGGGGTCCTGGCCCGCTTGAAGGCCCAGGGGGTGGAGGTGGTGGGGCAAAGCCCTTACATCTTGCAGCCCAAGGGGCCTCTTCCGGCCCTAAAGACCCTCGTCCAGGTGCGGGGGCCTTCTTCCGGGGTGGAACTGTACCTGGAAGAGGCCACTTCCTTTTTCGCCAAGGAGGGGGAGGAGCTCCCCCCGGTGGAGGCGGCGGTGGCTCCTCCCGACCCTGGACAAGCCCTTTTGGGGGGTACCTACCAGGGGCCGCCCTGGTCCTGGCCGCCCGATGGCTTTAACCCCGCCTGGATGGCCGATCTTTCCCCAGGTCCCCTGGGGACGGCCTGGCGGGTGCTGCCGACGGTGGATACCACCATCCTGGAGGCCCGCCGGTGGGCGGAAGAAGGTGCACCCCACGGCGGCGTGGTGGTGGCGGAGGAACAGACCCAGGGGCGGGGCCGGGGACAGCGGACCTGGACGATGCCTCCCGGTACGGGCATCGCCGTGACGGTGATCCTCCGGCATCTTCCGCCCCTGGCCACCCTTTCCCTCCTCCCCCTGGCGGGAGCCGTGGCGGTGGCGAGGGCCCTCGAGGCGGAACTTTCCCTTCGCCCCCGCCTCAAATGGCCCAACGATGTCTGGATCAACGGTCGCAAAGTGGCAGGCCTTCTGGGAGAGGTCCTGGCCAGCCTCAGCGCCGCCACCGTCAGCGCCGGCATCAACTGCAACTGGCCCCTCCACCGCATGCCTAGCGAGCTCCAGGGCCGGGCCACCTCCCTTTTGCACGAGTGGGGAGGTCCCGTCAGCCGTCCCCGGATCCTGGCCGCCTACCTGCGCCACCTGGCCGACATGTGGCAGGACATCCACCGGGGCGGGGAAAAGGTCCTGGAGGCCTTCCGGGAGAGGGCGCTCTTCCTGGGAGAGAAGGTGGAGGTCCGCCACGGCGATGAGATCCTCCGGGGTACCATGAAGGACATCGAGAAGGATGGCTCCCTCCTCCTCGAGACAGTCCACGGGCTCCGGCGCCTCTACGCGGGGGACGTCACCTTCGACCTCACCGGACGATGAGGTTGTCGATGAGGCGGGCCTGGCCGAACCAGGCGGCCCCGAGGAGGACCACCGGCAGGCGGATCTCCGCCGGCACGAGAAGGGTTTCGGGATCGGCCACGGTGACGTAATCCAGGCGGCAGAGGGGTTCCTTCGAGAGGAAGGACTCCATCTGCCAGATGACGGCCTGGGGATCCCGTTCGCCTTTGCGGATGAGGTCTTCCCCCAGCCGGAGGGCCTGATAGAGGCGGGGCGCCGCCTTCCGTTCCTCCGGCGAGAGGTAGGCGTTGCGGGAGGACATGGCCAGGCCATCGGGTTCTCGGACGGTGGGCAGCACCCGGATGTCCACCGGCACATCCAGATCCCGCACCAGCGTCCGGATGACGAGGGCCTGCTGGTAATCCTTCTGGCCGAAGTAGGCCACATCCGGCTGCACCAGGTGGAAGAGTTTCAGCACCACCGTAGCCACCCCATCGAAATGGCCCGGCCGGCTGGCCCCTTCCCAGATGGAGCTTAAGCCCTCCACCTGCACCCGGGTTCGCTGGAGGCTCCCGGGGATCCGCCCTTCGGGGGGATACATCTCCTCGTCGGTGGGGATGAAGAGGAGATCCACCCCTTCCTCCTCCGCCAGGCGGCGGTCCCGCGCTTCATCCCGGGGATACCGGGTCAGATCTTCCTGAGGTCCGAATTGCATGGGGTTGACGTAAAGGCTGACGGCGGTGCTCCGGTTCTCCTTCCGGGATGCCCGCATGAGGGAGAGGTGACCCTCGTGAAAGTAGCCCATGGTGGGCACAAAGCCCAGGGGCCGGGGGAGCTCCCGTACCGCCGAGCGCAGTTCCGAGAGGCTGCGGACGATCTTCATCGGCTCTCCAGCGCCTTTTGCAGCGCTTCCCACGTTTCCGGGCTGAGGTTGTACTGGTGGGCCGGTTCGGGGTATCGCTTCTCCCGGACATCGGCGGCAAAATCCGCCACCGCCTGACGGATGATCTCCCCCACCTGGGCGTAGCGTTTCACGAATTTGGCGGGTTTCCCGAAGCTGAGGCCGATGAGGTCGTGGATGACCAGAACCTGCCCATCGCAGCCCAATCCTGCTCCGATGCCGATGGTGGGGATGCGGAGCCTGCGGGTGATGAGCTGGGCCAGCTGCCAGGGGACCGCCTCCAGGACGAGGCTGTACACCCCTGCTTCTTCCAGGGCCAGGGCATCCTCGAGAAGCCTCCGGGCCTCCTCCAGGCTCCGCCCCTGGACCCGGTACCCGCCCAGCTGGTGGACCGACTGGGGCGTGAGGCCGATGTGCCCCATGACGGGGATGCCGCTCTCCACCAGCTTTTTGACGGTAGGAACCACTTGTCTTCCGCCTTCCATCTTCACCGACTGGGCGCCCCCCTCCCGGATGAGGCGCCCCGCGTTCCGCAGGGCCTCTTCGGGGGAGATCTGGAAGGAGAGAAAGGGCATGTCGCAGACGATGTGGGCTTCCCCTGGAGCCCGGGCCACGGCGGCACAGGCCCGCACCATATCCTCCATGTCCACCGATGTGGTGGACTCATATCCCAGGACCACATTTCCCAGGCTATCTCCCACCAGGAGGATGTCGGCGCCGGCTTCCTGGGCTAGGCGGCTTAAAGGGTAGTCGTAGGCGGTCACCATCACGATGGGCTGCCCTTTTTCCTTCATCTCCTTGATGTCGGCTACGGTCTTCCGGCTCATGGCAAGGCTCCCTTCCCCTCGGAAGCATCCAGCAGTTCCGCGATGGCGTCCAAAACCTCGGGAGGGGCGACTCCCCGCTGGCGGGCCAGAGGCAATGTGGCCCTGGCGAGGGCGCGGTAGAGGGGCCAGACCTCCGGGGCCTGGTCCAGGAGGGCCTTCCGATGGGCGAGGACGGTGGTGTACTCCCCTCGCTGGATCGGTCCCGTCAGGGCGGCCACCGGCCCCAGGCGCCGGGCTTGCCGGAGGGCCGATTCCGCGAGATGGCCCAGGGCCGGGAAGACATCTTCCACCGGCAGCTCCAACTTCCGGATGAGGCCCTCCGCCGCCCCCAAAAGGGTCACCATGGCGTTGCTGGCCAGGACGGCCGCCGCGTGGTAGAGGGGCTTCTGGTCCGTGCGCAGGCGCCGGTGGGGGGCATGCCAGTGATCCAGCCACGCCTCCACCACCTTGAGGGCTTCCTCGTCGCCCTCCAGGGCGAAAAAGACCTCCTGCAGAGCCAGGCGCTCCCCGCTGGCAAAAGGGTAGAGGGGGTGGACCGAAGCCACGGGGATGCCCCGGGCATGGGCCCGCTCCAGGGCATAGGCGGAGTGGGCGCCGCTGGTGTGGGTCACCAGCCGGGCCGATGCATAGGCGCCCTTTTCGTCCAGGGAGCGATCCACGTCGGGGAGGACGTCGTCCCGGACGGCCAAGAACCACCAGTCGGCCTCGGGAAAGGGTTCGTCCCAGGTGACGGGCTGGGCGGAGGCCAAGGAGGCGGCCAGCTGCCGGGCCTTTTCCTTGGAGCGGCTGATGACGGCCACCACCTGGCCGTTCCCATCCAGCCACGTGGCCAGACCTTGGGCTACCCGACCGCTCCCCACCAGGGCCAGGCGCACGCTAAAACCCTCCTTTACTGGGAAGAGTAGACGAAAGATTCCCTTCTCCTCAAGGAAATCTCCCATGTGGCACCATGCGGATAGGAAGGAGCCATGGCCCTTGTCCCTCATGGTGCTGGACATCGGCAACAGTCAGACGGTCATCGGCGTCTACGACGGGGAGCAGCTCTTGGAGCACTGGCGCATCTCCACCCACCGGGACTGGACGGCTGACGAGCATTACGCCCTCCTCCATTCCCTCATGGCTGGCAACGGTTTTTCCCTGGAAGCGGTGCGAGGCGCCGCCCTGGTGTCGGTGGTGCCGCCGGCTACCCAGGCATGGCAGGAGCTTTTCCACCACCGGCTGAACATCGAACCCTTCATCCTCACCGTGGATGCCCCGCTGGGGATCCCCGTCCAGGTGGATCATCCCCGGGAGGTGGGGGCCGATCGTTTGGCCAATGCCGTGGCGGCCCGGGCCAAATACGGGGCGCCCGCCATCGTGGTGGATTTCGGCACCGCCACCACCTTTGACGTGGTCTCGCCAGAAGGCGCCTTCATCGGCGGAGCCATCGCTCCCGGCATCGCCACCGCCACGGAAGCCCTCTTCCTCCGCACGGCCCAGCTGCCGCGGATCGCCCTCGTCAGGCCCCGCCGGGTCATCGGCCGCAACACCTTGGAAACGATGCAGTCGGGGATCATCTACGGCTTTGCCGGCCTGGTGGACGGGCTGGTGAGGCGGATCCAGGAAGAGCTGGGGGGAGAGGCGCGGGTCATCGCCACCGGAGGGCTCGCTCCCCTTATGGCGGAAGTTTCCGCCACCATCCAGGAGGTGGATCTATTCCTCACCCTCGATGGGGTGAGGATGATATATAGTCGAAAGTACCCATAGGGTTGATCCGTAGGGTGCTCTCAGAGAGGAGGCGGCGCCATGGTGAAGATGCGGGTTCTCAGCATCGGCCACGTGGAGGCAACCAAGGAGAACGTGCTTCTCCTGCAGGAAGAAGGAGGCCAGCGGGTGCTGCCTTTGGTGATCGGGCTGTGCGAGGCCATGGCCATCGCCCTAGGCGTGGAAGGCGGCATGCCGCGCCCCGCCACCCACGATCTCCTGGCCGAAACCATCCGGCGCCTGGGAGGCCGCCTGCTGCAGGTGGTCATCCACGACGTGAGGGACAACACCTTCATCGCCCAGCTGGAAATTGAAACCGCCCAGGGTATTATGGAAATTGACTGCCGCCCCAGCGACGGGATCGCCCTGGCCGTGAGGGCTCAGGTGCCGGTGCTGGTGACGGAAGAAGTGCTGGAAGGTTCCGCCGTCTTCCCCGACGAAGATTAGGCGGAAAGGAAGGAGCCGACCATGGCAGGCCATTTCGGATTTCTGCTGCATCCCCTGGAAGTCTCCGACGTTTACCGCAAGATCCCGGCGGCAAAGAGAGTCCCTCCCCACTGGCTGGAAGCCATCATGCCCTACGCCCCCGTCATCTACACATCCCACATCACGGGGATCCGCTCGCCCTACAACGAGGCGGAGGGGCATTTCGTCTCCGTTCCCTTGACGCCCCGCCTGATGATGTCCTTGCCGGAAGAAAAAGTCCTTCCCAAGCTCGTCCAGGCGGCCAAGGTGGCGGAGAAGAAAGGGGCCCGGATCATCGGGCTGGGGGCTTATAACGCCATCGTGGCGGGAGCCGGTGTCAAGCTGGCCCAAGCCCTGGACATCGGGGTCACCACCGGCAACAGCTACACGGCGGCCACCGCCGTGGAGGGGGCTCTCCTGGGAGCCCAAGAGATGGGCATCGACCCTGAAAGCGCCCAGGTCACGGTGGTGGGGGCCACGGGATCGGTGGGCCGGGTGGCCGCCATCCTCCTGGCCCGGCAGGTGAAAAACCTCCTCCTGGTGGGCCGGGATGGGGCCCGGCTCCAGGCATTGGCGGAAGAAGTCCGGTACCTCACGGGCCTTACCCCCAAGATCTCCACCGATCTCCATGCGTCCCTCATCGTCTCCGACATCATCATCACCGTCTCCAACGCCGTCGGGGCCATCATCCACCCGGAGGACCTGAAGACGGGAGCGGTGGTGTGCGACATCGCCCGGCCGCGGGACGTCTCCCGCCAGGTGGCGGAGGTCCGCAAGGATGTGCTGGTCATCGAGGGCGGGGTGGTGGACGTCCCGGGGGAGGTGGATTTCCACTTCAACTTCGGATTGCCCCCCCGCCAGGCGTTGGCCTGCATGGCGGAGACCATGATCCTGGCGCTGGAAGAGCGCTATGACGACTTCACCCTGGGGAAGGACTATTCTCTGGAGCAGGTGGAGGAAATCACCCGGCTGGCCAAGAAGCACGGGTTCAAAGTGGGAGGTCTCAGGAGCTTTGACCGCGCCCTCACCCCCGATGAGCTGGAGTCCATCCGGGAGCATGCCCGCCGCCGCAGGGCTCAGGAAGCGGCGGGGGCCTGAGTCCTTGACACCCGGAGACCCCCTTTCTATAATCGTCGCGACTTTCCGGCGGCCCGCAAGGGGCGTTCCTTTGTCTGAGGAGAGATGACCATGGACCAGATGAATCCCGAAGAACTGCTGCTGACCCAGGAAGGGCTTCGCAAGCTGGAAGAAGAGTTGGAGTACCTCAAGACGGTCCGCCGACGGGAAGTGGCGGAGCGGATCAAGGTAGCCCGGGATTTCGGCGACCTTTCGGAGAACTCCGAGTATGAAGAGGCCAAGAACGAACAGGCCTTTGTGGAGGGGCGGATCGCCGCCCTGGAAAAGGCCCTCCGCAACGCGCGGGTGGTGGCGGAAGAGGATGTCGATCCCGAGCAGGTGAACCTGGGCACCACGGTGGTGCTGCGGGACGTGAAGACGGGAGAGGAGTTCCGTTACAGCATCGTGGGGAGCCATGAAGCCGATCCTTCCCGCCACCGCATCTCCTACCAGTCTCCCGTGGGCAAGGCCATCTTCGGGCGCCGCGCCGGCGAGACGGTGGATGTGCGCCTCCCCGACGGCGTGGTGCAGTATGAGATTGTGAAAGTGGAGCGGTAAGGTGCCCCTGGAGGATCTGGAAGCCAGCCGGCGGGAAAAGCTGGAGGCCCTGAGGGCCCGGGGCATCGATCCCTACGGCGGCCGCTACGACGTGACGGCCCATGCCCGCGAGCTCCACCAGCGGTTTGCCGATCTGGAGGGGCGGCAGGTGCGGGTGGCAGGGCGCGTCATGGCCCTCAGAAGCCACGGCAAGGTAGCCTTTGCTGATCTCCAAGACGTGACGGGAAGGATCCAGCTGTATCTCCGGGAGGCCGACACCCGGGGCTATGATCTTTTGCCCCTTCTGGATCTGGGGGATCTGGTGGGGGCAGCCGGCATCCTCATGAAGACCCGGCGGGGGGAAGTGAGCGTCCAGGTGGAAGAGCTCACCTTCCTCACCAAGGCCCTTCGGCCTCTGCCCGAAAAGTGGCACGGCCTTAAGGACGTGGACCAGCGCTACCGGGAGCGGGAGCTGGACCTCATCGTCAACGCAGAGGTGCGGGAGACCTTCATCGCCCGCTCCCGCATCGTCTCGGTGATGCGCTCCTTCTTGGACGAGCGGGGTTTCATCGAGGTGGAAACGCCCGTCCTCACCCCCATACCCGGAGGGGCCCGGGCCAGGCCTTTTGTCACCCACCACAACGCCCTCGACATGGACCTTTACCTTCGCATCGCCACGGAGCTTCCCCTAAAGCGCCTCATTGTCGGGGGTCTGGAGCGGGTGTATGAGATCGGGCGGGTCTTCCGCAACGAAGGCATCTCCACCCGCCACAACCCGGAGTTCACCATGCTGGAGTGCTATCAAGCCTACGCCGACTACGAGGACATGATGAAGCTCACGGAAGAGATGGTGGCGGAGATCGCCGAAAAGGTGGTGGGGAGCACCAAGGTCATCCGCCAGGGGGTGGAGCTGGACTTTACGCCTCCCTGGAAGCGGATGACCATGGCGGAGGCCCTGGAAGTTGCCGGGGTGCCCGTGACCCGCATGAGCGAGGAGGAACTTTTCGAAGAGGTGCGGAGGCGCGGGGGCGAGCTTCCTCCCTATGCCCGGGCAGGCCATGCGTGGGAATTCCTCTTCGAAGAGCTGGTGCAGCCCCGCCTCATCCAGCCCACCTTTATCCTTGATTTCCCCATCGAGATTTCGCCCCTCGCCCGGGAGCGAAAGGATGCCCCCCATCTGGTGCACCGCTTCGAGGCCATCGTCCAGGGGATGGAGCTGGCCAACGCCTTCAGCGAGCTGAACGATCCCGATGAGCAGCGGCGGCGGTTCCTCATGCAGGTGGAGGAGCGGCGCCTGGGGAACGAGGAAGCCCCGCCCCTGGATGAGACCTACCTGCGCTCTTTGGAATACGGCCTTCCCCCGACGGGCGGGCTGGGCATCGGGGTGGACCGGCTGGCCATGCTCCTATTGGATCAGCCCTCCATCCGCGATGTGATCCTCTTCCCCCTCATGCGACCGAAAGGATGATGGCCATGGAGAAACCGCTAGCTCGCCGGGAACCGGTGGAAGAATGGGTCCACGGGATCCAGGTGGTGGATCCTTACCGCTGGTTGGAAAAGGGCGACGATCCCAGGGTGAAGGCCTGGGAACGGGGCCAGACGGCCTATGCCGAAGCGACCATCCAAGGGTATCCCGCCTATGCCTTCTTCCGAAAGCGGCTGGAGGCGATCCTCTTCTCCCAGGAGATGCTGGTGGGGGCGGTGGCCCGGGGAGCGAAGGTCTTTTTTGCCCGCCGCCTCCCCCAGAGGGGCCAGGTGTCCCTCTGGATGCGGGAGGGGGAGGAGGAAAAGCTCCTGGTGGACCCCGAAGCCGATGCTCCGGATGGCTCCCTTTCCCTGGACTGGTGGTATCCCTCGCCCAGGGGCACCTACGTGGCCTTCGGGCTTTCCCGGGACGGCACGGAAGACAGCACCCTCTACGTCCTGGAGGTGGGTAAGGGGCTCCTTTCCGACGCCATTCCCCACACCCGCTTTGCCAGCGTCGCTTGGCTCCCCGATGAGACGGGCTTTTACTACACCCGCCACCCCGCTCGGGGAGAGGTGCCAGAGGGGGAGGAGTTTTTCCACCGCCGGGTTTTCTTCCACACCCTGGGAAGGCCCTTTTCTGAAGATCCCCTCATCTTCGGAAAAGATCGCCCCATCAAGGAGATGCCCCAGCTCTCCCTTTCGCCGGACGGCCGGTTTCTCCTGATCCTGGCCCACCACGGATGGCAGCGGACGGAGATCTTCCTCCTGGATCGGGAGAAGGAGAACCCCGAACCCCTCTGGGTGGATGCCGATGCCCGCTTCCACGGGTTCGCCGGCAGCGACTTCATCTACCTGGAAACCCACCTGGATGCCCCCTACGGGCGGATCCTTCGCCTTCCCGTAGGGAAGGGGCCCGAGGCGGCGGAGGAGCTTTTGAGGGGCTCGCGGGAGCAGGTGGTGGAGGGCATGGCGCCCCTTGGCGAAGGGCTTTTAGTCTCCGCCCTTCACCATGGCGTTTCCCGCCTGTATGCCCTCTTCCCCGATGGCTCCACGAAAGAGCTGTCCCTGCCGGGCATGGGAACGGTGTCGGGCCTCTGGGGAAGCCCCGGAGGGGAACGGGCCTTTTTCCTCTGGGAGTCCTTTCTCCATGCGCCCCAGATCTGGGAAGCCCGCTGGAACCAAGGAGAGGTGGATCTTCGCGTCTGGAAGGAGCCCCGGGGCGTGGATCTTTCCCGCCTGAAGGCGGAGGTGAAGGTGAAGGAGGCCATCTCCAGGGATGGGACCCGGATTCCCGTCTTCGTCCTGGAACCCCGCCGAGAAAAAGGCCAAGGGGAAAGGGACGAGCCACGGGAGGGCCGACCTACCGTCCTCACAGGTTATGGCGGCTTTGCCCTCTCCCGCACCCCCACCTTCCAGCCCGCCATCATCCCGTGGCTGGAGGCGGGGGGCGCGTGGGCCCAGGCCATTTTGCGGGGCGGCTTTGAGTACGGGGAGCCCTGGCACCGAGACGGCATGCGGGAGAAGAAGCAAAACGTCTTTGATGATTTCTTGGCCGCCGCGGAGATGCTCCTTGCGGAAAGGGTGGCAGCTCCGGGAAAGCTGGGGATTTTCGGCCGCAGCAACGGCGGCCTCTTGGTGGGGGCCGCCATGACCCAGCGTCCAGAACTCTTTGGGGCCGTGGTGTGCGGCGTTCCCCTTCTGGACATGATCCGCTTTCACCTCTTTCTCCTGGGCCCCCACTGGACAGGGGAATACGGGGATCCCGAGAACCCGGAGGATTTTCACTGGCTTTACGCCTACTCCCCTTACCACCGGGTTCAGCCCGGAAAGACTTACCCGCCGGTCTTCTTCTTCGCCGCGGCCCAGGACGGCCGCGTCGATCCCCTCCACGCCCGAAAGATGGCGGCTCTTTTGCAGGAGCAAGAGGGAGAAAAGAACCCGGTGCTCCTGAGGGTGGAGGAAGGGGCCGGCCATGGGGCGGGGAAGCCCGCAGGGCGGGTGGTGGAGGAGCAGGCCCTGGTCTGGGCCTTCTTTGCCCACCACCTGGACCTTCAGGTGAGCCGCCCCGACCAGCGGTAGAGATAGCGCTCGTAGATGAACTCCGGGCCTTCGGGCCCTTCTCGGAATTCGACCCAGAGGCGCCTGCCTCCTGAGAGGGTGAAGAAGCGGGCCTCCTCGCCTTTGAGCTCGTAAGGCAGGAGGGGGACCCGCTCTTCGCCGTACCGATCGCGGAAGATGAGCTCCAGGCGATCGCCGGCCCGGCGCACTTCTACGCGGGTGGTGCCCCGGTACGTTTCATAGATCCCTTCCCAGCGCAAGAGATCTCGTTCGACCCGGAGGGGCTCCCAGGCGAAGGGATCTTCGCCCAAAAGAAGGGCCAGGGCATATTGGGCCATGTGGGCGGTGGGGTAGCCGCTGCCGTTGGCCAAGACGACCGCACCCACCCCTTCGGAGGGGATGTAGGCCAGCTGGGCTGTGGCCACCCCCACGCTTCCCCCGTGGCCCACCAGGGTGCGGCCGAAGAAGGTGGTGGAGCTGAGGCCCAGGCCGTAATAGGTGGCGGGCGTTCCTTTCCGCCAGTCGTGGGGATCGATGGCTTCAGGGGCCGTGGGGATGCGGGGGGCTTCCATGGCTTCGATGGAGGCGGGGCTGAGGATGCCGTCGGGGTTCTTCCCCCGCGAAAGGAGGAAGAGAAGGTAGCGGCTCATGTCCTCGGCGCAGCTGATGAGGCCTCCATCGGCCAGGAGGCGCCCGAAGAGGTAGCGACCAGGAAGGTGGCGCCCCTCCCGGTCCAGGAGGTAGGGCGTGGCCACGTCATCATCCCGGTTAAGGTCGGCTTGGGAGAAGGTGCTCCGCTCCATCCCCAGGGGCCGGAGGATATGGTCCCGCACGTAATCTTCATAGGCTTGACCGGAAACTTTGGCGATGATCTCGCCTAAGAGGGCATAACCCTCATTGAGATAGAGCCAGCGCTCCCCGGGCTCTGCCACTGCCCATTTCTCGGCATCGGCCATGAAGGCGATGAGATCCTGGGGAGAGCCGATGGGGAGGTAGGGGTCGCCGGAGTGTTGAGCGTGGCCGATAAGGGCTTCGGCGTAAGCCAGGGCAGGGATGCCGCTGGTGTGGGAGAGGAAATGGCGGATGAGGATGTCTTTCCCTTTGGGCTTTAGGTGAAAATCCAGGTAGCGGGAGACGGGATCCTCTAGGGATAGGAGGCCTTTTTCCTGGAGCTGCAAGAGGGCGATGGCCGTAAAGGACTTGGTGATGCTCCCGATGCCGTAGAGCGTGCGAGGGGTGGCGGGAAGCCCCGTCTCGAGGTCCCGGCTGCCGTAGCCCCTCTGGTACACCACCTCTCCCTTCGAAACCAATGCGATGGCTACGGAAGCGAGATGGGTCCGCTTCATTCCCTCTAAGATAAAATCATCCAGCTGGCGAAACATGGCCTCACTCCTGTACACCAGTTTTTAACCTCTGGCGAATACTATTGGACACAAGAAGGTCAAATCCTTGTGGGGAGGGTAGCCGATGGGACGAACAGGCATGGCGGATCTCCCCCTTCACGGCGGGCACTGCCCTCCTTGGCTCTTTGACCGCATGAAGCGCTTGGCAGGAGCTCTTTTGGAAGCCATCGTCCTGGAATTTGGGCCGGTGGAGGTGCTGCGGCGCCTGTCGGATCCCGTATGGTTTCAGGCTTTGGGGTCACTCTTGGGCTTTGACTGGCACTCTTCGGGGCTGACCACCACCGTTTGCGGGGCTATCAAGGAGGCGGTTCAGGAGAGAGGCGATGGCCTGGGCTTTTTTGTGGCGGGAGGAAAGGGGAAACGCTCCCTCCAGACCCCTCGCGAGATCCTGGAAGCAGGGGAGCGTTATGGCCTTCCCCAGGAGACATCCCAGTTGGCGGAAGTGAGCCGGCTGGTGGCCAAGATCGACAGCGCCGGCCTCCAGGACGGGTTCGACCTTTACCACCACACCTTCTTCTTCACCGCTGATGGCCGCTGGGCGGTGATCCAGCAGGGTCTCCAGGATGCCACGGGGTGGGCCCGCCGCTACCACTGGCTGGATGAGGGAGCCGGGGATTTTGTCAGCGATCCCCATGGAGCTGTGGTGGGCCGTCGCCAGGGGATGGTCCTCAACCTGGTGGCTGCGGAGGGAAAGGATCATCAGGTAGCGCTCCTCGCCTTGGCGCAGGAAAGGTCTGAAAGGGTGGTCCAGACCTATCGATCTCTCTTGGAAAGTCTGGAGAAGGGTCGGGCTCCTGAAGGAGTCCAGCGGTACCTTAAACTTCCCGGGACCCATGCCATTCCCCAGGCGAAAACCCTGGAAAAGAGTTTTCTCGCCCTCTACGACAGGCGGTTTTCCCATTATCGGGAGATCTTTCAGGTACCGGGGGTCGGCCCTCAGGGATTTCGAGCCCTCAGCATGGTGGCGGAAGTTCTCTACGGAGTGCCTGCCAGCTTTCGGGATCCCGTCCGATATGCCTTTGCCCATGGTGGAAAGGATGGGCATCCCTTCCCTGTGCGGCGGGATGTCTACGATCATTCCACAGCCTTTCTGGAAGAAGCCATCCGAAAGGCGCGGCTGGGCCAGACGGAGAAGATGGAACTTTTGAAGCGACTGGCGGCGCTGCAGGGTGGTTCGTAGGCTTCTCTTGGAAAGTGGGATCCCACGCAAGAAAAAGAAGGGTCCGCAGGGAAGGTTCTTGAGCGCATGAGATGTGTTGGCCGAAACGCCGGGAGGTTCGTGAACCTGCCGTTTTGGTTGCCGGCGCTCCTGCCCATCACCCCCACCGAGGAGCTTTTTCGCGAGGTCTCTGTTCCCGCACTCCTGCCGGCTGACCACCGGTCGGGCGACGGTGGGGGAAGGTCCTATTCACCCCGGCTCAGGAGCCGCTCGGGCCTTTCCAACCAGCGCAGATTGGCCCAAAACAGCAGCAGGGCCAGGACGGCATAGGCCCCTTTACTCACCAGCAGTTGCTGCGGCGTGGCGTCGCTGATGCCGGCGAAGGGCAGCCACAGCTGGTAGACGGAGTCATACGGGCACCAGAACTGGGCTGCGGTCATGGTGATGAAGTAGGTGGCCATTCCGGCGGCCCAGCCGAAGGCGGCGGAGCCGGTGGCGGTATGGATCAGGGGGACCACCAGGGCGAAGACGGTCGCGGTGACCACCGTCGACCCGAGCGTACGCAGGTACGGGAAGGCGCTGCCGGAGCGGGGACCGCCCAGGGCTAGAAAAAGCGCCACCGCCAGGGTGAAGTAGCCCGCCACCAGCAGCCAGCGCTGCCGGAAGAGGCCGGGAAAACCCGGCGGCATGGCTCCCCAGCGCTCCTCCACCCTGCCCTGAACCAGCAGCAGACCGCTGGTGAGGGCCATCAGCACGGGTGGCCCGAAGACTTCGCTTCGCAGGAGCAACCACCGCAGTACAGCCTGCTCGTCCGGGTGGGCAGTGGGCCAGATCAGGGCCGTCGCTCCCAGGACCAGCAGCGCCACCCCGTGCCACAGGCTGAATAGGGTACGGAGCTGATAGCGCAGCAGCAGCATGGCCGATCACCTGCCGGATGCCGGCGGCCCGAAGCGGGGCCAGTACGGCAGCGACTGTACATCGATGCCCAGGAACCTACTCACGGCCTCCCAGGCCTCGGTGTTCGCAGGCTCTTGTCTAACGACAAATCCCGAGATGCCCGGCTCCCGTTCCCACCACACCTCGAACCGGGCCGGGGGAGAACTCCGGGCCGCGTCCTCCAGCGCCGCCAGCACGCGGCGGTGCCCCACTTCCTCTCCCAGTCGCCAGAGCGCCAGCGCTTGAGCCGCCCCGGTGAAAGGAAGGTAATACCCCACGATGCCTCGGCGGAAGAGTTCGTCCGAGGCGTCGCGGTCGGAACGAACCCGTGATTCGGCGTCCGCCATCGCGCGTTTCCATAGCGCCTGTTCCGCCGTCACCGCCTCCCTTCCAGCCGTCCGGTCCAACACCACCCACTGGTGGTACAGGGAGGCGGCCTGGGCCCAGGTGTCGGGCAGGCCGAGGGGCACCGGCTGCAAGGGGGTGTCCGGCGGCAGCCGGATCAGCCCCACCCAGTGGGCGTCGGCCATGGCCCGGAGCAGTGCCCGCCGGCCGTACTCTGTTGACGCCAAGCGGACGTCCTTGGGTAGCACCACCAGTGCCCCGGACTCGGTGCGCGGGGTGTCGAGGTACTGGCCCTGGAAGAGGTGGAAGGTGTCGCCTGGGGGCGGTTGCAGCGCCGGGAAGTGGGGCAGCAGATCGACGGCGTATGCTCCCAGCGCCGCCGCCTCCGCCGCGCCATCGCGGGCCACCCAGATCGCTACAGGCCACGGGTCGGCTGTGAGGTCATACCGGTGCCAATAACGCTGGCTTTGCAGATGCCCGGCCAGTGCCTCCCGCACGCGGGCAAGCTCCCAGGTGCGCGCCTCTGCGCGCCAGTGGAGCGGAGCCGGCACCCGGGCCAGAACGGCGGCGCTGCCGACTCCCAACACCAGAGCCGCCACCACCAACGCGGCCACCGCACGGCCCGCCGCACCACCCTCGAGGACGGGTGTCCGGCGGGGGAGCCAGCGGATCGCCGCGGCCAAAAGGGCCAGCGCCAGGGCCAAGGTCCAGCCCCGGGTGGCCATCACCGCCCCGGCATACGGCTCGTAGCCGAAGACCGGTCCGACGTCGGTGGGCATGAACACAGGCATCAGCAGCGAGCTCCAGAACCGGTTCAGGAACGGGGTGAAGACGGAACCCAGGATAACCCCCGCCCCCACCCCCATCACGGCACCGGCACGCCCCGCGACTGCATCCACCGCCAGGCAGAGGGCGGTGACCAGGGCGAAGGGCGTCAGCACCAGGAAGCCGCTCAGCACCAGGATGCCCGGCAAGAACCCCAGGGCATCCGGCTCGATCACGACGGTGACGGCGGCCGCCACCGCCAGGCAGAGGAGCCAGGCTGTCATCAGCACCGCCCACCCGGCGGCAAACTTGCCCAGGATCCACTCCAAGGTGCCCACCGGGCGGCTGTGGATCAGCTCCTGAACCCCCATCGCCTCATCCCGGCGGCGGACGGACCCCAGACCGGGGAGGAGGACCAAAGATACCACCGGAAGGATCCAACGGGTTAGACCGTCGGCGACCACCTGAGGGCTGGTGATGCCGTTGCGGACCAGGTTGGCCGATACGGCTGCACCACCCAGCACCGCCAGCCAGAACCCGAACCCGCGGGTGAGCAGCCGGAACTCCCAGCGGGCCACCTGCCAGAGCAGTCTTCGGTTCATACGGCAGTACCCCCGCTGCCGGCGCAGCGCAGCACGTGGATATAGCCGTCCTCCAAGGTGGGGGCTGCCGGCTCGGCGGCGTAACCGGGGGGTGGCGACGGTGCCACCAGCCGGGCCCTTACTCGACCGGCCTCCCGCACCGCCGCCACTGGCCGGAACCTTGTCTCAAACTGGGTCCAGTCTGGGGGATCCACCGCCACCGTCCAGACGTGGCCCTCGGCGGCTGCGGCCAGTTCGCCCGGGGTGCCGGTGAAGATGACCCGGCCCTCCCGCAGCACCGCCAGACGGCTGCAGGTGGTTTCCACGTCACTGACGATGTGGGTGCTGAAGAGGACGGTGCGATCCCCGGTCAGCCCGGCCAGCAGATTGCGAAAGCCCACCCGCGAATGGTGGTCGAGACCGGCCGTGGGCTCATCGACGATGAGCACCCGGGGATCGCCGATGAGAGCGGTGGCGATGCCCAGACGCTGCACCATCCCTCCTGAAAGTTGCCGCACGCGGGCTCCGGCACGGTCGGCCAACCCCACCCGCTCCAGCAACGCCATCAACCGGCCGCGGTCGGCAGGTACCTGGGCCAGAGCGGCCATGAACTCCATGGTCTCGTAGACGGTCAGCTGCGGGTAAAAACCGAACTTCTGCGGCAAATAGCCGAGGCGCCGCCGTATGGCCGCCACGTCGGTGATGGGAATGCCGTCGATGGTGACGCTGCCTGCCGTCGGCGGAATCAAGGTGGCCAGGATGCGCATCAGGGTGGTCTTGCCGGCGCCGTTGGGACCCAGCAGGCCAAAGGTGCCGCTGATGGTGAGGTCGATGCCGTCCAGGGCTACCTTGCCGCCCGGGTAGACCTTGCGCAAACCGCTGACGACAATGGCCATAGCGCGATCCTCCGTCTCGCACAGGTTTGAGGGCGCCCATCAAGTGGGTACGAGGCCGGAGGGTTCAGCGTTCACGGCTGTGGCCCGCAACCGCCCCGCGTCCAGGTGCCAGACCGCCACCAGCCCGGGCACAAGCCCTTCATCGCGGTGGGCGGCCAACACCGTCACCCGGCCGGGGCGATGGACTAGGGCCAGCGCCCGACGGCGATGCTCATGGTCCAATCCTTCGAGGGGCTCATCCAGCAACAGCACGTCGGGGTCGTTGAGCAGCGCCTGGGCGAGGCCGACCAGCTGCCGCAGGCCGTGCGGCAGGCGGGCAATAGGCTCCCGCGCGGACTCCGCCAGGCCCAGGGCCGCCAATAGCTCGTTCCGACGAAGGGTCGCCAGGGCTGGGGGCAGGACCTTGAGGGCGGCCATGTAATCGAGGAAGTCGGCCACCGGAAGTTCGGGATAGGTGGCCTGCCGCTGCGGCAGATAGCCGAGGCGGCGGCGGTAGGCGGCAATCTGATCCCCAAGAGGCCGTCCCCGCCAGCGGATGACGCCGGCATCGGGCCGCAGGATGCCTGCCAACAACCGCAAGAGCGTGCTCTTGCCCGCCCCGTTGGCCCCGGTGAGCAGCGTCACCCCGGGTCTGAGAGCACCGGAGATCCCGTCCAGCACCACGACTCGCGCCGAGCAGGGGGTTACCGCCTTGCGAGCCGGCGGCGTGGGACCAGGTCCTGTTCCGGGTGACCCGCCGGCTGCCGGGTAACACTTGACCACGCCGTCCAGTTCCAGCACCCGTTTACACCCCCTCGCGGACGGTGAAGCCGGCCAGGCGGACCATGAGATGCGGTGCCGCCGCCACCACCGCCGCCAGCAGCAGCACGGCCCCGGCCCCCATTACCAGCACCATCGGGGCCGCGGCCGGCGAACCTGCCAAGCCCGGCAGACCCAGCTCGGGCCGGGTGACGACGGTGATGGGCACCACCGACCAGAGGGCCAGCGCCGCACCCGCAGCCGCCCATGGTGACAGGTAGAGGCTAAGACCCAGCACCAGCGCCGCCAGCAGCAGCATCGGCGCCAGCCAGCCCGCCACCAGCCAGCCCAGTCTTACCCCTGGTTCCACCCCGGCGGCAGCCAGGGAAGCGAGTCCCAACAGGAGGGCGTCGTAGGCGGTGACCCAGAAGAGACGGCCCAACACCAGCTGCGCCGGAGTCAGAGCGCAGGTCATTTCCACCTCTGCCATGCCGGTCCCCGCGCCGCGGAAGGCATAGGCCACGCCCAGCGTCGCCAGGACCGGAGCCACCAGCACCAGAAAGGCGGCATAGGTCAGGTCGGGGGCGACAGCCTGCCGGATGCCGGGATCCAGCAGCGGCAGTCCCGACGCTACCACCGCGGCGCTGGCCACCCAGAACGGGCGGCGCAACAGCCGAACATGGGGCCGGGCCGCGGCCAGCGCCGCGCCCAGCCATTGGTGCGGTTCCTGCCTGGCAGGGGTAGGCCGGGCCGGCTCCGGGACATAGGGGGTGAGGGCGGCCACCAGCCGCTCCGTCTCCTCTGGGTGCGGCGTCGGCACCGGCGCTGCCCGGAGGGTCCGGGCCGTGGCCAACAGGGCGTCGGTCTCGTCGGGAGCCAGGTCCAGCCCCTCGGCCGAGGGATCAAAGCCAAGGACCTGGGCCAGGCTGGCCTTGCTATCCTCGGGTGACTCCTGCCTGCTGATCATGGTGGGGCACCTCCTTATCCATCAGAGCCCGCAACCGGCGGAGCCCGTAAAAGATGCGCGACTTGATCGTTCCTTCGGGGAGATCCAGCACTGCGGCAATCTCGGGCACCGTCAGGTCCTGTCCAAAGCGCAGCGCCAGCACCTCGGCGTAGGGCGCCGGCAAGCGGCGCAAGGCGGCCAGGGCGTCCTGGGCCAGAACCTTCCGGATCACCACCTCTTCAAGGGGTGGCTCGGGAGCCGCCGTGGTCCCGGCAGTCTCCAGGGGTAACGCCGCCCGGCCATGCCGGTAGGGCGCACTCTTGACGTGATCCCGCCAGATGTTGGTGGCCATCCGGTAAAGCCAGGGCCGCAGCGGTTCGGGGTAGCGATAATGCCGAGCCCGCATGACCAGACGGAAGAAGCACTCCTGGGCCAGATCCTGGGACAGGTGGTAGTCGCCGGAGAGGCGATAGTAATAGGCCATGAGCGGCCGATGGTAGCGACGGACCAGGGGCGCAAGCGCGGCTCGGTCGCCTGCTTGCAGGGCGCGCATCAGTTCCTCGTCCGTCACGGCCTCACCTCTGAAGGTTATACGAGGTGACGAGCGTCCCCGTTCACGTCCTTGGCACCAGGTTCCTCGTGGTCGCCCAGGGCCGTCGATCCAGCACCCGTGCCCGCAGACGCGGCCAGCAAGCCTTGGCTTCCTCCGCGGGATTGAGGTCTTCGCGCTGGGTCCTCGACTAGGGTGAGTCGGTTTGCTGGGCAATGGCGTGCCTCGCGCCTGGAATGGCGGCTACGCTTTCGGGAGGACGGCCACCGGATCGACCCCTTCCTCGCGCGCATCCGCCACGGCCACCGCGAAGCCGCCCCAGGGCGGCACGCGGACCGGGGGATAGCCGACCGGGCGCCGTGAGCCGCGAGGCCTGGAGTTCACGGTGAGCTGGCCCCGCGCCCACCCGGTGCGGCCGGATGCCGGCGCCGGCCGCCCGTGACCCACCGTCCCCCGGCGGCCGAATCCCCGCCGGGACGCGCCCCCTCCGCGCGCCACGCACCACGCCGACACGGTCCTCACGGCCCGCCCGTCATCCGCCTCCCACCCGCTGCCCCGGCCCGGCACCGGGCGGTCCTTTAAGGGACGTGTAATAAGGGACGTGTAAGCCAGCTTTAAGCCGCCCGACAGCCCCCGTTAAGATACGGGCGCTACCCCGGGGCCTGCGCCGCCGAAGTCTTTCGGTCATAGGCGCTTCGATGGCCGTCCCGCAGACCTCCCCGTCCCCCTGGGCCGCATGGGTATCTCCCACGGAAAACAAGGCGCCCTCCACCCACACGGGGAGGTACAGGCGGCTTCCCCGGGTGAGGTGGCGAATGTCCATGTTGCCGCCATTCTGGCGGGGGGGCACGATGGAGTGGTTCCCCGGCTCGGCAAGGGCGACCCCGATGGTCCCCGGGAAGGGCCGGAGGGGAATGCGGATGCCGGGGGCAAATTCGCCGTAGTCCTTTTTGAGGTCCCAGATCTTAAGGTACGGCTGAGGAAACTCGTCGGCAAGCAGGCCAAAGCCCGGAATGCTGGCGGTCCACCCCCAGGAAAGGGGTCCGAAATCTAAGATCTCCACTTCCAGGACATCCCCGGGCCGGGCCCCCTTGATGTAGACCGGTCCCGTCACCGGGTTCACCCGCGCAAAGTCGATGCGGGCCACATCTTCTGCGGTGGATGAAGGGTTCAGCTGACCTCCCGAGGCGTCCACCACTTCGAATTCCACCGTCGCCCCCGGTTCCACCTCCAGAACCGGCGGAAGGCTCCGGTCCCAGCCGAAGTGGTGATGATCCCGATGGATAGTATGCTTGTCGGCCACCCCATGGATCCCTCCCTTTGAATGAGGTTTAAAGACGAGGTTTCTCCGCTTATCACCGGATTCCTTCAGGCGGATCCGGCCATACCGTGAAGATTTGGCCACCAAGGCTTTAGGAAAGAAAGGAAAAGAAAAGAGACCCGGCCGTCAGCGGCCGGGCCGGGCCATGGGATTTCTCTCAGGAACGCCTGTCACTTTTTCCGTCAAAAGCTCGCCGGTGTAAGCATCGAAGACCAACGTCACTACGGCGTCTTTAAGGACCCCCAGCCGGTGATGATGGTACTCCGGCGCCTTGGCCTTCAGCACCCAGACGAGGCGGTCGGGGCTCTCGAGAGGCGACGTCCCCGACGCCCCTTCCCCTTCGTAATCCCGCCACGTGGTGAGGTAAGCCTCCTTTTGCTCCGGCGGAAGGTTCACCGCCTCCAGGATCTTCTCCTTGGGCAAGATACCTCCATGACCATCGAACGACGCTTCCTCGGCCAGGGCCACCGGTTCTTCCCCCGAAAGAAGCTCCATCCCTTGCGGAGGCTTGGGCGAAAGCCCTTCGAGAGCTGTGGCGGAGGCGCCGGCCCCCACCAGGAGAACCAAAAGCACCGCCCCCACGATGGCCTTCCGTCTCAAAGGTGCACCCCTCCTCCAGTTCTCGGTCTTCACCTCCAGCGACGGCTGCCTTCCTCGGGAGGTTCCCCATGGCAGGGTTGGCAACACCCGTCACAGTCCGTCAGTGCAAAAGAGCCCTTCCGAGCGTATCGCCAAAGACTTCTTCCAAGCGCCGCCGCAGCGGCTCCTTATCAGGAGCCGAAAGGTGCGGATCCTCCGCCAGGATGGCCCGGGCCGCTTCCCTTGCCCGATGCAACAGCTCCTGGTCTCGGACCAGATCGGCAAAGCGGAGTTCCGGAACCCCGTGCTGCCGGGTCCCCAGCATTTCCCCCGGACCCCGCAGGCGAAGGTCTTCCTCGGCGATGCGAAAGCCGTTCTGCTCCCGGGTGAGGACCTCCAGGCGCTCCTTCGCCACCTCGCTCTTGGGATCCCCGATGAGCACACAGGTGGAAGGGTCCTTCCCCCGTCCGATCCTCCCCCTCAGCTGGTGGAGCTGGGCCAGGCCAAAGCGCTCCGCCCCTTCGATGATCATAAGGGTGGCTTCCGGCACATCGATGCCCACCTCCACCACCGTGGTAGCCACCAGGATCCGGGTCTCGCCCCTGGCAAAGGCCTCCATGGCCGCCATCTTCTCCTGGTTTGTAAGGCGGCCGTGCAAAAGGCCCGAGGGGATGTCGGGGGCTTCCCGTTTGACCTTCTCCCACCACACTTCGGCGGCCGCCGCCTCTTTTTGGTCTCCTTCCCCTTCTTCCACCAAAGGGCAGATGATGTAGGCCCGCTCCCCCGCCCTCACCCGGTCGTAAAGCCATTGGTAGATCTTGGGCCTTAAGCGGGAGGGCCGCCAGAGGGTCCTCACCGGTTGCCTTCCCCGGGGCATCTCATCCATGACGCTCAGGTCCAGATCCCCGTAGGCCACCAGGGCCAGGGAGCGGGGGATGGGGGTTGCGCTGGCCACCAGAAGATCGGGCTCTTCGCCTTTGCTGAGGAGGGCCAACCGCTGCCTCACGCCGAAGCGGTGCTGCTCATCCGTCACCACCAGCCCCAGCCGCTGGAACTCCACCCCTTCCTGCAAAAGGGCATGGGTCCCGATGGCCACGGCGGCATGGCCTTCCTTGAGGGCCCGGTAGGCGATCCTCTTTTCCGACGGCTTCTGGGCACCCACCAAGAGGAGGGCCGGCACCTTCAGCTGGGTGAACCACGCCTCCATCCGCTGCCAGTGCTGGTAGGCCAGGATCTCCGTCGGGGCCATGATGGCCGCCTGATACCCGTTTTCCACCGCCCGCAAAAGGGCCCAGGTGAGGACCACCGTCTTCCCCGACCCCACATCCCCTTGCAACAGGCGGTTCATGGGATGGGGCGAGAGGAGATCCCTTTCGATCTCCGCCATGGCCTTTTCCTGGGCCTGGGTGAGGGTAAAGGGGAGGATCTCCCTAAAGCGTTTGGCGAGAAACCCTTCGGGTCGATACACCAGCTGGCGCCGGCTGCTCCTCACCTGGTGGCGGAAAAGCCCCAGGCCCAGCTGGAGATAGAAGAGCTCCGAAAGGGCCAGGCGCTTTCGGGCCTTCTCCGCCTCCTCCCCCCGGCGGGGCCGGTGGATGGCCTGGAGGGCTTGGGCGTAGGTGAGACCTCCGGCCGAGGCCTCCAGCTCCGGCGGGAGATGATCCTCCATCCCGCGGGCCAAGGGAAGGGCCGCCTCCGTCCAGCGCAGCCAGAGCTTCTGGGAGATCCCTCCCGCCGAGGGATAGACAGGGAGGATGGACGGGAAGGCTCGTTCTCCATCCCCCACCTCCGGATGGACCGCCTGGAGCCAGCGGCCGTGGCGCTTCACCTCGCCCCGGAAGAGGTATTCCCCGTTCACTTGGAGCTTTTCCCTGAGGTAGGGCTGGTTGAACCAGACGGCCATCACCTGCCCCGACCCGTCGCCCAGGACCGCCTCCAAGAGGGTAAGCCCGGGACGGGGCTTTCGGAGCTGGAGGTGAAAGACCCTCGCCTTGAAGATAAAGCGGCCGCCCTCGTAGAGCTGGCTGATGGAGGAAACCGGCTGGTATTCCTCGTAGCGGCGGGGGACGTGGAAGAGAAAATCCTTCGCCTGGCGGATCTCCAGCTTTTCCAGGAGGCGAGCCCGCCGGGGCCCCACCCCCGGCACGTACTGCACAGGCGTATCGGCCTCCAGGGTCATGGGGAACCCCTCTCCACCGACACCACCTGCACTTCCACCTCGTCCAGGGGAAATCCCAGGTGCCACCGGCTCTTTTCTTCCAGCGCCTTCTTCAGCTCCCGGGCCATGTCGGGGAGAAAGACGCCAAACTTGGCCACCACCTGCACCGTCACGGTGCAGCGATCCTTCTCCATCTGGACGGCGATGCCCTTCGGGGCGCTCTCCAAACCCAGGCGGGGTCGCCATCCTTCCCCTTCCCCCGCCACCCGCAGGACCCCGGGCACCTGCCCCGCCACCCAGGCCACAAAGGAAGCCACCGCCTCTTCCGTGAAGAGCCAGCGGCCCTCGGGCCCCTGGATTTCCCGCATCCTCGACGCCCCTTTATCCCCGATGGTACAATAGTGGCCGCTTGATTGAGGAGGTGCCGCCATGGCCAAAGCCTGCGAGATCTGCGGAAAGACCGGCAGCTCCGGCCACAACGTGAGCCATTCGGAGCGAAAGACCAAACGCCGCTGGCAGCCCAACCTGCAGCGGGTGAGAGTCATCTGGAACGGGGCTCCCCGGCGCATGCGGGTGTGCACCCAGTGCCTGAAGAGCGGCCGCGTCCAGCGGGCCCTTTAATCCTCCGGTTCGGCGAAGATCCAGGAGAGGTCTTCGGCGGCGAAGGTGTAGCGGGCGCCGCAGAACCGGCACGTCACTTCGATGTCGCCTCGTTCCCTCAAGAGGGATTCGGCATCTTCCAGGCCCAAGACTTTCACCGCCCCTGCCGCCCGCTCCCGGTTGCAGGGGCAGTGAAAGCGAAGGCTGCGGGAGGTGCCGATTTCCACTTCTCCCCCGGCCACTTCCCGCATGAGGTCCACCGGGCCGTAGCCCAACCGGAGCTTTTCCGTCACGCTGCCCAGGGCCAAAAGCCCCTTTTCCAGAGCTGCCGTCGCCTCTTCCCCCGCTCCCGGAAGCGTTTCGATGATAAAGCCGCCGGCGGCGGAAACCCGGCCGGAAGGCTCCACCAGGACGCCTAACGCGACGGCCGTGGATCGCTGCTCCGATTGCTGAAAGTAATAGGCGAGGTCTTCGGCGATCTCCCCCGAAAGAAGAGGCGCCGTCCCCGTAAAGGTGGTGGACCCTTCCCTTCGCACCACGTAAAGGGTCCCCTGGGACCCCACGGCCCTTCCCACATCCAGCTTTCCTTCCCGGAGATCCAGATCCACGTGGTTTTGCCCTACATAGCCCCGGACATCGATGGTGGGAGCCTCTTCCTCCCGGCGCCCCTGGGCCACCACCATCCCTAGAGGGCCCTTCCCCTGAAACCTCAAGGTGATGCTCCCCTCCCCCTTGAGGTCAAAGGCCATCAGCCCGGCGGCCGTCAGGCTGCGCCCCAGGGCCGCGGCAGCGGTGGGCCAGAGGTCGTGGCGCCGCCGGGCTTCTTCCACCGTGCCGGTGCTCACCGCCGCCAGGAAGCGAAACTGGCCGTCAAAGAGGAGGCCCCTCACCAGCTCATCCACGGTCGTCCGCTCCCTTCAGGCGCCGGAGAAGGTTCCGAAAGGCAGCCTTGGGGTCGGGATGGCCGAAGATGGCTTGGCCCGCCACCAGAACCCCGGCTCCCGCCTCGGCGCAAAGGGGCCCGGTCCGTTCGTCCACGCCGCCGTCCACCTGGATGTATCCTCTCCAACCCCGCGCCTCCGCCTGCGCCTTCACCCGCCGGATCTTCTCCAGGACCGGCGGGAGGAATGCTTGGCCGGCAAACCCCGGGTTGACCGTCATGAGGAGGATGAGGTCCACATCATCCCAGAGGTACTCCAAAACCGACTCGTGGGTGGCGGGGGAAAGGGCAAGGCCGGCCTGAAGCCCCCTCTTCCGGATGGCCGCAAGGGTCCTTTGGGGATGGCGATCCGCCTCGATGTGGATGGTGAGAAGATCGGCACCGGCTTGGGCAAAGGGCTCGATCCAAAAGGCGGGGTCTTCCACCATAAGATGGACGTCCAGAAAGGCTTGGACTTTCCCTTTGAGGTCCCGGACGGTGCCGGGGCCAAAGGTGAGGTTGGGGACGAAATGGCCATCCATGATGTCCAGATGGAGCCAGGTGGCGCCGGCCTCTTCCATATCCTGAGCGGCCTTTCCCAGGTCCGCCAGGGGAGCCGCCAGAAGGCTGGGTGCCAAAATCAATAGAGTTTCTTCCTCTCTTCCAAGAGCTCCTCCAGGAACTGAAGATACCGCCCAAAGCGCCCCTCGTCCACCTGGCCCGAGAGGACCGCCTCCCGTACGGCGCAGCCGGGCTCATTTCGGTGGAGGCAATCCCGGAAGCGGCACCGGGACGAGAAGGCCCGGATCTCGGGAAAAAGGTTTCCCAGGTCCGCCGGCTCCACCGGCGGGAGAACCAGCCGGCTGAAGCCCGGCGTATCCACCACCCAGCCTTTCCCCATGGGCAAAAGCTGGGGATGGCGGGTGGTGTGCCTCCCCCTCCCCGTCTTTTCGCTGACGGCCCCCGAGGGAAGGGCCAGCTGGGGATTGAGGGCGTTCAGGAGGCGGCTCTTCCCTACGCCGCTCTCCCCCGCCAGAACTGCCACCCCTTCGGCTTCCAGGAAGGCCCTCACCTCCTCCAGGTTTTCCTTCTCCTGGGCGCTCCCCAGCCATGCGCCGTACCCCGCCCGCCGGTACACCTCGAGGAACGTCTCCGCCTCTTCCCGTTCCTTAGGGGAAAGGAGATCGGATTTGTTGAGGAAGAGGGCGATATCCAGGCGCCACCATTCCCCCTGCAAAAGGACCCGGTCCACCCATTCGGCCCCCACCTCCGGCGCCCGCCGGCTGAAGACCAGGAGGAGGCGATCCACGTTGGCCACCGGGGGCCGCTGCAGCTGGTTCCGCCGCTCCTCGATGCGGAGGATCAACCCTCGACCGTCGGGGAGGAGCTTCACCTCCACTTCGTCCCCCACCAGGACCCGCTCCGACAAGAGCTTTCCCCGGGGCCGGGCCAGGATGGGGCCTTCGGGCACCATGACGGTAGCCCACTGGCTCCAGATCTTGATGACCCTTCCCTTCACGGCAGGGCCACCACCTGGGCCAGCTCCCCGTTGAAGTAGATCTGCAGCGCTCCATGCTCCCCCGCCCAGCAGACGGGGAGGGTGATGGCCGTTCCCGCCGGCGTCGTCCCCTGGAAGATCTTTCGCCGTCCCTCCCGGTCCTGAACATACGCCACCACCGTCACATCGCCGGTGTAGCGCTCGGCAGGGGGCATCACCTGGAAGGTCTGGCTGTTCTCGCATCCCGCCGAGACCACCAGGTCGACGCTTTCCCCCGCCATGAGGCTGCTCCCCGCCTGGGGAGATTGCTCCACCACCACATCCTTGGGCTGGCCCGAAAGGCGAGCCGTCACCTCCCCCACCTTTAGGCCCACCTCCTCCAGCTGGCTTTGCGCCTCCTCGGCCGTGAGGCCCACCACGTCCGGGACGGTGACGGGCCGGGGCTGCGGCCCCAGGCTGACCACCAGGACCACCCGATCCCCCACCCGGATGGGCTCCCCCGGTCCCGGCCGGGTGGTGATGACCGACTCTTTGGCCACCTCGTCGTCATACTGGCGCTCCACGTCGCTCTCAAGGCGGTGATTGGCCAAAATCACCTGGGCATCCCGAAGGGACATCCCCCTCACGTCGGGGACGCCTCCCTCCACCCACTCCGGCCCCTGGGAGGGGTAGAGGGTCACCCGCTGACCCTTTTTCACCGACGTCCCCGGGGGCGGCTCCTGATCGGCCACGTAGTTGGGAGGGATAGTGTCGCTGTACTGGGCGGGACCGATGAGAAACCCTAGCCCCGCTTTCTCCAACGTGGCCTGGGCGTCGGCCAGGGACATCTCCCGCACGTCGGGCACCACCACTTCGGGGACGTTCAGCCAGGCCCTGAGGCCGTAGAAGGCGGCCCCTCCCAGAAGGCCCAGGAGCCCCGCCACCAGGATCCACCGCCAGATCCTTCGCCGGGACCGTTTCTCCTTTTCCGGTGAGGGAGGCGGGGGTGGAGCCACGTGAGGGAGCTTCCCGCCGGAAAGATAGCTTTCCAGAGCTTCCTTCATGGCATCCGCCGAGGGAAAACGCCTTTCGGGGTCCCGCTTCATGGCCCGCTCCACGATGGCCACCAGCTCTTTGGGAAGGGCCGGCCGCTTTTCGGCCAGGCTGGGGGGGCTTCCCTGGACGTGCTGCATGGCCACGGCAAGAGGGGATTCCCCTTGGAAGGGGGGCTCTCCCGCCAGCATCTCGTAGAGGACGACGCCCAGGGCGTAGATATCGGTGCGGGCATCCACCGCTTTGCCCAGGGCCTGCTCCGGCGCCAGGTAGTGAGCCGACCCCATGATGCGCTCGCCCGCCGTCATGGTGCCGTGGCCCACGGCACGGGCGATGCCGAAATCCGCCACCTTCACCCGCCCGTCATGGGTGAGGATGATGTTCTGGGGTTTGATGTCCCGGTGGATTAGGCCTTCCCGGTGGGCGTGGGAAAGGGCTTCCAGGACTTCCACCGCCACAAGGGCCGCTTCTTTGGGCGAAAGAGCCCCTTCCCGGCGGATCTTCTCTTTAAGGGTCATCCCCGACACGTATTCCATCACGATGTAGTAGGTGTCCCGGTCCCGGCCCACATCGTAGACGCTGACGATGCGGGGATCGGTGAGGCGAGCCGCCGCCAGGGCCTCCCGCCGAAAGCGCTCCACCACCTCTTCGTCGGCGGCCAGCTGGCTGCGGAGGACTTTCACCGCCACCTGCCGGTGGAGGTAGGTATCCAGGGCGCGGTACACCACCGCCATGCCGCCGCCTCCCGCCCGCTCCAGGATCTCGTAGCGGCCGCCCAGCACCCTGCCGATCATCTGGCCCTTCCCTCCAGATCCTCCGCCTCATCCACCCACGCCAGAGCCACGGTGATGTTGTCATAGCCTCCCCGCCGGCGGGCTTCTTCCACCAGTTCTTTCGTCAGGACCTCCACCGGTTGATCCTCCATGCGCTCCACCATCTGCAGGATCTCCTTGCTGGTAACGAGGCTGGTGAGGCCGTCGGTGGCCAAAAGCACCCGATCCCCCAGCTGGAGATCATGGCGGGCGATATCCACCGTCAAAAATTCCCGCGAACCAAGGGCCCGGGTCAAAAGGTTTCGCTGGGGATGATGCATGGCTTCTTCCTCGCCCAGCTGGCCTTCTTCCACCAGCTCCCCCGTGAGGGAGTGGTCCTGGGTCAGCTGGAGGATCCGGCCTTGGCGGATGAGGTAGGCCCGGCTGTCCCCCACGTGGGCCATCCAGAGGGCCCCCTGCCAGAGGAGGGCTACGGTGAAGGTGGTGCCCATGGCGGAAAGGGGGCTCATCGTCTGGCGGCCCCGGTGATAGATGCGCCGGTTGGCCTCCAGGACCATCTCCCGCAGGTATTCCCCCGGAGATGGGGAGGGAAGCCCGTTCTCCAGCCACTCCTCCAGCGTCTCCACCGCCATGCGGCTGGCCACATCGCCCCCTTTCATCCCCCCGATGCCGTCGGCCACCGCCAGGACCCAGCCCCCCGGAAGGCGCTTCACCAGGTAGGCGTCTTCGTTCCTCTGGCGCCAGAGGCCCACGTCGGTGCAGGCGCTCACCTTCACGGGTTCCCCTCCTTCCGCAGCCGGGCGATGAAAAAGCCGTCGGTGCCGTGGCGGTGGGGCAAAAGCTGAACCCATCCGTAAGGGGCGGAGGGTTCCTCTTTTAAGGCCGGGGGCAGGTAAGGGCGAAGATCTTCCGGCTGAAGGCCCATCTCCTCCACCAGGAATTCCACCACCTCCTGGTTCTCCTTTCGGGAGATGGTGCAGGTGCTGTAAACCAGCACCCCTCCCGGCCGGAGGACCGGCACGACCCCCATGAGGATCTCTTTTTGAAGACGCTGCAGCTGGTCGATGTGATCCCTCTTCTTTCGCCAGCGGAGATCGGCCCGGCGATGGAGGACGCCCAAACCCGAGCAGGGGAGGTCCGCCAGGACCCGATCAAAGGAGCGTGCCCACGAAGAGGGCAGCTGGCGGGCATCGTAAGCGGTGTAGGTGAGGCTCTTTAACCCGAGGCGCTCTGCATTCTCCTTAACCAGCCGCAACCGCTCCCTATCGATGTCGTTGGCCACCACCTCGCCGCGGTCGTCCATCTTTTCCGCAATGTAGGTGGCTTTTCCTCCCGGAGCCGCTGCCACATCCAGGATGAGCTCCCCCGGCTGGGGATCCAGGGCGGCCACCGCCGCCATGGAGCTTTCCTCCTGAACGATAATCCACCCTTTCTGAAAGGCTTCCAGATGGCGAAGGCCCCGGGTCTTCCTCAGGCGAAGGGCTTCTTCGGGGAAGAGCCTTCCCCCTTCCACCTCCACCCCCTGAAGGAGAAGGGAGGCCTTCACCTCCTCCAAGGTGGCCTTCCGCCGGTTCACCCGCACCACCGTATCGGGGACCTGGGAAAGGGCCCAGAGGAGGGCACGGGTTTCCGCTAACCCCAGCTCTTCTTCCCACATGGCCACCAGCCAGGAGGGGAACACCTCCTCGGGAGAGGGGGCTTCCCTCGAAGGGTTCTTTCGAAGGTAGTTCCGGAGAACCCCGTTCACCAGGCCTAAGGCCCGGGGTGCAAATTCCCTTGCCAGCTCAACCGCCTCGTGGACCACCGCCCTCGGCGGGATCCGGGAAAGGTAGAGGAGCTGGTAGAGGGCCATGCGAAGGATGATGCGGACGGAAGCATCCAGGGGACCTCGAACGTAAAGCGAAAGGCGGCGGTCAAGGGCCTGCTTCTCCCGCACCACCCCTTGCACCAGGGCGCTGGCAAGGGCCCGATCTTCCGGCTTTCCCTCCCCTTCCTTCCCTTCCCCCCATAGCTTTTCGAGAAGGGACCGGGGATCCTGACCCCGCCGCTCGCTTTCGTAAAGGGCGAGGTAGGCCCAGCGGCGGGAAGGGGAGGCCGTCATGGGGAGAGGAAGCGGGTTCCCGGCTTGAGGCGATGGCCCCGGAGGAACTCCTCCGCGTCCATGGAGCGGCGGCCCTGGGGTCGGAAGCGCAAGAGCCTGACCGCTCCCTTCCCGCAGGCCACCCGGATCTCCCCCTCGGCGGAAAGGAGGGTCCCCGGTTCCCCTTCGCCCGTCACCGCCTCCACCTTTTCCACCCGCCAGAGCTCCCGTTCCCCTTCCGGATCCACCCGCCAGGTGCGCACCCCCGGTTCGGGGGTGAGGGCCCTCACCTGCCGCACCACCTCGTCCGCCGGCGCCCCCCATTCCAACCAGGTTTCCTCCGGCGAAATGGGCGAGGCCCAGGTGGCCCGGCCCTCCTCCTGGGCTTCCCCGGGTATGGGGCCATCCCAGAGGGCCTCCAGGACCTCCCAGAGGGCCTCCACCCCCACCCGCGCCATCTTCTCCGCCAGGGTCCCGGCATCATCCTCCGGGTCGATGGGGATGGCCACCTGCTTTAGGATCTCCCCTTCGTCGATCTTTTCCCTCATGCGCATCACGGTGATCCCCGTCACCTCATCCCCCGCCCAGAGGGCCCGGGCGATGGGGGCTGCGCCCCTCCAGCGAGGGAGGAGGGAGGCGTGGAGGTTAAGGGCGTCTTTTTGGGGGATGGCCAAGAGGGACGGGGGAAGCTTTCGGCCGTAGGCCACCGTCAAAAGGATGTCGGGGCGGACTCTGGCGACGGCCTCCTGGAACTGGGGATCCCTGAGCTTTTCGGGGGTGAGGACGGGGATATCCAGCTCCTGCGCCACCGCTTTGACGGGAGAAGGCGTGAGCTTTTGTCCCCGGCCCCGCTTCCGATCCGGCGCCGTGACGATGAGCCTGGGGACCAGGCCTTTGTCGTAAAGGCCCGTAAGGACTTGGACGGAGAACTCCGGCGTCCCGAGGAACACCACCCGGTGACGGGCGGCTTTCGGCACCTCGTAGAACTTCTTCCCCCGATCCAGGATCAAGAGGCCGTCCAGGTGGTCCAGCTCATGCTGCACCACCCGGGCATCGAAGCCCTCCAGGTCCAGCCAGAAGCGATGGCCCTTGCGGTCCAGGGCCGTGATCCTCACCCGCCGGGCCCGAGGCACCAAGGCATGGATGTAAGGCACCGAGAGGCAGCCTTCCCAGCCGTCTTCCGTCTCTTCGCTCTTTTCCAAAATCTCGGGATTGATGAACTCCCGCACTTCGCCCTGCACCTGGGCGATGAAGATCCGTTCCAGGACCCCCACCTGGGGGGCCGCCAGACCCACTCCTTCCGCCTCTTCCATGGTGGCGGCCATAGCCTCCAGGAGCTGGCGGTGCCGCTTTTGGATGCGCCCCACCGGCCGCGCCTTCTCCTTCAGGCGGGGATCGGGGATGGTGACGATGGAAAGGATGGTCTTCTCCGTCGATGCCGACATATCGGCTCCCTCATCAAAGCATGGCCAGGGGACCCGGATCCAGCCACACCTGGACGCGGGGCGGGATTTTCTCTTCGCCCCGCCAGCGGTTCACCGCCTCCAGGAGCCGCTCCCGGTCTCTGTCCAAGAGTATCATATGCCACCGGAAGAGCCCCTGCAGCCGGGCCAGGGGCGCCGGGGCGGGGCCCAGGACCTCTTCCACCTCTCGCCGCCAGCGGGCCGCCAGGGCTTCCGCCCCCGCCTCCACGTCCCGTTCGTCCTTCCCCCGGACCACCACCCGCACCATGGATCGAAAGGGAGGCCAGCCCGCCTCTTCCCGCTGCCGCAGCTCCTCCGCCCAGAAGGCTTCGGGATCATCTCCCGCGGCCGCCCGAAGGGCCGGATGGTCCGGCCGGTACGTCTGGATGATGACCCTCCCCGGCCCTTCGCCCCGGCCGGCCCTCCCCGCCACCTGCACCAGGAGCTGGAAGGTCCGCTCCGCCGCTCGAAAATCGGGAAGGTGGAGGCCCGCATCGGCCCGCACCACCCCCACCAGGGTAACGCCCCCGATATCCCAGCCCTTGGCCACCATCTGGGTGCCCACCAGCACATCCAGCTGGCGCCGGCGGAACATCTCGTAGATGTCGTGGTACGAAGAGCCTTGCCGGACGGCATCCCGGTCCAGGCGACCCACCCGCGCCCCCGGAAACTTCCGCTGGACTTCCGCCTCCACCCGCTGGGTCCCCAGGCCCAGGGGATAAAGGTGGGGGCTCCCGCAGTGGGGGCACTGGCGGGGAGCCTTTTGCCGGTAGTCGCAGTAATGGCAGCGGAGGTTCCCGTCCCGGTGGTACGTGAGGGCGATGGAGCACCGGGGGCAGCCAAGATCCTGCCCGCAATCCCGGCAAACCACCACCGGTGCAAAGCCCCTTCGGTTCAAGAAGAGAAGGACCTGCTCCCCTTTGGCCAGGGTCTCCTCCATGGCCGCCTCCAGCTGGGGGCTGAAGAGATCCCGCTGGCCCCGCATATCCACCAGCTCCACCCGGGGGAGGGGCTTTCCCCCCACCCGTTGGGGAAGGAGGAGGCGCCTTCCCTCCCCTCTCTGGGTGAGGTAGAGGGTCTCCAGGGACGGGGTGGCGCTCCCCAAAAGGGCCACCGCCCCGTGGTAAGCCCGGCGCCAGAGGAGGACATCCCGGGCGTGGTAATGGGGCTCCCCTTCGTGCTGCTTGTAGGCCGGCTCGTGCTCTTCGTCCATGATGAGAAGGCCGATGGAGGGAAGGGGGAGAAAGGCCGCCGAGCGGGGGCCGAGGAAGATCTTCTTTTGCCCCCTCCGGGCTTCGTCCCAGACCTTTCTCCGGGTACCCAGGGAAAGGCCGCTGTGGAAAAGGGCCACCTGGTCCCCGAAGCGGGCCCGCAACCTTCGTTCCGTCTGGGGCAAAAGGGCCATCTCCGGCACCAGGAAGATGACGCCCCTCGAAAGGGAAAGGGCGTGGGCCGCCGCCTTGAGGTACAGCTCCGTCTTTCCGCTGCCCGTCACCCCCTGGAGCAAAAAGACGGCGCCTTGGGGCTGATGAAACGCTTCTTGAATCGCCTCCCAAGCCTTCGCCTGCGGGTCCGTCAGGGGAGGAAAGGGTTCCCTCGGCCAGGGGGGCGGGAGGATGGGCCCTTCTGCCCGGAGGATCCCCTTTTGCAAGAGGGACCCCACCAGGGATGAGCTCACCCCCGCCAGGCGGGCAGCTTCTGCCCTGGTGAACTGGCCGGGAAAGCGGGCCACCAGGTCCACCACTTTTTGCTGCTTGGGGGTCAAGGATCCCGGGGTTTCCCCGGGGAAGAGGACCACTTCCTCCCGGGTGCCCCCTTCCTGAACCCCTCCTGGATACATGGCCTCCAACACGAGGGCCACATGGGAGGCGGTTTCCCGGGCCAGGTGGTGGGCCAGGGTCAAAAGCTCTTCGGGAACGAGAGGCTCGTCATCCAAAAGGTCCTGGATGGGCCGGAGTTTATGGGGGTGGGCGGAAGGTTCCTCGGAAAGGGAGAGGAGCCATCCCCGGGCCTTTCGCCGCCCTAACGGCACCTCCACCCGCATCCCCGGACGGGCTCCTTCCATCTCCGGCGGGAGGAGGTAGTCCAAAAGGAGCCCCTTTCCCTGGGGGAGGGCCACCTGGGCGACCGTCAGGCCTTTTGCCATGACCGGGCCAGCTCCTGGTAAAAGGCCAGGACCTCCGGGTTTTGCACCGATCCCAGGTTGATGGCCTTTTCCAGGGGGACCCCCAGGAAGAGCTTTTTCACCGGCACCTCCATCTTCTTGCCGTTGAGGGTCCGGGGGACCCCGGGGGCGGCGATCACCCGATCGGGCACATGGCGGGGAGACAGCTCTTTCCTGAGCTTCTGGCGGAGCTCTTCTTCCCGCTCCGGCGTAAGGCCCTCCCCTTCCCGGAGGGTGAGGAAAAGGAGGAGGGCCGCCTCCCCTTCTTCGGCCGAGAGGTCCACCAGAAGGCTATCGGCCACCCAGGGGAGGCTCTCCACCACGCTGTAGAACTCCGCCGTCCCCATGCGCACCCCGTGCCGCTTGATGGTGGCGTCGGAGCGGCCGTAGATGATGGCCGTCCCCCGCCGGGTGATCTTCACCCAGTCCCCGTGGCGCCACACGCCGGGGAAGGTCTCGAAGTAGGCCTCGCGGTAGCGCTGGCCATCGGGATCGTTCCAGAAGTAAAGGGGCATGGAGGGGAGGGGCTCCGTCAGCACCAGCTCCCCCACTTCCTCCACTACCGGCTTTCCTTCTTCGTCGAAGGCTTCCACCTTCGCCCCCAGGGCCCGGCACTGGAGCTCCCCCGGGTAGACGGGGAGAAGGGGGCACCCTCCCAGAAAGGCGGTGCAGACATCGGTCCCCCCGCTGATGGAAGCCAGCCAGATGTCGGGGGAAATCTTCTCGTAGACGTAGGCGAACCCTTCAGGGGAAAGGGGCGCTCCCGTAGACCCCAGGGCCTTCAGGGCGGAAAGGTCGTAGCGCTGACGGGGCTCGTACCCTTCTTTGAGGAGCCCGTGGAGGTAAGGGGCGCTGGTGCCAAAGGTGGTCATCTTCGTCTCCTGCGCCAGCTCAAAGAGCACCCCCAGGTGGGGGTAGGCGGGGGAACCGTCGTAGAGGATGGCGGTGCCCCCCAAAAGAAGGGCCCCCACCAAGTAGTTCCACATCATCCAACCCGTGGTGGTGTACCAGAAAAAGCGGTGACCCGGGCCCACATCGTTGTGGAACGCGAGGGCCTTCAGGTGCTCCAGGACGATCCCCCCGTGCCCCTGGACGATGGGCTTGGGGAGCCCGGTAGTCCCGGAGCTGTAGAGGATCCAGAGGGGATGGGAGAATTCCGCAGGGTAGAAGGTGAGGTCCGCCCCCCTGCCCCGGGAAAGGATCTCTTCGAAGCTGAAGATCTTCTCCCCCGAAAGGGTCTCGTCCCCCACGATGATGAGGGCTTCCAGGGACGGGAGGGCCTCCTTCAGCTGCTTCACCACCTCCCGGCGATCGTGAAGGCGGCCGTTATAGGTGTAGGCCTCCACCGCCAGGAGGACTTTGGGCTCGATCTGCCCGAAGCGGTCGAGGACGCTTTTCGTCCCGAAATCGGGGGAACAGCTGGACCAGACGGCCCCCAGGGATGCCGCTGCCAAAAGGCCCACCACCGCTTCCGGCCGGTTGGGAAGGTAGGCCGCCACCCGATCCCCCGCCGTCACCCCCAGCTCCTCCAGGCCCTTGCGGAAGGCCGCCACCTCCTCCTTCAGCCGGCCGTAGGTGATGGCGGTGAGGGGCTGGGTTTCGCTCTTGTACAAAAGGGCCGGGTCGTCATCCCGGCCCCGGCAGAGGGCCTCCCGAGCATAGTTCAAAAGGGCGCCGGGAAACCAGCGGGCCCCGGGCATCCTCCGGGAGGCGAGATAAGGTCCCGGCCCCTTTTCCCCCTGTACCCCGAAATAATCCCAGATGCTCTCCCAAAAGGCCTCCAGCTCTTCCACCGACCAGGACCAAAGGTCATGGTAATGACCGAAGGAGAGACCCTTTTCCTTCTTCAGCCAATCCATGTAGTGGGCGAGGCGAGACCCCTTCTTTCGCCTTTCATCCGGCTCCCAAAGAAGCTGACCTTCCTTTACGTCCCCCACGTCCCTCACCCCCGTGAAAGGCGCCTCGCCACCGCGTCGAGGATGCGGTGGGCCAGCTCCCTCTTGGACAAAAGGGGAAGCTCTTCTTTGCCCTCTTCCGCCACCAAAAGGGCCCGGTTGGTATCGGCCTCGAACCCTTCTCCCGGCCGAGACACGTCGTTCAGGACCACCAAGTCCAGGTGCTTTTCCCGGAGCTTTCGCCGGGCCGACGCCTCATCCATCCCCCACTCCGCCGCAAACCCCACCAGAACCTGGCCGGGCTTCTTCCGAAGGCCCATCTCCTTGAGGATGTCCGGGTTGGGCTCCAGCTCCACCTGGAAGGGGAGATCTTCCTTGCGGATCTTTCCCGCCTGCATCCCTTTCGGCCGGTGGTCCGCCACGGCCGCCGCCGCCACCAAGATGTCCACCTCCGGGAACCGGCGGGCCACTTCCTCGTACATCTCCACCGCCCGCCGGACCCGGATCACCTCCACGCCGTAGGGATCGGGGAGGGAGGTGGGCCCCGAGACCAGGATCACCTCGGCGCCGCGGCCGAAGGCGGCCTGGGCCAGGGCATAACCCATCTTCCCCGAGGAAGGGTTGCTGATGTGGCGGACGGCATCCAGGGGCTCTTGGGTGGGCCCCGCCGTCACCAGAACTCGCTTTCCCTCCATGTCCCGCCCGTGGAGATGGTCTTCGAAAAGATCCGCCAGCTCCGCCGGCTCCAGCATCCGCCCCAGGCCCTCCTCCCCCGACGCCAAGGGGCCCTTCACCGGGCCGAAGATGCGGTACCCCCACCGCTTCAGCCGCTCCACCCCCTCTTGGACCGCCGGATGGAGCCACATGCGGTGGTGCATGGCGGGGGCCAGGAACACCGGCCCCCCGAAGGCCAAAAGGAAGGCGGTGAGACCATCCCGGGCCTGGCCCGAGGCCAGCTGGCCCAAAAGATCCGCCGTCGCCGGGGCCACCAGCGCCCCTTCGGCCCACCGCGAAAGGTGGATGTGGGCTTCGCCCAGGGCCTCATCGGGGTCCCCGTAGCGGGGGGGATTCCAGAGGTCGTGGTAGACGGGCTCCCCCGTCAGGCTTTCAAAGGTGAGGGGCGTGACGAACCGGGCGGCCGCCGGGGTGAGGATCACCCGCACCCGGTGGCCCCTCTTCCGCAAGAGGCTGGCCAGCTGGGCGCTCTTGAAGGCCGCGATGCCGCCTCCCACCCCCAGCACCAGGCGCGCCAATTACTTCTCCTCTTTCTTCTTCGCCGGCGCCGGTTGCCAATGGATCTTCCCGGCGGCGATCTCCTTCAGGGCGGCGATCACCGGTTTGTCGTGGATGCTCCCTGCCATGATGCGGGAACCGTCGGTGATCTCCCGCGCCCGTTTGGCCGCCAGGATCACCAAAGTGTACTTGCTCGGCACCTTTTCCTGCAGCTCTTCCAAGGTCGGCTTATCGTCCAAGGACCATCACACCTCCCGCGCTTCGGACCCTTTCATCCGCTGGGCCACCGTCTCCGGCTGCACCGCTGCCAGGATCACATACCCCACGTCGGTGATGAGGACGGCCCGCGTCCTTCGGCCATAGGTGGCATCGATGAGGCGGCCCTCATCCCGGGCTTCGCTCACCAGCCGTTTGATGGGCGCCGATTCCGGGCTGACGATGGCCACCACCCGGTCGGCCGCCACCAGGTTCCCGAACCCGATGTTCACCAGCTGCACGGCGGGCCTCCTGCCTTCTTATCAGTGTACCACCCGATTATCGGGGGTTGGCTTCGGCCTTCTTCCTCCCTAGAAGGGGGGTGTAGAGGGCCACCTGCCGCTGCCGCAACAGGCTCTTGTCATCCAGCCAGGGCGCAAACCCCGGAAGGGCGTAGGTCCACTCCCCCGCCCGGGAAAGGGGGGCTCCCCCTTCTTCCGCCCGGCGATCCCCGTAGATAAAGGAGCCTCCCCCCGGTTCCCGGTTGGCCACCGCCAAGAGCATCTGGTTTTCCATGGCCCTCGCCCGCAAGAGCCAGGTGGGGATCCCTTCCCCATCCCCCGAGACGAAAGCCAGGCGTGCCCCCTGGATGGCGGCCAGCCGAAGGGGCTCGGGATCCCGGAGCTCGTGAAGGGTGAGGAGGACGGCCTTTCCCCAGGGGGAATCCCAGAGGCGGTAGCCCTCCCCCGCCTGGGCCCAAGGGCGGGCTTCGGGGGGCAGCACCAGAGCCCGCTGCTGGTGAAGGAGGCCTTCAGGCCCCATGGCCACCGTGGTGAGGTAGAGGTCCCCTTCCGCCCACTCCAAAAGGGTGGTGATGACATAGGTGTTGAGGCGCCTGGCCCATTGGAGGAGCCAGTCGCTCCCCGGACCCGGCAGGGGCTCCGCCCAGGAGGCCAGATCTCTGGGTCCCCGGACGTCCCGGGCCGCCACCCACTGGGGAAGGACCACCACCTGAGGCACCTCTCCCCCCGAAAGGTTCTTCAGGCCTTCTTCCAGGCTTGCCTTCATGGACACCGGTTCCCCGGGCGCCACCCCCCGCTGGACCACCGCCACCTTTCCGGGCGGATAGTCCTCTTTTTTCGAGGGGTAGAGCTGGGGGTTGAGGAGGAGGCGGCGGGCGAAGGCCCGGGGGAGGGAGGGTTCCTCCCCCTCCCTCAGGGGCACCGAGGCCACCACCACCCCGTCGCCCCGGGAAAGGACGTCCAGGATCTCCCCTTCGGGGCTCAGGATGGAGGTGCCTCCCGAAAAGGCCACCCCATCTTCTTCGCCCCACCGGTTGGCCGCCACCCACGCCACTCCGTTCTCCAGGGCTCGGGTGCGCCAGGTGGGGCTGGGGGCAGGGCTCAGCCAGTTGACGGGGTGGAGGATGATCTCGGCTCCCAGCTGCCGCAAAATGCGGGCCGGCTCGGGAAAATCGGCATCCCGGCAGATCAGGATGCCCACCTTCCCGAAAGGGAGATCCACCACCTGCCAGGCCGTCCCCGGCGTCGCCCAGCGGACATCCTCCCCCCAAAGGTGGGTCTTGCGGTAAAGGGCCTTGAGCTCTCCTTTATCATCCACCAGGCTGGCGCTGTTGTAGAGGAGGCCCGTCTCGGGATCTTTCTCGGCAAAGCCGTAGCAGATGCAGACGTTTCGCTTGCGGCAATAGGCGCTGATGGCCTCAAAGGTTTCTCCCCGGGCATCTTCCGCCAGAGGTTCCACTTCTTCAGGGCCGGAGAAGATATACCCGGTGGTGGCCATCTCCGGCCACACCACCAGGCGGGCACCCCGCTCCACCGCCTGATCGGTGAGGGCCAAAAGGCGCTCCAGGTTCTCCCGGACGCGCCCTTTTTGGGGCTCCATCTGGACCGCCGCCACCACCAGGTTCACTTAGATGCTCCCCTTCCAGGAGGTTTTCTTTTCCCCCGACCGGATAAGCCTCTCCGCCTTCTCTACCGCATCCCAGACGTTCCAGAGGAGAACCCCCTTGAGGGTCCCTTCCCCATCGTGGTAATAGATGACCCCCTTGCGGTAGCCATCCTGCCATTCCGCTTCAAAGGGTCCCCGGGGATCGATGTGGCCGACGGCCTCAAAGCCCAGGTCGAAGAGGTCGGAGTAGAAGAAGGGAAGCGCCCGGTAAGGTTCCCCCGCCCCAGCCATGTTGCGCCCTGCCAGCTTTCCCTGGCGCTTGGCGTTGTCTTCATGCTCCACCCGTAAACGGCCCTTCCCCTGGGGATCGGGGTAGAAGGCCACGTCGCCGGCGGCGTAGATGTCGGGATGGGAGGTCCGGAGGTATTCATCCACCACCAGGCCGTCCTCCACCTTGAGCCCCGCCTTCTCCCCCAGCTCCACCCGAGGCCGGATCCCCAGGCCCAGGATGGCGGCCTGCCCCTGGGCTTCTTCGCCCCGGGCCGTCCGCACGTGGAGATGGTCTCCGTGGCTGTGGGCTTCCTTCACCGTGTCCTCCGCAAGGACGGTGACGCCCTTTTCCCGGTAGTAGTCCACCAGGAAGCGGCTCAGTTCCGGGGGAAAGACCCGCTCCATGATACCCGTTTCGGGGAAGATCATGGTGACCTTGACCCCGATCATGGTGAGGGCTGCCGCCATCTCGGCCCCGATGAAGCCGGCGCCCAGGACCACGGCTTGGCCCTCTCCCTTCCCGGAAAACTTGGGGTCGAAGAGGCTTCGGGTGTAGAGGTAGTCGCTGAGGGTCCGGTAAGGGATGCCCTGGGGAAGGATGTCCAGACGGCGGGGCTCCCCGCCCGTGGCCAGGAGGAGCTTTTCATAGCTCAGCTCTTCGCCGGTGGAAAGCTGGATCTTCTTTTCCTCGGGAAGGATGGCTTCCACCCGGACGCCGTAGAACTCCTCCACCCCCAGGTCCCGGTAGCCGTGGCGGGTGAAGGTGCGCTCTAAGGGCCCGCCCTTCCAGAGGGCCTTGGAAAGGTGGGGCCGCTTGTAGGGAGGGAAGCGCTCTTCCGAAAGAAGGGCGATGGATCCCTCCCGATCCACCTCCCGGATCCCCTGCACGGCCCCATCCCCCGCAAGGCCTCCGCCGACAATGGCGTAGCGATAGCGTTTCACCTTGTCCCTCCTCGCGTTTGTCCCTTAGTTTCCCTTTTTCTCCGTTAAAGGGCCCGCACCAAGCCGCCGTCCACGAAGATGGTCTGGCCCGTCACATAGGTGTTATCCGGGGAGAGGAAAAAGGCCGCCACCCGCGCCAGCTCCGAAGGGTCGCCATAGCGCCCCAGGGGGATGCGGCTCACCGACACCTGGCGGGCCTCCTCTACGGAGATCCCCCTCCGCCGGGCCGTCTCCTTGTCCAGCTCTTCCACCCGCTGGGTGGCGAAGCGCCCCGGCGCAAAGGCGTTCACCAGGATGTGCTCGGGCCCTAAGGTGCGGGCCAGCTCCTTGACCAGGGCGGCGATAGCCGGCCGGTAGACGTTGGAGAGGGTCAGGTGGTCGATGCCTTCTTTCACGGAAGAGGAGACGATCACCCCGATGTGGGCCGGCACTTCAGGCGTGGCAGCCTTCTTGAGGTGGGGATAGGCCGCCCGCACCGAGCGGACAAAGCCCATGAGGGTGAGATCTTCCCCCTGCCGCCAGTCCTCCTCGGAGAGGTCGAAGAAGTTACCGGGTCGGGGCCCTCCCGAATTGAAAAAGAGGATGTCCAGCCGGCCCCACTGCCCCACCGCCGCCTCTACCGCCTTCTGGATATCTTCCCCCCGGCTGACGTCCGCCTGCAGGGGGAGGACCGTTCCCCCTTTCCCTTCGATGGCCCGGGCCGCCTCCCGCACCCGCTCCATAGTGCGGCTCCCCATGGCCACCCGGGCGCCCTCAAGGGCGAGCTTCTCCGCCACCGCCCGGCCCAGCCCTGCGCTGGCCCCCAGGACCAGGGCTACCCTCCCGTCCTGCCTTGCCACCGATGACCACTCCCTTCCCTAAGGCATAGGATATCGTTTCCTGAAACCCTACGGGGCAGGGTCGGCATCGGCAGGGGGGTAGAACCGCTGGAGAAAGTCGTCTTCCTGATCTTTGGGAATCCAGAGGTAGAGATGATCCCCCGCCTGCAGGCGGGTGCCTCCGCGGGGCGGGATAACCCGTCCCTGCCGCACGATGGCGCTCACGGCGACTGTGTCGGGAATGGCGCAATCCGCCAGACGCTTTCCCACCACCGGCGAATCGGGGAAAAGGGTCACTTCCGCCAGGTCCAGCTCTCCCTCTTCCAGGGAGACAAATTCCAGGGATACCGTTGGCGGTGGTTTCTCCCCCACCACCAAACCCAGAATTTTGCCAAGGTAGGAAAGGGTGGTGCCCTGCAAAAGAGCGGAGAAAATCACCACCAAGAAGACCACATCGAACATGAAGACCGCATGGGGAACCCCGGCCGCCAGGGGGTAGGTGGCAAGGACGATGGGCACCGCCCCCCGCAGACCCGCCCACCCGATCCAGATGATCTCTTTGATGGTGAAGCCCATACCCAGGAGGGAGACGGCCACGGCCACCGGCCGCAGCAAAAACATCTGGCCCAGGGCGATCAAAAGGGCATCGCCGCTCCCCGCCGCCAGATGGCTCGGCGATACCAGGAGGCCCAGCATGGTGAAGAGGACGATCTGGCTCATCCAGGCGACGGCCTCTTGAAACCGGACGATGGTTCCCCGGTAAGGGAGCCGCTGCCCTCCCAGATAGACCCCCAGCACGTAGACGGCCAGAAAGCCGCTGGCCTTCAGGAGGTCGGCGGCGCCGTAGGTCCCCAGGGCCCCGGCCGTGGTGAGGACGGGGTAGAGGCCGCTCCCCTCCAGCTTCATCCGCCGAAGCAACCTCACCATGAGGAAGCCCGCGAGAAAGCCCACCAGAAGGCCGCCTCCCAACTGCCACCCGAAGAAGAGGAGGGCGTGGGCGTACGAGCTGGTCTCTCCCTGGTAAAGGGCTAGGAAAAAGACGGTGAGGAGGATGGCCATGGGGTCGTTGATGCCCGATTCGGCTTCCACCAGGAGCTGGACGCGGCGCTTCAAGACCAAAGGGCCCACCACGGCGAAGATGGCGGCGGCGTCGGTGGACCCCAGGATGGCTCCCAGGAGAAGGGCCACCAGCCAGGGGATATCCATCAGCCAGCGGGCCAGGAGGGCCGTCAGAAGGGCCGTGATGAGGACGCCCACCGTGGCCAGGGACAAGGCCGGCCACACCACCTGGCGGAATTCTTTCGGCTGGGTGCGAAGGCCGCCTTCAAAGAGTATGAAGACCAGCGCTGTCACCGCCAGCACCTGGATGCTGCCGGCTTTCGCCAAGGTGACCCACCCCAGGCCTTCGGGACCTGCCAGAACCCCCAGGCCCAGGAAGAGCGGGAGGGCAGGCACACCGATCCGGCCGGCCACGCGGGTGGCCAGCACACCGGCCCCTAAAAGTAGCGCCACGCCCAAAAGTCCCAAGGCTCCCGTGCTGCCCAACCGCTCGTCCCTTGTTCCATTATAAGGTCAGCCCTTGGCCTGCCGCACCCCTTCCACCGTATTCTTGATGCCGCTATGAAAGCCGACGGCAGCAGCCGCGGCGCTGATGCCCACCAACACTCCCAGCATCGGTTGGTCCCAGTGAAGGGCCAGGCCCCCGACGATGCCGAAGAAGAGGGCCAGGAGGGGTAAAAACTTGCGGGGCCAGCCCGCCTGGCCGAAGACCCAGACGAGGAACATGATGAGCGGCGTCAAAAGGGCCTGATCCTCCGGAGGAATCGTCACCGGACCTCCCTCCCGGAAGAGCCATATGCCCTTCCGGGAGGGAAAAGACCTTAGGCGTGCTTTTCCACTTCCACGAGGAACGCGTCCAGGGGCGAAAGGGCCTCTTCCACCGCTTTCTCCCAGAAGGCCACCTTCCCGATGTCCTCCCCGAGGGCCCTTTCCACCAGGTCCTCCACCGTCATGCGGCCGCTTTCCCGGAGAAACTCCCGGTAGCGGGGGAGGAAAGAGGGGCCTTCTTCTTCCGCCCTTCTGAGAAGGGCCGCCGTCAGGAGATAGCCGAAGGTATAGGGAAAGTTGTAAAAGGGCACCCCGGTGATGTAAAAGTGGGCTTTGCTGGCCCAGAAGGTGGGGTGGTAGAGCGCCAGGCTGTCGGCATACGCTTCCTTTTGAGCCGCCAGCATCCCTTCCTTGAGGTCGTCCACCCCCACCGGTCCCTTCTCCCGCCGCTGGTAAAAGGCCACTTCGAAGAGGAACCTCGCCCGGATGTTCATGAGGTAGGTCACCGATTGCTGGAGGCGCCGGTCCAGGAGGAGGAGCCTCTCCTTGGGGTCGCGGGCCGCCTCCAGGCTGGCCTTAGCCACCCGCACTTCCGCAAAGGTGGATGCCGTCTCCGCCAGGGCCATGGGCACCCTCCGGCTGAGGGGCGGCACCTCAAAGAGCTGCTCGTTGTGGTAGGCATGGCCCAGCTCGTGGGCGATGGTGGCGGCATCGGGGAGGGTCCCTCCGAAGGTGAGAAAGATGCGGGACTGGCGAGCTCCGTTGAAGCGGGTGCAGAAGCCCCCTTGGGCCTTCCCCGGCCGATCTTCCGCCTCGATCCACCCTTCCTCGAAGACCCGCTTGGCCATGGCGTAAAGCTCGGGATCCAGGCGGGAGAATTCCCTCAGGATGATCTCCGCCGCTTCGTCGTAGGAAAGGGAGGGAGCATCGGGAAAGAGAGGGGCGGAGAGGTCAAACCAGCTGAGCTTCTCCAGGCCGAGGAAGCGAGCTTTGGCTTGGAGGTACGCCCTCAGCCTGGGGCGGGCTCCATCCACCGCCTCCCACATGGCCTCCAGGGTCTTTCGCTGCAGGCGGTTGATCTCCAAAGGCTCATCCAGGGGATCCCGGTAACCTCGCCGCCGCTGGATAGCCCTCCGGAACCCCGCCAGGTTGTTGAGGGCCAGGGCCAGGACATCCGTTTCCTTCTCCCAGGCTTCTTCCCACCCCTTGAAGACGGCTTCCCGGATCTCCCGCCGGGGATGATCCAAAAGGCTTTCCGCCTGCCCCGCCGACACCTCCTGGACCTTCCCGTCGGCTTCGTAGCGGATCCTCAGCCGTCCCGCCACCAGGCTGTGGAGGCGGTTCCACCCGTGATAGCCCGCAGGCGAAAGTTCCGCCGCCAAGAGTTCCAGGGGAAGGTCCATCTGCCTTTGGGCCCGCTCCCGCCTCTCCAGGAGATTGAAGGCCGACGGCTGCAGGCGAGGATCATGCTGAAGCTGGGAAAAGTCCTCCTCGGAAAGGGAGGCTAGCCATCCGTCCACGAGGCGCTCCAGCTGGGTGAGGGTCGCCCCCAATTCCTGGAGCTTTCCCTGCCAGAGGGCCGCCTGCCGGTCCTCCACGTCGGCGGCCAGAAGGCAGCCCACAAAGGCGAAGGCATCGCCGAAGCGAAGGTTGAGCTCCGTCAACATCTGGATCTTTTCCGCCAGATCGAAAGGGCCTTTGGGATCCTCCTTCCGCCAGCTGGCGTAAAGATCCCGGGCATCCTTCTCCACCTCTTCCACCGTGGCCTTCAGCTGCGGAGACGAGCTTCCCCCCGGAAAGAGGGCATCCAGGTTCCAGCGAAGGGAATAGACCACCGATCCTCCTCCTTTCCTCCGAATGTGCCATATCTCTGGCACAATAGGTAGGTGCGGAAAGGAGATGGCTTTGCCCTTTCCCGGCGATGATGTCCTCACGGCCCTCCGACTGGTGCGCTCCTGGCCCCGCATCGAGGCCCTTTTAAAGGCGTGGGAAGATGTGGCCCGGGCCATCCCCCACCCGGAGCTCCGGCGCCAGGCCTTAAGCAGCCTTGAGAAAAAGCGCTTCCACTGCCTGGGAGGTTCCCTCTACGCCCTCGGAGCTCCCCTTTCCCGGAGGGAAGCTGTGGAGCGGGCCATCGTGGCCCTGCAGACCATCAGCGACTACCTGGATAACCTGGTGGACCGGAGCCCCCACGGGGGTGAAGCCGATTTCCGCCGGCTTCATCGGGCCTTTTTGGCTGCCCTCCAGCCCGGAACTCCCCGCGAGGACTACTACGCCCTCCATCCCTTTCGGGAAGAGGGCTACCTCCCGGCCCTGGTGAGGGCCTGCCAAGAAGCCCTCTCCCAGCTTCCCCACTGGCCTTCCCTGAAGGAACACGCCCTTTCCTTTGCCCGGCGCTACGTGGAGCTCCAGGTGCGAAAGCATGTCCCCGGAAAGAAGGCCAGGGAAGACCTTCTCCTCGCCTTTTACCGGGAGGAAACCCGCCGCGTCCCTTCCCTTGGCGAGGTAGAGTGGCCCGAGCAGGCGGCAGCCTCGGGGTCCACCTTGGGGATCTTCGCCCTCTTCGCCCTGGCGGCTCAGGACCGGCCTCCCCGGCGGGCGCTCCTTACCGCCCTGGAGGAAGCCTACTACCCCTGGCTGGGAGGTCTCCACATCCTCCTGGACTACTACATCGACGGCGAAGAGGACCGAGACGGAGGGGATCTCAACTTTGTGGCTTACCTTCCTCACCATCGGGTGGAGGAAAGGCTCCTCCTTTTCTACCGCCGGGCATGGGACCATGCCCGGCGCCTCCCCGGTCCCGTCCACCGGGCCGCCGTCCACGGCCTTCCCGGCTTCTACCTCTCCGATCCCAAAGCCTGGACGCCTTCCATGGGGGAGCGATCCCAGAAACTCCTCACGAGGATGGGGAGGAGGCCCCGCCTCTTCTTTCGCATAGCGTCCCGGCTTCGGAAGAGAGGCATCCTCCGCTAACGGGAAATCCCGTTGTGGAATCGGGAGAGGAAGGCCTGGAGGCGCTCCGTCTGGGGATGGTCCAGGACCTCCTCCGCCGGCCCCTCCTCCACGATAAGGCCTCCATCCATGAAGACCACCCGGTCCGCCACTTCCCGGGCAAACTGCATTTCGTGGGTCACCAGGAGCATGGCCATGTCGTCCTTTTCCGCAATGTCGCGGATCACCCCCAGGACCTCCCCCACCAGCTCGGGATCCAGGGCCGAGGTGGGCTCATCGAAGATCATGATGTCGGGGTGCATCATAAGGGCCCTGGCGATGGCCACCCGCTGCTTTTGACCCCCGGAGAGCTGAGCGGGATATTTGGCCGCCTGGTCCGCCAGGCCCACCTTCTCCAAAAGATCATAGGCTTCCTTTTCCACTTCTTTGCGGGGCCTCTTCTGGACGAAAAGGGGAGCTTCCATCAGGTTTTGCAGCACCGTCATGTGAGGGAAGAGGTAGAAATGCTGAAAGACCATCCCGATGCGGGCCCGCAGGCGCCTTCGGGTCCTTTCGTCTACGGGGATCCGCTTTCCGTCCACCACCCGGTGCCAGAGGGGCTCACCTCCCACATACACTTCGCCCCCGTCGGGCTCTTCCAGGGTCATGAGGATGCGGGCGAGGGTGGTCTTTCCCGACCCCGAAGGGCCGATGACGGCCACCTTCTCCCCGGGCGCGATGGTGAGGTTGATGCCCTTTAGCACCTCCACATCGCCAAAGGATTTCCGCACCCGCCGGTATTCCACCAGAGGTCGGGCACCGGATTTCGGCAAGGTTTCTCCGCGAAGGGCCATGGTCATCACTCCTTTCACTGCTCATAGGCTTTGGCCGTCCGCCGCTCCGCCCAGCGGACGAGAAGGGACGAGGGATAGCTCAAAAGGAGGAAGTAAAAAGCCACCACCGTGAAGGGCTCCAGGTACCGGAAGGTTTTGGCGCCAAAATGTTTGGCCACGGCCATCATCTCCATCACGTTGATGGCGAAGAGAAGGGGCGTCTCCTTGAACATGGTGATGAGGTAGTTCCCCAGGACGGGGAGAATCGGGCGAAGGGCCTGGGGCAAGATGATGCGGGTCCAGGTGATGTAAGGGGAGAAATTGAGGGCTTTGGCCGCTTCCCACTGGCCGGCCTCCACCGAATCGATGCCTGCCCGGTAGACCTCCGCCAAGTAGGTGCTGTAGTGGAGGCCCAGACCAAGGACCCCCACCCAGAAGACAGGCCACCGAGGAAAGAGGATGTAAAGGAAAAAGAGCTGCACCAGAAGGGGGGTGCTGCGGATAAACTCCGCCGCCGCCAACACTCCATGGCCCAGCCAGGCGGGCCCCAGGCGCCGGGCCACCACCCATAGAAGACCCAAAAGGACCGCTAAGACAAATCCATCCACCGTGGCCAAAAGGGTGACGGGAAGGGCCTTCCCGATCTTGATGGCCGCATCCCAGGCCACCGGCCAGCTCCAAACGTCGCTCATCCCTTAGCCCCTCCCTACGGCGGCCCGCCGCTCCAGGTAGCGGATGAAGAGGGTGGAAAGGAGGGCGATGGTAAAGTAGATGACCAGCAAAATGCCGAAGATGAGGAGCTCATCCCTGGCGTAGGTGGTCCGCAGGCTCATCCCCTGAAAGGTGAGATCCGACAGGGTGATGAGGGAAACCAGGGATGTACCTTTCAAGAGTTCGATCAGGAGGTTTCCCAGGGAAGGCAGCATCACGGGCCAGGCCTGCGGGAGAATAATGCGCCGCAGGCGCAAGGCCGGGCCCATATTGAGGGCAATGGCCGCTTCCGTCTGCCCCTTGTCGATGGCCTGGATGGCTCCCCTTACGACTTCAGAACCATAGGCGCCGTAATTGAGGGTGAGGCCCAACACCCCCGCCGCCAACGCCGACATGCTGATGCCGAGCAAGACGGGAAGGGCGTAAAAGATCCAGAAGAGCTGCACCAGAAGGCTGGTACCGCGGATAAATTCCACGTAAAAGGTGGAAATCCCCCGCAGGCTCTTCCAGGAAGAAAGCCTCATCAAGGCCACCACCAGCGATACCACCAAGGCCAGGAGTGCACCGAGGAGGTAAACCTCCAGGGTGACTCCCAGACCCCGTAGAATGCCCCGCACAAGGGCCCATAGATCGGTCTCCATCGACCGCCGCCTCCGACTCTCTAGCTTGGCTTATTGGCTTTCTTGCTTTAGGACCTCATCGGCCGTGATGCCGTTGGGCATTTCGTTTTCGGTGAAACCGAAAGGCTTCATGATCTCCAGGAGCTGCCCGGATTTCTCCAGCTCGTGAAGCTTTTGGTTGTAGAGGTCCCTGAGGTCCTTATCTTCCTTGCGGAAAGCGGCCGCGCCGTAACCCCAGACTTCCTTGCCGTCGATGACTGGCTGCTGGAAATCCTCCACCCTCTCCACGTCGGCAGCGTTGGCCGACTTGAGGAGAGCTTCCAGGGCGGGACCCGTCATGGTGATGGCATCGACGCGCCCAGTCTTCAAGGCCTGTAGAGCCTGAGGCTGATCCTGCACGGACACGATCTGGTTTTCCTTAACGCCGCTCTTCAAGAGGTAGTCCTCTTCCGCAGCCCCCTGCATCACCGCCACTTTGACATCGGGCTGAGCGGCGATGTCTTGATAACTGTGGAGGTTCTTGGGATTGCCGCTTTTGACGGCCAGGGCCGCCCCGATCCTGTACTCGGGGTCGGCAAAAAGGACCTCTTGGGCGCGCTGGGGGGTGATGAACATCCCGGCGGTGATGATGTCGAAGTGCTTGGCTTTCAACCCAGGAATGAGGGCCGAGAATTCAGCCAGAACACCCTTTAGATCGTTGATCCCTAGCTCCCCCAGGATGGCCCGGGCCACCTCCACCGCTTCCCCGGTAAGGGTACCGTCGGCTTCCTGGTAGGCGTACGGGTTTTCATTGGCAAATCCGACGGTGGCGTAGCCCTGGGACCGCATCTTCGCCAGGAGGGCAGGCGTTCCGTTTTGGTCCGAAGGGGTTCCGGTGCCGCCTCCCGTCGCCGGGGTGCTTCCTCCTCCTCCGCAGGCCGCCAGACCCAAAACTAACAAAACAGCCACCGCTCCCCGTAGCCATAGCCTCTTTCCTTTGTTCCGCAAAGACATCTCCTCCTTTGAGTTCAAGGGGTAACGTCCAGGGAGGCTTTCCCTGGCGAAACCTCTTTCCTCACCTCCTTTCCCACGAAAAAGCCGGCCGGGGAACCAGCCGGCAAAGACTTGAGACGACGCAACCACCATGGAATGCCGGCGCCTACGAGGTTAGCTGACGGGCAGGCGGCGGCTGCCGCCCTCCTGGCCAGGACCAGGATGAGCCCCTGGAACATTGGTTCCCCCGTTCCCCTCAAAATTGGGGATTCGGCGGTGGGTCCATGTGGTTGTCAAGTTTTTGTGATGTCATATACCTTATCAAATCCAGGGCTATCCGCCAACCACCTTGCGAAGGTCGGTTGTCACTTCTTCGGCCCGGTGGCAGGCCACGTTATGCCCCTCTTCCACCTCCCGCAAAAGGGGCCGTTCCTCCCGGCAGCGGGCCTGGACCCAGGGGCAGAGGGAGGCAAAGGGACATCCTCCTGTTCCTGGGTTTTCTCCCCGGGCGAGGGTATCCACGAGGTAGCGGCGGGCTTCCGCCGAGCGGGGCGTTCCCGGAAGGCGGGGGCTGGCCGCCAGCAAGAGGGCCGTGTAGGGGTGGAAGGGCTGGGTAAAGAGGGCCCTGGCCCGCCCTACCTCCACGGCGTAGCCGCGGTAGAGGACCAGCACCTTCCCCTCTTCTTCGGCGAAGAAGCGGGCCGCGCCCAGATCGTGGAGGACCAAGACCGTAGCGATGCCGAGAGACGCCTGCACCTCTTTGAAGAGGGCGAGGATGGCCGCCCGCAGGGACATATCCACCATGCTGACGGGCTCATCGGCCAGGAGCACCCGGGGCTGGACGCCGAGGGCGCGGGCGATGGCCAGCCGCTGGCGGCCTCCGCCCGAAAGGTGATGGGGGTATTTGTCCAGGAAGTACTGGGGTGGGGTGAGGCCCACCCGCCTTAAGAGCGCTTCCGCCTCCTGGCGCAAGGCTTTCCCCCGCAGGCGCCGGTGGTATCTCACCGGATCGGCCAGGATCTGAAAGACGGTCTTTCCGGGGTGGAGGGCGCCGTAGGGATCCTGGTGGACGTATTGGACGGCCACCCGGTGGCGGCGGAGGACCGGCGGGCTGAGGGGTTCCCCCCACCAGAAGACCTTCCCCGAAGAAGGCGGCTGGAGGCCTGCCGCCAAGCGGGCGAAGGTGGTCTTCCCGGCGCCGCTCTCCCCCACGATGACCCACCGCTCCCCTTCGGAAAGCTCCCAGTTGAGAGGGTGGAGGGCGACGTGGCCGCGGAAGGCGACGCCGGCTCCCTCAAACCGGATGAGCATGGGAGGCTTCCTCCCTTTCAAAGAGGTGGCAGCGGACCCGGCGGGCTTCCCCTAGCTCATGGAGGAACGGTCGCTCCCTGTGGCAGCGGTCAAAGGCGAGGGGGCAGCGGGGAGAAAAGCGGCAAAAGCGCGGCGGCGCAAGGAGGCTGGGGGAATCGCCGGGGATGGCCTGGATCCCCGAGATATCGGCGTTGACGGCCATAAGGGAGCGAAGGAGGCCTTGGGTGTAGGGATGCTGGGGATCTTGGAAGACGGCGTCGGCCGGCCCCCACTCCACCAGCTCTCCCCCGTAGATGACGGCCACGTAATCGGCCAGCTCCCCCGCGATGGCGATATCGTGGGTCACCAGGAGGACGGTATAGTTCCTCTGGGCCTGGATCTCCTTCAAAAGCTCCACCATGGCCGCCTGGGTGAGGACGTCCAGGGCGGCGGTGGGCTCGTCGAGGACGAGGATCTCGGGTTGGAAGAGGAGGGCCAAGGCGATGAGGACCCGCTGCTTCATCCCTCCCGAGAGCTGGTGGGGGTAGGAGGCCAGGACCCTCTCTCCCGGGAGCTTCACCATAGCCAGGGTCCGGAGGGCTTCCCTTCGCAACCCGTCCCGGTCCCAGCGGGCGCCGTGGGCCCTCGCCGTCTCCTCATAGTGCTGCCAGACGGTGAGGGTGGGGTTGAGGGATTGCTGGGCTGCCTGGGGGACATAGGCGAGGGAAACCCATTTCAGGGAGCGAAGCTCGCTTTCCGATAGGGAAAGGAGATCCCGCTCCCCGTACATCACCCTCCCCGACCTCACCCGGGCGTTGGGCGGAAGGGTGCGGGTCATGGCTTCGATGATGGTGCTCTTCCCTGAAGAGCTCTCCCCCACCACCGCCGTCACCTTGCCCCGGGGGACGGGAAAGCTGATGTCGTGGGCGGCGTAGACCAGCCCTTGCCTCACCTGATAGACCACATCCAGATGGCGGATATCCAGGGCGGGAGAATCCACCAAAAGCCTCCTCACTCGTACTCCTTCAGGCGGGGCTGGAAGATCTCCTCCACCCCTTGGGCGAGGAGGATCCCCCCGATGACCAGGAGGACGATGTTCAGGACCACGGAGATGACGTAGTGGTAGCCCTGGGGAGTGTAGAGGGCCCCGGCCTGATAGAGGGCATAGTTCAGCATGACGCCCCAGTGGGTGGGGTTGAACTTGGCAAGGCCTAGGAACATGAGACCCACGGAAAACTCCAGCGCGGCCTTCAGCTGCAACACGAAATGGACGAAGAGGTAAGGGATGAGGACGGTGAAGATGTCGCTGAAGAGGATGTAGCTGAGGGGCATCCCCAGGATGCGGGAAGCCTCGACGAATTCTCGGTTCCGGGTGGAAAGGACCTGGGCCGAGACCGCTCTGGCGAGGGGCGCCCAGAGGAAAAGGGCGATGAGGGCCGAAAGGCCCAGGATCCCCAGGTCCTTATCCATGAAAAAGGCGGCCACCACCAAAAGGGCGGGAAAGGTGGGGATCACCAGAAAGACGGTGATGATCATCTCGAGGAAGCGGCCGGGCCAGCCGGGAAGGTACCCCCGGGCGATGCCCATGGCGGCTCCCAGGAGGACCGCCAGGAAGCTCGAGAGGAAGATCAGCCCGATGACCAGCCGGGAACCGTGGACGATCTGGGCCAGGATGTCCACCCCGAAGTAGTCGGTCCCCAGGGGATGGGCGAGGGACGGCGGAAGGTAGCGCTGGCTGAAGCGGGAGCGAAGGTCCAAAGGCACCAGGCGGGGCCCGATGAGGGCCATGGCCAGGTAGAAGAGGAGGATGAGGAGGCCCACCCGGGACTTCCCGTTTCGCCAGACGGGGAGAAGGTAATCCTCATAGACCCGCCTCATGACCGCACCCTCACCCGGGGATCGATGAGCCCGTAAAGGATCTCCGCCAGGAGGGTGGCCGCCAGAACGGCCAACACGATGAGCGAGAAGAGGCCCGTCAGGAGGCCGAAGTCCCGCACGGCGATGGCCTTGGCGAAGTAAAAGCCGATGCCGGGGTAGTTGAAGACGGCCTCCACCAGGGTGTGCCCCCCCAGCATGTACCCCAGCCCCACCGCCAGGCTGGCCACCAGGGGCAAGATGGCGTTCTTGCGGATGTAGCGGGAGGCGATGACCCGGTCGGGAAGGCCCCTCACTTGGGCAAAGCGGATGTAATCCTCCCCCAGGACCTGGGTGGTGTTGGCCCGCATGGCCAGGGTCCAGGCGGCCAGCTGGGGAAGGGCGGTGGCCAGCATGGGCCCGATGGCGTGGCGCAGGACGGAAAGGCCGAAGGTGAAGGAGAAGGAAGGAGCCATATCGACCGCATAGGCCCCTCCCAGAGGAAGGAGATGCCATCGGACCGCCCCCACAAAGAGGATGAGGATGGCCAGGATGAAGGGAGGAAGGGCCTGGACCGCCGCCGAGGTCATGGTGACCACCGGTTCCAGGAAGGTCGCCCGTTTCTGGGCCGCCCAGGCCCCCAGGAAAGACCCTAAGAGAAAGCTGATGAGGGTGGCCCCCAGGAGGACCAGGAGGGTCCAGGGGAGGGCCTGCCGGACGATCTCCACCACGGGAACCTTATAGAAGGTGGAGTACCCGAAGTGGCCCTGGAAGATGCCCTTCAGGAACGCGACGTAACTCCCCCAGAGGTCCTCCTTGGGGTTGTAGCCCATGAGGCGGTGGGCGATTTCCAGGGCCTGCTCCAAGGTGATGTTTCGCTCCTGGGCGATGCCCACCGCCAGGCTGTAGGCAGGATCCCCCGGCATGAAGGCCACCAGGAGGAAAACCCCCGTCAAGGCCAGCCAGGCCACCGCCACCGTGTAGATGAGGCGCTCGGCCATGGTTACCTGGGCTTCAGCTGCCCCGATGTGGCGAGAATCAGGTACACCCGCTCGATGCCCCCCGGCGCCAGGGACCACAAGGGATCGTCGGCCGCTGGCCACCCCGCCCACCGCTGCTCGCTGTAGTAGATGGGGAGCACCTTCTCATAGAGAGGGATGACGGGGAGCATCTGGCTGGTGAAGCGGGCCAGCTCCGCAATGGCTTCCTTGGCTCCGGACCCTTGCGGATCGGCCCTGAGGGTCAAAAGGACCTCCTCCGGTGTGGCCCCGCCGAGAAGGGGGCTGGCCTCTTTCACCGGGAAGCCTGTGGCCTTCGCCACATCGCCGCTGTAGAGGCGATCGTACCCCGTCACGGGGTGGGGGAAGCCCCACCAGGCGGAACCGAAGTCCACAGCGGCATCGAAGTCGCCCCCCAGGATCACTTGGTCGCGCATGCCTTCGGGGATGAGCTTCAGGTCCACCTGGAAGCCGAAGTCCTTCAGCTGGTTCACCACTTCCCGGGCCGCCAGGACCCAGTCGTTATGGGGGCCGTACACCGACACGGTGAAGGCCACCGGCTGGCCATGGGGCGTCATCCAGCCCTTGCTCCCCTTGGTGTACCCCGCCGCTTCCAGGATGCGGGCCGCTTTTTCCGGGTCGTAGGTGTAGGTGGGAAGCTGGGCTACCGCGTCGGCGGGGATCCACGCCGATTCGGCGCTCTTCAAAAGGCCGGTGTCATGGCTCCCGTCATAGCTGGCCGCCTGCCAGGCGGAGATGTCCCTCACGGCGTTCCGGTCCAAGGCATAGGCGATGGCCTGGCGCAGGGCCGGGTCTTGGAAAAGGGGCTTTCTGAAGTTGAAGAGCAGGGCCACATCCGAGAGGTCGGAGACGGTCACCCCGTGGAGCTCGGGGTTCAGCTGGCCCAACTGGTCCACCACATCCTTAGGCATGGAGGGGTGGGCCGCATCCAGCTCCCCGGACAAAAGGGCCCCCCAGACGAATTCGTTGGAAGACCAGTTCTTGAAGCGGATCTCGTCCACGGCCGTCTGGCTGCGCTCCCAGTGGTGGGGATTGGCCGTCAGGATCATTTCGTTCTGGGTGACCTTCTGGGGACCGAAAGGACCGACCACAGGGACGCTCCCCTGGTCCTTGAAGGGAGCGAAGGCATCGATCTTATCCCGGAGCTGGCTGTAGAGGGTATCGTACTGGTCCTTTTCCTCCTGCGCCACCGTCTCCCCCGCCACCTGGCGGTAGTAGATGGCCTTCCCCAGGGAAGCCACCTGGGATGCTTCCTGCAAGAAGGGTTCGTAGAGGTGGTAAGGGGCGAGGGACGCCATGGCGCCGTTGGTCAAAAGGGTGTAGAGGAACCCCTGGGGGTTGGTGTTCTCCCAGAGGGTGAAGACCACCGTCTCATCGTCGGGGGCCGTCACGTTTTGGATCTCATAGGGCCATGACCAGACGGCCTGGATCATGGTGACGGTGGAGACCACATCCCTGGCGGTGAAGGGCTGGCCGTCGCTGAACTTGAGGCCCTTCTTCAGTTTCACCGTGACCTTCTGGCCGTCGATGCTCCAGCTCTCCGCCAGGCGCGGGAGATACTCCTGGGTCTGGGGGAGATAATGGGCGAAAGGCTCGTACATGAACCACCAGGCTCCCCCGACCCCGCCCGGCCCGAAGGGATTGCCGTGGAAGGGGTAGGGCCAGGTGGTGGCCAAACGAAGGGCGCCGGAGGAAGGCGCCGGCGGCTGACCGGCGTCGGCGGTCCCTTCGGAGGGTACCGCCTGGCCGCAGGCGGTCATCACCAGCAAAAGGGCCAGGAAGAAGATCCAAAGCCTTCCGTTTCGTCGCACCATACTCCACACCCCCGGAAATGAGATGATCCTACCCACATTATTCAAAATCCTTAACCCGGTGACTACCGCTGTTAGGCCCTCCGTTGGCGGTTATAAAGGCGCATGGGAAAGGGGCCCCCTCGGGCCCCTTTCCCCTGGCTTTTGCCCATTTCATGTTGCGTTTGACGGCTATTTCGATACGAGGTTTGGGGTCGTGGGAGCCTTTCTTCGCCGGGGGCGGTGTCACCGCCAGCTGACATCCAGGGTGTAGGTGCCGGAACCCGAGTAGGAGGTCACCCTCAGGGTGTACTGGCCCGTCCGGGTAGGCTGGTAGGTGATCTGCTCCTCTCATGGGGAAGGTCCTTGACCCAAAACCCCGCTGCCGCAAGCCCCGGGCTTTAGCTCTGGGGATAAGGCGGCCAAATCTTGTTTAGATATCTTCGTGTGGTATAGTATCTTCATGGAGGATAAATCCAAGAACACCAAGAAGCGGTATGAAGTGCGGCGGTTGCGCTTGGCTCCCGCTCCGGAGCTCGATGCCCTGGCGCGCGCGGCGGGAGCGTTGTATTCCCGTGTGGTCGTTGATTTCTGGCGCACCGTTCGCAAGCATGGCGTTTGGCTTAAACCCTCGTCGATGATGCGATGGCACACGTCGAACCAGCTCCACGCCCACAGTGCGGATGCGGTCGTGCAGAGTTTCTACGCCGCCCTCAAGTCCTGGCGCAAGCGCCGGAAAATAGATCCGCAGGCCAAACCGCCGTACCGCCAGCGACGCTACTTTCGGGTTCAGTGGAAAGCGTCCGCGATTCGCGTTCGGGACGGGAAACTGATCCTTTCCAACGGACGCGGGAATGCACCGCTGATCATCCCGTGGCCTTGGGAAGCGCCGGCCCAGATCGAACTGGGTTGGGCGGGCACGGCCTATGAACTGCGGGCGGTGTACGCCCGGGCGGCGGCAGAACCCGTAGCAGAGGGGGAGACGGCGGGCATCGACCTGGGCGAAATTCATCTGGCCGTGGTCCACGACGGGACGCAGACGACGATTTACAACGGTCGGGAACTGCGATCCAAACGGCAGTACCGGAACAAACTGCTCGCCCGTCTTGCCGCTAAGCAATCACGGATGAAAAGAGGGTCTCGCCGCTGGCGGAAGCTTAAGCGAAGCCAACAAAAACAGTTGCGAAAACTGGACCGGCAGATGTGGGACATCCTGCACAAGCAGACCACCGCTTTGGTCTCCACGCTCCGCGAGAGAGGCGTGCAGACGGTGGTCATCGGCGATGTGCGGGATCTTAGGAAGCGGGTCGATTACGGTCGCGCGGCCAACCAGCGGATTCACCAAATGGTCACGGGGAAGGTTCGCCGGCTGATCACGTACAAAGCCGAGCGGGTGGGGATGCAGGTGGTTCTCCAGAACGAAGCGTATACCTCAAAGGCGTGTCCCCGCTGTGAGAGCCACAACAAACCCAGGGGCCGCGAGTATATCTGCTCGACCTGCGGTTTCCGCTTTCATCGAGATGGCGTCGGTTCGATCAACATCCGGCGCAAGTATCTGGGTTTAGGCCCAGTAGTCGGGGCGATGGCGTCCCCCACGGGTGTGCGATGGCATCCGCATCAGCGCACCCGTGTAGCTCGCGATGAGCGAGAAAGAATCCCCGCCCTTTAGGGCTGGGGAGAACGTCAACCGCATGCCTCCCGTCCAGATCCAGCGCCTGGCCCAGGTTCCGGGGATCCTTCGCATCGAGCCCGATCGCCCCGTGGAAGCGTTTCTGGACACCGCCACCCTCTGGACGGGTGTTCAGCAGGCCCGCAGGGATTTCGGGGTGACGGGGAGCGGCATCACCGTGGCCATCATCGATACCGGGATCGACACCGGCCACGTGGATCTTCCTCCCGGCAAGGTCATCGGCTGGTACGATGCCGTCCAGGGGAAGCCCTCCCCCTATGACGACAACGGCCACGGTACCCATGTGGCCAGCATTGCCGCAGGTCTGGGGAAGGGAAACCCCGCCTACACCGGCGTGGCGCCCGGGGCCAGCCTGGTGGGCATCAAGGTCCTGAATGCCCAGGGGAGCGGCACCACCAGCGGCATCCTGGCGGGCATCGACTGGATGATCCAGAACAAAGGCCGGTACAACATCCGGGTGGCCAACATGTCCCTCGGCGCCAGCGGCTGCTCCGACGGCCTGGACGCCCTCTCCTCCGCCGTCAACAACGCCGTCGACCAGGGCATCATCATGGTGGTGGCGGCGGGGAACTCGGGGCCTAATCGCTGCACCATCGGCGCTCCGGGTGCGGCGGCCAAAGCCATCACCGTGGGAGCATCCTACGATCCCGGCGAAAGGGGCTGGGCCCTTGCCGAGTTCTCCAGCCGCGGTCCCACCGCCGACGGGCGGGTGAAGCCTGACATCGTGGCGCCGGGCCGGAACATCACCGCTGCCAAAGCCGGGACGGTATCGGGCTATGTCACCTACAGCGGCACGTCCATGGCGACACCCTTCATCTCCGGCGTGGTGGCCCTCATGTTGAGCGCCAACCCCTCCCTCACCGCCAGCCAGGTGAAGAGCTACCTCTTCGCCTCGGAGGCCGTCAAACACTTTGGTGCCAGCGGAAAGAACATCGACTACGGCTACGGCCTGACGGTGGCCTACCACGCGGTGCGGCTGGCGGGAAACTTCACGGGGAGCTTCAGCGACGGCCTGAAGTATAGCTTTGCCCAGGATAGCCTCGCGGGGACCGGCCAGCGGCGGGACTATACCTTCACCGTGGCCGAAGCCACCTACCCCATCGGCATCACCCTCATCATGGCCCAGAACCCCAGCTGCGGGGGTCTCAGCTGCACCCCCGATTTCGACCTCTACCTCTACGATCCTTCGGGCGCGTTGGTGGCCTCTTCCACCACCACCAAGCGGCAGGAGCAGATCACCTACCAGCCTACCCGGACGGGCCAGTACACCCTGAGGGTGACCTCCTACTCGGGTTCCGGCACCTACATGCCGCCTGGGCTCCGGGAAGTCCCGCCAGGGAGATCACCGACAACAAAACGACGAGAACGAGAACCGCCGCCTTGCGCATGGGAAACCTCCTTCCTCTGCCTTAAAGGCAGATGGTTTTACCGTATGAGGGAGGTTGGCCACCTGCGCCAGGTTTCCTTGGGACCTTCAGCGGATCTTTACCCTTTCATTCGTCGGGATGGAGGGTCCCTTCGGGGTCCTTTCCCGCAGAGAAGGACGGTACCATGAAGGGTATGTGGGAGTTTACCGTTCCCGAAGATCAGGCGGGGCGCACCCTCATCTCCCTCCTGAAGCGCCTTCTTAAAACCATGCCCCTCACAGCCCTCCACAAGAACATCCGGAAGGGGCGCATCCGGGTCAACGGCCAAAAGGCCCTTCCCAGCCAAAAGCTAAAGGCCGGCGACCGGATCCTCCTTCCCGAGCCGCCGGTTGCCTTGTGGAAGGAGAACCGGGGTTCCTTTCCCCCGCCTTCCATCGTGGTTGAAGGAGACGGCTGGATCGCCGTGGCCAAGCCGGCGGGCCTTCCTCTCTTTCACCCGGAGGGTGATCACCTGGTGGGGAGGGTGGCGGCCTGGGCCAGGGAAATGGGCCTCTCCCTCACCTTCCCTCCCAGCCCGGCCCACCGCCTGGATCGGGAGACTTCAGGGCTGGTGATCTTCGGCCTCACCCGAGAGGCCACCGATTTCTGGACCCGGGCCTTTCGGGAAGGGAAGGTCACCAAGATCTATTTCGGGGTGGCGGAAGGCATTCCCTTTTCGGGGGAAATCCGCCTTCCCCTCCTCCATCTTCGGGATATCCAAAAGAGCGTGGTGGATCCTTCGGGAAAGGAGGCCATCACGAGGATCATCCCCATCTACCGGGGATCAGCAGGCCCTTCCCTTTTGAAGATCCTCCCCCTGACGGGCCGAACCCACCAGATCCGGGCCCACCTGGCAGCCGTAGGGACCCCTCTTCTGGGCGATGACCGCTACGGTTCCCGGGGCAGGTTGCCCGGGGGAAAGGGGTTTCTCCTCCACGCCCGGAGCCTTTTCCACCCGGAGGTGGGCCTTCTTCAGGCTCCCTGGCCCTCCCGGTGGCGAGAGGTCTTTCGCCGGTGGAGCTGGCCCTGGCCTCCCCCGGAAGAGGAAGGCGCGAAAACGGATGGGGGCCCCGCTTGACGGGGCCCCCTCTTCGTCACCGCCAGTTGTCGGCGGAAAGACCGACGGCGCTCAGCTGGAGCCGCCCGCGGCGCAAGGCTTCCGCTTCGTTCGGGGCCTGTCCGGAAAAGACCAGCTTTCGCTTGCCTCCCTTGTCCCGGTGGATGAACCACTCCACCAGCTCCTGGCCGCAAGCCTTCAGGGTCAACACGTAGTCCCCCGCGCGGACTTCTTTCACCGCTGACGATGAGCTCATCGTGCCCCCTGCACCCCCGATGATGATTTCTCAACACTCACTGTAACCACAAGCGTAGCAGTGGACGCAACCCTCTTCGTGGACCAGGCTCTGGAGCCCGCAGGAGGGGCAGAGATCCCCCGATACCGGCTGGGACTTGCCGTTGCCGGTGGTGGTGAGGCTCAGCCGGAGCTGGCCAGGGGATGGATCTTCCGTGTCCAAGGCGTCCTCCGCCTCCACCGCCGCCGGAGACCCATCCTGGATCATCTCGGCGATGAACTGGCCGATGGCATCGGGCACGGAACGGACGCGGCCGGGGCCATAGCCCACGGAACGGCTTCCCCCGATGCCCATGAGCTGATCGGCCACTTCCCGGGGATCGACCCCCGAGCGCAAGGCGAGGGAGACCAGGCGGGCCACGGCCTCGGTGAAGGCCGTCACGTCGCTCCCAGCTTTCCCGATCTGGGCGAAGAGCTCGAAGGGATGGCCCTTGTAGAGGTTCAGGGTGAGGAAGAGCTTCCCCAGGGGCGTCTCCCGGACGTCCGTGACACCCTGGAGGCGGCGGGGTCTTGGGATGGGCCGGATGCGGCCCCACTGCCCGTTGACCTTTACCCCTTTCTCTTTCTCCCCCTCCTTGGCCTTGTCGTCGGGTTCCGCCACATGGAGTACCTGCTCGTGGCGGGACTTGTCCCGGTAGATGGTGACCCCCTTGCACCCCAGCTCATAGGCCAGGCGGTAGAGCTTTTCCGTGTCTTCCACCGTGTAATCGGCGGGGACGTTGGCCGTCTTGGAGATGGAGCTGTCGGTCCAGCGCTGGATGGCCGCCTGCATGCGGATGTGTTCTTCCGGCGTGAGATCCATGGCCCCCACGAAGTAAGGCGGAAGCTCCTCGCCGGGGTGCTCTTCCATCCACTCCTCGGCCACCCGGACATACTGCACCGCTTCGCCGAGGCGGCTTCTCCGGACGAACTTCAAGCTGTAGAAGGGCTCGATGCCCGTGGAGGTATCCAGCATGGTGCCCACGGTGCCGGTGGGCGCCTGGGTAAGGACGGTGACATTGCGGATGCCGTGCTGGCGAATGGCCTCCCGGATCTCTTCGGGCATCCGCTGCATGAACCCCGACTGGAGGAAGAGCTCGGCATCGAAGGCGGGGAAGGGCCCCTTTTCTTTCGCCAAGTCGATGGAAGCTCGGTAGGCTTCGACGGCGATGAAGCGGTAGAGTTTGTCGACGAAATCCACCGCTTCCGGGCTCCCGTAACGGAGCTTCAGGCGGATGAGGAGCTCTCCCAGCCCTAAGGTGCCCAGGCCGATCCGCCGCTCCTTCATCTGGTTTTCGCGGTTTTCCTCGAAGAAGTAGGCCGTGTGGTCGATGACGTTGTCGAGAAGCCTGACCCCCACCCGCACCGCCTTCTTGAGGCCTTCCCAGTCCACGTCGTCCCGCTCCTTGTCGTAGAAGCGGCTGAGGTTCACATGGCCCAGGGTGCAGACGCCCCATGCCGGAAGGGGCTCTTCGGCACAGGGGTTGGTGGAGATGAGGGGGTTGAAGTACCAGGAGTTGGACTCCTTCTCGTGCCGGGTGGAGAAGACCACCCCGGGCTCGGCGCTCTCCCAGGCGGCTTTCACAATCTCGTTCCAAACTTCCCGGGCCGGGCGGGTCTCGTAGATCACCTTGGGAAGGCCCCGCCGTTCCCAGTCGTCGAAATCCCCCCGCCAGATCTTGTCGTAATCGGGGTGAGAGGTGTCGGGGAACCAGAAGGTCCACTCCCGGTCTTCTTTCACCGCTTCCATGAATTCGTCGGTGATGCGGAAGCTGATGTTGGCGTTTTCCACCTTGCCGGGGGTCTTCTTGGCATCCACAAAGCGCTTCCAGTCGGGATGGCGGATATCCAGCTGGAGCATCAACGCCCCCCGGCGGCTTCCGCCCTGCTCCACCAGGCCCGTGGCGAGGCTGTAGAGCTCCATCCAGCTGGCGGCCCCCGAAGAGCGGCCGTTGACGCCCCGGACCACCGCCCGGTAAGGCCGGAGGCTGGAGACGGTGATGCCTACACCCCCACCCCTCGACATGATCTCGATCATCTGCCCCAGGGTCTTTACGATCCCCTGGCGGCTGTCTTCCGGGCTGGGGATGACGAAGCAGTTGTAGAGGGTAACGGGAATGCCCGTGCCGGCCCCCGCCCAGATCCTTCCTCCCGGGACCACCCGGAGCCCGCTCAGTTCCTCATAGAAGGCTTCTTCCCACAAGGCTTTCCGCTCATCGTCGGGCTCGACGCTGGCAAGACCCCTGGCCACCCGGCGGGCCACTTCGAAGATGTTCCGCTCCAGGGGGCGATCGCAGGCCCTCACTTCCTTCCGGATGACCTGGCCCTTGTTCTCCCCCGTGAGGAGCTTGAGCTCCAGCTCTTCCCCTTCAACCTTCAGGACCTCCGCCAGCTCCTTGACGGGCCAGCGGGGATCGTCCCCCACCTGGACCACCGCCAGATCCCCGGGGACAAAGGCCCGCGTCTGGTCCTTCATGGTGTAGCGGTCGATGAAGATTTTCCATCCCAGCTCTGTGGGCAGACCCCCGTATTCGGTCATAACCCGAGCCCCTCTCAACGGCTTTTGCTTTTCATCAGTTCGTCGATCTCTTGGCGGAATCGGTTGAGATCTTCGAAGTCCAAGTACACCGAGGCAAAGCGGATAAAGGCGATATCGTCGGTCTGGCGCAGCCACTCCAGGGCCTTTTCGCCGATCTCCCGGCTGGATACCTCGCGGCGCCCCTGGGCGAGGAAGAATTCCTCGATGTTCCTCACGGCTTTCTCAATGGCATCGGTGGGTACCTGCCGCTTCTCGCAGGCCGTGGTGATGCCCCTCCGAAGCTTGTCCGGCTGAAAAGGCTCCCGCCGGCCGTCTTTCTTGCGCACCACTAGAGGCCCCCCGTGGATCCGCTCATAGGTGGTGAACCGGTGGCGGCACCGCAGGCACTCCCGCCGCCTGCGGAGGGCCTTCCCATCCTCCGCCAGCCGGGTCTCCACTACTTTCGTCTCGCCTTCTCCACAAAGGGGGCACAGCAACGGGCGGTCCACCTCCTTTCGGCCCATGAGCACACTAGATATAGTGGTAGCATCCTTGTCAACCACTATCGATGACGCACTACTAGCATACCATGGACCGGCCCGGTCGCAACCCTCGGAACCGTCGGCCCCTTCGTCGCCCTCCGGGAGGACGAAGGGCCTGCGGCTCTGCTAACCTCGAGGCGATAGGAGGTATGGCGTGCGAGAGATCTTCACCCGAGCAGGCACATCGCTCTTGTCGGATATCTTCGATACCTTGGGCCTCCAGCCGCCCATTTTGGCGGTGGACTTCTGGCCCGTTCCCGGGCCCGAGCCCTCCTTCGCCGGCCCCGCCTACACCATCCGCGGCCGCTGGAATCCCTGGGAGGGATCGGGCGACCGGGAAAAGCTGGCGGCCATCGACGGCATCCCGGAGGAGGTTGACAGCAGCTGAAAATACGATTGATCGTTGTTCTGTTTTCTGGTAAAATATGCCTATGAAACTCAGCGAATGGGCCAAAAAGCGCGGCATCACCTATAAGACGGCATGGCGCTGGGTCAAAGGGGCAAAATGCCCGTGCCGTTCGAAATCACTCCCTCGGGTACGATCCTCGTCCACGAACCCGAAGCACCCAAGAAAGGCCTCGTCGCCCTCTACGCCCGGGTGTCGTCTTCCGATCAGAAGGCCGATCTGGCAAGGCAGGTGTGGTGAGGCTTCTCGAATTCGCCAATGCCCAGGGCCTTTCGGTCGGAAAGACGGTCAAGGAAGTCGGGTCCGGCTTGAACGGCAGGCGGAAAGAACTTTTGAAGCTTCTTTCCGATCCAAACGTGACGACGATCGTGGTGGAACACCGGGGCCGGCTCACGCGCTTCGGCTTTGAATTCATCGACGCTGCCCTTCGGGCGCAGGGGCGAAGGATTCTGGTGGTCGAAGAAAGAGAGGTGGATGACGATCTGGTGCGCGATGTGACCGAAGTGCTCACGTCCCTCGCTGCCCGTCTGTACGGCAGGCCTTCCGCGAGACGCCGGGCAAAAAAGGCACTGGAGGCGCTGCAACGTGAAGATCCATAGAGCCTACCGGTACGAGCTCGATCCCAACACGGAACAACGCATCCTTCTCGCCAAGCACGCCGGGGCCGCCCGCTTCGCCTACAACTGGGGCCTCGCGCGGTGGATCGAGATCTACGAAAAAGAAGGCCGCACCACAAATGCGATCGAACTCCACCGGGAACTGAACCGCCTCAAGAAGACGGACTTCCCGTGGATGTACGAAGTGTCCAAATGGGCGCCGCAGGAAGCGCTTCGGGATCTGGAAAAGGCGTTCAAAAACTTCTTTCGCGGGCTCAAGTCCGGTCGCAAAGTCGGCTATCCCAAGTTCCGCCGCAAACACCACCGGCGGGACAGCTTCAGGCTGGAGAACAGCAGAGGTACGATCCGGCTCCTTCTGGACGGCGAAGACCGGCGCCATCCCGGTAAAGCGCGCCACATCGTGCTGCCCAGGATCGGCGCCCTCCGCCTCAAAGAAAAGCCCATCCGCCGGAAGAAGAGTGGTGCCGTGCGTAGGTATCTTCCGCAAGGGCGCATTCTTCACGCCACTGTGAGCCGCGAGGCCGATCGGTGGTTCGTGAGCCTCACGGTGGAAGAAGACATTCCCGATCCGATTCCGCCGAAGGGGTCGGCGGCGGGGATCGACGTGGGCCTCGAGGCGTTCGCCACGATCGCGGACGAAGCGGGGACGGCTCGGAAAGTTGGGACGCCCAAACCGCTCGGGAAGGCGCTTCGCCGACTGCGAAGACTCCAGCGGCGCCTTTCCCGCCGGGGTGAGCGGGCGGAAGACGGGAAACTCAAGCGGCGCACAAGGAACTACGAAAAGATCCGCCTACAGATTGCCAGGCTCCACCGTCGGATTCGAAACATCCGGCTGGACTTCCTCCACAAGCTCACGACCGAACTCGTCCGGACACATCCGGTGATGGCCATCGAGGATTTAAACATCGCCGGGATGCTGAAGAACGACCGCCTCGCGCGGCATATCACCGACGTCGGCTGGGGTACCTTCCAGGCGTTCCTCGAAGCGAAAGCCAAGCTTCGGGGTGTATGCATCGTGAAGGTGAACCGCTATGAACCGACGTCGAAGACGTGCTCTTCCTGCGGCCACGTTCTTTCGGAACTATCGCTTTCTGTCCGGGCGTGGACGTGTCCGGCGTGCGGCGCGCCTCACGACCGGGACGAGAACGCGGCCAAGAATCTACTCAAGTTCGCCCTGGCAGCCGGCGTGTAGGCTGCTCTACCGCGAGTTCCGCGGGAAGTGACGCCTGTGGAGACGGGCTCTGCGGCGGAACGGGAAAACCCGGTCTACGAGCACCCCGCCGACGAAGCAGGAAGCAACCGGACGGTATCCCGTTGGGATATTTGTCTATGAGTTGCGGAACGGACATCCACGGCGTCTGCTGCTTCGGCGACCTTCTGGCCCAGGCCATGGCCCTCCGGGGCGCGGCAGGGGTGGTGGTGGACGGGGGCGTCAGGGATGTGGCCTTTTTGAAAAAGCTCCCCATGCCCATCTTCACCCGCTACCGCACCCCCGCCCAGGCCATCGGGCGCTGGCGGGTGGAAGGCGTCGGCGAGGCGGTGGCCCTCCCCGGAGGCCTTTCCCCCAAGGTCATCATCCGCCCCGGTGACTGGGTGGTGGGGGACGAAGACGGCCTCCTGGTCATCCCTCAAGAGCTGGCGCCCGAGGTGGCCCAGCGGGCCCAGGAGGCCATGAGCCGGGAAAACGAGGCCCGGGAGGCGATCCGGAAGGGGATGCCCCTCTTAAAGGCCCTGGAGACCTTCGGCCATCTCTAACGTCCCCACACCGCCAGGAGGGACCAGCTGAGGCCGCTTTCGGGAAGGGTCCCCAACCAGAAGACCCCGGCCACCGCCACCAACAGAGCCAAGCCCGACCAGAGGTCCACCGAGACCCTTCCGGGCCGCTCTTCTGGGGCGGGCCTCAGGTACATGGCCTTGATGGGGAGGAAGTAATAGTAGGCCGAGATGGCCGTGTTGACGGCGATGAAGACGGCCAGCCATACCTGATGGCCTTCCACCAAAGCGCGGATGACCAAGAGCTTCGCCATAAACCCGGCGGTGAAGGGGATCCCCAGGAGGGAGAGGAAGAAGATGGTGAGGGCCCCGGCCAGGAGCGGGGAGCGGCGCCAAAGCCCGTGGAGATCCTTAAGATCCTCCCCTTCGCCCCGGGACGAGAAGACCATGATGCCGCCAAAGGCGCCCAGGGTCATGAAGAGGTAGGCCAGGACGTAGAAGAGAAGGGGCTGCAACCCCAAGGCCGGCCCCAAGGCCAGGGCCGCCAGGATATACCCTGCATGGGCGATGGAGGAGTAAGCGAGGAGCCGCTTGAGGTTCGTCTGCCAGAGGGCCGCCACGTTCCCCACCGTCATGGTGAAGGCCGCCAGGACGGCCACCAAGCCCTGCCACTCCCCGCCCAAAGGACCGAACCCCTCCATGATGACCCGCACAAATCCGCCCAGGGCCCCTGTTTTGGAGATGAAGGAGAGGAAGGCCGTAACGGCCGTGGGCGCCCCCTGATAGACGTCGGGGGCCCACAGGTGGAAGGGCGCCACCGCCATCTTAAAGGCGATGCCCCCCAGGACGAAGAGAAGGGCCACCGTGGGAAGAAGCCCAGCCCCTCCTTCCCAAGGGCCTTCCCCCAGGGCCATGGCCATGGGCCCCAGGGCCGTGGTGCCCGTAAGGCCGTAAGCCAGGGAAAGGCCGAAGAGGAGGAAGGCCGAAGCCACCGCCCCGTTCAAGAAGAACTTCAGGGATGCTTCCATGGAGAAGCGGTTTTCCCGAAGAAGGCCCGCCAGGGCGTAGGAGGCCAGGGAGAGGGTCTCAAACCCGATGTAAAAGCTGATCATATCCCCCGCCGACACCATGAAGGAGGATCCTGCCGTGGCGATGAGGACGAGGCTGTAAAACTCCCAGACGGGGATCTTTTGGGCCTCCACATAGCGGCCCGCCAGGAGGATTAAAAGGGCAAGACCCAAGAGGAGGGCCGCCCGGAGAAAGCTCCCCACCCCATCCACGAGGACCATGCCGGAGAGGGTCGGCCCATTAGCGGAATGGACGCTGTACGGGAGAAGGGCCAGGGCCACCACGGACGCCGCCAAGGCCAAGAAATGGGCCAGGCGGGCCTGCTGGACCCGCCGGGAGACGGCCAGCAGGAGGAAGATCACCCCGGCGGCCGCCAGGATCATCTCCGGCCAGATGGCATGGAAGTTATACACCTAAAATCCCCCCAAGCGGGCCATGATCTTCAGCACCGGACCCTCATAGAGGTTCACCGCCAGGAAGGGCAGAACCCCCAGCACCACCACCAGGGCCGCCAGAGGAACGAGGGAGGTGAGCTCCCGGGGCGTCACATCGGGAATCCCCTCATGCTCCCAGCGGGGTTTCCCCATGAGGATCCGCTGCATCATGTAGATGTTGAAGGCCGCCGTCAGCAAAAGGGCTCCTGCGGCGATCCACACCAGCTGGGGGAACACCGGGTAGGCCCCCAGGAGGGTGAAGAACTCCGCGATAAAGCCCGAGAGGAAAGGCAGCCCCAAATTGGCAAAGGCCGCCAGGGCCATGAAGGTACTCCCCACGGGCATCAGGGTGTAGAGGCCGCTGAAGGCTTGCATATCCCGGGTGTGGAACCGATCCAGGAACACCCCCGCCATGAGGAAGAGCATGGCGGCGATGAGGCCGTGGGAGATCATCTGAAAGACGGCCCCCGTGATGGCCAGCGGTGTAGCGGCGGCAAACCCTAGAAGCACAAAGCCCATGTGGCTCACCGAAGAGTAGGCGATGAGCTTCTTTAGATCCCGCTGCCCCAGGGCCGTCAAAGCCCCGTAGACGATCCCCACCACCCCCAGGAGGGCCAGGAGCCCCTGCCAGTGATGGAAGGCCGCCGGGAAAGCGGGGAAGGCGATGCGGATGAGGCCGTAGGCCCCCAGCTTCAGGAGCACCGCTGCCAGGACCACGCTTCCCGGGGTGGGGGCATCCACGTGGGCGTCGGGGAGCCAGGTGTGCAGGGGCCACACGGGCACCTTGACGGCAAAGCCCAGGAAGAAGGCCGCGAAGAGCCAGAGCTGCCACCGGAAGGGGAGGGCGCCTCCCAGCTGCACCAGCTCAGGGATGGCGAAGGTGCGGGCGCCGGTGAGGAAGTAGAGGGCCAGGATCCCCACCAGCATGATGAGGCTGGCCACCATGGTGTAGATGATGAACTTGATGGCCGAGTATTCCTTCCGGCCGTGGCCCCAGATGCTGATGATGAAGTACATGGGGATGAGGCTCAGTTCCCAGAAGAAGTAGAAGAGGATGAGATCCTGGGCGGAAAAGACCCCCAGGACCCCCGTCTGCATCAAAAGAAGGGCGACGAAGTATTCCTTGGCCCGGTGGTCGATGCCGTAGCTGGCGATGGCCGCCACCACCCCGATGAGGGCGGCCAAGGCCAGGAGGGCCAGGCTGAGGCCATCCACCCCCAGGTAGTAGGAGATGCCCAGGGACGGCATCCACCGGACCTTTTCCACCCACCCCAGGGAGGTGCCGTCCATCCCCCCGGCCGCCCACGACGCCAGGGCCACCGCCACCCCCAGAAGGGGGATGGCCATAAAGGCCGTGGCCACGGCCCGGAGGGCCTTCACCTGGTGGGAAGGCAACAAGAGGAGGATCAGCGCCCCCACCACCGGTGACCAGACGATGAGGGACAAAAGCGGCATCATGCTCATACCTCAGCTCCCCATCCCAAGATAGAGGGCCAGGCCTGCCAGGAGGGCCAGGGCCATGGCGAGGATATAGGCCTGGCCGTCCCCCGTGGCCCACCGCCGGCTGAGCTGCCCCAGCTGCCCGGAAAGCCACGCCAGCCCGTTGACGACACCGTCGATGACGTACCGGTCCACCACAGCCGCCAGCCATCCCAGGGCCAGCCCCAGGCCCGTGAAGGCCACCGTGAGGTAATCCCAGTACCACTTCTCCTTGAGGAAGACGTAAAGGGGCCTGAGGGCCGAAAGAAGCTGCCGGCGCACCAGGGGATCGGAGGCGTAAAGGACCAGCCCCGCCAGGACGCCCCCTGCCGTCACGGAAAGGGTGGCCAGGGTCACATACCCGGCGGCCCCCGGGGCGAGGGGCGCCTGAAGGAAGGCCAGAAGGGGTTCCTCCAGCCAGCCGAAAAGGACGGTGGGCACCGCCAGGAGGATCAGGGGAAGGAGCATGACCCAGGAGGATTCGTGGGCATGGTCATAGAGTTCCTTCTGCCGCGGCCGGCCGAAGAAGGTGAGCCAGATCATCCGAGTCACGTAATAGGCGGTGATGCCCGCCGTGGCGATCCCCAGCCAGGTGAGGCCCGGCGAAACGGCCGAGGCGTCGTGGAGGATGGCCTCCTTGGAAAAATACCCTGCCAGCGGCGGGATGCCCGCCAAAGCCGCTCCGCCCAGGATGAAGGTAAGGGCCGTCCAAGGCATCTTTCGCCAGAGGCCCCCCATGCGGTGCATGTCCTGCTCCCCTTGGAGGCCGTGGATGACGCTCCCCGAACCGAGGAAGAGGAGGGCCTTGAAGAAGGCGTGGGCGAGGAGGTGGAAGAGGGCCGCTCCGTACCCGAAGAGCCCTAAGCTCAGCATCATGTAGCCCAGCTGCGAAATGGTGGAATAGGCCAGGGTCTTCTTGATGTCCGTTTGCACCGTGGCGATGGTGGCGGCCATGAAGGCCGTCAGACCGCCGATAAGGGCCACCACCCAAAGGGCCGTCCCCGATGCCACGAAGATGGGGTAGGTGCGGGCCACCAGGAAGACCCCCGCCGCCACCATGGTGGCAGCGTGGATGAGGGCCGAGACGGGCGTGGGGCCGGCCATGGCATCGGGAAGCCAGACGTGGAGGGGAAACTGGGCCGACTTTCCTGCAGCCCCGAGGAAGAGGAGGAGGGCCACCAGGGTCGCCAGGGCCGGCGGCCAGGCGGCCGCCGCCTCGTTCACCGCCTGAAAGTTGAGGGTCCCGGTATGGGCGAAGAGGACGAAGATGCCGATGAGAAACCCGATGTCCCCCAAGCGGGTCACCAGGAAGGACTTGCTGGCGGCCCGGGCGTTGGAAAGATCTTCATACCAGTGGCCGATGAGGAGGTATGAGCAAAGGCCCATGATCTCCCAGCCGGCGAAGAAGAGGAGGAAATTGTCGGCCATGACCACCATGAGCATGCCCGCCACAAAGAGGTGGACGTTGGCGAAAAAGCGGCTCCATTTGGCATCCTCCGCCATGTAGCCCACGGAGTAGACCTCCACCATGAAGCTGACGAAGGTGACCATGGCCATCATGGCGGCTTCGAGGGGTCCTACCCGGAGGCCCATCTCGACGGTATAGGGCCCCACGGTGAGCCAGGGCCAGCTCCAGGCCATCTCCACCCCTTGAAGGGCATCCCGGAGGACCCCCAGGCTCAGGAGAAAGGAGGCGCCCAAAAGGGCGATGGTGAGGTAGGTGAGGAGCTTTCCGCCCCGCGCGAAAAAGACTTGCAAACCGTAGGCCAGCAACGGAAGCAGGGGAACCAACCATGCCCACGCCATCGACTGCATCAGCCTTTCAGCTCCATAAAGTCCCTCACGTCCACCGAACCGCGCTTGCGGGCCAACATCAAGATGATCCCAAGGCCGATGGCCGCCTCCGCCGCCGCCACGGTGATGACAAATACGGCAAAGACCTGGCCGTCCACCAGCCCTGAGGGAAGGTAGCGGGAAAAGGCCACCAGGTTGAGGTTGACGGCGTTCAGCATCAGCTCGATGCCCATCAGGATCATGATGGCGTTGGTGCGCCGAAGGGCGGTGAAAAGCCCCAGGCCGAAAAGCAGGGCCGCCACCCCCAGGTATGCCTCCACCGGCACGTCACTCACGGCCCTCATCCTCCTCTCGCCGGGTTTTCTCCACCGCCAAAAGGATGGCCCCCACCATGGCCGCCAGGAGCAAAAGGGTGACCACCTCAAAGGGCACGATGTAGCGGGTGAGGAGAGCTTCCCCGATAAGAGCCACCGTTCCCTGGGAGGTGGATCCCCCCGGGAAGGTGGGAGACCCTTGGAAGGTGAGGGGCACCCGCCCCCACGCCACAGTGCCGTAGGCCAGGAGGATCAGCGCGGTGACGGCTCCCGCCACCAGGAGGGGCACCGTTCCGTAACGGGGGGAAAGGATCTCCTGGATGAAGGTGGTCCGCTCTTTGGGGCGGATGAGGGCGGGGGTCGAGAGCATGATGGCGAAAATGATCACCGTCATGACGGCCCCTACGTACACCAGGATCTGTACTACCGCCAGGAATTCCGCCTGCAGCATCAAAAAGAACCCTGCCACCCCCACCAGGGTGAGGGCCAAAAAGAGCGCCGCATGGGTGATGAGGGGTGCCGTGGCGACGCGATAGGCGCTGTAAAGGACGAGGCCCGCCAAAAGCCCGAAGGCCACCATCTGTGCGCTCAAATCTTCTGCCCCCCTGCGATCCGCACCGCCGGCGACGTCTTCCAAAGGGCCGCCAGCTCATGCATGTTGAAGAAGAGATCCCGCACGTCGTAGGCGGAGAGCTCGTTGTCCGCCGCCATCTCCAGGGCGTCGAAGGGGCAGGCTTCCACGCAGAGGTTGCACACCATGCAGCGGCTCAAGTCCAGGTTGAAGAAGGCGGGCCACTGCTTGCGGCGGCCGTCGTCGCCGATCACCGACTCCACGAAGATGATCTGAGGTGGGCAGCTTCGGGCGCAGAGGCCGCAAGCGGTGCAGTTGAGCTTCCCCGTCTCTTCGTTGGCCTTCAGCACGGGGATGCTGCGAAAGCCGGGGAAGTGGGGAACCGGTTCTTCGGGGTAGAGGTTGGTGATGGGGCGGCGCAGCATCTGGTCCAGGGTCACCCGGTGGCCCTTGGCCAAGGACACCACCGTCCGCCGCACCCAGGCCGGCAAGCTCAGCCGTCTCTTTGTCATGCCATCACCGCCATGTAGGCGCCCGTCAGGGCGATGTTGACGAGGGAAAGGGGGAGGAGAAACTTCCAGCCCAGATCCATCAGCTGGTCGATCCGCACCCTGGGGAGGGTCCAGCGGATCCACATGGCCACGAAGATGAGGAGGTAGGCCTTCAGGATCACCCACAGCCACCCCGGAAGGAGGGGGCCGTTCCAACCGCCGAGGAAGATGAGGCTCACCAGGATGGAGCTGGTGAGGAGGTTGGTGTACTCCGCCAGCATGAACATGGCCCAGCGGATCCCCGAGTACTCCGTGTGATAGCCTGCCACCAGCTCCGACTCCGCCTCCCCAAGGTCAAAGGGCGTCCGGTTGAGCTCCGCGATGGACCCGATGTAGAACACCAGGAAGGCTAAGAACTGGGGGAAGATGAGCCACATCCCCTTTTGCCGCTCGACGATCTCGCTGATGTTGAGGGTGCCCGTCGCCAGGGCCACCCCCACAAGGGCCAGAACCATGGGGAGCTCATAGCTGAAGAGCTGGGCGCCTGCCCGCATGGCCCCGATGAGGGAGTACTTATCGTTGGACCCCCATCCCGCCATGAAGACGGAGAGGACGGTAAAGCTGGTGATGGCCACGATGAAAAGGAGGCCGACGTTCAGGTCCTGGACCACCAGCCCTGGGCCGATGGGAAGGGCGAGGAAGACCAGGAGGGCCGGGGCGAAGGCCACCGAGGGGGCCAGCCACCAGACCCACTTGTCCCCCCGGCTGGGGAAGAAATCTTCCTTGGCGAGGAGCTTGATGATGTCGGCGAAGGACTGGAGGATGCCCGCCGGCCCCCCCACCCGGAGAGGTCCCATGCGGTTTTGGATATGGCCCGACACTTTCCGTTCCAGCCAGATGAGGATGATGGCGTTGACGGTGACAAAGAGCATCACCAGGATGACCTTCAACAGCCCCCAGAGGACCCACTGCAGCCACAGGGGAAGGTCCGCCATCAGCGATCCACCTCCCCCAGGATGATGTCGATGGTCCCCAGGGCGGCGATGAGATCCGCCACCTTATGGCCGCGGGTCATGTAATCCAGGAGCTGAAGGTTCACGAAGGAAGGAGCCCGCCACTTCATCCGGTAAGGCCCCAACCCCCCGGTGCTCACCACCCAAAGGCCCACTTCGCCCCGGGGGCTCTCCAACCGGGTGTAGTAGTTCCCTTCCGGAAGCTTGATGACCCGGGGCACCCGCGAGGTGAGGACTTCCCCTTCCTCGGGGAGGATTTCGATGCACTGGCGGATGATCTTCACCGACTCCAGCATTTCCTTCATCCGCACCATGGCCCGGTCGAGATTGTCGCCGTTTTGCCCCACGGGGATTTCGAAGTCCAGCTCGCCGTAGACGCCGTAGGGATGGGCTTTGCGGACATCGTAGGGAACCCCCGAAGCCCGGAGGACCGGTCCGGTGGCACCAAAGGCCAGGGCCACCTCCTTGGGCACCACCCCCACCCCCTCGCTCCGCTGGATGAAGATCTCGTTGGAGGTGAAAAGGTCCACGTACTGGGGGTAGGCTTCTTTCTCGAAGTAGTCCAGGTACTGGGAAAGCTCCTCGATCCAGCCGTCGGGGACATCGTTCCTGAGGCCCCCGATGCGGAAGAAGGCGTAGAGCTGCCGCGCCCCCGTCGCCTTTTCCAAGAGGTCGTAGGCCCATTCCCGGTCGCGAAGGGCATGGACGAAGGGGGTGAAGGCACCGATGTCCATGGCGTAGGTGCCAAACCACAGCTGGTGGCTGATGAGGCGGTTCAGCTCCGCAAAGATGGTCCGCAAGACCTCGGCCCGCCGGTCCAGCTGGATGCCCAGGGCGTCCTCCACCGCCTTGCACACCAACCACTCGTTGAAAATGGCCGAGATGTAGTCGTTGCGATCGGCAAAGGGGATGATCTGGGGGTATTGCCACCCTTCCACGATCTTTTCCCAGTTGCGGTGGAGATACCCGATGTCGGGCTCCGCCTTCACCACCGTCTCGCCGTCCAGGGTGGTGATGACCCGCAAGACCCCGTGGGTGCTGGGGTGCTGGGGTCCCAGGTTGATGACGATGGGTTCCGTGATCCCTTCTCGCCCAAGCCGCTCCGCTTCCTCGGCGGTGTAGACTTCCGAGCCCTTGTCCATGATGACCTCCTAACGAATGCGGACCAGGCGCTGCCGAGGCGGCCGTCGATCCACGAAGGATTTCCTCAGGGGATGACCCCCCGTATAGCCTTCCGGTAAAAGGATCCGCCGCAGATCGGGATGGCCCTTGAAGCGCACGCCCACCAGGTCGTAAGCCTCCCGCTCGTGCCAGTTGGCCCCGGGCCAGAGTTCGGTGATGCTGTCCACTTCCGGGAGCTCATCCCCCTCATAGGGGAGCTTCACCGTCACCGCCCACTCGTCGGCCACCCGCTCGATATTGACCAGGTGGTAGGCCACCTCGATGGCGTTCCCCCAGTCCACCGCCGAAAGGCAGGAAAGATGCTGGCAGTTGAAAAAGGGGTCCTCTTTCATGAAGGCCAGGACCTCCTTCAGGTGCTCCGGGGGAACCTGGATGCCAAGAGAACTGCGGACCTTTTCGTCCCGCTCCACGAAGGGAAACTTCGCCTTCAGGCGCTTTAGCCCCTCTTCCTGGCGGGGAGTCAGGGGGACCGGCCCCGCCTGGACCTCCACCTTGGGCTTCACTACCGGTTTCTTCGGCGGCGTTTCGGGCTTCTTTTCCTCGTCCACCGCAAGGCTCCTCCCTTTAGCGGCGCCTGGGCACCGCGGCCTGGCGAATCTTGGCCTGCAACAAAAGGACACCGTGCAAAAGGGCTTCAGGGGTGGGCGGGCAGCCCGGCACGTAGATATCCACCGGCACGATCTTGTCCACGCCATCCACCACGTTGTAGCCCTGGTGGTAGGGACCGCCGTTGGAGGCGCATCCTCCCATGGCGATCACCCAGCGGGGCTCCGCCATCTGCTCGTACAGCTGCCGGATGACGGGCGCCATCTTTTCCGTCACCGTCCCCGCCACGATCATCAGGTCCGCTTGGCGGGGGGACGCCCGGGGAATCATCCCGAACCGGTCGAAATCGAAGCGAGGTCCCCCGGTATGCATCATCTCGATGGCGCAACAGGCGATGCCGAAGGTCATGTACCACACGGAGTTGGCCCGGCTCCAGTTCAAAAGCCGCTGGGCCGAGGTGGTGAACACGCCGGGCAGGTGCTGCCAGATGGGCGGGAGAGCCTGGCTGCTTTCCCCTTCGGGTACCGCCGGTCCCTGCCGCCCGTCAGGCAAGAAGGGATCTCGCCAGTCCAAGGGCCGCAGCCGCCGCTTCAGATCCATGTCAACACCTTCTTCTTCCACGCGTAGATGAGGCCCACCACCAGGATGGCGATGAAGACCAAGGCTTCCACCAGGGCCACCCAGGGAACGATCTGACGGTAGGCGATGGCCCACGGGAAAAGGAAGAGGGCTTCCACGTCAAACACCAGGAAAATCAAGGCAAAAACGTAATAGTGAATGTGATACTTTACACGAGCTTCGCCAAAAGGCTGGATGCCGCTTTCGTAAGAAACTTCCTTCAGGGGATCGGGGTAATCCCGCCGCAAAAGCTTGCCGACCAGAACAGCCGCGATGGGCAAGAGGAAACCCACCAGGGCGAAGATGACCAGATCCACATAGAAGGACAAGGGCCTTGCCTCCTCCCGTCGCGCGGTTAGCAGTATATCGGAGCCGCCGGAAAGCGTCAATGAACTTCGGCCGAAGGGGCCTTTCGGGCCGGGGGTCCCGCAGGGAAAGGACCTTTTCCCTGAAGGAAAAAGCCTCCCCCGCCACCAATGCTTAGCCCATGGATGTCCTCAGCCGGTCCATCCGCTACCTCCAAAACCGCCTTCCCCTGGCAGCCTTCCTCCTGGCGGAGGAAACCCTCCAGCGGGGTGGATCCCCTCTTGAGGAGTCCCGGGCTCACCATATCAAGAGCGTGGCCGCTTTTCAGCTGGGCCTCTTAGACGAAGGCCTGGAAGAAGCCCGCTGGGCCGTGAAGGTGGCCCCCTGGCGCCGGCTGGAACCGGCGGTGAAAGCGCGGCTTCTCTTGAACCTGGGCCTTATGGAATATTACCGCGGCAACTGGTCCACCGCCGAAGACGCCTCCCGCGCCCTCCTCCGCCTGACGGACCGCCTTCCCCAAGGGCTGGCGGCTTCCGTCCACCTCTTCGCCAGCGCCTTGGCCCTGGCCCAGGACAAGCGCCGCTCCGCCGCCCACCAGCTGAAAAAAGCCCAGGCCATCGCCGGGGACCAACCCTCCCTTCCCTTCCGGAGCCAGATCCTTCACAACGAAGCCCTCCTCCTTCGGGCCCGGGGGCGCCCCAGGGCGGCCCTGCGCCTCCTGGAGGAAGCCCGGGCCTTGGCCCAGGAGGAAGATGGCCACGATCTCTGGCGCCACGAGGTGGAAAGCGGTCACACCTACCTTCTTTTAAGGGACCTTTCCCAAGCGCTGGCGCGGGGCGTCGCCGCCTGGGACATGTTGAACCGCCAGGCGCCTTCGGCTTATCCCTTGGGGATCGCCGAGATTTCCCTCCTCTTCGGGAAAGTCTCCTGGGCCGCGGGCCAGCGGGAAGAGGCCATCGCCTGGCTCAACCGCTCGGCGTCCTTCTTCGCCCAGATCCGCCGCATGGCCAGTTGGCGCCAGGCGGGAGAGCTTTTGAGCTTCATCCTGGCCCAGCCTCAAACCCGGCCCATCCAGCCCCTCGATGCCTCCTGGCGCCAGAAGCTGGGGGATATCTCCCGCCTGGTATCGTTGAGCGATTCCTTCTACAGCCTGGCTCCCCACCTGGCGGTGCAGCTGGGGGCAAAAGTCCAGTATGCCCTTTCCCTCAGCCAAACCTTGGGCTGGAAAGAGGAGTCCCAGGAAGTCGCCTCCCTGGTGGCCCGCTTTTCCGATGTGGGCCATTTTCTCCTGGGCATCCCCGGAGGACCCTTCACCCCCCTCCCCATCGATCCGCCTCTCGACCATCGCACCCGGGCCCACCCCGAAGCCGGCCGCGATTTCCTTTCCCTCTTCCCCCTTCCCGCAGAGGTCCTGGAGGGGGTGGCGGCCCACCACGAGCGCTGGGACGGTCAAGGGTATCCCCGAGGGCTGGCGGCGGAGGCCATCCCTCCTTCCGCCCGCCTAGTCCTGGTGGTGGACCTCTACCTGGCCCTGGCCTGGCCCTTTGGCCCGAAGCCGCCTTCCCCCCACGAGAAGATTTTGGAGTTTCTCCAGAAGGAAGCCGGCCGCAGCCTGGACCCCGAGATGGTGGCCGGCTTCCTTCACCTCCACAAGATCCCTGAGGAAGGAGGTGAGGTTCCATGAAGCGGCTTCTGGCCCTTCTCTTCCTGGCCGTCTTCCTGGTGGGGGGCACCGCCACCGCCTATGCTGCTCCCAAGGGTGAGATCACCCCGGACGTGGAGTGCCACCCCGACCCCGTCTACTGGCTGTGGTAAGGCGCTGTCGGTCTAGATCCTGAAGGCGGCCCTCGAGGCCGCCTTCTTGTTTTGGGTCGCGAGGTCACGGGCTTAAGGTCACCAGCTCGGGAGACGGAAGGGCATGGCCCACCCAATTCTCAGCCCCTTCAAGGTTCCTCCGTTCCATCCCGTGGGACCCTGGCCGCCTCGCGCCATTCCGGACGGTCGGAGGCGGCATACTCCCGAAGGAGCCGGCGGCTGAGGGAAGATAAGGGGATTTTCCGCCTGAGGGCGTAAAGGGCGTTTCGCTTGAGGAGGGGAAGCCCGCCCCAGTTGAGGGGCGTATGGGCGGCCCGCCGGCGAAAGGGCCCCTTGGTTAAGCGGAGGATGGTGGGCAAAAAGGGTCTCCGCCCTAACCCATACCACGGGGAAAAGAGCATCTCGGGGCCACGGCCGAGGGAAACGGCTCCCCGGCTGTAGGGGCACACCTCCTGGCAGATGTCGCATCCCCAGATGTGGCTGTGGAGGAGGGAAGCTTTGGCTTCTTGGAGGACCCCCCTCTCCTGGGTGACGTGGGAGATGCACCGGGAGGTGTCCACTTCTTTGGCGATGCGGAGGGCATCGGTGGGGCAGGCCCGCTGGCAGAGGTCGCATTCCCCGCAAGGATCCCAGGATGGATCCACCAGGGGTTTCACCTTAAGGGGGGCTTCCGTCAAAAGGAGGCCCAAAAACGCCCAGGTGCCCAGGCCCGGGATGAGGAGAAGGCCGTTTTTGCCCACCTTCCCGAGGCCAGCCGCCTCGGCAAAGGAGCGCTCGCTGAGGGGCCCGGTGTCCACCTGAAATCGGCTCTCATAGCCCTGGGCCTTCAGCCAGAGGGCAAGGGCTTCCCCGCGCCATTGCAAAAGGGGATGGTAATCGTACCCGGCGGCATAGCGGGAAACGACGCCCCGAGGGATGGGGGAGGCCCGCCCCTCCCTGGTCCGGCGGGGAACGGCCGGCAGGGCCAAGGCCACCACCCGCTGGGCCGTAGGGAGGATGGCCTTGGGATCCCATCGCCTGGGTTCGGGGGGCGGCTCAAAGCTGGCCCGCCAGCCCCGCTCTTCGCGGAGGAGGAGGGCCCGCCGGAGGGACCCAAGGGGCCGGGCGGGCGCCACGGCGAAGAGAAGCCCCAGGGAGCGGGCGAAGGAGGCGAAGGCCCTGGTTACATCCATCGGCCCAGGTACTGGTGCCACGGGTCCCGGCGGGAGGGCTCCAGGGGCTCATCGGAAAGGCGAAGGTAGTGGTAGGCTTCCTCGTCGGGCCACCCCGCCAGGAAAAACCGGTGCTTTTCGTCCAGGCCCATGTAGGCCTCCGCCACAGGGATGCGGATCTCCCTTCCGTCGCCCCGCACCGCCACGGCCCCCTCCTCCGCTTCGATGGCTTCCACGCGGAAGAGGGCCACCACCTTCACCTGCACCGCCTCGCGGGCGGGAAGCCAGGTGCGGTGGGTGGTCCTCGCCATCGAGTAGCGGGCCGTGGCCCCGGAAAAGATCTGGAGCTTCTCTTTCCACTCCTCGGCCGTCATCGAAGGGTCAGCTCCTTCCGGTCGGCATCCAGATGGGCCTCCACCAGGGGAAGGGGCCAGCGGGGCATCTCGTGGGAAAAGGGAAGGTCCGCGAGGATGGGGACCTTAAGGTCTCCCAAACGATCCAGGAGGAGGCGGTGGAGGGAGGACCCGTCCTCTTCCCGGGGAATCCGGGTGGTTCCCCAGAGGATCCCCGCCACCCCTTTCAACACCCCCGCCATCCGGAGTTGGGTCAGCATCCGGTCCAGGCGATAGAGGGGCTCGTGAACATCCTCTATGAGGAGTATGGCCCCCTCCAGGTCCGGAAAAAAGGGAGTCCCCAGAAGATGGGCGAGGAGGCTGAGGTTCCCTCCGCGGATGGGCCCCCGGGCTTTCCCGCCGGAAAGGGTCACCGCCTGAGGGAAGGTGTAGCGACGCCCGCGGAAGCCTTCCCGGAGAAAGCTCCAGAGGGGGCCCCAGTCCCCTTCCTCCCCGAGATCGAGAAAGCTGGGGCCGTGGACGGCCACCCCTCCATGGGCGTGCCAGGCGGAAAGGAGGGCCGTGATGTCGCTAAACCCGAGGAGCATCCGGCCCTTGGCCCGGCGAAGATCGGCTTCCTCAAGGGTTTCCAGGAGCCGCATGGAGCCGTAGCCGCCCCGGGCGCACCAGATCAGGGGAAATTCCCCCCGAAGGGCCCAGAGGAAATCTTCCCGCCGGCGGCCGTCGTCGGCAAAGAGATAAGGCCAGGAGGATGGCGGCTCCTGGCCTTCGTAAAAGGCCCTGACGTGGGGCGCCAGGTGGACCTCCAGGCCTTGGGTGGCAGCCGCTTGCAGCGCCTTTCGCAGCTCTTCCCGGCTAAAGGGGCCGGCCGGCGCCACCACCGCCGCCTGCAAGACCTACTGGCTCCCTTCCCCGTCCAGGGCCTGGCGGAGGAGATCCTGCACTTCCTTGGGATTGGCCCGGCCCTGGGTGAGGCGCATCACCTGGCCCACCAAAAATCCGATGGCCGCTTTCTTCCCCTTGCGATAGTCGGCCACCGCCGCAGGATTTTCCCGGATGGCCTGCTCCACCGCCGGGAGGAGGGTCTCCCGGCCGCCCATCTGCCGCAGGCCTTCCCGCTCCACCACCTCCGCGGGATCTTCCCCGGTGAGGAGGGTATCCCGGAAGAGCTTTTTGGCCACGGGCCCCGTGATGGCCTCTTCCTCCAATAGCTTCAGGATCACGGCTATCTGGCGGGGAGCCAGGGGGAAAGCCTCGGCCTCCTTCCCCAGCTCTTGGAGGTATCCCTGCAGCTCCCCCATGACCCAGTTGGCGGCGGCCACCGCCGGGGCGCCTTCCGCCAAGGTGGCCTCAAAGACCTTGGCCAAGGAGGGCTCCGCCACCAGGACCGATGCCTGGTAGGGGCTGAGGCCGAGGGACTGGTAGCGCTGCCGCCGCTGGGCGGGAAGCTCGGGGAGGTTCTTGCGGATCCCCTCCAGCCAGGCCGGGTCCAGCTCCAGGACGGGGAGATCGGGTTCGGGGAAGTACCGGTAGTCGGCGGCTTCTTCTTTGGCCCGGGCGCTCCGGGTGATGCCCCGGGTCTCATCGAAGTGGCGGGTTTCCCGCACCACCTCTTCCCCTCGTTCCAGGATCTCCTTTTGGCGCTGGGCTTCGTATTCCAGGGCCCGCTTGACGCTCCTAAAGGAGTTCATGTTCTTCACTTCCACCAGGGTGCCGAAGGCCTGAGAGCCTACGGGCCGCAGGGAGATGTTGGCGTCGCAGCGGAGGCTTCCTTCTTCCATGCGGACGTTGCTCACCCCGGCGTAGAGGAGGATGGCCCTCAGTTCCTGGAGGAAGCGGCGGGCTTCTTCCGGCGAGCGGATGTCGGGCTCCGTCACGATCTCGATGAGGGGGACCCCCGAACGGTTGAGGTCCACCAGGGACTCCCCTCCCTGGTCGTGGAGGGATTTCCCCGTATCCTCCTCCAGGTGGAGGCGGCGGATGCGGATGGGCTTTTCCCGCCCCTCCTCATCCTCGATGAGGACGACCCCGTGCTCTCCCACGGGGGATTGGGCCTGGGAAATCTGGTAGCCCTTGGTGAGGTCGGGATAGAAGTAATGCTTGCGGTGGAAGGCCAGGCGGGGCGCCAGGCGGCAGTTCAGGGCCGCCGCCGCCCGGTAGGCCAGCTCCACCGCCTTTTCGTTGGGTACCGGTAGAGCTCCCGGGAGCCCCAGGCAGACGGGGCACACCAGGGTATTGGGGGGCTGCCCGAACTCCGTGCCGCAGGCGCAAAACATCTTGCTGGCCGTCAAGAGCTCCACGTGGACTTCCAGACCGATGACGACTTCATAAGCCTGGGTCATGGCTCCAACTTCCCCCCAAGGCCCGTGCCTTCCCCCAGCGGGGGCTTGAGGGGCCACCGGGCTTCTTCTTCATAGGTACGTGCCACCTGGAAGAGCTTTTCCTCTTGGCCCCACGGGGCGAGGAGCTGAAGACCCACGGGCAGGTGAGGCTCAAAGCCGCAGGGGAGGGAAAGGGCCGGCACACCCGTGAGATTGGCGGGGATGGTGTAGATGTCGGCGTAGGCCCGAAGATCCGGGTTTTCCTCCAGGGCCCCGAAGGGGAACGCCACCGTGGGGGACGTGGGCGTGATGAGGAGATGGTAGCGATGGAAGAGGTCCTCCATCTCCTTTCGCAGGAGGCGCCGGACTTTGTCGGCCCGCTCCCAGAGGAGGGGGTATTGGGGCGCCTGGGCCAGGTAGGTCCCCAGAAGGATCCGCCGCTTCACTTCGGTGCCCAGTCCCTCACCGCGAGTCTTTTCGTAGAGCTCCTGGACCGTCCGCCCCGCCATCCTCCGCCCGTACCGAATGCCGTCATACCGGGCGAGGTTGGAGGCCGCCTCCATGGCCATGAGCACTTGGTAGGCTTCGACGCTCAAACCGAAGGTGGGAAGGGAGCACTCTTCCACCTCCGCCCCCAGGGACGCCAGAAGGTCCACCGCTGCCAGGACGGTTTCCTTCACCTGGGGGTCCAGGGCAGGATGGGCGAAAGCTTCTTTGGGAAGACCCAGGCGCCATCCTTTGAGGGATTCCAAGGGTTCGGGGATGTGCCCCGGGGCCTCCGGCGCCCCCCAGGTCTGGCCGTCCAGGGAATCCCTTCCGCGGATGACGTAGTACAAAAGCGCAGCATCCTCCACTGTCCGGGCCAGGGGCCCCACATGGTCCAGGGAGGAAGCCAGGGAGGCCACCCCGTACCGGGACACGTAGCCGTAGGTGGCCTTCAAGCCCACCACGCCGCAAAAGGACGCAGGCTGCCGGATGCTTCCCCCCGTATCGGTCCCCAGGCTGAGGGGGACTTCTCCCGCCGCCACGGCCGCTGCTGCCCCTCCCGATGATCCCCCCGGCACCCTTTGGCGATCCCAGGGGTTGGCCGTGGGGCCGAAAGCGGAGGTTTCGGTGGAAGAACCCATGGCCCATTCGTCCAGGTTGGTCTTGCCCACCAAAAGGGCTCCGGCCTCCCGGAGCTTCTTCACGACCGTGGCGTCATAAGGGGGATGATAGCCCTCCAGGATCCGGGAAGCGGCCGTCATGGGCATCCCCTCGACGGCCATGTTGTCCTTGAGGGCCACCGGCACCCCCCAGAGGGGCCCCGGCTCCTCCCCCTGGGCGAGGCGGCGGTCCAGGGCGCGGGCTTCCTCCAGAAGGGTTTCCTCCGGCACCCGATGAAGGAAGGCGCGGACTTTGGGTTCCACCGCCTCCTGCCGTTCCAGGAAAGCCCTCACCACCTCCGCCGCCGACACCTCCCGCCGCACCACCTTTTGCCGCAGCCGGCGGGCCGTCTCCCAGATGAGGGTCACCGTTCCTCCCCCTCTCCCACCATGGTGGGGACGACGAAGAAGCCCTCTCGGGCCTCGGGGGCCTGACGGAGGACGATGTCCCGGTCCAAGGACGGCCGGGGTTCATCGCCGGTCCGCCAGACGGCGGCTGCCGGCACCGCGGGGAGGGGGGGCGCTTCTTTTCCATCCACAGCCTCCAGGGCCCGGAGGCTCTCCAGAACCCGGTTCAGCTGCAATAGGAGTTCTTCTTCCTCAGACGGCGTCAGTTCCAGGGCAGCCGTGGTCGAAAGCTGTCGCAATATTTCCCGGGAAATGATCAGGGGTGGTCCCTCCCTCACAGGGGATAGTGTAGCAGTCCCTCAAGGCCGCTGAAATCCCAAGGGGGAGAGATCGATCCCCGGTGCCGCCGCCCACACCTGGGCCAGCTGGCGGAGGGGAAGGAGGAGGGCCTGGGCCTCCGCTTCATCCCAGGCTTGCCGGTAAAGCTCCAGGAGACGGGGGAGCTCCGGAACCTCCCCTTCCCATGCCCCGAGGGCTTGGAGCTTTTCCCCCTTCCCTCCTGTGAGGGCGAGAAGGCTTCCCGGCCAGAGGAGCTGAGGGAGAATCCCCTCCCCCTCCGCCGACCAGGGAAGGAGGGCCAAGGCAAAGGATTTCCGCAAGAAGACCTGGCGGGCGAAGGTCGGCGCATCCATGGGGGTAAGGTCTACCTCCACCCCTTGCTTCGCCAAAGCTGCCGCCACCTCCCGGGCCAGCTCTTCCTGGTAGGGATCCTCTGCCAGGTAAGCCAGGGGAAGCTTCAGCTCCCGAGGATCTACTCCCGCTTCTTGAAAGAGGCGCTGGGGATCCCCCGCCGGCGGGGAAACCTCGAGGGATGGGGCGGCCCAGTTCCCCCGGGGAAGGGGCGACACCGCCGGCAGGAGGAAGGGGACCTGGCTCTTCCCCGCCATGGGGGCAAGGGATGCCCGCAGCGCCTGGCGCAGGGGAAGGGTGAGGGTGGTGTTCACTGGCTGCACCCGGGCGTTTAAGGCCAGGTAGGTGAGGGAGGGGCGGGGCATCGCCCAGAGATCCACCCCCTTGGGGAACCCCGGGCCTTCCAGGGGAAAGGCATGGAACCTTCCTCCCAGATCTTTCAGGGATACCTCCCCCGAAAGGGGCCGTAGCTCCACGGGCGGAAGGCCTTCCCGCCGGGGCGTCAGCCGAAGCCCATTCCCCGCCTTTTCCATGGCGTAGGGGCCGGAGGTGAGGCCGGGCCGCTCCGGCCCCGGCCCGATGCCCATGGTGAGAAGGGCGAAGAGGGCTTTCCCGGCCGGGGGGTTCTCAAAGCTCAGGGTGAGAAGGCTTTCTCCCCCCTCTTCCCGCCAGCCGATGCCGCCTTCCCGAAGGGCCAGGGCCGCTTCCCGATAGGGGCTCTGGGGATCATCCCTCACGGCCATGATGGCCCTCGCCACGTCCTCTGCCGTGAGGGGGCTGCCGTCGGACCAGGTGGCGTGGGGATCGAGGCGCAAGGTGTAGGTGCCTTCCCCCTCCTTCTCCATGGAAACGGCGAGGCCGGGCTGCCAGCCTTCCGGCGACGGCTTTAGAAGGCTTTCGTACAGCCAGTCTCCCCATAGGGGGGCATCCGGAAAACCCGACGAGGATCGCACCCCATACCAGGCTCCCGGGTCGGGAAAGGGACCTGGCCAGAGAAGGACGAAGGATCTCTCTTCGCCTTTCGAGGGAGTTTGGCCCTGGGCGCTGCCCCTCCCGGTTTCCCAGGCCAAATACAGGCCGATGACGGCCAAAAAGAGGAGCCCCCCGGCCAAGGCTCCCCCGCGCCATGATCGCCGCTTTCGTTGGTTGGACAAAATGGACCCTACCTTTCCGGTCAGTCCCCCCGCAAGAGCCTTTCCAGCTCCTCTTCGCCGATCATGGGAATCCCCAGCTCCCGGGCCCGCTGGGCCTTTTGCCCCGGGTTTTCCCCCACCACCACGTAATCGGTGTTCCGGCTCACCGACCCCGTCACCTTTCCGCCGGCCCTCTCGATGAGGCCCTGGATCTCGGCGCGGGGCCGGGAGAGGGTGCCGGTGATGACGAAGACCTTTCCCTGGAGGGGACCGGTGGGAGCTTTCCCTTCCTCGGCGGGGTGGACCCCTCGCTCCCTCAGACGCCGCAAAAGGGCCCGGGTTTCCGGCTGGGAAAAGTAGGTGACGACGCTCTGGGCGACCATGGGGCCCACGGTGGGGATGGCCAGGAGCTCTTCCAGCGTCGCCTTTTCGATGGCATCCAAGGTGGCGAAATGCTGGGCCAGGATCTGCGCCATGCGGGCCCCCACGTGGCGGATCCCCAGGGCATAGAGGAAGCGGTGGAGGGGACGGCGGCGGCTGGCGTCGATCTGGCGGATGAGGTTTTGGGCGGAGCGCTCCCCCATGCGGGGAAGCTCCTTCACCTGGTCCACCGTCAAGCGGTAGAGATCGCTGACGTCGGAAACCAGGCCCGCCTCCACCAGCCGCTCCACCAGGGAGGGCCCCAGGCCGTCGATGTCCATGGCGCCACGGCTGGCCCAGTGGATGAGGCGCTGGCGCACCTGGGCGGGGCAGGCAGTGTTGATGCAGCGGCGGGCGGCTTCCCCCTCTTCCCGGACGGCCAACGCACCGCAGACGGGGCAGTGATCGGGCATCTTAAAGGGCTTTTCCTTCCCTATCCGCCGTTCCGGCAGAACCCTCACCACCTGGGGGATGATGTCCCCCGCCTTCTCCAGCACCACCCAGTCCCCCACCCGGATGTCCTTTTCCGCCACGTAGTCCTCGTTGTGGAGGCTGGCGCGGGCGACGGTGGTGCCCGCCAACACCACCGGGGTGAGGATGGCCAGGGGGGTGAGGACCCCCGTCCGCCCCACGGAGATCCGGATGTCCTCCACCTGCGTGATGGCCTGCTCGGCGGGAAACTTGAAGGCCACGGACCAGCGGGGGCTGTGCTGGGTGGTCCCCAGGAGCTCATGGGCGCGGAGATCGTTCAGCTTGAGGACGGCCCCATCCATGGGATAGGGGATCTGGTGGCGCCGCCCCTGCCAGTCCTGGAGCCGCTTCATCATGGCCTCCGGCTCCCTTTCCAGGTACCGCTCGGGGTTGACGGGTAGCCCCCAGGCTTCCAGCGCCTCGAGGGCCTCCCATTGGGTGGTGGGAAGGCTCTCCCCTTCCGCCACCAGGATCTCGTAGCAAAAGATCTTCAAAGGCCGGTGGGCTGTCACCTGAGGGTCGTTTTGGCGGACGGAACCGGCGGCGGCGTTCCTGGGGTTGGCGAAGACCGGGAGGCCTTCTTCTTCCCGCCGCTGGTTGAGGGCCACGAAATCCTGGTTTTGCATGAAGACCTCGCCCCGGACGATGAGCCTCTCAGGATGGGGGGGCCGCAGGCGCTGGGGGATATCCTTCAAGGTGCGCAGGTTGGCCGTCACGTCTTCCCCCACGTAGCCGTCGCCGCGGGTAGCCCCCCGGTAGAAACGGCCGCCCCGGTACTCCAGGGCGACGGACAGGCCGTCGATCTTGGGCTCCAGGACGAACTCCAGGGGCACGTGGGGCGCTTCTTCCTGAAGGAGCCTCTTCACCCTGCCGATGAACTGCAAGAGACCCTTCTCGTCGTGGATGTTGTCCAGGCTCAAAAGGGGTCTTTCGTGGGGGACGGGGGCAAAGGCCGGCGATACGGCCCCTCCCACCCTCTGGGTGGGCGAATCGGGGGTTTTGAGCTCAGGAAAAGTTTCCTCCAGCTCCCGGAGCTCGGCCACCAGCTGGTCGTACTCGGCGTCGGAGATCTCGGGATCGTCCAAAAGGTAATAGCGCTCGTTGTGGTACTCGATGAGGCGCCGAAGCTCTTCTACCCGCGCCCGGGCTTCCTCCAAGGACAGCTCCTTCATCCTTCCCCCTCCTCCAGGGGTTCCAGGCGGGCGTAGCGGGCCACCAGGTGCTTGACGCCCTGGCCCGGAAAGGCCACGGTGACCTGGGCATCCTCGCCGTGGCCCACCACCGTGACCACCCGCCCCTCGCCAAACACAGGATGGCGCACCGCCTGGCCCGGCGGCCAGAGGGCGGGATCATACTCCAGGGGCGGGGGTGGGGGCGCCTCCCTCGGGGAACCGAAGGACCAGGGCGAGGGCTCTCGCCCCGCCTCCCGCTCCCCTCTTCGCCCCCTTTCCTCGTCTTCTCGGCGGTCCGTCTCCGCCAAGAGGCCGGCTTCCCGCAAAAATCTTGAGGGCGGGCTTTCCCGGAACTCCCCCACCAGGTAGCGGGTATGGGCGTAGGTGAGGTAGAGGCGGCGCTGCGCCCGGGTCATGCCTACGTAGCAGAGGCGCCGCTCTTCCTCCACATCCCCGTCGTCCTCCCCCAGGGACCGCCAGTGGGGAAGCACCCCTTCCTCCAGTCCCACCATGAAGACGGCGGGGAATTCCAGCCCCTTGGCGGTGTGAAGGGTCATGAGGGCGACGGAACTCCGGCCCTCCTCCACCGTGTCGGCCTCGGCCAGGAGGGCGATCTCCGTGAGGAACTCTTCCAAGGTGAGGGAGGGTTCTTCCCGCGTCCGCTGGGCCGCCAGCGCCTCCAGCTGCTCCAGGTTTTCCAGGCGGGCCAAATCCTCGAGATCGCCGGTCCGGAAGGTGTCCTTGAGGCCGCTGGCTTCTCCCGCCATCCGCACCAGTTCCCCCACGGTTAGGGTGTCCCGGGCTTCCGCCAGGCGGCGGAGGAGCTGGGCCAGGTTCCCGAGGGGCCGGGCATTCCTCCCTCCCTCGGCGGCCATGGATTCCAGGATCGCGAAAAAGGGCTGGCCGTGGAACTGCTGGAGGATCTTCTCCATGGTTTGGGAGCCGATGCCCCGCCGGGGAACGTTGGCGATGCGGCGAAAGCTGAGCTCGTCGGCCGGATTGGCCGCCAGGCGGACATAGGCCAGGAGGTCCTTCACCTCCCGGCGCTGGAAGAACTTGATGCCCCCCACGATCTGATAGGGCACCTGCGCGCCCATGAGGGCTTCTTCCAGCGGCCGGGACTGGGCATGGGTGCGGTAGAGGATGGCCACGTCGCCGAAGCTCAACCCTTCTTCATCCACCAGGCGGCGGATCTCGCGGGCGACGTATAACGCCTCCTGCTGGTCATCCATGAATCCCCGCACTTCCACGGGATGGCCCTTTCCGAGGTGGCTCCAAAGGTTTCGCTCCCGCCGCCGGCGGTTGTGGCGGATCAAGCGGCTGGCGGCATCCAGGATGTTCTGGGTGGAGCGGTAGTTTTGCTCCAGCTTCAAGACCTTTGCATCGGGGAAATCCCGCTCGAAGTCGAGGATGTTCCGGATATCGGCCCCCCGCCACCCGTAGATGGACTGGTCGGCATCGCCGACGACGAAGAGGTTTCGGTGGTATTGGCTGAGGGCCCGGGCCCAGCGGTACTGGAGGCGGTTGGTGTCCTGGTATTCGTCCACCAGAAGGTGCATAAAGTGATGGCCGTAGCGCTCGCGGAGGTCGTCATGCTCTTCAAAGAGCCGGACCCCCAGCCAGAGGAGGTCGTCGAAGTCCACCGCCTGGGCTTTCTGGAGCTTCTCCTGGTACGCCCCGTAGATGCCGGCCACCTGGTCTTCAAAGTAGTTGCGGGAAAGGGCCCTCGCCTTTTCGGGCCCCACCGCTTCGTTCTTCCACCGGCTGATGCGGCCGAGGACGCTTCCCGGGTTCCAGCGGGAGCTGTTCCATCCCTTTTCCTTGAGGATCTCCTTCAAAAGGGCCCGTTGATCGTCGGCATCCAGGACCGTAAAGCGGCTGTCCAGCCCCAGGCGGGGGCCGTGGACCCGGAGGAGTCGGGCGCAGGCGCTATGGAAGGTGGAGACCCAGAGATCCCTCGCCCGGGAACCCACCAGCTTCTCCACCCGCTCCTTCATCTCCCGGGCCGCCTTGTTGGTGAAGGTGACGGCCATGAGGCGGTCGCCCGGGATCCCCTGGGCCATGAGCCAGGCGAGGCGGAGGGTCAAGACCCGGGTTTTCCCGGAACCCGCCCCCGCCAGGATCAAGAGGGGACCACCCGGATGGGTGACGGCCTCCCGCTGGGCCTCATTGAGCTGGCGCAGAAGTTCCTCCATCATCGCTTCGATTATACCGCCCGTCCCCTGGCGCCGCCCCGGCGGGGAGGATCCAGCTCAGGCGGAAAGCGGTCCCGCCTTTGGGCAAGGAGGCCACGTCCACCTTGCCCCCCGACATCTGCACCAGGACCCCTACCACCGGAAGGCCCAGGCCCGTCCCGCCCTTTTTGGTGGTGTAAAGGGGCGAAAAGATCTTGGGGATCTCTTCAGGCGGAATGCCCGGTCCTTCATCTTCTACCGAGAAGCCCATCTCCCCCGCCCGCTTCCAAGCTCGGACGCGCACCGTCCCGCCTTCCGGCATGGCTTCCAGGGCATTCCGGAAGAGGTTCAGGAGGATCTGGCGGAGGTGGCTCTCGGAAAGAGGCACCTTCAAGGAGCCCTGGGGCATGTCCACCTCCAGGCGATGGCCCCCCGCCTCCGCCAGGGGCCGCAGGATCTCCCACGCCGCCGCAACCCCCTCGGCCAGGGAGGAAGCTTCCCCCCGCAGCGGCTGGCGGACCATCACCAGCATGTCCTGGGTCAGGTGGGCGATCCTTTCCATCTCCTCCAGGGCGATGCGCAGATACTCCTTGTGGCGGGGCGATTCCAGGTCCTTTTGCAGAAGCTGCAAGAACCCCTGGATGGCCGTCAAGGGGTTGCGGATCTCATGGGCTGCCACGGCCGCCATCTGCCCCATGACGGCAAAGCGCTCCTTTTCCAGGGAGACTTCCTTTTGAAAGTAGAGGAGGGTCCCGGCCGGCCAGGAGCGGGCCTCCACCCGGATCCCCTCGGGAAGGGAAGAAGCCACCTCATCCCAGAAGCGGCCCTCTTGAAGGCCCGGGCAAAGGGCCGCCGCCTCCTCCGTCCACACCAAGACCCTCCCCTCTCGGTCCAGCCAGGCGACGGGGCAGGGGAGGGTCTTGAGAAGGGAGGTGGGCGCCACCGCCAGGCGCCGAAGGGCAACCCTGCGGGAGAGGGCCTCCGCCAGGAGAAGGTCCATCTCCCTCTGCAAGGACTGGGCGGAGCTGGCCGGAAGGCTCCCCTCACCCACCACGCCCCACCACCCCACCCGCCGGCCCCTCCACCAAAGGGGCCGCCCGGCCTTGCAGACTTCTCGGGGGAGGACCTGGTCCACCCTAAAGGGCACCCGGCCTGCCGCCGCCACTACCCGGAGCTTTCCCTTCCGGGGCGCCGCCACCCAGATGCCTTCGCCCAAAAGGAGTCCCAGGCGGCAGAGGGCCGCCATGGAGATAGGTCCTCGGGGAAGGGGCCGGACGGAGAAGGTGAAGAGACCGGGGGCCCACACCCGGTATCCGGCGAGGAGAAGGCCGGCAAAGGCCAAAGCCAGGAAGGGGAAACCCAGGGCCCATAGAAGGGCCACGATCAAAAGAGCCAGAGCGTAGGGAAGCCGCCCCAGGGGCGTCTGTCGAGAGCGGGCCACCATATCCTCCTCGAGGGCCGACCTAACCTCTGGAAGGATTCCTCTTAAGGGGTCGAATTCCTTGTGGCCCTTTGGCAAGGCCCTGGACAGGCTGTCGCAAGAAGGGGGCTTCAAAGGACACTTGGGCGGCCTTTATCCACAAAAGCGACAGATTGTTTTAAATAAAGAGAGAAAAGGCCCTTCTTTCGACACGAAAATCGGGACGAACGTCCCGGTTTAGAGGGCGACTTAAGGCCCGCTGGTCCCACCGCCTCCGGGTCCTCCACCGCCGCCTCCGCCGCCGGCCGCTCCCTTGGCTCCGGAAGTACCGCCGGCGCCCGCCCCTCCCCCACCGCCGCTGATGAGGGACATGAGGGCTTCCTTCACCCCATCCTGAAGGGACTTTTTCACGTCGGGCGAAGCCATAAGGGAAGCCATTTCCTTGGCCAGGGCCTCTTTAAATTCCGGCGTCTTCAAAAGCTCCTTCACCTGGTCCAGAATGAGGCGCTGGCCCTCGGGGGTCATGAGGGTGCGCTGGATCTCCGGGGCGATCCCCTGGCGCCGCACGGCATCTTCGATGGCGGTGCGGCCTTCTCCCGATTTCAGCTCTTCCCTCACCACCGTCCGGACTTCTTCCCGAGATGCCGGCATCTGGGCCGGGGGGCTGCTGTAGCATCCCCCCAGAAGTGCCGAGAGAAGAATCCCCACGGCCAGAGCGCGCCGCCCCAAGGGTCCTTTTGGCCTCCACCCTTAGGATGGCCGCCCTTCCCTTCGGCTATGCTATTCCCATTCGATGGTGGCGGGCGGTTTGGGGCTGATGTCGTACACCACCCGGCTGAGACCCGGCACCTCGGCGAGGATCCTTTCGGCGAGGACAGCCAGAAACTCCGGGGGAAGGGGGGCAGGAGCAGCCCGCTCTGCCCGCTCCGCCACCACCGCCCGCACCGCCACCACTTCCCCGTACACCCGTCGCCCATCCCGGTAGCCCACCGAGGGGCTCCCCGTGAGGAGGGCAAAATACTGCCAGAGGGTTTGGTGCCACCCGGCCTTCTCCATCTCCCGCCGGACGATGGCATCGGCCCGCCTCACCATGGCCAGCCGCTCCGCCGTCACTTCCCCCACCACCCGCACCGCCAGCCCTGGCCCCGGAAAGGGCTGGCGGGTGAGGATGGTCTCGGGAACCCCCAGGGTCTTCCCCAGCTCCCTCACCTCGGGCTTATCCAGCTGGCGCAAGGGTTCCACCAAGCGAAAGGCCATGGCTTCCGGGAGCCCCCCCACGTTGTGGTGGGACTTCACCGGCCCTCCCCCGCCTTGGGGCCGGCTCTCCGCCACGTCAGGGAGGATGGTCCCCTGGACCAGGTAGCCGATGGGGCCGTGGATGGCCTCCAGTTCCCTGGCCGTTTCCTCAAAGACCTGGATGAAAAGGTGGCCGATGCGGCGCCTTTTTTCCTCGGGATCCGTCACCCCTTTGAGGGCCTCGAGAAAGCGGGCCGAGGCGTCCACGGTGAGAAGGTCCATCCCCACCGCTTTCGCCGCCGCCTCCACTTCCTCCCGCTCCCCTTCCCGGAGAAAGCCGTGGTCCACCAGGACCGGGTGCAGCCGTCCCCCCAGGGCCTTCCCTGCAAGGGTGGCGGCCACAAAGGAATCGACACCCCCGGAAAGGGCCACCAAGGCTTGACCGTCCCCGACTTCCTCCCGGATGGCGGCGATGAGGTCCTCAGCTTTCACCATGGGTTTCTTCCTCCAGATCGATAGCCGCCACATAGGGGAGGTTTCGGAAATGGCCGGCGTAGTCGAGGCCGTAACCCACCAGGAAGCGGTCGGGGACGGTGAAGCCCACGTAATCGACGGGGACATCCACCCGCCTTCGCTCCACCTTGTCCAAGAGGACGGCCACCTTCAAGCTTTTGGGCTTGCGGGCCAGCATGTTCTGGCGGAGGTACTGGAGGGTCAGGCCGGTGTCGATGATGTCCTCCACGATGAGGACATCTTCCCCTTCGATGCTTTCATCCAGGTCTTTCGTGAGGCGGACCACCCCCGACGACTCGCTGGACTGGCCGTAGCTGGAGACGGCGAGAAAATCGATGAAGACGGGCTTCGTCACCGCCCGCATGAGGTCCGCCAAAAAGGGAACCGCCCCTTTGAGGACGCAGATCATCTTAATGGGCCCGTCGTAATCCCGGTCCAGCTGGCGGCCCAGCTCCAGGACGCGGTTGCGGATGGCCTCTTCCGTCAAAAGGATCTCGCTGATGGTGGCCTTCACACCTTCACCCTCCTTAGCCTTCCTGCAAAAAGAATCGCCTTTGGGCCTGCAAAAGCTGAGCGTAGTACCCTTCCCGCCCTGCCAGGGTCGCGTGATCCCCCCGCTCCACAATCTCTCCGTCTTTGAGGACCAGGATGAGATCCGCCTGGCGCACTGTGGAAAGACGGTGGGCCACCACAAAGGAGGTCCGCCCCTTCAAGAGGACCCGGAGGGCATCCTGGACCAGCATCTCCGTTTCCGTGTCGATGGCGCTGGTGGCTTCGTCCAGGATGAGGATGCGGGGATCGGCCAAGATGGCCCGAGCGAAGGAGAGGAGCTGGCGCTCGCCGGCGGAGAGGCGGCTGCCCCGCTCCTGGACGTAGGTGTCGTAGCCGTGGGGCAGGCGCTCCACAAAGCGGTGGAAGTGGACGGCCCGGGCCGCTTCTTCCACCTCTTCGTCGCTGGCGTCCAGGCGGCCGTAGCGGATGTTATCCCGGATGGTCCCTTGGAACAGGAAGGTCTCCTGGAGGACGTAGGCCACCTGGGACCGGAGGGCGGCCAGGTCGTACTGGCGGATATCCGTCCCGTCGATGCGGATGCACCCCGATGTGACGTCGTAAAAGCGGCCGATGAGCTGGACGATGGTGGTCTTTCCCGCCCCCGTATGGCCCACGAGGGCCACCGTCTGGCCGGGCTCCACCCGGAAGGAGACGTCTTTTAAGGCCAGACCCCTTCCCCGGCCGTAGGAAAAGCTCACCCGGTCGAACTCCACTTCCCCCCGGATCACGGGGGCCGGCCGCTCCCCCACCACCGTCACGGGGATGGAAGGGGGCGTGTCCAAGATCTCGAAGATGCGCTCGCTGGAGGCCATGGCCACCAGCAGGAGGCTATAGACCTGCCCCAGGCGGGAGATGGGTTCCCAGAAGTTCCCCACATAGGTGATGAAGGCCACCAGGGTCCCCACTTCCATCTGGCCGTGCCGGAGGAGATACACCCCATAGAGGACCACCACCGCCGTCCCCAGGGCGCCCGCCAGCTCCACCAGGGGACCGAACTGGGCGTTTTCCTGGGTGGCCTTCATGTAGGCCCGGTAGTACCGGGAGATGAGGCCCCGGAAAAAGAAGCTGTTGGCCTCCTCCTGGCGGAAGGCCTGGGTCACCCGCATGCCCTGGAGGGCTTCGTTGAGGTGGGAGTTGATGGCGGAAAGGCGGATCCTGACGGCCTGCCAGGCTCGCCGGATGCGGAGGCGCAGGCCCGTGGAGGCCCACATGAGAAGGGGGAGGACCACCAGGGAGGCCAGGGCCAGGTGGGGCTGGAGGTAAAAGAGCATGGCCAGGATCCCCAAGAGGAGGAAGATATCCCCCAGGGTATTCACCAGGGCGTTGCTGATGAGCTCGTTGAGGGCATTGACGTCGTTGGTGAGGCGCACCAGGATGCGACCTGCCGGCTGACCGTCGAAAAAGTCGAAAGAGAGGCGCTGGACATGGTGGAAGAGCTGGCGTCGCAGGTCCCGCAAGACGTCCTGCCCCATGCGGTTGGTCAGGCGGATGCGGACAAAGGAAGCTCCCCAGTAGATGACCTGCAGGGCCAGGTAACCCAGGGCGTAGAGGTGCAGGAGGGAAAGGTTCTTTTGCAGGATGGCCCGGTCGATGGCGAGGCCCAAAAGGTACGGGAGGGCCAGGCGGGTCCCCATGGCCACCAGGGTGATGAAAAGGGCCAGCCCCACCGTCTTCTGGTAAGGCTTCAGGTAGCCCAGGAGCCGGCGCATCTGCTGCCAGTTGAAGGGCTTTTCCACCGGGTCATCGTCGGGGTAGGAAAAGCGGGGGCGCGGATCCTCCACCAGGTCCACCGACGGAAAGACAAAGGGAGGCCGTTTCATCGCGCTCCTGCCGCCCCTTTCTGCAAGTCCTCATCGGCCGTCTGGCCCAACTGGGTCCAGTAGATGCGGGCATAGAGGCCGCCCTTTTCCAGGAGCTCTTCATGGGTTCCCCGCTCCACGATCCGCCCCTCGTCCAGGACGATGATCTGGTGGGCCCGCCGGAGGCTCGCCACCCGGTGGGCGATGATGAAGGTGGTGCGCCCCTTCATGACTTCCTCCAGGGCCTTTTGGATGTGCCACTCCGTCTCCATGTCCACGCTGGAGGTGGCGTCGTCCAGGATGAGGATGCGGGGATCGTAGAGGAGGGCGCGGGCGATGGCCACCCGCTGCTTCTGGCCCCCGGAAAGGCCCATACCCCGCTCCCCTACCAAAGTGTCATATCCCTGGGGAAGCCCTTCGATGAACTCGTGGGCCATGGCCCGCCGGGCCGCCTGGCGGATCTCCTCCATGGACGCCTCGGGCCGGCCGTAGGCGATGTTTTCCCGGATGGACGCCGAGAAGAGGAAGGTCTCTCCCGGCACAAACCCGATGTGGCGGCGCAGCACCGCCAGATCCCACCGCCGCACATCTACCCCGTCCACCCGGACTTCCCCCTGGCTCACGTCGTAGAAGCGGGGGATGAGGGAGACCAGGGAGCTCTTCCCCGCCCCCGTCGTCCCCAGGATGGCCACCACCTGGCCGGCGGGCACGTGGAGGTGGATGTCCCGGAGGACCGGTGAACCGTCGGGGTAGTGGAAGGTGACGCCCCGGAACTCCACCTCGCCTCGCACCTCCTTCGGCCGGTAGGGGTGGGGCTGACTCTGGACGGCGGGGGGCGTCTCCAGGACCTCCAAAAGCCTTGCGCCCGCCGCCTGGGCCTGCTCCACCATGTTGAGGAGAAAGCCCAGCTCCCGAAGGGGCCAGATGAGGTATCCGATGAGGCTGAAAAAGGCCACCAGGGAGCCCAGGGAGAGATCGCCCCGGATGACCATGGACCCCCCATACCAGAGGAGGAGGGTGGCGGAAAGGTTCCCGATCCCCTCCATGAGGGGGATGTAGCGGGCCAAAAGGTCGGTGGCCACCACGTTCTTCCTGGCGAAATCCTCGTTCTTTTCCCGGAAGCGCTCCATCTCGTGGGGCTCCCGGGAAAAGGACTTCACCGTCCGGATGCCCGTCAGGTTCTCCTGGATCACCGTGGTGAGCTCCGAGAGGGACTGGCGGATGGCCCCGTAAGCTTCCCGGATGCGGCGGTCGAAGCGGACGGCCGCCACCGCCAGGAAAGGCATGAGGACGAAAGTCACCAGAGTGAGGCGGGGGCTGATGAGGAGCATGGCGATGAGGCCAAAGCCCACCATGAAAAAGAAGTCCATGAGGAAGACCAGCCCGAAGGAGAAGAACATGCGGAAGGCATCCACGTCCATGGTGAGGCGGGACATGAGGTCCCCCGTCCGGGCGCGGTCGTAGTAGGTGAAGGAAAGGCTCTGAAGCTTATCGTAAAGGGACTGGCGCAGCCGGAAGGTGATCTTCTGGCCGGCCCACTCCCCCAGATACTGGCGGAGGTAGTTGAAGACCCCGCGGATGAGGGCGATGGCGATAAAGGAGAGGGCCAAAGGCCACAGCCAGGCTTCCTTTCCTCCCCGGATCACGTCGTCGATGAGCCAGCGCATGACATAGGGGCGCAGAAGGCCAAAGGCCGTCAATAGACCCATGGAGACGATGGCCCAGAAGAGGGTCATCCGGTAGGGCCAGACATAGGGCTTGAGACGGCGAAACACGTCCATGGACGGGCGGCCCCTCCTCTGAATACAACGGCGAGTTTACCACAATGACCGTCGGGCGGCGATGGTGAAATGATCAACAAAAGGGGGTTCCGGGGCAGGTCCCCGGAACCCCCTTGCGGAGCTTCGCCCTCGTTACTGGCTGATCTCCCACAGGTGGGCATCCACCAGGGGACCCCGGATATCGCGGTTGACGTTCTTCAGCCGCGGGTTGACGTCCACGATGTGGGTCTGGGTGTAGAGGAAGATGTAGGGAAGGTACTCGTTGTAGATCTGCCCCAGCTCCTGGTAGATGCGCTTTCGCTCCTCCTGGTCGAAGGTGCGAAGCCCGCCCCTCGTCAGCTCCATGGACCGGTCGTAGATCTCCTTCCCCACCGTCTCGGGGCTCCAGCCGGCAAAGTTATACACCGCATCCTTTTCGAAGAGCCCCGTGGGGTCGGGTTCAGGCGAAAGGGCCCAGCCCAGGGTGCCGGCCTGGACGTCAATCTTGCGGCCGGGGGGCGAGTTGAGGATGGCCGCCACGAAGCTGTTGAACTCCAGCGACTTCAGCTCTACCGGGATCCCGACGTTCTTGAGGTCATCCTGGATCAGGGTGGCCAGCCTTTCGATCACCTGGCTGCCGCTGGAATAGGTGAGGGTGAACTGCAAGGTGGTCTTCTTGCCGTCGATGGTCTTGGTCCAGGTGCCATCGGCTTCTTGCGTCCAACCCGCTTCTTTCAGGAGAGCCTTGGCCTTCTCGGGATCGTAGGGGTAGGTTTGGAGCCCGCTGGGGTTGGCCCAAGAGGCTTGAGCGAAGATGGTGTTCTGGACCGCCCCGTGGCCGTCGAAGAGGACATCCACCATCCCCTGCCGGTTGAGGGCGTACATGAGGGCCTGGCGCACCTTCACATCCTGGAACATGGGCTCCCTCAGGTTCACCCACATGTACTGGTACCCGAAGTCGGGGAGCTCCCAGGTCTGAACGTCGGGCATCTGCTGCTCGATGAGGGGCTGGTCCTTGGCGCTGATGAAGGAGGAGCCGAAACCCACGCCATCCAGCTCCCCCGCCAGGAAGTGGCCCGCCAGCTGGGTTTCCTGCACCACCTTGAAGATGACCTTGTCCACCTTCGGGGCTCCGCGGAAGTAGCTGGGGTTCTTCACCAGGACGGTGTACTGGTCCGGCTGGAAGTCGTTGAGGATGAAAGGACCGGTCCCCACGGGCTTGCGGCAGAGGTCGGAGGTGCCCACCTGGGCGACGTCCGTCACCTGGGAAAGGGCCTTATGGGAGAAGATGGCCTGCCCGCCGATGGCCGCCAGGGCCGGGGCATAGATCTCGTCGAAGTGGAAGGCGATGGCCTTGTCGTCAAGGACCTCAATGGCCCCTCCCCGCTTCCACTCTTCAAAGGCCTGGTACGCCAGCTTATCCCATTCCTCCGGGGTGATGGGATTCTCGATCTTCTTGTTGGCTTCCTCATCCTCGCCAGGGAGGCGGCTGTTGAGGTCCGCCAGGGTCTCGAAGTACTTCTTCGCCCCCTTGAGGCTCTCGTAGTTGCTCTGGATGGGCCCGGGGAACTTGGGGTCCATGATCAGGTAGAAGGTGTCCCGGACGTCTTCCGCCGTCAGGGGGGTACCGTCGCTGAAGGTGATGCCGTCCCTCAGGGTGAACTTCAGCGTCAAACCCCCGTCTTCCAGCTGGTAATCCGCCATGTTGGGCTCATAGCCCAGATCGGAGGTGAGGCGGAGAAGGCTCTCGAAGATGAGGCCGGCCACATCCCCATCGTAGGCGGAGGTGAGTACCCCGGGGCAAAAGTTCCCCGACGGGGACTGGACCTGCCCCAGGGACACCACCGCTTCTCCCGCCGGTGGGGTTCCTTCCCCTTGCGTCTGGGGGCTGTTCCTCCGCAGGCGCTGAGAAAAAGGGCACCTCCCGTCAAAAGCCCGATCCATGTTTTCCATCGTCTTGCGGCCATGGCAGTCCTCCCTTTATCCCGATTACTTCAAGCGCGGATCGGTGGCGTCCCGGAGGGCATCCCCCACGATGTAAATGCAAAGGGCCGTGAGGAAGATCATGAAACCCGGCGGCATCCACTGCCACCAGTAGAGGGTCAACACCCGCCAGTTGGTGGCCGCTTCCAGCATATTCCCCCAGCTGGGGATGGGCTGCTGGACGCCAAGACCCAGGAAGCTCAAGGACGCCTCCAGGATGATGGTCCCCGCCACCGAGAGGGTGGCCGACACCAGCACCGGCGCCATGGAGTTGGGCACCAGGTGCTTGCGGATGATATATCCCGAGCTGGCTCCTGCCGCCCGAGCCGCCGTGACAAAATCCCTCCCCCGGAGGGAGAGGATCTCCCCGCGGACCAGCCGGGCCACCCCCGGCCAGCTCACCAGCCCGATGATGATCATGGTGGTGTGGATGCTGGGTCCCAAGATGGCGGCCCCCACGATGAGGAGGGCTAAGGTGGGGATGCTTAAGAAGACGTCCGTAAATCGCATCAGGACGTTATCCATCCACCCGCCGAAGAACCCCGACAAGGAGCCGATGAGGATGCCCACCACGATGGAGATGGCCACCGCCGTCAGGCCCACCGTGAGGCTCACCCGGCCTCCCCAGATGAGGCGGGCGAAGACATCCCGGCCGATGTCATCGGTCCCCAGGATATGGCCTTCCCACCCCGGCGGCTTGTTGGCCCCCTTAAGGTTGGTGCTGTCCCGCTGATCGATGCTGGCGATGAGGGGCGCCGCCGCCGCGATGAAGGCGATGGCGATGAGGACCAGCGCCGCCACCACCGCCACCCGGTTGCGGGCAAAGCGGCGCCAGAAGGTTCTCCACGGTGAATCGAAGACCGGTTCTCCATATTCTCCCGGACCTCCCGATGGCGCCAGGAGGCCTCCGGGTTCCCGCAGTTCAACGGACATGTCCCGCCACCTCCTGCCTCAGGCCCTTAGTCATAGCGGATCCGTGGGTCCACCCACGCGTAGGCCACGTCCGCCAAAAGGTTGCCCAGGACCGTGAGGACGGCCAGGAAGGTGGTGATACCCATCATGACGTTGTAGTCCCGGGCGATGATGGCCTGGTATAGCGCTCGGCCGACCCCAGGGATGCTGAAGACCTGCTCCGTGATGATCCCGCCGGAAAAGAGGCCCGGCAGGCTCAAGCCCAGGATGGTGATCACCGGGATGAGGGCGTTGCGGAGGGCATGGGCGTAGAGGACGCGGTTCTCATGCAGCCCCTTGGCCCGGGCCGTCCGGATGAAGTCTTGCCGCACCACTTCCAGCATGCTGGCCCGCACGTAACGGATGATGCTGGCAGCGCTGGTTACCGTCAGCACCAGGGCCGGCAGCAGAAGGTGCTTCAGGACGTCCAGGTAATTCCACGGGAAGGCCAGCTGCAGCCCGGGGGTGATCACCCCCATGGGGGGAAGGAGCTTCCACGTGAGGGCCACATACTTGATGGCCAGCAGGCCCAAGAAGAAGGTGGGCATGGAGATGCCGGCAAAGGTGAGGATGGTCACCACATAATCTAACGTGGAGTACTGCCGGACCGCCAGGATGACCCCCAGAGGGATAGAGATGATGAGGGTGAAGATGAGGGTCATGGTCTGCAACGTCACCGTCGGCCCCAGGCGATCCTTGATGACGTCGATGACCGGCTGATTGAAGGTGATGGACCGGCCCAGATCCCCTTTCAAAAGGGCCATCAACCAGTTCCAGTACTGCACCGGCAAGGGTGCCGTCAAACCGGCCGCCTGCTTCATGCGGGCGATGTCGGCGCTTTTGATCTGGGGATTCAAAAGCTGGGTAAAGGGGTCGCCGGGGAGAAGCTTGGCCAGGATAAACATGATGATGGTGATCCCCAGGAGGATGGGAATGGCCTGGACCAAGCGCCGGGCGATGTAGGTAGCCAAGGGATCCCCTCTCTTTCCAAGATTTTTCTGACCCCTTCGGGTAGCGGGGCGGCCCGGCGGTGGCCGCCGGGCCGCTCCCTTGGACCCGTTGGGTTAACCTTTCGTTATTGTAGAGTGCCGAAGGCTACTGGACGATATCCCATTCGTGGACATTCTGGGTGGGACCGCGGATATCGCGGTTGACGTTCTTCACCTTCGGGTTGAAGTCGATGATGGACGTCTGGGTGTAGAGGAAGATGTAGGGCAGGTACTCGTTATAGATGGCCCCCAGCTCCTGATAGATCTGCTTGCGCTTCGCCTGGTCGAAAGTCAGGAGACCCTCTTTGGTGAGCTCCATGGACCGGTCGTAGATGCTCTTCCCCACCGTCTCGGGCGACCAGCCGGAGAAGTTGTAGGGAGCATCCGCCTCGAAGAGACCCGTAGGATCGGGCTCCACCGAGAGGGACCAGCCCAGGAGACCGGCATCGATCTCGATCTTGGCGCCGGGCTTGTTGAGGATCTTGCTGATGTAGGTGTTGAAGTCCATGGCCTCAGGCGTCGCCTTGATCCCCACCTTGGCGAGGTAATCCTGGATCAGAGGCGCGCTCCGCTGCCGGACGGGGTTGCTGCTGCCGCCGGGGTAGACGAAGGTGAACTCCAGGCGGTACTTCTTGCCGTTGATGACCTTGGCCCGCACCCCGTCGCTGTCGGGCAGCCAGCCGGCCTCGTCGAGAAGCTGCTTGGCCTTCTCGGGGTCGTAGGGATAGGTGTTGAGGCCTTCGGGGTTGGCCCAGGAAGCCTGAGCGAAGATGGTGCTCTGCACGGCGCCGTGGCCATCCAGGAGTTCATCCACGATGCCCTGCCGGTCGATGGCGTACATCATGGCCTGGCGCACCTTCACATCCTGGAAGATGGGGTTGCGCAAGTTCAGCCACATGAACTGGTAGCCGAAGTCCGGCAGCTCCCAGGTCTGCACATCGGGCATCTGCTGCACGATGAGAGGCTGGTCCTTGGGGTTGACGGCCGAGGCCCCCACCCCCAGGGCATCCACTTCGCCGCTGGTGAAGAGGCCCACCATGGCGTCCTGGTTGACCACCTTGAAGATGATCGTCTCGATGTTAGGTGCCCCGCGGAAGTAGTTGGGGTTGGCCGTCAGCTCCGTGAACTGGTCGGGCTGGAACTGCTTGAGGACGTAGGGACCGGTGCCGATGGGCTTCCGGCAGAGGTCCTCCGCACCGGCGTTGGCCACGTCCTGGAGGGCATCCAGGGCCTTCTTGGAGTAGATGGCCGCGCCGCCGATGGCCGCCAGGGCCGGCGCATAGACCTCATCGAAGTGGAAGACGATCTCCTTGTCGTTCAGGACCTCGATGGCCCCTGCCTGCTTCCACTCTTCAAAGGCCTGGTAGGCCAGCTTGTTCCACTCTTCCTGGGTGATGGGGTTCTTGATCTGCTTGTTGGCTTCCTCATCCTCGCCGGGGAGGCGAGCATTGAGGTCCTTCAGGGTGTCGAAGTACTTCTTGGCCCCCTTCAGACTCTCGTAGTTGCTCTGCTGGGGCCCGGGGAACTTGGGATCCATGATGAAGTAGAAGGTGGCCAGAACATCCTGGGTCGTCAGGGGCGTGCCGTCGCTGAAGGTGATGCCGTCCTTCAGGGTGAATTTCAGGGAAAGGTTTTGCTCATCCAGGGTGTAGTCGGCCATGTTGGGTTCATAGGCCAGATCGGGCGTCAACCGCAGCATGCTCTCGAAGATCAACCCGCCGATGTCGCTGTCATAGGCGCTGGTGGTCACCCCAGGGCAGAAGTTCCCCGAAGGGGACGTGGTCTGGGCGATGGACACCGTCTTGGGCTCCGCCGGAGCCGGCGTTTCCCCGGGTCCCGTCTGCGCCGACGGGCTGGTGCCGCCGCAGGCGCTGAGAAGGAGGGAAAACCCGAGGACCCCGGCCACCAGAGCGCTTCTCCACCTGTGCTTGTGCACGAGGCGATCCCCTCTCTTTCCTATAGTTTTGGCCCTCCCGCCATCCCCCTGACCCCCCGGCAGGGGGCCGGCGGTGGAACCTGGACTTTGCGGACAACCTTTGCATTCTCCACAATAGCGCCTTTTCCTGCCGGGGCGCCTTGCCGAATGCTGGATGGGCTGCCGCCAGTCCGGAAGTACACTATTCGCCACAACCCGTGGTTTCCCTGCTAAACTAGGAGGCAAATCCAAGGAGGCGACCACTTATGTGGCCTTTTGGCCGTCGGGCCAGGCCTGGCCTGACTCAGGAGCAGCTGGAGATCCAGCGGGCCATCCGCCTGGGTCAATTCGAGAAGGCGGAACGCCTTCTCCAGGCCATCCTGGAGCAAAAGCCCGAAGATCCGTGGGCCCGCAACAAAACGGCGGTGGTATGGATCCTCACGGGGCGGGTCCAGGCAGCCCAGGCCCTTCTGGAGGATCTCCTCGCCGATTGCCCCGACTATGCCCCCGCCTGGGTGAACCGCGGAAACCTCGCTTTTGAAAGGAACGATCTGGAGGAAGCCCAGGCCTGCTATGAAAAGGCTTTGGAGCTGGACCCCCACTCCAGCGCCGCCCACAACAACCTGGCGGCCGTCTATAAGCGGCAGGGGAACATCCAAGCCATGGTGCGCCACCTGAAGGAAGCCAACCGCGCCCGGATCCGCTACGAACCCTAAGGGGTGAGGGAGGCTTCCCGCCAGAAGGACCAGAGCTTCTCCACGCCCTCAAAAAGGCGGGGCATGGACTTTACCCAGAGGCTTTCCTTCGCGAAGGGGGCCGTGTAGGGGATCTCCAAAAGACCGCCTACGATGAGGGCAGCCAGGCCCAGCTGGACCAGGCCCCCCAGAAGGGATCCCAGGAGGCGGCTTACCGGACCGGGGCGGAGGGAGAAGCGGGAAAGAAGACTGCCCCCCAGGCGCATGAAGACCTCCAGGCCGCCCAGGACCATGGCCATCCACAGCCAGAATTCCAAGGCGCCCCAGCCCGGCACCCCAGAGAGAGTCGGAAAGGCGGGAAGGGCCCCCAGCCATCGGTCCCGCAGGTAAGCGATGGCCTGGCCGCTCTCCTTGATGGCCAAAACGGCGCCGACGGCCCCCCCTAAAAGTCGCCCCAAAGACCAAAAGAAACCCCTTCGAAAGCCTTCCCAAAGGCCCAGGGCTACATAGAGAAGGGCCACATCGTCCAGCCCTGTCATCCGTCACCCCCTCCCCTTCTTTTGTCGAAAAATTTTCTCCCTCCGGGAGTTGACTGCCAAAGGTCGGTCCCATTAGGATATGGCTGGTGTTAGCACTCGTCGAGGGTGAGTGCTAACACCATACGATGGTCGGTGAGGAGGGATCATGGATGAGCACCACCACGCAGTTGAACATCCGCCCCCTGGGCGATCGGGTCGTCGTCAAGGTGATCGAGCAGGAAGAGAGGACCGCCAGCGGCATCGTACTCCCCGACACGGCCAAGGAAAAGCCCCAGCAGGGGAAAGTGGTGGCCGTGGGCAACGGCGCCTTCATCGAGAACTCCAAGGAGCGGCGGCCCTTGGACGTCAAGACCGGCGACACCGTCATCTTCTCCAAGTACGCCGGGACCGAAGTGAAGATCGGGACCGAGGAATACCTGATCCTCAGCGAGCGGGATATCCTCGCCGTCATTGAGGGTTAACACCGGAACGGAGGAGGGAAGCCGTCATGGCGAAACAGATCATCTTCGACGAACAGGCCCGCCGGGCTCTGGAACGGGGCATCAACATCACGGCGGACACCGTCAAGGTCACCATCGGCCCCAAGGGGCGCAACGTGGTGTTGGAGAAGAAATTCGGGTCCCCCAGCATCACCAATGACGGGGTCACCATCGCCCGCGACATCGAGCTGAAGGATCCCTTTGAAAACATGGGAGCCCAGCTCTTGAAGGAAGTGGCCACCAAGACTAACGATGTGGCCGGCGACGGGACCACTACCGCCATCGTGCTGGCCCAGGCCTTGGTGCGGGAAGGCATGAAGGTGGTGGCGGCGGGCGCCAACCCCCTGGCAGTGAAGCGGGGGATTGAGAAGGCCGTGGCCAAGGTGGTGGAGTTCATCAAGGAAAAGGCGGTTCCCGTGGAGACGAGGGACCAGATCGCCGAGCTGGCCTCCAACTCCGCCAACGATCCTGAGATCGGCGAACTGATCGCCAGCGCCATGGACAAGGTGGGCAAGGAAGGGGTCATCACCGTCGAAGAAGCCAAGACCCTGGAAACCACCTTGGAAGTGGTGGAAGGGATGCAGTTCGACCGGGGTTACCTCTCGGCCTACATGGTCACCGATACCGAGACCATGACCGTCAACCTGGAGGAACCCTACATCCTCATCACCGACAAGAAGATCAGCTCCGTCAATGACCTCCTGCCGGTGCTGGAGAAGGTGGTCCAGCGCGGGAAGCCCCTCCTGGTCATCGCGGAGGATGTGGAAGGGGAAGCCCTGGCAACCCTGGTGGTCAACAAGATCCGCGGCACCCTCCAGTCGGCGGCGGTGAAGGCTCCGGGCTTCGGAGACCGGCGCAAGGCCATGCTGGAGGATATCGCCATCCTGACGGGCGGCCGGGTCGTCTCCGAAGATCTGGGCCTCAAGCTGGAGAACGTCACCTTCGACATGTTCGGCCAGGCCGAGAGGGTCACCATCGATAAGGAAAACACCACCATCGTGGGCGGCAAGGGCAAGAAGGAAGAGATCGAGAAGCGGATCGCCGCCATCAAGCGCCAGATCGAGGAGACCACCTCCGACTTCGATCGGGAGAAGCTCCAGGAGCGGCTTGCCAAGCTGGCGGGCGGCGTGGCGGTGATCCACGTCGGTGCGGCCACCGAAGTGGAGATGAAGGAGAAGAAGTTCCGCATCGAGGACGCCCTGAACGCCACGCGGGCCGGTGTGGAGGAAGGGATCGTCCCCGGCGGCGGCTCCACCTATGTCCATGCCATCAAGGTGCTGGAGGACCTGAAGGTGGAGGACCGGGACGAGCAGACGGGCATCGACATCGTCCGCCGGGCTCTGGAAGAACCCCTCCGCCAGATCGTCAACAACGCCGGCCTGGAGGGCTCCGTGGTGGTGGAGAAGGTGAAGAGCCTGGACTTCGGGTACGGCTTCGACGTGCGGCGGATGGAGTACGTGGATATGCTGAAGGCAGGTGTGCCCGACCCGGCCAAGGTCACCCGCTCCGCACTCCAGAACGCCGCCAGCGTCGCGGCCATGGTCCTCACCACCGAGTCCCTGGTGGCGGACATCCCCGAGAAGAAAGAGTCCAGCACCCCCAACATGGGCGACGTGGACTTCTAAACTGCCCCTTCGCCCCAAGGAGGAGGGCGGGCCCAAGGCCCGCCCTCCTTTCGCATCTTGCAGCTCTTGTAAAGGTTTTCGCCTCTTTCTGGCTTCCCCTGCCCCCTCGCTTCTCAGGCCCGCACGTAATCCCCCGAGCGGCCTCCCCGCTTCTCGTAAAGGGCCACATCCCCCAGGACCATGCCCTTGTCGATGGCCTTCAGCATGTCGTAGAGGCTGAGGAGGGCTGCCGCCACCCCCGTCAGGGCTTCCATCTCCACCCCTGTCCTGGCATCGGCCGTCACCGCCACCTCGGCCCACAGGGCGGGGGGCTCCTCTTCCACCCGGAAAGCCACCTCCACCCCCAAGAGGGGAAGGGGATGGCACAGGGGAAGGATGCGGCTGGTCTCTTTGGCGGCCTGGATGGCCGCCACCCTCGCCACGGGAAAGGGATCGCCCTTGGGGATGTCCCGCGCCTTCACCCGGCGCAGGGTCTCAGGGGAGACGAAGAGGCGCCCTCGGGCCCGGGCGTAGCGGCGGGTCACGGGCTTATTTTCCACGGAGATCATGCGAAACTCATCCACAGTTCCACCTCCACCTCCTGGCCCGCTTCCCGGCGGTCTCCCGGCGGAAGCCGCAGAAACCCGTGGGACCCGGCCAAACTCTTCATGATGGCCGAATCGCCTTTCAAAACGTGGGCCCAGCATAGGCCCTCCTGGTCGCAGCGCAGCTCCACCCGCGCGATGAACTCGTAGGCGCCCGCTTGGACCCCTTCCGCCAGACGGGCCTTCACCTTTCCCCGCGCCCAGGGATGGATCTCGCCCGCCAGGTGCCGGGAGGCCGGGAAGCCCAGGAGGAAAAAGACCAAAAGGGCCGACACCGGATGCCCCGGCAGCCCCAGGATCAAGGCGTCTTTTCCTTCGGGACCCCTGGCCCTTCCCCAAAGGGTGGGCCTGCCGGGCTGGATGGCGATGCCGTGGCCCAGGACTTCACCCCCCGGGAGGGCGGCCACGGCTTCCGCCGTCCCATCCCCCTTTCCCCGAGAACTCCCGCCGATGACGATACCCAGGCTGGCCTTGGAAAGGGATTCCTCCATGGCCCGCTGGAGGGCCCCGGGATCTTCCGGAAAAGGACCCAGGACCTCCACCTCCCAGCCCCAGGAGGAAAGCCAAGGGGCAAGGGAGGGCGAGAGGCTATCCCAGACGGTGCCCGGCAAAAGGGGAAGGTGAGGGGGACGGATTTCGCTGCCCGTGAGGAAAAGAGCTGCCTTGGGCTTTCGGTAGACCGCCACCTCCCTTACACCCGCCGCCCAGAGAAGGCTTAAGTCCATGGGCCCAAGGCGCCTTCCGGCCGCCAAGAGTTCCTCCCCCGCCTTCACATCGGCCCCTTCCGGCGTGACGTACTGGCCCTTCTGGACGGGTTTTTTCAGGCGGATGGCCTTCTCCAGGATGTCCACGTCCTCCAGGGGAACCACGGCATCGGCGCCCGGCGGCAGATGGCCGCCTGTGGTGATGGACCAGGCTTCATCGCCTCGGAGGGGCCGGGGGGCCTCTTTCCCCATGGCGATCTCCCCCGCCACGGGAAGAACCTTCCCCGGCGCCGCTCCTTCCGCCCTAAGGGCAAAGCCGTCGTAATGGGCGCGGGGGAAAGGGGGAAGGGTGATCGTTGCCCGGGGCGAAGCGGCCAGGACGCGGCCCAGGGCCTTCTCCAGGGGAAGGATTTCTTCCCCCGGGCGGTAAAAACCGCCCTCTTGGAGGAGGGTCCTCAGGTCCCGTTCCACCTCCGCCAGGGTGGGGAGCGCCATCCTCAGCCCTCCGCGCGGATGATCACGGCCTCGCCCTGGCCGCCCCCGGAGCAGATGGCCGCCACGCCGTAGCCGCCACCCCGTTTTTGGAGCTCCAAGGCCAAGGTCCCCAAGATGCGGGCGCCGCTGGCTCCGATGGGATGGCCCAGGGCTACGGCACCCCCGTTGACGTTCACCCGTTCCGGATCGATGCCCCCCAGCTTGATGCTGGTGAGGGTTACGGCGGCAAAAGCCTCGTTGATCTCCCAGAGGTGGATGTCCTCCACCTTCAGCCCGGCCTTTTGCAGGGCCTGCTGGGCCGAAAGCCAAGGGACGGTGTGGAGGTAGGGGGGTTCGGCGCTCACCTGGCCGGTGGCCACGATGCGGGCCAGGGGCTTGAGGCCCAAGGCTTTCCCCACCTCTTCGTTCCCCAGAAGAAGGGCTGCCGCCCCGTCGCTGAGGCCCGGGGCGTTCCCGGCCGTGACCGTCCCGTCCGGCTCGAAGGCGGGCTTGAGGGCCGCCAGCTTCTCCAGGCTGGTATCGGGCCGGATGGCCTCGTCATGCTCCACCAGGGTGCGACCGCCCTTGGGGCCCGCCACCTCCACGGGGAAGATCTCTTCGGCGAGGCGGCCCGCCTCCCTGGCCGCCCATGCCCGCTGATGGCTCCGCAGCGCCCATTCGTCCTGGGCTTCCCGGGTGATGCCGAATTCCTTCGCCACCCGGCTCCCGTAGACGCCCATGTGGCACTGGCCGAAGGAGCAAAAGAGGCCGTCATGGATCACCAGGTCCAAGAGCTCCCCGTTCCCCATGCGGTAGCCGAAGCGGGCCCGGGGAAGGGCGTAAGGGGCCTGGCTCATGCTCTCCATGCCCCCCGCCAGGATGAGGCGCGCCTCCCCCGCCCCGATCATGAGGTGGCCGTAATACACCGCCCGCAGACCCGAGGCGCACACCTTGTTGATGGTGTCGGAGGGCACCTCCGGGGGCATGCCCGCCCCCATGGAAGCCTGGCGGGAAGGGATCTGGCCGGCGCCGGCCTGAACCACCATGCCCATGAGGACATAGTCGATGGCCTTGGGATCCACCTCCGTCTTTCCCAAAAGGGAGCGCAGGACATGAGCTCCCAGCTCCACCGCCGGCACCGTCGCGAGGCTCCCGCCGAACTTCCCAAAGGGGGTTCGTCCGTAGGCGTAGATATAGGTCATGGCTTTGCACCTCTCTTCCTTGCTAGCTGCATGATAGCGCCAAACGGGGGCCAATATAAGGCGAGGGGATTGTCATCGCCAAGGACACTTGGCCATCGGTTCGTCAGTTTCTAGCCCGCCTGGGAAAGTATGTGGGGCAAGAGGATTGGCGGGTCGGGGCAGGGCTCCTGGCCGCCCTCTTATTGTTGGTGGCGGCCGGCATCTCATCCCTGCGGACGGCCACCACCCGGCCGCCAGTGGCCAAACCGCCCGTCATGGTGACCACCCATCCCCTGGAGATCATCGGCTACTTCGACAACGGTTGGAGCGAAGAATTTCCCGACTCCTTCCCCGATGCCCGCGACCACGCCAACGAGCTTTCCGAGATCCTGGCCTTCTGGTACAGCATCGGCGGCGACGGGGCCATCGTCACCGATTCCTCCCGGCCTCAGGTGTTGCAGTACTTCAAGAACCGGAACGTGAAGTTCGGGATCCTGGCCAACAACAAAAAGGGGGCGGGGGAGAGCAACTCCTCCATGCTGACGGACCCCCAGGCCCGCAGCCGGGCCATCGGGAACCTGGTGGATGTGGTGCAAAGGAACGGGTATTCCTCGGTGAACATCGACTTTGAGCTCATCCCGCCGGAGAGCAACGTGGGGCTCACCAAGCTGGTGTGCGGCCTGAGGGACGCCCTCCCCAAAGGGGTCGGCCTCTCGGTGGCCGTCTTTCCCCCTCTCGACGTGGACCCGGAGATCAACGGCGCCTATGACTACAAAGCTCTTTCCGACTGCAGCGATTACCTGGTGGTGATGCTCTACGACTTCTACCATCCGGGAGGCATTCCCGGGCCCATCTCCCCCAACCCCTGGGTGCAGCGGAACATCGACCACCTCTTGCGCATGGGCATCCCGGCGCAGAAGCTGGTCCTGGCGGCGGGCCTTTACGGGCGGGATTGGACGTCTTCCGGGGGAGAACCCCAGGAGCGGACCCTCTCCGCCATCCTGCAGCTGGCCCGGGATAAAGGCCTCACCATCCGCCGGGAGCGGGTCTCCCAAAACCCGTACTTGGAATACACCGACGAACAGGGGGTTCACCACAGCATCTGGTTTCAGGATGACCTGATGCTGAAGCAGCGGCTGGAGCTGGCCCAAGCGCGAAACCTGAGGGGCGTCGCCCTCTGGCGCCTGGGGTTTGAGCCCCCCAGCACCTGGGAGGTCATCCGGGCCCATGTGGGAAAGCCCAAGACCTGATGCAGATGCTATGGCCAGGAACCCAAGCGATCGGCCAGGGTCGCCCGGGCCATATCGGCTTGCCAGCGGGGATAGAGGTCGATGAGGTAGCCCAGGGCCGCCGGGAGGGGCGATGTCACGACCCATAGGACGGGCCCGGCGGGGAGGATGCCGGCCAGGAGCCGCTGCACCACCGCCAAAGGGAAACCCCAGTGGAGGACCGCCAGGATTTCATCGCCCAGGGGGCGCCGGGTGCGAAGCTGGCGGCCCGGAAAGAGGCGCCCCGCCGCCCCGTCTCCGAAGAGGCGCATGGCCACCGGGTAACCGAGGAGGACCCAGAATTCGTGGAGCCCCAGGGCCTTCAGGAAAAGGCCCACCGCGGATCCCGCCGCCAGGACCCAGATGGCGATGAGGGCCAGTTCCCTAACCCCCGGCCTCATAGCGGATCACCTCCAGGTTGTCCAGGGCCGCCAGCACCCGCTCTCCGGTGATGAGCTCCACTTCCGCGGCGGGAAGGCGAAGGCCGCCGGGAAAGGCCACATCCCCGGCGGCCCCCAACACCCGGCCCCGCTTTCCGCCAAAGGCGCCCCGCCGGAGGATGACGGCTTCCCCGGCCTCGCCCCGGGAAGCCTCGCCACGGATGGCCCGCCCTTCCTTCGGTGCGCCGGGTCCTGAAAGGGTGAGATGGGGCCGCAGGCCCCCCGCCTGCACCTGCGTACGGGGGTTGAGATGGCCTTCGACCCCTTCCAGCTCTTTCAGAAAAGCCGCCAGTTCCTCCAGCATGGCGCCCTCCCCGAAGCCTTCGGTGATCATGTAGGGAAGATCGTGGCCCAGGGGGTGAAGGGCCGTTCCCGCCACCACCCCCTTCGCTCCGAAGCGGCGGGCCTTTTGGTAAAGGTCTTCCGTCAAAGGGCCGGGATAGATCCAGAGGGTTCCCGCCAGGTGAGGTCCCGGCTCCTTCGCCAGGGAGAGAGGCCCTCCCACCGGCGCCCCTTCCCCGAAGACTCCCCAGACCCGGGCGCCTTCCACCCGGAGGATCACCCGGTCCCCTTCCACCGCTTCCACCTTTCCGTAAAAGGGGGAGAGGCGGCGGGCCGCCTCCACCGGCCGGAGGAGGTAGATCATCCCCGTCCGGTCGTCGATCTTCTCCACCCGGCCGTCCACAGGGGCATACACCACCTGGACCCCGAGGCGAGAAGGGACGGCCGCCAGGATGGCGCCCGCCTTCACCTCGGCCCCCTCCCGCACCACCAGGTGGCCCCTCAAAGTACCGGGCCAGATATCCAGCTGGCGGGCGGCGTTCACCACCACCACCGGCTGGGCGTGGACCGGGTCCTCCCGGATGAGCATCTCCCCCCGCTGCCAGGAGACCCATTCCACCGTGCCCTTGACGGGGCTGAAGACCTGGCGGGCGCTCTTCAAAAGACCCACCGTCCGCTGCGCCACCACTTCGCCCTTTTCTACCGGATCCCCCGCTTCTTTGAGGACCCAAGGACGGGCCTCCTCGGGGTCCCAGCGCTGGAGGCCCAGGCCCTGCCGGAGGGAGAGGAAGAAGGGGGCGCCACGGAAGGTCTCCATCTCGAGAAGAGGGGTGCCGGGGAGGACATCTTCGCCCTCCTGCACCAGCCCCCGGCTCCCCGGGCCTCCCAGGACCTCTTCGCGAAAGGGGCCGAATTCCAAGATGGCCCGCTTTCTCATGCCCTCACCCTCCCTGCCGCCAGCCGTTCTTTCCGAGGGAGGAGGGGCACCCCCCGCCCGTCCAGGAGGATCCCTGCCGCTCCTCCCCGGAGCTTTTCCACTGTGGGTTTCCCCGGCCCTCCTCCCACATCCACGCCCCGGGCCGGCATCAGCTCCACCGTCCGCACTTCGCCGGCCCCTGCGGCCACCACCGCCCGGCTCCCCCCCTCGACGGAGCCCGTTTCCCCCGTTTCCACCACGCGGTAGCGGAAGGCCAGGCGGCCGGGCTGAAGGGCTCCCCAGGCCACCACCGCCGATCCCAGGGGCAAAAGACCTTCCCTCAGCCAGAAGGAGAGGACCTTCTCCGGCTTCCGCCGGGCGAGAAGCCCCGCATGGGAGAGGAGGTAGCGGTCATCCAGGTAGACCCGGTACACGCCCCCGATGCGGATGCCCTCCAGGAGAATGTCCCAGGCCTTTTGGGGATCTCTTCGGGAAAAGATTCCGCCTGATGCGATGAGGACATCCAGCTTGCCGGGGGTTAAAAGGTGCTGGCCAGTGCGCTGCTGCCCGAAGATGTGGTCAAAGGTGCGCCTTTGCTGGATGCCCTTCAACCCCACCACCAGCTCCTGGTGCTGGGCAAAGGCCAGGCGGAGGGCTTCCCTCGCCAGGGCCTCATCCACCAGGGCTTCCTCCTCCGTCTCCGCCAAGGTGGTGGGCCAGACGGCCCGCTGGTAGAGGGCGGCCATGGCCTCTTCCCCTCGGGGATGCCAGGCCAGGACCTGGGGAAGGCCGGCCGCCTCCACGGTGGTGAGGGCGCTGTAGGTGATCCCCACATGGGCGCTGACGCTCCGAAAGAAGGTGCCGTCCAGGACGGAAAAGATGTCGGTGGTGGCGCCCCCCACATCGGCCGCCAGGAGCTGGAGGCCATCCCGGAGGGCCGCCATCTCCAGGATCCGCCCCGCCGCCCGAGGCGTCGGTTCCAGCTCCTCCCCGCAGGTTTCCAAAAGGCGAGGATACCCCGGCGCCTTCACCATGACGTGGTCCAGGAACAGCCGGTGCACCACATCCCGCACCGTCTCCCGCCGCTCTTCCTCCAGGCGGGGGCGGATGTTTTCGGCGAAGTAGAGGGGATGGTGGGACCCCAGGATGTTCTGGACGTAGGGGCGGGCGGCCTGGCTCCCGGCGAAGATGATGGGGACGGGGCTCCCGTCCAGGCGGGAGCGGGGTGAGGCGGCCCGGAGGATCTCCGCCAAGCGCACCACCGGAATCCGCTGGGCATCGTCGGTGCCCCCCGCCAGGAGGATGAGGTCGGGGCGGGCCTGCCGGACGGCCTCCAGGAGCTCCGCCGGCGACAGCTGCCGATCCAGAGCCAGAACCTCCGTCACCACCGCCCCGGCCCCCATGGCGGCCCGCTGGGCGCTCTCCGCCGTGAGGGACCGCACCACTCCCGCCACCAGCATCTGGAGGCCCCCGGCGGCGCTGGAGGTGGCCGCCAGGCGAATCCCCGGAAGGGGCCGCCCCTCCCGCCAGAGGTCCTGGCCTGCCTTCGCCTCCAGGCGGCGGAGGGCCGCCTCCACCCCCGGGAAGACATCCCCTTCCTCCACGGTGGTGGGGGCGGCCGCCTGGCCCAGGAGGAGGAAGGTGTCATCGGCCTCTTCCCAGAGGCAGGCTTTGGTGAAGGTGCTCCCCACATCCAGGGTGATGTGCAGCTGGCCCATAACCTCCCCCTCATAGACCCCGGTCTTCGTAAAGAAGATTCAGGACGTCTTCCTTTCCCACCGCCTGGTAAGGCCGAATGACCCCCAGAAGGGCCGCTAAGAAGGTTAACGGTATACTGTAGCATACCTCAGGAAAGAGCTGGAGGTCGAACCCGTAGAAAAGCACCCCTGCCAAGAGAAGGGTGACGGCGCTTCCGGCCGCTACCGCCATGAGGGCATCCCCCACCACCAGGGCCCCCAGCTCATCGCCGGCCACCCCCGCCGCCGCCAGGGCGCCGTAGCGTCGCCGGCGGGCGATGTAACCGATGAGGGCGCCGTTTCCCACCGCCAAGGCTGAAGCCACCCAGAGGAGGACCGAAGCCCGGGTGGAGGGCCCCGCCGCCGCCTCCCGGCTGGCGGCCCACAGGAGATCCCCCGATCGGGAGGTCCAGACCTCCACGTCCATGCGGCCTCGGAAGGAGGCCGCCAGGCTTTCGGGTTCCACGGAAGGATAGAGCCAGAGAAGCTCCCAGGTGCCCCGCACCCATCCCTCCTCCGGGAAGGAAGCCGCCAGAGCCGCCCGCCCGAAGAGCTCCTGGCACCCTGAAAGGGTTCCTTCCCGCGTCCATGCCGTGTCACCGGTCCGAAGGCTGGGGACATCCCCGCAGGCGAAAAAGCCCCGGGGCGAAAAGAGCTTCACCCCCGCCTCGGAAAGGCCTCCGCCATCGGCCACCAGGAAGGTGAGGGTACCCTCCGACGTCGGGGTTTCCACCGCCTGGAGGAGAAGGCTCTTTTTCACCCGGATATCCTTCAAGGGAACCGAAGTCCCCTCGGGCCAGAAGAGGGCTGCCTGCGCCCCCAGGGGGATCTCCAGGGGTGGGATCCTGGGGATTTCCCCAGCTTCCCTTCCCCCGTGCCAGAGGACCGCCAGGGAAAGCTGAGCCGCGACGGTGAGGAGGAGGAGCAGGAGGGCCCCCTGGGGCCTTCTCCAAAAGAAGAGGAAGACCAGCCGTCCCATCCAGCCCTTCACGAAAAGGTCTCCACCTTTTGGACCTGGCCGTCCTTCAGATGGATGCGCCACTGGGCCCGCTCCACCACGGAAGGATCGTGGGTGGCGATGAGGAGGGTCTGACCCATGCGGTGAAACTCCTCCAAGAGGTCCAGGAGCTGGGCGGCGTTTTGGGAATCCAGGTTCCCGGTGGGCTCATCAGCCAAAAGAATCCGGGGTTCGTTGGCAAGGGCCCTGGCCGCCGCCACCCGCTGCTGCTCGCCGCCAGAGAGCTCGTGGGGGTAATGATCGGCCCTTCCCGCCAGGCCCACCCGCCGGAGGAGGTAGCGGGCCCGTTCCTCCGCTTCCCTTCGCCCTTTCCCCATGAGAAACATGGGGAGGGCCACGTTCTCCCACGCCAAGAGCTCCGGCACCAGGTGGAACTGCTGGAAGATGAAGCCGATCTCCTTTCGCCGAAGGCGGGCCAGGCGACTGGGAGAGAGGGAACTGTAGGGAACGCCCGCCAGGCGGATCTCGCCGAAGGTGGGCCGATCCAAGCCGCCCATCAGGTGGAGGAGGGTGCTCTTCCCGCAGCCGGAAGGGCCCGTCACCACCGCCAGGACTCCCGGAGGGATGGACAGGCTCACCTTATGGAGGGCCGTCACCCCCGCCCCCACCATGTAGACTTTCGTGACGTTCTCCACTTCCAAAAGGGGCGTCTCCGTCACTGCTTCAACACCTCCACCGGCGATCGCCGCCCCAGGACCCCGAGGCCGAAAAGGGCTGCCGCCCACCCCAAGAGCCAGGAAACCCCCAGCACCAAGAGCCCCGTTTCCCCGTAGGCGAGGAGGGATCGGAGCCACTGGGGATTGCCCGGGATAAGGGAGGGCACGATGGCGATGCTCATGATCCCGTAGCCCAAAAGACCCCCCAGAAGGGCGTAGAGGCCTCCTTCCAATAGGACCAGCCATGCCATCTCCCCCCAGGTGGACCCCAGGGCCACCAGGATAGCGCCTTCTTTTTGCCGACGGGCCACCAGGTGGATTATCTGGCCGCCCAGGATGAGGGTCCCCAGGAGGAGGCTATAGAGGGCCAGGTTTTCCGAAGGGGGCGAAAGGTGGGGCGGGCCCGACGACCGCAAACGGGTCTCCAGCCCCGAGGGGCCCAACACCAGCTCCGGCCGCAAGGTGGCGGAGCGGCGGAGGTCGTAGAGGCTGACGGCCGTCCCGCCCAGCTTTCCGGCGACGGCCTCCGCCAGAGCCCGGCTCTTCTGGGTATCTTCCGCCCGCCACGCCACCTCATAGACGGGGACGGGGCTCTCCCCCGCCACCTCCTGCCACACCTGCCAGAAGAGATCCTCGGGGATGAAGAGGTCCCGGACGGGAAGGGAAGGCCTCTCCATCACCGGCTCCGGCGGCTGGCCGCGGGTCACCAGATCGCCCTCGGGGGTGAAGACCAAAAGCTCCTCATCCCAGAGGAGCTGGTAGGTGCCGGCGACGGAAAGGCCGTAAACCTGCGCCTTGTCCCAGTTCCACCGGCCCCCTTCCCGAAGGGGCACCTTTAGGGTGAGGTGAGGGGCCTCTCCCAAGGAGCGGGGGACAAAGCCCCAGAGGGTTCCGGGGGGGAGCTCGGGGGCTTTGGGGGGCCATGCCGTCCCGCCCGTGAGAAGGCGGAAAGGGAGACCCTCCATCTGGGAGGAGCTCCTTGCCGCGAGGTAATAGATCTCCCCTTCCACTTGGACCGGGATCACCAACCGGGGATAGGCTTGGGCCCCTGGAACCGAGGGGAGGGGGTCGCCTTTCCGGTAGGGAAGGGGCTCAAGGGGTTTCCCCGTGAGGTAGAGGCTCCCGGGGGAAAGCTGGGGCCAAAAGAGGTCCAACCGGATCTCCCCGTTTTCCGGGAGATGAGCCCAGAAAGCTTCTCCATCCCCGGGCTGGGGGGCGGGGATCTCCCCCGTCCACGAAAGGATATCCCCCCCGATGTAAGCCCGCCAGGCGGGGAGAAATCCAGAAGGAGGCCCCTCCCGCAGGGTGAGGAAGGAGGTGAAGAGGGCCGCCGCCACCGCCACCGCCAGGAGGGAAAGGCCCGCTTCCAGGGCGTGCCGCTGGACGTTTCGCCAGGCCAGGGGAAGAAGCCTCACGGCTGCATTCGCTCCTTCAAAGCCACAAAGCCCAAGTAGAAGAGGAACAAGAGGGTGGCCAGGGTGAGGGCGGCAAAGGCCATCTGCACCCGGCTCACCTTGCGGTAGACGGCCATCTTTTCCTCCCAGGTGAGGGTGTCCCAGTCATCCCAGGTGATCCCCAAAAGGCGCAACAAAAAGGTGGGTTTCCTCTTGCCGGGGCTAAAGGAACCCACCTGCCACTGGTAAAGGCCTAGAAGGAAGAGGAAGAAGGCCGCGACATAGGGGATGAGCTGGTTCGCCATGCCTTACGTATTCGTGGGGTAGTTGGGCGCCTCCTTCACGATCTGGACGTGGTGGGGATGGCTTTCCCGCAGGCCGTGGCCGGTGATGCGGACAAAGCGCGCCTTTTGGTGGAGCTCCCCGATGTTGGCGGCTCCGACGTAGCCCATGCCGGCCCGAAGGCCCCCCAGGAGCTGGAAGACCACTTCCGAAAGGGGACCTTTGTACGGCACCCGGGCTTCCACCCCTTCGGGGACGAATTTCTCCGCTTTCTGATCCTGGAAATACCGCTCGCTGCTCCCCGCCGACATGGCCCCCAGGGACCCCATGCCCCGGTAGGCTTTGTAGCTGCGGCCCTGAAAGATCTCCAGCTCTCCGGGCGCTTCGTCGGTCCCCGCGAACATGCTCCCCATCATGACGGCATGGGCACCGGCGCCCAGGGCCTTCACGATATCCCCCGAATAGCTGATGCCCCCGTCGGCCACGATGGGGACCCCCTTTTCCCGGCTGGCCCGAGCCGCCGCCAGGATGGCGCTGAACTGGGCGACCCCTACCCCCGCCACCACCCGGGTGGTGCAGATGGTGCCGGGGCCCACCCCCACCTTGACGCCATCGGCTCCTGCCTCCATGAGGGCGAGAGCCCCCTCGTAAGTGGCCACATTCCCCGCCAGGACCGGCTGATCGGGCCACGTGGCCTTGAGGCGCTTCACCATCTCCAGGACGCCCCGGCTGTGGCCGTGGGCCGAATCCACCACCAGGACATCCACCCCCGCGGCGATGAGGGCTTCCGCCCGCTCCATATCTTTGGGTCCGGCTCCGATGGCCGCCGCCGCCAAAAGCCTTCCCTGAGAGTCTTTGGCGGCATGGGGATACTGCCTTGCCTTCTGGATGTCCTTGATGGTGATGAGGCCCCGGAGCTTCCCCGCTTCATCCACCAGGGGGAGCTTTTCCACCTTGTGGCGGGCCAGGATGCGCCGGGCTTCCTCCAGGGTGGTTCCCACCGGCGCCGTGATGAGGCCTTCGGCCGTCATCACTTCCCGGATGGGCCGCTCGAAGTTCTCTTCAAAGCGAAGATCCCGGTTGGTGATGATCCCCACCAGCCGTCCCCCGTCGTCCACGATGGGCACGCCGGAGATGTGGTAGTGGTCCATGAGGGCCTTGGCTTCCCGGATGGGCCGGTCCGGGGTGAGGTAGAAGGGGTCGGTGATCACCCCATGCTCGGAGCGCTTCACCTTGTCCACTTCTTGGGCTTGCTTTTCGATGGGGAGGTTCCGGTGGATGACCCCCAGCCCGCCTTCCCGGGCCAAGGCGATGGCCATGCGGGCTTCCGTCACCGTATCCATGGCGGCGCTCAAAAAGGGGATGTTGATGCGCACCTGGCGGGTCACATAGGTTGTGACGTCCACATCCCGGGGCACCACCTCCGACGGACCCGGGACCAGAAGCACATCGTCAAAGGTGAGGCTTAAGGGAATGCGATCTTCCGTAAGGATCCCTCCTCGTTGGACTCCACGTTATCACCGGGTTCCGGAGGCTTCAACGGCCCGGCCCTTAAGGCTTCTCCCTTTCCCAGAGGCCCAGCTCCACCAAGGTCCCCACCCGGTCCCGCCAGTCTTCTTTCACCTTCACCCGCAGATCCAGGTAGAGGCGGGTCCCCAGGATCCGTTCCGCCTCTTCTCGGGCTGCCTGGCCGATGGCCTTCAGCATCTGGCCGCCTTTGCCGATGACGATGCCCTTCTGGCTCTCTTTCTCGACGTAGATGGTGGCCGGCACGTAGACGAGGCCCCCCGGCCGGGGCTCCATGGCCTCCACCAGCACCGCCGACGCGTGGGGAACTTCCTCCCGGAGGTGATGGAGGATCTGCTCCCGGATGATCTCCGCCAAGAGGAGCTCCTCCGGCTGGTCGGTCCACTGGCCTTCGGGGAAATAGGGAGGCCCTTCGGGAAGGTGCTCCTCCAGCCAGGCGAGGAGCTCGGGAAGGCCTTCTCCCGTCACCGCCGAGACCACAAAGAACGGGGTTTCAGGGGGCAGAAGGCTGCGGTACGCCGCGATGCGCTCTTCCCGGCCTTCGCCCCGCAAGAGGTCGCTCTTATTGAGGATGAGGATCTTTTGGAGGCCTTCTCCTTCCGCCTGGGCTACCCGCCGGGCCACCTCCCGGTCTCCCGGGCCGGGGGGAAAGGAGAGGTCCACCACCATCCCCACCACATCCACCCCCGAAAGGGCTCCCATGGCCTGCCGCACCATCTCTTCCCCCAGGCGGGTCTTGGGCTTGTGGAGGCCGGGGGTGTCGAGGAAGACCATCTGGCCTCCCGGAAAGTGGCGGACCCCCATGATGCGCCTGCGGGTGGTCTGGGGCTTTTCCGAGATGATGGCCACCTTGGCCCCCACCAGGGCGTTGACGAGACTGGATTTGCCGACGTTAGGCCTTCCCACCAGGCTCACAAATCCCGATTTCATTAGCGATAGCTCCTTTTCACATAGCCGCCCCAGGGGATGAGGAGGGCCAGAAGGACCCAGACCACCCCTCCCAGGGCTCCCAGTTCCCATGGTACCGGGCGAAGGCTCCCCCACCCAACCCTGGGCAAAAAGAGAAGGATTCCCACGGCCAGGGCCACCAGGCTGGTGAGGAGGACGGCGCCTGCCGCCAGGTCCTTCACCTCCCCCACATCCCGGCGCCACTCCCGGGTGAAGATGTCGAGGATGGATTCCACCGCCGAGTTGAAGAGCTCCGCCACCCACACAAGGCCGATGACCAGGAGCAAAAGGGCCATCTCGGCGGCCTTCAGCTGGAGGAGATACCCCAAGGAGAGGGCGGTGTATCCCGCCCACACCTGGAAGCGGAAGTGGACTTCCCGCCGGTAGGTGGTGTAAAGGCCGCGGGCCGCATGGCCGAGGGCCCGAAGGGTCCTCATGGCCGGGTCAATCCCCTGGCCTTTAAGATGGCCTCGGCCTTCTCTTCCATGAGGGCTTCCTCTTGGGGGGTGGCATGGTCATAGCCCAGAAGATGGAGGGTACCGTGGAGGGCGAGGAAGGCAGCTTCCCGCTCGGGGCTGTGGCCGTAAGCCTGGGCCTGCTCCAGAACCCTCGGCCAGGAGATGACCACATCCCCCAGGGGAAGGGGCCCCGGCCCCTTCCAAAAGGAGAGCTCTTCGGGCTGGTGGAGGGGAAAGCTGAGGACGTCGGTGGGCTCATCTTTTCCCCGGAACTGGCGGTTGAGGGACCGGAGGTGCTCATCGTCGGCCCAGGTGAGCTCCACCACAGCCTCCCTTGACCCCAGCTCTTCCCGAAGAAGGTCGTCGACGACTGCCTTCACCAGTTCCCGCAGGGAAGGGGGCGGCGTCCCCTCGCCCACCAGGTACTCTTCCACCACCTGCTATCCCCCCTTCTCCCTGTCGCCTTTCAGCTCTTCTTCGATCTGAGAGGGGTAGGCCACCCGCTGGTGGTGCATCCCCAAGAGGATCCGGGTGAAGGAGCGGGCCAAGATGTCCAGCTCCCTCAGGGTGATGTCCGCCTCGTCCAGCTGGCCCTGGTTGAGGCGATCCCGGATGATGCGGCGGACCTGCTGCTCCATGGTCTCCGGCGTCGGATCCTTCAGGGAGCGCACCGACGCTTCCACCCCGTCGGCCAGCATCACCACGGCCGTCTCCTTGGTCTGGGGCTTGGGCCCCGGGTAGCGGAAAAGCTCCTCGTCCACCGGCCCTTCCTGGCTTTCCCGGGCCTTTTGATAAAAATACTCCACCCGCATGGTCCCGTGATGCTGCCGGATGAAGGCGATGATCTCCTCGGGCAGATGATACTCCCGCGCCAGCTCCACCCCGTCCTTGACGTGGTTGATGATGATGCGGGCCGAGAGGGAAGGGTCCAAGTTCTCATGGGGATTGATGCCCTGAAACTGGTTGTCGACGAAAAAATAGGGGCGGCGGAGCTTTCCCACGTCATGGTAGTAGGCCCCCACCCGGGCCAGGAGGGCATTGCCGCCCAGGGCTTCCGTCCCCGCCTCCGCCAGGTTGGCCACCATGAGGCTGTGGTGGTAGGTTCCCGGAGCTTCCAGGAGGAGGCGGCGCAAAAGGGGGTGGTTGGGATCGGAGAATTCCAGGAGGCGCAGGTTGGTGAGGATGCCGAAGGTGTTTTCCAGGAAGGGAACCGACCCTAGGGTGAGGATCCCCGACGCCAAGCCCATCCCCGCCCCCAGGGCCATATCCCGCCAGAAGAGGGGGTTGACGAACGCTTCCCTTCCCCCCACCAGCTCCAGCCCCAGGATGGAGCCGGCCGCCGCCACGGCCGCCATCACCCCGCCCCGGGTGACGGCCCCCCGCTGATCCACCCGCCGCACGCTGTACACGGCGGCAAACCCGGAAAGGATGCCCACAAAGGCGAAGCGGACGTCGTGGTCGAAGAGGAGGCCCGCCGCCAACCCTTCGTAGAGGATGGTCAGGAGGGCCACATCGGGCCCCAAGAGGATGGCCGCCATCATACCGGCCCAGGGCACGGGGGCGAGGTACCCCGAAACCCCTCGCACCGCCCAGATGGCCGCCAGAATGCCCACCAGGATGAGGGCGAGGAGGGTCAACCGCCGCAAGGACTGCCAGAGGAAAGGCTGAAAGTGATAGACGTAAAGGGCCACCATCCCTTCCAGGAGAAAGGCCACCAAAAGGGCCGAAAGCCAGACCCCTGCCCCCCGGCCTCCTTCCAGGAGGCCCGCATCCCGCAAACGCTCCAGGTCTTCCTCGGTGATGACGTGGCCATCGGGGACGATGGTCTGCCCCTTGACGATCACCACCGGTTTCACCGATTCCTTCGCTTCCTGGCGGGCTGCCTGGGTCTTGGCCTCATCCACCAGGACGTTGGGCCTTAGATAGGCGTTCACCACGTCGGCGGCGAAGGAGAGGGCCGGCCGGGGATAGGGCCACGTCATGATGGTGGCGGAGGCATCCCGGCGGAAGGTATCCAGGCTCTCGGGATGGATGCCCTGGTCCATCTGGTGCTGCACCAGGTTCAAAAGATCCTGGCGGAAGCTGGACCATTCCCCGTCGCTCATCTCTAAGAGGGCGCGGGCCGTCAGATCCCCGGGATCGGTGGGAAGGGCCGCCCTGAGCTTCGCCACCCGTTCCTCCAAGGGGGCCGGGTCCTTTCGCGCCTTCTCCACCGCATCCAGGACCCCCGACACATCCTTCAGGACCTGGGGGGCCACCTGATCGTCCAGGGTGTACACATCCTGGACCTTGGCCATGGCTTCTTCCTGGAGCTTGCGGGTGGTGGGCCGATCGATGAAGTCCCGGGGCGCTTTGATGGCTTCCTGGGTAGGCTGGCCCAGCTTCACGTTCACCGCCCCGGGGCTGAAACCGCTGGAAAGGATGAGGGTCGTCACCAGGAGAAAAGCCAGGCCCAAGAGCAACCGGCGCCCGGCCCCTTGGCGCCGGCGAACCCGGTCCGCCAGCCTCTCCCAGAGGGACGGGCGTCCCTTCTTCTTCATGAAGGCGAGGAAGCCCCTCGCGGATCCCGGTGCTTCTGCTCGTAGTCCTCGTACGCCCGGATGATGGCCTGCACCAGGGGATGGCGCACCACGTCCTCCTGGGTGAAGTAGACGAACTCCACCCCGGGGACATCCCGCAGGACCTCCTGCACATGGACCAGCCCCGAGGGGCTGTGGGGCGGCAGGTCGATCTGGGTGACATCCCCCGTCACCACCGCCTTGGACCCGAAGCCCAGGCGGGTGAGGAACATCTTCATCTGCTCGGGCGTCGTGTTTTGGGCTTCATCCAGGATGATGAAGGCATCGTCCAGGGTGCGCCCCCGCATGTAAGCCAGCGGCGCCACCTCGATGAAGCCCCGCTGGATCTGCTTTTCGAAGGAATCCACGCCGAGGATGTCGTAGAGGGCATCGTAAAGGGGCCGCAGGTAGGGATCTACCTTTTCCTGAAGGTCCCCCGGCAAAAACCCCAGCTTTTCCCCCGCTTCCACCGCCGGGCGGGTGAGGATGATGCGGTTCACTTCCCGCTGGCGGAAAGCCTGCACCGCCATGGCCATGGCGAGGTAGGTCTTCCCCGTCCCCGCCGGCCCGATGCCGAAGACCAATCCCTGCCGGCGGATGGCGTCCACGTAGCGCTTCTGACCTAGGGTCTTGGGCCGGATGGCCTTTCCCCGGGCCGAGATGAGGATGGCCTCCTCCCCCAGCTGATCCAGGCGCTGTAGCTGGCCATGGGCCGCCAGCCCCGTGGCGTAGCGGATATCCTGGGGAGCCAGGGGCTCCCCTTTCTCCGTCCAATCCACCAGCCGCTCCAGGAGATGGACCGCCCGCTCCACATTGTCGGGCGGGCCGCCCACCGTCACCTCGTTGCCGCGGCTGAAGATCTCCACCCCCAGCACCCGTTCCATCTCACGAAAATGTTCTTCCCGATGGCCGGCGATCTGCAGGGTCCGGTAGCCATCGGGAAGGGTTACCTTGCGCTTCGCCATGGCCTTTTCGGCCAAGGATCCGTCCCCCCCATTACGGTCCATCATCCTCCGGGCTGAACCGGGCGATGTCTTCCAACACCGTCACCTGCGCCCACACCCCCAAGGCGTCCCGGGTCTCCCAGAGAATCCGCACGGTCTTATCGACGATGGCGGCGCCCAGGGGGACCTTCTCCAAGACCCGGGCCAAAGCCTCCTCTTTGGCCCACGCCCTGGCCTTTTCCGGGGGCAGGATCTGCACCTGCCGCCGCACCCCCTGGACCTCCTCCCGGATCCACCGCAACGGCCCCAGGCCCACTTCCTCCGCCTGGACCTTCCAGGGCCCGGGGGGAAGGTTCCTCTGGTAGAGGACCCACCGGTGCCTCCCCGCCTGGAGGATCCAGCGCCGGCCCGGGGCGCCCACGGGAGTTTCCAAGGGACGCCTGGTCTGGACTTCTATGTAGGTATCATACCACACCAGCCCTTTCACCCATCCCCGGGCCTGGACCGGCTCACCGCCGGCCCTTCCCCGGATGAGGACCATGCCCTCGGCCACCGGCTGGCCTACCTGCACCTGAGCTTCTCCCTGGAGGACCAGGAAGGAGTGGACCAGGCCATCCCTGGCCGCCACCAGGTCACCCGGACGGCTGCGGCCTTCGGGCATGAGATCCTGGGGGATCTTCTTTTCTTCCACCACCCGGATCTCCGCCCGGACTCCCCGGAAGATCACTTCCGCCCAGTGGATCTCGGGGATGAGGGCCGGCAAGAGGGAGGCCACCCGGTCACCGGAAAGGCCGTAGCGCAGGGCCCCCGGCCGCACGCCCAGGCGGGCTGCCTCCTTACGGATGCGGTCGGGCGGGATGGTCTCCGCGCCCTTGACGTCCACCGCCCAGATGAAGGAGCTGGCCATGAGGAGTAGGAGGAGCCCCAGGATGGCTCCCCCCAGCCACCCGGGGTGGCGCTTCAGCTTCAGAAAAAGGAAATAGGAACCTTGGTAGCGCTCCACCCTGAGGAGGAGGCCGTCGGATGCCGCCCTCTCCCTCAGCTGTAGCCAGTCCTTCGCCCCCATGGTGAAGCGCCAGGTATCCCCCTGGCGCCGGATCTGCCGGAAACGGTAACCTTCCCGAGCCCGGGCCTCCAGCCAGGCCAGGACATCGGGGCCCGCTGCCCTCACATCCACCCAGCCCCAGAGCGTAGGCCATCGCCTCAATCCGTTTCGACGGAGAGGCGCGAAAGCTCCCCCAGGACGGTGATGGCCTGCTGGCTCAGGGAGCCGATGACCAGATCCCGGCCTTCGATCACCAGACGGCTCGGCCCCATGGCGAGGACGATCTTCTCCGGGCGATAGGCCAAAAGCCCCTGGTGGTGCTCCACCGAAATGCGAAGGCCAGCTAGGATGGTGATCTTGGGCACATCGCCCGCCGCTTCAGGGGGGATCTCGAGGGTCTCCAGGATCTTTTGCCACGTTCCCTGCATCCAGACCACCGCCTGCCTAGCCTCTCCGGCGGCCAACGCCGCTGGGTCTTTCTATGCGGGGCAGGCGGCGGCCATGACCTTCACTTGCGGCGCTTGCGGTTGGCGGCCCACTTCTTTTTGCGGCGCACACTGGGTTTGTCGTAATATTCGTGTCGGCGGGCTTCCTTCAGCGTCCCGGCCCGCTGCACCTGGCGCTTAAAGCGACGGAGAGCCTGTTCCAGCGTCTCGTTTTCGCCAATTCGAACCTCTGCCACGGCGATCCCCCCTCTCCGCCGTTTCTCTTATCCCATGGCGCCCAGAAGGCGACCTCCCAGCACGTGAAGATGGAGATGGGCCACTGTCTGCCGGCCGTGGGTGCCCTGATTGATGACCAAGCGGTAGCCGTCCTTGAGGCCTTCCTTCTCGGCCACGTTCTGGGCCGCCAGGAGGAGCTCGCCCAGAAGGGAAGCGTGGTCTTCCCTCGCCCCTTCGATCCCGGCGATGTGCTCCTTGGGGATGACCAGCACATGGACGGGAGCCACCGGGTGAATATCCCGGAAAGCCAGGACCTTATCGCTTTCCCATACTTTCTGGGAAGGCAGTTCTCCCCGCACGATACGGCAAAAGACGCAATCCTCCGCCATGTCCTTGGACGCCCCTTCCCCCATGCTATTCGCCAGGCCCTCCCCCTTCTCCTTCAGAGGCCGGGATCGTGGCGCAAGGAAAGCTTCTCCCGGTGGCGAAGGAGGGCCAGCTCCACCAGCTCAGCCACCAGCTCCTGGCTGGAGACGCCGCTCTTCTCCCAGAGCTTAGGGTACATGCTGATGGGGGTAAAGCCGGGGATGGTGTTCACCTCGTTCACCAGCACCTTTCCTTCCGGCGTGACGAAGAAATCCACCCGGGCAAGGCCGCTTAAGTCCAAGGCTTGAAACACCGCCCGGGAAAGGTCCTGGATCTCCTCCACCACATCCAAAGGGAGGTTGGCCGGCGCTTCGGTGCGGGAGCCTTCATCCAGGTACTTGGAGGCGTAATCGTAAAACTCCCCGGCAGGAAAGATCTCCCCCACCACCGACGCCCTCACCCGGCTGCCGTGGCCCAAAAGGGAGCACTCCACCTCCCGCCCTTGGATGAACTCTTCCACGATGATCCGGGTGTCGTACTGGGCCGCGAGGGCAAGGGCTTCCACCAGCTCCTCCCGGTTCTTCGCTTTCCGGACCCCCACGCTGGACCCCAGATTGGCCGGTTTTACAAAGAGGGGCAGGCCCAAAAGGTCCACCAGCTCATCCGGGGTTTGCCCGTGGATCTGATCCCGGTGGAGGCCCCGGTAGCGGGCCGTGGGAATCCCGTGGGCGCGAAACACATCTTTCTGGGCGATCTTATCCATGCCCAAGGCGCTCCCCAGCACCCCCGCGCCCACGTACGGGAGACCCGCCACCTGCAGGAGGCCCTGGAGGCTGCCGTCTTCCCCAAAGGGGCCGTGGAGGGCGGGGAAGACGGCATCCACGGTGAGCTTTTTAAGCTTGCCTTCTTCCAGGTAAAAGAGGCCCCCTTCTCCCACCCCCGGTCGCACCCAGAGGGGGATCCCCTGACCCTCCTTCACCTCCGGCTCCGGCGGGATCTCCTCCCCGGGGATCCAGTACCAGCTTCCCCGCCGGCTGATGGCCACCAGGACGACATGGAAGCGGGGCGCCAGGTTTTGGGCGATGAACCGCGCCGACACCACGCTCACTTCGTGTTCGGCGGAACGCCCGCCGTAAAGGACCGCCACCGCAGCCTTCTTTTCCGCCATGCCTCTTCCTCCTATGCCAGCCCTTCTTTTCTCTCCTGGCGTATTTCTTCCATAAGATGTTCCCTCAAAGACACGAATGACTTTTCGAAGCGGAGGTCCCAGGGCCGGGGCCGGGGAAAGGGAACATCCCATACCCCCTTGATCCTCCCCGGCCGGGGCGTCATGACCACCACCCGGTCGGAGAGAAAGAGAGCTTCTTCGATGTCGTGGGTCACAAAGAGGATGGTCTTTCGGGTGCCCTCCCAGATCCTGAGGACCTCCTCCTGCATGGCCATGCGGGTTTGGGCGTCCAGGGCGGCAAAGGGCTCATCCATCAAAAGGACAGCCGGGTCGTTGGCGAGGGCCCGGGCGATGGCCACCCGCTGCTTCATGCCTCCCGAAAGCTCCTTGGGGTAACGGTCGGCGAAAGCCTCCAGCCCGATGATCCGGAGGAACTCCCGGGCCCGCGCCTTGCGCTCCTTGGGGGGCATCCCGCGGAGCTCCCACCCCAGCTGGATGTTTTCTTCCACCGTCCGCCAAGGGAGGAGGGAGTAGGCCTGGGGCACCAGACCCCTTTCGGCCCCCGGCCCCACCACCTTCTTCCCGCCGGCCCACACCTCTCCAAAGGAGGGCTCCTCCAGGCCCGCCGCCAAGCGCAAGAGGGTGGATTTGCCGCACCCCGAAGGGCCCAGGAGGGTGGTGAAGGAGCCGCTCTCCACATCCAGGGTGATGGGCGCCAGGGCTTCCACCGGACCCCGGGGTGAAGGGTAGACCTTCCCGACGCCGATAAACCGGATCTCCATCTCAGCTTTCCCTCCACGAAAAGAGGCGCTGGCCCAGGGCCCTCAGGGAAAGGTCCGAGGCGAGGCCGATGAGGCCGATGGTGAGGATGCCCACCAGGATGGGGCCCGTCTGCAAAAGCCTCTGGGACTGGAGGATGACGTGGCCGATACCGTGCTGGGCCGCCACCAGCTCCGCCACGATAATGTATGTCCACGCCCAGCCCAGGATGATGCGGAGGCTGTCGAAGATGTGGGGGGATGCGGCGGGGAGGATGATCTTCCTCACCACTTGCGCCGGGGTGGCGCCTAAGGTGTAGGCCACCTCCAAGAGCTCCCGCCCCACCCCCCTCACGTGGACGGCCACCATGAGGGCCAGGGAAAAGAAGCTGCCGAGGAAGATCACCGCCACCTTCTCCCCTTCCCCCACCCCGATCCAGAGGATGAGGAGGGGGATGAAGGCGGAGGCCGGCATGTAGCGGGCGAAGGAGAGAAGGGGCTCCAAGAGGGCGTCGGCCGCCCCCGATACCCCGATGAGGATCCCCAAAGGGATGCCCACAGTCGCCGCCAGGAGGAACCCCAAGATGACCCGCTGAACGGTGATGGCCACATCCCTGAGGAAGCCTTCTTCCCAAAAGAGGCGCACCCCGTCGGAGAGGACCTCATGGGGCGGCGGGAGGAAGAGAGGGTCGACCCACCCCGAATAGGTGAGAAGGCTCCAGAGGACCAGAAGGCCGAGGAAGCTCAGGGCCGAAAGGGCGGCGTACCGGGACCGGGAAAGGGGCCGCCGCAGGCGGCCCCTGGCTCCCGTCACGGGCCCTTCCCCAAGGGGAGGCTTCACGGGAGAAACGCCCCATCGATGAGATCTTTAGCTTCCGGCTCCTTCTCGATGAGCCCCTGGCGCTTCCAGAAGGAAGCGGCCATGGCCGTGAGGTCGTAGAGGGGGCCGGGCTTTTCCGGCGTTCCGAAATAGGCCTGGTTCATGGCCCGATCATACCAGCGGATGTCGGAAAGCTGGCTTTGGAATTCCTCCGGCGTAACGCCCATGGCCTTGGCCATGATGACGTACGATTCCTCGGGATTGGCCTCGATATGATCCAGGGCGTCGAACCAGGCGGCCACGATGGCCCGCACCGCCTCGGGATGGTTCTCCACGAAATCCTTGCGCATGGCCAGGGTATCGGCGATGACCCCCGGCGTGGCGTCGCTCTTCAAAAGAACATGGCCAAAGGTCGTCTTCTCCGCCCGGGAGAGCCAAGGCTGCCATGTGACGGCGGCATCCACCTTCCCCGCCACAAAAGCCGCCCCGGCATCGCCGGCCGTCATACTCTGGAACTGGATCTCGGAAGGCGAGATCCCCTCTTTCTCCAGGAGGTAAAGGAACCAGAAGTAGCTGGCCCCTCCGTCGGTCTGCACCGCCACTTTCCGGCCCACCAGATCCCGCAGGGACTGGATCTCCTTCAGGGCGACGATGCCGTCCCCGCCGTAGGAATCGTCCAGGGCCAGGACCTGCACCACAGGGACGCCGGACGCTGCCGTCACCACATGGGTATCCACCGTAGAGACAAACCCCTGGATCTTTCCCGCCGCCAAAGCGCTCCGCCGCTCCGCCACCCCTTCCATGAGGAGGAGGTCCACAGAGGCGCCTTCTTTCTCGAAAAAGCCTTTCTCTTTCGCCACGAAGAGGGGAGCAAACCCGATCCAGGTGGAAAGGCCCAGGCGGACCTCAGGCAGCTTGGACGGAGCCTCCGAGCCCGAGGACGCCGGGGACGGTTGGGAGCCGCATGCGCTGAGAACCAGGGACAGGGTCAACAGCCAAGGAAAAAGCGAAAGGAACCTTCGCAAAAGGGGTGCTCTCCTTTCGTACCGGTCTTACCGGCGAGAGACGAGGGCGCCGGTTCCCCCGACGGTGATGGTGGTGGTCAACGTCGTCGCCGTGGTGGACCATAGCCCTCACCCCTTTCGCGTTTAACTATGGTTCAGAGTATACAGATCCCTCGTAAGGGTGTCACCCCTTTTTCCAGAGGGAGGCCCACCAACCCTCATCCTCGCCTTCCCACTCTTTATGTAGTCCCTCACCTCGAAAGACGCCTTCCGCCCCTTCCCTCTCGCCGTAGAGGATCCCCGAAGCCACCAGGAACCCCCCTTTGGAAAGTTTTTGCTTGAGGAGGGGCGCCACCTCCCGGTGGATCTCCAAGGTGAGGTTGGCGAGGATAAGGTCCTGGCCGGGCGGGAGGAGGGAAGGGCCTCCGACGAGGAAGGTTACAGAGGCGTCATAGGGGCCCCGGGCGCTCCTTTGGAAGTTCTCCCGGGCCGCCTCCACCGCCCGAGGATCGATGTCGATGGCCCAGAGGGAAAGGGGCCATCCCTCCCTCCGGCTCTTCTCCCAGAGGGCCAGGGCCAGGATGCCCGAGCCGGTGCCCACATCGGCGGCCGTCGTCGGGATCTTCCGGGAAAGGGCTTCCTCCATCCCCAAGAGGGTGAGGCGGGTGCTGGCATGCTGGCCGGTGCCAAAGGCCCTTCCGGGATCGATGATGACCGGGATGAGATGGCGCGGCGGGGGTTCCGTCCACCACGGGGGAGCGATCCAAAAGGAGCCCACGGGGATAGGCCGGTAGTAGGCTTTCCACGCCTCCCACCAGTCTTCCTCGTCGATGGCCTCTTCCCACCGGGTGAGGGGATAGGGCGAGCGGCTTTCTACGTCCTGCAACCAAGCTTCGAGAGCGGGGGTACGTTCTTCGATAAAGAGCTTCACCCACGTGGCCTCGTACTGGGCGCCGCCTGCCCGGAGGGAGGCTTCCGCCGCCAGCTCCTCGGCAAACCCTTCATCGGGGATGGACCAGGCGAGGGTGATGACCTGGATCTTCAACGCCCGCCCCCGCCGAGGACATCCTTCATCCGGCCGAAGAAGCCCTTAGGAGCCTGGACCTTGGCCCCTTGGAGCTCCGCCAGGCGCAACAGAAGCTGCTTTTCCTCATCGGAAAGCTTCTTGGGGATGGCGACCCGCACCGTGACGTAAAGGTCGCCCCTGGCTCTTGTCCGGATGTGGGGCATCCCTTTTCCCTTCAGCTGAAAGACGTGGCCGTCGGGGGTGCCCGGCGGCACCTGGAGGGTTTCGTCGCCTTCCAGGGTGGGGACCGAGGCGGTGCCTCCCAAGACCAGGGTGGGATAGGGAAGGGGGAGGTCCAGGTAGAGGTGGGGTCCCTCCCGGCGGAAGAGGGGATGGGATTTCACCTTCACCCGGACGAAAAGATCCCCCTCATACCCCGGCCGGCTGCCGGCATGGCCCTGACCCCGCAGGCGAAGGCGCATACCGTCGTCCACCCCAGGAGGGATCTTCACCTCCAGCGTGCGGACCTGTTCCACCCGGCCGTCCCCGCGGCAGGTGGGGCACGGCTGATCGATCTCCTGACCTGTGCCGTGGCACTGGGGGCAGACGGTCTCCACCGCCATGGTTCCCAAAAGGGCCTGGCGCATCACCCGCACCCTTCCCCGGCCACCGCACACGTGGCAGGTGCGGGGGTGGGTGCCGGGGGCGGCGCCCGAACCGTGGCAGGTGGGGCAGATCTCCAGGCGCCTCACCCGGATGGAGCGGCTGGTGCCTTGATAGGCATCCTCCAGGTCCACCTCTACCTGGAGCTCCAGGTCGGCTCCCCGCTGAGGGCCCCGGGGGCGGGGGCCTCCGCCGAAGAAGCTTTCGAAGAGATCCCCCAGATCGGCAAAGGGATCGAAACCTTGGAACCCTTCGAATCCCTGGAAGCCCTGAAAACCTCCGAAACCGGAGGCGCCCGCCTCCCTCATGCGGTCGTACTGGGCCCTTTTCTGCGGGTCGCCGAGGACCTGATAGGCCTCGTTGATCTCTTTGAAGCGCGCCTCCGCCTCCGGATCGCCCGGGCGGGCATCGGGATGATACTGCCGCGCCAGGCGCCGGTACGCCTTTTTGATGGTCTCGGCGTCAGCGTCCGGAGGGACGCCCAGGATCTCGTAGTAATCCTTCACGAGGAGGCCTCGCTATCGCCCTTTTTCTCAAAGTCGGCATCCACCGTGGTGCCGGAAGAAGAGGCTCCGTCTCCACCCCCGGCAGCCCCCGCCTGATAGAGGGCGCTGGTCATGGCGAAGACAGCCTGGTTGAGCTTTTCCGCCGCCGCCTTCAGCTCCTCGGTGGTGGTCTCCTCCCCATTCTTTTGGAGGAGGGGCTCCACCTCCCGGAGGGCTTTTTCCACCTCAGCCTTCTGGGCCGCCGGGGCCTTATCCCCCAGGTCCCGCAGGGCCTTCCGGGCGGCATAGGCGGCGGCATCCAGCTGGTTGCGAGCTTCGATGCGCTCCTTGCGCCGCCGGTCTTCTTCGGCGTGGGCTTCCGCCTCTTTCATCATGCGCTGAATCTCTTCTTCCGTCAGGCTGGTGGAATGGACGGTGATCTTCTGCTCCCGCCCCGTCCCCAAATCCTTGGCCGACACGTGAACGATGCCGTTGACGTCGATGTCGAAGGTGACTTCGATCTGGGGAACGCCCCGGGGAGCCGGGGGGATGCCGTCCAGGATGAAGCGGCCGAGGAGCTTATTGTCTTTGGCGAGGGGCCGCTCCCCCTGAAGCACCTTGATCTCTACCTGCGTCTGGCCGTCGGCGGCGGTGGAGAAGATCTGGCTCTTGCGGGTGGGGATGGTGGTGTTCCGCTCGATGATGCGGGTGAAGATGCCCCCTTCCGTCTCGATCCCCAGAGAGAGGGGCGTCACGTCCAGGAGGAGGACATCCCGGGCATCCACTTCCCCCGCCAACACCCCCGCCTGGATGGCCGCCCCCAGGGCCACCACCTCATCGGGGTTGATGCCCCGGAAGGGCTCCTTCCCAAAGAACCGCTTGACGGCTTCCTGGACGGCGGGGATGCGGGTGGAACCCCCCACCAGGAGGATGGCATCGATGTCGGAAGGGCTGAGGCCCGCATCCTGGAGGGCCTGCCGGGTGGGCCCCATGGTGGCCTCCACCAGGTCGGCCGTCAGCTCTTCGAACTTGGCCCGGGTGAGGGTGACGTCCAGGTGCTTGGGCCCGGTCTGATCCGCCGTGATAAAGGGCAGGTTGATGGTGGTGCTGGTGGCGCTGGAAAGCTCGATCTTGGCCTTTTCGGCGGCTTCCTTAAGGCGCTGGAGGGCCATGCGGTCCTGGCGGAGATCGATGCCGTGCTCTTTCTTGAAGTTCTCCGCCACCCAGTCCACGATCCGCTGGTCGAAGTCGTCGCCTCCTAGATGGTTGTTGCCGCTGGTGGCCTTTACCTCGAAGACCCCTTCATCCAGCTCCAGGATGGAAACGTCGAAGGTGCCGCCCCCCAAGTCGAAGACCAGGATCTTCTGCTGGCCTTTCTTGTCGAGGCCGTAGGCCAGGGCCGCCGCCGTCGGCTCGTTGATGATCCGCAGGACCTCTAGCCCCGCGATGCGCCCGGCATCCTTCGTGGCCTGGCGCTGGGCGTCGGTGAAGTAGGCGGGCACCGTGATGACCGCCTGGGTGATCTGAGTCCCCAGGTAAGCTTCCGCGTCGGCCTTCAGCTTCTGGAGGATCATGGCGGAGATCTCCTGGGGGGTGTACTGCTTCCCCTGGATCTCCACCGCCACGCCCCCGCGGCTGTCCCTCACCACCTTGTACGGCACCCTGGCGATCTCTTCCTGCACTTCTTCGTAAGTGCGCCCCATAAAGCGCTTGATGGAGTAGACGGTGTTCTGGGGGTTGGTGATGGCCTGGCGCTTCGCCACCTGGCCCACCAGCCGCTCCCCGTCCTTGCTGAAGGCCACCACCGAGGGGGTGGTGCGGCTCCCCTCAGCGTTGACCACCACCGTCGGTTCCCCCGCTTCCATGACGGCGACGACCGAATTGGTGGTCCCTAGATCGATGCCGATGACCCGTCCCATGGTTCACGCTCCTCCTTCGTCGTGGCTCACGGTCACCTGCGCCGGGCGCAGGAGCCGCCATCCCATGCGATAGCCTTTCCGTATCACCTGGACGATCCGTCCCGGTTCATCGCCCGGAACCCGCAAGATGGCCTCGTGGAGGTGGGGATCGAAGGGCTCCCCGGGAGTCCCCACCTCCTCTACCCCTTCCCGCTGAAGGAGGTCCATCAGCTGGCGGTGGATGAGGGAGAGACCCTCCCGGTAGGGGTTGGTTTCATCCCCTTGGCTCATGTCCACGGCCTTTTCCATTGCATCTAAAATGGGCAACAGGCCCGCCAGAACCCGCGCCGCCCCTTCTTCCTGCGCCTGGGCCATCTGGCGCTGGGTTCGGGCGCGAAGATTTTCAAAATCCGCCTTCAGCCGCTGAGAGAGGGCCAGGTATTCTTCCGCCCGGCGCCGCACCTCCTCCAGCTCCTGCTGAAGGGGATGGGGGCTTTCCCCTTCTTGGGATTGAGATGTCCCCGGTTCCGCCGGTTCCGCGGGAGCCGGGACCTCCCGTTCTTCCTCCGCCAACGCCATTCCCCCTCCTGGACGTGACACGGCCCAGGGCAAGGAAGCCCCGAGCCGCTCCTTTGGAACGATCTTAAGTCACGCGTTCTGGGCTAGCTCCGTGAGGGTGGAGGCCACCCCGTCCACGATGGCCATGATCCGGCGGTAATCCATCCGCTTAGGACCCAGGACCCCCACTTGACCCCAACCCGATCCGAGGCGGTAAGTGGCCGACACCAGGCTGCACTCCCAGAGAGGCGGCAACCCCATCTCGCCCCCGATGAGGATGCGCACCATGGGATAGGGGGCGGTGGGCCCCAGGATCTCCGCCACCTTCTCCGGCTCCTCCAGGGTTTCCAGGAGCTCCGCGGCCCGATCCGCGGACCGGAATTCGGGGAGGCGCAGGATGTAGGTGGCCCCTCCCATGTGGACCCGCACCTCCCGGCGTTCCCGCTCCAGGAGGGCCAGGATCGCCTGCAAAAGAGAGCTGTACTGGGTGAACTGGCTCATGAGGTAGCGGAGGATCTCCTGGGCTTCCCCTCCCAGGCGGCTGCCCGCCAGCCGCTCATGCAAAAGGGTGGAGATCTCCTCCAGCCAGGCCTCCCCCATGCCCTCGTCCACTTCCACCAGGGAGCTTTCCACCCGCCCGTCGTCGGTGGTGAGAAGGAGGGCCGCCTTCCCTTGCGCCACCGGTACCAGCCGCAGGGCCTGGATGCGCGTCATGTCGGGCACGGGCTGGCTCACCAGGGCCAGGAAGCGGCTGGTCTCGCTGAGGACCCGCACCGCCGAGCGCAAAAGATCACCCATCTCCTGGGCTTTCTCCCGCACCCGCCGGGCCACCGCCTCCTGCATCGGGTCCTGGCGGGGCGGCTCCATCAGCCGGTCCACGTAGTAGCGGAAAGCAGCATCGGAGGGAACCCGCCCCGCCGAGGTATGGGGCTGATGCAAAAGGCCCGCCTCTTCCAGATCGGCCATCTCGTTGCGGATGGTGGCCGGGCTGAGGTCAAAGCCGTACTTGCGGGCAAGGACCCGACTCCCCACCGGCTCGCCCGTGAGGATGTATTCTTCCACCACAGCCCTTAAAATAGCCTTTTGCCGTTCTTTCAGCTCCCGGTTCATGCCTCTAGTTTAGCACTCTCAGGAAGCGAGTGCTAGACGCGGCTGGGTAAGAGGATCGGCTCTTCCGCCAGGGCCTTCACCAGCTCGATGGAGGCCCGGAGATCGGCCAGGGCGATCATCTCCGCCGGGGTGTGGAGGTAGCGGGTGGGCAGGGAGACGACGCCGCTAGGCACCCCCGCCCGGGTGAGGTGGATAGCCCCGGCATCGGTCCCGCCATAGCCGAGGACCTCCAGCTGATAGGGGATGCCCCGCTTTTCCGCCCGCTCCACCATGAGGTCTCGGATGAAAGGGGGCGTCACCAGGCTCTGGTCTTTCATCTTGATGGCCGTCCCTTTTCCCAGCGAGACGGCCATGGGCTGGGCTTTCGGGGTATCCCCCGTCGCCGTCACGTCGATGGCGAAGCCCACCTGGGGGTCCACCCCGAAGGCCGCCGTGCGGGCACCCCGAAGGCCTACTTCCTCCTGGACGGTGAAGACGGCCACCACCTCGTTCCCCACGTCCTTCATCTCCAGGAGGGCCTGGGCCAGGATGGCGCATCCGCTGCGATCGTCCATGGCTTTCCCGCTGGCGATGCCGTCCCTCTCCTGGAAGGCCGCGTAAAAGACGCCCATGGTGCCGTAGCCTACGGCTTTCTCCGCCTGCTCTTTGCTCTTGGCCCCGATGTCGGCAAAGAGCTTGGGGAATTTGATCTCCTTGGGATCCTCCACCGGTTCCACCCCGATGCTCCCCACGATGCCTCCCGGGAACTGGACCCTTTGGCCCAGGAGGACCAGGGGATTGACGCCGCCCACCGGCTGGAGGCGGAGAAATCCCTTCTCGTCGATGTCCACCACGATGACGCCGATCTCATCCATGTGGGCGGCGAACATGACGCGGCTTCCGTCGCCGGAGCGGCCCTTCTTGTACACCAGGAGATTTCCCAGGGGATCCACCTGCATATCGTCCACATGGCCTTTGAGGACCTCCATGAGAAGGTTTCGCACTTCGTCCTCATGGCCCGAGGGACCGTAGGCGTCGGCCAGCTTTTGCAAAAGATCCAGCTCCGTCATGAACGGTCTCCCTTCTTGAAAAGTTCCCGGATGAAGGCCCTGGCGAGGCGGGCGGTGTTCCACAGATCCTCTGGATCCAGCACCGACACGGGGGTGTGGATGTAGCGGCAGGGGACGGAGATGGAGACGGAGGGTACACCCCTTCGCGTCAGGTGGATGGCGCCGGCGTCGTTCCCCCCGCCCTGGGTCCTCCGCCACTGCCAGGGGATGCCTTCCCGTTCCGCTACCTGGATGAGCTCCTTCACCAGGCCGGGGTGGGCGATGGAGCTGCGGTCCATGAAGCTGATGGCAGGGCCTTCCCCCAGCTCCGTGGAGGGCGTTTCCCCTTCCTTGCGAGGAATGTCGGCAGCCGGCGTCCCCTCGAGGACGACGGCGTAGTGGGGATCCACCCGGTAGGCGGCGGTGCGGGCACCCCTCAGGCCGATCTCTTCTTGCACCGTGAAGACCCCAAAGAAGGGCCCGTCCCATTCTTCCTCCAGGAGGCTCAAGAGGACGGCGCACCCGGCGCGGTCATCGAAGGCCTTCCCCTTCACCCGGCCTTCGCCGAAAGGGCCGAACTCCGTGAGGAAGGTGGCCATGTGGCCCACCTGCACGTACTTTTCCGCTTCGGCCTTGTCCTTCGCCCCGATGTCGACGGCCATATCCCTCCAGGAGACCGCCTTTTCCCGCTCCCCCGGTTCCTGGAGGTGGATGGGCTTTGCCCCGATGACCCCCGGCACCCGATCGGGGCCCACCAGGACCGGTTTGCTCAAAAGGATCCGGTCGTCGATGCCCCCCACCTTCCGGAAGCGCAGGAGGCCGTTTTCCTCGATGGAGTGGATCAAAAGGCCCACTTCGTCCATGTGGGCCGCCGCCATAACCCGGGGGCCCTTTTTGTGTAGCCCCACCCCCACGATGAGGTTTCCCAGGGCGTCTTTTTCCAGAAGGTCCACCTTGCCCCGCAAGCGCTCCGCAAGATACCGCCGCACCTCGTCTTCCTGGCCCGAGACGCCCCTCAGAAGGGAGAGATCTTCCAGGCGGATCAAAAGATCATCGCGTCGGATCGCCATGGGACCACTCCTTCACCTGATCGGCCTCGAGGGAAGCGCTGAAGTGGGCGAGAAGCCTGCCGGTGGCGGCGATATCCTGCAGGTCCACCACTTCCACGCTGCTGTGCATGTAGCGGAGGGGGATGCTGAAAAGGCCCGTGGGGATCCCTTCCTGGGCCACCTGGATGGCCCAGGCATCGGTCCCCGTGGCGGCCGGATGGATCGACACCTGGTAGGGGATCCCTTCCCGGCGGGCCACCGTTTCCGCCAGGGCGAAGATCCCGGGGTGGATGTTGGCGCCCCGGGCGATGTCGACGCCTCCCCCCATCTTGCTGCTGTCGTCCTCCCTGACCCCCGGCTGCTGGGCAAAGGTGACGTCGATGGCGATGGCCACATCGGGGAAGAGGCCGAAGGCCGCCGTGGTAGCGCCCCGGAGCCCGACTTCTTCCTGGACCGTGGCCACCGCCAGGATATCCGCCCTATGGCGCAGGCGGCCGAGGACCTTCAAGCCCTCCACCATGGCCACCACGCTGGCCCGGTTGTCAAAGGCCTTGCCGCTGAGGCGGCTTCCCAAAAGGGCGATGGGGCGCCGCCTCACCGTCACCAGGTCTCCCGGTCGAACCCACTCCTTCACCTCCGGCCCCAGGCCCACATCCACGAAGAGCTCGTGGAAAGGCGGGATCTTCTCCTGCTCTTCCGGGGTGAGGAGGTGGGGAGGCTTGGTGCCCACAATGCCCGGGAGAAGCTTTCGCCCGTGGACCAGGACCTCCTGGGCCAAAAGGGTCCGCCGGTCGATGCCGCCCACCGGCTGGACCCTAAGGAATCCTTCCTCGGTGATGTCGGCCACCATGAGGCCGATCTCGTCCATGTGGGCGGCCCACATCACCCGGGGACCCTCCCCTTCCCCGCGCTTGAGGGCCACCACGTTCCCCAGGGCGTCGACGTTCACCTCATCTGCCAGGGGTTTGAGGGCCTCCGCGATGAGGGAAGCCACCTCCCCTTCGTGGCCGGAAGGTCCGGTGGCTTCCGAAAGCACCTGCAAAAGTTCTCGGCTGTCGATGGTTCATCCTCCTTTGCCGCCGCCTGACACGCCTGACCTTGGGTTCTTCGACAAGGGGAGAACCCTTTTCCTCCTTCGGGCCTCAAAGGAATTCCTGAAAGACGAGATTTCCCAGGAGAACTCCCTTGGGGGTGAGCTTGACCCGCGTCCCTTCCAACGCCAGGAGCCCCTTTTGTTCCAAGGACGCGAAGGCCTTCCCGTAGATCTCCCGGGGATCTTCTCCGTAGCGCTCCTTCAAGGCCAGAAGGTCGACCCCTTCCGCCAGGCGAAGGCCCATGATGAGGCCATCGCTCAGGGAGCGGCGGCGGTCAAAGGGGATGACGCTCCAGGGATCCACGGGGGAAAGGCCCTTCAGGAGAAGCTCCCGGTACCTCCCCAGGTGATCCACGTTGGCCCACCGGATGCCCTCCACGTGGGAGTGGGCGCCCAGCCCCAGGCCCAGGTAGTTTTCGTTTCGCCAGTAGAGGAGGTTGTGGCGGCTCTCGTGGCCCGGGCGGGCAAAGTTGGAGATCTCGTAGGGAAAGAGCCCAAAGGCGGGGAGGTATTCCCGCACGTAGGCCATCATGTCGGCCACTTCCTCCTCCGGCGGGAGGACCACCTTCTTCGTCTGCACCCAGTGCCAGAGGGGGGTTCGCTCCTCCACCTGGAGGCTGTAGGCCGAAAGGTGGGGCGGACCGAAGGAAAGGGCCCAGGAGAGGGTCTCTTTCCAGGAGGAAAGATCTTCCCCCGGAAGGCCGTAGATGAGGTCTACGTTCCAGGTGGGAAAGATCCCAGGAAGGCGGGTGAGGAGCCTTTCCACCTGATCCCGGGTGTGGCGCCGCCCGAGAAGGCGGAGGGTCTCTTCGCAAGAGGTCTGGACCCCTACGCTCACCCGGTTGATGCCCATGGCCCGCCAGGCGAGGAGATCCTCTTCCGTGACGCCTTCGGGGTTCACTTCAAGGGTAATTTCCATGGCGTCGGAAAAAGGGCCGAAGAGGTTTCCCAGGTGGCGGAGGAGATCCTTCAGGACCGATGGCGGGGTGGTGGAGGGAGTTCCTCCCCCGAAGTAGAGGGTGGCGGGAGGCCCCTTGAGGTCCAGGGAGGAGGCCAGGAGGGATGCCTCCCTTTGCAAAAGCTGGGCGTAGGCCTCGGGCCGCCCCGGCTTCCACAGGACCACGGGAAAATCGCAGTAGACGCATTTCCTTGCGCAAAAGGGGAGGTGGACGTAAAGGCCCCAGGTCACTCCGAATCCCTCACCCGAAGAACGGCCAGGAAGGCTTCCTGGGGGATCTCCACATGTCCGATCTGCTTGAGGCGCTTTTTCCCTTCTTTTTGCTTTTCCAGGAGTTTTCGCTTGCGGGTGACGTCGCCGCCGTAGCATTTGGCGAGGACGTCTTTTCTTAAGGCCGGGATGGTTTCCCTGGCGATGACCCTCCCTCCCACCGCTGCCTGCAGGGCCACTTCAAACTGCTGGCGAGGGATGAGCTCCTTCAGCTTTTCCACCAGCTGCCTACCGCGGTGGTAGGCCTGATCCCTGTGGACGATGATGCTCAGGGCATCCACGGGGCTTCCCGCCACCAGGATGTCCACCTTCACCAGGTCGGCGGGACGGTAGCCGTAGAAGCGGTAATCCAAGGTGGCGTAGCCCCGGGTGCGGCTCTTCAGCTGATCGAAGAAGTCGAACATGATCTCCGCCAGGGGGAGGAGGTACTGCAGGCGGGCCCGCTCGGGCGAAGGGTATTCCATGTGCAAAAGCTCTCCCCGCCGCTCCTGGGCCAGCTCCATGACGGGCCCCACGTAATCGGAGGGCACCAGGATGGTGGCCTCCACCAGGGGTTCTTCCATGGTTTCGATGGCGCTGCGGTCGGGGAGAAGGGCAGGGTTGTCGATCTCTTTCACTTCCCCTCCCCTAAGGTGGACCCGGTAGACGACGCTGGGGGCGGTGGTGATGAGCTCCAGCTGGTATTCCCGTTCCAACCGCTCCTGGACGATCTCCATGTGGAGAAGGCCGAGGAAGCCGCACCGAAAGCCAAAGCCCAACGCGGCCGAGGTTTCCGGCTCAAAGGTCAGGGCTGCATCGTTCAGCTGGAGCTTTTCCAGGGCATCCCGCAGGTCTTGGTAATCTCCCGGATCGATGGGGTAAATGCCCGAGTAGACCATGGGAAGGGCGGGCCGGTAACCGGGAAGGGGTTTGGGAGCCGGGCGGGCTGCCTCTGTGATGGTATCCCCCACCCGGCAGTCCCGCACCGAGCGGATGGTGGCGGCCAGGTACCCCACTTCCCCCGTCAAGAGCGCTTCCACCGGGGTGGGATGGGGCCGGAAGATCCCCAGCTCCGTCACCTGAAAGGTCTTCCCCACCTGCATCAGTTTGATGGTGTCCCCGACCCGGACTTGGCCGTCCACCACCCGGATGGTGGCGATGGCGCCCTTATAGCTGTCGAAGCGGGAATCGAAGATGAGGGCCCGCAGAGGGCCGCCGGGATCCCCCTTGGGCGGCGGGATGCGGGCGATGATGGCATCCAGGAGTTCTTGAATCCCGATGCCTTCCTTGGCGGACACCAACAGGCATTCCTCCGCCAGAAACCCCAGGTCCTCCAGCTCCCTCGTCACCCGCTCCACATCCGCTGCGGGAAGATCGATCTTGTTGATGACGGGGATCAGGTGGAGGCCGTGGTCTAAGGCGAGGTAGAAGTTGGCCAGGGTCTGGGCTTCCACCCCCTGGGTGGCGTCCACCACCAGAAGAGCCCCCTCGCAGGCGGCGAGGGCCCGGGAAACTTCATACGAAAAGTCCACGTGGCCCGGGGTGTCGATGAGGTTCAGCTGGTAGGTCTGACCGTCAGGCCCTTTGTGGTACAGGCGGACCGTCTGAGCCTTAATGGTGATGCCCCGCTCCCGTTCCAGTTCAAGGGTATCCAGCACCTGGTCGGCCATCTGGCGAGCCGCCAGGGTGCCCGTGGCCTCGATGAGGCGATCGGCCAGGGTCGATTTCCCGTGATCCACGTGGGCGATGATGCTGAAGTTTCGGATGTGTTGCATGCCTTGATTGTAGCAACTTTATAGCGCCCTCGGAGGAAAAAGCCGCCCGATGGATCCCGGGGAGACCCTTAAGGACCTCGAGGAGGAAACTGACCTTGCTGGAGGGCCTCCGCCAGGAAGGCCGCCAAGATGTGGGCGGTCCTCAGCGCTTCTTCCAGGGTGTTCTCCACCCCGCCCACCTCCAGGAGAAGGGCGTTGGGGGAAAGATGCTGGTTATAGCGGCCCTTGGCCACCATGATCAGCTGCTGGCCGTAGGGTCGGACCAGCCCCGGTTCTCTTTCCTGCAGCGCTTCCGCCAGGCGAGAGGCCAGCTGGGCGTTTTCCCTCCAGCGGGGATGGGGCAATGTCTGGTCGCTTCCCACCACAAAGAGGACCCTTGCATAGGTTTCCTCGCCCCTTACGAGGGTCGTCTGGCTGCGGGGTGCCGAATCCCGGTGGATATCCAGGAGGATCTGGAGGCTTGGTTCCGCTTGCCAGATGGAAGCGATGCCCTCCAGGGACTTTTCGTAAGATCCCAACCGGCCTTCCATATCGTAGTAGGTCCGGTCGTGGAGAACCGGAATCCCCCGCTTCCAGAGCTCCCTTGCCAGCTCGTCCCCTACGCGGACAACCGTCTTTCGCTCATCGGTGCTGAAGGCTTCCTTGGGACTCCCGGTCTCGCTGTAGAAGGATTCGGTGGCATGGGTGTGATAGATGAGGATCACCGGCTGCGCTCCAAAGCGATCCAAGGGACCCCCTCCAGGAGATGGCTCCGTGAGGGGCCAGTCATGGGCCGGCTCGGGCGCCCTGGACCCGGCGTGGACAAAAGCGGGAAAGGCCCAACTGAGGAGCTGGCGGGGCAAAAAGGCTCCTTCAAAGAGGGGCTCCTCCCGCGGAAGGAGGGGCCATGCCCAGCGGAGGACTTCCAGCCAGATCTTCTTCCCCAGGGCGAAAAAAGGCTGGGTGAAAAGGGGGGTCTCCTCTCCCGGCGGAGCCGCCGGGGCGAGGACGGCCACCGCCTGGGGTTCCCGCTCCAGGGTGAAGAGAACCCCTGCCGTCAGGAGAAGGACCAGGCCGTACACCCAGAGGAAAGCGCCGGGGTGTTTCCTCGGCCTGAGCCGTTGCCACGTCCTGCTGAGCCTCGCCCTCACATGCTCCCTCCCCAGGTGGACATATGCCCGGGAGGGAAGCCTTATGTGGGGAAAGCTACCTCAGTTGGGTGGGCACAAAGGCATCCACGATCCCGATGACGAGGGAAGCCAAGAGGGCCCCCAGGAAGGAAACCGTCAGGTAGCTGGGGATGATGTACTGGGCGGCGTAGATGACGATGGCCCCCACCAGAAAGCCCACAAAACCCCTGGCGTAGGGTGAGATGTTCTGACCGAAGAGGGCTTCGGCACCCCAGCCCAGAAGGGCGATCACGGCTGCCGCCAGGACGGCTCCCGTGAGGCCGGCCACATGGAAGCCTGGAAGAAAGATCCCCATGAGCCAGATCACCACGACGGACACGATGAAACGGACCAGCGCACCGACCATCGATCTGCCTCCTCCATCTTCTGCTAAATTGCCCGCAACCTCGGGGGTCTATGCAGAGCCATGCCCTCGTTGCGCAAAGGTGGGGAGCCTGATAGTATGGTTCCCGCGGAAAAGGAGGGTTGGGACGCGTGGCCCATTCGCTTTCGGCAAAAAAGCGCATCCGGCAGAACGAGAAACGCCGCCTGCGGAACAAAGCCCGCAAGAGTGAAATGAAGACCCGCACCCGTCGGGTCCTGAAGTCCATCGCTCAAGGCGTCTTTGACGAGGAAGCCCTCCGCCTGGCCATCAAGGCCATCGACAAGGCGGCGCAAAAGGGCGCCATCCATAAGAACCAGGCGGCCCGGCGCAAGTCGCGCCTCATGAAGCGCTTCTACCAGGCTATGAAGGCCGCCTCCGCCGGTTAAATCCCCGCTGCTTCCATCAGGGCCTGCCAGAGGGCTGCTTCCGGCAGGCGTTTTCCTGTCTTGATGGCGGCTTCCGCTTCCAGCAGGTGGAGGAGGATCCTTTTCACCTGCCGGCGGGTGAAGCGCCTGGCCTGGTTTTGGATCTTCTGAACCCGGAAGGGATGCTGTCCCAGCCTTTCCCCCAAGGCGGAAGGGGTCATGGGGGGCATCTCGAGGATGGTCAGCATGAGGCGGAAATGGCTCTCCAAGAGGGCCAGGAGGCGAAGGGGTTCTTCCCCCTGGTCCAGGAGCTTGGCCACCGTCTCCAGGATATGTTTCCCCTGCCGCTGGGCCAGCTGATCGGCCAAGGAAAAGACCTGGGCCTCCCCGGGGGGGATGAAGGGCACCAGGTCTTTTTGCTGCACCTTATGGCCTTCCCCGTACAAGAGGGAAAGCTTTTCCAGCTCCTGATCCAGGCGATCGAGATCGGTGCCCATCTGCTCCACCCACCAGCGGCTTACCGAGAGGGGGAAGTGGAGGCCTCGGCCTTTCGCCTGCCGCACCACCCAACCGACGACCCGGTCCAGCGCCTGGCGGCCTGCCGGCGGACCGGCCTCCACCAGGTAGCCCTTTTCTTTCGCTTTCTTCACCCATGTCTGGCGCCCGTCCACCCCTCCGGGATACCGAAGGATGAGGACGCCGGGTCCAGGGTCTTCCAGGTAGCGCGCGAAGGATTCCCCGGGGAGGGAAGGGTTCTCCCAGTACACATGGCGCCGGACCCCAAAAAAGGGAGGCATGCGGAGGATATCCTCCACCTCCTGCCAGGTGGCCTCTTCTTCCACCCGCTGCCAGACCAAGGGGTGCATGTCGGGAGGGGTCTGGGATAGGAGGGCTTCTTTGATGGCCTGAAGGGGGAGCCAGAGGGGACCCGAAAGGACGTAAACGGGCGCCACCTTCCCCTCCAGGATGGCCGCTGCCGCCTCTTCGTACGGGAGGAGGCCCTTCACCGCCGGTTCCTCCGGTCGGGGTCCCAGAGGGCCGAGAGGATGGCTCCCAGGATGCCCACCAGGGGGACGGCGAAGAGGGCCCCCAGGAAGCCCGCCAGCTCAAAGCCCGCAAAGAGGGCGATGATGGCGAGGGAAGGTCTTAGGCCTACAGAATCCCCCGAGATCTTGGGTACCAAGAGGTGGTTTTCCAGCTGATTGATGGCCAGATAATAGAGGGCCACCCAGAGGGCTTTCGTCCACGAGATGGTGAGACCCAGGATCACGGCAGGGATGGCCCCGATGACGGGACCCGCCATAGGGATGAGCTCGAAGAAACCCGCCACGAGTCCCAGGAGGACGGAGTAGGGAAGGCCCATGAGGGAGCTCCCCACCCCCGCCAACACCCCGATGATGGCCGCCAGGAGGAGCTGGGCCCTCACATAGGAGACCATCTTCTCGGCGATGATGGCCCGGGAGCGGTCGAAACCCTCCACCGTCCCTTCGGGGAGCCACCGCCGGATGGCCCTTACCAGGCGGGGGCTGTCCAGGAGGAAGTAGACGGTGAGGACCGCCACCAAGATGATCAGCACAATGGTGTTGCTGACGCCCGTCACGATGCCCACCAGGCTGTTGAGGATCTTGGTGCCGCTCTGCTCCACCCGGGGGATCACGTTGGCCCAGAAGCTCTGGAGGTCCACGTGCCATCCGTACTGGGCCGCCCAGGCTTGCCAGTAGGGAGCGGCGGCCTGCGCCTGGGCCAGGTAGTCGGGGATGTTCTTGATGAGCTGCTGGGTCTGGACGATGACGGGGGTGAGAAGGGCAAAACCCACGCCTGCCAGCACGGCAAGGGTTCCCAAAACCACCACCGCCACCGCCAAGGAGCGCTTCATGTAGCGCTCCAGCCGCACCACCATGGGGTTCAAGAGGATGGCCAGCACCCCTGCCAGGAGCACCACCAGGACGGTGCGGCGCAGCCGGCTCAGGGCCGCGTAGAGCACCAGCAAGAAGGCGACGGCCGCCAGGATGGTGGCGAGGCGCAGGAGAAGGTCCAACCATTTCTGGCGCTGCTCCGGCTTCATGTTGCCCCCATTCGCCACAGCCGTCCCGACTCCTTTCGGCGAGAAAGCGCCACCGGCCGGCACCACGGGCAGCATACAGGAAACGGCCGTCGGTGCGGAAGCGGATCGCCCCTCCTTCATCGGTGCGCCAGAGGGGAATCCCCCGCTCTTCATAGCGTGCCACCACATCCCCGTGGGGATGACCGTAGCGGTTGTTCCGCCCCACCGACACGGCCGCAAGAAAAGGGCGGACGGCCTCCAGGAATTCCGGGGTGGAGGACGTCCGGCTGCCGTGATGAGGCACCTTCAGGACGGTGGTCCGCAGGCAAACCCCTGCCGCCACCAGATCGGCTTCCGCAGGTTCCTCGATGTCGGCCGTCAGGAGAAAGGACACCCCTCCGTAGCTCACCCGCAACGCGATGCCGTAATCGTTGTCGGGGTGAGGCGTGGAAAAGAGCGGGCCCGGGTGGAGGACCTGGAGGGTGGCGGGCCCCAGCCGAAGGACCTGCCCCCTCCTGGCTTCGACCACCTTGATGGAACGGGTTTGAAGCGAGTTCGCGAAGCGCTCCCATCCCTGGGTACCGGTGCCATCCTGGGAAAGGACCACCTGGCCCACCGGCCACCTTTCCAAAAGGGGCACCAGTCCCTGCAGATGGTCGGCGTCAGGGTGGGTGAGGATCAGGAGGTCGATCCTCCGGATCCCCCGGTAAAGGAGGAACTCCCCCACCGTCCCCAGGCGCTCCTCAGGGGAGGGAACGTCCTTTAGCCGGAGAGGACCCCCATCCACCACGGCGGTGGTCCCGCCGGGAAAGCGGAGGACGATGCCGTCGCCCTGGCCCACATCCAGGATGTCCACCTCCAGGTAGTCGGGGGAAAAGGCTTTCCATCCGAGGAAAACGGCCAGGATGAGGGCGCTTCCGGCGAGGGCTTCCCTCCGCCACCTTTGGAGAAGCCAGAAAAACCCCCCGATGAGGAGGGGGATCACCATCGAGATCTCCAAGGCGGGGTGGAACCAGAGGAACTCCCCCAGCCTTCCGAAAAAGGTGACACCCCCCAGAAACCCTTCCCACACCCATGCCGCGGGGCGGAGGACCCATGGGGGAAATCCCACGGCCAGGAGAAAGGTCCCGGGGATGAGAAGGCCCAGAGCCAAGGCCACCAAGGGGAGGAGGAGCGCCCCTGCCAAGGGGGACCAGAGGGAGACCCACCCGAAGAGCCACAAGGAAGGCACCAGGGAACCTCCCCACGCCCCCATCTCCACCGCCAGAGCTTCCCCGGCCCTCCTCCCCAGGTAAGGGGTCAGGAGGCGGGAAAGGGGACGCGTCGAGGCGAGGATCCCGGCGGTGGCGGAAAAGGAAAGGAGAAAACCCCCGTCCAGGGCGAAGCCCGGGGAATACCAGAGGAGGATCAGGGCCGCCAGGGCGAGGGCCTGCCAGGAGTCGCGCCGGTAGCCCAAAAGAAAGGCGGCGCTCCCGGCGGCCAGCATGAGGCCGGCTCGCACCGCCGACGGAGGCGCTCCCGTCAGGAGGATGTAGCCGAGGACCGCGGGAAGGGAGAGGGCCAGGGTCCCGGGGCGGCTGAACCCCAAGGCGCTCACCATGGCCAAGATGAGGTTCACGTGAAGGCCGCTGACGGCGAGGGCATGGCCCATGCCGGCAAAGCGGAAATCCAGCTGGGCTCCCGGAGCCACTTCCTGCCGGATCCCCAAAAGAAGACTCTGGGAAAGGGCCAGGGGCCCTCGTTCCAGGGAGGCGGAGAGAAGGTCCGAAAGCTTCATGCGCAGGCGATAGACGTCTTTTCGCCAGGAGGGGATCTCCCGGGAGAGGAGGGTCCAGGCGGGGGATTCCACCTCGTAGGCAGCCCCCCTGGCCCGCCAGTAGGTGCGGGCATCGAAGGAGCCGGGGTTGCGGGCGGGGGGAAGGAGGTGGAGGCGGCCCTCCACCTGAATCCGGTCACCGACCTCCAGAGGATGGCCTTTCAGGGTGAAGAGGAGAGAAGGTCCTTTCGTTGGGGAGGCGATCACCAGGAGGATGCGCTGGCGGTCCTCCAGGGGTGTGGCTTCCTTCACCCACCCGGTCCAGGGCGGGGGCGGCACATCCACCAGGGCCAGCTCCACCGCCAGGGTCCGGATGAAGAAGGCCAGGGGAAGGAGAAGAAAAGCCGCGGGAAAGGGCCTTTCCCGAAGTTGGAGGAGGATGGCTCCCGCCAGGAGGAGGAAAGCGAGAAGGTCCAAGGTTTCTCGAGATACGGGAAAGGCGTCCAGCCAGGGGTGAAGGGGCCAAAGCGCCTTTTCCGCAGGCGGCCGAGCCCCATGGAGCGCCAACAAGACGCCCAACCAGGAGAAAAAGGCACCAGCCATGGCCCTCATGCCATGGCTGGTTCGCTATTTACCAAAGTTTTCCTGCTAGCGCTTGGGCCGCGGAATCACCTGGAGGGGACCTTCCTCAAGGATGCTCCGGGGCGGGCGCGGGTTGGCGGGATCGTAGCTCCGGAGGTAGTCCAGGACTTCTTTCACGATCTGGCTGGGGGTGGACGCCCCTGCCGTCACCCCGACGCAGCGGGCCCCTTCCAGCCATTCGGGGCGGATCTCCGTGACGTTATCCACCAGGTAGGCGGGACGGCCCGCGATCTCCCGCACCACTTGCACCAGACGGTTGGAGTTGTTGCTGCGGGTATCCCCCACCACGATGACCACATCGCAGTCCTTCCCCTGCTCCACGGCAGCCTTCTGGCGCAGCTGGGTGGCCAGGCAGATCTCGTTGTAGACCTCCGCCTGAGGGTAGCGCTCCACCACCTTCTGGACCAGGGCCTCCGTATCCCACTGGCTGAGGGTCGTCTGGGTCACCACCGCCACCTTTTCCGCCTGGATCGGGAGGGTCTCCAGATCGTCTTCCGTTTCCACCAGGTGCACCTTTCCCGGCGCGTGGCCCATGGCCCCTTCCGGTTCAGGATGGCCTTTCTTCCCGATGTAGATGATCTCATACCCCTGCGCCGCTTTTTCCTGGATCACCCGGTGGGCGCGGGTGACGTCCGGGCAGGTGGCGTCGAAGATGGTGAGGCCCTTGGCCTTGGCCTTCTCCTTCACCTGAGGGGAAACGCCGTGGGCGGTGAAGATGACGGTGCCCCTTTCCACCTGATCCAGAAGGCTCAGGCGATCGGGCCCGTCCAGGTTGATGATGCCTTCCTTGTCCAGCCACTCCACCACATGTCGGTTGTGGACGATCATCCCCAGGATATAGATGGGGCGGGGCACGTTGGGATCCATGGCCACGCGCTGGGCGAGGGTCATGGCATCCACCACCCCGTAGCAGTAGCCTCTCGGCGTGATGGCCCGGACTTCCATGCGGGAGCCCCCTTTGGTTTCCAGTATACCTCAGGGGACCTCCACCAGGGGCCGCAGCTCTTCCAGGATCTTGGGCCCGATGCCCGACACCCGCCGGGCGAAATCCTCCAGGCTCTTGAAGGGCCCCTTGGCCTCCCTTTCCGCCACGATGCGGGCCGCCCGCACCGGACCGATGTGGGGAAGGGTCTGGAGCTCCGCCTCGCTGGCCCGGTTGAGGTTGACCTTCCCGGAAGCGCCCGCCCCGGGTGGAGGATTCCCCTCTCCCTGGGCCGGCACCCAAATGCGGTCGCCGTCCCGGAGAGGAAGGGCCTGGTTCAGGGCCGCCCGCTCGCCTTTCTCGGTGATGCCGCCCGCCGCCTCGATGGCGTCGGCCCAGCGGGAACCGGGAGGAAGGACGTAAACCCCCGGCCGGTGGACTTCCCCCTGGATATCCACCACCAGGGCCCCCGGAGGCAAGGAGACGCCCCTTCGATAGGGGAAAGGTGCCCAGTCCAGGGGTTCAGGCGAAGGTTCTTCCGTCGTTTCCGAGGGGGGATCGGACCACTCCTCCGGAAGCCACTGGGCCCTCGGCCACAGGTGATAGGTGAGCCATCCGACGGCAAAGACGGCCAACAGCACCAGAGAAAAGCTGCGCCCCATGGGATACCCCCCATGGGGTCTTCGCCTTTTTCCAGCTTTTTCCTTCCCGCTATATGACGAAGTTGATGAGGCGGTCCGGGACAACGATGACCTTCCTCGGCCCTTTGCCGTTAAAGGCTTCCTTCACCTTGGGATGCTCCCGGGCGATCTTCTCCAGCTCCTCCTGGGAGAGGTTCTTTGGCACCTGGATCCGGTCCCTCACCCGGCCGTTGATCTGGATAACCACGGTGATGAGCTCTTCTTCCAAGAGGGAGGCGTCGGCCTCGGGCCACTGCTGCAGGTGGACGCTCCCCGTCTCTCCCAGCTGGTGCCAGGCTTCCTCTGCCATGTAGGGGCAGAAGGGCGCCAGGAGGAGGCAGGCGGTGCGGGTAGCTTCCTTCCACGCTTCGGTGCCGTAGAGGCCGTCGTAGCGGGCGTGGAAGAGGGCCCGGGCCAGCTCCATCTGCGCGGCGAGGGCGGTGTTGAACTGCATCTTCTCCATGTCGTCGGTGACCTTGCGGATGGTCCTGTGGACCAGGCGCCGGAGCTCCAGCTCCTTCTCGGGGGAAGCCTCGCCTTGGGGCGGCTGGGGATCGGCTTCGTCCCCCACGACGGCCCGCCAGAACCGCTGGAGGAAATTCTGGACGCCCTCGATGCCCCCGTACTGCCAGGGGCCGCCTTGATCCCAGGGGCGCATGAACATGAGGTAGCCCCGGACCACATCGGCGCCGTATTGGGCCACCAGCTCATCGGGGTTGATGACATTCCCCCGGGATTTGCTCATGCGCCGGCCGTCGGGCCCCAGGACGATGCCCTGGTTAAAGAGCCGGGGGAAGGGCTCATCGTGGTCCACCAGGCCCAGATCCCGCAGGACCTTGGTGAAGAAGCGGGCGTAGAGGAGGTGCATGACGGCATGCTCCACGCCTCCCGTGTAAAGATCCGGGGGGGTCCACCTCTTTGCCAGCTCCTGATCGAAGGGGGCCTCCTCCAGGTGGGGCGAGAGGTACCGGTACCAGTACCAGGAGGAGTCGACGAAGGTGTCCATGGTGTCCGTCTCCCGCCGGGCGGGGCCCCCGCAGCGCGGGCAGGTGGTGTGGAGGAAGCCCTCGTGGAACTTCAGGGGCGATTCGCCGGTGGGGAGGAAGTTGACGTCGTCAGGGAGAAGGACCGGGAGGTCTTCCTCCGGGACGGGGACGGTGCCGCACCGGTCGCAGTAGACGATGGGGATGGGCGTCCCCCAGTAGCGCTGCCGGCTGATGAGCCAGTCCCTGAGGCGGTACTGGACGGAGGCCTCCCCCAAGCCCTTCTCCTCCAGATCTTTGCGGATGGCTTCCCGGGCTTGGGCCGAGGTCATGCCGGTATAGGGTCCGGAGTTGATGAGGATGCCGTCTTCCGTGAAGGCGCCCTGGGAGGGATCAGGGACATGCCCATCGGTGGAGGCGATGACGATGGGGATCTCCAGGCCCTGCCGGAGGGCGAAATCATGGTCCCGCTGGTCATGGCCGGGCACACCCATGACGGCCCCCGTGCCGTAGGTCATGAGGACGTAGTCGGCGATCCAGATGGGGAGCCGCTTTCCCGTGAGGGGGTGGAGGGCGTAAGCGCCGGTGAAGACCCCGTCCCGGACCTTTTCCGTGGAAAGGCGCTGGACTTCCGATTCCCGAAGGGTCTTCTCCTGGTACCGCTTCACTTCCGCCATATGCTCATGGTCCGTCAGATGATCCACCAGGGGATGCTCCGGGGCCAGGACCAGGAAGGAGACGCCGTAGAGGGTATCCAGGCGGGTGGTAAAGACTTCGATGGTCTCACCGCCATGGCCCTCGATGGGGAAACGCACCTTGGCCCCTTCGCTCCGCCCGATCCAGTTGCGCTGCATGGTGATGACCCGCTCGGGCCAGTCCAGCTGGGAGAAGTCCAGAAGTTCATCGGCGTAGGCGGTGATGCGGAAGAACCACTGCTCCAGGTCCCGCTTGATGACCGGCGTATCGCACCGTTCGCACCGGCGGTCTTCCCCCACCACCTGCTCCCTCGCCAGGGTGGTGTTGCAGGTGGGGCACCAGTCCACCGCCGCATATTTCCGGTAGGCCAGGCCCTTTTTATAGAACTGGAGGAAGAACCACTGGTTCCACTTGTAATACTCCGGGGTGCAGGTGATGACTTCATGATCGAAGGCGAAAGAGGCCCCCATGGGCTCCATCTGCTCTTTCATCCGCCGGATGCAGGCGAAGGTCCAGTCGCCCGGGTGGATATTCCGCTGGATGGCAGCGTTTTCCGCCGGCAGGCCGAAGGCATCGAAGCCGAAGGGCACGAAGACGTTGTAACCCCGCATGCGGAGATACCGGGCCAAGGCATCCACCGGCGTCAGGGCGTACCAGTGCCCGATGTGAAGATCGCCGCTGGGATAGGGGAACATGGTGAGGAGGTAGAACTTTTTGCCCGGCGCCTCGGGATTCCATTGGTAGAGGTTGTCCCTTTTCCATGCTTCCCGCCATTTTTTCTCCACCGCGTGCACGTCGTACATGCCAAACCCCCACTTCTCCGCCTTTCCTTAAAGACAGAGGCTCCATCCCCAAGGGACGGAGCCTCTCCGCGGTACCACCCTCGTTGGCCGGGAAGGGCCCGGCCCCCTCTGGCCCCGATAACGGAGGGCATCCGCCGCAGCTACTCAGATGATTCTTTCGCTGCCGGAGCTCCCGGGCGAGTTCGGCCACGGCACCAGACCGGCTCGCACCTGGCCCGGCTCTCTGTCGCTGGCGGCCGTCGGCCTACTGCTCCCGTTCATTGCGAGCTATCCGATTATGGGTACCATTGTACGTAGCGGGAAGAGGGGGATCAACACATATGGAGATCGGCCTTTTTACCTTTGGCGATATGGGCATCGACGCTGAGACCGGAAAGCCCATCAGCCCGGAAGAACGGATGCGCCGCCTCATGGAGGAAGTGAAGCTGGCGGACGAAGTAGGCCTGGATGTCTGGGCCGTGGGAGAACACCACCGTCCGGACTACGTCATCTCCAGCCCCGCCACCGTATTGGCGGGAGCAGCCACCATCACCCGGAGGATCCGCCTCTCCAGCGCGGTGGTGGTCCTGAGCTCCGACGATCCGGTGCGGGTGTTCCAGCAATTTGCCACCGTCGATCTCCTCTCCGGCGGCCGGGCGGAGATCATGGTGGGGAGGGGCTCTTTCATCGAAAGTTTTCCTCTTTTCGGGTACGATCTCAACGATTATGAAGAACTCTTCACAGAAAAACTCGATCTTCTCCTGAAGATCCGGGAGGAAACCTACGTGACATGGGAGGGGAAGCACCGGCCGCCCCTCTACGGCCAGGGTATCTTCCCCCGCCCAGTTCAACATCCCCTGCCGGTATGGATTGCCGTGGGCGGAACCCCGGCATCGGCGGCCCGGGCGGGAAGCCTGGGACTCCCCATGTCCCTCGCCATCATCGGAGGTCTTCCGGAGCGCTTTACCGTCTTTGCCCGCATCCACCGGGAGGCGGCAGCCAAGGCAGGCCATGGGAAGCCGCCTTTGGCCATCAGCTCCCACGGGTTTATCGCGGACACCAGCGAAGAGGCCGCTCAGCTGGCGTGGCCCGCCTTCAGCCAGGTGATGAATCGCATCGGGAAAGAGCGGGGATGGGCCCCTTTCACCCGGGAGCAGTTCGAGTTTTCCCGTTCCCTCAGGGGAGCTGATTTTGTCGGCAGCCCCCAGGAGATCGTGGAGAAGATTCTGTACCAGCACGAACTCTTTGGCCACGACCGCTTCCTCATGCAGATGATAGGCCTCTATCCCCACAAGAAGGTGCTGCGGTCCATCGAACTTCTGGGGGACAGGGTGGCTCCCGCCGTGAGGAAAGCTCTGAAGGTTTCGATCTCTCCCTCTTCGTGACGGATCAGGGACAGCCCGCGGGCTGTCCCTGATCCTGGCCTCTTCGCCCTGGCGACGCTTGACTTCTCCCGCCGTCCCCTTCCCCGTCTCTCTCTCCTTGCCTCTGCGGTCTTCTCGTTCAGAAGGGGATGCAGAGGGTGGAACCTACCTGCAACCGGTTGGGATCTACCCCGGGATTGGCCTGCAGAAGGGCTTGGATGGAGACTCCAAACCGCTGGGAGAGGCGGAAGAAGGTATCCCCGGGCTGCACCGTGTAGGGGAAAGTGTGGGGTGGGCAGGTGCGGGAGGGAGGCGTAGCCTCGGGAATGCAGATGACCTGCCCCACCTGGAGCCTCCTGGGATCCACGCCCGGATTGGCTGCCTGGATCGCCTCCACCGTCGTGTGGAACCTCTGGGCCAGGGTGTAGAAGGTGTCCCCCGCCTGGATGGTGTAGGCGAACGTCCCCGGAGGGCACGTGGTGGGAGGCGGCGTCACCGTCGGAATGCAGATGACCTGCCCCACCTGGAGCTTGGTGGGATCCACGCCCGGATTGGCTGCCTGGATCGCCTCCACCGTCGTGTGGAACCTCTGAGCGAGGCTGTAGAAGGTGTCCCCTGCCTGGATGGTGTAGGCGAACGTCCCCGGAGGGCACGTGGTGGGAGGCGGCGTCACCGTCGGAATGCAGATGACCTGCCCGATCTGAAGGTTCAAGGGGTCTACCCTGGAGGCGGAAATCCATGAGCGCTCCCTTTGATCCCCGGGTTCTTCGCCTTTACGCCATCGTCGATGAGGAGTTTTTGGGGGGAAAAGAAGGCCTTTTGGAACCGGCCGAAGCCCTTCTCAAAGGGGGAGCCACCTCCCTCCAGCTGAGGGCGAAGAAAGCTTCGGGAAAGCAGTTTTATGAGTGGGCCCGGGAGCTCCGCTCCCTCACCCGTCGGTATGGCGTACCCCTTTGGATCAACGATCGGGTGGATGTGGCCCTGGCGGTGGACGCCGATGGCGTCCACGTGGGGGAGGAGGACCTTCCCCTCCCCGAGGTCGTCTCCCTCATGAAGGGAAGGGGTTGGGTGGGCTTTTCCCCTGCCGGCGTGGAAAGGGCTCGTTGGGCGCAGGAGGTGGGGGCCCACTACCTGGGGGTAGGCCCCATCTTTGCCACCCGCAGCAAGGCTGATGCAGGCGAAGCCATGGGCCTCGAGGGCTTGCGGCGGGTGGTGGACGCCGTCAGTATCCCCGTGGTGGCCATCGGGGGTCTCCAGCAGGCCCATGTCCGGGAGGTCTTACGGCAGGGAGCTGCCGTCGCCAGAAGGTAAAAGGTATCCCCCGCCTGGATGGTGTAACTAAAGGTCCCTTCCGGGCACCCGGATCCATCGATGGTCATGTCTCATCACCTCATCCGCCACCCTATGCGGATGAGGAGACAGGCGTTCTTCCCAATGTTAAGAGATGCCTGTAACCTGGCGGATGATCTTTTCCACCGCCTCCACGGCATCATCCAGGTGGCCGTTGTCGTTGATGACGAGGAAATCCGATTCGTGGGCCAGAGCCAGCTCTTTTTGCACCCGCTCTAGCCGCTGTTCGATGGACTCGGCGGCATCGCCTCTTTTCTCCAGCCGCTCCCTGAGCTGGGCCGTGGACGAAGGTCTCACGAAGATGGCGGTGGAACAGTCCTTGAGCTCTTTGCGGATCACCAGGCCTCCCAGGACATCCACCGACATGATGATGATCTCCCCCCGCTCCAGGGCTTCCATGATGCGCCGGCGAGATGTCCCGTAGCGGTTGCCGTGGATCCACTGCCACTCCAGGAACTCACCCCGGGCGAGGGCTTCATCGAACTCCTCGTCGGTCATGAAGAAATACTCCCGCCCGTGCTTTTCCGTAGGGCGGGGAGGACGGGTGGTGGACGTGGGCAAAAAGCGCACTTGGGGCATCTCTTGCGTGACTCGCTGGATGATGCTGGTCTTTCCGCTGCCGCTAGGGCCGATCAAAAGAAAGAGGTGGCCACAAGCCAAAGCCGCACTCTCCTCCTGTTTTCTCACCACCTTACAAAGTTTTTGCCCTGGATGAAAGATCTATGAACGAACTTGCACCAAACCCCCAGGATTGGTAGGGCCTTTCCCTTTCCCTAGGGGAAGGGCTTTGGCAATGGCTTCGGTGATAAACGTCTTCCCGTACTCGATGGCGTGGAGGGGCTCCCTCCCCAAGGCCAGCCCCGCCGCGATAGCGGAAGCAAAGGTGCAGCCTGTTCCGTGGGTATGGCGGGTGGGATAGCGGGGTGCTCGAAAACGGCGGATCTCCTTGCCGTCGAAGACCACGTCGATGGCGTCTTCCCCCTCCAGGTGACCCCCTTTGATGACGGGATAGGCGACTCCGAGGTCGTGAAGCCTTCGGGCTGCCTTCTCCATGGCTTCAAGGGAGCGGATCTCCATATCCAAGAGGGCTTCTGCTTCAGGGAGGTTGGGGGTAGCTACCAGGGCCTTGGGCAAAAGCTCGTCCCTCAAGGCTCCGACGGCCGTCTCATCCAGGAGACGATCCCCCGATTTGGCCACCATCACAGGGTCCACCACCAAACGGTCGATCCCATAGGTCTCGATGGCTCTGGCCACTTCCCGGATGATGTCGCCTGTCGCCAGCATGCCTGTCTTCACGGCATCGGCTCCGATGTCTTCCATCACCGATTGAAGCTGGAGGCGGACAAAAGCAGGCTCCAGCACCACCACCCCTTGCACGCCCACGGTGTTCTGGGCCGTCACCGCGGTGATGACCGAAAGGCCGTAGACTCCAGAAGCCAAAAAGGCTTTTAGGTCCGCCTGGATGCCTGCCCCGCCTCCCGAGTCGGACCCTGCCACCGTCAGGGCTCTGGGAATCTTCATGGGTCCATCGCCTCCTTCATGGCCCGGGTAGCTCCCTCGATGTCCGAGCTTCCCAAAAGAGCCGAGATAAAGGCGGCTCCGGCAGCTCCCTGCCGTAAGACCTCCCGGACATGGGCCTGCTGGAGACCCCCGATGGCCACCACGGGGATACTGACGGCGTCCACCACCCGCCGCAAGCCCTCGAGGCCCATGGCTTCGCCTGCATCAGCCTTGCTGCGGGTGGCAAAGATGGGGCCTACCCCCAGGTAGTGGGCCCCCACCTCCTGCGCCCAACGAGCCCTTTCCACGCCGGCAGGGGAAAAGCCCACCCAACCCCTTCCCTTCATGAGGGAGACGACCTCGGGGAGGGGAAGGTCCTCCTCCCCCACGTGGACGCCATCGGCGTCCACCGCCAGGGCCACATCCACCCGATCGTTGATCCAAAGGGGTACGCCATACCGACGGGTGAGGGAGCGGAGCTCCCGGGCCCACTCATAAAACTGCTTTCCCGAAGCTTTCTTCGCCCTCAGCTGGAGGGAGGTGGCTCCCCCTTTGAGAAGGGCTTCGGCCGGTTCCAAAAGGCCTTCTTTTCCCCCCAAAAACTCCTCATCGACGATGGCGTAAAGGCGAAGAACCCGGGGATCAAAGGGAGCGCTCATGGATTTCCGCCTCCAGGGAGTCCAGCTCTTCCGGCGTGAGGGCCGCCAGGGCATCCAGGAGTTCCGCCGTAAAACTTCCCAGCCCCCGGCTGTGGGCCGCCGCCTTCTCTCCGGCCAGGGAGAAGGCCGCCAAGGCCCCGGCAGTGGCCCAGAGAGGATCCTCGGGGAAAGCGGCCACCCACGAGGCCACCACCGCCGTCGCCATGCAGCCGCTCCCGGTGATGGTCGCCATGGCGGGATGGCCCCTCTTGAGGACAAGAAGCCTTTCCCCGTCGCTGATGCGATCTTCGGGGCCCGTCATGGCCACCACCGCCTGTTCTCTTTTCGCCAGCTCTATCGTCAGGCGATCCATCTCCTGAGGATCGTCCCCTCGTCCTTCCACCCCTTTGACGGCTGCCTTTCCTCCGGCCAAAAGGCCGATCTCCCCCTGATTTCCGCGGATGACGGTCGGCTTTACCTCCGAGAGGAGCTCATGGGTGGCCTGGGTACGAAGGGCGGTAAACCCGTAGCCCACAGGATCGAGGACGATGGGGATCCCCCGCTCTTTCGCTGCCTTCCCCGCCGCCTTCATGGCCTCCACCTGAGCCGGGGTAAGGGTCCCGATGTTAAGGACCAGGCCATCCACCTGGCGGGCCACCTCTTCCACTTCCTCCAGGGCTTTGGCCATGATGGGGGAGGCGCCTGCCGCCAGGGTGGCATTGGCGGTGATGTGGGTAACCACATCGTTGGTGATGTGGTGGATGAGGGGACGCTTTTCCCGCAGACGGGCCAGCATGGTGCCGAAGCTTGGGGGCATAAAAAGACCTCCTTTGGGCAAGGAGGCGCTCTGGAAGATGGAGGTGGGCTCTCTCCCTACGCTGGTATGACCCAGATCAGGTTCGAAGGGTTCCGCGCCAATGGCGCGATCTCAGCCCTAAACGGGCTCCCCCAGAGCACCCGCCTATGGAATTTACTTTAATTCCATTCGCTTCGGGGGGAGAAAATCCTTCTCCCTTTTGCTACAAGGAAACCATGGAGATGTCCCTGCACCATCTTCGGCAAAAGCTCCTTTCCTGGTATGACCAGCATCGACGGGAACTTCCTTGGCGGCCTTCCCCCTCCCCCTACGCCACCCTGGTGAGCGAGTTCATGCTGCAGCAAACTCAAGTGAAAACGGTCATCCCCTACTATGAGGCCTTTCTCCGGCGCTTTCCCGACATCGAGAGTTTGGCCCGGGCCTCCGAAGAGGAGGTTCTTCAGCTCTGGCAAGGTCTGGGTTACTACCGCCGGGCCCGCTACCTCCACCAGGCGGCACGGGAGATCGTAAAGCACCACGAAGGTGAGATCCCCATCCACGATGTGAAGGCTTTGCGGAGGCTTCCGGGCATTGGCCCCTACATGGCGGGGGCCCTTGCCAGCATCGCGGGGGGAAAAGCTGTCCCCGCCCTGGACGGAAATGCCCGGCGGGTTTGGCGGAGGCTTCTCGGAAAAGACGATCCCCGCCTTCTTAAAGCCATGGCCCAAAAGGCGGTTGATCCCCTTCGCCCGGGGGACTTCAATCAGGCCCTCATGGACCTTGGAAACCTCATCTGCCGGCCAAAGAAGCCCCTTTGCCCGGCCTGCCCCCTGTGGGAGATCTGCCGGACCAGGGGTGAGGGGAATCAGCCCTCCCCGCGAAAGCCTCCCCGCCCGGTTTCCCGGCCCACCCTCATCCTCCGGCGTCAGAACGAAGTCTTCCTGGAAAAAAGGCCGGCCGAAGGCCTTCTCGGCGGTCTTTACGGTTTTCCTGCCCTGCCTCCGGGGTTTCCCGCCCGGCGCCTTCCCCGCTGGGATTACCGGCATACCTTCAGCCACCGGGTGTGGGAGGTGAAGGTCTACGAAGCCTTGGCAGGGGAAACAGGTATAAGCCTTGAAGGCCAGTACGTGCCCCTTCAACCGGATCCTCCCCTTCCCCTCCCCAGGGCGTTTCGGCCGTTATGGGAGAAGCTTTGGGAAGAAGCGGCGGAAGAGAAGGACGATGAGAGCCCCGAGGATGAGGGCTAAGACCGCTTCCTGATAGTACGCAAGGTATACCGAAACCAGAGGCCAGTTGGCCCCCAGGAGGATCCCCAGCCCGAGAAGGGTGCCATCCCAAAAGAGGGAACCCAGGAAGGTGGCTACCCCAAAGATCCCCAGGGGCATGTGCCAGGCGCCTGCCGGAAGGGAAATGACGCTCCGGACCCCCGGAAGGAGCCTTCCCAGAAAGACTCCCCAGGCTCCGTGGGTTTGAAACCAGGCTTCAGCCCTGAGAAAGTTTTCTTGGCTGATACCCGTCCAGCGCTGGGTGCGGAGGATGAGGCGAAGGAGCCGCTGGCGCCCTAAAAGACGCCCCAGGCTGTAGATGAAGAGGCCCCCGCAGAGGGATCCTACGCTGGCGGAAAGGAGGGCCCACGGCCAAGCCAGCGTTCCGGAAGCGATGGCAAATCCCACCCAGGGAAGGATCACTTCCGATGGAAGAGGGGGAAACACCTGCTCCAGGAACACCGCCAGGGCGAGGCCAGGGTACCCCAGGAGCTCCAGAAAGCGGCGGGCTAGATCCAGGGCGATCCCCCGGTCAATCTATGCGGAGCTGCCGCCCTTCATGGCATCGGGTACCCTTACGGCCACCCCTTCCGCCCGCACCACCACCTGACCATCGGCCCAGATTTCTGTAGCCACCACCACTTTGCGGGCGCCCACTTCTACAATGCGCCCCCGGGCTTCCAGCCAGGTGAACGCGGGGGTGGGCTTGAGGAAGTCCACCTTGAGGGATGCCGTCACGCAGCGAGGGGCTTCCACCCCATCCTCCGGGAGGTGGCCTGCGGCCTTGTGAAGGGCGAGGGCCCCCGAACCGGTGGTATGGCAATCGGCCAGGGAAGCCAGAAGCCCCCCGTAGACGAAGCCGGGGATGGCCGTGTGCTCCGGACGAGGCATGTAGCGGGTGACCGTTTCCTCCCCGTCCCAGCGGGTCTTGAAGTGAAGGCCGTGGGGGTTGAGGCGGCCGCAGCCGTAACACCACGCGAAGTTTTCCGCATAGTAGTCCTGGATGTAGGGCGACTTTTCTTCAGGCATGGCATCCCTTCCTTTCCACCGGATCACTCGGAGCGCATGGTGAGCTTGGCAGGGTGGGGTACCTTCACCACAAGGATCTCTTCGCTGCCGTCGGTCTCAGCCACGGCCGCAAAGCCGTCGGTGGGCGGGAGACCTTTGTAGTTGCGAAGGGGCGTCTCGGTGGCGGCGCTCACGACAGACGATTGGCCGTAGAACCCGAGATCAAAGATGTTCCCCGTCATCATGGGGTTGACGGCATAAGGGAACCGCCCGTCTTCCATCACGGCTTTGTAGCTCCCCCTCAGCCAGTCCTTCCGCTGCCACTCGCTCCATTCCCCGGGGTTGGCCGAAGGCTGGAGGAGAATCCGGGCTCCTTCGTCCACCAGCCGGTCGAGGACATCTTCCTCAAAGGCATCGAGGCAGATGGCGATGCCCACCTTCCCCAGGGGAGTGTCGATGACGTGGATCTGATCTAGGGGTGCCGGAACGATATCCAGACCTGCCGGCCCTTCCAGCTCGATCAGGTGGACCTTTTTCTGCTGCCCCAACACCTTGCCGTCGGGACCGAAGAGGAAAGCCACGTTATAGATCTCTTTTCCCTTCTGAGCAACGTACACCTGGCCGTCCCGGATCTGGGTATCGGGAAGGACGATGGAGCCCGCCTGGATGTAGACCCCATAGGTTTTGGCCATGTCGGAGAAGACGGAGAAATATTCTCGAGCCATCTCCGGGCCTTTCCAGAGGAAGATGGCCCGGGGGTAACTCACCCCCAGCCTCGCCTTCCGAGGAAAGATGTAAACCAAGTTGTCTTTGACAAAGGTCTCCACGGCAGCCCCAAGGCCGGGGGCCTCCAGGACTTTCCTTCCCGCCCCCTGGAGAACGAGGAAGGTGCCGATGTCTTCGGGAAAGACCACCAGGGCGGGCACGCGGGGATCCAGGCGCGCTTTCACCTTCTTCATGATCGCATCCACGTGCTGGCGGAACTTTCCCGGGATCACGTATTCTTCCGCGGAAAAGCGGTACTGGACCGCCACCAGCTGGATCTCATCGGGAAGATGACCCGCCTGCACCTCCCTCGCCGCTTCCACCGGCATGGCCACGGTGCTGCGGGAAAAAGCCCCGCTGGCCGCCAGAAGGAAGAAGAAGAGGAGGGCCAGAAGGCCTATGCTCCCCCAAATCCAGAATCTCCGCCGTCCCATGGCGTTTCACCTCTCATCCGCCCTTCCCAGGCCCGGCGGGCTGCATAGAGGTCCAGGGCGGCGGTGCCCGCCGTCTTGAAGACGGTGATCTCATCCGGGCTGCGCCGGCCTTCCGCCCGGCCGAGGAGGACTTTACCCAAAGGTATCAGCCCTTCTTTCGTAAGATGACCCCGGGCCAGAGCCTGAGCGATCTCCCCCGATTCTTCCAGGGCAATTTCCTCGGTCTCCACAAAGACCCGTTCCCGGAGGAGCTCCGGCGGGAGCTCCACCATATCCCGGCGATAACTCCCCACCCCGTTGATGTGGGCCCCCGGGCTCACGGCCTCGGGAGGGAAGACGGGGGTAGCGGAAGTGGTGACGCAGGTGATGATGTGAGCCCCATGAACAGCTTCTTCCGCGCTCTTGGCGGCCGTCCACCGGATGCCCGGCCGAAGGGCCTGGGCCGTCTTCACAAAGGCTTCCACGTGGGAGGGGGTGCGGCTATACACCCGCACTTCTTTAAGATCCCTCACCGCCGCCACGGAGAGGAACTGATCCCAGGCCTGGCCGCCCGTCCCGATGAGGGCCATGACGGAGGCATCGGGGCGGGAGAGAACCTGGGTGGCGATGCCGGCCGCCGCTCCTGTGCGGATGCGGGTGAGGGCCGTTCCGTCCATGGCCGCCAGGGGAACCCCCGTGACGGCATCCAGGAGGAGGACTACCGAAACGATGGTGGGAAGGCCCCGCCGGGCATTGCCTTCCGAGAGGGTGACCAGCTTCACCGCTGCATGGCGATCCCCCCGGGCCGGCATGATGAGCCAGGTGCCCAGGTCATCGCGGGGAGAAAGGGCCTGCCGCAGGGGGGACTCCACCCGCCCTTCCACCAGCGCCCGGTAAGCTTCCCCAGCCGCCTTGACCGCCTCGGACGGCGGCAGGTAGCGGCGAAGCTCCGCCTCAGGGAGGTAAAGGAGGTGGTCAGGCCACGCCATCCTTCCCCGACGCCCCTTTCGTCCCAAATTTCACGGTGATGCCGCTGGGATCCACCACAAAAGGATCGCCCTGGTTTAGTCCCAGATGGTCTTTCAGGGCCTGAAGGTCGTCTTCCGTGGGCAAAAGGATGGTGAAACTCTCCAAACCTGCCGCATCTTTCGGGGCAGGAAGGACGTTTCGCCCCGCCCAGATGTTGAGGCCGATATGGTGGTGGTACCCGCCCGCCGAAAGGAACATAGCCCCGGGAAAACCTCTAAGGGTCACTTCGAAACCGAGGTTTTCGTAAAACTTGGTGGCTTCCTCCAGATCTCCCACGTGAAGATGGACGTGGCCCACCACCGTCCCCGGAGAGAGAGGCCCGCCTTCCCCGCCCTGGAGCTCGTCCAGGAGGCCTTCCAGATCCAACGGCAAGGTAGCCATGGCATACCCGTGGGAGGTCCGCTGCCAGGTATCCCGAGGCCGATCCCGATAGATCTCCAGGCCGTTGCCGTCGGGATCGGGGAGGTAGAGGGCTTCGCTGACCAGGTGGTCGGCAAAGCCCTGGAAGGGCCAGCGGGCATCCAAAAGGCGGCGCAAAATGCGGGCCAGATCCACCCGGGAAGGCACCCGGAAGGCCACGTGGTAGAGGCCGGCCCGGTGGCGGGGCTGGGGAGGAGCTCCCGGGATCTCCAAGAGGCGGAGGATAGGTTCGCTTCCTTGTAGGGGCGCCAACCAGGCTTCGTGGGGGCCTTTCTCCAGGATCTCCAGGCCCAAAAGGTCATGGTAAAAGCGAAGGCTCCGGGAAAGATCTCCTGTCCGCAGCTCCACCTGACCCAGCTCTGTCGTCTCCGGCAAGACGTAGACCATGGCCCTCTCCCCCGTAGCTTTTTCTCCATCTTACCCGATAGAAGGGAAAAGGCTTGCGGAATCAGGCTTGAAACGCCCGGCCAAAGAGGAAACGAAAGGTTTCTGCCCCTTCATGGGCGAGAGGGGCCGCCTCTTCCCCCACCGCTTCCGCGGTGCAGCAGACCACCTTCGAAAGCCAGGAAGGATCGGAGGGTTCACCGCGGAAGGGGCCTTCGTAGGGCCAGGGCCCGTCGGTTTCGAAGAGGAGAGGGAACCCCTTCCCTCGCACTTGCCGCGCCAGCTCCCGGGCTCTTTTGCGGTAGCAGACTTCCGGCGTCACGGAGATGTGGTAGCCGGCAGCCAAGATCTCAACCACCACCTCTTCCGCCGCCTTCAGCCAGTGGAAGTGGGCTTTCGTAACGCCTTCCTCCCGGAGGACCCAAAGGGCCTCTTCAGCCCCTTCGTAGACGGCATGGAGGGCAAGGGGAAGGGAGAGCTCCCGAGAAAGGGAGGACCAAATCCGGAGCCTTTCCAAGGCAAGGGGTTTTTGGTCTTTTCGGTGGTAGTGGGGAAGGCCCACTTCCCCGATGGCGGAAATCCGCCCCCGCTCAGAGCGGATGAGATCCAGCAAAGAGCAAAACTCCCTTTCCGGAGAAAGAGGCCGTTCGGGATGTTCCCCCAGGGCAGCGAAGACAAAACCGGGAAAGCGCTCCTTCAGTTCCAGGGTCCGCTCGGAAGAGGGGCGATCCACCGATACCGCCAAGACCCCCTCCACGCCTGACATCTGCCAGCTCTCCACCAGCGCTTTCGCCCGATCCCAGTCGATCTTTCCGTCTTCCCGGGAGACCATGGCTTCCAGGTGGAGATGAGCGTCGTAGACCTTTAGAAGCCCTGACTCCAACGGTTGGTCACCCCAGCGCCAGCCGTTCCTCTTCTTCTAGAAGCCTCAGATGCGGTCCTTCAAACCGGTAGATCCTCCGGCAAGCCTTGGCCACCTGGGGATCGTGGGTGGCCAAGGACGTATCTCCCATTGTGGAGTCGGAAGCGACGGCGGATTCAGGTTGCAACTGGACACCCGGGCCAGAAAAAGAATGGTGGCAATGGGATTCGTTGGATCCCACTGAACCAAAGACCACTTGGCATTATGACTTCGGTTATTCCCCGCCGGAAATCTGCGGTCTGCCGGAAGATCTTAAGAACGACGCTCTATGAAACGGGTGTGGACCAGGGTGGGGGTTGAGGGGTTTTTGGGCGCATTTGGCCCGCTTCAGACCTTGTGGCGGACGATCCCGGGTCTGGCTGCTGCATTCTCTCTCCTCACCCTGGTGTCGGCTGGCTTAGATCTGGCTGTCGGGGTGGAGCGCGAAATTCACGATCGCTTGGGTTATGGGGGTCCAGCGGTAGCCCTGATGGCCCTTCCCGCAGGCAAAGAAGTGGACCGGGAGGCCCTCACTCGTGAGCTTTCCCGGTTTGCTTCCGCCCAAGGCCTGGCCGTCGCTTACGAGCGCCAACCGGGCGGCGTGATTTCCATCTGGGACGAGAGGCGTCTTTTTCCTCTGGGCCCTAAGGTCTCTCGGCTTTTCGACGGATCGTCCCCCCGCAAGATCTCCTCAGACATCGGCAACCTCCTTTACCGGGTAATCGATCAACCGTTTCATGCGGAGCATCACGGGAAGGCCGGCGCTCAGATAAAGAAGGGCCAGGATTCCGAGAGCCCAGAGGATCACGAGGTGCAGCAGAAGAGGGTAAGGCAATTGAACCGAATCGAAAGCAAAGGGGTTGATCATGACAAAGGCAGCAAAACCAAGAGCGGCCGGCAAAATCAGGCTCAAAAGGATGAGGCTCTGGAGCCTCAGGTGGAGCTGCCATCCCGGGGCGCCGCAAAACCGGTCGGTGGCATAGACGGGGGCACGGCGTACCCAGTACATCTGCGCCCCCATGACGATCAGGCCCCACAGAGCCAGGACGGCGAAGAACCTGACTAGCTCTCCTAAGAGACTGCCCCAGAGAAAGCTTCGCTCCTGAGGGCCTCCGGCCAGACCCTCGTAGCCGATGGCATAAAAGGCGCGGTGTAAGCCTTTGTCCAAGGAAGCCTGCGTCATATCCGCGGCTACCGGCGCCAGCTCACTGGGGTCGCAATAACAAGTAAAGTACCGGAAAAACTCATCTCTTGGGATTGAAAGGGGGGTTTCACTTATCTTTTTGATGTCTTCGGGGTGAATCGCTACCACAGGCCTTCCTTCCGTTCCTTGAACATGGGCTGTGCCGGTGACGTAATCGACACCCAGCGGTGCCTTTTGGACTCGGCGGATGGTCAGGCCTTTCAAGAGATACGTATCGGCCTCCGGCTCCAATGTTCCCCAAAGGAGGGCCTTACCGGGAAGGGGAGCCTCCGGCAAAAAAGGGGGAGCCGCACCCACTATGGCGATGGCTTGTGTATCGGCCAGATTAACCGGCAATAGCGATGGCTCGGCGTAGAAGCGACTGCCACGAAAACCTTGGGCCAAGTCTCTTAAAGGTAATTGCAAAAACATCCTTCCATTCTCGGCCATGGCTTTTAAAAGGATCTCTACGGACGGGTCTTCGAAAAGGCTATCCAACTTCGACGATCTCCCTGTGATCTCATCGGCGTAGGAAGCGTCGAAGTCAATGCTACGAAGAAAGCTCACTTCGCCGACAAGGGGTTCCGTTCGCCATGCGGCGCCCTTGATTTCCATCCAAAGGAAGGGGAGGTCCCAGGCTATGATAAAGGCAAGGGAGAAAATCGCAGCAGAAAGCGCCATCATCCAAGTCCATACCTGCCGCAGATCTGCGAAAAACCGTTTAAAGAGGGACACGGTTAATTAGACCCTCCACTTCCCACCAGGCAACAGCCCAAGCCAATATGAAGGACGCTAAGGTCGCTATTGCGGACGCCAACGCGACGGTGTTAAGACCTGGGCCCAGGGGTATCACTCCCGCCGCATATAGAACGAGGGCACCCATGAATCCCAGCAGGGCTCCCGTCAGAAGCCCCCAGGCGGCGCGGTGAAGAAAGAGCTCTTCGACAATCATGCGGCGAAGGGACGGCCGCGGCGCCCCCAACACTGCCGCGACCTCCCATTTGCCCCGGGAAAGATAGGCGAACAGAAGGAAAACCAGCAGCTGAGCCAGGAAAGGAAGCCCGATAATGATGACAAAGATGCGGCTTCGTAGGTCACCCCCCGTGAGAATTTGCCGATAGTAGTCACGATAATCGATCCTTTCAAAAGTAATGAGGGAAGAAACCTTCAGTCCATGGGCTTCTAAGAGATAGACGACACTCTGAAGGATCTGGCGGTTTTCCAGGCGGTTTCCAGCGATGAAGTAGGCTCCTTCCCCGAAAGGCAGCGCCGCCGTATTCAAAAAGAAAGATGGATATCGGGAAACCTCCCATACGCTGAAGAGGGTCTCAGGAGGATACCGAAGGGCGGGTGGGAAGGAGCCCACCATCTCTGCCCCGGGCGGAAGAAGCCGCTCCAGATTTCCTTCCAGAGACGATACAAGACCCCGGTTCACGAGGGCCTTCGGGCCCGATCCGTCGAAAAGCCGAGAGACCTTAGGGCCCAGAGGAAAAAGACGCCTCTCGTCCCAGATGGAAATCACGCCGCCCGGTTGGCGCTCGTAAGCGACGGCCAGGCCTTGGGCGGAAGCAAAGCGGGAAAGCTCACGAGTGAGGGCCTCCCGGTCCACTTCTTTGCCTGCTGGAAGGGCCATCAGGGCTACCGCTGGACCCCCATAACCCAAGCGATCGTGAATTTCGCGCTCCACCCCGACAGCCAGATCTAAGCCAGCCGACACCAGGGTGAGGAGAGAGAATGCAGCAGCCAGACCCGGGATCGTCCGCCACAAGGTCTGAAGCGGGCCAAATGCGCCCAAAAACCCCTCAACCCCCACCCTGGTCCACACCCGTTTCATAGAGCGTCGTTCTTAAGATCTTCCGGCAGACCGCAGATTTCCGGCGGGGAATAACCGAAGTCATAATGCCAAGTGGTCTTTGGTTCAGTGGGATCCAACGAATCCCATTGCCACCATTCTTTTTCTGGCCCGGGTGTCCAGTTGCAACCTGAATCCGCCGTCGCTTCCGACTCCACAATGGGAGATACGTCCTCGCCGCCACGTCTATATACGAACCAGGCTTTTGTCACGCGCCCCAAAGGCGCCTTCGCCGGGTACCGCGCTCCTTTGGGGATCGTTGGATCCTGCCGCCGAGAGGTACGTACTGGAGGATGTGGTGGTTCGGAGGATGAGTGAAAACCTCCTGGCAGCCCAGTATGTGGCGGGAACGGGGCGCCGTAATACCACGGACACAGGACCCCTTGTAGCCCTCAGCGTCCAAGATGCCCGACATCTCATGAATACCATGGAGTACCCCATCCCCATGTCGCGGCTTCTGCAGGGCTTCACATGCTACTGCGAGGCGAAGGATCTGGACCTCGTGGCGGCAGCCATGACATCAGCAGCGCAGACAAGCGGAACCCAGCGTGTCTTCTTTACGGTGACCTACCAAGGTTTGGTAGGCCCTTTCCAGCGCTGGCTGGTTTGGCAAGGAGGCCTCCTTAGTATCTACTTCCTTCTCCCCTACCTGCTTCTATGCCTCACGTTGGCATGGTTTTCGTAGATCCACCGGAGCTCTTGCGCCTGCCTTGGCGTCAGCTCCTCCTGGTTTTTTAAAAGGGGCCAGCGTGGAATCGGCCGCCGGGTAACCTCCTTCTCCACCTTCCGGGCTTCTTCCACCCGGCGGTTGGCATCCTGAATCCCGTGGAACCGATCCACCACCACCTTGGCATGGGGTAGCTGGCGCATGAGTTCGAGCCGCCAGGCTTTCTTCATGTCGATGCATACCCCCACGATCCGGTCCTTCACATCCTCAGGGATCCCCTGCCAATAACGCCTCAGCGTGGCCAGCCGATCGTCCGGTAAGATGGCCAAAAGCCGCCTTACAGGCGCCAAAGAGGTCACCGTGATCATCATCTTTTGGCCCCGGAAGCTGTGCTCATCGATGCCCAGCACCACCTCCGACAACCCTTCCAAGGCCACTTCCATCGGAACTTCACCCATGACCCGGCGCTTCAGCACCCGCCGGACCCCTCCGTCTCCCACCCCGTTACGCTTGGCCGCCTGGTGAAGGCTGGTCCCCACCAGGTGGGAGAGGATCGCCTCTTCCTTTGAATCGTCCGCCTGGACCACTTCTCGATACCCGGAAAGGTTTCGGTAAAGGCTTTCTTACAGCTCCCACAGTAAAACCGCCGGGGCCGTATGCGAAGGAATGCCTTGCGCCCCACAACCGTGCCATGAAACACCCTGCGCCATGCCTTAGAACGGCTATGGACGCGGCGGGTCACGGCACCACAGTGGGGGCAGCGCGCCTCTTTCTTGGGCCTCCCTACGTAGACACCGGCCTCGTAGCCGAGCCTTCTGGTGGCGGATGAGCCGACGGCTTCTTTGGATCAAGCCACCGCCGGGCGGATCATCGAGCTTTTCCAAAAGATTGCCGGGGAAGGGGTAGGGGTACTGGTGGCCACCCACGATCCCCAGGTGGCCAAGGCTTGCCGGAGGATCTACCGGTTTGAGGGGCCTCACGTAAGGCTCTTAGAGCATGATGAGATGACAAGGCTTTAAGCGACATCTGGGAGTCGGGGACCAGATTCCCCAGGTCCCGCCTAGAGAACCTGACAGCTGTGATCCTGTGATAGTACGAGGCCGGCGTCTACGTGGGGATGCCCGAGAAAGAGGCGCGCTGCCCCCACTGTGGTGCCGCGACCCGCCGCGTCCATAGCCGTTCTAAGGCATGGCGCAGGGTGTTTCATGGCACGGTTGTGGGGCGCAAGGTATTCCTTCGCATACGGCCCCGGCCGTTTTACTGTGGGAGCTGTAAGAAAGCCTTTACCGAAACCTTTCCGGGTATCGAGAAGTGGTCCAGGCGGACGATTCAAGGGGAGCAGGAGATCCTCTCCCACCTGGTGGGGACCAGCCTTCACCAGGCGGCCAAGCGTAACGGGGTGGGAGACGGAGTGGTCCGGCGGGTGCTGAAGCGCCGGGTCATGGGTGAAGTTCCGATGGAAGTGGCCTTGGAAGGGTTGTCGGAGGTGGTGCTGGGCATCGATGAGCACAGCTTCCGGGGCCAAAAGATGATGATCACGGTGACCTCTTTGGCGCCTGTCCCCCCGCAAGATCTCCTCAGACATCGGCAACCTCCTTTACCGGGTAATCGATGAGACGCCTCATCCGCGCAGCTATCGGCAAACCTGCGCTCCCGTAAATCAGGCCGAGAAAGACGGCAACCAAAACGTGGGTGCCCGCAGGAAGAGGAGGCGGCCAGGCCGCATGGCGAAGGGTCCACGTGAAAAAACCGTATCCCAAAGCAGCAGGAAGGATCAGCGTTAGGAGGAGAAGGAGCTGGGGCCTCAGCTGAAGTTCAAAAGGCGTGGCACCGCAAAACCGGTCGATAGCGTAGACCGCCTTTCGGCGTTCCCAATACATCTGCGACGCCATGAGCACAAGGGCCCAGAGAAGCAGGTAGGGGAGAAGGAAGTAGATACTAAGGAGGCCTCCTTGCCAAACCAGCCAGCGCTGGAAAGGGCCTACCAAACCTTGGTAGGTCACCGTAAAAAAGACACGCTGGGTTCCGCTTGTCTGCGCTGCTGATGTCATGGCTGCCGCCACGAGGTCCAGATCCTTCGCCTCGCAGTAGCATGTGAAGCCCTGCAGAAGCCGCGACATGGGGATGGGGTACTCCATGGTATTCATGAGATGTCGGGCATCTTGGACGCTGAGGGCTACAAGGGGTCCTGTGTCCGTGGTATTACGGCGCCCCGTTCCCGCCACATACTGGGCTGCCAGGAGGTTTTCACTCATCCTCCGAACCACCACATCCTCCAGTACGTACCTCTCGGCGGCAGGATCCAACGATCCCCAAAGGAGCGCGGTACCCGGCGAAGGCGCCTTTGGGAGGAACGGCGGCGCCCCTCCCACCACCCCCAGGACATCGCCGTCCACCTGCACCGGTTCCGGAGGCGACCCTGCCGTCATCAGTTTCGTCCCAGGCGCTCGCCAGGTGCGCGTCAGGTCCTGGAGCCGAAGAACGAGAAACATACGGGGATCCTTCTCCATGGCTTCCAGGAGCACCTCCAGCGCCGGGTCCTTTTCCTCTACAGAGTCCTCCCTTTCCTCAAAGGGTGGCCTCCCGGGCAACCCGGGATCTCCCGCGACGTCTTCAGGATCGTACATACGAAGGAAGCTCAGCTGGCGCTCCGGCGCTTCCTTGCGCCAGAGGCCGCCCTGAAAGTCGAACCAGAAGATGGTGGTCTCCCACGTGGTCAAAAACGAGACGACAAAGGTAACCACAAATATGGGGAGTGCCCAACTCCACACCTGCCGAAAGTCTGCCAAAGAGCGTTTAAATAGGGACAAGCTTCAACACTCCCCTAAGCTCCCACCAGGCCACCCATACTGCCATGATGAAAAGCAACAGACCCGCAAAGAGTACCGCCAGAGGGACCAGCAGGACGGGAGCCATCGCAGGAAGTGCACCCATAAGGCTGAGGAGAAACCCGCCTGCCAGCGCCAGAATCCCACCCCAAATGGCACCTCGCCCCGTTCGATCCAGCATTTCCCGGACTATTAAGCGGATGAGATCCATCCGCCCGGCGCCTAAAATAGCCACCACCATCCATTTCTCTCGCGTGAGCAGGGCATAGAGGTGAAGGATCATCCATCCAACCAGAAGGGTAATAACAAATGCGAAGAGGAACACCAAGCCATTACGAGACGACACCATGTCCTTCAGGATGGTTGAAAACGACGCTTGTTCTAAGAATGAGAACGATCGAACCTCTAAACCATGGCTTTCAAAGATACCAAAAAGCTTCTGGATAATTTCTGTTTTAGCCAAACGATCGCCGGCAAAGATGTAGGCCCCTTCGCCAAAGGGAACGGCCTCAGGGTTAAACAAGGCGATGGGATAGTCGTGTTCCAGCAAGACCCCGCTGAGGCGCACCATATGGGTTTGACCAAGATCCACTTCTGGAACGAATTCTCCAACGATCTCTCCGTCTCTGGCGATAAACCGGCGAATGTGTTCCGCTCCGGAAGGAGAAAGGTGGGACGACACCAAGAGCTTTGGGCCCGGTCCCTGCAGCAAGGGTTTCGCCAGGGGTATTCCGCCATTACGAAAATAGCCCCCCTCGTCCAACACGGTGATGAATCCTGATCGAGGCTGGGGTCGGTATGCCACCGCCAAGGCCTGGACGGTGGCAAATCTGGTAAGATCGCGGGTCAATGCCCCTTTGTCCACGTCCTTGTCCACCGGCGCCTTGACCAGAACGGCTAGCTCAGGTCCGCTATAGCCCGCGCGCCTTGCCATTCGCACCTCATGGATCGTAACCATGTAAAACCCGCCGGCAGCTATAAGGAGGATTAAAAAGGCGGATAAAAAGGCCGGCATGGCCCTCCAGAGGGTAAGCGCAGGCCCGTATTCATACCACAACGATTCTTGAAAAGAGTGCCATCGTTGCAGCATCAACTCACTTCCTCCGCTTTTTTAAACCTCCGGGTAGGCTACCAAGCGTCGAAAAGAGTCATCTTTCGATTCCCTTTCCCCGACGATGAATAGCGTTTAGATGATTATTCCATGCCTAGTAAGTTCTGTCAAGTATAATGGGGCTCTTAAACAATAACTGTGAACTGTCGTGTGGAAAATGAAAAAGGCGGCGGCAGAAGGGCCAACTCTCATGGTGATGCGGACATAAGGCCGAGGTCTCCTGCCGTTTATGGCACAAGGTGTTCTATGGTGCTGTCTTGGGGCGTAAGGTATTAAGAAAGCTTTTGGGCCTCCTGCCATGGTTCTTCGTAGAGCTGACATCACACTTTTTGGCGCAGAGCCGTTCTATAAGGCAGACCTGGGGAAGCTGGGTCCCGACTCCCACATGCTGCAGCAGCAGGGCGGCCAGCGCGGAGACGGTGCGTGGGGCGTGCCGGCGCAAGCGCCACCTCCTCCCCAGCCCGCTATAGCCGACCCGCAACGCCGGCGGTCCGGTCCCGCCCCCTGCCGCCGCGCCGGGGCGCTAGCGGCCTGGCACCGCCACCGCGGCCAGCAGGCTCAATAAGGCGAGCGCCGCCGCGTCCGTGGCCAGCAGGCGCCTGAACAAACCCGGCTCCGGCCGCTCGCCGTCCAGGAGGCTGAGGGCCAGGGTGACCCGGGGTGCGGAGGCCATCGTGAGCAGGGAGGCGGCGACGTTGTGGACGGCGAGGAGCCGGTCGGGCGGCCAGCCCAGGCGCACGGCCGCCTCGGCCTGGGCGGCCGCGAACATGGCGTTGGCGCCCGTGTTGGAGCCGGTAAGGAAGCCGCCGAGGCCGCCCAGCCATGGCGCCGCCAGCAGGTAGGCCGGGCCGAGCCGCGAAGCGGCCTCCGCGAGCGCGGCGCTCATGCCGGCCGCCGTCATCAGGGAACCAGTCGCCAGGAACGCGATCGTCGCGAGGGAGACGGGGCGCAGCCGCGCGAGGCTCCGGCGCACGGCACCAGCCAGCGCTCGCCTGTCCAGGCCCACCAGCAATGCCGCCGCGATGCAGGCGAGAAGCAGCCAGAGCCCCGGGCTCGAGGCGGCGGAGAGGGCCCGCCCTGTCCCTGTCGCCGCCAGCGACCGGCCGAGCCCGGCGACGGCCCGCGAAAGCAGGAGCAGGGCGACCAGCGCCAGGTAGGGCGACAGCGCGCGCAGCTGCGACGGCGTCGGTCGCGGTACCCTACCCTCGTGTACCCTGATCAGCGCCGCCGAGCCGCCGATGGCCACCGCCCCGCCAAGCACGCCGGCCAGGGCCGTCCCCGCCAGCCGGTTCGCCGCCGCGATCCCCAGCCAGAGGCAGGCGGCCACCAGTGCCAGCTCGTGGGCCCTAAGCAGGGCCCGCCGGGCTCCCACCACGGCCGCCAGGGCGGAGAACCCGCAGACGAGGAAGACGGGCAAGGACAGCGCGGCGCTCAGCTCGCCCAGCCGCTGGAAGGATATCCCGGACAGCCGCGCGGCGACCAGGGTACCCGGCGCCAGACCACCCCAGGGGACCGCCACCAGCCCCAGCAGCGCCACCAGCGCGGCGGTCGCCGGCGGGAGGCCCATGCGCAGCAGGAGGGGGATCCCGACGATGGCCCCCACGCCGAAGCCCGCCGCCGACTCCGTGAAAGGCACCACGCCAAGCGCGACCAGCAGGACCCGCCGCACCGGGTCGCCCGAGAGGGCCGCCGCCCAGTCGCCCAGCTGCGCCTCGGCCCGCGAGGCCGCGAGCACCTCGCGGAATAGCAGGCCGCCCAGCGTGATGAGCGTAACCTCCAGCCCGGTGGTCAGCGCCCGGTGCTGCGACTCCAGCAGGACCGGCCAGGGCGTGGGGAAGGCCGAAAGTGACGCCGCGGCCACCGCCAGCGCGGCGGCTGCCGCCCGTGGCGCGGCGACGCCGCGGAGGAGGAGGCCGGCGGCGACCAGGGGCGGCAGAGCGGCGACGAGTTCGCGCACCGGCGTGTCCCCCTCGCTCTCCAATTGGGGAATTAATGTAACCTATTGTAGAACACCTGCCCCCGCAAGGCCAGCACTTGCGCGCGCCCGCAGCAGGAATCAATCTGGGATCGAAGACGGGGACGACAGCAGGCGGACCGGGGGAGGGCAGCGGTGATCGAGTTCGGAGCGAGGGTTCGCGAGGCGAGGCGGCTGGCCGGCCTGTCGCTGGAGGAGCTGGCCCGGCGCAGCGGCGTCTCGCGCTCGGCGCTGTCCAAGATCGAGCGCGGCGAGCGCAATCCCAGCCTGCTCCACGCCCTGCGCATCGCCGACGGTCTGGGGAGAAGCCTCTCCGAGCTGCTCGGCGCCCCCGCGCTGCCGCGCGTGCGGGTCACCCGCCGGGACGCTGGCTGGAGGCTAACCGACCCCGAGAGCGGTGCCGTCCGCGAGGCGTTGTTCCCCCCCATCCACGGCATCGAGGTGATCCGCTACCACCTGCCCCCGCAGGCGGGCGCAGGTCCCTTTCCCGCCCATCCGCCGGGGACCGTCGAGGTCTTCGTCGTCCTCGAGGGCCGACTGGTCGTCGAGACTGGCGGCGAGCGGATCGAGCTGGGTCCCGGCGACGCGGCCGCGACGGCGGCCGACGCCCCGCACCTCCTCGCCAACCCGGGGTCCCCCTCCCCGCTCTTCTTCGGGACGCCAGAGGCCGATGGCCACCACATGGGCCGTGGCAGGATGGAAGACCGTCTTTTGTTTGGCTTCCTCTACCTTCTCAGGAGGAACATGGCGAAGGAAGCTTTCCCCAAGGAGGGGATCCAGCTCCTCAAAGGGCATGCCCACCGTTTCGATGTCGATGGCTACGGGAGATCCCGCCACGGGAAACCTCCTTCAAAGGGTTTCATCCAGGGCCTGGCGGAGATCCTCCACCAGATCCTGGGGATCTTCGATGCCCACCGAAAGGCGGATCAGTCCATCGTGGATGCCCAGTTCCTTGCGCCTTTCCGGAGGAATGGAAGCATGGGTCATGCGGGCGGGGATGGAGATAAGGCTTTCCACCCCTCCAAGGCTTTCCGCCAGGGTGAAAAGCTTCACCTTCCGCGTGACTTCCGCCGCCCGCTCCGGGTCCGACAAAAGAAAGCTCACCATGCCCCCAAAACCCTCTCCCAGGCGCCTGTGGTATCTCGCGTGCAAGACCTCATCGGGAACACACCCATGGTGGAGATCACCTCCTTTCCCCTGCCCGAAGGGGTCAGGATCTTCGCCAAGCTGGAATTCATGAATCCCGGGGGGAGCGTCAAAGACCGGCTGGGTTTGGGCCTCATCCAAGACGGCGAGAAGCGGGGGCTTTTGGCCCCGGGCGGAACCATCATCGAGCCTACCGCCGGCAACACAGGGATCGGTCTCGCCCTGGCGGCGGCGGGGAGGGGCTACCGGTTGATTTTCACCGTCCCCGAGCATTTCTCCGAAGAAAAGCAGGCCCTCATGAAAGCCCTAGGCGCCGAGATCGTCCCTACACCCCAGAAAGAAGGGATGAAAGGGGCCATCGCCAAGGCGTATGAGCTGGCCCGCTCCATCCCCGGAAGCTGGGTCCCCAACCAGTTCGAAAACCCGGCCAATCCGGGGATTCACTACCTAACCACTGGCCCCGAAATCTATGAGCAGATGGAGCAAAAGGTGGACATCTTCGTGGCGGGGGCAGGAACGGCCGGCACCTTCATGGGCTGCGCCCGGTTTCTGAAAGAAAAGAATCCCCGCATCCGCACCGCCATCGTGGAACCGGAGGGTTCCATCCTGGGAGGCGGACCGGTGGGTCCCCACCGGACGGAAGGCATCGGCATGGAATTTGTGCCGCCCTTTTTCGACTGGAAACTGGTGGACCAGGTCCATACCGTCCCCGATGACCTGGCCTTTGCCATGGTGGAAGAACTGGCCAAAAGGGAAGGGCTCCTGGTGGGGAGCTCCTCGGGAGCGGCCATGCAGGCAGCCCTCTGGGAGGCGGAAAAGGCACCTCCCGGAAGCCGCATCGCCGTCATCTTCCCCGATTCCAGCGAGCGCTACCTTTCCTGCGGCATCTACCCCTTTTTGAAGGAGCGATGATCATGCGTTTGAAGACCCGCCTCGTTCGGAGCGGCCTTCCCGGCGATCCCCCGACGGGGGCCGTCAATCCGCCCATCTATCTTTCCACCACCTTTGAGCAGGAAAGCCCGGGAAAACCGGGGGCCTATGAGTACATCCGCACGGGAAATCCCACCCGCGAAGCCTTGGAAAAGGTGATGGCGGAGCTGGAGGGAGGCGCCCGGGGCTTGGCCTTTGCCTCCGGCATGGCCGCTCTCCAGACCATCCTCCTCCTCTTTTCCGAAGGCGATCACTTCATCGTCGGAGATGACGTCTACGGGGGAACCTACCGCCTCTTTGCCCGGGTCTTTTCGCGGCTGGGGATGAAAGCTTCCTTTGTGGACCTCAGCCAACCGGAAGAGCTGGAACGTCACCTCACCTCCCGCACCCGGGCCATCGTGGTGGAAACGCCCACCAATCCCCTCTTGAAGGTCATCAACCTCCAAGCCATGGCGTCTTTTTCCCATGCCCACGGCTTAAAGCTCATCGTCGACAACACCTTTATGACCCCCTATTTCCAGAGGCCCCTGGAGCTGGGAGCCGACATCGTCTTCCACAGCGCCACCAAGTATCTGGCCGGCCACAGCGACGTCCTGGCGGGGATCGCCGTGGTGAAAGACCCGGAGCTGGGAGAAGAGCTCCATTTCCTTCAGAACGCCACAGGCGCCGTTTTGAGCCCCTTCGATAGCTACCTGGTCCTGCGGGGGATCCGCACCCTGGCCCTGCGGATGGAAGCCCATCAGAGGGGGGCCCTGCAGGTGGCGCAGTTCCTCTCGGAGCGCCACGACGTGGCAAAGGTCTATTACCCCGGCCTTCCCTCCCACCCCGGCCACCATCTGGCCCGGGTCCAGGGAGAGGGTTTTGGGGGCATGGTGAGCTTTCTTTTGTCGGACCCGGAGCGGGCGGCGGAAGTCACGCGGAAGGTGAAGCTTTTCACCCTGGCGGAAAGCCTTGGAGGGGTGGAAAGCCTTATCTCCATCCCCGCCCGCATGACCCATGCTTCCATTCCCCCGGAAAGGCGCAAGGAACTGGGCATCCACGATGGACTGATCCGCCTTTCGGTGGGCATCGAAGATCCCCAGGATCTGGTGGAGGATCTCCGCCAGGCCCTGGATGAAACCCTTTGAAGGAGGTTTCCTGTGGCGGGATCTCCCGTAGCCATCGACATCGAAACGGTGGGCATGCCCTTTGAGGAGCTGGACCCCCTCCTTGGGGAAAGCTTCCTTCGCCATGTTCCTCCTGAGAAGGTAGAGGAAGCCAAACAAAAGACGGTCTTCCATCCTGCCACGGCCCATGTGGTGGCCATCGGCCTCTGGCGTCCCGAAGAAGAGCGGGGAGGGGTGTTGGTCTGGGGGGAGGGGGGCCGGGGCTGGGAGCCCTTCCCCGATTTTCCGGGGGAAGCCCAGATCTATCGGGGAAGCGAAGAAGAGATTCTCAGGGCCTTCTGGCGCTTTATGGCCGGAACCGGTGCGAGCACCATCATCACGTACAACGGCCGCCAATTCGATGGCCCCATGCTGATGCTCCGCTCCCTCCTTCTGGGCATCGAACCCACCCGCAACCTGGTGCCCTACCGCTACTCCTTTAAAGAGCACTGCGACCTCATGGAGGTCATCACCTTCTACGGGGCGAGGCGGCCGCCCCATTCCTTAGATTTCTGGTGCCGGGCCTTTGGCATCGAGAGCCCCAAAGAAGAGATGTCGGGGGAAGAGGTGGCCCGGGCCTTTGCCGAAGGGCGCATGGACGACATCGCCCGCTACTGCCTCACGGATGCCCGGGCCACGGCCCATCTTTACTTGCGGTTGAAACCCCTGGTGGATCTTCTGGACAGCCGCAGCTAAGGGTGTAGAGGAGGCGACCCTCCACCATCCCCCGAAGCTCCATCCCCAGCTTCTCCAGCACCCGCTGGGAAGCCCGGTTGTCGGGGTGGCAGGTGGCAAAGATCTCCCGTAGGGAGAGACGCTCCCGGGCAAAGGCGATGAGAAGTCTGCCCGCTTCCGTCGCCAGACCCCTTCCCCAGGCTTCCCGATGGAGGATGTAGCCCAAACTGGCCCGCCCTTCTTCCTCCACCCGGATTCCCGCCCCGCCGATGAGCCGCCCATCCTCTTTCAGGATGATGGCCAGCTCAAAGATTTCTCGGGGCGTTTGGCGGGCTTGGAAGATAACCTCCTGCAGAAAGCGAAGGGTATCGTCCCAGGTGTTGGGTCCCCAGGGCATATACCGGGTCACTTCCGGATCGGAGGCGTAGGCGTGGACGAAAGGCGCATCCTCCAGGCGGAATTCCCGCAGGAGGATGCGCTGGCCCTCGAGAAAGATGGGTTCCTTACCCTTTGGCGAGGGCGGCATAGGCCTTCTCCACATGCTCTTCCGGTTTGATGTTCCTAAAGATGGCCTGAATCCGTCCCGCCTCATCGATGACAAAGGTCGTCCGCTCGATCCCAAAGGATTTCTTGCCGAACATGGTCTTTTCTTTCCAGACCCCATAGGCTTCCGCCACCTGATGATCGGGGTCGGAGAGAAGAGGGAAGGGCAGCTGGTACTTCTCCTTGAAGCGCCGATGGGATTCAGCTGAATCCCGGCTTACCCCCAGGACCACCGCCTCCAAATCCCGGAAACCGGCGAACTGATCCCGAAAGGCACAGGCTTCCCGGGTGCAGCCCGGGGTGTCATCCTTGGGGTAAAAATAGAGGACCACCTTTTGACCGCGGAAATCCGAAAGGCGCACTTCCTTTTCGTTCTCATCCCGAAGGGTGAAATCCGGCGCCATATCCCCCACTTTGAGGGGCATCGTTCCCCCACCTTTCCAGGGCATCCCTAAGAGCTTCCCGGGTCACGGCCTGGTGGGATGCGTGCCAGACGGCCCTTCCGCCCACCACCAGGATGGCCTGAGGCGATTCGTGGCGGACCCCCAGCTCCTCGGCGACGATGACGGAAGCTTGCCGGTCCTCCTGGACCACGAGGTAGGCCAAAAGGGCCGAGCTGCCTTGAGGACTTAGGGAAAAGGATTCCCATTCCCGAAGGGCCCGGGCACTGACGGGGCAGGTGCGGCTGTGTTTGAAGATCACCAAGGGGCGCCCGTGGGAGGCCCTAAGGGCCCGGATCACATCGTCCTTGCCGTGAAGCCGAAGGCCTTTCACCGGTTTTCTCCCCTTCCCTTGAGGCTATGATCCGGCCGGGATGCCCGTTCCTTGCCGATCTCAAGTATGGATTTTCCCCTAAGGCGGCCAAAAAGGAAAGGGAGGTGAAAAAGGCACAACAGGGGAAGGGCTCACGCCCTTCCCCCGGATCGCAACGGTTCAATCCTCCCAGACCAAGGTGGCCCCCTGCCGATATTCCGTCACGCGGGTTTCGAAGAAGTTCTTCTCCTTCCCCAGATCGATGGTTTCGCTCAGCCACGGGAAGGGGTTGGAGCTCTTGTAGAGACGCTTTAGGCCGATGCGCTCCAACCGGCGATCGGCGATGTAACGGGCATACTCCAGGAACATGGGGGCCGTGAGGCCCAAGACCCCTTCGGGAAGGACCTCCCTTGCGTACTTGGCCTCCAGCTCCACCGCCTTCTCGATATGGCCGTAGATCTTTTCCTGGAAGTCCTTCGTCCAGAGGTGAGGGTTTTCCATGCGGATCCCGTTGATGAGATCGATGCCGAAATTGAGGTGGATCGTCTCATCTCGGAGGATGTACTGGAACTGCTGGCCGATGCCCGTCATGCGGTTGCGCCGGTGGAAGGAGAGGATCATGGCAAAACCCGAGTAGAAGAAGATCCCCTCCATGATGACGTAGTACCCGATAAGGTTCTCCAGGAACTTTTGGGCGCCTTCCTCGGTGGCCGTGGAGAAATCCGGCCGGATGACATCGCTGGTGAGCTCCATCTCGAAGCGATCCTTTTCGGCGATGACGGGAATTTCGCGGTACATGTTGAAGACTTCGCCTTCGTCCAGATCCAAGCTTTCCACGATGTAGTGGAACGCGTGGGTATGGATGGCTTCCTCGAAAGCCTGGCGGAGGAGGTACTGGCGGCATTCGGCGTTGGTGACGTAGCGGAAGATGGCGAGGGTGATGTTGTTGGCCACCAGGCTTTCCGCCGTGGCGAAGAAGCCCAGGTTCCTCATGATGACATGCCGTTCGGCTTCTGAAAGATCCCGGCTCTTCCAGAGGGCGATGTCCTGGGCCATGGGCACCTCGTGGGGAAGCCAGTGGTTGGCAAGGGCGTTGAGGTAATGCTCCCAGGCCCACTTGTACTTGATGGGCATCAGCTGGTTGACGTCCACTTCTTCCCCGTTGATGAGCCTTTTGTCTTCCACCCGAATGCGGCCCTTATTCACAAGCCATCCCGTCCTTTCCTCACTGGCATACTTCGCATGTGTCGCCGTCGCGGTAGACGACGATCTCCGCCGTAGGGCTCTTGCTCTTCATCCACAGGGGTTGGAGCTGCCGCCGGTTGATGTCCAAGGTGGCCTTCTCGATGTGGGTGGCGGCTCGGGAGCGGAGGTAGTAGGTGGTCTTAAGGCCCATGCGCCAGGCGGTGAGGTACATCTGGCTGAGCTTTTTTCCGCTGGGTTCGGCCACGTAGAGATTGAGGGATTGGCTCTGGTCGATCCACTTCTGGCGGCGGGCCGCCGCCCCGATGAGCCATTCGGGGGGAATCTCAAAGGCGGTGCGGTAAATCTCCTTCAGCCTTTCGGGAACGCGAGGGATGGGCTGGACCGAGCCGTCGTAATACTTGAGATCCTCCCGCATGGTTTCATCCCAGAGGCCGAGGGCCTTCAGGTCCCGCACCAAGAAGGGGTTGACCTGGATGAACTCCCCCGAGAGGTTGCTCCGGACAAAGAGGTTGGCATAGGCCGGCTCGATGGAGGGGCTGGTGCCGGAGATGTGGGAGATGGTGGCGGTGGGGGCGATGGCCAGGAGGTGGCTGTTGCGAAGGCCATGGCGCCGGATGGCGTCCCTTACGGGCTGCCAGTCCAGCTCCCCTCCCCGGGGGACGGGGATGGGAATCCCCCGCTTTTCCTCCAAGATGTCCAAGGTGTCTTGGGGGAGAAGGCCTCGGTGCCAGTGGGAGCCTTCGTAGGTCTCATACGGCCCCCTTTCTTTGGCGAGAAGGGCCGAAGCGTAGATGGCGCTGTGGGCCACCATCTCCGCGGTGAGGTCGGCCCAGCGGAGAGCTTCTTCCGACGCGTAGGAGACCCCCAAGTGGTGGAGGAAGTCTTGGAATCCCATGATCCCCAGACCCAAGGGCCGGTGGCGGAGATTGGACCGCCTCGCCTTTTCGATGGGGTAGAGGTTGAGGTCGATGGCGTTATCCAGCATGCGGACCGCCATCTTTACGGTGGCGCGGAGCTTTCGCTGATCCAGACCCTCCTTGGTGGCGTGGGCCATGAGGTTGACCGATCCCAGGTTGCATACGGCCACTTCGTCAAAGGAGGTGTTGAGGGTGATCTCGGTGCAGAGGTTGCTGCTGTGGATGACCCCCACGTGGTCCTGGGTGTTCCGGAGGTTGCAGGCATCCTTGAAGGTGATCCAGGGATGGCCCGTCTCAAAGAGCATGGTGAGGAGCTTGCGCCAGAGGTCTTTGGCGGGGATCTGCCGATGGAGGGGGATATCCCCCCGCTCCGCCATCTTTTCGTAGGCTTGGTAGCGCTCCTCGAAGGCAGGGCCGTAGAGGTCGTGGAGGTCGGGCACATCCACAGGGCTGAAGAGGGTCCAGATGCCGTCGGCCTCCACCCGCTTGAGGAAGAGGTCGGGCACCCAGACGGCGGTGTTCATGTCGTGGGTGCGGCGGCGCTCATCGCCGGTGTTGCGCCGGAGCTCCAGGAACTCTTCGATGTCCAGATGCCAGACCTCGAGGTAGGCGCAGACGGCCCCCTGCCGCTTTCCACCCTGGTTGACGGCGATGGCCGTGTCGTTCACCACCTTGAGGAAGGGGATGACCCCCTGGCTCTTGCCGTTGGTCCCTCGGATCGGGCTCCCAAGGGCCCTTACAGGTGTCCAGTCGTTGCCCAGTCCCCCCGCCCACTTGGAGAGAAGGGCGTTGTCCTTGATGGCGTTGAAGATTCCCTCCAGATCGTCGGGGACGGTGCTGACAAAGCAGGAGGCCAGCTGGGGATAAGGGGTTCCTGCGTTGAAGAGGGTGGGGGTGGAAGGGACGAAGCGGAAGGTGGACATGATGTGGTAGAAGCGGGCGGCCCAGGGGGTGGGATCCTTTTCCCCGAGGGAAAGGCCCATGGCCACCCTCATCCAGAAGTACTGGGGAAGCTCAAAGCGCTCTCCCTTTTCGTGGAGAAGGTAGCGGTCGTAGAGGATCTGAAGCCCCATGTACTCAAAGAGGTTATCCCTTTCGGGGCGAAGCTCATCGGCGAGCTTGTCCAGGTCTAGGGTGAGGAGCCTCTCGTCCAGGCGTCCGGACCGAACACCCCGTTCCACGTAGGTCCGGAAGCCCCTCCGGACCCACGGGCCAGCTTGTGAAAGGGGGCCGCGATAGCCCAACACCTCCTGGTAGAGCTTTTGCAAGAGGAGCCTCGCCGCCACTTTGCTGTAGGCGGGATCGACCTCCACCAGGGAGCGGGCCGCCAAGATGAGGGCCTTTTGCTCTTCTTCCTCCCCGATGCCGGGGTAAAGGTCATGCCTGCTTCGTTCCCAAAGGAGATCCAGGGAGACGTCGGGGCCGACCTGGTGGGCTGCATCCTTGAGGCGCTCCTGGGGTGAAAGGGACGAAACGACCTTAGACATCCAACACCCTCCCTCGAAGGCTGGATTTCCTTTCCCCGGCTATGGCCGGGGATCGCAGGCAGGTCTTCGGACTTGCGGGCAGAAGGCCTACTGGCTGTCCCTTCCCGGGGCTGACACCCCAGTGGTGATGACAGCGTTCGTTCCCGCTCACCGCTGCGGGGCAGTCGCCGATTTCCACGGCGTTCCCTTTTCACCCGGTTTCCCGGGACCTGCGATGTCCACACTATATAAATCTTTTTGCGAGGCCACAACACCATATCTAGTGTTTTTAGGAGGGAAACCTGGACCCTAGCAAGAAAACCTTTGGAATGGCATAGACTCAGCTCATGAACCCCACGACCCCATGGGCCCTCGCCCTAGGAGCCGGCGGAGTGAGAGGCGCCTGCCACATCGGCGTCCTGGATGGCTTGGCTCAAAAGGGAGTCTTTCCTCCCATGATGGTGGGGAGCAGCGCAGGAGCCCTGGTGGCGGCCCTGGCCATGGCCCGGAGGCCTCGGGAAAAGCTGGCGGAGCTTTTCCAGCGATGGCCCCGGGAGAGCCCCTCCTGGGCCTTCACCTGGTGGGGACGCCTCCTTTCCTTCCCCCGGGAAAAGCTCCCCCGCTGCCTGGGGAGCCACAAGGCGGGAGAGCGCTGGGAAGAAGTGGTGGAGGGCATCGAGGCCATCCTCTCCTGGGATGAGATGGCGGGCACCGTGGGGGTGGTAGCCACCGACCTCCTGACGGGGCAGGGCATCGTCTTTGGGAACGGGCCCGCCCATGTACCCGAGCGGTTTCTCCGCGGCGACGCACCTCCCTGGCTGGCCCTTCGGGCCAGCTCCGCCATCCCAGGGCTCTTTGCGCCCGTGAAGCGATCCCCCTACCTCCTGGCCGATGGAGCCCTGGTGGCGCCCGTTCCGGCCGAAGTCGCCCGCCTCTGGGGGGCTGCCAAAGTGGTGGCGGTGGATCTAGGGTCGGGGGATCTTCCTTCTCCCCCGCCCCGCTCCGCCAGCGAAACCGTGGACCGGGCAGGGGCGATCCTCCTCACCGGCCTCAGCCGCTGCCAGCTTCAGAAGACCGCCGACCTCGTCCTGCAGCCTCTCCGCTACCTGGCCAACCCCGATACGTGGAACGTGGAAGAGCTGGTGGCGGCGGGAAAGGAGGCCCTTCTGGAGGCATGGCCCGCTTTGGAAAAGCTGCTGTCTTGAAAAGAAGAGAAAGAGGGGAGGCGGGAAGCCTCCCCGATGGGCTGCATCCGTTACCTGAAACCTACTCATCTGTTTCAGGTAGCCGATCCTTGCGGATCGGCGGTGCCGGTCTTACCCGGATATGAGCCGGTGCCGGCTTCCCGCTTCCTCCCGGACCGCCTGCCAGGCGGCAGGGCTTACGTCCCGTCCACAGGCGTTTTCCGTCTCCGGGCCACTCCCGGCGACGGCGGCCACCAAGGCCGCGAGATTCCGGGCCGCGTTCGCGTCCCGCTAGACATATAGCACAGATGTTTGCCTATGTCTGCCCATGTTTCGATGAACTGTTCACGGCCCCTAAGCCTCTGCTCTGAAACCCTTGGATGGGCTTTGGGGGAATTCCTTCAGGCTTAGCTCTTCCGCACGGCCAGGGCGGGAAGAGCCCGCTGCACCGCCACCGCCACTGCCGCCGCCAGGACCCCTTTGAGGAGGTCATAAGGGAGGAAGATGACGGCGACGGAGAAGGCGGCGGGGAGGGTCATGGCGCCGAAGGCCATCAGCCCCAGGATGCCGGTGGCCGTAACGGTGAGGATGGCCAAGAGGTTTTTCAAGAGAAGGCCGCCAAAGGTCCACCCCCAGGGAAGGCCTGCCACCAAGGCCATGAGAGGAAAGCCCAGGAGATAACCCCCCGTGGGGCCAAAGAGGATACCCAGCCCCTGGGTCCCGTGGGCGAAGACGGGAAGACCCACAGCCCCCAGAGCCAGGTAGACCACCTGGCTCCAAAAGGCGCCCCGGGCCCCCAAAAGGTTTCCCGCCAGAAGGATGGGGAGAAGCTGGAGGGTGAAAGGGACGGTGGGAGAAAAGGGGTTGGGGACGGCCAGCCATGCCCCTACGGCGGTCAGGGCGGCAAAGAAGGCCGGAAGGACTAGGTTTCTCGCCTTCAAAGGCTTGCTCTCCTCTCAGCGGGGCCCCATGCGAAGGGCGCCATCCAACCGGATGATTTCGCCGTTCAACATGACGTTTTCCACGATGTGTTGCACCAGGAAGGCATACTCGGAAGGCCTTCCCAGGCGGGAAGGGAAGGGCACCTGCTGCATGAGGGACTGGCGGGCCGGTTCGGGAAGGCCCGCCATCATCGGGGTATCGAAGATCCCCGGGGCGATGGTGACCACCCGGATGCCGTACCGGGCCAGTTCCCGGGCGATGGGGAGGGTCATGGCCGCCACAGCTCCTTTGGAGGCCGAGTAGGCAGGCTGGCCGATCTGGCCGTCAAAGGCCGCCACCGACGCCGTATTGATGATGATCCCCCGCTCCCCTTCCTCGTTCGGTTCGTTTTCCACCATGGCCTGGGCTGCCAGGCGGATCACGTTGAAAGTACCGGTGACGTTGACATCCAGGACGCGGCGGAAGGCGTCCAGGGAATGGGGCCCGTTTCGCCCCAGCACCTTCTCCGCGATGGCGATTCCGGCGCAGTTGACAGCCCCGTGGAGACGGCCGTAGGCGGAGAGGGCTTTCTCAATGGCTGCCTTCACGCCTTCTTCCGACGTGACATCCATGGATACGAAGAGGCCGCCGATCTTCCTGGCAAAGGCCTCGCCTTCCGGGCGGATATCGCCGATGACGACATGGGCGCCTTTTTCCGCTAGATGCTGGGCGGTGGCCGCCCCCAGGCCGGAACTACCTCCCGTCACCAAAAAGGTGGAACCATTTAGCCGCAACGCTGTTCCTCCTTCGCTACGCGATCCTCTGGATGATGGTAGCGGTGGCCATGCCGTGGCCGATGCACATCACCTGCAGCCCCAGTTCCCCGTCGATGGCTTTGAGGCCTTGGAGCATCTTGGCCATGAGGGCGGCTCCCGTCGCCCCCAAGGGGTGGCCGTGGGCGATGGCTCCACCCCATGGGTTGACCTTTTCCATGTCGGCGCCCATCTCTTTCGCCCACATAAGGACCACCGTGGCAAAGGCCTCGTTGATCTCCACCCAGTCGATGTCCTTGAGGGTGAGGCCGGCCCTTTCCAGGGCCTTTCGGGTGGCGGGCACCACCCCCGTGAGCTGCATGGTGGGATCGTCGCCCACCGCCACCCGAGCCAAAAACCGGGCCTGGGGTTTTAAGCCAAGGGCTTTGGCCGCCTCTTCGTCAGCCACCAGAACGGCGCTGGCCCCGTCGGAGATCTGGCTGGAGTTCCCGGCCGTCACCAGGCCCTTTCCCGGGGGACGAAAGGCGGGAAGAAGCTGGGCCATCTTCTCGGGATCCACCCTATCGCGGATACCTTCATCCCGGGTGACCGTCACCTGGTTTCCCTCGGGATCCAGGCCCTCTACCGGGATGATCTCTTTATTTTTCCCTTCCCGGGCCGCCCGGCTGGCCCGCCGGTGGCTTTCCGCCGAGAAGGCGTCGGCTTCTTCACGGGTGATATGCCAGCGCTCGGCGATCCTTTCGGCGCTCTCCCCCTGATGGATGAGCTCATACATCTGCCTCAGCTCAGGGTTTAGGGTCTCAAATCCTCCAGCGATGTCGGAAAACATGGGGACCCGGGTCATGCTTTCGACGCCGGCCGCCACCACGAACTTCATGTCGCCTGCGGCGATGGCCTGGGCAGCAAAGTGGATGGCTTGCTGGCTGGAGCCGCACATGCGGTTGAGGGACACGGCCGGCACCGTCGGGGGAAATCCCGCCAGAAGGGTCCCCAATCGGCTGATGTTGGCCCCCTGTTCCCCCGTCTGGGTGACGCACCCAGTGATGACATCCTCCACCTCATGAGAAGCCAGGCCCGTCCGGTCCATAAGGCCCTTTAAAGCCAGAGCCAAAAGCTTATCGGGGCGGGTTTCCCGGTGGACGCCTCCCCGGCGCCCGAAAGGGGTGCGGACACCATCGATGATGACAGGCTGTCCCATGGTCCCTCCACCTCCTCTCCGGCGCCATCATAACAGAGAGAGGGGCTGCCGTTGGTCGGCAGCCCCGTGGATCCGTCTCGATGTCAGACGCTCTCGTCTTCCCTGTCCCTCGCCAAAAGGTACTCGCCGTACTCCTGCCTGAGGACCAGCTTGTGGAACTTTCCCGTGGAGGTCTTGGGGATCTCCGGGACAAAGACGATGGCATCCGGAAGCCACCACTTGGGAAACTTCTGGGCGAGGAACTGCTTCAGTTCTTCTTCTGTGGCCGTTTGGCCCTCTTTGAGGACCACCGCCGCCAGGGGGCGCTCCTGCCACTTGGGATGCTGCGCCGCGATGACGGCGGCCTCCGCCACCGCCGGGTGGGCCATGAGGTGGTTCTCCAGTTCCACAGAGCTGATCCACTCGCCGCCCGACTTCACCAGATCCTTGTCCCGATCCTTGATCTCCATGAACCCCTGGGGATGGATCGCCACGATATCGCCTGTGCGGAACCAGCCGTCTTCCGTCCAGCGGTCCCGGGCTTCCGGCGCTTCGTAGTACGCGGCCGCCACCCAAGGCCCTCGGATCTCCAGCTCCCCCATGGTCTTTCCGTCCCAGGGGACGATCCCCTCTTCGTTCCTCGCCCGCAGCTCGATGAACACAAGGGGCCTTCCCTGGGCGGCCTTGATGTCGTAAAGGGTTTCCTCATCGGCCCCGTCCATCTCAGGGGGAACGGTGCAAAGGGTGCCCACCGGGGTGGTTTCCGTCATGCCCCAGCCGTGGACCACCCGGATGCCGTGGCGTTTCTCAAACCCTTTGATCATCCCCCGGGGAGCCGCCGCTCCTCCCACCGTCATGCTCCTAAGGGATGACAGATCCCACTTCCCGGGGTTTTTGTCCAGTTCCTGCAGGATCCCCAGCCAGATGGTGGGCACCCCTGCCGTGACGGTGACCCTGGCCTCCTGGATATCCTCCAGGAGGCTGACAGGATCCAGGTAGGGACCGGGGAAAACCTGCCTGGCCCCCACCATGGTGGCGGCAAAGGGGATGCCCCACGCATTGGCGTGGAACATGGGCACCACCGGCATGACCACATCCCTTTCGGAAAGGCCGATGGCATCGGGAAGGGCCACCCCTAGCGAGTGGAGGACGAGGGCCCGGTGGTTGTAAAGAACCCCCTTGGGCCTCCCCGTCGTCCCCGAGGTATAACACATGGCTGCCGCTTCCCACTCATCCAGGGAAAGCTCCTCGTAACGGTCGAGATCGGCTGCGGAAAGAAGAGCTTCGTAATCCAGGTACCCCAAGGGCAGCTCCCCTGGAGCGCCCATCACCACCACATGATCCAGATGGACCTTATCCTTGATGGCCTCATAGAGCCGCAAGAGGGTGTGGTCCACAAGAAGGATCCGATCCTTGGCGTGGTTCATGATGTATATCAGATCTTCGGGAGGAAGGCGGAGGTTCAGGGTGTGGAGCACCCCTCCCGCCGCCGGAATCCCAAAGTAAGCCTCCAGATGGGTATAGCTGTTCCAGGCCAGGGTGGCCACCCGGTCCCCCCGGCGAAGGCCCAGATCCCTCAGGGCCACCGCCAGTTTCTTCGCCCGCTCCACAAAGTCTTTGTAGGTGTAGCGGTGAAAGCTCTTGTCGGGAAGGCGCGTCACGATCTCCCGGTGCCCAAAGAGCATCTCCGCCCGGCGCAAAATGGCGTTGGTGGTGAGCTGGCTCTCCATCATCAGGCCCTTTAGCATGTGTCCTCTCCTCCTTTCCGAAAACCCTATGATTCTTCCTTGGCAAACCTGTCCCGCAATTCCCGCTTGAGGATCTTCCCCGAGGCGTTCCGGGGGAGATCCTCCACGAAGTAGACCTTCTTTGGCACCTTGAACGGAGCCAGGCGGCTCCTGGCGTGCTGGATGAGCTCTTCTTCCGTGGCGGTCTTCCCCTTTTTCAGCACCACCACCGCCGTCACCTTTTCGATCCACACGGGATCGGGAAGGGCGATGACGGCCACCTCCGAAACGGCATCATGGGTGTAGAGGGCTTCCTCCACCTCCCGGCTGGCCACCAGCACCCCGCCGGTGTTGATGACATCCTTCACCCGGTCCACGACGTAGAGGTATCCGGCCTCATCCATGTAGCCCAGGTCGCCGGAATGAAACCAGCCGCCGGCGAAGGCCTCCTGGGTTTCCTCCTCCTTCTCCCAGTAGCCGATCATCAGGTGGGGGGAACGGTGGACGATCTCCCCCAGCTCCCCCGGCGGCACATCCTCCATCTTTTCGTTGACCACCCGGGTCTCCACCAGGAGAACCGGCCTTCCCGCCGATGCCGGCCGTTCGTCGTGCTCTTCCGGCCGGAGAACGGTAGCCAAAGGAGCGATCTCCGTCTGGCCGTAGCAGTTGTACGGCCCCACGCCGGGAAGCCGCTCCCGAAGTTCTTGGAGCACCGGCACCGGCATGATGGAGGCCCCGTAGTAGGCCTTCTTCAGGTGGGGAAAGCGGCTGCCGTGGAAGTCCTCCCGGCGAAGATACTGGATCCAGACGGTAGGAGGGGCAAAGAAGGAGGTGATGTCCTCTTTCTCGAGGATGGGGAAGGTGATGTCGGGGCTGGGACCCTCCACCACAAACGAGGTGGCCCCCACCAAAAGCTGGGGCATCAAGAAGACATGCATCTGGGCCGAGTGGTAGAGGGGAAGGGCGTGGAGGCTTCGGTCCTCCGGCTTCTGATCCAGATTGACGATGCAACTCAGGTATTCCGAGAGAAGGGAGCGGTGGGTCAGCATGGCCCCTTTGGGGAGGGTCGTGGTCCCGGAGGTGTAGAGGATCTGGGCTACCGCTTCTTCATGGAGATCCACGTCGGGCTCCTCGGAGCTGTAGCGCTCATCGGTGGCGGCCGCGAGGATCTCCCCGAAGGTGAGATGCTCCTTGACGCTCAAGCGGTCCGCCACCTGCTCCACCGGACCCCGGAGGCTCTCGTCGAAAACCAGAAGGGAGCTCCCCGATTGCCGCACGATGTAGAGAAGCTCTTCTCCCGTCAGCATGTAGTTGATGGGCACATGGATGATGCCGGCCCGAAGGCATCCCAGCCAGAGGAGGACATAGCTGTCGCTGTTGCGGCCGTAGGCGCTCAACCGGTCGCCGGGCTTCAGCCCCTTTTGCAAAAGGTAGTGGGCCACGCGATTGGCCCCTTGGTCCAGCTCCCGGTAGGTCCAGCGCCGTCCTCCGTAGACCAGGGCTTCTTTCTGCGGAGACCGCCTGACGCTCCGCCGCAGGGCATCGGAAAGCGTGTTGCGCCAGGCTCGCCGCCTTTCCGCCGTCAAGCTCTCATCCCCCCTTGGAACGGGTTGCCGGCGGTGGGGAAGATCCCTCCGCCGCCTCTTGGCCTTTCCCCACTCCCGTGAGCGGGATATCCACCTCCCTCGCCCAGGCTTCCCACTCCTCCACCGACCGCTGGAGAAACCCCTCCGCAAGGGCTCGCTCCACCTCGGGCCAGGTCTCCCGTTGCAGGAGGAGCCCTGGATCTACCGCCATCTCTTGGCAGATGCGGCGGGCAAACTTCTCTTCCAGGGCGGCCACCGCCACCCAGCCGTCCTGCGCCCGGTAGAACCGGTAGAGGGGATAGGCCCCGCCCAAAAGGCCATCGGGGGCTGTCAGGCCCCAGCGCCAGGGAGCTGCCCAAAGGCGGGCTGCCTCCTGGAGGCTCACCACCGCCTGCCGCTTGAGGATCTGCCGTTCCCGGGAGAGGAAAAGGGCCAGGGCTTCCTGCACCGCCCGTTGTGCCCCCGCCAGATCGGCCAAAAGGGTTCGCGGGAGGGTCGGCGGTTTCACCAGCCCCAGCTGGGCCACGTAGGTGAGGTCATGGCCCGCCTCTTCTTCCCTCCCCGGTCCGTACCCCACCATCATCACATGGAGCAGGCGGGGATGGCGGGAGAGCACCTCCTGCGGATCCAGGCCCATGCGGGAAAGGGACGAGGGCCTCTGGGACGTGAGCAAGAGATCCACATCCGCCAGGCGATCCGCCAGATGCCCCTGGCCCTCCGGGGTTTTCAAGTCCAGGCGGAGGATCTCCTGACCCTCCGTCAGCTCCCGGTACCAGGAAGGGGCAAGGGCTTCCAGGGGATCGCCTGCAGGAGGCTCCACCTTGATGACCTTCGCCCCCAGTTCCCTCAGGCGGCAAACCGCCACCGGTCCCGGGATGTTGAGGGCGGTGGAAAGGACGGTGAATCCTTTCAGGGGTTCCATAACCTCACACCTTTTGGGGATTTGGCACCTTCATTCGCCTTCGGAAGGGGAAATCCTCCTGAACCAAGGCGGGCCCTTTTGCCTCATGACGTGTTTAAAGTCCAGTTCTAGGAGATATCCCAGGGGGTCCCCCTCCGGGAGATCGGAGGCCGCCTCCGCCAGGGGCACCCAGGAGGTAAGGCCCGTCCCGGAGACGGGATAGGGGACTTCCAGGGCCCTTTCCCGATGGGAAGGGATGTCTGCAGCTCCAGGGGGCGTTCAAAAAGGGGTTGCCAGCAACCCGGTCTACGAGCACCCCGCCGATGAAGCAGGAAGCAACCGGAACGGTATCCCGTTGGGATATTTGTCTATGAGTTGCGGAACGGGAACCTTGGGTGTCTCCCCAAGGTTCCGTCCGGTAGAGAGATGGAGCGTTCACCGGAGGGACATCCCGGCGTTCAGCCAGGCGCCCCAGGGCGTGGGCCAGAAGCTCTTCCTCCCCGACCCCCACCCGGACCCCCGCAGCCCCCCAAGCCCTCAGAGGGAGGCCCCCAGGTTGGGGTACAGGCGAAAGCGCACATGGCGAAAGACCGCCTTTTTCACCACCTGGCCATCGTCCCCTTCTTCCGTGACCACCTCCCGCCGGGTGGTGGCATACACCGGGATGAGGCCCAGGGCGCGGGCCTTGCCGATGGCCCAGACGGTGGCGCCATACTCCCCCTGGATGAGGACGTAGTCGCCGGGCTGACCTTCTTCCTCCAGCCAGCGGCCGATGGGTTGGAGGAACTCCTCCAGCTCTTCCAGGGAAGGATCGATCTGGGACCAGAGGGATTGCAGGGGGTCAGGGAGGTAGGTGAAGGCCGTCACCCCCAGGCTCTCCCGGGCATCGGCCTCCTGCTGGGGAAGGAGGCGATGGGAGAGGAGGATGAGGAGGCGCGGCGCATAGGAAGGCGGCTTACCCGCAGGGAGAGCCGCCTCCATGGCGGCCATGAGCCGGCGGGCATTCTCCAGATCCTCCTCCAGCTGCCGCATCAGATTGTCGCTGCTGGTCGTTTGCTGGGTAATGTTTCCGTGGTTGATGGCATTGCGGGTATCGACGATGCGGGAAAAAGTTTGGTTGATGAGCTCCCCCAGGGGGGCCATGGGATGATCTTGCCGGTTGGGGGAGACCTTCCCGCGGCGGCCTGTAAAGGCGTTAATGGCCTGGCTAGCCCGCTCCCGATCCTCCTTCTTCCTGGGATCTAACCCCAGGAATTCCGCCCCTTTGCTGTAGATGGCCTCCACCAGGAAGGTGTAGGCCTGCTGGATGAGGCCATGGTCCTTACACCACCTTGCAGCTCCCCAACCGATCTGGGAGAGGGGGCGCTCCGCGGCGATGTCCTCCGCCACCCGGGCGAACTCTTCGCGGATCTCTTCCAGGAGGGGGTCCAGGAGGGGAAAGATGTCGAGGGAGAGATCTTGGCTTTCCTTCAGCCTCATCTGGATGCTGGCCACGTTTTCGGGAAGGAGGAGGGTGCGGCAGGTGGCCATGTTCTCGTGGAAGTTCTTCAGGTCCCTCACCAGGTTCTTTTGCGCCTCCACCGCCCGGCGATCGGCGGCTTTCCGACCGGTAAAGACCTCTCTTGCTACGGACCGGACGCTTTCCTCGAGGGGACGGGCATCGCCCGTCTGAAGGTAGGTACGGGTGCCATGGGCCCAGTCCAGGAGGCGCACCAGAGGGGTAAGATCGACGATGGGATGGGGATGGGTCTCCTCGCCGCGGCGTAAGAGGCCGTAGTAGATGCCCCCCACTTGGGCTCGTTTCAACACCCGGCCGTATTCCACAACGCCGTAGGCAAAGAGGGATAAGAAGCGAAAGCCGTGGGTGACGTCAAAAAAGAGATGATCCCCCTCTTTCAGCAAGGGAAGAAGGGTCCCGTAGAGATCCCAGAGACCCTCTTCGCTTTCGTCCGCCGAGATGGACACATCCTTTAAGTTTCCTTGGATCCCCGCCTCCCGAAAGGCAGCCTCCAGGGCTTCTTTGAGGGCTGGAAAGTTCTTTTCCCGGGCTTCCTCCGTGAGGAGGATCACCACCTGGTCGCCAGGGCCCCAATCCCGAGCCAGGACGCGGAAAAGGGCTTCCTGGATGAACCGGGTGGGGGGAAGGGTTTCCTCGCCCCAGATGTAAGTGACTTTCTTATAATCCTGGGTCCCCAGAAAGGAAATGAGCTTCTTCGGCACGGAGTCCCTCCTCGGACGGTCATCGGGTGATGACCTCTTTCGGCTGAGGCGCCTCCGATTCCTTCAGGGCCAGGGTAGCTGCAAGAGAACCTCCCACTGGGATGGGCTGGTGGTTCCGTACCGATAGAAGGAAAGGCCCAAGGCTCCCGCGTCTTTCGCCGCCTGCCAGGCCCCTTCCAGCTCCAAGGGACCCGGGCTGTGGATCCCCATGGCCCCCGCCGAAAACATGTCGTAAGTCTGCCCGATGACGCTCACCGCCACGGGGCCTCCCGCATACTGGCGAAGCTTTACCACCGATTCCCTCACGTACTGGTACGTTTCGTAATAGGTATAGTCCTTTGCCCGGTGATGCCAGTAGCTCATGGGCGCAAAGACATCGGTATAGGGGGCCAGCTCCTTGAAGGGGTACTGGGGCCACGAGTTGGGGGGATAGGTGATGGCGATGAGGCGCCCCTGGAAGCCCAAAGGGTTTAGCATCTGGCGGGTAGCCTTGGCATAGGTCTCCACCGCCTTAGGAGCGATGACTTCCTCGATGTCAGGGGCGTAACCGTCGGCCCGCACGCCGAAGCGGCTCTTATAGCCGATGACTTCGGCCGTCCAGCGAAGGTCGCTTTCCACATCCCGCAGTTCGGGGTAGGTCCAGCTCAAAAAGGCGATGCCCTTATTGTGAAGCTTCGAGATGAGGGTTTCCATGGCCCGCCCCCCGTAAAACCCCTGGTCGCGGGTGGTGGCCACCTCCAGATAGACATGGGTGAAGTTCCCCTGGACCGCCTTTTGCAAAATGGCTTCATCCCCGTAGGCCTTCCAATCGGGGAACATGAGCCAAAGGCCCTTGCCGGCCGCCACCTCTTCCGGCTTTTCCAGCACCCGGAAGGTGACATCCACCGGGGCGGCCTTGTCAGGGCTGAAGCGCCAGGTCACCTGACCTTTTTGCTGGGCCACAAAGTGGCCCACCCAGTTGCCTTGGGGAAAGCTCTCTCCCGCAAGGTTGAGGGTGCCCGCCGCCCCTCCCTTCCCCAGGGGGACCGCCTTTAGGCGAAAGCTCCCGGAGGCTGGGTTGCCGTAGGCATCCACCCAGCCCGCCCAGATGGACGCCGTTTCACCGGGCATGAGAAGGGTGGAAGGGGCCACATGGACGGCAAAGCTGGCGGCAGGGCCGGCGAGGACGGTGAAAAAGGCGCCTTCCTTTCCTCCGGGAAGGGTTTCCGGGAGGAACCCGGGCGCTTCCACCCGGTAGCCGTAGGGGCCGGCCATGGTGACGGGGACATCAAAGGTGGCTTTCCCCCCTCGGGTGGCAAGGGTTCGGTCCTCCAGGTCGTAATCGCCGGGCGATCTCAAGGTGAGGGTGACGGGGATGCCCTCCAAGGGGAGGGGCTTTCCCCCTTCATCCAAGAGGGTGACGGTGATGCGGGCTCTTTCCCCTGCCCGGTATTGGTCCTTGTCGGCCGTCACCTGGATCCTCCCCCGGGGGACCACATCGCCCGCGAGCACCGCCCCTTCAAGAGCTCCCCCCGGCACCTCCAGGCGGAGCTCCACCTTCCCCGGTGCCGTCCCCGCAAGAGGACCCAGCTGTCCCTGGCCCGCGATGAGGGCTCCTCCCTTCTGGACGGTCACCTTCCCGTCGCCGCCGGCCAGGTTAAGGCGCACGGGAAAGGCGAGGGCGAGGGGCTGGCCCTCCCGATCCTTCAAGGTCACGGTGACGGGCACCGCCACCCCCATCGGCAGGCGGTCCTTCTCCAGGAAGGCCTCCACCTTCCCCAAAGGTTCCTCCACCGCCAGGATCTCCCCCGCCTTTTCCCCCAGCCCCGGGCTGGAGACCCGGTAGCGGTAGACACCGGGAGAAGGGAGGCTCAGGGTGAAGGAGGCCCAACCACCCTTAGCGGTGGCGGTGTACACCTGAGGCGCATGGCCCTCCCTCTCCAGGGTGAGGGTGACCTGGGCGCGATTTTCCCGGGGATTGACGGCCCCTTTCTCCGTGAGAAAGGCCACCGCCAGCTCAAACGGACGTTCCGGGAGGACGGCGGGAGGGAGGCCCTCGCCGACGACAAAGGACGCCGTTTCGTAAACGGTGATGGTGACCGTCTTTTTCACCGAGGTCCCCGGGACCGCCACCGTCACCTGGTAGGTGCCGCCTTTTGCAGCTTGGAAGCGCCCGTCGGGGGTGATGGTCCCTCCCGAGGCGGAGAAGGAGAGGGGCGCAGGCAGGATGTACCCCCGCCCATCCTTGGGCCACCCCTTGACGAGGGCCGTCTCCCCCACGGCGACGGCTGCCGGCGATGCCTCCACCGAAAGGTTCTTGACAGCTCTTGCCGCCTGCCGGGCCACCTCATCCTGGGCCACGTGGAGGAGGCGCTGGAAGACCACCGCCCCTTCGGCCCGGGTGAGGGGGTCATGGGGGCGGAAAACCCCTCCCGATCCCTGCATGATCCCCAGCTCCAGGGCGATGGAGACAGCTCCCCTCGCCCAATCGGGGATGAGGTCTCCGTCTCGGTAGGGCAAGGGGGCCGCCGCCAGGGATTCGGCCGCCCTCCCCAGCCCCAGGGACCTCACCGCCACCACCGCCGCCATGGCCCGGGTCACGGGCATGTCGGGGGAAAAGGTCTGGGGAGCCGTCCCCAAGAGGAGGCCGTGGGCCGCCGCCGCCTTCACGTCCGTCCAGTACCAGGCCCCTTGCTGGATGTCGGTGAACCGGGGGCCGATACCATCCCGGGGAAGTTCTTTCCACCGGACGAAGAGGGCGGCCAGCTGGGCGCGGGTGAGGGGAAGCTGGGGGCCAAAGCGATTCCCCCCGATGCCCTGCATGATGCCTCGTTCCTGCAGCTCCTCGATGGCCGGAAGGGCCCAGCGGTAACGGTCGGGGGCGACATCCTCAAAGGAGGCCGCCAAAGCCTTGCCGGGCATCAGCCCGAAGAGAACCCCAAGAGCCATGGCGAAAGCGACCCATGGCAGGCGCCGGCGACGAACCAAAGCCATCCCCCTCTGTGAAGGCAGACGGCCTTTGGGCGCAAAGGGTTCCAGAAAAGGAAAGGGGCGCCCATTTCCGGGCGCCCCGAGGTAGGTCCCTCTACTGGATGGGGATGTCCCGGCCCCTGGGAAGTGACTTCTTCATCTTGGGGAGGACGACTTTCAGGACCCCATCTTTGAAGGACGCTTGGATCTCGTCTTCCCTGACGTTTTCCAAGACAAAGTGGCGCTCCGTCCGCCCCCGGTAGCGCTCCCGGCGAAGGTATTCCCCTTCCTCCTGCTCCACGTCCTTTTGCTCTTCCACGGCGATGCTGAGGACGCCTCCCTCGTAGCTCACCCGGATGGCCTCCTTGGGGACACCGGGAAGATCGGCTTCCACCACGTACTGGTCTTCCGTCTCCCGCACGTCGGCGCGGAAGCTCCGGAGGCGCTGGGGCAGGAAGAAAAAGTCGTCATCCAGCCAGTCCTCGAGGAAGGATGGCCAGAAGGGGAAGGTTTCCCGCCGGCGCCACCAGGGCCTGCGGCTGCCGCCCGAAGGGATGATGCTGGACATGGCTCCACCTCCTTCGCTTGATATCTGGCACTTTTAGCCTACCCATTTCGGCGGCATGAATGAACGGTCCTTTGGTCGTGTAAGGAATTCTGTGTAAGGGTCCGTGTTTAATAGGGGGGCACACCTTGGAACGAGGAGGTGCCCCGTGGACCAGGATACCTTGCGGAGCTTGCTGAGGGAAGCGGTGCGGGAAACGGTGACCGAGGTCCTCCAGATGGTTATGGAGCTGGACCGGACGGCGTTCTTGCAGGCGCACGGGGGCCGCAGGAACGGCTACTACCCCAGGAAGCTGGAGACCGCCTTCGGCCAGGTGGACCTGAAGGTCCCCAGGGACCGGGAAGGCCGGTACTACCCCGCCTTTCTTAAGCCCTACGCCCGCCGCCTGGTGGACGTGGGAGAAGTGGCCGTGGCCTTGTACGCTGCCGGGGTCAGCCAGCGCAAGGCGGCGGAAGCCTTCCGCAGGCGGCTTTTGCCCGAAGAGATGGCCTTTGTCTACCTGGACGGGCTTTCCCTAAAGGTCTTTAGGGAAGGAGAAGGGATCGTGCGGGAAACCGTGTACGTGGCCCTGGGGATCGCCCCTGGTGGGGAGAGGCGGGTCTTGGGGTTCTGGCTCCTGCCCACGGAGAGCGCCCTGGGGTGGGAGGGGGTCTTGGGGGAGCTTTGGCAAAGGGGCTTGCGGCGGGTCCTGCTCTTCGTCACCGACGGGCTACCCGGGCTTCCTGAAGCCATCCGCAGGGTCTACCCTCAGGCGGAGTGGCAGCGGTGGGTGGTGCACGGGGTGCGGTGGAGCCTATCCCAGGTGCGGGCGCGGGACCGGGCTTTGTTGGCCCACGATCTGAGGCGGGTGTACGGGGCGGAGAGTCGGGGAGAGGCCCTGCGGGCCCTTGACGAGGTGAAGGCGGCCTGGGGATCGCGGTACCCGGGGGTGGTGGGGCTATGGGTGCAGGACTCGGGGGCCTTCCTGCGCTTCTACGGGTACCCCAAGGAGCTGTGGCCGTACTTGCGGAGCACCAACCTGATGGAGCGGTTTATCCGGGAGGTGCGGCGGGGAACGAAGGTGCGGGACCACAAGTTTCCCAAGGAAGAGGCGGTGTACAAGCTTCTTTACTTGGAGTCAGAGAGGCAGGAAGGGAGGTGGGCGGAGAGGAGGCTTAAGGGCTTTGCCGAAGTGAAGGAGGTGCTGGAGAAGATGCTTCTGGAGCGGTATGCCCCCCGTACACAGACCCTTACACAAAACTCTTGACACGACCGTCCTTTTGGGGTCTAGAAACGTTCTATTCAAAATCCTTAAAATAATTTTTATGGGCACCGTTCTTCTCATCGTGGATATGCAGGAAGTCTACCGCCAGGCGACCCCGTGGCAAATCCCCCACTTGGATGACATCCTTTTGCCCATCCGGGTGCTGAAGGATCGCTTTCGGGGAAAGGTACTCTTTTCCCGCCACGTCCACCCCACTTCATCCCCCAAGGGAACGTGGGAAGGCTACTATCGGAAGTGGTCCTTCTACCGCGATGACCCCCATCTTTGGGCCATCCTTCCCGAACTTTCGCCGCCTTCGGAGGCAATCTTCGACAAGGAAGGTTACTCCGCCTTTTCGTCGGCCGAGTTTCGCCGGTGGATGGAGCGGGAAAAGGTGAGCCGCCTCGTCCTGGCAGGGGTCGAGACCGATGCCTGCGTCCTCGCCACGGCCCTCGACGCCGTAGATGAGGGCATTTTCGTCACCATCGCCGAAGATGCCGTCACCAGCCAGGACCTGGAGGCCCATGAAGGAGCTCTCCGGATCTATCGCCGGTTGCGGGGCCAGGTGGAGGTTCTTCCGGCGGAGGCCATCCGCCCCTGAGGTGCTTTCGACGCACTGCTCAGGCATCCCAGGGGGACACATCCTCCCCTTCGAGGAGGTGGAGGAAGGGGAGGAGGGCCCCCCAGGTGTAGAAGGGATCCACGTCCTCCGTGAGGTGGGGTAGGGATGGATCGGGGGAGTAGTGCTCGTAGCAGTGGCGGTTCTCCCGCCAGGGCCCAAGGAAGAGGGCGAGGGATCTTTCGGCCAGTTCCCGCGCCAAAGGCCCATGGCCGGCCCGCCGAAGGCCATCCCAGATGAGGAAGACCAGCGGCCCCCAGATGCGGCCCCGCCAGTACCGTGGGGGATGGCTCAAGGGATCGTTCTTAGGGGTAGCGGGAAGGGGCCTTTCGCCCCAAAAGGCTTCGGGATCCAAAAGGTGCCGGCGGATCATGGCCTCGGTTTGCCAGGGATGGGGGATCCCCGACAGGAGGGGGAGGAAGCTGGTGGCCGCCAGATGGGGCGTAAACCGCCCGTCCCAGAAGCGGCCGGCAAAGATCTCCCGCTCCCTGTCCCAGAGTTGATCCCTCACCCGCGCCTTTCGTCTTTCCCCTTCCTCCTCCAACTGGCGAGCTTCTTCATCTTTCCCCAGGATCCTCGCCATCCGCGAGAGCATCTCTTCCTGAAGGCACATGAGGCTGTTCAGACCCACATCCGCCAGATCCATGGTGTGGGTTTCGGGAACGAAGCGCGCCCCTTCGAAGGTGGGGAGATTATCCATGGAACTCTCATTCTTGGCCGCAAGAAGCGTATGGACAAAATGGCCGTCTCCCCGGGGCGAGCTTCCGTATTCCAGAAGGCCATCCTGGTTGCCGTCCCGTTCCCTCAGCCAGAAGGCACGGTAGGCCTTGAGGAGAGGGTAATAGCGCTTTAGGAGCTTTTCATCCTGCAAGCGTAGGTAGATGCGCCAGAGGATGTACGCCGCGATGGGAGGCTGGGAGCGGTCGATCCACTGGCTGTGGGTGCTCATCATGCCCGGGAGAAGCCCCGAAGGCTGGGCATGGCCAAAGACCGCCTCCAGGTTGGCTTCGGCCAACGCTTCATCCCCCAGATAAGCGGCCATGAGGGCGGCGTAGAGGGTGTCGGTGAGCCAGAGGAGGTAGCCTCCAAAGCGTCCGGCAGCCCAGCTGCGGCTGGCAGCCGTATAGATCCTCTTATTGTGAGGGTCAAACACCGTGTTCCATCCCAGTACATCCCGGATGGCCCGGTAGGCTTCATCCTTTTCCCCCTCCACCCTTTCCCTCTCGGTTTTCAGGAGAGAAGGCGCCTCCCTCAAGAGGGCGTCGGCCCGCTCCCGGGCCTCCTCCCCGTGACCTCCTTCCGCCAGGGAAAAGGTGATCTCCGGCGTGTCTTCTCCCGAAAAGCGAAGGAGGACGAAGGATCCCTCCTTTTCCCCCCGGCGGGCGTAGTACCCCCTCGCCTCGATGAACGCCGGAAAGGCCGATGGTTTTTCCCAGGCTTCCGCCACCACCGGCCGTTCTCTTAGGGCCAAAGCCCACGTCCGGTGAGCCCGCCGGGCGAGGATGAGGGGCGGTTGCCGATAAGCCTCGAGGCCGGAAGGGGTTTCGAGGTGGAGGGTACCTCGGGGACCTCCCTCAAGGTGAGGGGGTCCAAACCCCACCCAGAGGAAGATCCAGAAACGCAGGGGCCACTCCCCCGCTTCCTCTAGCCGGATCCGCCCCACGAAGGAAAAGGAATCGCAGCGGGCGAAGGTGACCTGGAGGGACGTCCCTGCCAGATGGAGGCGACAGCTAGCAAAGGCACCGTCTAAGGTGCGGGGGCCGTAGGTAATGCCCTTTCCCCCGCGGAAGTCGTCGTAGCGGTTTTCTTTCGTGCTGTAAGCCGCCACCCGGACAAAAAGGCCGCTGGGAAGGTGGACAAAGGAGGCGGGATAAAGGGCATCCCAGGTGTTCCAGGAACGGTGGGGGATCACGGGATTCCATCTCCTTCGGGGGGAAGGTACCACAGGACTTGGGAGGGTTGAAAGCAGAGGTAAGCTTCATCCCCGGGGAAAAAGCCGGCCGCCTCCGGCGAGAGGGTGAGAACCCGCCAGATCTCATCCGCCACCTCAAAGAGGAGAAAAGCCGTGGGCCCGAGGAGGATCTTATCCCGCAGGCGGGACGGCACTTTCACCATCCCCGGGCCTGGGGAAGGTTCCTTTTCCACCCGGAGATCTTCGGGCCGGATCATGAAGCGGAGGATCATGTGTTCCCGGAAGCGGGGATCTTCCCTTTCCAGGGGGAAGGTTAGGGCGTCTCCCTGGACCCACCACCGGCCTTCTCGTCGGTGAAGGACGCCTTTAAAAAAGTTGGCAGCCCCGAGGAAGGAGGCCACCATGGGGTCCTTGGGCCGGCGATAGACCTCCCAGGGATTCCCCTCCTGGCGCACCCGGCCGTCGGCCATCACCAGGAGGTGGTCAGCCACCGAGAGGGCTTCTTCTTGATCGTGGGTCACCATGATGGCCGTAATCCCCGTCGCTTTCTGGAGTCGGCGGAGTTCCTCTTGCATCTCCTCCCGGATCTTCCGATCCAGGGCGCTAAGAGGTTCATCCAGAAGAAGGACATGGGGCCGGAGGACCAGGGCCCTTGCCAGGGCCACCCGCTGCTGCTGACCCCCTGAAAGTTGGTGGGGTTTTCTTTTGGCCAAGCCCTCCAGACCCACCATGGAAAGGACCTCCTCCACCCGCCTTCGCACCTCCAGATGCGGAAGCTTCCTCATCCGAAGGCCAAAGGCGACGTTGTCGAAGACGGTCATGTGGGGAAAGAGGGCGTAATGCTGGAACATGAAGCCCATCTGGCGCTCCTCGGGGAGCTTGAAGGTGATATCCTCCCCATCCAGGAGGACCTTTCCTTCATCGGGGGCGAGAAACCCTGCCATGACTCGCAAGAGAGTGGTCTTTCCGCAGCCGGAAGGACCCACCAAGGCTGTGAAGCTGCCGGAGGGAAGGACCAGGTGGATGTCCTCCAGCACCTTCTTTTCCCCGTAAGATTTCGTCACGCCCAGGAGTCGGAGCTCAGCCACGGCCATCTTCCCCTCCTGCCAGGGATCTTAGCCCCACCAGCCGGTGGAGAAGGAAGGCGGCCAGAAGGGCAAGGGCCACCAAGAAGGTGGCGAGGGCGTTGATGTCGGGCCGGTACCCCACCCGGACGAGGGTGTAGATCTCCAGGGGAAGGGTCCTTACCCCGAAAGGGGCGAGGAAGTATTGGAGGACGAAGTTGTTGAAGGTGACCATGAAGACCATCATGGCGCCGGCCAGGACGGCAGGCATGAGAAGGGGCAGGGTGATGAAGCGAAAGACCTGGGACGGCCGGGCCCCCAGAGAGCGGGCTGCCTCTTCCAGGGAAGGGTCCAGGGTGGCGGCCCGGGCCGCCACCAAGAGGGCGATATAGGGCAGGCTGACGGCCACGTTCCCCAGGTACATGGAAAGGTAGCTGCGGCCCAAGCCGAGGGCGTTGAAGAGAAAGAGCATGGCGACGGCCAGGATGAGCCAGGGCACCGTGACGGCTGCCGCCAGGAGAAAGCCGGCAAAGGCCCGGGGAAAACCCCTAATCCTCGCCCACCAGAGGCCCAGGGGGGTGCCTAAAAGGACGCCGCCTGCCGCCACCTCAAAGCTCAGCTTTAGGCTGAGGTAAGCGGCGGAAAGGAGCTGGCTCTCCTCGCTGAAGAGGACCTGGTACCAGCGGCCGGTGGGAACGAAGGGTAAGGTGCCGTAGGGCGATGCGTTGAAGGAAAGCAGGATGATGACGGCCATGGGGAGGAGAAGAAAACCATAGAGGAAGATCAGGTAGGCTCCCAGCACGGCTTGACCCCGTTTAGACATCGTAGGCTGCCCTCTTTCGGGCAAGGAGCTGCCCCGCCCCGAGGATGATGAGCACCGATGCCAAGAGGAGAAGGGAAAGGGCCGCCCCCAGGGTGGGCCGATAGATGCGGCTCACCTGATCGGCGATCACGTTTCCCAGAAGAAGGCCGTAGGGGCCGCCCAGGATCTGGGCCTCCACAAAGGAGCCCGCCACGGGGACAAAGACCAGAACCATTCCCGCCAGGAGGCTGGGGAGGCTCAAGGGGAAGATGACGTGGAGGAAACGCTGGAGGGGCCCGGCCCCCAGGATCTGGGCGGCTTCCAGGAGGTGCGGATCGATCCTCTGGGAGGCGTTGAAGAGGAGCAGAAGCATGATGGGCACATTCTCGTAGACCAACATAAGGATGGTGGCCCAGGGGGTATACAGGATGGAACTCTCGGGATGGGCCAGGTGGAGCCAAGAGATAAGGCTCATGAGGGGGCCTCCGTGGGCCAGGAGGACCATCATGGCGTAGATGAGGAGGAGGTAGGAGGTGAGATAGGGCACCAGGGCCAGGATGAGGAGAAACGTTTGCCAGCGGGTGAAGACCCGGGCCAAAGCCCAGGCAGCCGGCCAGGCCAGGACGATGGTCCAAAGGGTGACGGTCGCTGCCGTCAGAAGGGATTTTCCAAGGAGCCGGAGGTAAAAGGGCTTTTGCCAGATCTCGTAGATATGGGCGAGGGTCCAGGAAGAAGCCGGCCCGATACCCGTCCTGAAGCTCCAGTAAAGGAGGAACAAAAGCGGCACCAGCACCAGGGCGGCGAGGAGGAAGAGGCCTGGAAGCGGCGCGAGGGAAAGGCGCTCTTTCACGGAGATGCTTTGACCTCCTGCCAGAGCTCGATCCAGCGCTGGAGGGTTTCCGGCGGGATATCCCGCTGCATGAAGAGGTGGCCGAGGGCTTCGGGATCCGACTGGATGCGCCGGGCCACCTCCTGGGGGAGCATCTCGTGGGCCGTGCGGTTGGCGGGGGCGGGGGATGAGCGCTCGGGATCCTTTGCCCATCGGACCTGAAAATCGGTGCTGATCATGTAATCGATCCACTGGTAGGCCAGATCTTCATGGGCGGTGCCCTTGACGATGGCCCAGCAGTCCAGCCAGCCGACGCTCCCTTCTTTAGGGATCACAAAGGCGATGGGATCTCCTTGGGCCATTTGGGTTCCCGCCAGCCCGGACCATAGGTTTCCGGCGGTGATGGCACCTGTATGGAAGGCTTTAAGCCAGTCATCGGCCGACGACCAGTAGAGCTTCACGTTCTTCTTCAGGTCCAAAAGGGCCTCTTTCACCCGATCCAGGGGCGGATCGTAGGGGTCTTCCCCCAGGTAAAGGGCGGCCGTCATGATGGCCGTGGGCGCATCGTCGAAGAAGCCCACCTTCCCCCTCATCTGGGGATCCCAGAGGAGAGACCAGCTGTCCACGGGGCCTGAGACTTTTTCTGTGTTGTACGCCAGGCTGGTGGACCCCCACATCCACGGGACGCAGTAAGGCCGGCCGTCTTTTTGCAGGTCGGGAAGGTCCAAAAGCTCAGGGTAAATCTCCTTGATATGGCTCAGGCTTTGCAGGTCAAGGGGCTGCAGGAGATCATCCCGCAGGGCCGGCTGGACGTAGGCCAGGTTGGGCAGAATGACATCGATCTTCCCTATCCCCCCTTCCCGCACCATGGCCAGGAGCTCTTCTTCGGAGTTGAAGTACTGATGGACCACTTTCACGCCGGTCTTCTTCTCAAAGGCTTCCACGGCCCAAGGAAGATCCGACCCGTAATCCTTCCAGTTGGCCACGACCAACCGCGGAGGGGCAGCGCAGGCCGTGAAGAGGATGAGGACAGCCAGCAAAAGGAAGGCAAGGATCGCCCGCTTCACAAAAGCCCCCTTTCTTAACCATCCCTTTAAAAGATCTGCTTTGAGTGTACACCAGGCACCCAGTCCCGGACCGTTACGTCGGAAGGGGGAGATCTCCCATCGCGCGCTAGGGCAAACGCTGCTGCCGCGTCACCTCATCGTCCACATCCATAAACACCTTTTCCGGGTCGATGCCCTGTTTGCGCCAGGTCTCCTCCGGAAGAGCCCACACTTTCTGGCGAATCCGCCAGCTGTGGAGGCTCCTCTCTCCTCCCGCGAGGAGCGAAAGCGCCCGTAATAAGGCCTCCCTCCGGTAGAGGCCGGGCATGGGCTGCCAGCCATCCTTCAGCTTGGGAAGAAAGGCATCGACGCCTTCCCTTTCCCCCAGGGGGAGGATCTCCAGGAAGGGATATAGGGCTTCTTTGGTGAGAAAGGGCATATCGGTCGGAACCACCAGGAGCCAGGGAGAGGTGAGGCGGAGGGCCAGGCCGTAAAGGGCCGCAAGAGGTCCTTCCCCGGGGCGAAGGTCAGGAAGCCAGGTGAGCTCGGGGTGAGGGTCCTCTTCAGGAGGCGTTCCTGCGGCAAAGAGGGGTCCCTCCACGGCTCCGGCGAGGGCCTTGGCTGCGATGGCGAGCCAGGTCGTTCCCGCCTGCCGCAAAACCCTCTTATCCCGGCCCATGCGGCGGCTGCGGCCGCCCGCGAGGATGCAGCCCGCGACGGGAAAAGGCGATGGCTTGGGCGCCGCCATGGCCTCGATGGCCTTAGCAAGGGCCTCCGCCTCGTTTGCCGAGTAGATCGGAAGGGAAGGGGGAAAGAGACGAGGGTCGCCCTTTTCCCTGAGGACGGCGCCGAGGATCCATCCCCGGGCCCGTTGGCGCTCTTCAGGCAAGTTTTCCCCCCGGTTCAGCACCAAGAATTGCAAAAGAGGAGCCCCATGGTAGCCCTCCACCACCACCCAGTCCAGCTGTTCACGGGCAAGGAGTTTCCGGAGAGCCTCGTCCCAGGGTTCCTCTTCCGCCACGCAGACGGCCGCCGCCCCTGCCGCCTCTAGACGAAAACTGTCTACCCCGGGCCCTTCATCCTTTCGCGGGTGGTGGATATGCTTAATCGCCCCGACCCGCCATCCCCCCTGCCTCCATAGGGAGAGAAGCTCTTCCAAAAGGGCGGTCTTGCCGGCACCCGAGGGGCCCACAAAGCCGAAGACAGGGAGGGGCAGGACATCATGGCCCACGGGCGCCCGCCCCTTCCACCACTTTGGTAACCCCCTGGCCCGCCAGCCCATGCCCCAAATCCTCCAGGGGGATGGCCTGAAGAGGATCCCCTTTGCGGTAGGGGCGGTCCCGGGGTTCCAGCAGGATGAGGTGGTCGGCTCTTTGCAAAGCCTCCAGGGTGGGGTGATCCTGCAAGGGGTAAAAGATCCCGCCTTCCGCCCTGGACCAGAGGAACCGGGGGCGGTTGGGAGGCTTTTTAACATCTTCCCCCAAAAGGCCCCATCGCCATGGCGAGGGCGCCCCTCCCGAAAGGCGAAGGAGGGCCGGCTTCACCAAAGCATAGAAGGACACCAGCGCTGCCGGCGGGTTGCCGGAGAGGCCAAAGATCCATGTTTCCCCCAACCTTCCCGCCATGAAGGCCTTCCCCGGTTTCATGTGCACCTTTTCGATGAGGATCTCAGCCCCCAGCTCCCGCCAGACGTGGGGTACCCAATCCCGAGGTCCCACGGACACGCCGCCGGTGGTGATGAACACCTGGGGCTTGCCCGCGAGAAGCTCGTGAAAGGTCTGGGCCAGGGATGCCGGATCATCCCGCACCCGTCGGAGGGCCTGGATCTTCAGACCGAGGCGGGAAAGCTCCGCCGTCAAGAAGAAGGAGGTGCTCTCCCGGATCTCAAAAGGACCCTTTTCCTCACCGGGGCCCGACAGCTCGCTTCCCGTGATGGCCACCGCCACCTCCAGTGGCCGGTAGACCGTCACCTCTTTGACGCCGAAGGACGCCAGGACTAGAAGATCCCGGGCAGAGAGGGTTTGGCCGAGGCGAAGGAGATCTCTTCCGGGGAGGGCCTCCTCCCCGGGAAGCATGACATTTTCCCAGGGTTCCACCTTCTTCTTGAGGCGAAGGCCCTCGGGCAAAAGCTCCACCGCTTCCTGGGGAACCACCGCATCCCCTCCGGGGGGAAGGAAGGCTCCCGTCACTACCCTCCGGCAGGTGCCCTCCAAAAGCTCCGACCCCGGATGCTCCCCCACCGAGATGGACCCATCGATCGAAAAGACTTTTGACCGCCAGTCCCCCTGGGGAACATCCTTTGAGCGCAGAACGTAGCCGTCCATGGCGGCCCGAGGTTTCTCGGGGAGAGGATGGGGGACGACCAGATTCTGAGCGGCCCGGCGGGAGAGGGCCATGGTGAGGGGGATCACCTCGGGCGCTGCTGCCCTTGGCAATTCCGCCAGGAGGTGATACGCCTTCCAGAAGCTCAGGATCGGCATTACCCCCGCTTCCTCTCTACAGGCAGGGTCGCGGCTGCCGGCACCTTCGCCAGGCCGCCCCGGGCCCGGTAGAGGATGGCGGCCCGCCGCAGATAGGCGATGGGAAAGCTCCAGACGTGCACCAGGCGGGTGAAGGGCCAGATAATGTAGAGAACAAAGGTGGAGGCCACGTGGAGCTGGTAGATGAGGGGCGCCGAAGCCATGAGGGCCACATCGGGATGGAAGGTGAAGAGGCTGCGGAACCAAGGGCCCACCGTCAGGCGGTAGTTGTAAGGTTCCACGAACAGCTGATATCCGTAGGTGGCCCCCAGGCCCAAAAGCCCCACGATGAGCAGCACCACCAGCACCAGATGATCGGAGAAGAGGGAGATGCGACGCACCCGCTCCACCGTCCACCGACGCCAGAGGAGGCCCACCAGCCCCACCACCATCATCAGGCCGGCGATGCCCCCCAGGCCTACGGCCAAAAGGTGGTACAGGGATTCGCTGATGCCCAAGGCATCCAGCCAAGACGAGGGGATGAGGATGCCCGGCACATGGCCCAGGAGCACCAGGATGATGCCGTAATGAAAGAGGGGGCTGGCCCACCCGAGGATCCTTTGCTCGAGGATCTGGCTGGAATGGGAGCCCCATCCGTAGCGGTCGGTGGCGTAGCGGTAGATATGGCCGCCCACAAAGATGGTCAGGGAGATATAGGGGAAGATGGCCCACCAAAACGTAGCCCAGCCCGTCATGGCGCGGCCTCCTTTCCTCTGATGTAAAGAGCCGGCTTCTGGAGAAGACTTCCTGCGGCCGCTAGGAGGGGCTCGTACGGGGAGGCGGCTTCCCTGAGCTTTCCAGCCGCTTCCTTCATCGCCGCCTGGAGAACATCCATATAGCGGGAAAGCTCAGGGGGAATCCCCACCTGCGACACGAACTCCAATAGGGCCGGCAGGTAATCGGGGAGTTCCCCTTCCAGAAGGTCATAGCCGTAGCGCCGGTAGATCTCTTGCAGCTGCCAGAGGGCGTAACCCCTTTGGGGATGGCGGGTGCGGTCCCGCTCTTCCCCGAAGAGGATGGCCGTCCAGTAAAGGGACACCTTTCGGCCGAAGTCGAAGGTCTCCACGTAAAGCTCCTGCCACTCCCCCAGCGTCCGCTGAGGCACCCTTTGAAGAAAACCCTGGATGAGGGCTACCTCTTTTCGGAGGGCCCGCCCTCCTCCCAGTTCTACCAGGGCCTCCTCGCAGGATGAGACGGTCTCGGGCCACTGGGGCCCCGGATACTCCAGAAGGCGCGCCAAGATGAGGCAGAGGGCCCGTTCCGGTTGCGGGAGCGTCATGGCTTCCGCCACCTCTCGAGCTGGAGGGGCCCGCCTCCCAGGCCACATCCCTGGCAGGCGGCTCCGCTGCCGGCGAAATCGAGGCCGTAGACCCCCTGAAGGCCGAAGACGTTCTCCGCCTGTTCCCGGTGGGTGGGAGGAATAACGTAACGCTCCTCGTACTTAGCGATGGCCAGGAGGCGGTACATGGCGCGGGCTTCTTCTTCCGTCATGTTCACCCGCTGAAGGATGTCGTGGCGGGGGTGATCCTCCAGCTCTACGGAGCGCATGAAGACCCGCATGGCCCAGAGCTTGGAGAGCACCCTCCGGATGACGTCCTCATCCCCGGCCGAAAGGAGGCTGGCCAGATACTGAATGGGGATCCGCATCTGTTCCACCGCCGGGAAGAAGGCCTCGGGGTCCTTCACCTCTGAGCTCTCCCCCAGGCGGGAGGACAGGGGCGAAAGGGGCGGCACGTACCACACCATGGGGAGGGTCCGGTACTCGGGATGAAGGGGCAAGGCCACCTGCCACTCCACCGCCAGCTTCCAGATGGGGGAACGCTGGGCCGCTTCGATGACATTCTCAGGGACGCCGTCGGCGAGGGCCTGGCGGATGACCTCCGGGTCATGGGGGTCAAGGAAGATTCCCAGCTGGGCGCGGAGAAGGTCCTTGGGGTCTTCCACCGAGGCGGCTTCGTGGACCCGGTCGGCATCATAGAGGATGACGCCGATGTAGCGGATGCGGCCTACGCACGTCTCGGAGCAGACGGTGGGAAGTCCCGCCTCGATACGGGGGTAGCAAAAGGTGCACTTCTCCGCCTTTTGGGTCTGCCAGTTGAAATAGACCTTCTTATACGGGCAACTGCTGACGCAAAACCTCCACGCCCTGCAAGCCTCCTGATCCACCAGGACGATCCCGTCCTCGTCCCTTTTGTACATGGCGCCCGACGGGCAGGCGGCCACGCAGGCAGGGTTCAGGCAGTGTTCACAGATCCGCGGGAGGTAGAACATGAAAGCCTTTTCGTATTCGAAGCGGATCTCCTCTTCCATGGCCCGGATGTTCGGATCGCGGTGGCCGGTGACGTGGACTCCCGCGAGATCGTCTTCCCAGTTGGGCCCCCATTGGGGATCCCTGGGCTCACCGGTGAGGGCCGAGCGGGCCTGGGCCACAGGCTGCACGCTGCCTTCCGGGGCGGAGATGAGGCGGTCGTAGTCGTATTGGGAAGGCTCGTAATAGTCGTCGATGGTGGGGAGGTCGGGGTTGAAGAAGATCTTGGCCAGGCGGGAGATCCGAGAACCGCCCTTCAGCTGCAGGCGGCCGTTTCTCAGTTCCCACCCCCCGCGCCACTTCTCCTGGTTCTCCCACTCCTTGGGATACCCGATGCCCGGCTTGGTCTCCACATTGTTAAACCAGATGTATTCGGCTCCCGGACGGTTGGTCCAGGTGTTCTTGCAGGTAACGCTGCAGGTGTGGCACCCGATGCATTTATCCAGGTTCATGACCATGGCCACGTTGACTTTTACCTTCATCACCACACCCCTCCTTTCTGCGCGGCCTTCCGCACCATGACCACTTCATCCCGCTGGGTGCCTACCGGCCCCCAATAGTTAAAGGCGTAGCTAAGCTGGGCGTATCCCCCTACCATGTGAGTCGGCTTCATGTGGATCTTGGTGACACTGTTGTGGCCTCCGGACCGCTCCTTGGTGATGGGGCTAACGGGCACGTGCACCGTCCGATCCTGGACGTGGTACGAGTAACAGACACCTTTGGGCAGCCGGTGGCTTACCACCGCCCGGGCCATGAAGACGCCGTTCCGGCTGATGAGCTCCAGCCAGTCATTGTCCTTGACCCCAAGGGCCTCGGCGTCCTCCACGCTGAGCCACACGTTGGGCCCGCCTCGGAAGAGGGTCAACATCCGTTCGTTGTCGTAGTAGGTGCTGTGGATGTTCCACTTCCCGTGGGGAGTGAGGTACCGGAGGACCAGGGACGGCTGGCCATCTCCGACTTTGGCCCTTTCCCCCTCCGTCTGGAAAACCTTCAGGGGGAGGGGCGGCCGGTACACCGGTAGATGCTCGCCGAAATCGAGGAACCACTGGTGGTCCAGGTAGAAGTGCTGGCGGCCCGAGAGGGTCCTCCAGGGAACCAGGCGCTCCACGTTCACGGCAAACGCGGTATACCGCCGCTCTGCTTCTTCGATGCCGCTCCAGACCGGCGCAGTGATGGTCTTCCGGGGCTGGGCCGTGAGGTCCGCCATGTTGAAATGTTCATGGGCCCGGCCTTCCGCCAGGTCCGCCAGGGGCCTTCCCGTCCTTCGCTCCAGGACCCTCCATCCGCGGACGGCCACTTTGCCGTTGGTGGCGCTCGACAGGGTGAGGATGGCCTCTGCCGCTTGGCGGCCGTGCTCCAAGCGGGGCGCCCCCGCCACGGGGCCTTCCTCATGGGTCCCGAGGAGCCGCTGCAGGTAGCGGTATTCCTCTTCCGCCGACCAGGCCACCCCTTTGGCCCCCACTCCGCGCTCGTCCTTCACCCGGGGCCCCAGCGCCACAAACCGGTGGTAGATGGCCCCGTAGTCCCGCTCCACCACGGTGAGCTGGGGAAAGGTCTTCCCCGGCACAGGTTCTCCCTCCCCCTTCTTCCAATCTCTGACTGTTCCCAGAGGCTGGGCCATCTCCTGGGGGGTGTCATGGGCGAGGGGAGTGGCCACCAGATCCTTGCGGACCCCGAGGTGGACCTTTCCCAGCTCGGAGATTTTGCGGGCCAGGGCCTTGAAGATGTCCCAGTCGCTCCGGGCTTCCCAAGGGGGAGCCACGGCAGGGTTGAAGGGGTGGATGAAAGGGTGGAGGTCGGTGGTGCTGAGATCGTCCTTTTCGTACCAGGTGGCGGCGGGAAGGACCACGTCAGAGTAGAGGGCGGTGCCCGACATGCGGAAGTCCAAGGTCACCAGAAGATCCAGCTTTCCTTGGGCGGCTTTTTCGCGCCAGACCATCTCTTGGGGACGAAGGGTGGCTTCTTCTTCTGCTAGGACCCCCGACCCTGTCCCGAGAAGATGGCGGAGGAAATACTCCTGCCCCTTACCGCTGGAGGTCAGGGGATTGGCCCTCCACACGAAGAGGATGCGGGTGAAGTTGGCGGGATGGTCGGGATCTTCGATGGCGAACTTGAGCTCCCCTTCCCGGATCTTTTGCAAAAGGTTCTGGACGGGCTCCTCCCCTTCCGCCAGGTCGAGGGGATTGGCGTTCCACTGGGGATAGCTGGGGAGCCATCCCAGACGGGCCGCGATGATGTTGAAATCGGCCACCGTCTTTGGGACGTCCGATGAGGCGAGGGGCGAAGTCAAAAGGTCGACAGGGGTCTCTTCGTAGCGATATTGGCCGGTGGCAAAGTACCAGAAGGAGGTGCCGTTCTGCAACCGGGGCGGGATCCCCCAATCCCGGGCGAAGGCCACCGTCTGCCAGCCTTCCAAAGGCCGCACCTTCTCCTGCCCCACGTAATGGGCCCAACCGCCGCCGTTCTTCCCCTGGCACCCGCAAAGGAGCACCAAGTTCAGCATAGCCCGGTAGGCGGCATCCTGGTGGAACCAGTGATTGACCCCCGGTCCCATCAGGATCATGGAGCGGCCGCCGGTCCTGAGGGCATTTTCGGCAAAACCCCGGGCGACCGAGATGACCTGTTCCCGCTTCACCCCTGTTATGGCTTCCTGCCATCCCGGGGTGTAAGGTTTGGGATCGTCGTAGTCCTTCGGATAATCTCCAGGAAGGCCCCGGGAGACTCCCGCATTGGCCAGCATGAGGTCCAGGACGGTGGTCACGAGGAGGGTTTCCTCCCCTGCCTCCACCGGGATAGCCGGGATCCCCCGCTCCACTGTGTACGAGCCCTCAGATTCGAAGATGGGAAAGAGGGCGGGGATCACCCGCTTTTCCGGGTGATGGAGAAAGGTGAGGGTCGGATCGATGGGCTCCCCCGTTTCCCCGTCCTCCAACTCCAGGCTCCAGCGGCCTTGCTCGCCCCAGCGGTACCCCAAGCTACCCTTGGGAATGGCCAGGCGATCTGTCAGGCGGTTGTGGACCGCCAGCTTCCATTGGGCATGTTCCGTGTCGATGCCCAGATCGCTGGCCCGGAGAAAGCGGTGGGGCGCATAACGGCCGTCGTCCACCTTTCTCATGATCACCAGGAAGGGAAGGTCGGTGTACTGCTTGACGTACTGGGCAAACTGAGGCTCGATCTCGTCGCCGTAGTATTCCTTCAGGACTACATGGGTCATGGCCATGGCCAACGCGCCGTCTTGTCCGGGAGCGACGGGAAGCCATTCATCGGCAAACTTGGTGCTCTCGGCATAGTCGGGGCTGATGCTCACCACCCGGGCTCCTCGGTAACGGGCTTCTGCCAGGAAGTGAGCATCGGGCGTGCGGGTCATGGGGGGATTGGTCCCCCACACCAGGATGTATCCGCTGTTGTACCAATCGGCGCTTTCCGGCACGTCCGTCTGCTCGCCCCAGATCTCCGGCGATGCCGTCGGGAGGTCGCAGTACCAGTCATAAAAGCTCACCATGACGCCGCCCAGGAGGGTGAGCAAGCGGCTGCCGGCGGCATAGCTCACCATGGACATGGCGGGGATGGGGGTAAAGCCCGCCAGACGGTCGGGCCCATAGGTTTTGATGGTATACACGGTGGCCGCCGCCACCAGCTCTTCGGCTTCCTCCCAGCTGGCCCGGACAAACCCTCCTTTTCCCCGGGCCCCCTTGTACCGGCGAACCCTTTCTTCGTCGGCCATGAGGGCCGCAAACGCCTCCACGGGGTCCAGCCCTTTCTCCCGCAACTCCCGCCAAGGTTCCAGCAGAGCGCGACGGATGTACGGATGCTTCACCCGCAGGGGGCTGTAGATGTACCAGGAGAAGCTGGCCCCCCGGGGGCACCCCCTGGGCTCGTATTCCGGTGCATCGGGGCCATTGGAGGGATAATCCACCGCCTGGGTCTCAAAGGTGACGATCCCTCCCTTGACGTGGACCATCCAGCTGCAGGATCCCGTGCAGTTGACGCCGTGGGTGGTGCGCACGACCCGGTCGTGGGCCCAGCGCTGCCGATAGGTGTCCTCCCATTCCCGATCCCTGGGGTTGAGCTCTTGCCAGCCTCCGCCATACCGCTCACCCCGTCGGAAGTAAGCGAGGGAACGGGTAAGACGCTTCATGACTTCTGACTCCGCCACCATCATCACCTCCGACCTGGGCTGTCGAAACGTGTGGACCTTTTTCGTCTTCTTGGCCCTTCAGGTGACCTTTTCCTCCTCCACGAGGGCCCGGGTGCCGAACCAAAGCCACAGGGTCAGGACAAAGTTTGCCACGGCGAAGACCGAGAGGGCCATGAAGCCGATAGCGTACTGACCCGTCAGAAGCTTTACGTAGGTCAGAACGAGGGGAGGGAAAAAGCCGCCTAGCCCCCCGAACATTCCGACGACCCCATTCACCAGCCCCAAGTAGGGCCCCTTAAAGGAGTGGGGAACCAGCTTAAAGACGGCACCGTTCCCGAGGCCCGCCGCTGCCGCCACCAGAAGGGCACCCGCTGAAAAGAGGATGATCTCCTGGGCGAAGGAGAGAAGGACGCCTGCCAGGGCCAAACCACCAAAAGAAAAGGACAGAACCACGTAGGGGTTCCTGAGATCGGAGAGCCACCCGCCGATGGGACGGGCCAGGGTGGCAAGGGCGATAAACCCGGCGGTACGCCAGCCGGCATCCACTTTGTCGAGGCCGTACTCCCCCACCAGGAAGTTGGTGAGGTAGACAGTGAAGGCAACGAAGGAACCGAAGGTGACGAAGTAGAACAGGCTGTAGAGCCAGAGGAGGGCCCGCCGATAAAGGGCCTTAAAGCCCTCCGCCAGGGACATGGGGCTCCGCGCCTCTCTGGCATCTCCCAGGAAGATGAAGGCCAGGACCATCAGGGCCACCAGGCTAAGGGTGCTGAGGATGGTGGTGCGCCAGCCCCAGTGGACGGCCAGCATCGGGGCGAAGAAGGTGGTGATGGCCGTCCCCACGTTGCCCATCCCGTAGATACCGTTGGCCAGCCCCTGCTGAGAGGGCGGAAAATACCGGGGAAGAGAGGTGACGCCGATGGCGAAAACGGCTCCCGCCACCCCGAGGAAAAAACCTCCTACAACCAGGTCGAAAAAACTCCCCGCCCGGGCCAAGATCCAGATGGGGAGGACACTGAAGAGAAAAGATCCCATGAAGACCAGCCGAGCCCCGTAAAGGCTGGTGAGGTAGCCTAAAGGGATTCGCATCACCGAGCCCAGGATGACGGGGATGGCCGCCACCCAGGTAGCCTGAGCGGCAGTCAGAGGGATGTCTTCCTTGATGAAAGGCAAAAGGGCCGCCAGCAGCACCCAGATGATAAACCCGCTGATAAATCCCAAGGACTGGAGGACGAGCTGCGCCCTGGGGGACCGCATGGTTCACCTCCTTTTGGAAAGATCTAGGCATGTGCAATCTACCATGCCCCCCAAGGGAGGTCATGCGGCAAAGGTCCTGGTTCTGACGGTTCTTCGGCTAACAACTGTCGGCCGTCTGGCCGCAGGAAAGGGTCCATAGGGCGGAAGCAGAAGGGAACCTTTGGCCCGGCGGGAAGGGTCCCGATGGGCCCTCCTTGACCTTTCGTTCAGCGGATAAGTTCCTCTTAAAGCCAGCTCTCAAGGGAAAGGAGCCTTCCGGTGGCCTGGCGATGGCTGTTTCTCTTGCCCTTCCTGGTTCTCCTCTCGGCCTGCAACGGCCCAGCCCCAGAGGCGATTCCTCAGGAGGTCACCGTCGCCCTACCGCAGGATATCACGACCTTGGACCCCCTCGACACCCAGGATGCACCCTCCCTCACGGTGGAAAGCGCTATTTTCGAGAGTTTAGTCCGGCGGGAGGAGACGGGCGAAATCCTTCCCGCGCTGGCGGAGAGCTGGACGGTATCCCCCGATGGCCTCACGTGGACCTTTCAGCTTCGCAGGGGGGTGAAGTTTCACGACGGGAGCGATTTCGATGGAGATGGGGTCAAATGGCAATTCCATCGGGTCCTCTTCGATCCCGACGCGCCCATCCGGTTCCGGAAGCAATGGCAGGATGTCCTGGAAGGGGTGGAGGTGCCGGCAGAGGACCAGGTGGTGTTCCACCTGAAATCCCCCAACGCCGCCTTCCTGGAGCTGATCCTCCTCTCCAACGCAGGTCTCATCACCTCGCGGCAAAACTTCGAAACCCTGGGCGCGAAAGATGCCGCCCTCCACCCGGTGGGGACAGGCCCCTTCATCTTTGCCGAGTGGGTCCCGGGGCAGCAGATCGTCCTCAAAAAGAACCCCCATTATTGGGGCCAAAAAGCCCGATTGGACACCCTGATCTTCCGCCCCATCCCCGATGCCAACACCCAGGTCATCGAGCTGGAAACAGGGGGCATCCACATGGCCACCAGGGTCCACCCGGAGGACATCCACCGCTTGCAGGCCAACCCCCACATCCAGGTGTTCCTCACTCCAGCCTACCGCACCCGGTACCTCCGCCTCCACGGGACGAAAGAGCCCCTCTCCGACATCCGCCTCCGCCAGGCCATGAACTATGCCGTTCCGGGAAAGGCCATCGTGGAGAGCCTGGTAGGGGAGCTGGGGAGCTATAACCCGGCAGCCATCCTCCCCAGGAGCTCCTGGGCTTATCCGGAGCATCTCTCCCCATATGCCTACGATCCTCCAAAAGCCATGGAGCTCCTGGAGGAAGCCGGGTGGACCCTAAACTCCCAGGGCATACGGGAAAAGGACGGCCAGCTCCTTTCCATCACCTTCCTTGCCCCCAGCGGTCGGTACCTGGCCGACAAGGAGATCGCGGAAGCGGTGAAAAAGTCCCTGGAGGAGGTGGGCTTTCAAGTCAACCTGAAGGTATTGGAGTGGCCCACCTTTCTGGAGGAATACCGGGCCCGCCGTTTCGACTTGGTCCTCATCGGGACCGACCAGGAAAGCCCGGAACCGGCCCTCTTCCTAAATCCCCTGGTGGAAACCGGCGGCCGCCTCAACTACTCCGACTACTCCGATCCCCTGGTGGATGCCTGGCTGAAAGAAGCCCTTCAGACTTCCGATCCCGCCCGGCGAAAAGAAATTTACGAAAAGGTGCTTTTGCGGGTGCAGGAGCTGGCGTGGTTCATCCCCCTGTACGATGAGGTGAAGGTGGCGGCCGTCAGCACCCGCCTCAAAGGCTACGTCCACAGCCCCTCCGTGACCCGCTTCGACACCCTCTACCTGGATCGTTAAAGCTGCGCCAAGACTGGGGGGTACCTTCGATCCCATCCACGTGGGGCACCTAGTGGCGGCCGATGCCGCCCGCCACGCCCGGGAAAATGGCCGCCATCTTCATGGATTCAAGACCCTTTTCCGAAGCGGCCCTCGTGTCGAAACCGGGCGTAGGGGGCCGTCAGCCTTGGTCCTCGGAGGTGGGGAGCATCCGAACCTTCGATTGAACGGTGGCAGCTGTACCTCCCGCAGGAAAAGCGTCTTTTGGAGGGATCAGGGCCGCCCCCATCCGGTGGAAGAGGGCCTCGCCGACCGGTAGAAGGACCAAAAAGCCCCGCCGCAAGGGCGAGGCTCCCGTGAGGAGAAATTTTGGTGGAGGTAAGGGGATTCGAACCCCTGGCCTCGTGAATGCCATTCACGCGCTCTCCCAGCTGAGCTATACCCCCACACAAATCTGCGCGAGGCTCATTATAGAACAGAAACCCTTTCTAGGGCAAGATGGCTTCCCGGGGGGCATCTCCCCAGAGCCGCTCCAGATCGTAATACGCCCGCACCTCTTCGAGGAAGATGTGCACCAGCACGTCTCCGTAGTCCAGGAGGATCCAGCGCCCTTGCTCATAGCCTTCCATCTGCAGGAGGCGGATCCCCTCCTCTTGGGTGGCCTCCAGGATGGCATCGGCGAGGGCCCGGGCTTGAATGCTGTTGCCAACGCTGATGATGAGATGGTAGTCGGTGATGGGGGTGAGCTCCGAGACGTTCAACGCCACGATATGCTGGCCTTTCTTCTCGTCAGCTACCCGGGCGATGAACCGCATCACGTTGGCGGAATCCTTAGCGACCAAAACATCCCCCTCTTTTATCGACGGTTGACCACCGGCTGCAAGGTGAAAACCTTCTCGACATCGTCGGCCGTCAGCTCCGGGCCGACCCAAAGGGCCACATCCCAGGGGAGGATTTGGCCATCGGGCCCCTTCACATCGTGGTCGGGGCGATCCAGGTAGGAGGCATCATATGGGGAACTGAGCTCCTCCCATACGTAGCGGAGGGTCCTCACCATCACCCGTCCCGCCACCACCTTATCCCTTTGGGCAAAGACCGCCGTAGGCCGTTTGTAGTCGCCGTGGGCCGGGGAAACATCCACCACGGGATAACCCAGAGTCTGGAGGGCTTCAGCCAGAGAAGCCGCCACCTTCTCCTGCCCCTCGGGGTAAAGGATCCTCACTCGGATCCGGCTGTTTTCCTCCGGGTCGATGCCCCTCACGTACCGGTTGACGTAGAGGGCCACCGTCTTCGGATCGGCCTTCTGGTAGGAAACCCCCTTCAGCCAAAGGTCGGTGGTAGGAAGGGTATCGGTCACCAGGCCGTCAGGGCCTGCGTCGTACGCGATGGAGGCCAGGGTGAGGATCTCATCAACGGTGAGGTTGGTCCGGACGTGCTTGAGGGCCTCCTTCACCAGCTGGGGCACATTCTTCCAGTTGCTCGGCTGGACCATCTTTTCCGCCACCGCCTTCAAAAAGGCCTGCTGGCGCTTGACCCGCCCGAAATCGCCTTCCGGATCCCCGTACCGCTCCCGGACAAACCCCATGGCCTGATAGCCGTTGAGGTGCTGAAACCCCTTCTTGATGTGGATGGAAAGGTCCTGGGCGGGATCGTCGTAGTTCATATCGTAGGGCACGTACACGTCGATGCCCCCGATCATGTCCACCAAATCGGCGAAGCCCTCCACGCTCACAAGGACATAATGCTGAAAGGGAACGCCCAGGAACTGGCTCAAGGTGGCCACCCCCAGGCTGGCTCCCCCATAGGCCGTGGCGGCATTGATCTTGTCCTGGCCCCTGCCGGGGATCTCGGTACGGGTGTCCCTCGGGACGGAGAGAACCTCTACCCGCTTCAAAAGGGGATCGAAGGTGGCCACCATGATGGTGTCCGAACGCCCGATGAGACGCCTCCCCGTGGGCGACAGCTCCACGTCATACCCCAGGATGAGGACGGAGATCCGCTGGTCGGGATCGCCCAGAGCCTGCGGATCGCCGCGATCAGCTCCGGCGGGAAGGGGCTCCGTCACCGCCCCCATGACCCAGAGGACCAGGGCCACCGCCAGACCCACCAGAAGGGCACCGGTACCTCCCAAGGCCCACCAGAAGCGGGACCGCGGCTTCAACCGGCGCCTTCTCCTTCCCGACAAAAAGGTCACTCCTCTCCCCTAGCCCGGGACCAGAGATAGTTGTAGCAAAAAAGAAGGTCCGGGGCGATCCAGCGCCCATGGGCGGCCAGGTGGGCGAGCTTGGCTTTGGCCACAAAAAACCCTGCTTCTTCAAGGGTTTTTGCCTGGGCTGCCTCCTGAGCTTCGGGGCTTGCCCCGGTGCCGTGACCTTCTTCGAGAAAATCCGCCACAAACACCGTCAGGGCCACCTTCCCCATCCCCGCCGCTCCCGTGGTATGGGTAGCCACCGCCTCCAGGATGGCCTCATCGCCAGGAAGCTCCCCGAAAAGCTCTTTCCACCGCTCTGCTGCCAGGGGCCCGTGGAGCACCTGCGGGGCATACCGTATGATGTCGGCATCAAGGCCGGCTTTCCTGGCCCAGGCTTGCTGCTCCGCCATGGGCACCTCCTTGGCTGCATCGTGCCACAAACCGGCAAGTTCCGCGCCCTCTTCTTGGACGCCAAAGCGCCGGGCCAGTTCCCGGGCCAGGCGACCCACTTCCAGGGAATGGCGGTAGCGGGCCGGACTCAGGTGCTCCTCGAGGTAGCGGATGATGGCCTGACGGCGTTCCTCATGACTCAAGCCCTTCGGGCCTCCCGCCGTAAAGCCCCATCTTGTAAATGTACCGCTCCACCAGCCGCCGCACCATGTAGCGGATGGGGCGGCCTTCCCGCACCCGCTTTCGTAGATCCCGGGAGGAGATGGCGAGGGCAGGCACCTCCAGCACCTTGATGCGGCTATCGGCCAGGCGGCCTAGGCCCTCCTTCACCTGGGAAAGCTTTTCCAAGGGATATCCGGGGCGGGTGGCCCCCACAAAAGATGCCAGGGTGAGGAGTTCCCGGGCATCTTTCCACGTGAGGATCTCCAAGAGGGCGTCGGCGCCTGTGATGAACCAGAGCTCCGCTTCGGGGAACATCTGGCGGAACTCGCGGAGGGTATCGATGGTGAAGGAGGGCCCCGGCCGATCCACCTCCACCCGGCTGGCTTCAAACTGAGGGTGATCCAGAGTCGCCAGGAGGACCATCTCAAACCGCTGCTCCGGCGTGGCTTCCGGTGCTTCCCTTTTATGAGGCGGGATGTTGGACGGGATGAAGAAGACGGTCTCCAGGTCCAGGGCGTGGCGGGCGGCATCGGCCGCCACCAGGTGCCCCACGTGGATGGGATCGAAGGTACCCCCCATGAGGCCGATGCGCTTCATTCGAGGATGAACTCCCACGGCCCGATGCGCACCTTATCCCCGTTGCGGGCGCCCGCCCGCCTGAGATGCTGCTCCACCTTCCGGCGCTCAAGGCGCCTCTGCAGATACGCCACCGCTTCCGGATTCTCCAAGTCGGTCATCACCGCCGCCCTTTCGATCCATTCGCCCCGCACCCGCCAGGCGTCGCCTTCCCGCTCCACCCAGATGATCCGCGGATCGGGCCTGAGGCGGATCACCGCCGGAGGGGCCTCCTCCTCCGCCGGTGCGGGAAGCTGTTCCAGGGCGTCTCCCAGGGCATCCCTCAGGGCCGGCAGGCCTTCTCCGGTCTCGGCGGAGACGGCGAAAAAGGGCATGCCCCTTTCCCGAGCTTTAGCCTCCAGCTTCGTTGCCCCTTCCCGGGCCCCCGGAAGGTCCATCTTGGTGGCCACCAACCAGCGGGGCTTTTCGGCTAATTTCGCGCTGTAGAGCTCCAGCTCCTTTTCGATGGTGACAAAATGATCCACCGGATCGCCTTCCAGGGGTGCGGCATCCACCAGGTGCAGGAGGATGCGGCACCGCTCCACATGGCGCAGAAACTGATGGCCCAGGCCTTTCCCCTGGTGGGCCCCTTCGATGAGCCCCGGGATATCCGCCATGGTGTACCGCCGCCCGTCTTCCCGCTCCACCACTCCCAAATGGGGCGAGAGGGTGGTGAAGGGATAGCTGGCCACTTCGGGCCGGGCGGCGGTCATGGCCCGCAAGAGGGTGGATTTCCCGGCATTGGGGAGGCCCACCAAGCCCACATCGGCCAGGAGCTTCAGCTCCAGGCGAAGGCGCCGCTCTTCCCCCGGCTCTCCCAGTTCGGCAAAGCGGGGTGCTCGCCGGGTGCTGGTGACAAAGCGGGCGTTGCCCCGGCCGCCCCGGCCGCCCCGGGCTACCAAGAGCCGCTGGCCGGGTTCCTTGAGATCCGCCAGGAGTTCCCCGGTGTCGGCATCCCACACCCAGGTGCCGGGCGGCACCGGCACCACCAGGTCTTCTCCGTCGGCTCCCTTTTTCCGGGACCCCTGCCCGTGGCCGCCCCGCCCCGCCATAAGGTGACGGCGGCGCCGGAAGGAAGCGAGGGTGTTGAGGGAGGGGTCGACTTCCAGGTAGACGTGACCCCCCCGGCCCCCGTCGCCGCCGTCGGGGCCTCCACGGGGGACGTACTTCTCGCGGCGGAAGGAGACGGCTCCCCGGCCGCCGTCACCGGCCCGGGCAATCACCGTCACCACATCGATGAACACCCTTCGTCTTCCTCTCCTTTCTCCCAAAAAGGGGTTTCCGCCACCCGCGTGCCCAAACCGCGGGAGCCGTACCGGAAGCGGTAGCGGCGGGGCTGACCCTCGATGCGGGCCACCCAATCTCCCTCTTCCAAGGTGAGGGTCACCTCAGGGCTCACCCCCGCCACCCCTTCCACCACCTGCAAGAGCCACTCGTAAAAGGCATCTTGCCCCAGGTAGGCGCTTCCCAAAAGGGAACCGGCTCCCCGCCCGCGCTCCAGGGAGCCGGTGTCCACCTTCAGGGTCACGCCCTGGCGCTTGGCCGCCACCTGCGCCATGAGGATGGACGCCGCTTCCGGGACGGGCAGATGGCGGGAGATTTCCATCATCTCCAGATATTGGGTCTTGAGTTCATCCAGGATCCTAAGGGCTTCTCGCGTCTGCCCCATCTGGATCCATCCTTCGACGGCTTGCAACGCATTTCGCAGGTCGTGGGCCCAAACGCTCACCAAGTCATTGAGATCCCGGTCAGTCCATCGCATGTTCGGCACTGGTGAGGGGCTCCACGTGCACCCGCTTGCGGGACCGGTTGCGGGTATCGAACCGGACGATCCCCGCCACGGTGGCAAAAAGGGTGTCGTCGCCCCCCCGTTTTACGTTGCGCCCGGGATAGATCCGGGTGCCCCGCTGCCGAACGATGATGGTGCCAGGCTCCACATATTGCCCGTCGAACCGCTTGACCCCAAGGCGCTTCGACCGGCTGTCCCGGCCGTTCTTGGTGCTCCCGCCGCCCTTCTTAGTGGCGAAAAGCTGCAGTTCCAGGCGTTTCATGACCTTCACCCTTTCTCTTTCTCACCATAGCGCACGTGCTTGGGGTTTTCTTCCGACAAAACCTTCAGGCCCGTGGCTGCCGCCTCCAGGATGGCCGCCGCCCCCACGCTTCGGCCTCCCGGGGGATAGCTGACCTCCAGCCGGAGAAACCCCTCGCGCTTTTCCACCTGCGCCGGAATCCCCTGGCCCTCCACCCCCAGCACGGCCGTCTGGGCGATGGCCGACGCAGCGGCGCAGACCACATCCGCTCCCTTTGGGGCCATACCCGCATGGCCCTCAACCGTCATCCGGGCCACCCGGCCCACCTCATCCCGCTCAATGAGGACGCGGATCACCTTATCCCTCGATGCTCTCGATCCGCACCCGGCTCAGGCGCTGGCGATGGCCCTTTTTGCGGCGGTAGTTGGTCTTGGCCCGGTACTTAAAGACGATGATCTTCTTACCTTTGATCTGCCCAAGAAGGGTGCCCTTCACCGTCACACCCGGGAGGAAGGGGTTCCCCACCTGCACCTTCTCCCCGTCGGCCACCAGGAGGACCCGATCGAAGGTGACCGGCGCCCCCTCTTCCTGGGGAAGCTTTTCCACTTCCACCACATCTCCCGGCGACACCCGGTACTGCTTTCCACCCGTCTCGATGATGGCGTACATGATGGCCTCCTCAGCTCCTGCTGGCAACATGCATCAACGTATGATAGCAGAACGGGCGAGGCACCACAATTCGGGTTAGAAGGTGGGGCGGAGGGACCGAAGGCGCCGCCAGGCCTCCTCCAGATCCTCCCATGTGCGGCCGGGCCAGGCGGCATGGGCGACCTCTTGGAGGATGGAAGCTCCCCGGGCCAAGGGACGGTACCCGGGGTAGGATGCCGCCGGGTTCAACCAGACCAGCCAACGGGCCCAGCGCCGCAGGCGCTTCACGCCCTCGTCCAGGCCCGTGGGATCCTCCCCCTCGAGGCCGTCGGTGACCAGCATGATCCCCGCTCCCTTGAGGAAGCGGCGCCCCGTCGCCTCCAGGGATTTCAGGCCCCGGGCCAGCCGGGTTCCCCCCGACCAGTCGGGAGCTGCCCGGACGGCCTCCGCCAGGGCATGGTCGGCATCCCGGCCTTGGAGGGCCGGGGTGATGCGGGTGACCCGGGTGCTGATGACAAAGGCCTCCAGGGGAATACCCTTTCGGAGGAGGGTGTGGAGAAACCGAAGGACCATGCGGCTATAGGGTTCCATGGATCCGCTCACATCCAAGATCCACACGGTGCGCTCTTTTCGTCGCACCTTCCGCCTCCGCATGAGCTCCCAGCTCTCCCCCTGCCGGAGCGCCCGGCGCCAGGTGGCGGAAGGGTCCCACTCCTCTCCCTTGCGGCCGGCTTTGCGGCGCCGGCCCGGCCTCCAGAGGGGGCCCAGGGAAAGGCGTTCCATCTCCTCCCTTTCATCAGGCGTGAGGGGTGCCCATCCCCCTCCCTTGAAGATTTCAGCGGCGCTCCGCCCGCCCCTCACCGTCAGGCGGCCTTCGCGGACGCTCCCGTCCTCCCTTTCCCCGCCCAGCCACACCACCTGCGGTTTCTCTTTCCACCGCGCCCGGAGGCGGGCGGTGCTGGCGAGGAGGGTTTGGGAGGCCAGGCGGGGGTCCCGCACCCCCACCAAGAGGTAACCGTACTGGCGCCAGGCCAGGTCGAAGAGGCGCATCTGGAGAGGATCCCGGGCGAGGACCGCCCGCAGGCCATCCCGAACGGCCTCCTCGTCTTCCAGAGGGAGGAAGGTCAGGGCCTCCAGGGCGAGGGCGATGTCGGTCCCCCCCACCCGGAAACCCATGCGCCGGAGGCCTCTCATAAAGGCCAGGAGATTGGACGTGAGGCGGCGGGGATCCGGCTGGAGCCTTCCGCTCATAGGGGGACCGCCTCGATCTCCTCCAGGATGCGCCGGTAGGAAGGCTGCCCCTCGTGGGGCGCCGTGAGGGCTTCCAGGTCATCCCGGTATTTCAAAAGGCAGCCCAGGGTCTCCTCCACCACCTGGGGTTCTAGGCGGCGAACCCCGAGGGCCAAAAGGGCCTCGGCCCAATGGAGGGTCTCCGCCACCCCCGGCTTTTTCAAGAGGGGCTCCTCCCGCAGGCGCTGGCTGAACCGGCAGATGCGGGCCGCCAGCTCCTGCGGGATCTCGGGCACCTTGGTGAGGACGATCTCCAGCTCCTTGGCAAAGCTGGGATAATCAATCCAATGGTAGAGGCAGCGCCGCTTGAGGGCATCGTGGACCTCCCGGGTGCGGTTGGAGGTGAGGATCACCACGGGCTTTTCTTTCGCCCTCACCGTCCCCATCTCCGGAATGGTCACCTGAAATTCCGAAAGAAGTTCCAGGAGAAAAGCCTCAAACTCCTCATCGCTGCGATCCACTTCGTCGATGAGGAGGACCGGCGCCGAACCTTCGGGGTCGATGGCCGCCAAAAGAGGCCGGCGGAGGAGAAACTTCGGAGAAAAGAGATCGTCCTCCAGCTCCTTCCGCCAGCCTTCGTCCCGCTCCTTTTCCCCGCGAGCGGCCTCCGCCAGGCGGATGTGGAGCATCTGCTTGGGGAAGTTCCACTCGTAAAGGGCGCTTTGCCGATCGATGCCTTCGTAACACTGGAGACGGATGAGGGGCCGGCCCAGGGCTCCGGCCAGGACCTTGGCCACTTCCGTCTTTCCCACCCCGGGTTCTCCCTCTAAAAAGAGGGGGCGCTCCAGAGCCAGAGTGAGGAAGATGGCCGTCGCCAGGGACCGCTCCGCCACGTACCCCTGGCGGCGGAGGGCTTCTTCCACCTGATCCACGGTGGCAAAGGGATTCCTCAGGGCCGACCCCTTCTTTCGTCCAGCAAACCTCAGGCAAGGGCTTTTTGGAGTGCCCTCTTAGTATAGACCTTCGCCAGGTGGCGGCGGTAATCGGCCGAGGCGAAGAGATCGCCGGAGAAGCTGGCCCCTTCCGCCGCCTTCTCCGCCGCCTCCCTCAGGACGGCTTCCTCCGGCTTCCGACCCTTCAGGGCCGCTTCCACCCCTCTCGCCCGATAGGCCATGTCGGCCGCTCCCGTGATGGCCACCCGCGCCTCCCGGATGGCACCGCCTTCATCCAGGGAGAGGACGGCCGCCACCCCTACCACGGCATAGCCGGAGGCTGGATGCTCGTATTTGACGTAGGCGCCTTTCCAGGACCCTTGGGGGATGGGGAAGCGGACTTTCCGCACCACCTCATCGTCCGCCAGGGAAGTGAGGAAGGGGCCCAGGATGAAATCCTCCGCCGCCACTTCCCTCACCCCATCGGGCCCCTGCACCTCCAGCCGGGCCTCCAAAGCGAGGGCCAGGGCGGGGAGGTCGGAGGCAGGATCGGCGCCGGCGAGATTCCCTCCCACCGTACCCCGGTTGCGCACCTGGAGATCCCCGATGAGGCTCGCCGCCTCCGCAAGGAGGGGGAGGGTCTCCCTCACCACGGGGTCTTTTGCCAGTTCCGAATGGGTGGTGAGGGCTCCCACCCCAAGATCATCCCCTTCCCGGCGGATGCCCTTTAGCTCCTGAATCCCGCCGATGTCCACCAGGAAGGCCGGCGTGGCTAACCGCAACTTCATGAGGGGCAAGAGGCTGTGGCCCCCTGCCAGGATCTTGGCCTCCCCCTTGCGGGACTGGAGGAGGCGGATGGCTTCCTCCACCGACGTAGCCCGCTCGTAGTCAAAGGCTGCAGGGATCATGCCTCTTTCCTCCCCGAAAGGATCTTCCAGATCTTCTCCGGCTTGAGGGGCATCTCCAGGTCCCGGACGCCAAAGGGGCGCAGGGCATCCACCACCGCGTTGACCACCGCGGGCGTGGCGGCGATGGTGCCCGTCTCCCCCACTCCCTTTACCCCCAGGGGGTTGTGGGGCGAAGGGGTCACCGTATGGTCCGTTTCGATCATGGGGAAGAAGCGCGCCTTAGGCATGGCGTAATCCTGGAAGGTGCCCGTCAGGAGCTGGCCGTTTTCACCGTAGACCGCCTCTTCCCAAAGGGCCTGCCCGATGCCCTGCACCACGCCTCCGTGGACCTGCCCTTCCACGATCATGGGGTTGATGATGGGTCCGCAGTCATCCACCGCCACGTAGCGGAGGATCTTCACGTCGCCCGTTTCGGGATCCACCTCCGTGACGCAGGCGTGGGCGCCAAAGGGGTAGGTGAAGTTGACGGGATCGTAGAAAGCCTGGGCTTCCAGCCCCGGTTCCATCCCCGGGGGAAGGTTCCAGGCGAGGTAAGCTTGAAGGACGACATCCTGCAGCGTCACCTGCTTGTCGGGCATACCCTTCACCTGGAAGATCCCCGCGTCAAAGGCCACGTCCTCCTCCGCCACTTCCAACATATGAGCGGCGATCTTCTTGGCCTTTTCCAGGACCCGGTCGGCCGCCACGGCGATGGCGCTTCCCCCCACGGGGGTCGTCCGGGAACCGTAGGTTCCCCAGCCCATGGGGATGCGATCGGTGTCGCCGTGGACCACCTCCACATCCTCCACGGGGATGCCGAAGCGATCGGCCACCAGCTGGGCGAAGGTGGTCTCCTCTCCCTGGCCGTGGGGGGAAGTGCCGGTGAAGACCGTCACCTTCCCCGTGGGGTGGAAGCGGACGGTGGCGCTTTCATAGAGGCCCCCTTGGAACCCCACCGCCCCTGCCACCTGGGAGGGACCCAGGCCGCAGATCTCCACGTAAGTGGACCACCCGATGCCGATGTAGCGGCCTTCTTTCCGGAACTCCTCCTGTTTCTTCCGCCAGCCTTCGTAATCCAAGATTTTGAGGGCCTTTTCCAGAGTCCCGAGGTAGTTTCCGCTGTCGTATTCCAAGCCCGTGGGGGTGGGGTAGGGGAAGGCGTCGGCGGGGATGAAGTTCTTCTTCCTCACCTCCACAGGATCCATCCCCAGCTCCATGGCCAGAAGGTCCACCAGGCGCTCGATGGTGTAGGTGGCTTCAGGCCTTCCCGCCCCCCGGTAGGCGTCCACGGGGGTGGTGTTGGTGAGGACGCCGTAGACGTCCACATGGACATAGGGGATGGTGTAGCACCCTGGAGTGATGAGGCCGAAGAGGATGGTGGGCACCCCCGGCCCAGCCGTCGAAAGATAGGCCCCCATGTTGGCCACCAGCTTGATCTTGAGGCCCAGGAGGGTGCCGTCCTTCTTGGCCGCCAGCTCCGCCTCGATGATGCCGTCCCGCCCGTGGGTGGTGGCCTTGAAGTTTTCCGATCGATCCTCGCTCCACTTCACCGGACGACCCAATTCCCTCGCGGCAAAGGCCACCAGCGCCTCATCGGGGTAGCAGGCGATCTTGGACCCAAAGCCCCCGCCCACATCCACCGCCACGATCCGGAGCTTGTGTTCCGGGATCCCCAGGATCCCCGAGAGGAGCACCCGGTGGATGTGGGGGTTTTGGGACGTCATGTAGAGGGTCATCTCGCCGGTCCCGCTGTTGTACTGGGCCACGGCCGCTCGGGTTTCCATGGCGTTGGGGATGAGGCGCTGCTGGCGGAAGCGCTGGCGGATGACCACCTCCGCCTCCTCAAAGGCGGGCGTGGGATCGTTCCCCGCCTGCCAGTGGAAGGCCACGTTGGACGGCACATCGTCATGGAGAAGGGGCGCCCCTTCCTGCATGGCCCTTTCCGCATCGGTGACGGCCGGGAGGACCTCGTAATCCACCTCGATGAGGTCCAGGGCATCCCGGGCGATGTAGCGGTTCTCGGCGACCACCATGGCCACCCCGTCGCCGACGTAGCGGACTTTCTCTTTCGCCAGGGCCGGATGGGCAGGCGTCTTGATGTCGGAGCCCGGGGGGAGCCAGGCCGTGGGGATGGGGCCGACTTTCCCCTCCAGATCCGCCCCGGTGAATACGGCCACCACCCCGGGAAGCTTCCGAGCCTTCTCCACGTCGATCTTCCGGATCCGGGCATGGGCGTGGGGGCTGCGGAGGATGGCGGCATACAGCATGCCCGGCAGCTGGATGTCGTCGGTAAAACGGCCTTTGCCCGTGATGAGGCGAGGATCCTCCCGCCGTTTGACGGCCGCTCCGAAAACCTTCGCCATAGGGTCCCCTCCCTCAGCCCGACATCCGTTCAGCGGCATGCTGAACGGCCCGGACGATGTTCTGGTAGCCGGTGCACCGGCAGATGATGCCGTTTAACCCGTGGCGGATCTCTTCTTCCGTCGGACGGGGATTTTCCTGGAGGATGCCGATGGCCAGCATCATGGCCCCCGGCGTGCAAAAGCCGCACTGCAATCCGTGCTTTTCCCAGAAGGCCTCCTGGACGGGGTGGAGCTGCCCGCTTTGGGCCAGGCCCTCGACGGTGGTGATCTCCGCCCCATCCGCCTGCACCGCCAGAACCGTACAGGATTTCACCGCCTGCCCGTTCATCAGCACCGTACAGACGCCGCATTGGCTCGTGTCGCAGCCGATATGGGTCCCCGTCAGCCCCAGGACATCCCGAAGAAAGTGGACCAGGAGGAGCCGGGGTTCCACCTCGGCCCGATGGATCTGGCCGTTGACCGTCACCTCGATGGTCTTGGTTCCGGGCACATCCCTTCCCCCTTCACCCCTGACGTTGCCGGATTTCCTCCTCCACCCCTTTGAAGAACTGGCCCAAGAGAAGGTTGGCGATGCCCCCCATCGCCCGCTGGCCCACCGACGCCATGATCCCCGTCACTTGAGCCTGGGCTGTGCAGGTGAGGAGGGTTTGGCCGTCGGCTTCCTCCAGGCGGATGAGGGCGTCGGCCTCCAGGGTGCCGGGCTTTCCCTCGCCTTTCAGGAGGAGGCGATAGCCCTCCGGCGGATGGGCGTCGGCCAGCTCCACTTCTCCGGTGAAAAGGCCGCTGATGGGCCCCACCTGCAGCCCCAGGTCGGCGGCATACTTCCCCTCCCCCACCTTCTCCAGCCGCCGGCATCCCGGCAGGCGCCGCCGCAGGACATCTTCCTCCCGCAGCGCCTCCCACACGGCTTCCCGAGGGTAGGGAAAGGTATACCGGTACTGAATGTCCATGCCGTCACCTCCTGTCTTGCGTCCGGAGGCCGGGCAGAGGGGGACGGGCCCCGTTAGAACACGCCGGGAATGAGGAAGAAAGATCAGGTAGGTCCAGTATGGACAATATCGGTAGAATCCGTCAATACCATCCAGGAACGGTAAATATTATACAGCGTGGATTTTCGGCTGTCCGTGAAGAGGCCTTCCCGAAGCGCCGTTTCGCACCATGAGGAGCTCCGCCACGATGGAGACCGCCACCTCGTCGAAGGTCTCGGCCCCCAGGGCCAGGCCCACAGGGGCCCGGATGGGGCCGCTCTCCAAGGTGGCCCCGATGTGCTCCAGCATCTCCAGGGTGCGGGCGAGAGGGCCCAGAACCCCCACGTACTTGGGCCGGGCGGAAAGGGCGAGGCGCAGGGCCGCCTCGTCCCGGCGCTGAAAGTGATTCATGATGAGCCAAAAGCTTTCCTGGAGGGCCTTGGGATCAGCCTCTTCCGGTTCCATCACCAGATGGTCCGACTGGGGAAAGCGGGCCCGGCTGTTGAATTCGGGCCGGGGATCGAGGATGGTCACGCGAAAGTTGCTGCGGGCCGCCAGGGAAGCCACGGGCACCGCATCCAGGCCTGCCCCGCAGATGATGAGGCGCTCGGCCGGCCGCATGGTGTCCACGTAAAACCGCCGCCCCTCCAGCTCCCTCACTTCGGCCCGGGTCCCGGTGGTGTAGCCATCCTCCAGGATCTCCTTAAGGGGGAAGGGAAGCCCAGGGCCGTCCCAAGCGAGAAGCTCCCCGCCGCGGTAAAGGGCCCGGGTTCCTTCGGGGAGCTCCAGAACGAGGGTGAGGGGCTCTTCCCTGGAAAGGGCCTCTTTCACGGAGCGCCAGAAGGGATCATCCCGAGAAATGGGAAGGATGGCCACTTCCATCTCACCCTTGCAGCCGATCCCCAGGGTCCAGATCTCCGTCTCCGTGAGGTCATACTGGACCAGTCGGGGCTTTCCTTCCTTCATGGCCATCTCGGCGTAGTAGAAGAGGTCGCCTTCCAGGCAGCCCCCGCTCAAAGACCCCAGCATGCGGCCCTTTTCCGCCATCATCATCTTGGCGCCCGGCAGTCGATAGGAAGAGCCTTTCACCTGGGTCACCATGAGGAGCGCTGCCTTTTCCCCCTGGTTCCAGGCTTCTTCCATCCGCCTCAGCATCTGGAGGGCTTCATCCAGGTAAGACACCGGCATCGCCTCCTCCGGGGGGTAGAGGGGTCCTCTTGAGGTTACAGGGATTATATCCTATTCCCTCCCCCCGTGTGGTTCAATGATTCTTGGAAGCCATGGGTCACCGGGAAAAGGAAGCCCTGCGCCAAGACGTCTACCGCGCCCTTCGGGACGCCCGGGTGGCGGCTTTTCCCTTTCCCATCGAAGGGCGGATCCCCAACTTCAAGGGAGCGGGAAAGGCGGCGGAAAAGGTGCGGGCCCTTCCCGTCTACCAGGACGCATCGGTCATCAAGATCAACCCCGATGCGCCCCAGCTACCCCTCCGCACCCTGGCCCTTTTGGACGGAAAAGATCTCCTCCTTCCCACGCCCCGCCTGAGGGGCCCCTTTCTCTGGATCCGCCGCCGCGATGTTCCTCGCGGAAAGGAGCGGGAGGCCGCCTCCCTCCGCCATGCCGCCCGCTACGGAACCCCCCTTTCCGTGGGGGATCTCTTTCGCGAAAAGCTCCCCATCGGCCTCGTGGTGGCGGGCTCGGTGGCCGTCACCCGGGAGGGTTTGCGCCTGGGAAAAGGGGAGGGCTACAGCGATCTGGAATACGCCCTTTTGCTGGAAATGGGCTACCCTCCCCTTCCCCTCCTCACCACCGTCCATCCCCTGCAGATGGTGCCCCGCCTTCCCTACGAGCCCCACGACGTCCCCTTGGACTGGATCGTCACTCCGGAGGAAGTCATCCGGGTGGATTCCCCCTACCCCAAACCCCGGGGTATGGCGTGGGAAGCCCTCTCGGAGGTCGATCTTTCCGCCATGCCTCCCTTAAAGGAGCTCCGGCGCCTCACCTGGGAGCGGCAGACCGTCCCCGACATCATCGAGGAAGGCCTGGGGCTCCTTTTCGTCGGCATCAATCCCGGCCGTCATAGCGCCGGTGAAGGCCACCATTTCGCCGGACCCCAGAACCATTTTTGGCGTCTCCTCCATGAAGCCGGCTGCACGCCCCGGCTCCTTTACCCCGAGGAAGACCGATCCCTCCCGGCCTTCGGCATCGGCATCACCAACCTGGTGGACCGGCCCAGCGCCGGCGAAGGGGATCTCTCTTGGGCGGAGATGAAGGCGGCCGGGGCCGTCCTCCGGGAGAAGGTGGCCCGGTTTCGGCCCCGAGGGGTAGTCCTCCTGGGGAAAAACGTCTACCGGGCCTACGCCAACCTCCCCCCATCCCATCCCGTGGCCTGGGGCCGCCAGGTGCGGGAAACCGTTCCGGGGGTGGCGGAATGGGTGGCGCCCAACCCCTCGCCCCGCAGCACCCTCCCCAGGGAGATGCGGCTTCGGTATTTTCGCGAAGCCTGCGGTTTTCTGAAGGAAGTTCATTTTAAAATGAAGCCATGGTGACCTTTCATTACTACGTCGGGTGGAGCTTGATCGCCGTCTTTGCCGTGGCCTTTTTCTGGTCCCTCGGAGTTTGGGTCCTGCGGCGCCCGCGGATGGGCATCCCCTTCTGGTGGTTCCTTCGCATCGGGGCGTTCCTCTTTCTGCTGCAGCTGGTGGCCGGCATCGCCCTCTGGGTCTCGGGCATGAGGCCGGCCAACCCCCTCCACATCATGTACGCCGCCCTCGTATTCCTCGGGTTTTTCGCGGCCGAGACCCTGAAGCCCGGCGGGAGCTGGCGCCGCCTCTATATCCAGGCGGGTCGTCCCTTCTACGAGCCCATGGTGGCCTTTCTCTTGAGCCTTTACCTCCTGGGGGTGGCCATCCGGGCCTTCACCACCGGGCTCGGCTACCCCTGATCCTCCAGGATGCGGGCCTTGCAGTAGGTGCGAAAGACCTTCACCACTTCCACCTTCACCTTCTGGCCCACCTTCGAGGCTCCACCTTCGATGTCCACCACGTACCCCTGAAGGCGGGCGATGCCGTCCTCCGGATGGGCCACGTGGGGTTCCTGGACCACCAGCTCCAGGGTGTCTCCCACCTTGACGGGAAGGGCCTGGGCTTCCACCGTAGTCCGATCGCCCATGGCCCGGACTCTCATCTCCTCCAGATGCACATCGTCGTTCCCCCGGATGAAGATGGTGCGCCCCGTCTCCCTTTCCAGCTCCTTGAGGTTGGCGCCGTTGGGGCCGATCAAAAGGGAAGCCACGGAAGGGTGGGCCTCCACCAGCAGCGCTTCGGCGTCGGAGCTGGCCAGGAGCTTTTTGATCTCCCGCCGGATGCGCCGGGAGGTGGTCTCCTCGCGGGCCACCCGCCCGCGGCCGTCACAATAAGGGCAGGGGCGGGTGAGGAGATCCCGCAGGCTTTGCCGACCTTTGCGCCGGGTCATCTCCACCAGCCCCAGGCGGGTAAAGCCCAGGATGGTCGGACGCTGGGGGTCGTAGCGCGTCGCTTTCTCCAGCTCCTCCAAAACCCGCTGGCGGTGCTCGGGGCTGGCCATGTCGATGAAATCCACGATGATGATGCCGCCGATGTCCCGCAGGCGGATCTGGCGGGCCACCTCCCGGGCCGCCTCCAGGTTGGTCTGAAAGACGGTATCCTGAAGGTCGGCCGTCTTTCCTACGTATTTCCCTGTGTTCACATCGATGGTCGTAAGGGCTTCCATCTGGTCGATGACCAGGTACCCCCCGCTCTTGAGCCACACCCTTCGGCCCAGGGCTTTCTGCATCTCGTCGTCGATGCCGTAGAAGGAAAAGAGGCTTAAGGTGCGGCTTTCGGGAAGGCTGCGGTAATCCAGGAGGAGGGGCAGGTACTCCGGCCCATGGGCCGTCAGGTACTGGAGGGCCTGCTGGTACGCCTCTTCCCCCTCCACCACGATCCGCCGCACGTGAGGGTCCACTTCATCCCGCAAGATCCGTTCGATGAGGGAGAGGTCCTTATAGAGGAGGGCCGGCGCCTTCACCTCCTGGGCCTTCTTCTCGATGTCCCGCCAGATCTGGAGAAGCTGCTCCCAGTCCCGCCGGAGCTCTTCTTCCGACCGGCCCTGGGCTACGGTCCGCACGATGATCCCCAGGGGCGGCTCCCGGAAGCTCTCCGCCAGATGGCGCAGCCGCTCCCGCTCCTCGGGATCGCTGATGCGCCGGGATATGCCCACCCCATCCCCGTAAGGGGCCAGGACCAGATACCGCCCCGGGATGCTGAGGGCCCGGGTGATCCGGGCCCCCTTGGCCCCCGTCGGTTCCTTTTCCACCTGCACCAGGATCTCCTGGCCCGGCTTGAGGAGCTCCTGGATGGGCAACCGGGGGCGGAGGGCCCCCTCCTCCACATCCTCTTCCTCGTCGGGGACGCCCGCTTGGGCATCGTCGACGAAGAGAAAGGCGTTTCGCTCCAGACCGATGGCCACAAAGGCCGCCTGCATCCCGGGGAGGACGTTTTCCACCCGCCCCTTGTAGATGTTGCCCACCAACCTCTGGCTGAGGGGGCGCTCGATGTGGAGGGCCACCAGCTGTCCGTCTTCCACGATGGCCACCTGGGGTTCCTGATCTTCCTGGCTGATGAGAATTTCCCGGAGCAAAAGGCGTCACTCCCAAAGAACAAAAATCTTTCCTGGCTTCACTATAGCTTTTGCCGGGGAGGCGCGGGAGGAAGCCCCAGGGCTTCTTCCAGGGTGGCCTGGGGTCCCAGGCGAAGGTAGGCCTCTAAGAGGCGGGACGGGTCCATCATGCCGAGAAAGCGCCCCTTTTCATCCAAGACGGCCAGGAGGGTGTAGGGGGTACCCCGGGTGCGGGCCACCACCTGGCCCAGGCGGGTCTGGCCAGCCGCCACCTGGATCCTTCCCGGCTGCAGGATTCCCGGAGGAGGAAGGGGAAGGTCGAGGGCCTGCCGAAGCTTCTTCCCCCAGCTCTCCTCCCGCTCCGCCTCCGCCCCCTGCCACACAAGGTAGCTCAGAAGCACCAGGACGGGTGCCGCCACTCCCACGAAAAGGAGGGCCAGGGCCAGGAGAAAGAAAAAGGCGGCGGCTCCCTTCCCCAGCGCGATGGCCCAAGAGGTGGCCCGCACCCACCCCCACCGGGGCACCAGGAGGGCCCGCAGGATGCGGCCGCCGTCCAGGGGGAGGCCGGGAAAGAGGTTGAGGAAGGCCATGCCGGCCTGAACGCGGGCAAAGGACCGCCCCATCTCCCCTGCGAGGAAGAGCTCCCCCAGTCCCAGGAGGAGGAGGTTTTGCATGGGTCCCGCCAGGGCCACCAGCGCTTCCACCGCCGGTTCATCGCCCCAGTCCCTCACCTCCAGGCGCCCTCCTAGAGGAAGGATCTCCAACGCCGCCACGTCCACGTCATAGGCGGCCGCCACCACCAGATGGGCAGCTTCGTGAACCAGGAGGGCCAAAAGCCAGAAGAGGGCCTCCAGGCCGTAACCGCCCCACGCCAAAAGAACCGGGAGAAGGAGGGTCAGGAGGTGCAAACGGATCTCCAGACCGCCTGCGAAAAGGCGAAGGACCATCATGGGCCGTCGGGAGGCTCTCCTAGATAGGGGAGGGGGTCCACGGGCTGACCGCGGTAGAGGAGGCCGAAGTGCAGGCGGGTTCCCTGGAGAAAGCCCAAAAGAGCGCCCTTTTCCACCGCCTGGCCTTCCCGGACGGAGACATCCCCGAGAAAGCTGTAGACCGTCCGCCACGAACTCCCGTGGCGCAGGACCACTTCCCATCCCTCATCGGCCAAGGTGATCTTTTCCACCTTTCCAGGGGCAGCCGCCCGGACTGGCGCGGCTTCCGCCCCTTCCACCACCAGCTCCGTGCGGTACACCGGGCGGGGTCCTTCCGGCGAAAAGCCGAAGAACTCCACCACGGCCCCCGCCACGGGCGGGGAGAGGCCCCCCAGGGAAAGGTCCAGGACATCGGCAGGAGGGGCAGCCGCGGGGAAGACAGGGAGGGAGGCAAAGGGCGGGCCCGTCCGGTGGGCCCATTCCTTGACGGTGGTGAAAGCCTTTTGGGCGATGGGGTGGGGCCAGCGGGAAAGGCCGAAAAGGGCCAGGGCCAAAAGCACCGCCGCCCACCACCGCCAGGGGCTTTTCCGCTGGCGCGGCCGGGCCCGGTAAACCCTCCACCGCCAAAGGGCTCGGCGCCAGAAGAGGGCCATGGCCGGTCCTCCTGGTGTAGGGTACGAGCCGTAGCTGCCGGCTAGAACCCGGCTAGTGGGGGGTCTCGGCGACGAACATGGACTCCTCCCGGTGGAACCGGACGGAAAGGACGAGGCCTAGAGCCATGGAGTTGGCCAGCATGGCGCTTCCGCCGTAGGAGATGAAGGGAAGGGGAATCCCGGTGACGGGCATGATGCCGAGGGTCATGCCGATGTTCACCAGGACCTGGAAGAGGAGCATGACCCCCACGCCGCCCGCCAGGATCATCCCCAAACGGTCGGTGGCCTGGCCCATGATGGTGAAGATCCGGAGGATGAGGGCCACCTCCAGGAGGATGAGGAGGGATCCCCCAAGAAAGCCCAGGCCTTCGCCGACCACGGCGAAGATGAAATCGCTCTGAGAAACGGGGAGGTAATCGTACTGGTTGAGGATGCCGCTGAAGATCCCCTGGCCCGTGAGACCCCCCGACCCGATGGCCAGCTGGGACTGCCACACGTGATACCCCGCCCCCATCTTGTCGGCGCCCGGGTTCAGGAACACCAGAAGGCGCTTCACCTGGTATTCGTGGAGAAAGGGCACCCGGTCCTGGGGGATGTAGCCGGCCAGAAACGCCCAAAGGAAGAGGCCCAGGGCCGCCAGGCCTCCGGCCATAAGGAAAATCACCCGCCAGCCGGAAAGGCCGGCGATGTAGAGAATCCCCAGGGCGATGGCCACCAGGACGGCCGCCGACCCCAGGTCGGGCTGCTTGAGGATGAGGAACGCCGGCGGAAGGGCGATGAGGGCGGCCCAGAGAAGGGACGACCAGCTCCGGGCCAGCTGGGGACGCTCGCTGTAAAACGCCCCCAGGGCCAAGATGAGGCCCAGCTTCATGAATTCCGCCGGTTGGAATGAAAAGGGGCCGATGTCGATCCAGCGGGCCACCTGGTCGCCGCTGCTGCGGCCGACTATGAGGACCAGGACCAGGGCTCCCAGCCCCAGGCCGTAGGCCACCCAGCCCAAACGGGCCCAGAGGCGATAGTCCACCGCCATCATGAAGGCGCCCAGGAAAAGACCCAGGAGGGCCCACTGGATCTGGCGCACGGCGGTAGCCCAGGTTTCGGGGCGCGCCAGATCCACCCGGGTGGCGCTGGCCACCGCCAGCACCCCCATGGCCGCCAAGGCCAGCCAGAGGATCACCAGGACGATGTCCAGGCGCGCCGTTCGCCGCTCCACTCGGTTGCCCCCTTTCCTCGCGGAATCTTATAATTGGACGGGCCGCAAGGCCCTTCAGTTCATTTACAGCTCGCCAGAGAGGGGAGGGTTAGCCGGGTGCAGGCGGACCCGGCACGCCAGTGAACGAATCCATGTTTTGGGTACCAGTGGGAGCAGCGCTTCTGGCCATCCTGTATGGAATTTATTTGATCCGCTGGATCATGGCCCAGAGCGCCGGTACGGAAACGATGCAGCGCATCGCCGCGGCCATCCGGGAGGGGGCGGCCGCCTACCTGAACCGCCAGTATATCACCATCTTCTACGTCGCGGTGGTCCTTTTCCTCATCATCGGCTTCTTCCTCGGCTGGGCTCAGGCCATCTATTTCTTCATCGGCGCCGTGCTCTCCGCCGCCGCGGGGTATACCGGGATGAGCATCGCCGTGCGGGCCAACGTCCGCACCGCCCAGGCCGCCCAGGAGAAGGGCCTGGCGGGCGCTTTCGCCACGGCCGTGAGGGGTGGCGCCGTCACGGGGCTTCTGGTGGTGGGCCTGGCCCTTCTGGGCGTTTCCCTTCTGGCCTGGTATACCAAAGACCCCACCACCTTTGTGGGGTTTGGCCTGGGGGCTAGCCTCATCAGCGTCTTTGCCCGCCTGGGCGGCGGCATCTACACCAAGGCGGCCGACGTGGGCGCCGACCTGGTGGGAAAGGTGGAAGCGGGCATCCCCGAGGATGATCCCCGCAACCCCGCTGTCATCGCCGACAACGTGGGGGACAACGTGGGCGACGATGCGGGTATGGCGGCCGACCTCTTCGAAACCTACGGCGTGACGGCGGTGGCCGTCATGCTCCTGGGCTTCCTCATCTTCGAGGGACGTCTGGAGAGCCTCCTCTATCCCCTGGTCCTGGGTGCCATCGCCGCCGTCTCCTCCATCGTCGGCATAGCCGTCACCCGCAGCGCTTCCGAAGGGGGCATCATGAGGTCCCTCTACCGCGGTGTGGCGGTATCGGCCATCCTGGGGGCCATCGGGTTCTACTTCGCGTCCAAGGAACTCATGGGCTGGGTGGTCATGGCGGGGGACGCCACCGTCCGCGGCGGCTGGATGGCCCTCTTCTGGAGCTCCCTTGTGGGCATCCTCGTAACGGTGGCCATCATCGTCATCACCGAGTACTACACGGGGACGGGCCATAGCCCGGTGCGGAGCATCGCCCGGGCGTCGGAGACCGGCCACGCCACCAACATCATCGCCGGTCTGGCGGTGGGTATGCGGGCCACGGCCTGGCCCGTCATCGTGGTGGTGGTGGCCATTTTGGTGAGCTACTGGCTGGCGGGGGTCTATGGCGTGGGGGTGGCGGCCATGGCCATGCTGTCCCTCACGGGCATCATCGTCACCCTGGACGCCTTCGGCCCCATCACCGACAACGCCGGAGGCATCGCCGAGATGGCGGGTCTTCCCGATGAAGTCCGCCAGGTGACCGACGCCCTGGATGCCGTCGGGAACACCACCAAGGCTGTGACCAAAGGTTATGCCATCGCCTCGGCGGGGTTGGCGGCGGTGGTGCTCTTCAACGCCTATGTGGAAGAGATCGTCCGGGTGACGGGCCAGCTCTTCACCTTCGACCTGGGTGATCCCTACGTCCTGGTGGGCCTCTTCCTGGGGGGCATCCTCCCCTTCCTCTTCAGCTCCCTCTCCATGGAGGCCGTGGGCCGCGCTGCCGGCCAGGTGGTGGAAGAAGTGCGCCGCCAGTTCCGGGAGATCCCGGGCATCATGGAGGGGAAGGCTCAGCCTGATTACGCCAAGGCGGTCGACATCGTCACCCGCGCCGCCCTCCGCGAGATGATGGTCCCCTCCCTCATCCCGGTCCTGGCCCCCATCCTGGTGGGCTTCCTCCTGGGACCGGTGGCTCTGGGCGGCATGCTGGTGGGGGTCATCGTGACGGGCCTTTTCCTGGCCATCCAGATGACCAGCGGAGGTGCCGCCTGGGATAACGCCAAGAAGTACATCGAGGACGGCCATCACGGGGGAAAGGGTTCGGAGGCCCATGCGGCGGCCGTCACGGGGGATACGGTGGGGGATCCCTTCAAGGATACCGCCGGTCCCGCCATCAACCCCATGATCAAGATCGTGAACATCGTGGCCCTTCTTTTGATCCCTCTCCTCCCCCTCTGATCGCCCGCCCATCCCACCCAAAAGCCCCGGTTTCCTTCAAGGAGACCGGGGCTTTTCCTCGCCTTCTTCCGGCACTTCTGGTTCTTCCGCCCGTCTTCCACGGCCCTCCCAGTAGTCCCGCCACGCCGGCGGCCCCCACGAGAGGAGGTTTTCGGCCCGGGCGGCAAAGCCCGGGGCCTTTTCCGGCCAGGCGGAGCTGGCTGCCTTCAGGTAGCGGAGGGCCAGGAGGGGAGCTTCTTCCGCCAAGGCATCGGCCACCTTCAGGGCCAGGGCTTTCCCCCGGGGCGGCCAGTAGGCCTCCGCCAGGCGCCGGGCGGCCCTCAGGCGGATCTCCTCCCAGCGCTGGGCCTTTTGGGAGGCATCCTTAAGGTCCCGGTAGGCCCGCCAGCTGGGAGCTTCCTCGAAGTTTAAGAGAAAGAGGGGCCAAGCCTCCTCAGCCTTTCCCTGGGCCATGAGGGCCCGCGCCCACTGGCGGCGGAACCAGAAGACCTTTTCGGGAGGAGCTTCCCGCAGGCCACGGCGGGCCTCTTCCGCCATGGCCTCCCAATCGCCCATGGCTTCCCATGCCCGCACCCTCCCTTCCGCCGCCAGGGGAAGATCGCCGTGGCGATCCCAGACGGAGAGCTCTTCCCGGTGGCGGCCGAGAAGCCGGTACCAGCGGGAGAGGGCCAGGGCCAGGACCTGCCGGTCTCTCCCTGAAGAAGGCTCCTCCAGCTGCACCTGGGCCAGCTCCCGCTCCAAAAGGGCGGTGAACCGCCGGGCCTCATCGGAAGAAAGGCGCCTTTGGAGGGATGCCAGGAGCTGCAAGAGAAGGCCCTTTTCCTCAAGGGAGAGATACCCCAAAAGCTGAGCCATGGCCTCGAGAACGGTAGGGTCGATAGGGCCCGTTCCCTTCAGGGAAGCGAGAAAGGAGGGCCAGAGGTCCTCGCTCTGGGGAAGCTTCAGCTTGCGGGCCCAAAGGAGAAGGCGGGCGAGGGTTCCGGAATAGCGCGGAGATGAAGGCGTGAGGGAGGAAAGGGCTTTCTCCTTCACCGCCTCCCACAGGCGAGAAGCGTAATCGCGGGGGCGAAGGGGCTGCAGGGCGAGCCAGACCTCCCAGGCTCGATCGAGGGCTTTTACCCGGGACCAGAGGATCTCCAAGAGGGAGGCCTCAGGTTCCCGGCGGAGGAAGGCCTCCAAGCCCTCCTGCCAGAGGATGGGATGCTCCTCCAAGAGGGTACCGAGGAGGCTTCCGTCCATGAAGGAGCCGGGATCTTCCTGGTAAGCCACCAGGAGGGCCAGGTAATGGGGGCAGGGAAAGGCGCGGCGGCAGGTGCAGCCCCCGGTGAGGCCATCCTCTTTCACCAGGGCGTGGGCGCGATAGAGATGGCGGCCTTCCACCACGGCCGAGAGGAGAAGACCCTCGGAGGTGAGGAGGGCCGTCCGCTCCTCCACCCGGCCCATGTGGGCATACTGGCGGCCTTCGTCCAGGACGGAGGGCGGGGCCAGGAGCTCCAGGGGGACCCGGGGCCAGCCCTTAAACGCTGCGCTTCACCCGCTTCACCGGGATGGAAGCCACCAGGGTCACCCGATCCCCGTGGCGGTCCCACTGGACCTGGGCCGTAGCCTCGTCCACGTCCAGGTATTGCCCCAGGACCCGCAGGATCTCATGGCGCAGGGTAGGCGTCAGGGAAGGACCCAGAGCCCGCACCCGATCCTGGACCAGGACCGATTGGAGGCGGTCCTTGGCCACCTCTTTGCTGCTTTTGCTCGGAGGGCTTCCGAAAAGGCGCTGCATAAAGGCCACCTATGCCCCACCCCACAACCGCCGCAGTTTTTGAAAGAATCCGCCTCGCCCGTCCAGGCTGGCGAAGGCCACCTCTTCCCCCTCCAGCCGCCGGGCGATATCCCGGTAGGCCTGGCCTGCCCTGGAGTCGGGGTGGAGGACCGCCGGCTCCCCCCGGTTGGTGGAGACGACGATGAACTCGTCGTCGGGCACCACGCCGATGAGCTCGATGGCCAGGATGTCCAGGATGTCGTCGATCTCCATCATGTCGCCCCGCCGGACCATCTGGGGGCGGATGCGGTTGATGACCAGCTTCGGATGGGTAAACCCCTCCGCCTCCAGAAGGCCGATGATGCGGTCGGCATCCCGCACCGCCGCCACCTCGGGGGTGGTGACGATGATGGCATCGTCGGCCCCGGCGATGGCGTTGCGGAACCCCTGCTCGATGCCCGCCGGACAATCCACGATGACGTAATCGAACTCCCCTTTGAGCTCGTCCACCACCTGGCGCATCTGTTCCGGCGTGACGGCCGTCTTGTCCTTCGTCTGAGCCGCCGGCAAGAGGTAGAGATCGGAAAACCTCTTGTCCCGGATGAGGGCGTTCTTCAGGCGGGCATAGCCTTCCACCACATCCACCAGGTCGTAGACGATGCGGTTCTCCAGGCCCATCACCAGGTCCAGATTGCGAAGGCCGATGTCGGCATCCACCAGGACCACCTTGCGCCCCACCTGGGCGAGGGCGCTCCCCACATTGGCGGAGGTGGTGGTTTTCCCCACGCCCCCCTTACCCGACGTCACCACGATAGCCGTTCCCAACCACAAGCCCTCCCTCTCCGCGAAGTGTAAAAGATTCCTGCCATCCCTGGATGACGATCATCCCGTCCTGCACCAGGGCCCGCTCCGGCCCCCGGGGCGAAGGTCCTTCCCCGTCGGGACGGCGGCCGATGTGGCCCGCGATGCGAAGCTGGGTGGGGGCAAGGCGCCAGGCGATGATGGTGGCCTTCTCGTCCCCGGCAGCCCCCGCATGGGCCATGCCCCTCAAGGTGCCCAGGACGATGATGTCTCCCGTCGCCACCACTTCCGCCCCGGGGTTCACATCCCCCACGATCACCAAGCTGCCCGACGCCACGATGCGCTGGCCTGAGCGGACGGTGCGGCGCACCAGGCGGGCCGTAACCCCTTCTTCCTCCTCGGGGGTCTCTTCCTGGATCTTCTCCCTCAGGCCCTCCGCCTCTTCCTCCCACTCTCCGTAACCACCGCTATCGATGACCTGGACGATGCGGACCCCCGCATGGCGATGGACCAGGGCTTCCAGCTCCAGGAGTTCTTCCGTCGAAAGGAGCCGGGGGCCTGCATCGATGGTGACGGTAGAGCCCTGGACCTTCTCCCGCCAGCGGGAAAGCTCCGCCTCCAGCTGGGCGCAAAGGTCGGCAAACTGGCCTTTGCGGGGGAGGCGAATCCAGAGGCCCTGGGAACGGGGCTTGATCATCAGCTGGTTAGACAAAGCCCATTTCCTCCCCTTACCCTGGCACCTATTCGCCTTCATGGGGGATGCTCCCTGCTGAGGTGACCTCAACTTTCGCCGTAACCTTCCGACAAGCTTCGCTTTTCAGGGAGCCACCGGTGTGACGGGAGGGGCCGTCACCACCCCCGGCGCCACCGGCGTGATGGGGAGGCCGAAGTAGGCATCCACGATGGCCCGGGCCACGGGAGCCCCTGCCAGGGCGCCGCCCCCTGCCTTTTCGATGGCCACGGCGATGGCGATCTGGGGATCGTCATAGGGCGCATAGGCCACAAACCAGCCGTCGCTGGTGGCTTTCCCTTCGGCGGTACCGGTCTTGGCTGCCACTCGGATGGGTTTTCCGAGGATCTTCCGGCTGACGTCGGGAAGGTCGGCGAAGGCGGAATATCCCGTGCCGTAGGGGGAATCCACCGGGCCGAAGTGGGGGTTGTAGGAGGTGACGGCCAGCATCCCCTTGCGCACCGCTTTGAGGTATTCCTCGGGGATATCCACCCGGTTCAAAAGTTGAGGCTCCTGCTTCCAGACGACTTCCCCTTCGGGGCTGAGGATGGCGTCCACCACATAGGGGCGGTAGCGCTCCCCCGTGGCCAGGGTGGCCACCATCTGGGCCATCTGAATGGGGGTAAAGGCGTTGTATCCCTGGCCGATGGAGGCGTTGACGGTATCTCCCGGGACCCAGGGGTTCCCCGTCAGCTGGAGCTTCAGCTCCCGGCTCGCGAGATAAGGCCTCACTTCCCCTTCCAGGTCCTTGAGGCCCGTGCCGTCCTTCAGGCCGAACTGGCTGGCCACCTCCACGATGGCATCGATGCCCGCCTGGTATCCCACGGTGTAGAAGTACACGTTGCAGGAGCGGGCCAGGGCTTCTTCCAGGTTAGGCCGCCCGCAGCCACCCCTTTGCCAGGGGTGCCAGACCGATTTCCCCAGCTGGAAGTAGCCAGGATCGGGAAGCCTTTTTTCAGGGGTGATGACCCCCGTCATGAGGCCGGCCAGGGCGGTCATCATCTTGAAGGTGGAGCCGGTGGCATGGCGATAGGTGAGGGCATGGTTGCTGAGGGTCCCCAGGGACGGGTTTTCCGTGTAGGACCGGTAGGCCTTTTCGAACTCCCGCCAGCCGGGGCTGTCCTTGGTATAGCCGGCCGTCAGGGCGAAGACGTTGGGATCGAAGGTGGGTTCGCTGGCCATGGCCAGGATGGCCCCCGTTTTCACGTCCAGGACCACCACCGCCCCGGTGGGCGCCTCGGGATGGCGCCCCTGGACGGTCAAGGTGCGAAGGTACTCCATCCGCTGGCGAAGGGCCCTCTGGGCCACCGCCTGGAGGTGGGCGTCCAGAGTCAGGCGGACGGTGTTGCCGGGGGTAGGGGGTTCTTCGTATACGGGAGCCCCGGGGATGGGGCGTCCCAGGTGATCCACCTGGACCCGTTGGATCCCGTCGATGCCCTTCAGCCCCAAGATAGCCTTCCCGTCCACCTCCAGGGGGCCGTTGTAGGTCCGCTCCACCCCCGTTTTTCCCCCTGGGTAGACATACCCCAGGACATGGGCGGCAAAGGTCCCTCCTTGGTCGGGAGCTTCGCTGTACCCGGGATACTCCCGGATGGGTACAGCCCTCACCATGACCCCTGGGAGTTCATCCAGGTGCTCGGCGAGCTCCACCTGCTCTTCGGGGGTGAGGTCGAACTTCAGCGGCACCGGTTCAAAGGGCCGGGCGGAAAGGGAAGGCTTAAGCTTATCCCGGGCCTTTCGCACGGCCTCCGGATCCAGACCCAGGATGCGGCTCAGGAGCTGCACCCCGCCTTCATCTAGAGGGCGGCTGCTGTACACGAGGTAAGCCGTCCAGGAAGGTCGGTCCTGGGCGAGGACGACCCCGTTGCGGTCGGTGATCATCCCCCTGGGGGCCGGAAGGGGCAGCTCCCGGATGATCTGATCCCGGGCCTGTTGGGCCCAGACTTCCCCTTCTATGATCTGGAGCTGTCCCAGGCGAAGGAGGAGGACCGCCGCCACCAGGAGAGCCGTCACCCGGAGGGGCCAGAGGGCCGGAACCTTCATGCTTCCCTCCCCTTTCCGATTCTTAGAGGCTTCAAGATGAGCTTCAATTCCTGAGGCTCCCCTGCCGGCCGCTGGGGAAAGCCCAGGTCATAGGGGATGAGAAGGGCCACGAAAAAGGCGGTGAAGAGGATCCTTCCCAGGGTGTCCCCGCCTCCCGCCAAGCTGGGAATCCCGCCCCCCAGGAGGGTGATCCAGAGGCGCTGGACCAAGAGGGAAACGGTCGCCGCAAAGGCGCCCGCCAGAAACCCGGCGGCCCGATGGCGCTCGTGGAGGGGTCCCGTCCCGAGGCCCACCAGGTAGGCGGCGGGGGCGTAGGCCAGGACCCGGAGGCCCAGCCAGCGGCCGCTCAAAAGGTCCAGGAGGAATCCGAAGACGGCGCCGGCTCCCAGGCCGTAATAGGGGCCGCTTTTGACGGCCACCAGGGTCACCACCGCCAGGACCCAATCGGGGCTCACCAGCCAGCGGCGGAAAAACTCCCCCAGGCTCAGCTGCAGCAAGAGGGCCAGGAGGCCGAAGAAGGCGATGAAGCGGACATCCCGTCTACGGGGCATGGGATTCCCCTTCCCAGCCCACCAGGAGGACCCATTCCAGGCGGTTCAGGTCCACGGCAGGTTCCACCTCGGCTTCCAGCGAGAGCCCCTGGCGGTCCCGGTGGACGGCCCGCACGGTGCCGATGGGAACGCCGGGAGGAAAGCGGCCGCCCAAGCCCGAGGTGATGACGATATCCCCCGGAGCCACATCGGCGTTGGCGTCGAAAAAGGTCATCCAGAGGACCCCCCGGGAGGCGGCAGCCCCGTGGACCACCCCTTGCGCCCGGGAGGTTTCCCGGAGGATCTTCCCGCCGACACCGCTCTCCGGGCTGCTGACGAGAAGGACCTCCGCATCCCGCGGACCCACCTTCGTCACCCGGCCCACCAGCCCTTCGGGCACCCGGACCATCATGCCCGCCTCCACCCCATCCCGGGCTCCCCGGTTGATGATGACCCGATCGAACCAGCGGTCGGGGTCCCGGCCCACCACCAGGGCCGCCAGGGCCCGTTGGTCCTGGGGAAGGCTTTCCTTGAGGTTGAGGAGCTGGCGCAGCATGCGGTTTTCCTGCCGCAGCTCCTCGTTTTCCAATGAGATCTGCGCCAGCTTTTGCAGCTCCGCCCGCAGGATCTGGTTTTCCCGGGGAAGGGACCACCAGGTGGCCAGGGTCACCAGCTGCTGCTCCACCCACAGGCCCACGCGGTGAAGGCCATCCAGGGCAGGGCTGACGGCCGTCACCAGGGGCTGGCGGATGGCTTCCACCCAGGGCCGGGTCCTCTGGGTATAGGCCACCAGGATGATGAGAGCGGCCACCAGGATGCCGACGAGCCAGAGCCAGCGCCGCTCCCGGGGCACCCGACACCGCTCCCGTCAGCCGATCTTCTTGGCGGTGATCAAAAGGCGCTTGACGTTGTCCAGATCCTCCAGGACTTTGCCTGTACCTTTCACCACGCAGAGGAGGGGGTCGTCCGCCACGATGACGGGCATCCCCGTCTCTTCGCTGAGGCGCTGGTCGAAGCCCTTCAAGAGGGCCCCTCCCCCCGTGAGGACAATCCCCCGGTCCATGATGTCGGCCGCCAGCTCAGGGGGCGTCCGCTCCAGGGTCACCCGCACCGCTTCGATGATGCCGGCAATGGGATCCTCCATGGCCAGGCGGGCTTCTTCGCCCGTAAGGGTGATGGTCTTGGGAAGCCCCGTCACCAGATCCCGCCCCCGCACCTCCATGGTGGCGTCATCCTGCAGGGGATAGGCGGACCCGATGGTCAGCTTGATCTCCTCCGCCGTCCGCTCCCCGATGAGGAGGTTGTAAGTCCTCTTCACGTAGTTGATGATGGCCTCATCGCATTCGTCGCCGGCGATGCGGATGGAGCGGTGGGTGACGATGCCCCCCAAAGAGATGATGGCGACCTCCGTGGTGCCTCCACCGATGTCCACCACCATGTTCCCCGTGGGCTCATGGACCGGAAGACCGGCTCCGATGGCCGCCGCCATGGTTTCCTCGATCAGGTAAGGTTCCCGGGCGCCCGCGTGCTTGGCGGCATCGTAGACGGCCCGCTTCTCCACCTCGGTGATCCCCGACGGAACGCAGACGATCACCCTCGGGTGGCGGAAAAGGGCCCTTCTGGGCATCGCCTTCTGGATGAAATATTGAAGCATCATCTGGGTGATCTCGAAGTCGGCAATGACGCCGTCTTTCATCGGCCGGATGGCCACGATGTTGCCCGGCGTCCGGCCGATCATGCGCTTCGCTTCGCTGCCTACCGCCAGGGGTTTTTTCGTCTCAGCCTGAACGGCCACCACCGAGGGTTCCTGCAGCACGATACCGCGGCCCCGCACATACACCAGGGTGTTGGCCGTTCCCAGGTCGATGCCCATGTCATTGCGGAGCCAGTCCCCGATCGCCATTGAGTCGTTCTACCTCCTCTTTTTCTCGGCCCCTTCTCCCCGGACCCAGCCCTGCTGGCGAAGGCTGACAAAGGAGTCCGCCGCCACGATGATGTGATCCAGCACCTCCACGCCCACCACCTGCCCCGCTTCCACCATCCGCTGGGTCACGGTCCAGTCTTCGCGGCTGGGGGTGGGATCCCCGCTGGGATGGTTGTGGGCGACGATGACGGCGGCTGCGTGGCGGATGAGGGCTCCTCGAAAGATCTCCCGCGGGTAAACAAGGGCCTCCTGCAGCGAGCCGACGGAAACCGTCTCGTGGCCCAAAATCCGGTGCCGGGCATCCAGCCAGATGACCACCACCTGCTCCTGGGCCAGGTGGCCCAGCTGGGGCTGGAGCCATGCGGCCACGTCGGCGGGGGACTGGACGGGAAGACCCGGCTGGCGGCCTGCCAGGACCCGCCGCCCCAGCTCCATGGCCGCCACCAGGCGGCTGGCTTTGGCGGGCCCCACTCCCGGGATCTTGCAGAGCTCATCGCCGCTCACACGGGCCAGCGAAAAGAGGCCGGAGCCGTAACGCTCCTCCGCCCAGCGAAGGATCTCCACGGCCAAGTCCAGGGCGCTTTCCCCGGGGCCGCGCCCCGTCCCCAAGAGGATGGCCAGGAGCTCCTGGTGGCTGAGGGCCTGAGGCCCATGGGTGAGGATCCGCTCCCGAGGGCGGATGTCCTGGGGCCACTCCCTAAGGGGACCGGTGCCCATGGCCCTCTACCCTTCCTACCGGCGCCCGGCCAGGGCCAGGGCCACCAGTCCCGCCACCCCTCCCAGAAGGGTGATGTGCATTTTCAAGCCTACTGTCAGGTGGACGATGCCCAAGAGGTAAAGTTCCGCGGGGGAAAACCCCAGGAGCCCTTCCGTCCCCAAGGGGGGCCACCAGCGGCGCAGCTCCGCAGCCAAGAGATTTCCGATGAAGATGGCCAGAAGCACCAGTCCGGCCGTCCACCACCCGCTGCGCCTGCGCCGCAACGCCCCGCTCCTTCCTGCTCCAGCGGCTGCAGTGTATCACGTCTAGATTATGTCCACAATTGACGGCAACATGCACCGCCCCCGACACCTCCTGCCATGAGGTTACCAATTACTGGCAGGCCAGTCTAGGGCTGAAGGTGCCGGATGCGCTCTTCCAGGCTCTTTAAGGTGGCTTCCAGCTCCTGCTGCCGCTGGGTATCCCGGAGGACCACCTCCACGGGGGCCTTTTCCCGGTACTCCCGATCCTGGAGGCGCCGTGTGATCCGCTCGAAGTGAGCTTTCACCTCGTCATACCGCTTTTGCAAGCGCTGACGTTCCTTCTCCACGTCCAGGAGGCCCTCGAGAGGGAGGAAGATCTGGGTTCCCGCCGCCACCGCCGTGGCCACGGGCACCTGGATGGCGCCCTCCACCGACTTCAGCTCCCGGACCCGAGCCAGGAAGAGGTAGGGCCGAAGATCCTCCAGGAACCCCTCCTGGGCGCCCTTCGCCCAGATCTCGATCTCCAGACCCGGGGCCAAGCCCAGCTCCGCCCGCAGGGCCCGCACCGCCTTCAAGCCTTCCTGGACCCGCTGGAACCTCCGGAGGGCCTCTTCGTCCTCCAAGCCCCAGCGATGGGGCCAGGGGCTCGCCATGAGGGGCATCTCTCGCGAGGGGAGCTGCTGCCAGATGTACTCGGTGATGAAGGGGACCCAGGGGTGGAGGAGATTGAGGATCCTCTCCCACGCATGGAGGAGGACCGCCTGGGCAACCCCTTTGCTCTCCCCGTCTTCCCCGTAGAGGCGGGGCTTGATGCCTTCGAGGTACCAGTCGCAGAAGTCCTCCCAGAAGAAGATCTGGAGGATGCGCAGGGCTTCCCCCAGCTCAAACTTCCCTAGGAGCTCTTCCACATCTCGGGTCGTCTCCCAGAGGCGGTGAAGGATCCAGCGGTCCAGAAGGGTGAGGCGGGCTTTGGCGGGAAGGCCGTCCGGCGCCCCCTGGAGGTGAGGCACCGAAAACCGGGCGGCATTCCAGATCTTGTTGATGAAGTTGCGGGCGCCCTCCAGCCGCTCCGGCTCCACCCTCACGTCACTTCCCGGCCCGATGCCCACCACCAGGCTCCAGCGGAGGGCATCGGCTCCCATGCTTTCCACCAGGTCCATGGGATCGATGGTGTTACCCCGGGACTTGGACATCTTCTGACCTTGGCTATCCCGCACCAGGCCGTGGAGGTAGACGGTGCGGAAGGGCACGTTTCCCGTGAAGTGGATACCCATCATCATCATGCGGGCCACCCAGAAGAAGAGAATGTCGTAGCCCGTGACCAAGACCGATGTGGGGTAGTAGAACTTCATCTCGTCGGTGTCTTCGGGCCAGCCCAGGGTGGCAAAGGGCCAGAGGGCCGAGCTAAACCAGGTGTCCAGGACATCGGGGCTTTGCTCTAGGCGGGAGCCTCCGCATTTGGGGCATTTCTCGGGATCTTCTTCTTCCACCAGGACTTCGCCGCAATCCTGGCACGTCCAGACGGGAAGGCGATGGCCCCACCAGATCTGGCGAGAGATGCACCAGTCGCGGATGTTCTCCAGCCAATGGCGGTAGACGGAGGTGAAGCGCTCGGGGTGGATGACCGTCTGGCCTTCTTCCACCGCCCTTAAGGCCTTTTCCGCCAAAGGTTTCGTCCGGACAAACCACTGGCGGGAGACCAGCGGTTCGATGACGGCATCGCAGCGGCTGCAGTGGCCTACGCTGTGGCGGTAGGGTTCCGCCTTCACCAGATACCCGTCCTCTTCAAGTAGGCGGACCATCTCTTTTCGAGCTTCGTCCCGATCCAGACCCTTGAGGGGCCCGGCGGCATCGGTCATCTTGCCTTCTTCGTCGATGACCTGGAGTTTCTCCAGCCCGTGCCGTTCCCCGATGGCGAAGTCGGTGGCGTCATGGAACGGAGTGACCTTCACGGCGCCGGTACCGAAGTCCATCTCCACCGCCTCATCGGCAATGACCGGTACCGCCCTTCCCGCCACGGGCACCCAGACTTTCTTCCCCACCCAATCGCGGTAGCGAGGATCCTCGGGATGGACGGCTACGGCCGTATCCCCCAAGATGGTCTCCGGCCGGGTGGTGGCCACCTCGATGTAGGGCCCTTCTTTCCGAGGTTGGCCCGATTCATCCACCAGGGGGTACCGCACCCGGTAAAGGGTGCCCTCCTCTTCCTCGTAGCTGACTTCCAGATCGGAGACGGCTGTTCCGCAGCGGGGGCACCAGTTGACGATGTAGTCTCCTTGATAGATGAGGCCTTCCCGATATAGCTGGACGAAGACTTTCCGGACCACCCGGGAGTACTCGTCATCCATGGTGAAACGCAGGCGGCTCCAGTCGGGAGAAGCTCCCAGGCGCCGCAATTGCCCTACGATGGCCGCCTGGTATTCGTCTTTCCACTCCCAGACTTTCTCGAGGAATTTTTCCCGCCCCAAGGCCTCTCGGGTCAGACCTTCGTCCAGGAGGCGGCGTTCCACCACCGCCTGCGTGGCGATGCCGGCATGGTCGACCCCAGGCTGCCATAGAACAGCATAGCCCTTCTTCCGGTGCCACCGGATGAGACCATCCTGCATGACATCTTCCATGGCGTGGCCCATATGGAGGCGTCCGGTGACGTTAGGAGGAGGCATGACGATGCAGAAGGGACGTTTCTCCCAGTCCACGGCAGATCGAAAAAGATCATGGCGTTCCCAGAGACGGTAGATGTCCTTTTCCACCGCCTGAGGACGGTAGGCTGTCTCCTGCCAAACCTGATCCACCTTCGCCACCTCCTAAAAAGTGAGGCCCCCAGCCAAAAGGGCGGAGGGCCGCGGTACCACCTTTCTTCCCGGGAAGGGTATTCTTCCCGGCTCTTTGCGCGTTATCGGGCGCACCCGCTTTCCCTACGCAGCCCAAAAGGCCTTCAGGAAAGACCTCAGGGACGACAGATGGACCTCATCCGGAGCCGCTCTCACCATCCACGGCCTCTCTGGACCGGCCTTAAGGCCCATCCCTTCCCGTCATCGGCTCATCTGGAGTTTGGCGCCATGGTACAAAGGCGAAGGGAAAGCGTCAAGAGATGTCGGGCTCTTTCCATCGGCAGAAGGAAAAGGTCAGCTGGTCTCAGAAGAAAGAGGGTCGGTGGCGCGAACCAGGAGTGGGCCAAAAACCCGGGGAGGTTCGCGATCCCATAACGACGCGGGTTAGACGGTATTTTTCCAGAAGCTGGTGTCGTAAAACTGCGCCTCTGAAAGGAGGTTCGCGAAAAAGGGGTCTGGACGCCTTGAGCCACAAGGGCTAAAATGGGGTACAGTAGCAACCGGGTCAGCTGACCCGGCTTTATTGAAACAATGTCCACGCCGTCGTCGTCCTGGTCGAACCAGGACGTAGCAACCGGGTCAGCTGACCCGGCTTTATTGAAACCAGCGGTAGAAACCGGCATAGAACGGGTTAGAGAGTAGCAACCGGGTCAGCTGACCCGGCTTTATTGAAACGCCGAAAGCGCTGATGTTGCCGCTGCCGTAGTCCAGCGTAGCAACCGGGTCAGCTGACCCGGCTTTATTGAAACGCCTTTTTTCACGGCTCCAACGCTCCTTCCAGCATGAGTAGCAACCGGGTCAGCTGACCCGGCTTTATTGAAACCCATGAGAAGGGTTACGCCCGTCATCGACGGGCCACGTAGCAACCGGGTCAGCTGACCCGGCTTTATTGAAACCAATAATGGAGGGCGCCGCGCTGTTCGGCGATTTCGCCAAGTAGCAACCGGGTCAGAGGAGCCGGTTTTATTGCATCCGCAACACGTCTCAGCCCCACTCCTGTATCGCAAGTGGGTCTACCTAATCCTGCCCTTTTGCAGCTTCCACCCCACCCCTTCGGATAAAACCTTGTCTTCCAGGAAACCCTAACCGGGGAGTCCAAGAAGGTGACGGAACTTACCCTGGACGTGGAGAAAGCCCTGCAGGAGGCCGACTCCCTGGCTGAGAATGCAGCCAGGGATCCTCTCCGCATGGAAAGGCCCTGGAGGCACATTCAGCTTTCAGCCCTGGTGGCCCGTATCAGGGTAGAGACTGTGTTGGCCGACTTTCTGCAGGAGACGCCTCTGCCCTTCCCTGCCGATCTGGAAAAAGCCCTGGCCTTGGTTCAGGCCTTCCTCTCCTTCAGCAGTGATGTGGTCTTCCGCCGCTTCCACTTCCAAAACGGCGTACCTGGAGCCATCGCCTTCATCAACGGCATGGTGGATCAGCGGGTGGTGGATCAGGATCTTCTGGTCCTCTTGCGGGATCAGGATGCCCCGCAAGATCACACCCTGGTTTCTCCCATCGGCCAGCTCTCTCTGGAACCCCATCCTCCGTCCCTCCTCCTGGCCCTTTTGCAGGGGGAAGTGGTGGTGTTTTGCCATGGTTTTTCCGGAGGCTGGCACGTGGATGCCAAAGGTTTTCCCAAGCGGGCCATCGAAATAGCGGAAACGGAGCAGAACCAGATCGGCCCCAAAGCTTCTTTTGTCGAAGACATTACCAGCAACCTGACCCTCATCCGCCGGCATATCAGCAGCCCGTCCCTGCGGGTGAAAGAGATGACCTTGGGAAGGCGCAGCAAGACCCTCTCCTTCCTGGTCTATCTGGCCGATGTGGCCGATCCCCGGCTGGTGGCGGCCATCGAAGCCCGCCTCGCGGCCATCGACACGGACGTCATCCTGGCCGCCCGCCAGGTAACCTCCTTCCTGCGGGACCGTCCCTGGTCTCCCTTCCCCATCCTGGCCCTCTCGGAGCGCCCCGACTGGTGCGCCTGGCAGATCTCAAGCGGGCGGGTCGTCATCCTGGTGAACGGCGACCCCTTTGCCATTATCGCGCCCAGCGTCTTCTGGGACTTTTTCCGCACCGCCGACGACTACACCGTCGACGTATGGACCGCCACCTTCATCCGCTTCATCCGGTACATGGGAGCTTTCATCGGTCTTTTTGCCCCAGGGCTCTATGTGGCCCTCATCAACGTCCACCCTGAGCTCATTCCGGTGGATCTGGCCCTGGCCATCGTCTCCTCGCGGGAAGGCCTTCCCTTCCCTGCCTACTTCGAGATGGCCCTCATGCTTTTGGCCTTTGAGCTCATCCGAGAGGTGAGCGTCCGCATGCCGAAAGTCATGGGCCAGACCCTAGGCGTCGTGGGCGGCCTCGTCATCGGCCAGGCTTCGGTGCAGGCGGGGATCATCAGTCCGCTGATGGTGGTGGTCATCGCCGTCACTTCCCTTTCCGTCTTCGTCCTCCCCAAGTTCGAGATGACCTCCGTCTGGCGGATCCTCCTCTGGATCGGCCTGGCCTTAAGCTCTTTTCTGGGCCTCTATGGCCTCACCCTTTTCGCCATCGGCCTCTTGTTCCACCTCTCGGCCCTCACCTCCATCGGGGTTCCTTACCTGGCTCCCGTGGCTCCCTGGTCCCATGAAGCCCTGGGCGACATCCTCTTCCGGGCGCCCCACCGGGCTTTCCGTTACCGCCCGGGCATCGCCAGCCCCCAGGATGTCCGACGGGCCAAGCGCTACCGACAGCCTTTCCCCCGCCTCTCCATCCCCATCGAAGCCGATCCCCCCACGGCCAAAGACCCCAAGAAGGCGGAAGGATCCTCGTGAGAAAGATCCTCTGGCTTCTCCTCCCCCTGCTGGCCCTTCCCCTGGCGGGCTGCTGGGACAGCATCGAGCCCAAATCGAGGGCGTTTGTCCTGGCCATCGGGTTGGACGCCGCCCCCGACGGGAAGGTGCGCCTCACCATCAGCGTCCCCACGTCGTCAGGGATGGGAAGCCAGTCGGGGAGCACCGGGGGAAACGGAGCCGCCCAGAGCTACACCCTCACCGCCGACGGTCGGACCTTCGTGGAAGCCACCCAAAACGTCCAACTGCTCCTGGAGCGCTCCATCTACTACGGGGAAGTGCAAGCCATCGTTTTTGGAGCCGATCTCGCCCGCCGCGGCCTCCGGGAGCTCATCGCCGAACTGATGCGCTACCCCCTCCTCGACCCCCTGATCTACGCCGTCGTCTCGGAAAGTCCGGCAGGCGACCTCGTCGGCCGGATCACCCCCGGAGGGCGAAGCGTCCCCCGAGCCATCTTCAGCATCTATTCCACCCCCGCCAGCCAGGCCGGGGTCCCCCAGACCCGCTTGTGGCAGGTGGCCCGGGCCCTTTTGACCCCCGGCGAAGATCCCCTCATGGCGGCCCTCATGAAAGGGCCGGAAGGGACGGTCCCCACCATCGGGAGCGCCATCTTCCACAGCGGAAAACTGGTCGCCCTCTTATCCGGGGAAGACAACCTGGGCCTCTCCTTCCTCCGAGGCACCGTCGATCAAGCCACCATGACGGTCCCCTTCGACGGCAAAGATGTCCAGCTGCAGCAGGTCTCTGCCCACACGGGGATTGCCCTCCTTCCCCCCTCGGCCGACGGCCTTCCCCGCTTCCGGGCGCACATCCGCGTCCAAGGGCAGGTGGCCAGCGATCCCCCCGGCGGTCCCCCGTGGACCCCCGATGAACTGGCCCGGCTGGAAGGGGCCACATCGGAAAGGGTGAAGTCTCTGGCTGAAAGGAGTTTCTCCCTCTTGCAGGAAAAAAAGAGCGATGTCCTCCTCCTGGGTTTTCGGGTTCACCAGCTGGATCCTCTCCTCTGGAGCCGGCTTTCCTGGTCGGAGGTCTTCCAGCAGGTGAACCTGGAGATCCGCGTGGATACCACCTTGACGCGGATCGGCAACCGCCCATGATCCGGCAGCCTCTTCCTTGGAGCTCGGCCGCCTACTGGGTCCTGGCCAGCCACATGGTCCTGGGGCTCTTTGCCTTTCCCCGCTTTGCCGCCTCCATCGCGGGAAACGGAGCTCCTTACGTCGCCCTGGGTCTGGTCCTCTTCGGCGCCCTCATCCTCTATTCCGTATTGGGGCTCCTGAGCCGGTTTCCCGGCCAAACGGTGGTGGAGATCCAGCGGAGGGTCCTGGGAAAGCCCCTCACGGGGGTCATCCACGTCCTCTGCTCCTTCCTTTTGACGGGTATCCTGGCCGCCAGCCACGCCCTCTTCGCCGACCTCATCGCCACGGCGGTCCTCCAGCGCACCCCCGAGATGGTCATCGCTTTCTTCGCCGGCCTGGTGGCCCTCTACGGGGCATGGCACGGACCCCATACCCTCACCCGCACCCTCCAGGTCCTCATGCCCGTCTCAGCCTTCCTCCTGATCCTTGCCTTCCTGGCCGCCTTTCTGAACGCCCGCTGGCTTCAGCTCATCCCCCACTGGACAGGGGTCCAGGCCATCGGCATGGGGATCTGGAAGGAGTCCTACACCATGCTGGCCCTCTACCAGCTCCTCATAGTCTTTGGCTGGATGGATGTCCGGCGGGCCAGGCCCTGGGCGTGGGGAGGCTATGCCGTCAACAGCCTCATCCTGGTCCTGTGTCTGGGGGCTTCCATAGGGGCTCTGGGCGTCCCCCTCACGGCCCAGAGCTCCTGGCCGGCGGCCCTGGCCATCCGCATGGTGACCGCACCGGGCTTCATCGTGGAGCGCTTCGGCTACATGGTGATCCTCCTCTGGCCCATCGCCCACGTCCTCTTCCAAGCCACCCTTCTCCTCGCCTGCAGCGTAGGAGCCGTCCAATCCCTGGGCCTCTCCCATCGCTTCCTCCGGCCCATCATGACCGCTAGCATGGCCCTCTCCCTCTTGATAGCTTCCTTTTTCCACAACAGCACCCAAGTTTTCTTCCTTTTGCAGCGCTTTGGCCTTCCTCTGGTGTGGATCCTCATCCTGAGTGTCATGTGGATCACGTGGGGGCTGGCCGTTCTGCGAAAGATGGAAGGCCCCCCGGTGGAAGCCTGGCGGGCTCCCCAAGGGTGGCCGGAATGGGCCCCGCCCCTGGGGGTACCGCCGGGCACCACCTCCATGGGCCGCCACGTGGAAGGGGAAACGCGCCACCGGCCACCCCTTGGATAAATCAGCGGCTGGCGTGGGCGGCGGCGCTCTTGCCTTCCCAGAGAGCGCCTTCCAGAACCTCCGCGAAGGTTCCGACGGGAATGACTTCGATGGGGAGCTGAGCGAAGGACGGCTGCCAGTTCCCTTGGGGGATGAAGACTTTCTCCAGACCGGCGTCCACGGCGGCTTCCACCTTGGCCCGCACACCCCCCACCGGCCGGACGTCTCCCTGCAGGGTGACCTCTCCCGTGGCCGCCACCAAGGGCTTCAGCTTCTCCCCCGTAAAGGCGGAGTAGAGGGCCAACCCCATGGCTACCCCTGCCGAGGGACCGTCTAAGGGGAGATTCCCCAGAAAATTGAGGTACACGTGGTATTGGTGGGGATCCACCGCGAGGAAACGGCGGAGCATGCTGAGGACGTTATCCACCGAAGCCCGCGCCATGGAGGTCCGCCGGAAGCGGCCCACTTCTTCCTCTTCCAGAAGGCCGCTCACCCGGATGTCCCCTTTGTCCTGGGCGAGATAGACGGCGGCTTCCACCTCCAAGACCAGGCCCGATGTAGGCCCCTGGAGCGCGAGAGCGAGGGCGCTTCCCACCCTGGGGTCGCGGGTAAAGGAGGGCCTCGGGGCGGGTACATAGGGGCCGACGGAGGCCACCCATTCGATGTGCTCCTTTTCGAGGACAGAAAGGCCGCGGCGCCGCGCCACTTCCGCCGCCATCTGCACCAGGTTGACGGTATCGCGGCCGCTCTGGCTATAAGCGACCAGCACCTCCGCCGCCTCGGGGGTGAGGCGGTAGCCCAGGCGTTCCGCCGCCCGCTCCCCGATGATCTTGAGCTCCTTGGGCTTGAGGGGCCGGAAGAAGATCTCCACGCAGCGGGACCGCAGGGCGGGCGGTATCTCCTCGGGCATGCGGGTGGTGGCCCCCACCAGGCGAAAGTCGGCGGGAAGGCCGTTTTCAAAGATATCCCGGATGTGGGGCGGAATGTGGGGATCGTGGGGGTTGTAGTAGGCGCTCTCCAGGAAGACCCGGCGGTCTTCCAAGACCTTGAGGAGTTTATTGAGCTGCACGGGATGGAGCTCCCCGATCTCATCCAGGAAGAGGATGCCGCCGTGGGCTCGGGTGACGGCCCCCGGTTTGGGCTGAGGGATCCCCGCCACCCCTAGAGGGCCGGCCCCTTGGTAAATGGGATCGTGGACGCTCCCCAAAAGGGGATCGGCGATGCCCCGTTCATCCCAGCGGGCGATGGTGGCGTCGAACTCCACCAGGCGGGCATCGGGGCCGAAGGGCGACAAAGGATCTTTGCGAGCTTCTTCGAGGATGAGGCGGGCGGCCGCCGTCTTTCCCACGCCCGGAGGGCCGTAGAGGAGGACGTGCTGGGGGTTGGGGCCGCAGAGGGCCGCCCTTAAAGCCTCCAGCCCCTCCTCCTGGCCCACCAGGTCATCCAGGGTGGCAGGCCGGACCTTCTCGGCGAGAGGTTCGCTCAGGCGGATGCGGCGCAGGGCCTGCAGCCGCTCCATCTCCTTCTGGTGGGCTTCCCCCGGGCCCTGCCAGGTATAGCCCGTCACCCGAGGGAGGGCCCGCACCAGGTAATACACCAGGAGGGCCAAAAGGCCCACTTGCAGGACCGTCAACACCCAGGGCCACGACAAGGCCCTCGCCTCCCGGGCGCTAGTATGCCCGGAGAGGCGAGGGCCTTTGGGTGGCGAAAGGCCTACGCCGTTTCCTCTTTTTTCTGCTTCCGGAACACCAGCTTGGGGGGTGTCCCTTCCAGGACGGTGCTGGCCGTGACGATGCAGCGCTCCACATCGGCCCTGGAGGGAATCTCGTACATGACGTCCACCATGATGTTCTCGATGATGGCCCTCAAGCCCCGGGCACCCGTCTTGCGCTTCAGGGCTTCCTTGGCGATGGCCCTGAGGGCTGCCTCTTCGAAGACCAGCTCGATGCCGTCCATCTCCAGGAACTTCTGGTACTGCTTCACCAGGGCGTTCTTGGGCTCCGTCAGGATGCGCACCAGAGCATCCTCGTCCAGCTCATCCAGCGTGGCCACCACCGGCAGCCTTCCGATGAACTCGGGGATGAGGCCGAAGCGGAGGAGGTCTTCGGGCATCACCTGGCGCAGGATCTCGCTGGTGCTGGCTTCCCGCACCTCCCGAAGCTCCGCCCCAAAGCCGATGCTGCGCTTCCCGAGGCGCTGCCGGATGATCCGGTCCAGGCCCTCAAAGGCCCCTCCCGCGATGAAGAGGATGTTGGTGGTGTCGATCTGGATGAACTCCTGGTGGGGGTGCTTACGGCCCCCCTGGGGCGGCACGCTGGCCACGGTACCCTCCAAAATCTTCAAAAGGGCCTGCTGCACCCCTTCTCCCGATACGTCCCGCGTAATGGAGGGGTTTTCCGATTTGCGGGCGATCTTGTCGATCTCGTCGATGTAGATGATCCCCTTCTCCGCCCGCTCGATGTCGTAATCGGCCGCCTGGATGAGCTTCAGGAGGATGTTCTCCACGTCCTCCCCCACGTACCCGGCTTCCGTCAAGGTGGTGGCATCGGCGATGGCGAAGGGGACGTTCAGGATCTTGGCCAGGGTCTGGGCCAGGAGGGTCTTGCCGCTGCCGGTGGGCCCGAGGAGAAGGATGTTGCTCTTCTGGAGCTCCACATCATCCATGCGGCCTCCCGAATGGAGCCGCTTGTAGTGGTTGTAGACGGCCACCGACAGGTGCTTTTTGGCATGCTCCTGACCGATGACGTACTGGTCCAGGATGGCTTTGATCTCTTTGGGCTTGGGAATATCCTGCAGCATCGCCTGGGCATCTTCCTGGAGCTCCTCCTGGATAATGTCGTTGCAGAGCTCCACGCACTCATCGCAGATGAAGACGCCCGGCCCGGCGATGAGCCGTTTCACTTGGTCCTGATGCTTCCCGCAAAAGGAGCACTTCAGGGGTCCTTTGTCATCGTTGAATTTGGTAAACACGCCAGGACCTCCCCTCCACCCTCCGCTGCCTTAGTCTTCGCCGCCGGCTTCCGGTTCTTTCACTGGCCGGTGCCTTTTCGCGGCCTATAGACTTCATCGATGATACCGTATTCCTTCGCCTCGTCCGCCGACATCCAGAAATCCCGGTCGGTATCCCGTTCCACCCGCTCCACCGGCTGCCCCGTGTGGCGGGAGAGGATTTCGTTCAACCGGCGGCGCATCTTCAAAATCTCTTCCGCCGCGATCTTGATGTCCACCGCCTGCCCCTGGATCCCGCCCCAGGGCTGGTGGATCATGATGCGGGAGTTGGGAAGGGCGTAACGCTTGCCCTTGGTCCCGCCCGCCAGGAGGACGGCGGCCATGCTGGCGGCCATCCCCACGCAGATGGTGGAAACCTGGGGTTTGATGTACTGCATGGTGTCGTAGATGGCCAGGCCGGCATCGATGGCGCCCCCCGGCGAGTTGATGTAGAGGTAGACGTCTTTGTCGGGGTCTTCCGTCTCCAGAAAGAGGAGCTGGGCTACTACGCTGTTGGCCACTTCATCGGTGATGGGGGTGCCGATGAAGATGATGCGGTCTTTCAGGAGGCGGGAGTAGATGTCGTAGGCCCGTTCCCCGCGGCCCGTCTGCTCGATGACGATGGGAACCAGATGCTGGTTCCGCATGGACCATCACCCCTGTCTTGGAGAGTATTCTATACGCCCTCGGGAGAACCTGTCGACGGAGCTTCCTCCAGGAGGGCTTCCCCCAGCCATTCCCTGGCCCGCTGGCGCTTCCAGCTCTTCACCAGGTTCTTTCGATAGACCTCGTCCTGCAAGAGGACCTGGGCACTTTCTTCCAGGCGGGAACTCCCTGCCTCCCACGCGGCGGTGACGGCCCACCGGTAGAGATCCGCCTCCCCCGGCTCCAGGTTTTCCTTCTCCGCCAGGGCTTCCAGCACCCAGCGGGTCTTCAGCCGCTGGCGGGCCGCCTGCTCCATCTCCTGCCGCAGCTGCGCCTCATCCATCTGGCGCTCCTCCAGGTAATCCTCGAAGGTGAGGCCTGCATGCTCCAGCTCGTGGAAGAGCTCGTGGCGGACCTGCTCCACCTCTTCCTCCAAGGCCCTAGGCGGGATCTCCACCTGCGCTTCGTCGATGAGGCGCCGCTGCAGCCGCTGGCGGGCTTCTTCTCTAAGGGCTTGGCGGCGTTCCTTGAGAAGGCTCTCGCGGATGTCCTCCCGGAGCTTGTCCATGTCGGGCTGGCCGAACCGCTGGGCAAAGTCGTCATCCGGCTCGGGAAGCCGCTTCACCTTGATGGCCTGAAGCTTCACCCTTACCCTGGCTTTCTTCCCGGCAAGGGCGTGATCCTCGGGAAAATCGAAGGTGATCTCCCGCTCCTCCCCCGCCTTCATCCCGAGGATCCCTTCTTCAAAGGCCGGCAGAAGGATCCCCGCGCCGATCTCGGCCTGGTAGTTAACCTCCTTGCCGCCGGGCAGAGGTTGCCCCTCCTGGTCCCAGCCCTCGAAATCGAGGATGGCCACATCCCCCGTCTGGAGGCCCCGGTCTTCCTCCACGGGAAGTAGGGTGGCCGTCTGCTGCCGGAGCTCATCCAGGACCTTTTGCACATCCTCCTCCGTCACCGGAGGCACCTCCAGGGTTTCCTTCCACTCGCCATAGGGGGGCAAGGTGACGGGCGGCCGGACTTCCACTTCCACTGAGAAGCGGACCCCGTCGTCCGACCGGGTGTGAACCTCCACCTTCGGCCGGGAGACGGGATCGAGACCTGTCTCCTTGAGGGCCTTTCGGTAAGCTTCGTCCAGGAGGTCCTCCAAAGCTTCATCCCAGAGGGCTTCCTTTCCGAGGTAGCGCTCCAGGACGCCCCGAGGAGCCTTTCCCTTGCGAAACCCCGGAATGCGGACGTCTTTCACCAGGCGCCGGTAGGCCTTATCGAGGCCCTTTTGGACTTCCTCTGCCTCGATCTCCACCTCCAGGCGCACCCGGTGGTCCGGCAAGCTTTCCACGGTCACTGGCGACAAACTGACACCCTCCTACTCTAAACAGCACAAATCTACCTGGTGCGGGCGGAGAGATTCGAACTCTCACGGGAGAATCCCACCAGATCCTAAGTCTGGCGCGTCTGCCGTTCCGCCACGCCCGCCCAAATCCAGCGTACAGAATACTATACCACGGCAAGGGTCTTAAGCGTTGGCCGTCTCCCGCTGGGGCTCTTTTTTCACCGATTCCAGGAATTCCTTGTTGTCCTTTGTCTTCGCCAGCCGGTGCATGAGGAGCTCCAGGGCTTCATGAGGCTGCAGGTTGGCCGTATACCGCCGGAAGGCATAGATGATGTCCAGTTCTTCTTCCGTCATCAGGAGCTCTTCTCGGCGGGTCCCCGACCGGCGGATGTCGATGGCGGGGAAGAGGCGCCGCTCGTAGAGCTTGCGGTCCAGGTGGAGCTCCATGTTGCCCGTCCCCTTGAACTCCTCGTAGATGACGTCGTCCATGCGGCTGCCGGTATCCACCAGGGCCGTAGCCAGAATGGTGAGGCTCCCGCCGCCTTCGATGTTCCGGGCGGCGCCGAAGAACCGCTTGGGCTTGTAGAGGGAGGCGGGATCCAAGCCGCCCGACAGGGTTCTTCCGGAAGGGGGCGTCACCAGGTTGTAGGCCCGGGCCAGGCGGGTGATGGAGTCCAGGAGGATGACCACGTCCATGCGATGCTCCACCAGGCGCTTAGCCCGCTCCAGGACCATCTCCGCCAGCTTCACGTGGTTTTCCGGATGGTTGTCGAAGGTGGAGGCCAGCACCTCCCCTTCCACCGACCGCTCCATGTCGGTGACCTCTTCCGGGCGCTCATCGATCAAAAGGACCATGATCTTCACATCGGGGTAGTTCTTGCTGATGGCGTTGGCGATCTTCTTCAGGAGAACGGTCTTGCCGGCTTTGGGCGGGGAGACGATGAGGCCCCTTTGGCCTTTCCCGATGGGGGCGATGAGGTCGATGATGCGGGTGGACAGTTCAATGGGGCTCGTCTCCAGGATGAAGCGCTCGTTGGGATGGATGGGCACCAGGGAATCGAAGGGCACCCGCTTCATGGCTTCTTCCACGGGGAAGTTGTTGATGGCTTCCACCCGCAGAAGCCCGTAGTAGCGCTCCCCTTCCTTGGGCGGCCGGGCCTGCCCCGTCACGAGATCGCCGGTCCTGAGATCAAATCGCCGGATCTGGGAGGGGGAGACGTAGATGTCTTCGTCGCTGGGGAGGTAGCCCAGGGTACGCAAAAAGCCGAACCCTTCCGGCATCACTTCCAGGATACCTTCGACGAACATGAGGCCATCCTGCTCGGTGCGGGCTTTCATCAGCTCGAAGATGAGTTCCTTCTTCCGCATCTGGCTATAGCCCGAGATCCCCATCTCCCGAGCCATGGCATAGAGCTCTTGCAGGGTCAAAGATTCCAGTTCGTTGAGATCCACGATCTTCCTCCGTCTGCTGGAAATTTAGTCTTGAAGGTGAGCGGCGTCGGCATCGAACCGCTTGAGGCCGTCTACGGTGAGAGGATGGTGAAAGAGCTTTTGCAGGACGTCCCACGGAACGGTCGCCCAGTGGGCCCCCGCCAAAGCCACTTCCTGCACATGCTGGGGGTTCCGCAGGCTGGCGGCGAGTATTTGGGTGGGAACCCCAGTTCGATCATACCCGTTTCGGATGTCCGCGACCAGTTGCACCCCCTTCATCCCGTGATCTTCCAGGCGGCCCACAAAGGGGCTCACATAAGTCGCCCCTGCTTCCGCCGCCAGGAGGGCCTGGGAAAGGGAGAAGACGAGGGTCACGTTGACGGGAATATCCCGCTGGGCCAGCTGGCGGCAGGCCGCCAAACCTTCCGGCGTACAGGGCACCTTGATGGCGATGGGCTTTCCCAGGGCGACCCAGCGCAAGGCCTGCTCCACCATGCCTTCCCGGTCGGCGGCGAAGACTTCCACATGCAGTGTACCCCATGAGGGCTCCCATGATGACACAAAGCGGGTGATGCTCTCCACGCCGGCCTTTCGAAGGAGGGTGGGGTTGGTGGTGGCTCCGCGGATTACGCCCCAGGAAGACGCCTCCCGGATCTCATTCACCGCGCCCGAATCCAAAAGGAGGTGCAAGGAGAATCACCAGATCCATTATATGACCTCCGGGCAAGAGGGCAGCCAAAAGGAGCTCCCCTTTTCGGGGAGCTCCTCGGAATGGGCCCTTTAAGGGTTGACAAAGGTGACGGTTTTAGCTTCCACCTTGAGACCCGTGGCTTCCCCTTCCACCTGAAGGGAGCCGCCCAACTTCAGGTCCTCCACCGTGCCACCCACATACTGGGTGTCCTCCTCGAGGATCACGATGTAGAGGACCTCCGTTTTCACCTTATCGTTCTCCTGCACCACCTTGAGGATGAGGGGACTGGGATCGCCCAGAGCCGCCACGGTGCCCGTGAGAACGACCGCATGATCCTGGTCTTCTTCCTCTTCCTGATCCTCTGCCTCTTCTTCCTCCTGGTCCTTGGGCGCCTTCACTTCCACCCAAAAGGCCAGCTCTCCGTCATGGTGGACCTTCACCTTCGCCCCCGGAACCAAGGCATCCGGGGTGACCTGCTTCTTCCCCTGCAAGATCACGGCGTAGGGCGCCAGGGTAAAGGTTTTGTCCCCGTCTTTCTTCGTCTCCACCGTGAGCTGATCAGGAGCTTTAAAGCTCTTGACCACCCCTTGGGTAACCGATTTGGCGTCAGGGAGGGTCATCCCGAGACCTGCCGCCACCAGCTTGGTGAACTCCAGGCGGGAGATGGAGGCCTTTGGCTTAAAGGAGCCGTCGGGATACCCGGAGACCCAACCCTGGGCCTGAGCCCAGCCGATCCAGGGGCTGTAGAGGCTGTCGATCTTGTCGGCGTCTTGGAACCGGGGAACATCGGTGGGCGACCCCGTCTTTCCCTGAGCCAGCCAGAGGCCCCGGGCCAGCAGGGCCGTGGCCCACTCCCGGGAGGCGGCCTTGTCGGCCTTGAAGGGGAAGCCCTCGAGAAGCCCCAGCTGCTCCGCCAGATTCAGATAAGGGGCGACCCAGCGCGTCGGAGGCGTCAGCTTGAGATCTGAGGAGGCCTTCCCCTCCTGAGATGCGGCCACCTTCTGCACCTCTTCATCGCCGCCGTACATGGCCCGCAGGACCAGGGCCAAGACCTCCCCCTGTTTGATGGATGCCTTGGGGTTGAACTTTCCCTTTCCTTCCCCTTTCACCAGCCCCTGAACATAGAGCTGGGCCACGAAGGGAAGCCCCCAGCTGTCGCCTTCGTCCAGATCGGCGAACTGGGTCAGCTGGTAGAAGGCCCCGTACTTCTCCTTTTCTTTTTCTTTTCCCTTGTCGGCCAGGGCCACGGGAGAAGCTGCCGCCCAGACCAGGGCCAGGGCGATGAGAAGGGCGAGGGATTTGCGCTGAAGCATGCCATCATCCTCCTTTCCCTTGAGGTTGTCGCAGGTCGACGCCCGTTTATGAGGGTAGAGGGAGGAAGAAGGGAAAGGTGTCCTCCATCGTTGGGCGGGGAGTCCCGCGGTCTCGAGGAAGGATGTCCCGCCCCTTAAAGCAAAGAAAGGGAGGTGAGGAGGGTCGCCTGTGGGGTTGAAGGTTATCAGCCTTCTGGGCACCACCCGGTACACGCCGGTGGCTTATGAACTCCAGGAGGGGGTAGGGTTACCCGGCCTGGGTCGGAGGGCGTGGCGTTTTCGCTCGACGGAAACGCCCTTTTTCCAGGTGGCCCTCTGGGAGCTGCGGCTGAAGGGGGAACCCCAGCCCTGGAAGATGATCCTCTTCATGACGGAAAAGGCCCAGAAGGCCAACTGGGAAGGGGAAAGGGGCCTCAAGACCCACCTGGAAAGCCTCTTCTCCCGGGAAAGGGTGGGCTACAGGGTGGAAGAGCGGGTGAAAGCCGTCCCGGTGCCCGATGAGGTGATGGAGGCCCCCGACCTCTGGAAGCTCTATGAGCTCCTCTTCGCAGAGCTGGAAGAGGGCGACGAGGTCCTTTTGGATATTACCCATTCCTTCCGCTATGTGCCCGTTTTGGCCCTTTCGGTCGCCCTCTACGGTCGCACCCTGAAGAAGGTCACCATCCGCGAGGTCGTCTACGGCGAGCACCGCCCTGGAGATCCCCTCGGCCGGTACATGGATCTAACCCCCCTCGTCCATATGATGGATTGGGCGGCCGGCGTCCAGCAGCTGGTAGACTTTGGCCAGGTGGAGCTCCTTCTCCACCAGCTTCCCGCCCTGGCTGCTCATACGGAAAACGAAGGGGAACGGGAGCGGTTAGAGGAGCTGGCCCAAGCGGCCCAGCGCTTCCATGAGGACCTGGTCCTTTGCCGTGCCCGCCGCCTGATGGAGTCGGCAAGGGCCCTCCGGGAGAGCGCCCGCCGCCTATCCCAGGAGGAAAGCCCACACCTCCCCCCGTTGCAGCTGCTCCTCGCCTACCTGGAGGAGAGTGTTCAGGGACAATTCCAGGAGTACCCCCAGGTCTTCTGGGATGCCGCTTCCTGGTGCCAGCGGCATGGCTACATTCAGCAAGGGTACACCTTTTTGCTGGAAGGCTTCCTCGAAGCCGCCCAAATACTGGCGGATCTCCCGGAAAACCGGTCTCAGGAGGTCCGCCAGCTCCTCTCGATGCCCCCCGACAGCCCCCGCTGGAACGATCCCCGGTATGGGAAGCTTAAGGAGATCGTTCTCCCCCTTTACAAGGACTTCCGCGAATTTCGCCACTACCGAAACGCCCTCAATCATGCGGGGCAGGCTTCCCATCACCGCTTTCACCTGAATACGACATCCGCCCTAAAAGAGAAGCTGGGGAAGTATCTCCAGCGGACCCGCTCCCTCTTTGCCGCCGCCACGGTTAAGGGCCGCTGACCGAAGCCCGCCCAGCCAGCTGGACGAGCTCTCCCACCTCCCAGGGGTTTTCTTCCTGTTCCCTCCGGTCCCGGCGATCCGGCAGGATGAACTGGCGGACGAGAGGGATGGGCTTGGGCTCTTTCTTTCCATGAGAGGCTGCTGAGGACGGCGAAATAAAGGAGGAAAGCTCGGCGACGATCCTCATCAAGAGGACGCTCATCCAGCTGGTGCCTCCTGTGAGGTTCACCCATACCTCAGCCGCCGGCAGAAGGGCCGCGAGGGCCTTCCGGATGGCCTCTTCCTCTTCCTCTAAGCCGTACAGAGGATCCTTCAAAAGGATGGGGATCACCTTGGCCCTATCGAAGCCGGCCGCGTCCACCGCCTCCCATATCCCCGGCTCCGCCTCGTAGGAGGTGATGACGACAGCCCGGACGAAACGGCGGCCGAATTGCTCCTCAAGACGCTTCAGGGCGCTGAAGAGGACACCCTTGGTAAAACCCAGCCCTGTGAGGAGGATGGCTCCTGCGCTTATCGGGATGACCTTCTTGTCAAGAAGAGCCTTCAGCTCCGCAGCCAGAGGATGACGAGGAGTGACCACGTCGTCCTTCATCCCTTGGTGCATGAAGTTGTTCCGCCACTGGGATGCGCGGCTGTAGGCCAGGAGGAAGGGGTCGTCGAGGACGGGCTTTTCGTGGATCGCTTTGGCGTTTTTAAGCCAGTGGCCCAGGCAGGTTTCGGTCTGCTGGATAGGTAATCGAGACGGCTTCTCCATCGGCTTTCTGGGCCTCGTTAGCGGCCTTGAGGACGGCATCTTGGAGTTCATCGCGGCTGTCAAAAACACCACCAAAGCTCTGAATCTTACGAACACCTCCTTTTTGTGCCTGGTTAAGGTATAGCGAAAAGCTGCAAAACGGGTCAAGTGTCCAATCATTCTGTAAAAAGCGGTCTGGATCATGCGGTGGCAGTATCCTTGCCCGGTCGCCGTTGGACTTGCCGCTCTCGTTCCCGGTCCTCCATGTAGCGCTGGAGCTGCTTTTGCTCGACCTCGCTGAAGCACACTCGCCGCCAGCCCTCGCTCGCCCGCCACAGCACCGCAAAGACCGGCTTCAAGCATTCCTTCTCCGTACGGAAGCGGGGCAGGACGTTCGTCCGTCGCCGCGCCTCCTCAAAGCTCAATTCCATCAGGTTGGTCGTGCGGATGCTGCGGCGATGGACCGGCGGCAGGTTCAGGTGCGCCAGGCTGGCCGCCAAATCCTCTTATTCCATAGCGGACGGGTAGCTACGCTCGTACTTGGCCATCACCTCCCCAGCCAGTCGCTGACCCTGAGCATGGTCGGCCGCATCGCGAATCGCCACCCGATGGGCCTTGAGCTCCGGCCGCACCGCCTCGGGCACCTTGTCTAAGATGTTCGGCATCTCGTGCACCCAGCAGCGGGCCCCTCGGCCTCGGGCCACATCGCCTCCACGGCCTTGATCAGCCCCGGTGCCCCAGGTCGTGTATGGAATTCTGTGTAAGGGTCCGTGTTTAATAGGGGGGCACACCTTGGAACGAGGAGGTGCCCCGTGGATCAGGATACCTTGCGGAGCTTGCTGAGGGAAGCGGTGCGGGAAACGGTGACCGAGGTCCTCCAGATGGTTATGGAGCTGGACCGGACGGCGTTCTTGCAGGCGCACGGGGGCCGCAGGAACGGCTACTACCCCAGGAAGCTGGAGACCGCCTTCGGCCAGGTGGACCTGAAGGTCCCCAGGGACCGGGAAGGCCGGTACTACCCCGCCTTTCTTAAGCCCTACGCCCGCCGCCTGGTGGACGTGGGAGAAGTGGCCGTGGCCTTGTACGCTGCCGGGGTCAGCCAGCGCAAGGCGGCGGAAGTGATGAGCCTGCTCTTGGGCCACCGCTACTATCACGAGACCTTGAGCGCCCTGACGGACGAGGTCTTGGGGGCGGCGGAAGCCTTCCGCAGGCGGCTTTTGCCCGAAGAGATGGCCTTCGTCTACCTGGACGGGCTTTCCCTTAGGGAAGGAGAAGGGATCGTGCGGGAAACCGTGTACGTGGCCCTGGGGATCGCCCCTGGTGGGGAGAGGCGGGTCTTGGGGTTCTGGCTTCTGCCCACGGAGAGCGACCTGGGGTGGGAGGGGGTCTTGGGGGAGCTTTGGCAAAGGGGCTTGCGGCGGGTCCTGCTCTTCGTCACCGACGGGCTACCCGGGCTTCCTGAAGCCATCCGCAGGGTCTACCCTCAGGCGGAGTGGCAGCGGTGCGTGGTGCACGGGGTGCGGTGGAGCCTATCCCAGGTGCGGGCGCGGGATCGGGCTTTGTTGGCCCACGATCTGAGGCGGGTGTACGGGGCGGAGAGTCGGGGAGAGGCCCTGCGGGCTCTTGACGAGGTGAAGGCGGCCTGGGGATCGCGGTACCCGGGGGTGGTGGGGCTATGGGTGCAGGACTCGGGGGCCTTCCTGCGCTTCTACGGGTGCCCCAAGGAGCTGTGGCCGTACTTGCGGAGCACCAACCTGATGGAGCGGTTTATCCGGGAGGTGCGGCGGGGAACGAAGGTGCGGGACACAAGTTTCCCAAGGAAGAGGCGGTGTACAAGCTTCTTTACTTGGAGTCAGAGAGGCAGGAAGGGAGGTGGGCGGAGAGGAGGCTTAAGGGCTTTGCCGAAGTGAAGGAGGTGCTGGAGAAGATGCTTCTGGAGCGGTATGCTCCCCGTACACAGACCCTTACACAAAAATCTTGACACGATCGTGCCCCTCCTCGTTCCAAGGTGTGCCCCCCTATTAAACACGGACCCTTACACAGAATTCCATACACGACCTGGGGCACCGGGGCTGATCAAGGCCGTGGAGGCGATGTGGCCCGAGGCCGAGGGGCCCGCTGCTGGGTGCACGAGATGCCGAACATCTTAGACAAGGTGCCCGAGGCGGTGCGGCCGGAGCTCAAGGCCCATCGGGTGGCGATTCGCGATGCGGCCGACCATGCTCAGGGTCAGCGACTGGCTGGGGAGGTGATGGCCAAGTACGAGCGTAGCTACCCGTCCGCTATGGAATAAGAGGATTTGGCGGCCAGCCTGGCGCACCTGAACCTGCCGCCGGTCCATCGCCGCAGCATCCGCACGACCAACCTGATGGAATTGAGCTTTGAGGAGGCGCGGCGACGGACGAACGTCCTGCCCCGCTTCCGTACGGAGAAGGAATGCTTGAAGCCGGTCTTTGCGGTGCTGTGGCGGGCGAGCGAGGGCTGGCGGCGAGTGTGCTTCAGCGAGGTCGAGCAAAAGCAGCTCCAGCGCTACATGGAGGACCGGGAACGAGAGCGGCAAGTCCAACGGCGACCGGGCAAGGATACTGCCACCGCATGATCCAGACCGCTTTTTACAGAATGATTGGACACTTGACCCGTTTTGCAGCTTTTCGCTATACCTTAACCAGGCACAAAAAGGAGGTGTTCGTAAGATTCAGAGCTTTGGTGGTGTTTTTGACAGCCGCGATGAACTCCAAGATGCCGTCCTCAAGGCCGCTAACGAGGCCCAGAAAGCCGATGGAGAAGCCGTCTCGATTACCTATTCCCAGCACGACTCATGGCCAACCCGCTTTCAGGAACTCGAGGAACGCATCGCCGGGTGGGGCCTGAGTCAGGAGGATGTCCGAGCGATGCTTGTCCTGGGTTCCCGCGCCCGGGGCAAGGATCGCCGCCCAGCCGATGAGTTTTCCGATCTCGATCTCCTAATCTTCGCTCGCGATCCTGCGACCTATATCGAGAAAGCTGGTTGGCTGTATGAAATCGCACCTGTGGTGTTGACATTTCTCGAGCGTAGCGTGGCAGGCCATTTTGAGCGGCGTGTTCTTTTTACCCAAGGTCTCGACGTGGACTTCAACTTCCTCCCTAGCAACTTTATACATCAGCTGCACCGCAAGACAGAGTCCCGCGTGCCCCCGCCGGAGGACTTCCTGGCGATATCTGAACTTTTGGCGGGCGTCCTTCAGCGGGGTTATCGGATCGTTTTCGACAAGGACGGCTTCCTTGCGGATTTCATCTCTTCCCTGCCCGCTCCAACGCCGCCGACTCTACCCAACGAGAAGATGCTGCGAAACAACATCGATGATTTTTGGTACCACGCCCTTTGGACCGCAAAAAAACTCCGCCGTGGGGAACTCCTCACAGCCAAAGAATGCCTGGATGGCTACATGAAGGACCTTTTTTTCCGCATGGTCCGTACACTTGCCCGGGCAGCCAAGGGCCCAGACTACGACACTTGGCATCAGGTGCGTTTCTTTGAGGAGTGGGCCGATGGAGAGACTTTGGAGGCCCTTCCCCTTCTCTATGCCCGCTACGATGCCACCGACATGGCTCGAGCTCTTGAGGCCACCATGGCCCAGTACAGCCGGGTGGCTAGAAAAGCCTGTGAGCTTTTGGGCTACTCGTATCCAGCGGAATCTGAAGAGACCATTAAGACCCTGGTGGAGAAAGTGCTGAAGGTTAAGGGCTAATGCCCTCCCATTCGGCACGATGAGGACCCCCGCGACCCGCGATCGCTTCCCCCGGGGGATGCATACTTTTCCCGTGAGGGTCCATCCTTGCACCATGGTCTACGGGTTGCTCCTGGTAAGCCTTTTCCTCGTGGTGCTTCTCTGCCCCTCCCTTTCGATATTTGGGTGGAGGGAAAGGGGGGAACTTTGCACTGGGGCTGGGGCTTTAAGGCCCGGGCCCCTCAGGCCTTCCCGCCAGGCGGAAATCTCCTTGGGGAAGGCTTTCTGGAAGCCAACAAAACACGCCAAGAGAAGATCGTTCCCTTCCGCCTCTGAATGGATGCAGATCATCCGCGTTAGTGTAAGCTGAGGAGCACTTGAACTGGGCTGGGGTCCTTGACAAGAAGGGTCACCAGACGCTCCCCTTCGGGTTGGAAATCCAACACCCTCGAGAGGAGGAGCGCTGGAAACCACTGACTTTAGGATGGCCCTTGTGAACCTGTTCCGCAAATACCAAGGGGAACCCGTGTGCGTCAAGTTTCAGTGGGTGGGACCCTTGGAACCGGTATGGCCACCGGCCGTATGCTAGGGCTCGTACACCTGTCAATCTGCGCAAGATCTTGACCCACTGCCCTCGCGGGTGAGGACCGCAAAGGGCAGGAAGACGCGCCCGCAGCCACTCAGCTGCTTCTTCGACCTCCCGAACGCTCGGTGGTTCCTCCAAGATGCCTTGCCCGGGCAACTGGGCCATGAGCTCACCGTTGCGAACCCACTTCACGACGCATAGGACTCCAGCTCGCCATTGGCCTTGGCAGCTCTCAGGCGCCTCGTATGGTGGGCACCCCTTTGGCTCCACGCTGCACCCCGGCGCTTCAACCGCTTGGCCAACACGTGATAATTCTCAGCCTCAATGGCCCCTAACCGCTGCACTTCCCCCTCCGCCAGGATCCCATCCCACTGACGCCCCAGATAGCCCCTCAGCTCTTGCACTCGCTGACGCCCGACCCCTCGCCCACGATGCATGATGACACGCAAGAGGTCATGAACTTCGGTCAGGGCTTCCCTTCCGCCAGCGCCTGCAGGACGCCGACGATATCCGTGAATCGTGCCCCTAACCCATCCCGCCGTGCCCCCTACACCACGTGAAAGAGGGATCCTAGCGGTACGCCTCCCACGGTATACTCCAGGGCTGTCCGGATGCACGGTGCTCAGGGACCCTATACGGCAAGGCCATCTGGATCTGGACTTTCCCCTCCCAGGGCGAGGGAGGATGGAGCTTCTTTAAAGACAGGATGATATGACGTTAACCGGCGGCTCCGGAGCCATCTGCTACCCTTTGGGGGCGAGGGGGCAGATGACGTGGAGGTTCGCCTGCAAGAGGTCACCATGCGTTTTGGCCCCGTCACGGCCCTGGACCGCCTGACCCTCACTTTGGGAAAGGGAAAGCTCGTCGGTCTCTTAGGCCCCTCGGGATGCGGCAAGTCTACCACCCTCTTCCTCCTGGCGGGACTTTACCAGCCCACTGAGGGGCGCATCTTTTTCGGCGACCGGGACATGACCCGGGTGCCGCCGGAACGGCGGCATGTGGGTCTCGTCTTCCAAAACTACGCCCTCTATCCCCACATGACGGTGTTTGAGAACATCGCCTTTCCCCTCCGGATGAAAAAACTCCCTTTGCGGGAGATTCGGGACCGGGTGCAGAGGATGGCGGAGCTGGTGCGAATCGAAGGCCTTCTGGAGCGGAAACCTGCCCAGCTCTCGGGCGGGCAACAGCAGCGCGTAGCCATCGCCCGGGCGCTGGTGAAAGAGCCCGAGCTTCTCCTCCTGGATGAACCCCTTTCCAACCTGGATGCCCGCCTGCGCCTGGAGATGAGGGAGGAGATCCGGCGGATCCAGAGGGATGTGGGGGTGACCACTGTCTTTGTGACCCACGATCAGGAAGAAGCGTTGAGCCTGGCTGATGAAGTGGTCATCTTGGAAGGCGGCAAGCTCCAGCAGGTGGGCACTCCCGAAGACGTCTACCGCCGGCCCGCCAATCGCTTTGTGGCCTATTTCCTGGGAAATCCCCCTATGAACTTTCTGGAAGGGATGTACGAGGAAGGGAGGGTGAAGGCGGCGGGGTTTCACTTCCCCCTTCCCCTGGATCTCCCTTCGGGCACCCGCCTTACCCTGGGGATCCGCCCCGAAGACGTGGAGGTGGTAGGCTTCGGGCGGGATAGCACCGGAGATGGGATGGGGATGGGACGGGTGGTGGACCGGCAAGTCTTTGGGCGCCAGCACCTCTTGAAGGTGAAGGTGGGGGAGAAGGAGCTTCGCGCGTGGAGCTTCGGGGAAGGAAGCCCTCCGGTGGGCTACCCTGTAGCCCTGCGGGTGGATCCTGGAAAGGTCCACATCTTTGTGGGGGAAGAAGGTCAGGCTTGTTTTCCCCTTCAAGGAGAGCCCCCAGCGGTGGCGAGTCTGCGATGAGAGAACTGAAGGCCCTCTTTTACCTGGCCCCGGCCCTTTTGGTCCTGGGAGTCTTTACGGTTTATCCCATCGTGGCCTCGTTTCTGCTAAGCCTCTACGCCGACTATGACTACTTCCACGATGTGGTTTACCGCTACGGCCTGGACAACTACGTCTACCTCTACCACGATCCTGATTTTCGCCTGGCCCTGAGGAACACCCTCATCTTTGTCATGGGGGTGGTCCCGACGTCGCTTTTTCTCTCCCTGGGGATCGCCCTTCTCCTGGAAAAGCCCCTGGGTCTGAGCGGTCTTTTTCGGACGATCTATTTCATCCCGACGGTGACCTCGACGGTGGCGGTGGCGGTAGTGTGGCGCTGGATCTATCACACCGACTATGGCCTTTTAAACTACTTCCTGAGCCTTTTCCACCTGGATCCCATCCCCTGGCTCACCCGGCCCCGCTGGGCCCTTCCCGCCCTCATCCTCTTCGCCGTGTGGAAGAGCCTGGGGTACAACATCCTTCTCTTTCTGGCGGGTCTTTCCCAGATCCCCAAGGCGTATCACGATGCGGCCCGGATCGATGGTGCTTCTTCTTTCCAGAGGCTTAGGCGCATCACATGGCCCCTTCTTTCTCCCACCACCTTCTTTGTGGCGGTGGTGGGCTTTATCGGGGCGTTCAAGGTCTTCGACGAAGTCTACGCCCTTTTCGGAGGCCAGCCCGGTCCGGTCAATAGCGCCCTTACTTTGGTTTATTACATCTACGGGAAGTTTTTCCGGGAACAGGACTACGCCGTGGCTTCGGCGGCCGCCTACGTGCTCTTCGCCATCACCTTGGTCTTTACCCTGGGCCAGTTCTGGCTGGCCCGAAAGAGGGTGCATTACCTTGGCGGATGAGAAGCGGCACCTGGGGGCGGCGGAGGGCTTTTCCCGCCTCTTTATCTACCTGACCCTCACCTTAGGGGGCCTTTTCACCCTTTTGCCCTTTCTCTGGATGATCTCCACCTCCTTAAAAGCGCCTCAGCAGGTGATGCTCCTCCCGCCCCGCTGGATTCCTTCGCCGGTGGAGTGGCAAAACTACGTGGAGATCTTCCGCATGGCGCCCTTTGGCCGCTATTTTCTCAACAGCGTCCTCGTCACCACCCTTTCTACCCTGGGTGAACTTTTGACCACCATCCTGGCGGCCTACGCTTTTTCCCGCCTGGAGTTTCGCGGAAGGGACCTTCTCTTCGCCCTCCTTTTGGGGACCATGATGGTCCCCGGGGAGGTCCTTTTGGTGCCCAACTACATCACCCTTGCCCGCCTGGGGTGGATCGACCATTACGAGGCCCTGATCATTCCCTGGACCGCCAGCGTCTTCGCCATCTTTCTCTTGCGCCAGCATTTTCTCTCGGTGCCCAAAGAAGTCCTCTATGCGGCCCGGGTGGATGGGGCGGGGGATTTTCGCATCTTGTGGCAGGTGATGGTGCCCATGGTGAAACCGGCCCTGGTGACCATCCTTATCTTGAAGGCCATCGGGAGCTGGAACGCCTTTCTCTGGCCCCTCATCGTCACCAACACCCGGGAGATGAGGACTCTCCCCGTGGGGCTCACCGCCTTTACCACCGAAGCGGGGACGGTATACCAGCTCTACATGGCGGCGGCGGCGTTCATCATTGTCCCGATGGTGATCCTCTTCCTCCTCCTCCAGCGCCAGATCGTGGAGGGGCTTTCCCGGGCGGGGATCAAAGGATAGAAGCCCTAAGGGAGCTTAACCACCCCTTTGTCTCCCTTTAACCTGCAGCCCTCAGATGAGCTGTTACCATCCAAGGCGCAAGGCACATAAAGAGAGGATGGTTTGGGTGCAGCGACGGTGGATGGGGCTTTTTCTCACGTTCACCCTCCTGGGGCTTTTGGCGGCAGGATGCGGAAGCACCGGGCCGGCAGCGACCGGCGGGGCAGGGGAGCCGGCTCCGGCGACGGAGCCGGCGCCCGCTCCTTCCCAAGGGCCGGTGGAGATTACCTTCTGGCACGCCATGACGGGCCACCACGAAGAAGCCTTGAAGGCCATCGCCGATCGGTTTATGGCGGAGCATCCCGAGATTCGGGTCAAGCTGGTGGGCCAGGGAAGCTACAACGACCTCCAGGATAAGATCCTGGCGGCCGCCAAGGCCAAGACCCTCCCTACCGCGGCTCAGGTCATCGAGACGTGGGTCACCGATTACATCCAGAACGGCCTGGTGGTGAATCTCGATGCTTTCATCCGGGATCCGGAGGTGGGCTGGAGCCAGGGGGAGCTGGATGACATCGTGGAGGTCTTTCGCAAGATGAACCAGTGGGACGGCCATTACTATTCCCTTCCCTTCAGCAAGAGCACCCAGATCCTCTTCTACAACACCGATTACTTCAGCCAAAAGAGCCTTCAGCCCCCCACCACCTGGGAGGAGCTGGAGAAGGCGGCCCGGGCCCTCACCTTTACGGAAAAAGGCCGCAAGGTGGTGGGCTTTGGCCTGGAGAACTCCGTCGGTTGGGGGTTCCAGATGTGGGTCCGCCAGGCGGGGGGCCGCTACATCGACGAAACCACTGGAAAGGTGGAGTTCGACAGCCCCGAGGGCAAGAAGGCCCTTTCCTTCTTGCGAAAGCTCATGGATGAAAAGATCGCCCGCCTAGCCGGCGAAGACGGCTACCTCTCCAACCCCTTCGGCCGCGGCGATGTGGCCATGTACATCGGATCGTCGGCAGGGATTCCCTTTGTGGCCTCGGCCGCCCAGGGGAATATCCAGTGGGCAGCCGTTCCCGTGCCGGGGGATGTGCAAAAGGCAGTTCCCTTCGGGGGAAATGCGGTGACCATCTTCTCCAGCGCTTCGCCCGAGGAGCAAAAGGCCGCCTGGCTTTTCATCCGTTTTCTTTTGAATACCGACAACACCGCCTACTGGGCGAAAGAAACCGGCTACCTTCCCATCCGGTATTCGGCCCTGGAGAGCCCCATCTGGAAGGATTTCGTGAAAGATTATCCCGCCAACAATGTCGGCACGGAACAATTCTCCTACGGCTACTTCGATCCCCGGGTTCCCGGCTTCGACGCGGCCTTGAAGGATATCCAGGCGGAGGTCATGGCGGTCCTCATCGGGGAAAAGGGTGTGGATGAGGGCCTGCAGCAGGCGGCCCAGAAGGCCCAGGCCGCTATCGATCGGGCTATGAAGAGGAGCCGCTGAGATGGCGACGGGGACGGAGCTCAAGGTCTACAGAGGCGTGTGGAACCGGCAGCACATGGGAGGGACCATCATCCAGGTGGAGGCGGAACATCACCGCCTCCTCTTCGATTTTGGCTTCATCTACGATCCGGGGCGGGCCCTTTTGGAAAGAGATATCCGCGAGAGGCCCCTTCCCCTTCCCGATCTCATCCGCCGGGGGATCCTTCCCCCTGTGGAGGGGGTATTCCCTTCCCGGTGCCTGGGGGAGCAGCTCTCCCTTCGGGAAGAGGTCTTACCTTATGAGGCCCTCTCGGGGGAAAAGAAGATGATGGTGGCCATCTCCCACCTCCACCTGGACCATATGGCGGGGATGGGGTGGGTGGCGCCGGAGATCCCGGTCCTTCTCTCCCAGCCTTCCGCCCGCTTTTACGACATCTTGGCGGAGGTGGGGGAGGGGGTGGGCCCGGTGCGCCCTTACCGGGGTGTCCCTTACGAAGAGGTGATCCACCACGGCCCCATCCGCTTTTCCTTCGTGCCCATCGACCACGATGTCCCCGGGGCGGCAGGCCTTTTCATCGAGACTCCTGAGGTGCGCATGGTGTACACAGGGGACTTTCGCTGCCATGGGGCCCGCCGCCAGGTGACCCAGGAGTTTTTCGAGAAGGTGAGGGCGTTTCGCCCCCACCTCCTCTTCATGGAGGGAACCACCCTTTCCTCTCCGGAAGAACTCCCCGAGGAGGATCTCACCCGGCCCGATCCCCTGGATCCTCCCTTCCAGACGGAAGGGGAAGTGGCGGAGGAGCTGGCCAAGGCCTTTTCCCATCGGGGCCTGGCGGTGGTGAACCTTTACCTTCGCAACGCCGACCGGCTCCGCTCGGTTCTCCAGGCGGCGGAAGAGGCGGGGAGGATGGTCCTGGTGGAGCCGGAGTGGTCGTGGGTGTATCACCGGTGGTGGGGCTTCTGGCTTCCCATCTATGTGGCCCGTCCTGATGCTCCCGAAACGGCCCTTCCGCCGGAAGTATGGCAACGTCCGTGGTTTCAGGAAGTTTTGTCGCAAGCTCCCCGGGTGGGGGCAAAGGACGTGAGATACGAACCCCACCGCTTCCTCATCCAGAATAGCTTCGAAAACTTCTGGTCTCTTCTGGATCTCCCCACGGAAGGAGGCATCTACATCCATAGCGGCGGAACTCCTCTTGGAGCCTTCGATCCCCGGTACCCCCACCTCCTCCAGCTGGTGAGGTCCTTGGGGATGGAGTATCGCCTTCTGGGAAACCACGGCCATGCGGCCCCCTCCCACCTCCTGAAGGTGCTGGCCATGGCGCAGCCCAAGGTACTGGTGCCCATCCACAGCCGCTATCCCGAGAGATTGGCGGTGCGGGCTCGAAGGAGTTTCCTTCCTGCCCACGGGGTGACTTACCGGGTGCAGGCGAAGGAGCTCTCCCAGATGGGCCGATAGGCACCCCCTTGGAAGGAGGAAAAAGAAAAAAAGGATATGGCCCTATCCCATAGAATAGAAGAATTAAGATTTTCTGGGGGTGGGCCATGGGCTGGATCCGGGGAAGGGGTCTTGTCAAACGGTACCGCGCGGGAAAGGGGTGGATCGAGGCCCTTACGGGGGTCGACCTCCAGCTCTCCAAAGGGGAGATCCTGGCGGTCATCGGGCCCAACGGGTCGGGGAAGACCACCCTCATCAAGATCCTGGCGGGCTTGGTGGAGCCCGATGAAGGGACAGTGGAGAGGCCGGCGGAGGATGGGGGGATCTTTCTCTTGGGGGCCGTCCTGGAAGGGACAAGAAACATCTTTTGGCGCCTGACGGCCCTGGAGAACCTCATCTACTTCGGGGTGCTGCGGGGTTTGACGAAAGAAGAGGCGGAGGAACGGGGCCGGGAGCTATTAACGGCCCTGGGTCTTTGGGAAAAGGCCCACCAGCCCGTAGGAACCCTTTCCCGGGGCCAGCAGCAGCGGGTGGCGGTGGCGGCGGCGGTGGTCCACGATCCGCCCTTTCTCTTTCTCGATGAGCCCACCTTGGGCCTGGATGTGGAAGCCCAGGAAGCCATCAAAGGGTGGATCGGAGACCTCAGGGACCAAGGGAAGGGTATCCTTTTGACGACCCACCAGCTGGATCTGGCGGAAGTCCTCTCCGACCGGGTGATGATCCTCCTCCAGGGCCAAGTGGCGGTGGAGGGGAAGACCCGGGAGGTGCTAAAGGGTTCCCCCGAGACGGTCTTCCGTTTGGAACTGAGGGAGCCCCTTCCTCCAGGCGATCCCCGGCTGGGTGCCCTTTTGGAAGGGCCGGTGGAGGTGGAGGGGACCCTCATTCGGGTGGTGGGGGACGAGGGCCTCTGGTGGGCCCTTCGTCTTTTGGAAGGATGCTCCTTGGAGCGGGTGGAGCGGGAGAGCCTCTCCCTGGAGGGCCTTTTCTGGAGGCTTCTGGCGGAGCGAAAGGAGGGGTCCTTATCCTCCGGCTGATTCAGATTGAGCTCTGGTATTTCATGAAGATGCTCCTTCGCTATCCGGCCGATTTCTGGGGCGGGATCATCAGCCTGGCCATCATGTACGTTCTCTTTTTCTCAGGGGCGCGCTACCTGGCAGGACCCGGCTATTTCGGCGAGCGCCTGGATGCCGTGGTGGTATCCCTTATCGCCTGGAGCCTGGCCACGGGCCTTGTCTTTGCCAATGCCAACCGCATCCAGGAGGGAGCCACCACCGGCATCCTGGAGCAATACGTCCTGACCCGGCCGGGACTTTTGCGCCTGAGCCTGGCCCAAAGCCTGGTCCTCGTTCTGCAGATCGTCCTCCCCCTCATCCCTCTGGTGGCGCTGCTGGTGCTGGTCTCGGGGGCCCAGCTGAAGTGGAATGTCTGGGTGCTCTTTCCCTTGATGACCATCCCCCTGGCCGCCATGGGGGTGGGGCTGGCCTATGGGGGGTGGGCCCTTTTGCAAAAGCGGCTGGGCCAGTGGCAGGGACCCCTCCAGTTTGTCCTCCTGGCCATCTTTTTGGTGCGCTTCGACGCTTTGGGCGGATTCATGAAGATTCTTGGGTACATCCTTCCCATGATCCCGTCGGTGAGCATGCTGCGGGCCATCCTGGCCCTGGGGGAGACGCCGGGGGCCACCCTTATCGGGGTGACCCTCCTCAATACCGCGGTGTACCTGGGCCTGGGCATCTGGATCTTCCAGCGATCCCTTAAGGCGGCGAGAAAGGGAGGGGTACTGGGGATCTACTGAGGCTAGAGTGCTAGAATGCCCCCATGGGAGCTCGCTTCCTCCGCTTTGCCGTGGTGGGAATCATCAATACCCTAGTGGATGCCGGTGCCTTCGCCTTCTTTCTTTGGGTGTCGCCGGCCAGGGGACCAGTGGCCTATGGCATCTTCAACGCTGGGGCTTTCCTCCTGGCCGCTTTCACCAGCTACCAGCTGAACCGGCGCTGGACCTGGCGGGATCGCCTCCCACGCCCGATTCCCTTCATGATCGTCACCTTGACGGCCGCCGCCCTTTCTTCCGCTACCGTGGCCGTGTTTACGGTCCTCCTCAGCCCCTTCACGTCGCGGTGGCTGCGGCTCTTGATGGCCGCCAAGGGGGCGGCCATGGTGGTGAGCGCCGCCACCAACTTTTTCGGTTATCACTTATGGGCCTTTGCCCGCCCCCTGACGGTGACGGCCCTTCCTCCCCGCATCCCGGCGCCGTCCTTTTCCCTGGTCCTTCCGGCCTATCGGGAAGAAGATCGCCTGCCGGCCACCCTGGCTTCTCTGGACCGGTGGATGGAGGGGCAGCCTCCCGGGTTATGGGAGGTGTGGGTGGCGGATGACGGAAGCGATGACGGCACCTTTCGGCTGGTGGAAGAGGCTCAGGAGGCCCGGCCGTGGCTGGGGCTCGTCAGGCTCCATCGCCATGGGGGAAAGGGAGCTGCCCTTAGAGAGGCGTACCAAAAGGTCAGGGGCCAGTACATCTTGTATACCGATGCGGATCTCTCCTATTCCTGGTCTGATGTGGAAAAGTTGGCGGACCGGCTCAGGCAAGCGGATGTGGTGGCGGCCCAAAGGGTAGCGGGGGCTCCTGCCACCCTGGCCCGCCGTTTCATCCACCGAAGCTTCATGGGGGTCCTTTCCCTCTTGGGCTTAAGGGTGGTCCACGATCCCCAGTGCGGGCTGAAGGGTTACCGGAGGGAGGCCCTTCAGGAGCTTCTTCCCCGCTGCCGCATGAACGGCTTTGGCTTTGATCTGGAGACCTTGGTGGCGGCAAGGGGCCTGGGCCTTTCTACGGCTACCCTGGATATCGAGGATTGGCGGGATGTGCCGGGCTCCAAGGTGAGGAGTTTTCGCCACGGCCTGGATACCCTTCAGTCCCTGGCGGTGATCCTCGCCCGCAGGTGGGCCGGGGCCTACGGCCCCGATCCTTCCGAGGCCATGGTGCGCCTGGGCATCGTCGCCTTCACCGGCTTTACCTTTCTCCTCCTGTTTGCCATCAAGGTCTGGCAGTGGGAGCAGTGGCTCATCTCGGCCTACGACGGCGGCCTTTACATGCAGGCCCTCTGGCTGACGGGCCACGGCCTCTGGAACGCCTTCAATTTCTACACCTCCCAGCCCAACCTGGCCGATGCCAACCAGTGGCTTTTGATCCCCCTGGGGTACCTCACCCGCCTGGGAGGACCTTTGATGGCTTTTGCCCTCCAAGCTCTGGCGGGAGCCCTTCTCTCGGCGGCGGTGATCGCCTACGCCAGGGATCGGGGGGAGCCGGCAGGGGCTGCCTTTCTCTATGGGGCCATCGCCTTTTTGCACCCGGCGGCCTTCGGTACGCAGGTGCTGGATTGGCACCCCGATCCCATGGGGGTAGCGGCCCTCGCCTGGGGAGGCGTCTTTGCCTTGAGGGATCGCCCCCTTCCCTTTTTCATCGCCATCCTTTTGAGCCTTGCCACCAAGAATCAGGCGGCGGTGGCGGTGGGGGCTACAGGGGCCATGGGGATCCTGGTGGCCCTCATCCACGGAAAGAGGCGCCTCGCTCTCTATGGGGCGCCGGCCCTCGGGTTGGCCATGGCCTTTCTCCTGGGAAACGAATGGGCAACGCGGCTCCTTGGCGGGAGCAATCTCAATGTGGCGGTGGATTATCGCTCTTTGGGAGGATCGGTAGAGGCCGTCATCCTGAACCTTCTTACCCATCCGTCCTTACTCCTCTCGGGCATCCAGAACCACCCCGGCTACTGGGTGGACATGCTTCGTCCCTTCCTGGGGCTTCCTCTCCTGGCTCCCGTCTCGGCCCTGCCTGGCCTTGCGGTGATGCTCCTCAACAGCCTTTCCGACCATCCCTCCCTAACGGTTCCTTACGTGCAGTACTCCCTCTGGGCTCTCCCGGCCCTCATCTTTACCGCCATCGAGGTCATTTCCGCTATCCGCAGGAAAGCCAAGGGAGAGGGAAAGGGAAGGCCAGTCTTCTTCCGACAGGCGGCTACCTCGCTTTTGGCTCTGGTCTCCCTCCTTTCCCTCTGGTCCTTTCTCCGCTTCACCCTTCCCAACGAAGTGTGGCGGTTGAATCCGGCGGCGGTGCGGGAGGACCTCCAGGCGGCAGCTTCTCTCATTCCGAAGGATGCGGCCGTTTTGGGCGAGCCGGGAACCATCACCCCCCTTTCCTGGCGCCGTTATTCCGGCGCCTGGCCCCATACCGACATGGACGCCTTCTTGCAGACCGTCCCTCAGGATCTCCCTATCTACGTACTGGTGGCGCCGGGAAAGGCCTTTGGAGGGATGGCGGTAGCCAAGGAAATGGAGTGGATCCAGGGGCTCCGGGCCTCGGGCGCCGAAGTGGTCATGGATCAGAATGGGGTGTTGCTCCTTCGCATCCGCTGATAAGGTAGGAATTGAAGGGAGAGGGCATGATGATCCTTCTCAGCCTCCTGGGCCTGGTTCTTTGCGTGGTGGGCATGGCTTATGCCCGCCGGTGGCTGGTGGCGGTGGGGCTGGTGCTAGCGGCACCCATGACCTGGTATCTCTACATCGCCAGCACCAACCAATGGACCATCCATAGCTTGGCTGTCCTCTCGGGGATTTGTCTCCTTCTGGCTTTGATCCTCGTGCTGATAAAGGGCCCTCGCTCCATCCTCTGGACATCCCTCGGGCTTCTCTTCCTCATCCAGATCGGGGTTCAATTGGGGGTGCTGATGGCCCAGGCCTTTTAGGTGAAGGCAGAGGCGGGTGCCCCGAAGGATGCAAGGGTGGCGCTTTGCGGTTGAAAGCCGGGAGAAATCCAAAGAGCGAGGGCTTGGGGGCAGCGGTCGGGGGCCCCAACCACACCCCCCGCACAAGGGGCAGCTCCAGTGAGGTTACGGTCCGAAAGGGCAACCTTCAGGGAGCCCCCTTAGGTGAAGGAAACTAACGTCGGAGAAAGAGGTGCAAGGGAATGAGGCGTTGGCTTGGGGTGGGATGGCTTCTCTTCGCCCTTACGGCCTGTCAAACGGCACCATCCACGACCAGTGGACTTCCGGCTGTCGTCCAGTACCGGGTTGAGGGCCCCTCGGCGTTCTTCCAGGCGCCAGGACCGAGGGAAGCGGTGGACGGAGCTGGCAACGCATTCGATTACTGGCTGGTAGGCGAAGACCCCATCACTGTGGAGGTGGCCTTTCCCTTCAACCCCACAAAGGCGGAGCGGGAACTACTGGAAGAAGGGATCAGAAATACCTTTTCGGCGGGGGAGATCCAAAGCCTTTCGTGGGACGGCCACCGGGTCCGCCTTCGCCTCGCCCTGGGCCCGGGGACCTATGGATTGGGCTTTACCCACATAGAGGGGTTGAAGGACAGGTGGTTGTATGGCGAGGAGCTAAGGCACGACCTTTGGCTTGAGCGAACCCGACCCTACCAGGTCATGGCCACGAAGCCCGGCGGCGAGACCGCCGTCTTCCAGCTGGACCTTCCCGCTTGGGCCGAGGCGGTAGGCCCTGTCGTGTCGCAAGGAGACTTCCTCATCGCCGCGGGCGAAGTACAGGGAGTAGTGGGAACCCTGCGCACCATCTGGTCGTGGACACCGGGGGAGGATGGGGCCTCTCTCCTTCCGGGGATCTACTACGTCAACACGGCCCGCTGGGTTGGCAAGGATCGGCTGTGGGTGGGATTCGAGAACGGCATGATCGTGGACACCGCCACGGGCGCCATTGAGGCCGAGGGCGTGGCGGACATAGCCCTTCACCCCGATGGCCGGACAGCCCGCTTCTACGTAGTTTCGGAGGGAGAAGGCCAGCAGACGTGGCCCTATGTGTGGCACTGGCGCGTGGCGATATATTCGCCGGAGGGCGAGGCCCTCTCGGACTGGGATCTCTTCAGCGGAGACAGCCTCGACGCCCATGGCCCACCGCGGCTGGACGCCTGGTGGGGCGATGAGGAGATCCTCTTCACCCGCTACACCACGGAAGGCGGTGAGCTACAGTGGTGGCTTTCGTCCCTCAACCCGGAGACGGGCCACATGGATACCCTTGCCGGGCCTCCTTGGGGGATCCGTTTTCTAGATGACGGGCAGTATCTTCTTGTCAAAGGCCGTGGGGAAGAGACTTCCCCGCAGTGGCGCCTGCGGCGGCCGGAGGGGGGACTCATGGACGTGACCCTGCCGTCCGAGCTAAACGGGCGTTTCATCTTACCCCATAGCCTCTGGGGTGACTGGATGGTGCTGTATACCAACGGTGACCCCAACTCTCCCGGCGAGGAGCTGGTGATGTGGCGGATCAACACGGAAGAGTGGCGCAGCCTGGGGCCGGGCCATGCCCTGGGCTGGAAAGAAGGGACGTTTTACTGGCTTAAGGGCGGCGACTGATGTTCGAGGGGAAGAAATCCGTATCCCGGGTAGTGGCGTAAAAAGCTGAGGAGCAGTTGGGCTGGTCCGGGGTCCTTGACAAGAAGGATCACCAGAAGTTCCCCTTCGGGTTGCAAATCAACACTTTCGAGAGGAGGAACCCTGGTGATCACCGCCTTTGACATGGCACTTCGGCACCCCTTCCCAAAACACACCCAGGAGAAGCCGAAGCTGAACCCTTCGGGAGGTGCTTGGCGGCCTGGCCAGAGAGCTCATGGAGCCGGAGGTGAGGCAAAAGGTGGGGGTGGAAGGTTACCAGCGGGCGCCTGACATACAGTCCAGGTACCACAATCTCAGGGGAAGCTCTGGTGACCCTTCACCTTAAGGTGGTAAGGCATCTCAACTGTCCTCACACTAGGGTTGCCAGCACTTGTCTCAGGTAAAAGATAAAAAACGCTGTATCATCTACAAGACAGCATGGCGCTCCTGAGCTATCAGGCACTCATATAGCACTGCTATTTGCGTGGAGAACTGATCGGCACGCCAGAGCCGGGAGCATCCTGACGACCGAGCCAGCGAAGCACGAGGGTACAACCCAAGATCGTCAGCACCTGTACGGTAAGTACCTGGCCCCACGATGTAAAGGGCAAGGGCGCCAAATCCAGGTAGGCCAGCATGATCGCCAGCAAGTTATACACGATGTGAAATAGAGCAGCCGCCCAAAGCGACCCCATCCAATACGCGAACAGCGACAGAACGAGGCCTGAAGAACCAAGCAGCACCACGGTCTCAAACGAATGTCCAGGGAAATTGCCGAGGTGTTCCGCACCGAACAAAGCCGCGCTCCCCACGAGGCTAAGCCAAAACACGGAAAAGGGGCTTACGCGATCCCTTAGGCGGGTTCCAATGAAATACAAGCTAAAGGTGAGTGCCCACCGTTGCACTTCTTCCAGAGGACCTGCAATGATGATGGAAACGACAGCCAAGATCACCAGAACGTTTTCGTCCACTGTGATTCCCATTTCAACGTCCTGTGACGGGAGAAATCCAGGATCGATCAAGCTCGCAGCGCTTCCCAGAGCACCCAGAAGTGAGATCATGCCGACATACGCGACGATCCAATAGATGACCTTTGAGAGCAACTTACTCGGGGCAGGCGGTCGGTTCGCGCTGAGAACGCGATGGAACCGTCCAACGAAGCGAATCAGAAGGATGAGCGCGACGATGGCGATGAGGGTTTCAGCCACGTCCCGCAGCCAGGGGAACAGGGCTGCGGCCAGAATGCAAGCGGCTGTCACACTCGCGCACACATGCAGGTAGACATCCTCTCGGAGGCCAGATGTCTCCAGTGCGCTCAGGAACCGTTGCATGGCGGGCCTATTCACAGGCGTCCTCCCCGGATGGCACGATTTCCCACGCACGCGTCGCCGTCACCACCCTGAAGATTTTATCCCTGTATGGCGAGTCACGGCACCACAGTGGGGGCAGCGCGCCTCTTTCTTGGGCCGTCCTACGTAGACATCGGCCTCGTCAGTCCCGGTTTCGACTTTGTAAACCATCCACCCTTTCACGCCCAGCACGTTCGCCATACCCTTCTTCATATGCGGCAGGAGGCCTCCTTTTTGTGTCTGAGTCGTCACAAGAGTCCCACACCAAGATCAAGCTCTTGAGACGTTTGAGTTATGGGTTCATGGATGCGGCAACCTATATCTGCAAGATAGCCCGTTATGAACGGGGCAGCATCATCTTGACCAGTAACAAGGGCTTTGCGGAGTGGGGCGAAGTGTTGGGCGATTCGGTGATCGCCACCGCCATCCTCGACCGACTGCTTCACCACAGCCACGTCATCAACATCCGGGGCGAGAGCTACCGGCTTCGGGAGAAGAAGCGGGCGGGACTGTTTGGCGGGACCCCAACCCGAAGGGAGGTGATGCCACAGGACAGCTCTGCGGAGTAAGTGACCCGAAGGGGTGGGTCAGTTTCCAACCCGCGCCAACTGGGTCACTTCTAAGTCGGCGTTTACACCACTTCTTTACATCCTGTCTGAGTCCTGGTATTCTTTCTATGGCGCGCCATATTTTAGGAGGGCAAAGGCGGGATTATATGGGTGGTGTGATCATCATCCTTCCGGATGTCATCATTTACATTCGCGAGTAGCAGCGAGGGGCCAGCGGGAGCGCGCCCCGCTGGCCATCTTAAATCGTAGGATCCTTGATACGAAGGCCAAGAGGAGGCATGGCATTATGTCTCGTGTCTTGTTGCTTACGGATCTGGGTTTAACATTTGACACGACTCCTTATACTGTAACGCCATTTAATGGCGGTTCCCTTCACGTCCCGAAGGAAGCAGAGGTGGACGTCGGGACAATACTCGGTCATCTCGATTCTTGGCGTGAGGCATTCGGTGACGTCATCTCGTTTCCCGAAGTTCTTCCCATCCACATATTTGCCGTGCAGAACCCAAGTGCCATCGGCGTGATGGGTGAACCGGGCGCGGATGCCGTTCTTTGGCACCTGTGGGAGCCGTGGCAGAGAAATGTCTGGCACCTCACGCATGAAGTGTGCGAGGCCCATCTAAAAAGGTTGTGCAATCCCCCCCGTTGGTTTGTCGAGGGATTCGCCCAATTGTGTGCGTTCACTGTGCTCGCCAAACTTCCACAGGGCAACCCCGTACAAACGGCCAAGGATTATTATGGAACTGACTTCGCGTCACCTGACCTTCTCTTCTCATGGAGCCACCCAAACGTGGCCAAGCTAAGCGACCTCGAAACTTGTCTCAAAAGTATTCACCGTAGCTCGACGACAAGAACACTGTATGCTTCTGCCTTGTGGCTCTTCGTAAATGGAGGAATTTCGCCTAGTGATACACTGAACTTTGCTACGGCCATGGCCAATGCACCTGAGACGGCTTGGCTTCAACGATTTGTCGCAAACTGGACCTGACAGGTGACGTAGCACCGCTCCTAAGAGCACCCGCTTGAGGAAAGGTGGTGAACCATTGGACCCATCCTTTTGGACGAGAGGCGTCTGGCGCTATCCGGACTTTCGCCTCTACTGGCTGGCCGCTAGCACGTCTTCCTTCGGATCCGTCATGTCGGCCTACGCCCTTCCCATGGCCGTGGTCATTACCTTCCATGGAGGTCCCCAAGATACCGCCCGCCTCATGGTATTCCAGGCGGTGGGAGGCCTTCTGGGTGCCCTTCTGGCAGGGTTCCTCGTAAAAGCCAGAGCCGGCCAAAGGGTCCTGGTGGCATCCTACGGGGCCATGGTGGCCGTGCTGGCGGTACCACCTCTTCTCTTTTGGGCCGGCCACTTAAAGCTCTGGCATCTCTTGGCCCTTCCCTTTTTCGTGGCTTTCGCCGCCTCCTTTGGCGCCGCCGGCCAGCCCCTCATCCTCCCCCGGATCGTCCAAACCCATGAGATCCCCGAAGCCAACAACCAAGTCTGGATCGGCGTCGGGATCTCCCTGGCGGCAGGCCCAATCCTGGCCGGCTTTCTGGTTCATTTCATCACGCCCGTAAACGTCATCGGCGTGGTGAGCCTCCTCTATCTCTTCTCGGCGGCGGCCATTTCCAAGCTGCAACTCCGAGAAGAAGCCCAAGGAGAGGAGGGCCCCTCCGCCAAGACCCCCGCGTGGACCCATCTCTTTGGCTCCATCGCCTGGTCCCTACGGCACCCGTCGGTGGCCGCCCTTCTCTTCGCGAAATTCGGGGGGGTCCTCTTCACGGGCATGGCCGGGACCGTGGCCATGTACTACCGGCTGGAGGGCCTCCACCTTTCCCCCGCCGAAGTGGGCTTCATCGGCTCCCTCACCAGCCCGGGGTTTCTCCTGGGCCCCCTCATAACAGGGCTTCTCGTCCGCCGCCTGGGGCCGGGACGGGTGGCGCTCGTGGGAGCCATTGGGGTGGGCCTCGGGAGCCTCGCCCTTCCCGCCGCTCGCGGGAGCCTTTTGGCCATCTTTGCCATCTTGGTGGTGGGGGGCATCTTGGGAGATATGGCCGCCATGGCCTATGGTTCCATGGAACAGGCTCTTTATCAGATGATCGTCCCCTCGCAGCGAAGACCCCAGGTGGCCTCCTTCCAGGTCACCCTCTCGAACCTTGGCACCCTCCTTGGACCCGTTCTCGGCCTCGCCATGACCCAGTCCCTTCCTTCCGTCACCATCCTCTGGATCAGCGGGGCCGGGATGATCCTCACAGCCCTTCCCATGGCCTTCACCCCCCTCATGCAACGGGTGCCCGTCCCGGCGCCAGAGGAGGGGCAACGGGCTCCGTCAGTGGAAACCACCCCTTAAACCCGAAGAACCCCCAGGGAGGGGAACTCCCTGGGGGTCTCTAAGTCTTTTCCTCGTGGGGGAAAAGAGCTAAAATCCGAAACGTCTGCTTTTTCAACAGTTCCTTTCGACTGGCGGAAGCGGGGGAAGTTTCAGCCGGCCTTGACACCTTCTATGTCCCATAGGATGCCGCATTGGACCGATGGGAAATCCTCGGGCGGCAGATGATATAAAACGGCTCCAGCGGAAGAAAGGCAAAGCCTTTTGGGTTCGCCTTGAGGAGAGAAAACCCTCTGGGGGCCACCCCGGCGATGGGGTGGCGGGCCTTCCCCAAAAGGAGCCGGCCCGGCTGATCCTCAAAGGGAAGCCTCGTCCCGCCCCGGTGGAAGAAAGCTTCCACCTCATCTCCCCTTCACCTCCGAAGGGTGGCAGAGAACCCAGCCGCCCCCGGTCAGCGTCCTCCCAGCACCTTTAAAAAAGATCCCCCTGCCTACCATGGGATGGGCCCGAGGAAATAGTAGGGCCGAAGAGCCTCTTCCATAGCGGCCTTGATCTCCAAAAGATCTCTCTCCGTCTTTCCTTCCGCCCGGAGAACCAGGACCTCCTGGGTATTAGAGGCCCGCACCAACGCCCAGCCTCCCGGGAACTGAACCCGCACGCCATCCACCAGGAGGAGAGGATAGCGCCCCTGGAAGTAGGCTTGGATCCCTTCGATGACCTCCTCCTTTCGCCCTTCAGGGCAGTAGACCCTTGTTTCGGGCGTGACGGGGTAGCGGGGGATATCGTTTGTCAGTTGGCTGAGCTTTTTCCCTTCCCGGGAGAGAATCCGTAAAAGCCTCGCCCCGGCGTAGACCGCATCGTCAAAGCCGTAGTACTCATCGGCGAAGAAAAAGTGGCCCGACATCTCTCCCGCAAAGGGAGCCCCCGTCTCCCGCAGCCGGGCCTTCACGTAGGAATGGCCGGTGCGGGTAAATTCGGGCTTTCCCCCCAGCCGCTCGATCTCTTCGGGAAGGGCTTGGGAGCATTTGACCTCCACCAGGGCGGTGGCTCCCGGATATTTCGGGAGGATCTCCCGCCAGAAAAGGATCATCAAAAGGTCGCCCCAGAGGATATTTCCCTGGTCATCCACCACACCCAAACGATCGCCGTCGCCGTCAAAGGCGAGGCCCACATCGGCCCCCAGCTCCACCACCTTTTTCTGAAGATCCCGGAGGTTTTCTGGGACTACCGGATCGGGGTGGTGATGGGGAAACTCGGGATCAGGGCGGCAGTAAAGCTCCGTCACCCGAGCCCCCAGGCGACGGTAGACCAGCGGCGCGATGGGGCCGGCCGCGCCGTTTCCCGCATCCACCACCACGTGGAGCTCCCGTTCCAGCTGGATGCGGCCCGCCATCATGTCCACGTAGGAAGGGATGGGGTTCAAAAACCGGTGCCGCCCCCGGGGCACCCCCTTGGGCTCATTCTGGGAGCGAAAGTAGAGATCCCGGATGGCTTCCCCGTAGAGGGTCCCGGGGCCTAGGGCGACCTTAAAGCCGTTTTCCTCCTTGGGGTTGTGGCTCCCCGTCACCATGACGGCCCCATCGACGCCGTAGAATTCCCGGGCCCAGTAGAGAAGGGGCGAAATCCCCTCCCCCAGATCCAGGACGTTGACGCCCCCTTCCATGAGGCCCTGGGCGAGGGCTGTCGCCAGGGCGGGAGAGGATGCCCGGGCATCGCGACAAAGGAGGACCCGATCCTCCCCCTTTTCCCGCACCAGGTCCGCCACGGCCCAGCCCAGCCGGCGAGCATCTTCCTCCGTGAGGTTTTTTCCGTAGGTTCCCCGGATGTCATAGGACCGGTAGATCTCCGGCACCGGCTCGAAAGGCGCCCGGGCTGCTGTCCCGTCCACCCGGCCGTAGCGGTCTTCCAGCCGCACCACATCGTCCAGCTCGGGAGTGGACACCTCCAAAATGCGAAGGTCGGTGATAGCCTCGATCCGGTGGATCGTGCCGGGCTCGATGGTGAAGGCCTGGCCCGGCCCCACCTCCAAGATTTCATCCCCCAGCTGGAGCTTTCCCTTTCCCTCCTGGACGTAGAGGGTCTCTTTCTTTCTCCGGTGGTACTGGAGGCTCAGGGCCTGACCCGCCTTCACCTCCAGGATCTTTCCCGCATACCGATCGGTGACGGCATACCAGATTTCCCGACCCCAAGGCTTCTCTTTGATCTCCAGATCCATCACCTCACCGAGCGGGCTTCCACAGCCCATTTCTCCAGGACCTGCCGGGCCAAAAGCCACACCAAGGTGGATTCCGCCCCCTGGTTGCGGCTCACCCCTTCGGGGGAAAGGCCGTCGCGACATCCTCCCGTCTTTTCATCGTAAAGCGCCAGCCCCAGGGTATTCTGCCCGAGAAACCAGCGGCCCGCCGCTTCCGCCCGCCGGTACCAAAGGGGATCATCGGTCACACGATAGGCTTCAAGAGCCGCCCAGACCATCATGCCGGCCTCCAGGGGCTGCTGATCGTAAATCGCCTTTCGCCCTCCTTTGGGGTACCATCCGTCATTCCCCACGGGAACGAAGAGGTCTCCCTCAAAGGTCACCTGCGAAAGGAAGCGGAGGGTTTCCAGACCCACCTCGTGATAGCGCTCCTTTTCCAGAACCCTTCCGGCCCGGAGAAGGGCCAAAGGCAAAAGGGCATTCTCGTAGGTCATCTTGTCTTCGAACCAGCGCCAGGACCCGTCCCGATGGTCCTCATAGGCCTTCACCAGCCGGCGGGCCAGGTCCTCCATCCAAACGGCCGTCTCTTCGGGCCCCGGCCCCGCCTCCCAGTGCTCCTTCTCCGGAGCCCATCCCTCAGGCCCGGGCCAGAAGGCGCTGAGGGCCATGATGAGGCCGGCCCACCCCCGGATGCTGTGGACCTCCCGGGCTCCCTTTAAGCCCTTTCGGAAAAGATCGGCCGCCGCCCAGCCGTGGTCGCTGGCGCCCCAGTAATGGGCCGCTTCCGCAAGGGCCCAGAGGGCCCGGGCCTGGGTGTCTGCGGAGGGCTCTTCGGGGAGAAACCGCCGATCATAGCTGATGTTGTTGTGGAACCATCCCGAAGGCTCCAAGGCAAAGGCCAAGAAAGCGAGGTACGTGTGGGCCAGCTCTTCCGCCTCGGGATACCCTTCCCGGGCAGCCCTCACCGTCAGCAAAAGAGCTCGGGCGTTGTCGTCGGTGGTGTACCCCGTCCAGCGGTTGGGAACGGCCCCCAAGGCATGCTGGATGAGGCCCGTATCGTCCGTCATCCGGCGCAAGTGGTCCAGGCGAAGGGGCGGAAAGTTCACGATCTCGCCCGGCGCTCCCGCCGACCAGAGGGGTGTTCCCCCGGTGATCTCTTCCACCAGGTCCAGGTAGCGGCGGGCCACCGACTCCCAGTCGAATCCCTGGGCCCGCTGCCGGGCCTTTCGCCGAAGATCCGCCTGGAGCTGGGGGCTCCCCAGGATCTCGTTGAGGGCCGTCGCCAGGGCCACCGGGTCGCGGAAGGGGACCAGGACCCCCGCGCCCCCCGAAAGGAGTTCCCGGGCGTACGTATAGGGCGTGGAGACGATGGGGCATCCCATGGCCAAGGCGTAGGTGAGGGTCCCGCTGGTGATCTGCTGGGCATGGGGGTAGGGCGAGACGTAGACGTCGATCTGGGCCAGGAACTGCAAGAGCTCCTCATCGCTGACAAACCGGTTGATGAACTGCACGTGATGTTCCAGACCCAGTTCCTTTACTTTTTCCTCCAGGGACCGCCGATAGGCTTCCCCTTCCCGCTTCAAGACCTCCGGATGGGTGGCCCCCACGACGGCATAGAGGACCCGGGGATGGGTCTCCACCACCCGCGGAAGCGCCTCCAAGACCGTTTCGATGCCCTTTCCCGGTCCCAGAAGGCCAAAGGTCATGAGGACCTGGCGGCCTTCCCAACCCCACTTTTGCCGGCCGTCGGGCAAGAGGGGACGGTTCAAGGGGACCCCGTGGGGGATGACGGCGATCTTTTCCGCCGGGATGCCGTAGACCTCCTGGAGAATCTCCTGGCCCCGCCGGGCCATGACCACCCCTTTGGCCACCTTCGCCATGAGTTCCTTCAGGATGGGACCGTAAGGAGGCACCGGCTCCTCCAGGACGGTGTGGAGGGTGGCCACCACGGGAAGGGAAACCTCCTCCAAAAAGTCCAGGATGTAGCTTCCCGCCTCGCCGCCGAAGATCCCGTACTCATGCTGCAAGAGGACGGCATCGACCCCTTTTTCACGGGCCGCCCGGGCGGCCTCCCGGTAGTCCTCCCGCACGTCATGGCGGATGGTGGTGAGGACCTCCGGCGCATCGGTGAGGTGGCTTTCGTCTTTGATCATGGGGATCACGTGGACCTCCGGCAGGCCTGCCGAGAGGAGCCCCTCCCGCAGGTGCTGGCTGAAGGACGCCAGCCCGCACCGCCGGGGCGGGTAGGTGCTGACGATGACCAGCTTTTTCACCGGCGTCACCTCGATCCCGCCGCCACCAGGAGATCCTGGATGGGCCCTTCCACCTGGGCGCCGATGCCCACCACCGACCTGCGGATGCTGGCCCCCCGGGCCACCTCCACCCGATCCCAGAGGACCGACTCCACCACCGACGCCCCCTTGCGGATCCGGACGCCCCGTCCCGTCACCGTCCAGGGCCCCACCTGGGCCCCCTCTTCCACCCAGGTCCCTTCGCCTAAGACCACCGGCGGGAAGATCCGCGCCCCCTTCTCGATCCGCACCCCTTCCCCAACCCAGAGGCGGGGAGCCTCCAGCCGGGCGGGGATCTCCAAGGGGCAGTGGCCCTTAAGGATGTCCTGGTGCAGCTTCAGGTACCGGTCTCGGGTTCCGATGTCCTGCCAGTATCCCTTCAAGGGAAGGCCGTAGATCTTCACCCCTTCCGCCAACCGGCGGGGGAAGATGTCCCGCTCCAGGGAGAGCTTTTCCCCCCGGGGGATGGATTCGAGGAAGCTGCGCTCAAAGATGTAGATCCCTGCGTTCACCCACCGGCCCACAGCTTCCCCGGCCCTGGGCTTCTCCCGGAAGGCCCTCACCCTCCCCTCGGCGTCGATCTGCACCGACCCGTAGGCGCTGGGGTCTTCCACCTCCACCAGGCCGATGGTGGCCTGGGATCCCTTCTCCAGGTGGAAGGCCCACAGCTTTTGCACCGGAAAGCTGTGGACGATATCGGCATTCAGCACCAAAAAACGGTCGCCTTCGTCAGGAAGGGCGTAGCGAAGAGCCCCCGCCGTGCCCAAAAGCTCCGGCTCCACCACAAATCGCAGTTCCGGCTGCCAAGCTGCAAAATACTCCACAATCTGATCTTTTCCGTAATGAAGGCTTAAGGTCACATCGGTCCAGCCTTCCCGGTGAAGCCTCTCCAGAAGCCACTCCAACCAGGGTTTCCCCAAAATTGGAACCATGGGCTTGGGCAGGTCCTGGGTGAGGGGATGAAGACGGCTCCCCAGGCCTCCCGCCAGAAGGATCGCCGAACGGCTCATGGACGCCCTCCTTTCGCGCTACAGGCCATGACCGCCGTCGTTTGACCGCCAACGATCTAACCCGGTGACGTCGTCAGAGATGGACGGTTTCATTGTAACGCTCCCTTCTCTCGAGGGCAAGGAAGATCGTTCCGGTCCTTCCCTATGCCTTCGGCAGGGGAAAACAGAACGGCCACGAAGAGACCGGGGGAGAAGAGGGATTAGGCCTGGAGCGCCGGCGCGCCCCGGCGGAAGAAGGTCCAAACCACCATGCGGAAGTAGAGCTGCCAAGACCCCTGAAGAAGGATGACGGCGGCCACCCGGAGGAAGGAAGGCCTCTGGAGCCACCCTTCGGCATCGCTCCCAAGGCCCGAGGCCATCCCGCCCGCGCCGGAGAGGGACGAAAACCCTTCCGCCAGCCCCACATCCACCAGGACCAGGAGAAGGGTGGGAAGCCAGTGGAGAAGGGCCATCCGGGTGGAGGCCTGGATCCCTCCCAGGACGGTGCGGTCCCCCAGGGCCACCGCCGGGCTCCAGTAAAGGGCCACCATGCGGATGAACACCAGGAAGGGGAGGAAGAGGGCCCTTAAAACCCCCGCCGCCGGACCGCCGGCCACGAGAAATCCGCCGAGGAAGAAAACGAGAAGGGCGAAGAGAAGGCCGCCCCCGGCGATCCGCCAGTAATAGGTCCCCGCCTCGCGCATGAAGGTCTCGAGGCTGGGCCGTTCCCCCTCGTGAACCTGGCGGAAGAGGGCCATCAGGCCGCTCCCATAGGCCGGCGCCGCCACCAAACCCAGGAAAAGGATCGTCACCAGCAAAGACACCAAGCTGGGACTGAGGGCGGGAGGCCTCCCGTCGGGAAGGGAGCTGAACCCCACCTGAAGGAAGCCGTAGCTCACCAGGTGCGGGAAGGCGGAAGCAAGGACCAGGAGGAACCAGAGGAGGCCTTGGCCGCGGCTCTTCTCCCAGGCCTCCCGCAGGATGGAGGGGAAGCTCACCATGGCCCCTTCTCCCGCACCTTCATGACGCCATCATAGCCTTTGGGCGCGGGAAGGGAAACCGTCATTCCTCGCCGGGGCGGTACCTCTCCGCCGTTCCCTCCAGCGCCTGGCGAAAGAGGGCCATGAGCCCGCTGGCCAGGCGGGACCTAAGATGCCGGTGAAAAGGAGGAAAAGGAGGGGGAAGGCGTCGGTGGCGGGCCCCATGACCCCGGGGGAGGAAGTGAGGCCCGCCCGGCGGAGAAGCACCGCGCCGAGGAGGAGATATCCGTAGATCAAGGTATGGCGCTTAGGGTGGTCACGGGTGAGGAGGAGCCACAGAAGACCCTGGCCCTGGCTCTTTTCCCGCTCCTCCTTGAGGATCCCTCCCCATCTCAAGGCGTTCCTCCCCGGGACCAGGATAGGGTCTCCTGGAACCGCGGCCGGGGCGAGGGAGGTGCGCCTTCTTCCAGGAGAAGGGCCAGGTGCAAGAGGAACCCTTCGCTCCTTCGGGTCCCGATGAGGGATACCCCCAAGGGTAGGCCTTCCACATGGCCCATGGGCACCGTCACCATGGGGTAGCCCGCCCGCGCCGCAGGCCCGGAGGTGGACCACGCGCCCCGGCTCCCCAAAATCGGATCGTGCAGCAGGGCAGGGCCTCCCGAGGGCGCCAGGAGGGCATGGAGGCGGTGAGCCGAAAGGGCCGCGTCGATGCCTTCCCTCCCTCCCAGCCGCCGGCTCTTCTCAAGGGCCCGGGCATAGGCTTCCGTCTCCATTCCGGGAGCCTGCAGAGCCTTTTCGATGATGTCCTGGCCGAAAAGAGGCATCTCCGCCTCCCGATGCTCCTCGTTGAAGCGAAGGAGCATGCTGAGGTCCATGGGCTCGCCGGTCCGGGCCTCCATGTAGGCCTTCCATGCCGCAGGGAACTCGGAAAGGAGGACCTGCCATTCGCTCTCATCTTCCTGGAGGGCCTTCCAAGAGGGAAGCTCCACCGGATCCAGGACTTCCACCCCCCGGTCCCTCAAAATGGCGACGGCCTCCTCCAGCGCCCGGTCCACCGCCGGATGGCGCCCCTGCCAGTGGCGGAGCACCCCCACCCGCCAGGGAGAGGGCATTTCCTTCAAGGGCCAGGTGAAGGCAAAACCGTCCCAGAAGGCCAGGGTCGCGGGATCCCCTTCGTCCGGTCCCCCCATGAGGCTGAGGGCCACAGCGGCATCCTTCACGGAGCGGGCCATGGGACCCACGGTATCCTGGCTGAAGGAGATGGGGATCACCCCCCGCCGGCTAGTGAACCCTACGGAAGGCTTCACCCCCACCACCCCGCAGGTGCTGGCGGGGCTGATGATGGATCCATCGGTCTCGGTCCCCAGGCTCAGAGGTACCAGCCCGGCGCTGACGGCCGCCGCCGATCCCGAGCTGGAGCCCGAGGGGTTCCGGTCCAGGTAGTGGGGAAGGGAGGTCACCCCACCCCGGGCGCTCCAGCCGCTCAAGGAATAGGAAGAACGAAAGTTGGACCATTCCGATAGGTTGGCCTTCCCCACGACAATGGCCCCCGACCGGCGGAGCTTTTCCACCACGGGGGCATCTTTTTGGGGAGGCCGTCCAAGGAGAAACAGGGATCCCGCCGTGGTCTCCAGGGGCGGCTCCGTATCGATGTTATCCTTGACCAGAATGGGGATGCCGTGGAGAGGGCTGCGGGCCCCCGTCCTCCGGCGCTCTTCGTCTAATGCCCGGGCTTGGGAAAGGGCCCTTTCATCCACCTGGAGGACGGAGCGGACTTTCCCTCGATCGTAAGTCTCATAGCGGTCAAAGAAGAGCTTCACCAGCTCTTCCGACGATGTCGTTCCCTTCTCCAGGGCATCCTTTAGCTCCAGGACTCCCATCCACTCCAGCTCCACCGACCTACCTCCCCACATCGTAGGCGACGCCCCTTCGGGCCGCCTGAACCCGAGGAAAGACCTGGGCCGCCTGCTGCACCAGGCGGCTGGGATCGAAAAAGGGGTAAAAGTGGGTAAGGAGGAGCTCTTTCACTCCGGCGGCCGCCGCCATCTCCCCCGCCTGGAGGCCCGTCAGATGGCCGGGACCCTCCCCCGGCTTCTCCGGCTCGAGAAAGCTGGCTTCCGCCAGGAAGAGCCCCGCGCCCTTGGCGAGGGCGATGAGATCCTCCTGCCAGCCCGTATCCCCCGAATAGCAAAGGGTCCCTGTAGAGCTGGAGATGCGGTAACTGTACCCCGGCCGGGCATGGACGGTGGGTGCCGTCTCCAAAGTGAAGGGCCCCAAGGCCCGGGGGACAGGCTCATAGGTTAAAAAGGCCTCCAGCCCCTTCAACCGCCGTTCCCCTTCGGCGTCGGGCGGGCCGTAGACCGGCAGGGGATCGGGCCCGAAGCGCCCCATGGAGCGCTCCACCTGGACGGCGTAGGCCAAGACGCCCAGGTCCGCCACGTGATCGTCATGCCAGTGGGAGATGAGGACAGCCTTCAGGTCGGCGAGGGAGATCTCCTGCAGCAGGCGAGAAAGAACGCCGCTCCCCACATCCAAAAGAAGGCTCCAATCTCCCTCCTGCAGGAGGTAACCGCTGGTGGCGCCCCCGGGACCGGGAAAAGGACCCTGGTTTCCCAGGACCGTCAGTTTCATGCCTCACCCTCTTCCCGGAGAACCTTCTCCAAGGCCGCCGCCATATCCTCCGGCAACGGGGCTTCAAAGGAAACCATCTCCCCCGTGCGGGGATGGCGGAATTCCAAGCGGTAAGCGTGGAGGGCCTGGCCCGAAAGCCCGAGGGCCTCGGGCATCCCCGGCCTCAAGGCCGGCGGGGCGTAGACGGGGTCCCCGACGATGGGGTTTCCCATGTAGGCCAAATGGACCCGGATCTGGTGGGTGCGGCCGGTCTCCAGCCGGCACTCCAAAAGGGCGTGGCGGGGAAAGGCCTCTTTCACCTTGAAGCGGGTAATGGCCGGCTTTCCCCCCGGCCGGACGGCCATCCGCTTCCGGTCCGAGAGGTCCCTTCCGATGGGGGCCTCGATGGTCCCTTCTTCCACGGGGGGATGGCCCTTCACCAGGGCGAGGTAGGTCCGTTGCACCAGATGCTGGCGGATCTGCCTCGCCAGGTGGGCATAGGCCAGATCGGTCTTGGCCACCACCAGAAGGCCGGTGGTGTCCTTATCGATGCGGTGGACGATCCCCGGCCGCAGCACCCCGTTGATCCCCGGGAGGTCCTGACAATGGGCCAAAAGGGCGTTCACCAGGGTGCCCGACGCATTCCCCGCCGCCGGGTGGACCACCAGACCCCTTTGTTTGTTGATGACGATAATGTCCCGATCTTCGTAGATGATGTCCAGGGGGATCTCCTGAGGCGGAAGATCCACGGTTTCCGGTTCGGGGATGGAAAGGCGCACCCGATCCCCCGACTTCAGGCGATCGGAGCGCTGGCCCTCCATGCCGTTGATGAGGACCCGGCCCTCCAGAATCCACTTCTGGGCCGTGGCCCGGCTGATGCTGAGGTCATCTTTGAGGGCCAGGAAGCGGTCCAGGCGGAGGCCTTCTTCGTCCGCAGTCACCTCATACTCCCGGATCTCCCCCGCGGGGAGTTCCACCTCTTGCCGGGAAAAGCGCCAGTTCACAGGTTCCCTCCCTCCTCTGCGCGGGGCTGGCCGCGGGAGAGGGCCAAGATCAAAAGGGCTCCTCCCACCACTACGAAAGTGTCGGCCAGGTTGAAGACCGGCCAGTAATGGATGTGCAGGAAGTCCGTCACGTATCCCCGGTGCAGCCGATCCCAGAGGTTTCCCAAGGCACCCCCCAGGACCAGCCCCAGGCCCGTCTGGGCCAAAGGCCCCAGGGCCAAAAGGGTCCGGCTGTACAAAAGGGCCAAGATCACCACGGCGACCGAGACCAGGATCAAAAGGCTTCCGTGGCCCTGCAGGATCCCAAAGGCCGCCCCGGTATTCCGGGTGTGGGTGATGTCAAACACCCCGGGCCACAAAGGAATCGTATCATGAAGGGGTATGGCCGCCTCAATCCACCGCTTGCTGGCATAATCCAGCGAAAAGGCGGCCAGCCCCGAAAGGGCCGCCAGGGCGATGCTCCGGTTCATCCTCGCCCATGATAGCAGATCAGGGGCCTTTTTCAGCCAGCTCCCTCGCGCACCGGGCGCATAAGTCGGTCTCGGGAAGGATCTTCAAGCGCTCCCTTTCGATGGTCCTCCCGCACCGGACGCAGATGCCCCGATCCTCCCGCTGGAGGGCCTGGTCCAACCGTTCCTCCCGGCGGTCCAAAAGCTCATAGACTCCCTGCATCTGCTCCCGCAAGAAGAGATCGCTGGCCAGATCGGCCGGATGTTGATCAAAGGAGGAGAGCTCCAGGGAAGCCGCCCTGGCGCTCTCCTCCACCTCCTGCCGCACCTTCTCTTTCTCTTCCCGAACCTTCTCTCGGGTTTCTCGAAGCTCCTCTTCCCGCCCATCCCCCGGCAAAGAAGATCCCCTCCTTTGCCCAAAAGGGTGTCCTAAGAGGGGCGCAGCTCTTCCAACACCTTCTGGCACCGCTGGCAAAGACCGTTGGGGCTCTCCGCCACTTCGGGAAGATACCGCCAGCACCGCTGGCACCGGGCATATCCCGTAGGTTCCACCCAGACCTTCCCTTCTCCTTCATCCTTCAAGAGGACCACTTCCGCCACTCCCAGGGCCAGGGCCATGGTCTCTTCCCCCACCTCCTTCCAGACGTCCAGATCCTTGGCGGGAGCCGCCAGGAAGAGGCGGGCGGCCGGAAGGACGGTCCCCTCTTGCCGGGCCTGTTCGAGGGTTTCCCCCAGCTCCTCCCGAAGCCAAAAGAGCCGCTCCATGCCGGGCTCCAACCCGGCAGGAAGGGGTAGCTCCGGCCAGGTGAGGAGGTGGATGCTCCCCTCATCTTCCCCCGGCTTCTTGGGCCAGTGCTGCCACACTTCTTCCGACGTAAAGACCAGGATGGGGCTGAAGGCCGCCATGAGGAAGCGCCCCAGCCAATAGAGGGCCGACTGGGCCGAACGGCGCACGGGATCGGAAGGAGCAAGGGTGTAGAGGGCATCTTTCCGGATGTCCAGGTAATAGGAGGAGAGCTCCCGATGGATGAACTGGTAGAGGGCCCCGTAGAGATTGCGGAACTGATAGTGCTTGGCCCAGAGGCGGACCTGCTCTTCTAAAAAGGCCGCTTTGGAGACGATCCAGCGCTCCAAGGGAGGCCAGAGGGAGGGATCCACGAGATCCTTTTCCGGGGAGAAGTCGAAGAGGTTTCCCAAGAAGAAGCGGAAGGTGTTCCGGATCTTGCGGTAAGCTTCCGCCACCTGCTCCAGGATGGCATCGCCGATGCGCACGTCGGCGGTGTAGTCGATGCTGGCCACCCAGAGGCGGAAGACATCGGCCCCGAACTTCTGGACCACCTCCATGGGATCGACGGTGTTCCCCAGGGATTTATGCATGTGGCGACCCTGGGCATCCACCACAAAGCCGTGGGAGAGGACTTCCCGGTAAGGGGCTTTCCCGTCGGTGATGGTGGAGATCAAAAGGGAGCTCTGGTACCAACCTCGGAACTGGTCGTTGTGGCCTTCCAGGTAGAGGTCAGCCGGCCAGTGGAGCTCGGGGCGCCGCTTCAAAACGGCATGATGGGTCGACCCTGAATCCATCCACACATCGAAGGTGTCCCGGCCCTTCTCGAGGTCGGAAGAACCGCACTTAGGGCACCGCGCCCCTTCGGGAAGGAGGTTGGCGCTGGCTTCCCTCCACCAGATCTCCGAGCCCTCTCGCCGGAAGAGGTCCGCCACATGGCGGGCGATCTCGGGCGTCGCCAGCGCTTCCCCGCAGGATCGGCAGTAGAAGGCGGGGATGGGAACGCCCCACACCCTTTGGCGGGAGAGGACCCAGTCGGTGCGGCCCCGCACCATCTCTTCCATGCGCTGGGCTCCCCACGACGGAACCCACTTCACCTCATAGGCCGCCTGGATGGCCTTTTCCCGGAAGAGATCCAGCTTCACAAACCACTGCTCCGTCGCCCGATAGATGACGGGGTTATGGCACCGCCAGCAGTGGGGATAGCTGTGGCGAAGGGTGGTGGCGAGAAAGAGGGCCCCTTTCTCCCGCAACGCTGCCACGATCTTCTCTGCGGCTTCATCGACGGCAAGGCCCTCAAAGGGTCCGGCTTCTCTCGTAAACCGGCCTTCTTCGTCGACAGGGACCGTCACCGGCAGGTGGTAGCGCTCTCCCACCTCGAAGTCTTCGTGGCCGTGGCCCGGGGCGGTGTGCACCAGGCCGGTCCCGTCGTCCACCGTAACGTGTTCTCCCAGGATCAGGGGACTCACCCGCTCGTAAAGGGGATGGCGATAGGTGATGCCCTCCAGCTCCCTTCCGTTGAAGGTCTTAAGGAGCTCTTTTTCCTCCAATCCCAGGAGGGAAAAGACTTCGCCCTGCCGTTTTTCGGCCACCACCACAGGACCCCTTTGGGTCTCCACCAGGACATAAGTCGCCTCCGGATGGATGGCGATGGCCTGGTTGCCGGGGATGGTCCAGGGTGTGGTGGTCCAGATCAAAAGCCAGGTGCCCGCGGGAAGGAACCCTTTGCCGTCTTCCACAGGAAAGCCTGCCCAAAGGGAAGGGGATTCTTTTTCTTGGTACTCGATCTCCGCCTCGGCCAGGGCCGTCACACAGGTGGGGCACCAATAGACCGGCCGGAGACCCCGGTAGACGTATCCTTTCTCCAGCATGAGGGCGAAGATCTCCACCTGGTCCCCTTCAAAGGCAGGATCCAGGGTGCGGTAGGGATTTTGCCAGTCCCCCAGGACACCCAGGCGCTTGAACTGTTGGGTCATGATCTCCATGTTCCTGAGGGAAAACTCCCTGCAGAGGCGGACGATCTCCAGAGCTTCCGCGTACCGATGGTTGACCCCCAGCTGCTGAAGGGCCCTCATCTCCGTCGGGAGACCGTGGGTATCCCACCCGGGGACGTAAGGTGCATCTTCTCCCTCCAGGCTGTGGTACCGGACGATCATGTCCTTCAGCACTTTGTTCATGGCGGTGCCCACATGGGCGCTCCCGCTGGTGTAGGGAGGCCCATCGTGGAGGACCCATTTTTTCTTCCCCTGTCGCTGCTGGCGCAGGGTGCGATAGAGATCCATCCTGTCCCAGGCTTCCAGGAAGGCGGGTTCCCTTTCGGGAAGCCTGGCCCTCATGGGAAAGTCGGTCTTGGGCAAGAGAACCGTCTGCCGATAATCCACCCTATCGCTCCTCTCCCACCAAAGGATGAAAGCCCCGTCCTCGCCTAAGGACGGGGCTTACCCGCGGTACCACCTTAGTTCTCCGGCCAAAGAGACCGAAGCCCTCGATCCCCTTCACGCGGGGAAGACGTCAGGCCCTACTGCCCTGAGGTTCAGGCCTGCCGCTCCAGGGAGATCTTCAGACAGGTCAGCTGACCGGGCTCCCACCTTTCCCCGGCTCTCTGGACAGCTGGCTCCCGCCCTACTGGCCCTTTCATCGCGTTTGCTTTATGCAATTTTGCCTGGATTGTAAAGAAGGCCAGGAACAAGGTCAAGGCATGGGGACCTCTTAAACGATAGCTTTGCCTCAAAAGGACAAGGCGGCAGGAGCGCCAACTCTTGTGGTGACTCGGACACAAGAAGGCGGTCTCCGGCCGCTTATGGAGAAGGGTATGACGAACATGCCGGGCCTGCAGAGTGGATCGTGTACAGGGTCGAGACGAAGCCTGACGAGGTCGACATCTACGTGGATCGGCCTAAGAAAGAGGCGTGCTGTCCTCACTGTGGCGGCTTGACGCGTTAGTGTCCCAGGTAGTGGTGTAAAAAGCTCAGGAGCAGTTGAACTGGTCTGGGGTCCTAGACAAGAAGGGTCACCAGCGGCTCCCCTTCGGGTTGGAAATCAACACCCTCGAGAGGAGGAGCGCTGGTGACCACTGACTTTAGGATGGCACTTCTGGACCTGTTCCGCAAATACCAAGGAGAACCCGAAGCCGACGCCCTCCGGGAGGCGCTTCGCTGGCTGGCCCAGGAGCTCATGGAGCTGGAGGTTAGTCATAAGGTGGGGGCTGAACGGTACCAGCGGAAGGAGGGGCGCCTGACCTACCGTAACGGGTACCGGCGCCGGCGTTGGGATACACGCCTGGGCACCGTCGAGCTCAAGATCCCCAAGCTCCGCCATGGAACCTACTTCCCCAGCCTTCTGGAGCGGCGCCGGCGAGCTGAGAAGGCCTTGGTGATCGCGATTCAGGAGGCCTACGTCGAAGGGGTCAGCACCCGGAAGATGGACGATCTGGTGCGGGCGCTGGGTTTGGACGGGATCAGCAAAAGCGAGGTCTCGAGGCTCTGTGCCGAGCTGGACAAGAGGCTGGAGCGGTTTCGTCACCGTCCTTTGGACGGGGACTACCCCTATCTTTGGCTGGACGCCAAAGCCATCAAGGTGCGCCAGGATGGCCGGGTGGTGAACATGGCGGCGGTGGTGGCCGTGGGGGTGAGGGCCAGCGGAGAGCGAGAAGTGCTGGGCTTCGACATAGGGGCCGCGGAGACCTATGAGTTTTGACTGGTCTTTCTTCGAAGCTTGGTGGAGCGAGGTCTAAAGGGTGTGAAACTGGTGATCCCTGATGCCCACGAGGGCCTCAAGAAGGGGATGGCGGAGGTCCTAGCCGGGGCCAGCTGGCAGAGGTGTCGAGTGCACTTCATGCGCAACATTCTGGCGCGGGTTCCTAAGCATGCTCAGCCCGAGGTCCTTCTCCTGATCCGGAGCATCTTTGCCTGGCCCCTTCAGGCTTTGGCGCGGGAGCGTCTTTGGCAGGTGGTAGAAGCCCTTCGGCCGCGGTATCCCCAGGTGGCAGCGCTGCTGGAAGAAGCCGAAGCGGATGTGTTGGCTTACATGGGCTTCCCTATCGAGCACTGGCGGCGGATCCACGTCACCCACGTGGTCGAACGCCTCCATCGGGAATGGAGCCGGCTTTGATGGGGTGGGGATCTTCCCCAATGTGGCAGCTGCCTTACGGCTTCTTGGGGCGGTTCTTGAGGAACAGCACGAGGAGTGGATGGTGTCCCGGAAGTACTTTGGCCTCAAGTCGATGGCTAACGCATCCCGTGAAGGAGGTGGTACGGGAGTCCTAGCACAAGCAACTACCCGAGGGGGAGCCAATTCACACCACCTGACGGGACGTGACCCTCGCAAAGAAGAAGACGAATGTAATCGTATTCACCGTTGCGCTCCGCGAAGAGAATATGTTTCTCGGCGAACTTCTTCCGGTCCCACGTCCCATCCTCGTAGGTTTTGCGAAGCTCATCATAGGGTGTTGCAGAAACGATATAGGCGTCCAGTTCAATGTCCTTGCGGCCGCTCCGTCGCCCTATCTCATCGGCAAGTTTCGGCAATCGCTCCCACAACCGGGCCTTCTCATCATAGTTATAGGCCTTGGCGTACAGCATGCCGTGAGGTTCCACAAAGATGATCCGCTGGCTACTGCCATCTATCAACCACAGCATGAAGTCCGGGTAGAAGCCGCTATTCTCAAAAAATCCCACCCCCCTTCTCTGGCTGAGATTACGTAGAACATACAGTTCCTTTCTGACCATGATGTCTTCTTTTTCCTTGTGCCAGAAATCCCGCAGATCCCGCACAAACTGTGCTTCGCTGGCGTTGAGTACCGGGGGTATCGTTTCGAACTTTTCCGCCTGTTCCACCAGCAACGGCAGATAAACACTTCTATCAAAATGAATCCGTGGAAGTGCCTGGTCTTCTTGCTGATAAAGCCGTTCCCCGTCCTTTAATAACTTCTGGATGGCTTCGATTAGCTCGCTATCAGAATGCCGCACTTTGACAATGTAGGCCGGTTTACCCTCGTTAACACGGTCCCGGTTAATGGCCAAGTTCGGGTCGTCTCTGTCTAGGGTCCGGTATTCCATCGCTTCCGTTTCCCAGCGCTCACGGCGCCGCCGGTAGAAGGTGTCTATGTATTTGCGCAGAATGTTAACCACCGCCTCTTGAAGCAACATACGTTGGGCAAATGTCCGGGGCCGCACCACGGTCTCGTCTGCAATGAGTTCATAGGACATCTGCTCCATCAGTTGGCGCGGGGTTTCTGGGCGGACAACGAGGTTGTACCATCCCTTACGTTCCTTGTATTTTATGAGTTCAAGGTATACTTGCTCCCAATCCACCAGCGCCAGGCTTTCTTTGGGAATTTGCTGTCCCTGCCAGGCCTGTGCCTGTCCTTCGTGCAGACCATGCTTCGTGCTGGCCATGACCTGCAGCTTGATAGACATGTCCACACGTACCCGGATATTGCCGTCCGCTTCGAGCGCGAGGAGGTTTTCGATTACAAAATCCCGATTTTCTGGTGTGCGGGGAATCACCAAATGCTTTTTTAGCGCGGATTCGTTGATCTGAATAAAAAGCGGCAGCTCGATGACCGGCTCGGTCTCCACACCTTCACGCTCCAAGTACTCACGGAACTGGGCCATGTAGTTGGCGCGCACTGCAAAGATATTCAGCGTCTCCAGCAGGTTGATGTACTTCGGGTGTACGCCGCCTAAAGCGGTGCTCCGCTTCAGGCTCATCTCTTTACCTTTTAGCCGCACGCCGCGGCCGAACAACTGGATGATCTGGGATCCTTCCTGTCGGCCGATGTTCAAAAGTCCCATGTTGGAGACGCGCCAAGAATTCCAGCCCTCCATGAACTTTCTGGCGCCGATGAGCACGTGAATGTGGGAATCAGGCCGGTTGATTTCGTCGAACAGGGAACCGCCGATCGCATCTTCTTCCAGTACCATCTCCGGTGTTTGCTCGGCGACGAGTTTTTTAAAGGCCGACACATCGCCGATAGAAATCACTCCAAAGTACTCTTCCGCACCGGCGGCCTTCAGGCCGATCTCCCCGCTTGAGCCCCGGATGTCCGCCAGATGCAGGCCGCCGCCTCCGGGGGCGTGGAAAACGCGTTGGAGAATATCCCTGTAGAAGGCCCGCGCGTCTTCACGCTTTTCTTCTTTCAGCTCTTTCAGGTATTGGAAGCGGTCGGCGAAGACGTCTTTCCCGTCGGTGCCGAGCAGGCCACTTTTGCCTTGCAGCAGGTTGCTGATGGTCTCAACCACCCATTTTGGGTCGCTCAGGACGCGGTGCAGGAAACGGGCTACCGTCAGCACGTCGCTTCGCTTCTGCCGGTTTTCGGAATAGACGGCATTAACCGTGCTACCGACAAATACCCAGAGCGGCTTCTCCAGGTTGTAGGAGCGCAGCTCTTTGCCCTGCTCCTCGTACAGGCGCAGTTGCTCGTAAAAGGAAAGGAGGTTGCCCAGGAGCAGGGTTTCGGTGACCTCTGGGCGGTCCTCGTCTTTCAAGTTCAGGATGCGGAAGTCTTTGCCAAAGCCGTCGCCGTAGAAGTAACGGTAGGAATAGTCGAAGACGATGGCCTTGCCGTATTCGAGAGTCAGGTCGTCCCTGCCGGCGGCGCTGAGCGCCTGGCCGAAGGTGGCGCTGTACTCGAAGGTGAAACCGGTCTGTCCGAGCGCCTCACGATACTTACGCCACGTTTGGCCGCCGCTTCCCTTGTGCCCTTCGTCCACAAAGATCAGGTTGCGCCCCTCAAAGGCCTCTACAGGCACACTGACTCCACCGCCGCGCTTTTCCTCTACCAGTTTGGTGATTTCGATGACCTGCACTTCGCCGACACGCATGGAAAACAGGCTGTTCTGGTTCAGGTCGAAACGCCGTGCCGGAATGCCCGACTGTTCCAGCTCCCGAAGGTGTTGCTCGCTCAGGCCTTCATTGGGAGTGATGAGCAGGATGTTGTCCAGCGGGTCCCTGTTATAGTGCAGAAACTGGTAGTAGTTCAGATGCAAAATCAGCGTCTTGCCGCTGGCCGTGGCCATCCAGTAGGCCAGTTTGGTAAGGTCTGCTTCAGTGAAAGCTTTATCCTGCGGCTCGCCGGGACGTTTCTTTGCGTTGCGCTCTTTAACAAAGGCGTTCAGGTCAGCCAACAACTGTGCCTTGTGGTAGAACAAGCGGTCGAGGACGATTTCGGTATAGAGGGCGGCCAGGTGCTGGAAGTAGCGCAGGGTGATGGGTTCCGGCCTGTGGCGGTTGATCTTCTCTAGGTGGGTGCGGATGTTTTCGTCGTACCGGGCCAGGACCCCTTCCGGTATGCTCACCTTCCCTCCGCGGGCCAGCAGGTGGTGGTAAAGGTAGCTGTGGCCGTCGGACGCAAAACCCTCGGCCACGTCCTTACAGTCGGAAAGCAACTCCTTGTTGCTTTCGTAGCCCAGGAGGCTGTTCAGCCAGGCCAGGAGGACCAAGCGGTGCTCCAGTCTGGTGTATTGCTGGATACCGTCAGCCATGCTCATCCCTCCACTCCGGCAAACATTCTCGCTTTGAAAAGCCCATCTAGCGATTGCGCGCCGGGGATGAAGGAGTCGCCGTTTACATAGACTTCGTCTGCCCCTTGGGCCAGTCCGTGCTCCTCTACGAACTGCCTGTCGCGTTCATAAGCTTCCTTCGTCCAGCCCCCGGTCTCGCGCCAGATGACGGCGACCGTGCGGCCTTCGCGGGTGGTCCCACGATAGACCAGGTAGCGCCGCTCACCATCGTAGCAGACCCTGCGCGTCTTCACGTCCAGGCCCATGAGGTAGTTGAAAGTCTCAGGTAGGTCGACGGCCTGCTCGCGGATTTCGCCGTCGCGGTGGATGTGGAGTTTGTAGGAGAAGGGGGCCTGCAGTTTCTCAACATTCAGCAAGGTTTCGCTCTTGCGGGTCTCCCAGCGGAGCATGTAGCGCAGCAGGTACTCCTCGCTAAACATCTTCAGCGCCTGCTGCCCCGTCTCTTCATCAAAGGTGATGTTGTTCAGCGCATCCTCGTAGGACTCCAGGCGCACCACCTTGACCACCCGCGGTCCGCGTTCAAATTCCTCCGGCGTGGCGGAGCGCTTGGGCTTGCCGTCCTTCCACTCCGGCGAGAAGGTGACCTTCTTGATTCGCGGGAGGAGCACGGTGTCAAAGTACTCGCCCACCTCCACCAAGATAAACTTGCGCCGCCCGCCGTCTTCGCGGTTGAGGTTGATCACAGCGTGGCCAGTAGTTCCGGAGCCAGCGAAGTAGTCAACTACAAAGCCTTGGCGGCTAGCACCGACTCTGATTGCATCGATAACCGTCGCAAGTGCTTTAGGGTATGAGAACAGCCCGGCGACGCCGAGTATGTCCTTCAAGAGATTCGTCCCCAAAGCCGCGGTATATTGCTGTTGAAACCATACAGACTTTGGCTTTAAGCCTTCTTTGTTTTCGAGTCGATCTTTTACTTTCAACTCGACACGGTCTTCCGTAGCTACCGCGAATACGTCTTTAATTCTCTCTAAAAAGGTTTTCGGAGACCACCGCCAAATTCTCTTGACTCCTGTGAGGTCTATAGGTAGCAAGAATTGGAAACCCAGTTTCTCATACTTTTCCTGTAACACCCCTATGTATTCATCATCAAAAGAACCCCTGTTTTTATCGTATAACCGCTGGTACTCTTCATCTTCAATCAGCCGCAGTGTGTTATCCGACGATCGATACAGAATGGGATAATACATCTTGGGTCTCGCTTCGCGAGTAGAGTTGGAACCGCTTCTCCTAAACTCGCGTACGCGATAAGGACCCTTATCGTCGCTTAGCCTAAAGGAAGCTGTTACCTTCTCGTTCAGCGGTAGAAGGTTAGTGACAGCATGAGACGAAGATAGACCGTACAGAAAAGCATACTCATGAGCAGTAGCCACATGCTTATCATCATGTCGTCCACCAGGATTATGAACTACCACGACGTTGCCGAGTCGATTAGTGAGGCCCATAACGTCATCGAGAAGCAGCTGGAGGCGCGCAGCTTCATAGTCGTCGATTGCAGTAATGAGTACCCCGTCTAAACTCAACAGATATTTGGAGATTCGCACTCTGTTCTCCATTAGACAGAGCCAAGAGGAGTGTTCGTAGTCATTTTTATAAACAATCTTAGTGGCAGATGTATTAAATGGTGGATCAATGTAAATGCACTTGACCCGCTCCCGGTACTTCGCCAGCAGCAGGTTGAGTGCCTGCCAGTTTTCGGAGTGCACCAAGAGGCCGTCGGTCATCTCGTCCAGGTTCTCAAAGGAAGCCAACAGGCGGTCGGTGAAGTCCTGCGAGAAGTGGCGCGTGTCCAGAACCAGGCTGGGATGGGCCTTGAGAAAAGCGACGCGTCCTTCCACGGTTTCCGGATCGCCGGAGAGCAGGTCTTTGGGCAACTCGTGGACACGGAAAAGCTCCCGCCATTCCTGCCACTGGGCTTCGTTTTCGGCGATCTCGGGGTAAAAGTCCTTGGGGATGTTGCCCACGGTGATACAGTAGAAGGTTTCGGTGACGAACTTCTTTTTCTCCCACAGCATCTTTTGAAAGTCCTCAATCTGAGCGAGGAAGTCGATGATGTGGTTGCCGATTCGCTTGATCAGGCGCATGAGCTGGAACCATCCCTCGGCCAGGTCCTCACCGGCGGCCTCCAGCTCGTCCAGGTTCAGCACCTCGTTCTTCAAGTAGAAGTCCAACTCGCGGGAGAGGAAGCTCCGCAGATCCTTGTGGATGAAAAAGTCACGGGTGTTGCGGGCGGTATAGCGGCGTAGGTGGTGTTCCAGGAAGGCGATAGGGTTTCCCTCGGCGTCCCGGCGCCTCTCGACGGTCAGTGCGGCCAGGGCGTCCGGGTCTTTGACACGCTTGGGGATTTCGGCCAAGGCTTGGGCGATAATCGCTTCCTGCTGGTTCTTCTGTCCGTAGGCGGTGGTCTCCTGCGCGGTCAGCGGACGGAACTGGAAGGGGATGGTCAGCGTACGCGCCGTCTCATCCCAGGCAACCCCCTGCAGAACGGGCAGAAAGAAGCGCTTCTCACCCTTGACGTTGTTCTGCTCCACGTCGGCCTGCTGGAGCTTGAAATGAACGGTAACGCCATTGGGAGCTTGATAGGTGTAGTCCGTGAAGTACTCGCCGGTCTTGATGTAGTACTGGTCGTGGTTAGCCCAGTAGAGATAGACCTCCTCGCCGTTATAGGGGATGGCGTAGCGATCCTTCTTGGAGTACCGCCTCTTGGAGATAAAGTCCCCGTCCTGCCAATAGCGGCTGAAGAAGGTGTAGAGGTGGTTGTAGATGGCGGCTTCCAGGGCCTCACGGGAACGGACCGCCCGGGCTTTCTGCTGCAACTCCAGGTAGTCTCGTCCAACTTTCGTGTTGTGGTAGGTCTCGACCAAGTTGCCTTCGGCGTCCAACGCCTCCTCGCCCAAGGTTTCCAACACCTTCTGACGAGCTTCCTGCAGCGCCTGATGGGCCTCAACCTGCTCGGCCAACGCCCCTTTCCGCAGCTCTTCTTCAATGGCTCTGGGCAGATCTTCAGTGATCCAGCGGTCAATGACGTGCCGCTTGTGGTTCATGATGCGGTAGATGCCGAAGTCCAGGTCGGAGCTGTCGAACTGGAAAAGCTCACGGAGAAGCTGCTGGAACCTTTGCTGCATCGTCATCTTCATCCCCTAAAAAACAGTTCAAAGGAAGACGCCACAGGTCAAGCCCCGAATTGTCTCTACAAACGGTCTGGATCATGCGGTGGCAGTGTCCTTTCCCGTAGACTCAGCCAGTCGCCGTTGGGCTTGCCGCTCTCGTTCCCCAGCCTCCATGTAGCGCTGGAGTTGCTTTTGCTCGACCTCGCTGAAGCGCACCCGCCGCCAGCGCTCGCTCGCCCGCCACAGCACCGCAAAGGCCAGCTTCAAGCATTCCCCGTCCGGAAGCGCGGCAGTCGCCGCCGCTTCTCCTCGAAGCTGCGTTCCACCAAATTGGTCGTCCCGCTGCTGCGGCGACGGACCGGCGGCAGTTTCAGGTGCGCCAGGCCGGCTGCCAGATCCTCTCGTAGGCCCTCCATAGCGGACGGGTAACTACGCTCGTACTTGGCCATCACCTCCTCAGCCAGTCGCTGACGCTGAGCATGGTCGGCCGCATCGCGAATCGCCACCCGATGGGCCTTCAGCCCCGGCCGCACCGCCCCGGGCACCTTGTCTAAGATGTTCTGCATCTTGTGCACCCAACAGCGGATCCGCTCGGCCTCGGGCCACATCGCGTCCACGGCCTTGATCAGCCCCGGTGCCCCATCCGTGGTAACCGTTAGCGGCGTCGGCAGTCCCCGTCGCACCAGGCTGCGGAAATGCTCCAACCAGTCCCGTTCACTCTCTTTGTTCCCCAGGCTCATGTGCAACAGCATCTTGCTGCCGTCCCGCAGGGTCGCGCAGGTCACGAGGATCGCCTGTTGCAGCCCCGCTTGTTGGCGCAGCGATTCGCAAATCGCATCCGCAAACAGGTAGACGACTGCAAACCCCGACCCATCCGGCACGCAAAAGGCCTCATATTCCTCCCGCAGCCGCTCGCTCAGCCGGCTGACGCTGGCATGGGAAAGAACGCTCTCCCCACCCCATTCCCGCAGAGCATCCTCGATGTCCCGCGTCGTTAGCCCCCGCACGTACATCTCGAGCACAAGATGCGCCAAGACCTCGGTCCGCCGCCGCAAAGCCGCCCACAAGGGAGGGCTGACCCACGCCGTCGAATCCCCGGACCTGCGGTACGGCGATGTCCAACCGTCCTTCAGAACCATCGATCTTGCGGCGCCGTTCATAGCGGCCCCGGCACCCAGCATGTCTGCCGTCCCCGCCTCCAGCAGCTCCTCGATCAGTTTCCGCAGTTGGATCAAGGTACGGGTCAGGTCTTCCGCCTGTGTTCCTCGCCGTACTTCCACAGCCATCCTTTCGGCCAATTGAGCCATCTGCTCCACAGGTCGTATCCTCTTTCACAGGTCTTGGCCTCCTTCGGTGTTCCCCTTTCCGGGGTCTTTTTGTGCTAGCACCGATGGTAGTCCAGACCGCTCTCTTTTTTACAGACACCTTAAGCCATGATCCAACAACCGAGCTCACAACATACAACCGCATGGGAAGGCCATAACCCAGCCCAACACCTGGCCTCGTCACTTGGCCACAAAGCATATTCGGGAGCTTGGAGCTGCCGCACATGCACCTACGCCCTGACAGGTCCCAAGTCAAAAATCAACCAAATCTTCTAGACCGTCTTCACTGCCTCCATCCCCGTCTGAAGCTCCTGAAGCACCC
>JAHHQG010000024.1 GCA_018729555.1 Clostridiales bacterium | reverse complement strand
CCCGCAGAGGTGGAATGTCGTTCTGCAAGGTCGCCCATACGATCCGAGCATCCACGGTCCGGTATCCGTGTACCAGCCTGTGACGCATGCCGATCATCCGCGACCACGGAATGTGCGGATGCGACTGCCGAAAATCCGCGCTGACAGCATTGGCCGCCTCGCCGATGACTGCCAGCCACCAGTTGGCCCACACCTGGGCGTCCTCGTCAGCCAGAAAGTGCTCTAACGACACCCCCTTCAGCCGGGTTTCCAGCTTGTCGATCGCGGTTATGATGTCCTCAATGGCGGCCCGATCATCGCGGAGCGACATACATGACTTCCCGGTTGTTCAAAATGGAATCGCGCACACGGCCCCTCAGCGCTGGCTTGACGACAAGATCGACCTTCCGCCCAAGCATTTGTGAGAGCTCATCTTCCATGTCCATCAGCTGGAACAAGCTAACCGCTTTACCGGGCGCGAAATCCACAAGAACGTCAATATCGCTGTACGAACCGAAATCATCTCGCAGCACCGAACCAAACAATGACAGTTCACGAATCCCGTAGCGCTGACAGAATTGGGCAATCTGCTCTTCAGGGATTTCCACGCCAACGCAGCTCACCGGTTCTCACCCTCTCACCGCGTGTTCCTCATTTGCAGTATACGCTTGCTCAGTACGCTCGTCTTTCCTTAACCGCTGCGTCCGTTGGTTAGACCTTGACGTTCTCCCGTTCCGCAACTCATGGACAAATATCCCAGCGAAGGGATACCGTCCTGGTTGCTTCCTGCTTCACCGGCGGGGTGCTCGTAGACCGGGTTGCCCCGTTCCGCCGCAGAGCCCGTCTCCACAGGCTTCACTTCCCGTGGAACTCACGGTAGGGTCGCTTAGCCCGCGACCAGGGCAAAGCGGTTCACCTTCACAAGCCGCACTCCTCGAAGCTTGGCTTTCAGATCAATCGTATTGTCAGTTGTTGGGAACCCACTGCGTGCACACGTAGCAGCCCTGGGCAAGCGGGGCCGCCGCATTGGACCGGTCACCGGTGGTCGACTTCAGAAGCGTAACCGGCATTTTCGTCTGACTCGTCACCTTGTACCCGTCCATCACGACCCGGTACTGTTCTCCAGTGAGGAGATCGGCCGAGTAGAAGATCTTCACGCTCCCCTGCACGGCTACCCTGCGCCACAGTTGCGCCGCCTCGAGCCTCCCCGACGGCGCGACCGTCACCGTCATGAAGTCGCCCTCGATGATGCTCCCAGGGCCTGCCCACGAGGCGTCCTTCGGCAGCACGTCGAAGATCGCGACGACACCGGTGGGAGTCTCCCGCACGACTGTCGGCCTGCCGTCGTTGAGCAGTCGATCTCGCACGGGGTCAAAGACAGGCGAACGGAGCACGAGATCAACGATCTGCTGAGTCGTCGCTTGTCCCGAACCCACGAGGGTTGCGCCTGGGGCGGTGGCCGTCGCCGCAGGCGCAGACCACGCGCCTGCTAAAGCGATAACGACCATTAAAGCAGCCAACGCAGTCCCCGCTTCCCCATGACTCCACCCCCCAGCGCCTCCATTGTATTCCTCCACGTCCTATCTGACAACCATAAAATGCCGGTGCCGCGGGCGCCGCCACCGTCACCCTCACGGCCCCGCCCCACCCCAAAGGGCTTCCCCCCGAGGCCCTCGTCCCTTACCTTCCCCAGGACACCCCATCCTCCCTGATACCCGATCCGGCGGAGGCCCTGGCCCAAAGTCTCTCCCTCCTGGGTCCAGGAGAGACCCTCCTTGTGGCGGGCTCTTTCTACCTTTGCGGTGCTTTGCGTCCCCTTCTCAGAGCAAAATGCAGATGAGGTTCTTGTTCCCTTCGTTCACCAGACAGGCGGCGGAGGTGGGGACCCAGAAGATCATCGCCGATCATTCCACCGTGGGGGTGGTGGTGACGGCCGACGGCTCCTTTGGGGAGCTTCCCCGGGAGGCGTACCAGCCGGCGGAGGAGCGGGCCATCCAGGAGCTGAAGAAGCTGGGGAAACCCTTTTTGGTCCTCCCGACTGGCTCTCCGTCCCCAGGATAGGGCTGTAATCGGCCGTCACCTCGGTCTTTAGGATGTGGTAGGCGGGGGCTTTGGCCGCCAGGCGCACCCCGAACTGGTGGCCCTTTCGGAGGAGCTGGGGTTCTTCGAACTCCATGTCGGAGAGAAGGGGCGGCACCACCCCGTACCCCGTCTCCTCCACCTCACGAAGGGCCGTCTGGAAGCGGTCGTAGAACCCTTTGGCTTCCCGGTACTCCTTAAGGGCCTTCAGGAGGAGCTCCGGCCGGGTCACATCGAAGCCTGCCAGCTCCCGCAGCACCTCCTGATAGACCTCCTCGGGCACTTCCACCACCACCTGCAGCACGCCCGTGCCCATATCGGCCGACTCCAGCCGTACATCCTGGACGTACTCGTGCTGCCGGAGCTCCCCCATGGCGCGGTAGATGTCCCGCACCTTCTCGAGACCCTGGAAGGCGGACCCCACAGCCTCCTGGAGGCTCTGGCGCAGCCAGTGGGAGATCTCCAGCACCTCCACCCAGAGGGGCACCCTCACCTCCAGCTCTTTGATGGGGAATTCGTAGAGAAGCTCCTCCAGGATCCGCTGGAGGCCCGACCGGGTGATGTGGGGGAGGTTGACGGGGAGGACCGTCACTCCGTACTCGTGGGCCAGGCGAGCAGCCATGGACTGGGTTTCCTCCGCATCGGCCTTCTGGCTGTTCAGGAGGACCAAAAAGGGTTTCCCCAGCTTTTTCAGCTCCTGGATGGCCCGCTCCTCCGCCGGCTGGTACGCCTCCCGGGGAAGCTCCCCAAAGGAGCCGTCGGCCGTCACCACCACCCCCACGGTGGAATGATCGGCGATGATCTTCTGGGTCCCCACCTCCGCCGCCTCTTCGAAGGGGATGTCGTGGTCAAACCAGGGCGTGGTCACCATCCGGGGCTGATCCCCTTCCTGGTACCCCACGGCCCCCATGACGGGAAAGCCCACCGAATCCACCAGCCGGACCCGAAGGTTCAGCCCGTTCAAGGCGATGGCCACCCCGTTGTCGGGGACAAACTTGGGCTCCGTCGTCATGACGGTCCGGCCCGCCCCGCTCTGAGGAAGCTCGTCGATGGTCCGCTGCCGTTCCGCCTCGTCCTGGATGTGGGGGAGGATCAAAAGATCCATGAACTTCTTCACGAAGGTGCTCTTCCCCGTGCGCACCGGCCCCACCACGCCGATGTAGATGTTTCCCCCGGTGCGCTCCGCCATGTCGCGAAAGATGTCGTACGCTTCCATCCTTGGGGGTCCCCTCCCTTCTCCTCAGGCCATGTATATGAGGAGGGGGACCGGCTATGACCTCGGGCGCACCTCCCAGACGATGGGGGCGCCGGGAAGGGGATGGCGCTGCCGCCACTGGTTCTCCAGATGGCGCTGGATGGAGAAGTGGAAGAGCTCGGGATCGTTGACGAAAAGGGTGAAGGTGGGAGGCCGGGTCCCCTTCTGGACACCGTAATAGATGCGGAAGGACCGGCCGTGGACGGAGGGAAAGCCGCCCTTGTTCTGGATCTCCTGCAGCAACCGGTTGATCTCAGGGGTCGAAAGGATGAAGTCCAAGGACCGGGCCACCTCTAAAACGGCCCGCCGCAGGCGCGAAAGCCCCTTTCCCGTCAGAGCCGACACCGACACCACCGGCGCAAAGGGCAAAAAGTAAAAGGCGGCCCTGACCTCTTCCTCCCGCTTTTTGACCTCTTCAGGGCGGAGGCCATCCACCTTGTTGATCACCAGGATGACGCCCTTTTGCGCCTTCTGGATGAGCCCCCCGATCCGCTGGTCCAGGGCCACCACCCCCTCTTTCCCGTCCAGGACCAAAAGGGCCAGGTGGCTCAGGCGAAGGGCCTCCTCCGCCCGCCTCACGCTGAAAAACTCGATGCCCGGCTTCACCCGCCCCGGCCGCCGCAGGCCCGCCGTATCCACCAGCCAAAAGGCGGTGCCCTCCACTTCCAGGGGCCACCCTACGGCATCCCGGGTGGTGCCGGGGATGGGACTCACGATCTGCCGATCTTCCCCCAAAAGGGCGTTGGCGAGGGACGATTTCCCCACGTTGGGCCGGCCCAAAAGGGTGAGGCGAAGGGGCGCTTCCCTCTCCCCTTCATCCCCTTTCGCTCCTCCCAGCCGCTCCACCACCATATCCAAAAGGTCCGCCACCCCCCGGCCGTGGGCGGCCGAGACGGGCTGGGGATCCCCCAACCCCAGGCGGTAAAACTCAAAAACAACTTCCCGGCGGGAGGGATCATCCACCTTGTTGACCACCAGAAGGACTTTCTCAGCGTAAGGACGGAGCTTTTCGGCCACCCCCTCGTCCAGGGGCGAAAGGCCTTCCTTTGCATCCACCACAAAGAGGATCACCGCCGCTTCCCCCAAAAGGGCTTCCACCCGGGCTTCCACTTCCTTCTGCAGGGGATCATCCCCGCCCCAAAGGCCTCCTGAATCGCAAAGGCGAAAGCTGCGGCCCTGCCAGGTTACCTCGGCACAGAGGATATCCCGGGTGGTGCCGGGGATCTCCGTGACGATGGCCTGGCGCCTGCGGGTGATGCGGTTAAAGAGGCTGGATTTCCCCACGTTGGGCCGACCCACCAAAAGAACCGTCTCCATGGCTCCTCCTCAGGACAGGCGGCGAAGGATCAACCGGCGGAGGGCCTCCACCCCCTCCGCCATCGCCACAGCCAAGAGCCCCGCCAGGAGGCTGGCGTCCAGGGCACCGCCCCCGCCCAGCCACACCTGGCCGGGGATCCCCGCCGTGGCCAGGTCTAGGTAGTGAAGGCCGTCAGCCAAAAGCACCCCGACGGTTCCCGCCACAAAGCCGGCCCGCCAGGAGCGGCCGAGGCCATATCCCAGGATACCCGCCGCCACGCCCGAAAGGTAGACGGTCCCAAAGGGAAGGCTCTCTCCCGGATCGCCGCTGTAGGTCCGCCCCAGGACCCAGAGGAGGACGCCCGCCAAAAGGGGAGCCGCCCAGATCCGCCACCGTTCCCAGGGGTCGTCGGATCGTAGGTAAAGGTAGACGGCCAAAAGGAGGGGCACCAAGGCCCCTCCCACGTTGACCGTGACCGCCTGAGGTCCCCTCAACAGAGGAAAGTCGATGAAGCTTCCCAGGAGGATGGCCAAGAGCCACGCCACCCCGCCCAGGCGACCCAAGCCCATGCGGCTAAGGGTCCTTCCCATCCAGCCGAAGTACAAAAGGACCGCCAGCGCCAGGAGGACGGCCCGGGCCCCCGGCACGGAAAAAGCCCCCCGGCAAGAGAGGATCTCCTGCCGGGAAGCTTCTCATGCCTTACTCTCCGTCCTTCTCCTCGTCCTCATCCCGCTTCCCCTGGGCCAGCCGCTCCTTCATCTCTTCGAGAAGGCTGCCAAACCGGGTCCCCAAGGTGAGGTCATCGGGGCGGGAGATGGACCCCACGATCTTGGGCCCGAAGGACACGGGTCGTTCCGCCTCCTTGATGGAGAGGCTGATGCGCCGGTCCTCCTTGGACACCCGCAGGACTTTCACCCGCACTTCCTGGCCTTCCCGCACCACATCGGCGGGATCGTGGACATGCCAGTCGGCCAGCTGGGAGACGTGGACCAACCCTTCCAGGCCCGGCTCCAGCTGGACGAAAGCCCCAAAGGGCGCCAGCCGCACCACCTTGCCGTAGTGGATGGAGCCGACGGGATATTTCTCTTCCGCCGTCTCCCAGGGATCCTGGAGCACCTTCTTGCGGCTGAGGGAGATGCGCCCCTTCTCCCGATCCAGCTGGAGGATGTAGACATCGATCTCATCCCCCACGCTGAGCACGTCGGAGGGATGGACCACCCGGCCCCAGGCCATCTCCGACACGTGCAGAAGCCCATCCACGCCCCCCAGATCGATAAAGGCCCCGAAGTCGGTGATGCCCTTCACCACGCCCCGGCGAATCTGGCCTTCCTTGAGCTCTGACCAGGTCTTCTCCTTCAGACGCTGGCGCTCTTCTTCCAGGACCACCTTGTGGGAGAGGATCACCCGGTTCTTGCTGGGGTCCAGTTCGATGATCCGGGCCCGAAGGGGCTGACCCACATAGGTGGAGAGATCGCTCACGTAACCCATCTCCACATGGGAGGCAGGCATAAAGCCCCTCAGGCCCACGTCCAGGACCAGCCCTCCCTTGACGTGCTCCACCACCGGCGCTTCGATGATCTCTTTGTTCTCATAGGCTTCCTGGAGGCGCTGCCAGGCCGCCCGCTCCACGGCGCGGCGATAGGACACCACCGGCCCGTTCTCCCCATCCATGGAGAGGATCTCCACGGGAAGCCGCATCCCCACCTTGAAGAACTCTTCGGGTTTTTGCCCCAGGGCCAGGTTCAGCTCCCCCCTGGGCACGATGGCATCGGATTTGTACCCGATGTCCACCAGGATGGATTCCTCCTGGACGGCCGTCACGACGGCCTCCACGATTTGCCCCGGTTCGAAGGCCGGCAGGGCGAGGGCCTCCTCCTGCGACACTTCCCGGCTGGCCGCCTCTTCCTGATTGAGCTTCTCCTTTTCGTCCAACATCAAGACCTCCTGATCCTCAAACCGCCTGGTCCCAGAGAGCCCGAATGCGGTCCATGATTTCTCCATCTGCCACTTGCGCCAGGTGATCCCGCTCCGCCGGGCCTATCCTTGGCGCCAGGTGGAAAGGTTCGCCGATGACGACATGAATCCCCCCTCGAAAACGGTATTGGCCCCGGATGGCCACGGGCACCACCGGCACCCCCGCCTTGAGGGCCAAAAGGGCCGCTCCCGGGCGGGCTTTGCCGGGCCTTCCCTGGGCATCCCGGCTGTAGCGGGTCCCTTCGGGAAACATGACCACCGCATGGCCTTCCTGCAAAAGGCGAAGGGCCCGGAGAAGGGCCTGGCGATCCCGGCCATCCCGGCGGACGGGAAAAGCTCCCGCCCAGCGAAGGATCTTCCCCAAAAGGGGAAGGCGCAAAAGCTCCTCCTTGGCCATGTAATAAAGGGGCCGGGAAAAGACGATCCCCACCAAAGGGGGGTCCCAGGCGCTGAAGTGGTTGGCCACCACCAGGCATCCCCCCGGAGGGAGCTCCCGGCGGCCGTGGACGCGGATGGAGAAAAGGAGCCCGTAGACCAGGGACACCAACCACCGCAAGATGACGTAAGTCGGCCCCTTCATGGCCGGCGCCCTCCCGCGACGCCCCGGGGCACATGGCGCGGGAAATAGGACCACATGCGCCGCACCGTCTCCTGCACCTTGGCCCCGGTGGTATCCACCAGGATGGCATCGGGGGCGGGCTTCAATGGGGCCAGCTCCCGGTTCTCATCCTGGCGGTCCCGCTCCAGGACCTCCTTTAGGACCTCATCAAAGGTCACGGCAAACCCTTGCCGCCTCAGCTGCCGGTAGCGGCGTCGGGCCCGCTCGTGGGGGCTGGCGGTGACGAAAAACTTCCGCTGGGCCCAGGGGAATACCTGAGTGCCCATGTCGCGGCCGTCGGCCACCACGCCGCCCTTTTCGCCCCAGGCCCGCTGCCACTCCGTGAGGGTCTTCCGAACCTGCGGCATCTGGGCGAAGAGGGGAGCCGCCCGCGTCACCTCCGGGCTGCGAAGCTGGGCCGTCACATCCCGGCCCTCCACCTTCACCCGGCAGCGGCCGTCCTTGGCGGGTACCAGGGTCAGGGTCGCCTTCAGCTCCTGCAAAAGCTCCTCCACCGCCGTCTCGTCCTCCGGCCCGATACCCCTTCTGAGGGCGGCCCAGGCCACGGCCCGGTACATGGCGCCGGTATCGAGGTAGAGGTAACCCAGCTTGGCCGCCAGCAGGCGGGCCAGGGTACTCTTGCCGGCCCCGGCGGGCCCATCCACCGTCACCACCCAGGGTTTCTCGCTCAAGGGGTCACCGCCCCCCGGAGGGGAACGGAAGGAGGAAGGACGAAGGGCTGAAGGTTGAGGTGAAGCCTACCCATGGGCCGACGCCAGCACCGTTTGACCAGAGCCAGTTCCCCTTGCCTCGCACCGTCTTGACAGCACCAGTATACCACCCTAGGGACCTTTCTCCCACCACCACGTCATGAGGCCGCCCCGGGTCTCCAGGACCGCCTCCCGGCGCTCCCGGCCGTACTGAGCCACCACCTTCACCATCCCCTCGCCGAAGGGCCGGGCATCCACCTGGAGGACGTCGTCGGGGTCCATCTCCAAGGTAAGGGGTGCCTCCAAAAGGGCCACCGGCATCCCGCTGCGCCACACTTCCCCAGCCCCCTCCCCTCGGAGGGGGATGAGCTCCACTTTCACCCGCTCGCCCCCTTCTCCCCGGGCCAGGGTCTGGAAGCGGGCCACTTCCTCGGCGTAAAGGGCGGCCACCGGATCGGCCCCCAGGGCCCAACCCACCACCCAGCCCACCGCCAGAAGGGCCAAAGCCGTCCACCACGAAGGGGTATGGCTCCCGCTCATGCCCTTTCCCTATGCGGGAAAGCTCTTCTACATGCGGACCAGTTGGCTCACCACCGGCTTTCGTTCCAGCTGATGGCGGGCCTCCACCCGCCGAACCGTCCCGGTCTTCCGCCGCAGCACGATGGAATCGGTCCAAACGCCGTCCCGGGTGTGGCGAACCCCCCGCAGGAGATCGCCCCCCGTGATGCCCGTGGCGGCAAAAATGACGTCCTCCGCCGGCACCAGGTCATCCAGGGTCAGGAGCTTATTCCAGGGGCGGACCCCCATCGCCTCCGCCCGCCGCTTCTCTTCCTCGGTCTCCAGGATCAGGCGCCCTTGGAAATCTCCCCCCAGGCAGGCCAGGGCCGCCGCCGCCAGGACCCCTTCCGGCGCTCCGCCGATCCCCAGGACCATGTCCACACCGCTTTCTTCAAACCCCGTGGCCACCGCCGGCGCCACATCCCCGTCGGAGATGAGGCGGATCCGGGCACCGGCCTCCCGCACCCTCCGGATGAGCTCTTGGTGGCGGGGCCGGTCCAGGATCACCACCGTCACGTGGCTGACGGGCTTTCCCAGGGCCTGGGCCAGGCGCCGGACGTTTTCCTCGGGGGGAAGGTCCAGGGACACCACCCCTTTCCCGGCGGGCCCCACGGCGATCTTATCCATGTAGCAGTCGGGAGCTCGGAGGATCCCTCCTTCGGGCGCCACCGCCAGGACGGCGATGGCCCCCGGCAACCCCTTGGCCACCAGGTTCGTCCCTTCCAAAGGATCCACGGCGATGTGGGCCTTGGAACCGTCGCCCCCCGCCCCCACCTTCTCCCCGATATAGAGCATGGGGGCTTCGTCCATCTCCCCCTCGCCGATGACGATCTCCCCCTCCAGCTGGACCGTTTCGAAGAGGCGGCGCATGGCATCCACCGCCGCCTGGTCGGCCTTCTCCTTGTCGCCTCGGCCCACCCAGCTGCTGGCGGCCAGAGCCGCCCCCTCCGTCACCCGGACCAGCTCGAGGGTTAGTTCCCGCCTCATCGCGCCTTCCCGCTGGAGCCGAAGAGCCTCATCTTTTCCTTCACCACGGCCACCATGGCATCGCGGCCCGGCCCCAGCACCTTCCGCGGATCCAGCTGATTGGGATTTTCCTCCAGCTTCTCCCGCATGGTCTTCAGGAAGGCCTGCCTCAGCTCCGTATCGATGTTGATCTTGGCCACGCCCAGGGAGATGGCCTTCTTGATCTGATCCTCCGGCACCCCCGACCCGCCGTGGAGCACGATGGGGATCTTCACCCGCCGCTGGATTTCCTCCAGGCGCGGGAAATCCAGGTCGGGCTTTCCCTTGTACAGGCCGTGGGCCGTCCCGATGGACACGGCCAGGTAATCCACCCCCGTCTCCCGGACGAAGATCTCCGCCTCCTCCGGATCGGTGAAGAAGGCCTCCCGCTCGCTGACGGCCACCTGCTCCTCCACGCCGCTGATGCGCCCCAGCTCCCCCTCCACCGATACGCCCACGGCGTGGGCCATCTCCACCACCCGCCGGGTCTCGCGGATGTTCTCCTCCAGGGGAAGATGGGATCCGTCGTACATGAGGGAGGTCCACCCGTAGCGGAGGCACTGGAGGGCCACCTTCCAGTCGTCCCCGTGATCCAGGTGGAGGGCCACCGGCACCGACACCTGCTCCGCTCCCGCCTTCACCATGGCCGCCAGGTAAGCCGCCCCCGCATACTTGATGGCTCCCTGGCTGGTCTGGATCATGACGGGGGATTTCTCCTCCTCCGCCGCCTGCAAAATGGCCTGCAGGATCTCCATGTTGTTGATGTTGAAGGACCCCACCGCATAGCCTTCTTCGTAAGCTCGGCGCAAAAGCTCAATGCCCGGAACCAGCGCCAACGTTATCGCCTCCTTCGCCTTCCGTTTCCCGAGGCCAGGCCCCGACATAGGCCAAGGCCTCCACTATCTCGTCTCCCACCTGCACCTGCACCCACTCCCGCCGGTAGAGAGGAGGCTTGAGATCCGCCCCTTCGTAGTGATCGAGGAAGGTGAGATCGGCATCCCCGATCTCCCACAAGAGGCCCTCCACCTCCTCCGCCGCATCGGGGATGATCATGGGCATGCCTTCCGGTCCCTGGATCCGCCGGTAACCCCGTAAAAGAGCCTTTTGCGGGGGCTCCAGCTTCACTCCCAAAAGGGCCTCCAGGCGGCTTTGGCGCATGAGGGTGCCGTAGGAAAAGAGCTTCAAAGGTCGTCCGCCCCTCCTCTCCGGGGTACGTCCCAGCCCGCGGCCCGCAGCTCCTCCGCCAGCTGGGCCCTTAGCCGCTCCACCTCCTGATAGAGGCGGTTCTTTCGGGGCTGAAGGGCCCCGCCCAGATGATCCACCTGGCTCAGGGCCTGGAAGAAGGTCCTCACCGACGCCCGAAGGCGTTTTCCCGCCGGCGTGCGGAGGGCCGACTGCATGAGCCACTTCCGCCCCGGCGCCGGCTCTCCTTCCAGGTAGAGGCAGATGCTGAGGCCATCGCTCAAGACCTGAAGGGCGTTGTCCAGAAGGGTGAGGGGCTGGGCCCTGCGGATGGACCACGCCAGGGACGCCTGCCTTTGCCGGAGATGCCGGTAGGCCTGGGCCGCCTTGGCCAGCCACCGTTCGGGCGGGACCACCAGGGGCTGGCGCCACTCCTCCTCCAAAATCCCATGGGGATCTTTAAGGATCCTCCCGTGGAGACGCAAAAGGAGGGCTTCGTCGTCCAGCTCCTTTAGGCTTCGGCGAAAATCCTCCAGGTTCCAGAGGCGGTAGCTGTACCGTTGGCCGCCCTTTCGTCCCCAGGCCGCCGGCCACGAGGGCACCTCCGGACCCACCACGTAAAAGTCCAGGGAGGAATAGGGATCGGCATAGCCCGCCGCCGTCGAGCCTCCCAGGAGAAGGCCTGCCCCCCTCACGCCGGGGTGGCGGGCCGCAGCCCGCGCCAGAGCCTCTTCCCCCAATTCCTCCCACCGCCGCCGATCCAGGGCCAGCCGGTCCTCAGCCATAGCGATGCTGCACCCCAAACCCCCCGCGGGGATATTCCCAGTGGATGTTCAGGTAAGGGCACCCGATGCGGCTGGCGCCGCACTCCACGCAGGCTTCGTGGGTGATGTCGATCTTCTGGTCCACCTCGTTCCAGCTGAAGACCCCCGTGGGGCAAAAGAGGGTGCACCATTTGCCCTCGCACTGGCGGCACACCTCCGGGTCCTTGATGGCCAGGTGGGAATGGCTGTCCACCTTGAAGGAGGTCACCGCCACCTTTTCCCTGAGCCGCGCCTGATTCATGGCCCCATCACCTTCCACGCCCGCAGGGCATCCCGCACCAGGGTCAAAGGCGGAACCGTCCCCCGGACCAGATTCCAAAACTTCCTCCGTTTTTCCTCCTTGGGGCGACCGTCTACGGTGAAATACTCCCGCATCAGCTGGCTCAAGAGATGGGGATACACCCCAAGGAAGCGCGGGGTCTCCTCCAGGAAGGGGACGGCGTCCTGGATCTTCTTCAGGTCCTTCAGGATGAAGGACTCCCGCAAGGCCTCCAGGTAGGAGCTGAGGCCCCGGGCGGAAAAGTCTCCCTTCTCCTTCGCCCGGACCACCGCCTCTCCCGCCAGCTTCCCCGAGATCATGGCCATATTGGACCCTTCCCGATGGATGGGGTTCAAAAAACCGGCCGCGTCCCCCACCACCAGGACGCCGTTCCCCACCAGGCGGGGAAGGTGGCGATAGCCCCGCTCCGGCATGAGCTTAGCGGTATACTCCACCCGTTCGGCTCCTTCCAAAAGGGGCTTCACCGCCGGGTGCATCCGCACCGCGTCCAGGAGCTCGCTCATGTTGAGCTTTCTCGCCACCAGCTGGGAGAGGATGGCTCCCCCGCCAAAGCTGATGGTGTCTTTGTTGGTGTAGATGAAGGCGTTCCCCGCCATCCCCCGGGTGGGAAACCCCACCAGCTCGATGGTGGCCCCCTCGCCCTTCTCCAGCCCAAACCGGTCTTCGATCTTCTCGCTGGGAAGGGCCAGGACTTCTTTCACCCCCAGGGCCGCCTGATCCATCCTGAGGTCGGGACCCAGCCCCGCTTCCTGAACCAAAAGGGCGTTCACCCCCTGGGCGATGATCACCACCCGGCCGTAGAGGTCCCCATCCTCCAGGGACGTCCGCACCCCCACCACCTGGTCCCCTTCCTTGATGAGGCCCGTCACCGTGGCGGAAGGGATGATCATGGCCCCGGCTTCTTCCGCCTGCTGGGCAAACCAGGGATCGAACCGGGCCCGAAGGACGGTAAAGGCGTTGTAGGGCGGTTTGGCCCATTCCCTGGTGCCGTACCCCACCTGCACCGCCCCGTCTTCATCCAGCAGCCAGATGCTCTGCCGCACCACCGGCCGCTCCAGCGGTGCCGTCTCCCAGAAGCGGGGGATGAGTTCCTCCGTCGGCTGCCGGTAGAGGACCCCGCCCTGAAGATTCTTAGAGCCGGGGTACTCCCCCCGCTCCAGCACCACCACATCCAGGCCTGCCCGCGCCATGGTGAGGGCTGCCGCTACCCCCGAAGGACCTGCCCCCACCACAATGGCGTCAAACACATCGTCCGCCACGGCTGTCCCCCCGTTTCACCTTACCATCACCGCTTTTTCTTCAACCGTTCCGTCGGTGTCGCCCCGGGGATCCGGCCTCGCTTCGCCACGGGCCGCCCGTCGATCTCCTTGAGGTCCATGGTCATGTCGATGGGGGCGGCCCGGCTGATATAGCTCCCCACCCCAAAGCCGTCGGCCCCGGCCGCTTTGAGAAGGGGGATCTTCTCCGGGGTCACCCCGCCGCTCACAAAGATCTTCACGTGGCGGAACCCCGCCTGATCGAGGCGCGCCCTCACTTCCCGCACCAGTTCGGGCGTCACGCCCCCCCGCTCGGAGGGGGTATCCAACCGCACCCCCGCCAGACGCTCCCCCAGGGCCGCCGCCACCCTAAGGGCCTCCTCCGCCTCGTCCTTGAAGGTATCCACGAGGATGGTCCGCGGTTCTTCCGGCGGAAGGGCCCGGTCGTAGAGGCGGGCGGCTTCCACCGTATCCCCCACGATGAGGATGAAGGCGTGGGGGATGGTGCCCTGGGGCTCCTTGCCAAAGAGCTTGGCCCCCAGGATGTTGCTGGCCCCGTCCAGCCCCGCCAGGAGGGCCGCCCGCTCCATCACCGGCGCCACCGCCGGATGGATGTGGCGGGATCCAAAGCAGATGACGGGCGTATCCCCCGCGGCCGTCTTCACCTCCCGGGCCGCCGTCAGCCAAGCGCTGCTGGAGGCGAGGATCCCCAGGATGGCCGTCTCGTGGATCCCGAAGGCGCCGTAAGGCCCTTTGAGGCGCATGACCACCTCTTTCGCCTCAAAGGGTTCCCCCTCATCCAGAGACCAGACCTCCACCGGCCGCCCCTCGAGAAGGTGGAGGACCTCTTCCACCCCCGCCAGGTATCCCGGGCGGCTGGCGAAGATCTCCGCCATGACCGGCGTATCTTTAAGCCCTCCCGCTTCCAGAGCCGCCATGGTCTTCACAAAGTAGATGTCCGCCACGAGGCCCCTTCGGATCTCCTCGTGGGTGGCGCTGAAAAACCTTCCGGAAGGCTGAGGCCGAAAAGCCTCCACGTCAGAAAAGCGAATGTCCCCCACGGCCCTCCCCTTTCAACCGCAACATCTCTTCCTCAGAGAGCCACCGAAACCCTCCCGGCGGAAGATCCCCCAGCTGAATGGGCCCGATGGCCGTCCGGATGAGGCGCTCCACCCGGTACCCTCGGGCCTCCCACATCCGCCGGATCTGGCGGTTCATCCCCTGCAAAAGGACCATCTCCACCTGGCGCCGCCCGATCCTCCGGATTTTCACAGCATAGGCCCTCTTCCCGCCGAGGAACACCCCTTCCTCCATGACCCGAAGGTCTTCTTCCCGCGGCGGCCGATCCAGGGTCACCCGGTAGGTTTTGGGGATGCCGTAGCGGGGCCGCAGAAGCCGTTCCGCCAGCTCCCCGTCGTTGGTGAGAAGGATGAGGCCTTCGCTCTCCCGGTCCAGCCGCCCCACGGGATAGAGGCGCACCGGCGAAGGCACCAGATCCACCACCGTCGGCCTTCCCTGGGGATCCCTGGCGGTGGAGATGACCCCCTTGGGTTTGTGGAGGGCTGCCGTCCGGGTGGCGGAAGGAAGCAGAAGGAGCCGTCCATCCACCTCCACCCGATCCACCCGGGGGCGGACTTTCACCCCCAGCTCCCGCACCACTTGGCCGTTGACCCGCACCCTTCCCTCCAGGATCCAGCGCTCCCCCTGCCGCCGGGAAGCGGCTCCCGCCCGGGAGAGGTATTTTTGCAGGCGCCAGGCTTCCACCTTCTCGTTACGCCTCCTTGAGGGCCACCACCAGCTCGATCTCCACCGGCGCCCCCAGGGGAAGCTCCGCCACCCCCACGGCCGAGCGGGCGTGCTCCCCCGCCTCCCCGAAGACCTCCTTGAGGAGCTCGGACGCCCCGTTCACCACCTGGGGTTGCTGGGTAAACCCCTCGTGGCTGGCCACAAACCCCACCAGCTTCACGATCTTTTCGATGTTCTCCAAACTTCCTGCCACACTCTTCACCGCCGCCAGGGCGTTCAGGACCGCCTGCCGGGCTGCCTTTTGCCCCTCTTCCACCGTCACCTCCCGGCCCAGCTTCCCCTTGACCAAGAGCTCCCCCTTCTGGGTCGGCAGCTGGCCCGAGGTGTAGACGAAGGATCCCACCTTCACCGCCGGCACATAAGCCGCCACCGGCTTGGGCACCTCCGGCAGGGGATGGCCCAGGGCCTGAAGTTTTTCTTCCCGCGTCATCCTGCCACCTCCGTTGCAGGCATAGAATACCACAGGGATTTGGGCCTTCCCCTTCACCGTGGGATAATGGATTTTAGGGAGGTTTTCCTTTTGACCGTCGTCTATCTGAACGGTTCCTTCGTCCCTTACGAAAAAGCCATGGTGCCCGTGGAAGACCGGGGTTTCCTCTTCGCCGACGGCATCTACGAGGTCATCCGGGTCTACGGGGGGAAACCCTTCGCCCTCCAGGACCACATGCTGCGCCTGGCGAGGAGCGCCGAGCTCATGGAGCTCCCCTTCGCCACATCCCCGGCCCACCTGAAGGAAAAAGCCCTGGAGGCCCTGGAACAAAGCGGCCTCAAGGAAGCCACCATCTACATCCAGGTGACCCGGGGCTTCGCCGGCCCCCGGGTCCACGACTGGCCGAAGGACCCCCAACCCACGGAGCTCATCCTGGTGCGGGCCTATGAATCCGCCCCCAAGGAAAGCATCACCCTCGCCTCCGTCCCCGACCAGCGCTGGGAGCTCTGCCACATCAAATCCATCGGCCTCTACCTCAACACCCGCGCCCGGATGGAAGCCCGGCGAAGGGGCAAAGACGACGGCCTTTTCGTCCGCGACGGCATCGTCACCGAAGCCAGCAGCTCCAACTTCTTCGCCGTCCACCGCGGCACCCTCTACACCCACCCCGAAGACCACCGGATCCTTCCCGGCATCACCCGCCGCTACGTGATCCGCCTGGCGCAAGACCTGGGGATCCCCGTCAAGGAAGAACCCTTCACCTACGAGTGGGTCCTCAACGCCGACGAGGCCTTCATCACCGGCACCACCTCCGAGGTCACGCCGGCGGTTGGCCTGGACCACCAGCCCATCGGCGGCGGTCAGCCGGGTCCCATCACCCTCCGCCTAAAGGAGGCCTATCGGGAGCTGGTCCGCGGTTAGGCGGCCTCCTTTGCCGGCATACTACCGGCGAGGGAGGAGGCCTCATGCAGAAGAAGAGCCCGCAGCAGATTTCGGAGGAGCTGCGCCAGCTGGTGCGGGAAGAGCTGGCCACCATCTTTTCCGCTGCCTCGGGGGGATCGGGCCAGAACCCCGGGCAGAGCCCTTCCCAGGGGAGTTCCTCCTCGGGATCATCCCTTGCCCAGCAGGAAAAGGAGATCCTCGCCCGCCTGGCCGATAACCTCAGCCAGCTGAGGACCGTCCTGAGCCAAACCCAAACCCTGGCCGACCAGATGGATCAGCTCCTCCAGAGCCACGGCGGGGGATCGAAAGGCTCCTCGTGATGGAGCCTTACGGGATCTCCCGCCGCAGCATGGCCCAAAAGGCCTCATCCTCGTAGCCCAGCCGCCAGACGGCCACCCCCAAGAGGCCCTTTTCCCGGGCCAGGGCCACCTTGTGCCGGGCCGACTGCTCGTCTTCGTACCACACCGCCCATTCCCGGCCCTTGTCGCGGTAGGTGAAGTGAGGGCTCTCGTCGGCATCCCGGGAAGGCGCCGGCTGCAGCGCCTTGGCCGCTTTCATGGGAAGATCCTCCCCCTTCCCCCCGCTCCACCGATACCCGTAGGTGGCCACCCCGAGGTCGATCTTTTCCGGGGGCACTCCCTTTTGAAGGGCGTAGTTGAGCCGCCCCTCCACCCAGGAAAGGGATGCCACGGGCCCGGGGGCGCTGGTGCGGCCGTGCTGGTCATAGGTCATGAGGATGAGGCGGTCGGCCACCTGGGCCAGGGCCGGATAATCGTAAGGCGACGATCCCTCCGTATCGACGGAGGCGGGAATCACCGCCACCCCCAGCTTCTTCCCCCGGCTGTGAAGGGCCCTTGCCAGCCGCTCCGCAAAGGCCGTGAGGGCTTCCCGGGAGGCGGGATCCAGGAGTTCGAAATCCAGGATCAGCCCCTGCATGAGGCCTCCTCCTTCATCCACCTTGGCCATGAGGGATTCCACCGCCGCTTCCTGCCGGTCGGGGTGCAAAAGGACGGAATCCTTACCCTCCTTGTTGGTCACCAAGGGCATGAGGGGGATCTGGGCTTGCCGCGCCACCTCCCAGGTGACGGGATGGCTTCGGTCTTCCACCGAACCGTCAGGCGCCACCCGGTACCAGTTGGGGGAAAGGGCCGTCACCCGATCCTTTTCCTTCACCAAGAGGGCCAGATCACCCCGCACATCGGGGGACTTTTCGTCGTCGTAAAACACGATGAGCTGCAGCCTGCCTTGAGGCCGGGTCCCGTCATCCGAGGAGGGCGCCGGCATGGAGCGGGGGGAAGGTCCCCAAAAGGCGCAGCCGGTCAGCCAAAAGCCGACGATCAAAACCCATCCCCAAAGGCGTCGCAAAGGGCAGGCCTCCTTCATCTGCCGGCGTAGTATGCGCTGCCGGGAGGCCTGCCATAAAGGCTATTTTTTCTGGTCGCCGAAGAGGCGGGCAAACTGCTCCGGCGTGATCCGCACTTCCCGCGCCTTGGATCCCTGGTGAGGCCCCACAAAGCCCTTCCGCTCCATGAGGTCCACCAGGCGGCCCGCCCGGGTAAAGCCCACCCGGAGCCGCCGCTGGAGCATGGAGACGGAGGCCTGCCGCGTCTCCACCACGATGCGCAGGGCCTCCACGAAGAGGGGGTCTTCTTCCCCGCCTCCCTCGCCTTCGCCCTCCCGTTCCAGGGCGATCTCCTCCTGGAACTGAGGCTTTCCCTGCCGCCGGACAAAGTCCAGGACCCGCTCCAGCTCCTTCTCGGAGATGTAGGCCCCCTGCGCCCGGATGGGCTTGCCGGCCCCCACCGGATAGAAGAGCATATCCCCCTTCCCCAGAAGCTTTTCCGCCCCCGCCCCGTCCAGGATGGTGCGAGAGTCGGCCTGGGAGGAGACGGCAAAGGCGATGCGGGAGGGAATGTTGGCCTTGATGACCCCCGTGATGACGTCCACCGAAGGCCTCTGGGTGGCCAGGACCAGGTGGATCCCCGCCGCCCGGGCCATCTGGGCCAGCCTCTGGATGGAATCTTCTACTTCCCGCGCCGCCACCAGCATGAGATCCGCCAGCTCATCGATCACCAGGACGATGAAGGGAAGCTTGTCCTTGGCCCCCGGCACGGCCTCGTTGTACCGGTGGATATCCCGGGCTCCCGTCTGGGCAAAGAGCTCGTAGCGCCGGCCCATCTCCGCCACCAGCCACCTCAAGGCGGAAGCCGCCTTCTTGGCATCGGTGATGACCGGCGCCAGGAGGTGGGGGATCCCCTCGTAGCCGGAAAGCTCCACCCGCTTGGGGTCCACCAGCAAAAGCTTCACTTCGTCGGGGCGGGCCTTGTAGAGAAGGCTCACCAGGATGGTGTTGAGGCAGACGCTCTTCCCGCTCCCTGTCGCCCCCGCGATGAGGAGATGGAGCATCCTTTCCAGGGAGTGGACCAGGGGCTGCCCCGCCACATCTTCCCCCAGGGCGAGGGTCAGCCGGGAGGCCGATTGTTGGAAGAGGCCGTGCCGGATGATGCTCCCCACCGGCACCGTCCTCACCTCGGCGTTGGGCACCTCGATCCCCACCGCCGCCTTCCCGGGGATGGGGGCCACCACCCTCACGGGGGAAGCCGCCAGGCTGAGGGCGATATCGTCGGCCAAGGCCGCTATACGGCTCACCTTGACCCCTGCCGCCGGCTGCACCTCAAAGCGGGTCACCGCCGGCCCCTCTTCCATCCCCACCACTTTCGCCTGGATGCCAAAGCTCTTGAGGGTCCTTTCCAGCGCTTTAGCCCTTTCGGCCGTATCCTGGCGGGTTTTCCCCTTCCGCGGGGCCTTCCCCTCCAGGAGGGAAAGGGGCGGTAGCTGGTAGGAGGGAACCTCCGCCAGGGAGAGCTGTCCCCCAGGCCCCTCCCCAAGAGCCAACTCCCCTTCCTGGGAGGCCGCCACCTGCTCCTCCGCGGGTTCCCGCTCCAGCCCTTCTTGGCCCTCTCCTCGACCGTCCTTCCCCCCGGGTGCTTCCAAAAAGACCGCCTCATGGGCCTCTTCCTTCTCCCCTTCGCCCCGTTCTTCCCCTTCTTGGCTGGCCGGCTCCTCTACCGGCTCAAAGAAGAACTCCCGCCAGGAAAACCGGCGGAGCTTCTCCCTTCCCCGGGCCAGGGCCGAAAGGAAGGGGCCGCCCAGGGGCACCTGGAGGAAAAGGAGCAACGCCGCCCCCAGGAGGGCCCCCACCAGGACGTAGGCGCCGGCTGTCCCCAGGAGGTAGGCCAGGGGCGCCCAGAGGGTGGCGCCCAGAAGGCCCCCGCCCTCCCTCGCCCGGGAAAAAGTCTCACCCAGGGGAAGGGGTGCCTCCAAAAGGGCCAAAAGGGCGAGGAAGAAAAGGCTCCCTCCGACGAGCCGCCAGCGGGAAAGGGCCTTTCCCTTCCCCGGCCAGAAGAAGAGAAGGCTCCCCGCCCCGAAGGCCGCCGGAATGCCCCAGGCACCCTTTCCCGCCAGCCAGAGGAGGCCCTCCCTCAGGTTGAGAAGCAAAAGGCCCCCCTCGGTCCTCCCGAGAGCCAGCCCCGAGAGAAGGGCCAGGGCCAAAAAGCCCAGCCCCGAAAGCTCCCTCCGGATCGCCGGAGGCACTTCCTCCTTCCGGCTTTTTCGCCGCGACCGCTCCCCTTTAGCCAAGAAGCCACCATCCTCCTACCGCCGCCCCTAAGGCCAGGTTGTAGAGGGCCATCCAAGGAAGCTTCCCCGCCGTGGCCCACGACTTCACCCACCCGATGGCCCCAAGGCCGCTTAAAAAGGCCAAGGCGAACCCTACCATCACCTTAAACCCTTCGCCCCCACCCCCGTAAATCCCTTGAAGCTCCCACAAGGAGGCGGCCGCCATGGCGGGAAGGGCGAGGAGGAAGGAAAAGCGGACCGCTTCCCGGGGCTCCAGACCGCGAAAGAGCCCCGCCGCCAGGGTAAGGCCCGAGCGGGAAAAACCCGGCAAAAGGGCTGCCCCCTGGAAGAAACCCACCCAAAGGGCATCCTTCAGGGTGAAGTCTTGGAGACGCCTTCGTCCACCCTTTCGGGACGATGAGGCCAGGAGGAGAAGGCCCGTCGTCCACCAGCCGGCGGCGGCGGTGCCCAGGGAAAGGCCCCCTTTCTCCAGCCAGGGCTCCACCCCCAGGGCGATGGCGCCCGTCACCGCCGACGCCCCCACCATGAGGCCCAGGAGATGGCGATCATCTGGGCTTCCCCTTCCGGGCCAAAGGGCCCGCAGAAGACGTGCCCCGTCGTGGCGATAGGTCCAGAGGACTGCCAGAAAGGTCCCGGCGTGGAAGAGGACCATCCAGCGGAGGGGAAGGAGTCCCACCCCGAGGAGGTGGGAGGCGAGGAGGAGGTGGCCTGAGCTGCTGACGGGAAGAAACTCCGTCGCCCCCTGCAGGAGGGCGAGGAGCAGAACCTGCCAGAGCGCCATGGCCTAACCTATGCGCGGGGTCCGATGGAAATCCATGTGCCCGGCTGGAAGCGGGGATCTAAGAAATCCATGGGGTCGGTGGAGAGGAGCCTTTCGATGCGAAAGGTCCCCGGTTCCTCCCCGGGGGCGCAGAGGACCTTTCGCCCCGCCACCTCCAACACTTCCAGCTTCACCTCCGCCGGGCCTTCCACCGGCGGAAGGATGGTCCACATCATGAGCCCCGGGCGATAAGCCGGCGCAGCTCATCCATGGCCTCGCCCACCCCTCCCACGGCGTCCATGAGGCCCTCGTCCACCGCCTCTTTCCCCACCAAAATGGAGCCCACATCCCGGGCCAGCTCCCCGGAGCGGAGCATCAGCTCCCGGTAGCGCTTTTCCGAGATGCGGGAGTGGGTCACCACAAAGCGGACGATCCGCTCCTGCATCTTCTCCAGGTATTCGTAGGTCTGCGGCACCCCGATGACCATCCCCGTCAAGCGCACCGGGTGGATGGTCATGGTGGCGGTGGGGGCGATGAAGGAGCGCCGGGCCGCCACGGCGATGGGGATGCCGATGGAGTGGCCTCCGCCCAGGACGATGGAGACGGAGGGCTTTTTCAGGCTCTGGACCATCTCGGCGATGGCCAACCCCGCCTCCACATCGCCCCCCACGGTGTTGATGAGGAGCAAAAGCCCCTTGACCTTCTCGTTCTGCTCCACCGCCACCAGCTGGGGCAGCACGTGCTCGTACTTGGTGGTCTTGTTCTGGGAGGGAAGGACGATGTGGCCCTCGATCTGGCCGATGATGGGCAGCACGTGGATGTCGCTTTCGCCGGGTTCCGCCGGTTTGGGCGTCCCCAGCTTTTCCAGAGCCTCCGTCGCTTCCGCCACGAAAAGACCCTCCCCCAAAAGAGGTTGGGCAGGTGACCGGCCGTGCGCCCGGGCGCAGCCACCTGCCACGGGTAGTATGCCCCTGCCGTTACACTTCCAACACGATGGGGAGGATCATGGGGCGGCGCTTGGTCTTCTCGAAGAGGTAAGACCCCAGGGAGTCCCGCACCGCCGCCTTGATGCTGGACCATTCCCCCGTGGCCGATCCGTTCCGGGACTGGAGGGCCTTTTGCACCCGCTGGCGGGCGGCTTCCAGGAGCTCTTCCGACTCCCGCATGTACACAAACCCGCGGGTGATGATGTCGGGCCCCGCCAAGACGGCCCCCGTCTGCTTGGCCAGGGCCACCACCACGATGAGGATCCCGTCTTCCGAGAGCTGCTTTCGGTCTCGGAGGACGATGTTCCCCACATCTCCCACGCCCAGGCCGTCGACGAAGACGTCCCCCGCAGGGAAGGTCCCGCTGATGCGGATGCCCCTTTCCGTCATCTCGACGGTCTGGCCGTTTTCCACCACCACGATGTTCTCCGGCGGGATCCCCACCTCTTGGGCCAGCCGGGCATGGTGGACCAGCATCCGGTACTCCCCGTGGGCGGGGATGAAGTAGCGGGGCCGCAGGAGCTGCATGATGAGCTTCATCTCTTCCTGGGAAGCATGGCCGCTGACGTGGATGCCCGCCTCCGGCCCATAAACCACCTGGGCTCCCAGGCGATAGAGGTTGTCGATGGTCAGCTGCACATCTTTTTCGTTCCCCGGGATGGGAGTGGCGGAGAGGAGGACGGTGTCCCCCCGCCCCACCTGGAGCTGCCGGTGGTCGCCCCTCGCCATGCGGGCAAGGGCGCTCAGGGGCTCCCCTTGGCTTCCCGTGGTGAGGACCACCACCTTCTCGGGGGGAAGCTTCGCCGCCTCGTCCAGGCTCATCATGCTGCCGGACGGCACCTTGAGGTAACCGTGCTCCACCGCCAGGGTGACCGTCTGCTCCAGGCTGCGGCCGGAGATCCCCACTTTGCGCCCGTTGGCCACCGCCGCTTCCACGATCTGCTGGACCCGGTGGACGTTGGACGCAAAGGTGGCCACAAAGACCCGCTTCTTGGCGAGGGCGATCTCCCGTTCCAGCCGCGGCCCCACCGTCCGCTCGCTGGGGGTGATCCCCGGCCGCTCCGCATTGGTGCTGTCGGAAATGAGGGCCAGGACCCCCTGGCGGCCCAGTTGGGCCAGCCGCTGAAGGTCCATGACCTCTCCGTCTACGGGGCTATAATCCACCTTGAAATCCCCGGTGATGACCACCCAGCCCAGATCCGTCTCGATGGCCACCCCCAGGGAATCGGGGATGGAGTGGTTCACCCGGAAAGCCTGGATCTTGAAGACTCCCAGGTGGACCACCTCCCCCGGGCGCACCGCCCGGGACCCTTTGGGAAGCCGCATGCCGTGCTCCGCCAGCTTGGCCTCCGCCAGGGCCTTGGTGAACCGCGAGGTGATCACCGGCACCTGGAAATCCTTCAGAAAGTACGGAAGGGCTCCCAGGTGATCCTCATGGCCGTGGGTGATGAAAAGGCCCTGGATCTTGCTGGCGTGTTCCTGCAAAAAGGCGGTGTCGGGGATCACCACATCGATGCCGAGGGCATCTTTCCCGGGAAAGGTAAGCCCCGCGTCCACCACCAGAATCTGATCCCGGTATTCCAACGCCATCATGTTTTTGCCGACTTCTCCAAAGCCCCCCAGGGGGCGAAGAAGAACTCGGCTCGGGGACTGCTTCGACGTGACCCACACCTCCGTTATCGGCTGACCTTACCCATGGCCTCTCCTTCGGCGACCCGGGGAGGCCATCATCGCTGGGAACGATCGGATCCGCTCATGCATTCAGGGGCATTATAGGAGCTTTTGCCCCCACCGGCAAGGAAGCTTCTCAGCGCTTCACCAGCCCTGCCCGGGAAAGGGCCTGGCGGATGACCTCCTTTTGGGCTTCCGTCGGCTCCACCAGGGGCAGGCGATACCCTCCCATGGAATAGCCCAGGCATTCCAGGGCATATTTCACCGGGATGGGGTTGGTGGTGACGAAGAGGGCTTTGTAGAGGGGCTGGAGGAGGGTGTCCAGCTCCTCGGCCCGGCCCTCCCGGCCTTCCCGGAAGGCCTCGTAGCACTCCACCATGAGGCGGGGAGCCACCTGAGCCGCCACGCTCACCACCCCGTGGCCTCCCAGGCGCAAGGTGGAGAGGAAGTGGCCGTCATCCCCCGTCATGATGGCGATGCGGGGCGCCAGCCGCCGGATCTCCGTCACCATCTCCAACCGGCCGCTGGCTTCTTTCACCGCCACCACCGTCGGGCAATCTTCTGCCAACCGGGCCACCGTCTCCGGCTCCAGGTGGACAGCCGTCCGCCCCGGCACGTTGTAGAGCATCAAGGGGAGACTCGCCTCTTCCGCCACCGCCCGGAAATGGCGGTAGAGGCCTTCCTGGGGAGGCTTGTTGTAGTAAGGGGTCACCAACATCAGGCCGTGGGCCCCCCGCTCTTCCCCCAGGCGGGCCAGGCGGAGGGTCTCCCACGTACTGTGGGTCCCCGCCCCGAACCAGACGGGCACCCGGTCCCCCACTTCCTCCAAAAGGGCTTCCAGAAGCGCCGCCTTTTCCTCATGGGTTAAGGTGGGCGACTCCGCCGTTGTGCCCCCCACCACTACGCCATGGACCCCTTCGTCCACCAGGTGCCGGGCCAGCCGCCGCGCTTCCTTCAGGTTCACATCGCCGTCTTCATCAAAGGGAGTGGCCAGGGCCACCCAGACGCCCTTCACCGACATACCCCTGCCCCCTTTCCCAAGCTTTCGTTTCTTCTTCCGCCAGGCCAAACCGCCGGTGGAGGGCCCGCACCGCCTCCGCCATGGCCTCCCCCGGCACAAGGCAGCTCACCGTCACGTGGGAGTCGGCCGCCGCCAGGATGGGAATGCCCTTTTCCGCCAGGGCTTCCACCACCGCCGCCGCCACCCCCGGGCGGCCGTGCATGCCGCTCCCCACCACCGTCACCTTGGCGAGGCCCCCCTCCATCCGGGGTGAAAAGCCCGCCCGAAGGAGGGCTTCTTCCACCTTCTCCGCCACCTCTTCCGGCACTGTAAAGGACTGGCCCCTGCGGTGAATGTGGATGAGATCGACGCTGATGCCGGCATCGGCGACGGCCCGAAAGGCCCGGGCCTGGTCCCAGAGGTCCCCTTCCACTTCCACCAGCACCAGATGGGGCTTCTGGGTGACAAAGGTCACCGGGCGCCCGTAGGTCCCCCATGGGTCCTGACCCTGCCGCTCCCGCACCACCCAGGTCCCCCCTTCGGTGTCCCGGGCGCGCCGCACGCGGATGGGGATCCCTGCCCGCATCAAAAGCTCCACCGCCCGGGGATGGACCACCTTCCCGCCCCCGTGGGCCAGCTGGAAGACTTCGTCGTAGGTAACTTCCGGCAGGAGGACCGCCTCCGGCACCAGCGAAGGATCGGCCGTCTGGATCCCCGGCACATCGGTGTAGATCTCCACCACTTCCGCCTGGAGCGCCACCCCCAGGGCCGCCGCGGTGGTATCGCTGCCACCCCGGCCCAGGGTCGTCACTTGGCCGTCGGGGCTGAGACCCTGGAAGCCCGCCACCACCGGCACCACTCTCTTTTGCAAAAGCTCCTCCAGGCGGCGGATATCCACCCCGATGATCTGGGCGTCGCCAAAACGGCCATCGGTCATGATGCCCGCCTGGGGCCCCGTGAGGGCCTGGGCCTCCACCCCTCCCGCCCGGAGGGCTGCCGCGCAGATGACGGCGGCGATGATTTCCCCCGAGGAAAGGAGGAGGTCCCGCTCCCGATCGTCGGAAGGCCCTTCCGCCTCCACCAAGGAAAGGAGGGTATCGGTGGCGTAGGGGTCCCCCTTGCGCCCCATGGCCGATACCACGGCCACCACTTTCTTTCCCGCCCCGAGAGCGTCTTTCACCCGTTGCACCAGGAACCTTCGCCCCTCGGGCGTCGCCACGGTGGAACCCCCGAACTTCTGCACCCAGATGGCCGTCCCTTCCCTCATCGCCCTCTCCACCCCTTCGCGACGAGGGTTTCGAAGATCTGGAGGGCGTTGGTGGCGGCACCCTTGCGAAGGTTATCGGCCACGGCAAAAAAGCTCAGGACCTCGGGCCGATCGGGATCTTGCCGGATGCGCCCCACCGCCACCCCATCGCGGCCCGCCATGGCCCGGGGGGTGGGGTAGCGGAAGGTCTGGGGATCGTCCCACACCTCCAAGCCCGGGCTCCGGGCCAAGAGGGCCCGGGCCACCTCCGCCGTCAGGGGCTGCTCCAACTCCACAAAGGCCGCCACCCCGTGGCCGACGGGCACCGGCACCCGCACCGCCAGGGCCGTCACCGGGAGATGGGGAAGCCCCAGGATCTTTCGGGTCTCATCCCGGAGCTTTCGCTCTTCCTTGGTGGAGCCGTCGGGGAGAAAACCGTCGCACTGGGGAAGGACGTTCTGGAAGATGGGGTGGGGATAGGGGCTTTCCCCTTCCTCGCCCCGGCTCTCCCGCTCCAAAGCTTCCATTCCCTTTTGCCCCGACCCCGACACCGACTGGTACGTGGCCACCGCCACCGACCGGAGCCCCGCCGCCTGGCGGAGGGGATGAAGGACCATGGCGAGCTGGATGGTGGTGCAGTTGGGGCTGGCCACCAGGCTGGGAAAGGGGGGCCCCAGCGCCTCCCCGTTGATCTCCGGCACCACCAGGGGGACCCCCTCCTCCATCCGAAAGGCGTTGGACTTATCGATCACCAGTACCCCCGCTTCTTGAAAGCGGGGGGCCCACTCCCGGCTGATATCGTCGCCGATGGCAAAAAAGGCTACATCCAGATCCTCAAAGCTTCCCGGTTCCAACTCCCGCGCCTGAAGAACCTTTCCTCGAAAGGTCACCGTCTCGCCCGCCGTCCGAGCGCTGGTGAAGGGCCTCAGCTCCCCGATGGGGAGGTCCCTTTTCTCCAGGATCTCCAAGAGAACCCTTCCCACCAGGCCCAAGGCCCCCACCACGCCGATCTTCCACTCTTTCACCCTGAACCGGCTCCTTCCCGCAAAAGGGGTTGCAGCTGCTGCCCGCGAAGGGCCGCCTCCATCGTCTCATCCAGGAGATCGAACCGGGCCTGCAGCGATGTGGGGACGGAGTGGGGGCGGTCCTGGAAAAAGGGTACGAAAAAGAGGTGGCGGACCGTCAGGAGCCGAGCCCAATGGACGGCATTCAAGCCCAAGCCGTCGTTGGTGCAAAGGGCCACCACCGTCGGTTTTTGGTTGCGAAGCATGGCCTTCACGGCCGTCAGGACCGACGTATCGTAGATGCCCAGGGCCAACTTGGCAAGGCTGGTGCCCGTCAAGGGGGCCACCACCAAAAGATCCAGGGTATCCTTCGGCCCTAAGGGCTCCGCCTCTTCCACCGCCATCATCCCCGCTTCGCCGGCCGCCTCTTCCATAGATCTTTTCCATTCCGCCGGGCTTTTACCTCCTCCCGCCACCGATTGCACCGCCGGCGAGAGGATGGGGATCACCCGGTTTCCCCTGGCCCTCCACCGGGCCATCCCTTCGACGGCCTCTTGGAAAAACCCGTGGGCCCCCGTCACTCCCCAGCCGATGGTCAGCTTCGTTCCCATGGCCTCCCTCCTCCCTCGGGCCAGAGGCGGGCCACCGCCTCTGCCACCAGCCTGGCGGCCGACCGGGTCAGCACCCGGGCCGGCAGAGCCGGGAGGCGCCGGTAGGGAAGGCCCCAGCGGGCCGCCTCGCCCTCATCCAGGCCATAGGGCGCCGACGCCAGGTCGAAGAAGGGAATGCCCTCCAGATCCCTTAGCTGCGCCTCCGTCAAAAGGCGCGCCGGAGCCGTGTTCACCACCGCCCCCAGGTCCAGGCCCGGCGGGGGAAAGGCTTCCCAGGAGAGGATCCGGGCTCCCTTCGCCTGAAGATCCCCCATGGCCTCCCTTCGCCCGGTGATCCCCCACACCTCCCCGCCCCAGGAAAGGATCCGCTCCACAAGGGGCCGCCCCGTGTACCCCAGGCCCAGCACCGCCCAGCGCCGCTCCCGGAGGGACATCTTTTCCTCGGCCATGGACCAGACGAGAAAGCTCTCCGCCGTGAGGATGCCGTTTACCCGCCGAAACCCGGAATCCTCCCCATAGGCCACATACCTCCATCCCCGGGCAAAGAGCTCCCGTTCCGCTTCCGGCTGAAGCGCCCCTCCCCAGAGGGTAAAGGGCCCCTCCCCCAGAAAGGACGGCACCTCCGGCAAGGGCGCCGGAGGCAAGAGGACGTGATCGCCAGGGGAAAGGGGCCCCTTCGCCCTTCCCGCCACCGGCCACCCCCATGCGCGAAGGAGGCGGCCCGCCTCCTCCAGCCGCTCATCCTCGCCGCCGATCCAGAGGGCCAACCCCTGACCGCCTTTCCCCTAAAGACTATGAGGAAGGCGTCACCCTTTCCCCTCGAGAAAGGGCCAGAGATCCCGGTAGAGGCCGGGGGTCTCCACCCGCATCACCCCCCGGACGGCCACCAGCACCCCGGGAAGGAAGGCCTCCCGGCTGAGGACATCGTGGGAAAGGGTGAGGGCCTCGCCGCGGCTCCCGAAGAGCACCCGGTGGTGGGCCACCCACCCCGGAAGCCTCACGCTGTGAAGCGGCACCGGCTGCCGCGCCCCCGCCTTCTCCATGGCGGCCTTGAGGGCGAGGGCCGTCCCCGACGGCCGGTCCTTCTTCCCCGGATGGTGGATCTCCACCACCTCCACCTCGGGAAGCCAGCGGGCCGCCAGGGCAGCCATCCTTTCGAGAAGGAGGGCCCCCAAGGAAAAGTTGGGGGCATGGAGGATCACCTGCCGGTGGCGGAGGGCCGCTTCCTCCAGGGCCTTAAAATCGGCTTCCCCAAGGCCGGTGGTGCCGCTCACCACCTTGAGGCCCCGGGAAAGGGCATGGGGAAGGAGGGAGCGGGCCGCCTCCGCCACGGTAAAATCCACCAGCACGTCCACCCCTTCTCGATCCAAGAGCTCCTCCAGGCTCGACCACACCTTCTTCTCCCCCGCCCCTCCGGGGAGCCCCAGGGCTTCCTTGAGGCTTTGACCCCCGTGATGGCGGCTGAGGCCCCCGACCAGTTCCATATCGGGGGTTTCCGCCAGCCCCTGGGCCACCCATCGTCCCGTCCGGCCGGTGATCCCGGCCACCGCCACCCGGATCGCCATGGCACCACCGCCTCCCTTGGGATGTCACAAAAAAGGAGAGGGGTAGGTTCCCTCTCCCTTTCATCTTATAGGCGGGCGCCCCTCCCGCTAGCGGGTCATCACATCCTCCGCCCCGTGCTGCCGCAGGATCTGGGCCGCCTTATCCACATTTTTGGTGCTGGAGAGGACCACCAGCACATCCCCCTGCTTCACCCGCTGCTCGTACTTCTTCCCTTCCTGCTCGGGGATCCCGTAATCCACCAGACCCCCTGCCAAACCTCCCGCCGCAGCGCCCCCCAGGGTCGCCGCCAGAGGCCCCATAGCGAGAAGGGGACCGATGCCCGGCACCGCCAGAGCCCCGGCGCTGGCCAAAAGCCCCGCCGTCCCTCCGATGCCCGCACCCCAGGCGGTACCGTCGGAAATATCGTTTTGGGTTCCCCCCGTTTTCCGCGCTGCCTGGCCCGGATCCTTGGCGACGATGGAAATCTCCTGATCGCCGAACCCTTGGCCCCTCAGCTCCCGGACGGCCTGTTCTGCCTTCTGCCGGTCGCGAAACACCCCGATGACCGTTTTGGCCACTTGCCATCGCCTCCCTTGAAAGGTCGGCCTTAGTATGGCCCCGCCTTTCAGGGGCTTATTCCCCGGATGAGGAGCAGCTCCGGCCCGATCTTGGCGATGGCTTGCCAGGGGATGGTCTTTACGGGCGAGCGCCACCGGCCCGCCGGAAAAACCAAAAGGGCCTCGATCGTTCCATCGGGCCCGATGAGAAAATCCGCCTGTTCCAACCGGCCCAACCGAAGGGCCTCGTCCACGTCGATGATCTCTTTTCCCGTCAGCTGGCTCCACCGCACCCGCATACCCCAAGGTATGCCGACGGGGGAGCCCTCCATGCCTACCGCTTTCCGGCCGTCCCAGCCTTCTTGCGGGACTCCTTCACTTCTCCCCCCGGCTCCGCCTGGAGGGCCTGCTTGCGGGAGAGGTTGATGCGCCCCAGGCTGTCGATCTCCGTCACCTTCACCAGGATGGTGTCCCCCACATCCACCACATCTTCCACCCGCGGGATCCGCTCCTTGGCCAGCTGGGAGATGTGCACCAGCCCTTCTTTCCCCGGGAGGATCTCGCAGAAGGCTCCGAAGCTCACAATGCGGGTCACCTTCCCCAGGTAGACCTCCCCGGGCACCACATCTTTGGTGAGCTGGAGGATCATCTCCTGGGCCCGCTCGCACCCTTCCAAGGGCCCCGTGACGTAAATCCGACCGTCGTCCTGGATGTCGATGTCCACCCCGGTCTCGGCGATGATCTTGTTGATGGTCTTGCCCCCGGGGCCGATGACGTCCCGGATCTTGTCGGGGTTGATGTGGAGGGTCAGGATGCGGGGCGCATAGGGGGAGAGATGGGGCCGGGGCGCCGGGAGCACCTTCAGCATCTCCTGAAGGATGTACAGCCGCCCTTCCCGGGCCTGCTCCAAGGCCTGGCGCAGGAGCTCGATCTCGATCCCCTGGATCTTGATGTCCATCTGCATGGCCGTCACGCCCTTTTCCGTCCCCGCCACCTTGAAGTCCATATCCCCCAGGTGATCTTCCAGCCCCATGATGTCGGAAAGGATGACGGCCTTGTCCCCTTCTTTGATGAGGCCCATGGCGATCCCCGAGACCGGCCGCTTGAGAGGCGTCCCCGCATCCATGAGGGCCAGGGTGGACCCGCACACCGACGCCATGGAGGTGGACCCGTTGGAGGAGAGGACTTCGCTCACCACCCGGATGGTGTAGGGGAACTCGTCCTCGCTGGGGATCATGGGCAAAAGGGCCCGTTCCGCCAAGGCCCCGTGGCCGATCTCCCGCCGCCCCGGCGCCCGGATGGGCTTCACCTCGCCGGTGCTGTAAGGCGGGAAGTTGTAGTGGTGCATATACCGGCGGAAAGGTTCATCGCCGAGGCTGTCCAGGAGCTGGCGGTCGGAGGCGGCCCCCAGGGTGGCCACTGAGAGGACCTGGGTTTCACCCCGGGTGAAGAGGCCCGATCCGTGGGCCCGGGGGAGGAACCCGGCATCGCACCAGATGGGCCGGATATCCTTGGGACCCCGGCCATCGGCCCGGATCCCCTTCTCGAGGATCATCCGGCGCATCACATCCCGCTCTGTGTCGTGGAGGACCTGCAGGATGGCCTTTTCGCTCTCGGGATACTTTTCCAGGAAGAGCTCCCGCGCCTCCTGCACCACCGCTTCCCGCTGCTTCTCCCGATCTTCCTTCGTATCCGCCAAAAGGGCCAGCTCCAGCCGGCCCTCCGCCCAGCTGCGGACCTCCTGCACCAGGGTTTCATCCAGCTGGGGCGGCGTAAAGCTCATCTTGGGCTTTCCCACCTGGGCCACGATCTCTTCCTGCCAGATGCAGAGCTCCTTGATGACCTCATGGGCCTTCTGGAGGGCTTCCAGGATGGTCTCTTCGGGAACCTCATCGGCGCCCGCCTCCACCATGATGATGGCGTCCTTGGTGCCCGCCACCGCCAGCTCCAACCGGCTTTTATGGAGCTGGGCTTCCGTGGGATTAACCACCAGCTCCCCGTCCACCAGCCCCATCATCACGGCCCCCACCGGCCCGTTGAAGGGGATGTCGGAGATGGAGAGGGCCGCCGACGCCCCGATGATGCTGGCGATATCGGGCCCGTTGTCGGGGTCGAAGCTCAGTACCGTGGCCACCACCTGGACGTCATGGTAAAAGCCTTTCGGGAAGAGGGGACGGATGGGCCGGTCGATAAGGCGGGCGTTCAGCACCGCCCGCTCCGAGGGGCGACCCTCCCGGCGAAAGAAGCTTCCCGGGATCCGCCCCGCGGCATACTGGCGCTCTTCGTAGTCCACCCTCAGGGGGAAAAAATCCACGTCCTCCCGGGGTTCCTTGGTGGCCGTGGCCGTCACCAGGACCGTGGTATCTCCGTAGCGCACCAGGACGGCTGCATTGGCCTGTCCCGCCAGGGCGCCGTATTCGATCTGCAGAGGCCGCCCTGCCACCTCTGTCCGGAAAATGTGGGCCTTCATGGGGCTCCTCCCCTCACCGACCGCGGAGCCCCAGCCGTTCCGTCACCGCCTGGTAACGCTGACGGTCGTGGGTCCGCAGGTAATTGAGGAGCCTTCGCCGCTGCCCCACCATCTTGAAAAGACCCCTCCGGGAATGGTGGTCCTTGGGGTGGCGCTGCAAATGCTCCGTCAGCATCTGGATGCGCTCCGTCAAAAGGGCGATCTGCACGTCGGGCGACCCCGTATCCCTTTCATGGACGCGAAAACTCTCGATGATCTCCTGCTTCCTGGAAGGTTCCAGTCCCATCGAACATCCTCCTTTTATCCCTTTTCCCGACCTTGATCCCCGCAGCCGCCGGAGGAAGCGGGCTGCCGAGAAGAAGGTGGCACAACGATTATTGTAACAAACGGCTTTGATATACGCGAAGGACCTGGTTTACATCTTCCACCATGGCCTCTTTGAGGACCTCCCAGCTGGGAAAAGCCTCCTGATCCCGCAAACGGGCAAAGAAGCCCACCTGGATCTCCTGGCCGTAGAGCTCCCCGTTCCAGCCCACCACATAGACTTCCACCCTCCGGGGATCATCCCCCGGCACCATGGGCCGGGCCCCCACGCTGATGGCCGCCGGCCAGGAGCGGCCCTCCACCACAGCCCACCCGGCATAGACTCCGGGCGGCGGAAGGGCCCTTTCGGCATCCACCTCCAGGTTGGCCGTGGGAAACCCCAGCTCCTTTCCCCGGCCGTCGCCCCGCCCCACCCGGGCGAAGAGGGAAAAAGGCCTTCCCAAGAGGCGCTCCGCCTCCTCCAGGTTCCCCTCCAAAAGAAGCTTCCGAATGCGGGTGGAGGACACCGCCTCCCCCCCTTCCACCACCGGCGGCACCACCGTCACCTCCAGGCCGCAGGCCCGGGGCCCTTCTTTTTGGAGAAAGGCGGCGTTCCCCGCTGCCCCTTTCCCAAAGGTGAAATTGTACCCCACATACACCCGCCGCAGCTTTCCCTTGCGGCAGAGCTCCTCTTGCAAAAAGACCTCCGCCGGGGTGGCCGCCAGCTCCGGCGTGAAGGGAAGGATCACCGTTCCCTCCACCCCCGCCTCTTCCAGCCAGTAAAGCCGCTCCCTTACGAGGGTCAAAAGGGGCGGGCTGGCCCCCCTGAGGATCGCCTGGGGATGGGGCTCGAAGGTGACCACCCACGCTTTGGCCCCTGCTTCCCGGGCGCCCCGCAAGAGCTGTTGCAGGATGGCCTGGTGCCCCCGGTGAACCCCGTCAAAGGTGCCGATGGCGGCATACCGGAGGCCATCTTCCCCTTCGGGCCACCCCCGCCACACCTTCACCCTTCGTCACCTCCCAGCCAGAGGAGCCGCCGCCCCTGGCCCTCCCGGTCCACCACCGCCACCAGCTCCCCTCCCTGAAGGAGAGCCGCCTGGGAAACTCGCGGCAAGGAAGCCGGCCAGAGGCCTTGCCGAAGGGCCCTCCCCTGGGCGGCGGAAATCTCGATCCGCGGCCAGGAGGAGGGCAGGAGGCGCTCCGCCCCCAGAAGGGGAGGCCGCCCTTCCCTCGCCAAGGCCGACACCTCCTCCCACGGAAGGGCCTCCTCCAGGGAAAAGGGCCCCACCCGCGTCCGCAAAAGGGCCGACACATGCCCCGCCGACCCTGCCTTTCGCGCCAGATCCACCGCCAGCTGGCGCACATAGGTGCCGTGGGACGCTTCCAGGTAAAAGACGGCCCGCTCCCCTCCCCCTTCCCACCGCAAAAGCTCGAAGCGATGGATCGTCACCGGCCGCTCTTCCTCGGGGAGCTCCTTTCCCTCCCGGGCCCAGGCATAACGGGGCTTTCCCTTCCGCTTGGCGGCGGAAAAGGCGGGGATCTTCTGGCGGATCTCCCCCTGGAAGCCGGAAAGGACCTCCCTCAGCTTTTCCTCCGCCGGAAGGGGAGCCACCGCCACCACCTCCCCCTCCTGATCCCCCGTGTCGGTCTCCACGCCGAAGGTCACTTCGAAGAGGTAGGCCTTGTCTGCCCCCAAGAGGTAGCGGGAAAGGCGGGTGGCCCTTCCCACCAGCAGGACCAGGAGGCCTGCCGCCGCCGGATCGAGGGTTCCCCCGTGGCCCACCTTCTCACGAGGGAAGAGGCGCCGGGCCTCCTCCACCAGGTCATGGGAGGTGGGCCCCGGCACCTTGAAGAGGAGGAGAAGGCCGCTCCTCACGATTCCACCACCGCCAGGCGACGGGCTGCTTCCTCCAGGAGCCTCCGGCTCCCTTCTTCCAGGCTCCCCTGCCACGTCATGCCGGCGGCCCGGGGATGGCCTCCCCCGCCGAAGACCCCCGCCAGCTCCGCCACATCCAGCCGCCCCCGGGACCGGAGGCTCACCCGCCACACCCCCGGCCTCTCTTCTCGAAAGAAGAAGGCCCCCTCCACCCCCTCCAGCCGCCTCAGCTCCTGGGCGATCCCTTCCCCTTCGCCGGGCTCGGCGGAGAGCTCCTCAAAATCCTCATGGCGAAGGTAGGACCACACGAGCCGCCCAGAAGGGTCCTTCTGCAGGCGAAGGATGGCCCGCCCCAACAGGCGAAGGCCCGCCTCGGAGCGGCTGCCGAAGACCTCCTCCGCCACCTCGGCAGGCTTCACCCCCAGCTCCAAAAGGTGAGCCGCCATGCGGTGGGCTGCGGGGGTGGTGTTGGAAAAGCTAAAGGACCCGGTATCGGTCAAAAGGGCGACGTAAAGGTTTTTCGCCATGGCTTCATCCCACGGGACCTCCAGGTCGAGGAGAAGGCGGTAGACCAGCTCCCCCGTGGCCGCCGCCTCCGGCTCCACCACGTTCACATGGCCGAAGAAGGTGTTGGAGCTGTGGTGGTCCACGTTCACCACCAGGCCCGCCCCTTCCAGCCACGGAAGGGCCGCCCCCGTCCGCTCCTTGTCGGCGCAATCGAGGGCCAGGGCCAGGTCAAAGGAGGATGGCGCTCCTTCCGGCCGTTCCACCCGCTCCGCTCCGGGAAGCCCCCTCAAGTAGGAGGGCAGGGGATCTTGGCTCAGGACCTTTACGGCCTTCCCCATGGCCGAAAGGGCCAGGGCCATGGCCAGGTTGGAGCCCACGCTGTCGCCGTCGGGCCTTTGGTGGAGGAAGAGGACGACGCTTTGGGCCTGGCGGATGGCCTGAAGGGCCTTTTCCCACGGCGTCATGGTTCGGGTTCCTCGTCTTCCTCCTGAGCTTCTCCCGCCCCCTGCTCCTCCCGGATCTGCTGGAGGATCTGGGAGATCCTCACCCCGTGCTCGATGGAATCGTCGAGGCGGAAGGTGATCTCGGGGGTCACGTAGAGCTCCAGGGCCCTTCCCAGCTGGGAACGGATGAACCCCTTGGCCCGCTCCAGTCCCGCCATGAGCTCTTCCCCGCTGCCTCCTGGCATGGGGCTCACGTAGATCCGGGCATGGCGGAGATCCCGGGAGACCTCCACCCCCGTCACGCTGGCCCACTTCAGCCGGGGATCTTTGCTGCGGCGGGCCAGGATATCGGCCATCTCTTCTTTGATGCGTTCCGCGACCCGCCGGACTCGTTCCTCGCTCACGCTTTCACATCCCGCACCTCATAGCATTCGATGAGGTCGCCTTCCTTAAAGTCGTTGAACTTCTCCAGGGTGATGCCGCACTCGAACCCCTCGGCCACCTCCCGGACATCGTCCTTGAAGCGGCGGAGGGATGCCATGTTCCCTTCATGGATGATAACCCCCTGCCGGATCACCCGCACCGGTGCCCGGCGGACCATCTTCCCCGACTGGACATAGCATCCCGCCGCCACCTGGCCGCCCGGCAGCCGGAAGATCTGGCGCACCTCCGCCACCCCCAGGACGACCTCTTCCTTCTCCGGGACCAAAAGGCCCCTGAGGGACTTCTCCACGTCATCCAGGAGCTCGTAGATCACGCGGTACGTCTTGATCTCCACCCCGGCCCGCTCCGCTTCCTGGCGGGCCGAGGCTTCCGGCCGCACGTTGAAGCCCAGGACGACGGCGCCCGCCACCTCCGCCAGGCGCACATCCGACAGGTTGATGCCCCCCACGCCGCCGTGGACGATGGTCACCGCCACGTCTTCCACCTTGAGCTGGCCCAGGGCCTGCTGCAGCGCCTCCAACGAACCCTGGGTATCGGCCTTCACGATGAGGGCCAGCTCCTTCTTGCCGTCCCGGCTCTGGCGGTAGAACTCCGCCAGGGTGATGCCCCGCTTCTGCCGGCCCCCTTCTTCGGCTGCGGCCTTTTCCGCCGCCGCCCGGGCCTCCTTCTCCGACGCCTTCACCTGGAACACATCCCCCGCTTCGGGGACTTCGTTAAAGCCCAGGATCTCCACCGGCGTCGACGGCCCCGCCTTCTTGAGGCTGCGGCCCCGGTCATCCATCATGGAGCGGACCTTGCCCCAGGTCTTTCCCGCCACAAAGGGATCCCCCACCTTAAGGGTCCCCGTCTGGACCAGGACGGTGGCCACCGGACCCCGGCTCCGGTCCAGCTGGGCCTCGATGACGGTCCCCACGGCCCGCCGCTGGGGATCGGCCTTCAGCTCCAGGAGCTCCGCCACCAGGAGGATCATCTCCAAAAGGTCGTCGATGCCTTCTCCCCTCTTGGCGGAGACGGGCACCATGACGGTATCGCCGCCCCATTCCTCCGGCACCAGCCCCTGCTCCGCCAGCTGCCGCTTCACCCGCTCGGGGTTGGCCCCTTCCCGGTCCATCTTGGTGATGGCCACCACGATGGGGACGTCGGCGCTGCGGGCATGCTGGATGGCCTCGATGGTCTGGGGCATGACGCCGTCATCGGCCGCCACCACCAGGACGGCCACATCCGTCACCTGGGCCCCTCGGGCCCGCATGGCGGCAAAGGCCTCATGCCCGGGGGTATCCAAGAAGACGATCTTCTGACCTTGCCATTCCACTGTGCTGGCGCCGATCTTCTGGGTGATGCCCCCGGCTTCCCCCTGGGCCACCCGCGTCCGGCGGATGGCATCCAAAAGGGTGGTCTTGCCGTGGTCCACGTGGCCCAGGACGGTCACCACCGGCGCCCGGGGCACCGCCCGTTGGGGATCGTCGCCTTCAAGGAGCGGCCGGGCTCCCTTTTTCACCAGGCGCTTCTGGGGCTCTTGGCCGTCCACCACCTGGATCCCCATGGATTCCAGCACATCCCGCACCTGCTCCAGGGTCACCGTCTGGTTGATGGCCGCCATGACCCCTTTTTGGATGAGGCGCCGCATGAGGTCGGTGGCGTTCATCTCCAGCTGGCGGGCCAGCTCCCCCACCGTCATGGGGCCCATCCAGATGAAGGTCCGGATGGCGCTACGGGCGGCCCCGTTGGCGGCCTCCCCCTGGGTCGCGCCGGAGGGGGACGGTTCCTTCTTCACGGCTTCGCGGCTCCCCTTGGCGGCGCCGTCGGTGGGCCGGGACCCTTCGGCCTTTTTGGCCTTCTCCCGCTCCTTTTCGCCTTCCCCTTCGGAAGGCCCCTTCACCAGCCATCGCAGACGGTTGGCCACCTGATCGTTGACGGTTGCCATGTGGTTGTTCAGGGTGATGTTCATCTCCTCCTGAAGGATGGTCAGCAGTTTTTTGCTGGTCACCCCCAGCTCCCGGGCCAGCTCGTACACGCGGATCCCCTTCGTCATGCTCTATCCCCTCCGCTTCTTGCAATTCCCGGGCCAGATGGGGCTCCAGCACCAGGACGGCCGCCCGGGGGGCCATGCCCACCATCCGGCCCAGTTCGGCCGCCGTCACCGGGAGGCGCGCCACGGGAATCCCTTGGGCTGCCGCCAGGCGCCGGCCCTTTCGCTGGAGAGCCTCCCCGGCATCCCGGGCCAGGAGGAGAAGGCATCCCTTTCCCATCCGCAGGTGCCGCCAGATGGCCTCCTGCCCGGCCACCAGCCCCCCTGCCTTGCGGGCCAGGCCCAAAAGCCCCTGCCAGGAAGGCCGTTTCACCCCTGGGAACCTGCCCGGATCCCCGAGAAGTGGAGCTTTCCCGCTTCCCGGAGCCTCCCTTTGTCTTCCGCCCCCAGGGCCACCCGGAGGGCTTTTTCCAGGCGGCCCTTCTTGAGGGCCGTCTCTAGACAATCATACGAGCAAACGTAGGCCCCCCGCCCGTTTTTCCGCCCCGTGGGATCCAGCTCCACCCTTCCCTCGGGCGTCCTCACCACCCTCACCAGGGTGCGCTTTTCCCCTTCCATCCCGCAGGCCACGCAGGTCCTCACCGGCCGCTTCTTGGTCAAAGGCCCCCGGCCTCCTCCCCTTGCACCTGGGATTCGCTCCGGATGTCCACCCGCCACCCCGTCAGCTTGGCGGCCAGGCGGGCGTTTTGCCCCGCCTTGCCGATGGCCAGGCTCAGCTGGTAATCGGGCACCACGATGTGGGCCGTCTTGGTGGTAGGATCCAGGGTCACGGAGCCGACCTTCGCCGGCCGGAGGGCATTGGCCACAAAGACTTCGGGATCGGGGGACCACTCGATGACGTCGATCTTTTCGCCCCCCAGCTCATCCACGATGTGGCTGATGCGCATATGCTTGGGGCCGACGCAAGCTCCCACGGGATCGATGTGGGGATCCCGGGCCCAGACGGCCACCTTGGACCGGGAACCGGCTTCCCGAGCCACCGCCTTGATCTCCACCAGCCCCTGCTGGATCTCGGGGACTTCCAGCTCAAAGAGGCGCTTTAGAAGGCCGGGGTGGGAGCGGGACGCCAGGATCTGGGGACCCCGGTTGGTCATCTTCACTTCCACCAGGTACACCTTCACCCGCTGCCCCTGCCGCAACGTCTCCCCCTGCACCTGCTCCGAAGGCGGAAGGATGGCCTCCGTCTTCCCCAGGTCGATGAAGGCGTTCTTCCCCACGATGCGGGACACCAGGCCCGTGACGATATCCCCTTCCCGCTGGGCGTACTCTTCGTACACCATGTGGCGCTCCGCCTCCCGGAGCTTTTGCATCACCACCTGCTTGGCCGTCTGGGCGGCGATGCGCCCCAGGTTGGCCACCTCCACGGGGATCTCCACGACATCCCCCACCTGGACCGACGGCTGGATCCTCCGGGCTTCATCCCAGCCGATCTCCCGATCGGGGTCCTTCACCTCTTGGACCACTTCTTTGCGAAGGAAGAGCCTTGGCTCCCCCGTCTCCCGGTCGATGCGGGCCACCACATCGCCCCCCGCCCCTGGGCGGTGGCGCCGGTAGGCCGATACCAGGGCCTGCTCCACCGCCTGCAGGAGCATCTCCCGGTCCACGCCCCTCGTGCGCTCCAGATCATCCACCGCCGCCAAAAGATCGCTCTCCCTACGGCCCACGCCTCTCCAGCCTCCCTACTCCTGGTCTTCCGACAGCCGGCACGAAGCCAGATCCTTCAGGGGGATCTGGTGCTCCTCGCCCCCGGGTCCTTCCACCCGCAGATGCCCATCCTGGTACCCCAGAAGCCTTGCCCGCATCTCCCGCGGCTCATGGCCGGGGTAGAAGCGGAGGTCCACCATATGCCCCTGGAACACCGCAAACTCCCGCGGGGTCTTCAGGGAGCGGCCCACCCCCGGGGACTGGACCTCCAGGTCATAGGAGACCTCCACCGGATCTTCCGCATCCAGGATATCCCCAAAGCGCCGGGAAAAAGCCTCCAGTTCCTTCAGGGAAATGGGGCCCTCCGGATCGTAGAGGACCACCCGCATCACCCAGCGGCGCCCTTCCTTGCGAAAGGAGAGGTCCACCACCTGAAGGCCCATGGCCTCTGCCACTTCATCGGCCCGCGCAAGGGACCAGGCTTCGATCTCGGTCGGCTTCACCCGCCATCCCTCCAACCCGATAAAAAAAGTGGGTCATCGCCCACTTCGTCTGCACCCGAGGCCTTTTCCCGGCGCTAATCGCCCTTTAGTATACGCCCTCCTTCCAGCCTATTCAAGTCGCCGACAAAAGGGCCTCCCGCACCCGGTCCAACCCTTCCTCCAAGGGGATGGCCTTTCCCGCCACCAGGGCGTAGACCTTTCGGGTATCCAGGCGGTAGCGGAAGGCCCACCAGAGGCCCTGGAGGGATAAAAACCCCACCGTCACCGGGCGCACCTGGGGGAAATCCCGGAGGAGGTCCAGGTAAAAAGCCTTCACCTGCTGCCACTGCTCCCGCACCAGGGGCGGGTATTCCCCTTCAGGCTCGGGATCGGCCACCCACTGGCACCGCCCGGCGCAGAGGCGATAGACGTCGGGAAAGAGGCCTACCAGAACGACAGTCTTCATCCCCCTTCCCCCCTCCTAATGGCATCGCCAGTACTCAGCCACGGCCCGGGCCACCTCGTCCACCGCCTCCGCCCGGGAACTCTCCACCAGGAGATGGAGCCAGCGGCCCGTCGCGGGACAAAAGGCCGTCCAGGTGGCGGCGGGGATGAAGGAAGCCCAAGGGCCAAGACCCGTTCGCACCCATCCCCAGCGAAAAACCCCCTCATGGCCGCCCAAAAGGAGCCGATCTTCGCCGTCCACCCGGGCCAGGCGGAAGGCTCCCGGCACCTTCCCCCCTTCCCCCGCACCCACGTAGAGGCGCAAAAGGCCCCTCGCTTTCTCGCCGGTGGCCAGGGGCCCCTGGAGCTCGAAGGACGCCTGGCCTTCCACCGCCCAGGAGGCCTCCCCCCGTTCCACCCGCCGGTCCACCTCCGGCGGAAAGGGCCCTTTCCCCGCCTTCCATCCCGCGGGAAGCCCCACCAGGACGAAGTTGGTGCTCCCCATCATGAAGCTCTGGGCCGCCAGCACGTAGGGCCGAATCTCACGAGACAAGGCTTAAGGCCCACTCCTGGTCGGGGTTGAAGAGGTCCGCCGCCGCCCGGCGAACCGCCTCCAGCCCCTGGATTTCCTTGGGATAAAGGGGGAGGTGCGCCCGCACCAGATCCCCCAGCTGCTCCTGGATGATGCGCATGTACTGGGCCTGCTCCTGGAATTTGTTCTGCAGGTACTCGTCCCCCTGGGCCTTTTCCGCTTCATCCCCCCGGATGATCCCGTTCACCAGGACGCCCCCGACGGGGATGTCGTAAGCTTTCACCTGCTCGATGAACCGGGTCACCACGGAGATGGGAAGCATGAGGGGCAAGGTGACGAAGAAGAAGGCCGTCCGCTGGGGATCCACCAGGCGCTCCTTCACCGCCTTGAAGCGCTCATCCATGGCGATGAGGTCCGCCAGCATAGGGTCTTTTTGCACTTCTTCCATCACCTTTTCCCGCCGGAAGGACAGCTGCACCCGAAGGGAGAGAGCCTCCTTGCGGCTTTCGATCATCCGCTGCAGCCAGAGGCCGTAGATCTTGGAGAGGCCGATGAGGCGGATGGCGTTGGCCACCGCCGCCGTATCGAAGACCAGCTTATCGTAGTGCTCCCCTTCCGAGAGCATCACATCCACCATCTTGTCGAACATGGCCGACTCTTCGAAGGCGGGGTTGGTGACGGCGATGTCCACAAAGGGCCGGGCATCCACGGGGATATCGGCGTAGCGCAAAAACTCCCGAACCCTTTGGGCGATGTTCTCCCGGTAGCGGGCCACCACGTCGGACGCATCCACCTCCATGGCGTAGAGGTTCTCCACCCCCGCCACGGGCCGGATCTTTCCGCCGCTCAAATCCTGATCGAAGAGACTGCTGAGGGAATGGACCGGATTCAAGGAGGCGATGAGGGTCCTTTGGCCCTGCTGGGCAAATTGCAGGGCCAGGGCGGCCGCCGCCACCGTCTTCCCCACGCCGCCTTTGCCACCGGTGAAGATGTAGCGCAGCTCAGGATGGGCCTCCAGGAATCGACTGAGATGTTCCACACCCAACCCTCCCTTCAGTACTGGACCACCAGGGGCGCCTCCACCAGGGCTTCCGCCGTCTGGCGGATCATGTCCACCCCTTTGGGTTCCCGGGTGAACATGGGCACCACCGCCTGGACCCGGTCCCCGAACTTGCGGGCAATCTCCGCCAGGTATTGCTGCTGCATGGCCACCCGATGGCGCAGGTAATCGCTGGTCTGCGGATCGTTGAGAAGGCTCTGGGGATAGACCTGGTTCACCACCAGCCCCGACATCTCCATCCCCAGGGAAGCGAACATGCTGAGGGCTCGCTCCGTATCCACGATGGCCATCTTCTCGGGGATGAGGACCATGAAGAAGGCCGTCCGCTTCCGGTTGGTGATGAGGTCGGTAAAGTTCTTGATCTGCTGGTGGATATCTTGAAGCTCCGCCAAAACCTCATCTTCCCGGCCCTTTTCCCCCTTCAAGGTGGCGGCCACGGCATCGTACTCCGCCACCTTGGACCGGGCCTCCGTGATCTTCTCCACCCATTTGGAGAGGATGTCGGCCATGGCGATCATGCGGACCCCATGGCCAAAGGGAGGCATGTCGAAGATGTAGAGGTTGTACTCCTTCTTTCTCACCAGCTCCGCCATGGCGTCGTAGGTGGCCGATTCGTACATGGCGGGCTCCGCCGAGGTGGAGTCGATGTACTCCTCGATCTCCTTGGGGACCTCATCCAGCCCGTACATGTCCTTGATCTTCTGCTTGATGGACGCCTGGTAATCGGCCACCCGCCGGTCGGCATCGATCTCCACCACGTAGAGGTTGGGAAGGATCTCGACCTCCCCTTGGCCGTAGAAATTCCGCTCCCAGATGTCCGATAAGGACGCCTGGGGATCGGTGGAGAAGAGGAGGGTTTTCTTTCCCAGGTGCTGGCTGGCGTAGTAGGCCAGGGCCGAACTGGAGGTGGTCTTCCCCAGTCCCCCCTTCCCCGCGAAGATGACGATTTCCACCTCCGGGTGCCGGTTCAGGTAAGCCCCCAGGCCCGGGGGCCGAAGCTCCGCCATGGACTTTCCCTCCCATCAATAAATGGCGTCGGTGAAATCCCGTTCTCGGAACACCCGCCGTTTCCACGATTCGATGTTGGGTACCGCATAAGGGAGGATCCGCAGGGAGTAGTACGGAGGTAGCACCGGAATCCCCAGCATGTCCCCGAGGGTGATGAACATGAAGAGGTGTTCCAGGTGCATGCGGGTCCGGAGGGCCGCCGTCACATTCCCGTGGGAAGCCATCCCGTAAAGGACTCCCTTGAGGATGGTCCCCAGCCCTCCCTGGGATTCCTGCTTGGGTTCGTTCGCTTCGCCTTCACCCTTTTTCCGCCGCCAAAACATGGACTTCACCTCCTTCAGGGCGGGGAGGAGGCCCCCAAAGGGGCCCCCTCCCTTCGCCTCAATCGCCGGGCGCCTCCGCGGGAGTTCCCGTCCCCATGGCCATGGACTCCCGGTAGGAGCGGATGGTGCGGACGGCCATCTGGAGACCCAGGACGAAGAGGGCCAAACCCACGAAGACGAAGATCCAGTCCAAGACCGTCGCGATGGCCGGGTAATTGCTGAGGGGCTCCCTCACGAAGGTGACCCCCGGGGTGGTGGCCGCCCACACGAACTTGGCCGTCTGCCAAGCCAGGGCCGAGAGGGTGGTGACGATCATGAAGAGGGCCGGCAGGAAGGTGTACAAGGTCGGGGCCTTGGTCCTGGCCAGGTGGATGGTGATGAGCATCAGGGCCAGGCCCGCCAGGAGCTGGTTGGATCCGCCAAAGTAGAGCCAGAGGTTATTCCAGGACCCCGACACGGCGAAGAGCAGGGGGATCAAAAGGCCCACGGCCGTAGCCACATGCTTTTGGGCCAGGATGGAATCTCCGAACACCTCCGCCGACACCAGGCGCCAGAACCGGGTCACCAGGGCCTGCACCGTGATGGCGAAGAGGACCAGGGCCGTGGAGAAGAAGACGCCGGCGAAGAGCTTTCCGAGGACGCTCCCCAGAAAGACTTCCGTCAACACCTGGGCCCCTGCCACCCACGCCCCGATGTTGGTGGTGATCTCGCTCCTGGGAAGGACCATGTAGCTGGCCAGGGACGCCAACCCCAAAAGGCCCTCTGCCAGCATGGCCCCCGCCCCCACCGGGTGGGCGTCCGTCTCCACGTCCAGCTGCTTGGAGGTGGTGGAGGAGCTCACCAGACTATGCCAACCTGAGATGGCCCCGCAAGCGATGGCCACAAAGAGGATGGGCCAGATGGGCCCCACCCCCGCGAACCCGCCGGGATAGGCGCTGATCCAAGCCGGCTGCTGGAGCTTCACCCCTGTCCAAGGACTGATGAGGGCGCCCAGGAGGATGAGGACCACGGCGCCGAAGGTGGGGAAGAAGGCGATGAAGTTGATGGGCTGGATGAAGGTGGGGAGGGGCAAGATGGAGGCCAAGTAGAGGAAGATGCAGGTCACCACACCCCAAAAGAGGATGTTCCACTGGCCCTCGGCCCCCAGATGCACCTGCCACCGCAGGGGCTCCAGGGTACCCAGCCAAAAGCTGATGAACATTCCGATGAGGGCCACGACGGTCACCGTCACGATGTTGATCCGCCACCGGTAGATCATCTGGCCCGCCAGGATCCCCACCAGGGCAATCCCCAGGGTGGCCACAAACGAACCCGGGAAGATGTTGAAGAAGAGGGACACCAGGTAGATGAAGGTGGAGGAGATGATGATCAGGTAGAAGAGGATGAAGCCGAGGAGGGTGTTGCGCCCGGCGCTCCCCGTGAACTCATAGGCGATGGGCCCGAAGGAGCGCCCCTGATTCCGGACCGAGACCATGATGGCCCCGTAATCCTGCAACCAACCGATGAAGAAGTTCCCCAGGATCAACCACGCCAGGGCCGGTGCCCACCCGTAGTTGATGGCGATGAACGGACCCAACACCGGACCCAGGGCCGCCACGCTCTTGAACTGATAACCCCAAAGGACGTAGCGGCTCACCGGAAAGTACTCCACGCCGTCGGTGTACATGTGGGCCGGCGTCGTCCGGTTGGGGTCGGGCTTCCACACGTGCCGGTCGTACCACTTCCCGTAGGCCTGATAGGCCAGCCCGTAAGCCACCAGGGCCAGCACCACAAACCAAAAGGGCGACATCTCCCTTCACCCCTTCCCAGGCATCGGACTTAGGCCTCCGCCGATCGTTGGCCAAACCTCCTGTGTCACCTCCTCTTGACATGGGTATGCAAGGGTTTGGGAGTACTTCCGGGCTTCGACACAGTGGCCTGGAATTCCTTCTCGGCCATTGGCAAGGAGAGGTGAGGTTATCGCTTTTATGGCAAGAGAGACGCCTTTTCTTTGGAAAAGGACTAGTCCTCTTGGGACATGACCCTTTGCGCCAGGCGAAAGAAGGCCTCTACCTGGGGATCCACCGGCCCTCTCCTCAGCTGGAGGATCAGGTGGAAGTGGGGAGGCCGGGTCTGCCGGGCAAGGAGCTTCAAACCCGGCAAGGAAAAGGCCTTCTCCGCCCCCTCCCCTTCCCAAAAAGCCCCTTCCTTCGGCCCATCCTTCAGCGTCATCTGGAGGTGGATCTGATCGCCGTGGCCCCGGAGGTGCATCCACGCCCACGCCAGGGGAAAATCCCGGGGTTGAAGGAGGCAGAGGGCCTGGGCCTCCGCCAGGTTTGCCCGCAAATCGTGAAAAGTTACCCGAAAGGCGCTATTTCCGAGGAGCCGGTACTCCATCTTTTTCCCCAAAAGGGTGCCGTGGCGTCCCACGGCTAGGAGAAGCTCCTTCAGCCTGCGGCGGTTGTAAAACGCCCCCGCCACCCACCAGGCGAGGAAGAGGATGGCCAGCCAGAAGACCAGCTGCTGCAAGTTCATGCCTTCGACCTCCTCTTAGTGGAGGTGGGGACCGTGCTCCACCAGGTCGAATTCTTCCAGCTGCCGGTGTTTCCAGCCGGGAAGCTCCGGAAGGACGTAGGGCAACAGGCGAAGGCCGATGGCGGAATTCATGAGGGGAAGGCCCAACAGCTGCCCGTAGATGATGAGGGTGAAGAGATCCTGGTATCGGCTCTTTTCGTGGTGCAGCTCGTGATACCACTCAAAAAAGAAAAAGCCCCAGAGAAATTGGCGCACCTTGCCCCAAAAGGTCCGGGGCCGCTCCAAAATGGCCCCGTGGGTCCGCCGCGCCACCCACTTTCCCGCCTCCCGAGAAAATTCGTCCTCGCCGTGGCCATGGTGCGGCCCTTCCTTGGCCATGCCGCCACCCCCTTTTCCCTTAACTTGGCGAAAGCTGGCGGCGATTCCTCCCTTGCACCCAAAACCCGTAGAGAAGCCGCCAGACGAAAAGGAGGAGAAAGCTTATGCTGAGGGCCACGGCGGCAAAGGCAAGGGGCGTCCCCTTGCCCTCGATCCAAGCCCGAAGGAGAAGGGCCAACGGCCCGGCCAGGAGGTAGCGGCCGAGGATCCCTTTCCATGACGTCGCCGCCGGCAGGCGGTAGCCCCCCGTCAAAAGGGCCACCACCACCCACGACGCCCAGAAAGGGCCGGCCGTCTCCGCCACCGCCGCCACTCCCAGGGGAAACCCATGGGTCTTCAGGCCCAAAAGGGCAAAGAGGAGAAAGGCCGCCGTATCGCCCAAAAAGAGGATCACCACCATCACCCCAAGAAGGAGAGCTGGTTGTCTTCGGGAAGGTTCCGCAAGACCCCTTGGGCCGCCAGGGTTTCCACCACGCTCCGGCTGAGGCCCGCCCGTTTCTGAAGGTCCAGGCGAGACGTGAAGGCCGCTTCCTCCCGGGCTTCCACCAGCCGCCAGGCGCTCTTTTCCCCCAGGCCCGCTACCACGGCAAAGGGCGGCAACAGCCCCTTCACCCCGCCCTCTTCCACCGGCAAGAACTCCACCGCGTGGCTCCGCTCCAGGTCCACGGGGAAAAAGCGGAACCCCTTTTCCGCCATCTCCAAGGCCACCTCCAGGACGGTCGCCTGGGCCATCTCCCGGCTGCTCCCCCGCTCCAGCTGGCCGAGGCGCTTTCGCCACTCCTCCACCTCCATCCCCAGCCATTCCCCGTCGAAGAGCTCCCGGTTGCTGCTGAAATAGGCGGCGTAGAAGGCCAGGGGATGGTGCACTTTGAACCAGGCGATGCGGAAGGCCATCATCACGTAGGCTACGGCGTGGGCCTTGGGGAAGAGGTAGGTGATCTTGGCGGCCGAATCGATGTACCACCGGGGCACCCCCAAGGCCTCCATCGCTTCCCGATCCTCCGGCCGAAGGCCCTTTCCCTTTCGGACCCTTTCCCCGATCTCAAAAGCCTGGCGGGGATCCATGCCCCTCTGGGCTAGGTACAGGTAGATGTCCTCCCGGGTGGAGATGAGCTCCTTCAAGGTGGCCGTCCCCGACTCCACCAGGTCCCGCCCGTTGTTGGCCCACACATCGGTCCCGTGGGAGAGCCCCGAGATCCGGACCAGCTCGGCAAAGGTGCGGGGCCTCGTCTGGGCCAGCATGCCCCGCACAAAGCGGGTACCGAACTCCGGCAGGCCCATGGCCCCCTTTCCCTCCGGGTCCTCCCAGAAAAGGCGCCGGGTCTTCTCGTCCTGGAAGGGCACCTCCCGGGGATCGACCCCCGTCAGCTCCTGGAGGCGCTTCAAGGTGGTGGGATCGTCATGGCCCAAAAGATCCAGCTTCACGAGGCGCCCCGAGATGGCGTCGTAGTCGAAGTGGGTGGTCATCTGGCGGGAGCTGGGGTCGTTGGCGGGCCACTGGAGGGGTGTAAAGCGATGGATATCCTCCCCCTGGGGAAAGAGCATCAGCCCGCCGGGGTGCTGGCCCGTCGTCCGCTTCACCCCCACCAGGAGAAGGCTCAGCCGTCGGAGCTCCGCCGCCCGCAGCTCCTTTCCCTGGGCCTCCGCCCAGGAGCGGCAAAACCCGTAGGCCGTCCGCTCGGCGATGGTGGAAACGGTCCCCGCCCTCACCACGTACTGGCGGCCGAGAAGAGCTTCGGCGTGCTGGTGGGCCTGGGCTTGATACTCCCCCGAAAAGTTGAGGTCGATGTCGGGGACCTTTTCCCCGTCGAAGCCGAGGAAGGAGGCGAAGGGGATATCGTGGCCGTCCCCCACGAGGTGGCTCCCGCACCGGGGACAGGCCTTTTCGGGAAGATCGAAGCCCGAGCCCACCTCCGGATCGGCGACGAACTCCGTGTAGCGGCACTCGGGGCAGCGGTAATGGGGCGGTAGAGGATTTACCTCGGTGATCCCCAAAAGGGTCGCCACCAGGCTGGACCCCACCGACCCCCTGGAACCCACGAGATAGCCATCCTCCAAGGACCGGCGCACCAGCCGGGCGGCCAGAACGTAGAGGGTGGCGTAGCCATGGCGCCGGATGGCCGAAAGCTCATCTTCCAAACGGCGCGCCACCGGCTCGGGGAGAGGATCCCCGTAAAGCTCCCGCGCCCGACGGTAGACCTGCTCCCCCAGCTCTTCCTCCGCCTCGGGAAGATGAGGCGCATGGAGGCCGTCGGGAAGGGCCTTTAAGGGCGGGATGCTCCGGGCGAGGGCCAGGGGCGCTTCCACCACCACCTGGCGGGCGTCGTCTTCCCCGAGGTAAGAAAAAGCCTCCAGCATCTCGCCGGTGGTCCTGAAGGGGTAGCTCCCCGGCTTCTCCCCGCTTCCCCTTCCCTGGTGAAGGAGGATGGCCCTTCCCACTTCGTCCCGGGGATCCAGGTAGTGGACATCCCCCACCGCCACCGCCGGCACCGCCGCCTCCCGGGCTGCCGCCACCAGCTCCCGGTGGTAAGCCTTCAGGATGTCAAGGCTTCCCACATACTGGGGGATGAGGTGCCCGAGGGTATCGAGGGGCGAAAGCTCCACGTAATCGTAAAAGGAAAGGCGCCCCTTCCACTGCTCCTCGGGCTCCCCCGTCAACCAGGCATCCAAGAGCTCCCCTTCGCTGCACCCGGCGGCCCCCACTAAAAGCCCTTCCCGGTGGGCCTGGAGGAGGGATTTGGGGATCCTCGGGACCCGGTAGAAATGCTCCACGTGGGAGGCCGTCACCAGGCGGTAGAGGTTCTCCAGGCCCTTTTCCGACCGGGCGAGAAGGGTCACGTGGTAAGGCCTCAAGCCCCGGAAGGTCTCCTTCCCTGCCGCCTCGAGGAGATCTTTCCAGGTCCCTTTCCGGCCTGCCCTTTCCAAAAGCTTCAAGAAGACGCCCCCCGCCGTCTCCGCATCGTCAAGGGCCCGGTGATGCTGCTTGAGGGGCACGCCCAGGGCCCTTGCCAGGGAGGCCAGGCCATGGCCCGTGAGCTCCCCCATAAAGGCCCTGGCCAGCCAGAGGGTGTCCAGGACAGGCGGCCGGTAATCCACCCCCAGCTCCTCCCGGGCGGCCCGGTAGAGGAACCCCACGTCGAAGGCGGCGTTGTGGGCCACCAGGGGGAGATGGCCGGCAAAGGCGAGGAAGTCCTCCAGCACCTCCCTCAAGGGAGGGGCCTTGACCAGATCCTCGGCCCGAAGGCCCGTCAGGCGGGTGACCTCCGCCGCCAGCTCACCTTCCAGCCGCACCAGCCGCTGAAAGGTCTCCTGGGGCGTCCCCCCTTCCCAGCGCACCGCCCCCACCTCGATGATCCGGTGGCCCCGGGGGGAAAGCCCCGTCGTCTCCAGGTCCACCGACACAAAGGGGCCGTCCAGGGGAAGGGCCAGCCCCCTTAGCGCCTCCGGAGGCGGCGATTCATCCACCACGTAGGCTTCCATCCCGTAGATGAGCTTGATCCCCAGCTTCTCCGCCGCCTCCATGGCCGCGGGAAAAGCCTGCACCACCCCGTGGTCGGTGATGGCCACGGCCTCGTGGCCCCAGGCTTTGGCCCGCTCCAGGAGGGCCTGGGGATCGGTGAGGGCCGCCATGGCGCTCATGCGGGTGTGGACGTGGAGCTCCACCCGCTTCACCGGCGCCTCATCGGGCCGGATGACAGGGGGCTCCATCTCCAGACCCTCCACCAGAAGCACCGGATCCTTCTCCTTGAGGCGCCCTTCCGGCGGGACCGTCCCCCATGCCCGCACCCAGGCATCTCTCTGAAGCTCGGGAAGGGGCTCCCCGTTTTCTTCAAGCCTCAGCATCAAGGAGTCCGTTTCGTCGGTGATGAAAAGGTGGAGCCACCCTTTCCCCTGGCGGGATTCCCTCTCCCAGTCAAAGAGGCGGCCCTCCACCTGCACCCGGCCCATGCCCGGCTGCACCTCGGAAAGGGCGACAGCCTTTCCCCGGGAGGCGCGGCGGGCCTTCTTCTTGGGCTGGATCTCCGCCGCCTCCTCCGCCCGGACCCGGAACTCCACCTCCACGCCCAAAGACGCCTTCAGCTTTTCCTTGAGGGCCTCCACCTCGGAAGGCCCTGCCCCAGGGGTGAGGACGGCCCACACCCGCCCGTCCTCAGGGTCCACCCAGAGGGCTTCCACAAAAGGGAACGCCTCCCGGTCGGGGACAATCTCCACAAGTTCGCCCATGGCCACCTCAATCCCGTATGGCAGAGCTGGCTTTCACGATCTCCCAATACATCTTCATCCGGAGGAGGAACCCCCGCAAAAGGCCGTATTTTTCTTCTTTCATCCGGTGGCTGACCCCCTCCAGGATGACTTCCTCCACCTTAACGCCTTTCTCCCGGATGTGGCGGGTGAGGGCCACCTCCACCCCGAAGCGGGCCATCTCCAGCCCGGACACATCCAAGAGGACCTCCCGCTTCACCGCCCTTTGGCCCGAGAGGTAAGGGGCCACCGCCTGGGCCAGATCCGTCACCGGCCGCCCGTGGCGCAACACCCCCAGGCTCATGTCGGCCCGCCCCTCCAGGACGGGCGCCAAAAGGGCCTTCACGTGGTGGGGCTTTAAGCCGATGAGGTCGGCATCCAGGAAGAGGAAGACGTCGCTGTCGGCCCGGTCGATACCTTCCTTCAAGGCGCCCCCCTTGCCCACGTTTTGCTCCAGCTCAATGCACTCGGCTCCGGCCTTCCGAGCCACCTCCGCCGTAGTATCGGTGGACCCGTCGCTGATGACCAGGATCCGGTCCACCATGCCGCTCTCCCGGACGGCCTCCACCACGGCCCCCAGGGTCTTCTCCTCGTTGTAGGCGGGGATCACCGCCACCACCCGCATGCTCGTCCTCCACCCCGTTCCTCATGCCCGTTCGTCAGCCGCCAGCCGGGCTCCTTCCGGCAGCACCTCTTCATCGGCCCGCCGCGAAAGCTTCTCCAGCTCCCGCTTTACGATCTCCGCCGCGTGGGACGCCGCCTTCTCCACCGGCACCTTTTCCACCTGGCCCGTGTGGCGGTGGAAGATCTCCACCTGGCCCTCCCGGAGGCTCCGCTCCCCCACCGTCACCCGCAAGGGGAAACCCATGAGGTCGGCGTCGGAGAATTTCACCCCCGCCCGTTCATCCCGGTCGTCCAAGAGGACCTCCACCCCGAGGCGCCCCATCTCCCGGTAAATCCCCTCGGCCGTCGCCATGAGGCTCGGATCTTCGTTATGCAAGGGCACCACGATGGCATGATAGGGGGCGATGCTGTAGGGCCAGATGATTCCTTTCTCGTCATGGGACTGCTCGATGGCCGCCGCCACCGTCCGGGTGACCCCGATGCCGTAGCAGCCCATCCAGATGGGCTTTTGCTGACCGTCCTGGTCCAGGAAGTAAGCCCCCAGCTTCTCGGAGTAGAGGGTCCCCAGCTGGAAGACCTGACCCACCTCGATGCCCCGCCGGGCCTGAAGGGCTTCGCCGCACTTGGGGCACCGGTCCCCCGCCCCCACCAGGCGCAGATCCACCACCGCATCGGCGGTAAAATCCCGCCCCATGTTGGCGTTGAGGTAGTGCCAGTCCTCTTCGTTGGCCCCCACGGCAAAGTTCTTCCCCCGGGCGATCTCCTCATCGGCGAGGATCCGGTACACGCCCCGCAGGCCCACCGGCCCGGCCGATCCGAAGGGAGCCCCTGTGGCGGAAAGGACCGCTTCCCTCGACGCCAGGGTGGCCCGAAGGGCCCCCGGAAGGGCATTCAAGAGTTTCACCTCGTTGAGCTCTGCATCGCCCCGCACCAGGGCCGCCACCAGCTCCGTCCGCTCCCCCTCCGGCACGGCAAAGGTCACTTCGTAGAAGAGGATCTTAGCCGTATGATCCTTGGGCACCCCCGAAAAGGCCACCAGGTCGTCGATGGTCCGCACCCCGGGCGTGGGAATGCGGGTGAGGGGCGCCTCCCCTTCGCCGGGATAGAGCGACTGGAACCGGGGCGACGACGTGGCCCGCTCCACGTTGGCGGCATAGCCGCAAGCGGGGCAGACCACCAGGGAAGCTTCACCGTAGTCGGCATAGGCCATGAACTCGTGGGTGTGGGATCCCCCGATGGCCCCAGAGTCGGCCTCTACCGCCCCGAAGGTCAACCCCACCCGGGCAAAGATCCTCTGGTAGGCGTGGTACATGGTCCAGTAGGAGGCCTCCATCCCCTCGGGGTCCCGATCGAAGGAATAGGCGTCCTTCATCAAAAATTCCCGGGCCCTCATGACGCCGAAGCGGGGCCTCACCTCATCCCGGTACTTCAGCTGGATCTGGAAGAGGGTGAAGGGGAGCTGCCGCCAGGACTTCACCTCCCCCGCCACCAGATCGGTGATGATCTCTTCATGGGTGGGACCCAGGGCGTACTGGCGGCCGTGGCGATCGTTGAGGCGCCACATCTCGGGGCCGTAGGCATACCAGCGCCCCGTGCGGAACCAGAGCTCCGCCGGCTGCACGATGGGAAGTCCCACTTCCAGGGCCCCTGCCCGCTCCATCTCCTCCCGCACGATCTGGCTCACCTTCATGACTGCCCGTTGACCCAGGGGCATATAGGTATAGATGCCCGCCGCCGCCTTGCGGATCAGCCCGGCCCGAATCATGAGGCGGTGGCTGGCGATTTCCGCATCGGCAGGATCCTCCCTAAGGGTGGTGAAAAAGTACTGGCTGAGACGCAATATGGAAACCCTCCTCTTTGGGAATGCTAGCACCGCATGCTAAAGTTCTGCCCGGAGGTGTGGCCTATGGCTCTAAATTACCTCACCGACGAAACCTTCGACCCCTTCGTGCAAAAAGCCACCCAGCCCGTGGTGGTCTTCTTCCATGCCCCCTGGTGCGAAGACTGCAGCCCCATCCGGGACCTGGTGGCCCAGCTGGCAGAGGAGCACCCCCACCTTCAGTTTGCGGAAGTGGATACCGAAGAAGCCATGGAAGTGGCGGCCCGCTTCGACATCCGGGGCATTCCCACCCTCCTGGTCTTTGAGGGAGGCCGCATGGTGGACCGTCTGTACAGCCGGGAGGCCCGCCTCCCCCAAAATGTGGAGGAATTCATCGCCAGCCTGGCGGAAGGCGATACCCAGACCTCGGTGGGATAAACGAGGAGGGCGCCTCCTCAACCGGCGCCCTCTTTCTTGGCTTCCGCTTCGATTTCCCGCACCGCCTCCACCAAGGCATCCACCATCTCGTCTTCCCGCACCCGCCGCACGATTCTGCCTTTCTTGAAGAGGACGGCGTAGCCGTTCCCTCCGGCCACGCCCACGTCGGCCTCCTGGGCTTCCCCGGGTCCGTTCACCACGCAGCCCATGATGGCCACCTTCACCGGTACCTGGACGTCCTGCAGCTTTTCCTCCGCCTCCCGGACGGCTTTGAAGAGGTCGATCTCCACCCGCCCGCAGGTGGGGCAGGCCACGATCTCCAGCCGCTTGGTGCGAAGCTTCAAGGCGTAGAGGATCTCCAGGCCCACTTCCACCTCCCGGGCCGCATCTTCCGTCAGGGAGACCCGGATGGTGTCGCCGATACCCTGGGCCAGGAGGTGGCTGATACCCGCCACGCTCTTCACAATGCCGGGAAGGCCGGGGCCTGCCTCCGTCACCCCGAGATGGAGGGGGTAGGGGCTTACCTCCGCCATCAGCTCGTAGGCCCGCACCATGGTGGGTACATCGGACGCTTTGAGGGACACCACGATGTCGAAAAAGTCCATATCCTCGAGGATCTGAATGTGGCGCCGGGCGCTTTCCACAAGGGCCTCGGGCACCCTGCCGACTTTCTCCAGAAGGTCTTTTTCCAAGGACCCCGCGTTCACCCCGATGCGGATGGGCACGCCCCGGGCTTTGGCCTCCCGCACCACTTCCCGCACCTTCGCCTCGCCCCCGATGTTGCCGGGATTGAGGCGAAGCTTATGGACCCCCGCCTCCAGGGCCATGAGGGCCAGGAGGTGGTGGAAGTGGATGTCGGCCACCACGGGAAGGGGACTGTGCTTCACGATGGTCTTTAAGGCCCGGGCCGCCTCCTTGTCGGGGACCGCCAGCCGCACCAGATCGGCCCCCGCGATGTGGAGCCGCCGGATCTCATCCACCGTGGCCCAGATATCCCGGGTGTCGGTCTTGGTCATGGTCTGCACCGATACCGGCGCCCCACCCCCGATCTGAAGGGGCCCCACCTTCACCGCCCGGGTGGGGCGTCGCCGGATCCAGGAGGTCTTCTCATCCACAGCCGTCATCTCCTCAGCTCCCCGTCAGCCGGTGGATATCCTGGAAGGTCACCATGAGGATCAAAAGCATCAAAAGGGCGAAGCCCACCAGGTGGATGAGCCCTTCTTTCCGGGGATCGATGGGTTTCCCCCGAAGGGCCTCCAATCCTAAGAATACCAGCCGGCTCCCGTCCAGAGCAGGAATGGGCAAAAGGTTGATGAGCCCCAGGTTGAGGCTGATGATCCCCGCCAGGAAAAGGACCTGGGCCCACCCGGCCCGGCTGGCCTGGGCGATGGTGTCGGCGATGCCCACCGGCCCCATAACCCCCTGGGTGCCTCCCGGCTGCGCCAGCTGGGCGAGGCCCTGAAACCAGCTCCCCACCAGGACCGCCGTATCCCGAAAACCTTGTCCCACCGCCGCCAAGAAGGGAAGGCGCACCGGCTCCACCCGGGGATAGATGCCCATGATCTTCCGCCCGTCTTCCACCCTCGGTGTCAAGGTGAAGGTCTTTTTCTCCCCGTGGCGGTCCACCACCACCACCAGGCCACCCTCCGACCGGGCCACCGCCTGGGGCACCTCCGCCCACGACGTCAGGACCTTCCCGTCGATGGCCACCAGCCGGTCCCCCGGCCGGATGCCCGCCTGCTCCGCCGGCGCCCCCGGCACCAGGCGATCCACCGTCAAGGTGGCCTGGGGCACCCCCAGGCCCCCGTAGACCACGGCGAAAAGGACCACCGCCAAGAGGATGTTTACGCCGGGCCCCGCCGCGATGATGGCCGCCCGCCTGCCCACCGTCTGGTCGTTAAAGCCCCGACCCTCTTCGTAAGGGCGGGCTTTGGCCTCCGGGGCCGCCAGCTTCTCATCGGGAGGGATCGCATCTTCGGGATGCATCCCCGCCATCCGCACAAAGCCCCCCAGGGGAAGGAGGCGAAGGCTGTACTGGGTCTCCCCCCACCGGAAAGCCACCAGGAGGGGCCCAAAGCCCAGGGCAAACTCCTCCACTGCCACGCCGCTCGCTTTGGCCACGAGGAAGTGGCCCAGCTCGTGGAAGAAGATGAGGCCGCCCAGCACCAGGACCACCGTCAAAAGGGCCATGCTCCACCCCTCCTTTTCTTCACAGCATATCCTCTTTCAAAAGGGAACGGTCCTGCATCCAAAAGCGGGCAAAACTGCGTCCGAAGTCTACGGCCTCCTCCACCGCCTCCACCGTCAAGGGCTTTTGCAAAAGATCGTCCCTTCGGGTGTAGGCCTTCACCGCCGCCCCCGCCACCGCCGCGATGTAGGGGAGGGCGAGTTTTCCCGCCAAAAAGGCCTCCACCCCTTCTTCCTTCGCCCCGTTCATCACCGCCGGCGCCAGGTGGCCCATACGGCCCACCTTGTAGCAGAGGGAGAGGGCCGGAAAGAGCTCTTGGTCCACCGGGAGGAACTGAAAGCTGGGCCACTCGGACGGCCGGGGATAAGCCGCCGGCGCCTCCCACCGCTCGGGGTAGGAGAGGGCGTACTGGATGGCGCCCCGCATGTCGGGCATCCCCACGTGGGCGAAAAAGGACCCGTCGGAAAACTCCACCATGGAGTGGACGTAGCTCTGGGGGTGGATCACCACGTGGATCCGGTCGTAATCCATGTCGAAAAAGTGGTGGGCCTCCATGACCTCCAGCCCCTTGTTGAAAAGGGTGGCGGAATCGATGGTGATGCGGGCTCCCATGCGCCACGTGGGGTGGTTGAGGGCCTCTTCCACCGTCACCTTCCAGAGGGAGCTGGGATGGCGCCCCAGAAAGGGGCCGCCCGAGGCGGTGAGCCAAAGGGCCTTCGGTTCCTCTTTCCGCCCTTCGAGGATCTGAAAGAGGGCGGTATGTTCGCTATCCACCGGGATGAGCCGCCGTCCCGAAGCCTTTAGGGCCTCTTTGACCAGGGGCCCTCCCACCACCAGGGATTCCTTATTGGCCAGGGCCACGTCTTTCCCCGCCTCAAGAGCCCGGAGGGTCGTCCGCAGCCCCAGGCTCCCCCAAGCTGCCGAAAGGACCCTTTCCGCCCCAGGCCATCCCGCCACCCGCTCCAGGCCTTCCGGGCCCCCCAGGACCTCCACCGAAAGGCCTTCTTTCCAGACTTCCTTCTGGAGGGCCTGGGCCGCCTCCCGATCCAGAAGGGCCACCGCCTCCAATGGAAACTCCCGCAAGAGGGCCCACAGGCCCTCCCAGTTGGAGCGGGCCGCCGCCGCCACCAGCCTCAGCTTATCGCCATGGCGCCGCACCACCTCCACCGCCTGGCGGCCGATGGAGCCGGTGGCGCCCACGATGGCGATGGACCTCATAGATTCCACAGCCCCAAAAAATACGCCGCCAGGGGAAGGGCCGCCGCCAGGCTGTCAAACCGGTCCCAGATGCCCCCGTGGCCAGGGAGAAGGCGGCTGGAATCCTTCACCGCCGCCGCCCGCTTAAAGGCCGATTCCACCACATCGCCCAGGGTCCCCACCACCGCCAGAAGGATGCTCTCTACCACCGTCAGCGTCGCCTGCCACCCCGCCTGGGAGGCAAAACCCCATCCCGCCAGGGCCGCCACCAAAAGGCCTCCCAGAAACCCCTCCCACGTCTTCCCAGGGCTCAAGGGCCCCACCAGGGGATGGCGCCCCAGAAAATGGCCGAAAAGGTACGCCCCCGCGTCGGCCCCCCACACCACCACCACCGGCCAAAGAAGGTAGACCCGGCCCCCTTCTTCCCTGAGGAGGATCATGAAGGCGTAGAGGGAGGGGATGAGGAGGAGGTAAACCAAACTTCCGGTGAGAGCCGCCACGGCCTTCTGGGGACCTCCCCAGACGGCCCTCACCACTCCCCAGAAAATGAGCCACCCTAAACCTAATAAGAGGCCCAGCTGCCAGCCGGAAAACCCATAGGCGTAGCTTCCCAGGATAACCGCCGCCCCCGCCAGCATGGCGGGAAGGGGCCAGCTCCCCCCGTAGAGCTGCTGGGCCAGGCGGCTGAACTCCCAGCCCGCCACGAGGGCCAGGAGGAGGGTGAGCCCCAGGAGCCACACCCCGCCCTGATAGATGGCCGCCAGCACCAGGGGGAGCCCCACGGCGATGGTCAAAAGGCGCCAGCCCAGATCCTTCACGGCCCGACTCCGCCGAAGCGCCGCTGGCGCTTCTGGTATTCCCCGATGGCCTCCTTGAGGTGCTGGGCCTCAAAATCGGGCCACAGCACCGGGAGGGACACAAACTCCGCGTACGCCAGCTCCCAGAGGAGGAAATTGCTCACCCGCATCTCGCCCCCGGTGCGGATCAAAAGGTCCAGGGGCGGCAGGCTGGCGGTGGCCAGATGCTTTTCCAGAAGGGCTTCGGTGATGTCCTCCGGGCGGAGGTTTCCCCTTTGCACCTGCTGCGCCAGCTCCCGGGCCGCCCGGGTGATGTCCCGCCGCCCCCCGTAGTTCACGGCAAAGGAGCACACCAGGCGTCGGTTTCCCGCCGTCTCCGCCTCCGCCGCCCGGATGGCCTCCAGGACCCCGCCGGGAAGCCCTTCCCGATCCCCCAGGATGAGGACCCGCACCCCCTGGGCCTTCAGCTCCGGGACATCCTTCTCCAGATGGTGCTGCAAAAGCCTCCAAAGAAACTCCACTTCGTCCGCCGGTCGCCGCCAGTTCTCCGTGGAAAAGGCAAAGAGGGTCAAGGCCTCCAGGCCCATGTCCAGGGCCGCCTGCACCGCCCGCCGGACCGCCTTCACCCCGGCCTCGTGGCCGAAGGAGCGGGCCTTTCCCCGCTGGCGAGCCCACCTTCCGTTGCCGTCCATGATGATGGCCACATGGCGAGGGATCTCCTTCTCCATGGGAGAAGGGATCACCCGGCTCAAAACCTCAGCATCCCGGACGTCCACCCGCATCCTCTGCCTTTCGCGCCGGTGGGAAAAGAGCCGCCCAGATTTCCCCTTCCCGCACCGCCACCACCCGCCACTGGCCCTCCGAAAGGTGGCTCTCCAGTTTACGCACCTTCCCTTCCGGAAAGAGCCCTTCGTCCAGGGGCTTGAGAAGCTCTTCCCTCAAACCTCCAGGATCTCCTTTTCCTTTTCCTCGAGGAGCCGATCGATCTCGGCGATGGTGCTGTCCACCAGCTTTTGGATCTCATCTTGGGCCCTTTTCCCTTCGTCCTCTGAGACGCTGCCCTCTTTGATGAGTTCCCGCACTTTATCGTTGGCATCCCGCCGGATGTTCCGCACCGCCACCCGGGCCTGTTCCGCCAGGTGGCGCACCGATTTCACCAGCTCCTGCCGCCGCTCCTGGGTCAAGGGAGGGATGGCCAGGCGGATCACTCCCCCCTCGGTGACGGGGCTGAGGCCCAGATCCGACTTCTGGATGGCCTTTTCGATGGCGGGAATCTGGCTCTTATCCCAGGGATGGATCACCAAAAGCCGGGGCTCGGGCACCTGGATGGTGGCCATCTGCTGAAGGGGCGTGGGAACGCCGTAGTAATCCACCCGGATCTTCTCCAGGAGGGCCGGGGTCGCCCGCCCCGCCCGGATGCTACTGAGCTCCCGTTCCAGGGCGCTTTTGGCCTGCTGCATCCGCTGCCTCGTGTCCTTCAGCAACTCCTGCCACACAGTCCTTCCCTCCTAATCCACCGTGATCAGGGTGCCAATGGGTTCGCCCATGACGGCCCGGCGGATGTTCCCCGGTTCCAGAAGCTGAAAGACCAGGATGGGGATCTTGTTCTCCATGCAGAGGGAAACGGCTGTGGAATCCAGGACCTTCAGGCCCTGCTGAAGGACATCCAGGTAGGTGATGTGGGAAAACCGCCGGGCTTCAGGATTCTGCCGCGGATCGTCGTCATAGACGCCATCGGCCGACGTCCCCTTGAACATGATCTCCGCCTCGATCTCCGCTGCCCGAAGGGCCGCCGTGGTATCGGTGGTGAAATAAGGGCTGCCGATGCCGGCGCCGAAGATCACCACCCGCCCCTTTTCCAGGTGGCGGATGGCCCTCCGCCGGATGAAGGGCTCCGCCACCTGCCGCATCTCCACCGCCGTCTGCACCCGGGTCTCCACCCCCAGCTTCTCTAAGGCATCCTGGAGGGCCAGGGCGTTGATGACGGTGGCCAGCATCCCCATGTAGTCGGCGGTGGCCCGGTCCATGCCCTGCTGGCTCCCCACCTGGCCCCGCCAGATGTTGCCACCCCCCACCACCACCCCCACCTGGACCCCCAGCTGGGTCACTTCCTGGATCTGCCGCGCCAGGTTCTCCACCACCTGGGGGTCGATGCCGTACCCCTTTTGACCCGCCAGGACCTCTCCGCTGAGCTTCAAAAGGATGCGGCGGTACCGCGGTTCCACTTACCGGCCCACCTCGAAGCGCGCAAAGCGGCGGACTTCGATCTTTTCGCCCAGCTTGGCGCTGGTCTCCTGGACCCGCTCCGCCACCGTCTTCTGGGGATCCTTCACAAACGGCTGCTCCAGGAGGCAGACCTCTTCAAAGAATTTGGCCATGCGCCCTTCCACGATGCGCTGGGCCACATGCTCGGGCTTCCCCTCTTCCCGCACCCGGGCCAACTGGATCTCCTGCTCCTGGCGCAGGACCTCCTCCGGCACATCTTCCCGTCGGATAAAGCGGGGATTGCTGGCGGCGATGTGCATGGCCACATCTTTCACCAGCTCCTGGAAATCCTCCGTGCGGGCCACGAAATCCGTCTCGCAGGAGATCTCCACCAGGACCCCGATGCGCCCGCCGCCGTGGATGTAGGCCCCCACCAGGCCCTCCTTGGCGGTCCGTTCCGCCAGCTTGGCCGCCTGGCTGAGGCCCTTCTTCCTGAGCCACTGGATGGCTTCTTCGATGTCGCCTCCCGTGGCCTCCAGGGCCTTCTTGCAGTCCATCATTCCGGCTCCCGTGCGTTCCCTCAGTTCCTTCACCAGCTGCGGCGTAATGGTAGCCATAAAACCCTCCTTACGTTATGCCGTCTCCGTCTCCGCCTCGGCATCCTCCGTCACTTCCACGCCCTGCCGGCCCTCCAGGATGGCATCGGCCATCTTCCCCGCGATGAGCCGCACCGCCCGGATGGCGTCGTCGTTGCCGGGGATGACGTAATCCACATCCTCGGGATCGCAGTTGGTGTCCACCAACCCCACGATGGGAATCCCCAGCTTGCGGGCTTCCTTCACGGCGATGTGCTCCTTGCGGGGATCCACCACGAAGAGGGCGTTGGGGAGGTTCTTCATCCCCCGCATGCCCCCCAGGTACTTCTGCAGGCGGGCCTTTTCATCCAACAGGCGAGCCGCCTCCTTCTTGGGGAGCTTCTGGAAGTAGCCTTCGTCTTCCATCTGGATGAGCTCTTCCAGGCGCCGGAGACGCCGGTAGATGGTCTGGAAGTTGGTGAGGGTACCCCCCAGCCAGCGGACGTTCACGTAAGGCATCCCGCACCGGGTGGCCTCCTCGGCGATGCTCTCCTGCGCCTGCTTCTTGGTTCCGACAAAGAGGACGGTGCCTCCGTCCTGGGCCACCTGGCGGAGGAAATGGTAGGCCTCTTCCAGAAGGCGGACCGTCTTCTGGAGGTCGATGATGTAAATGCCGTTCCGCTCCGTGAAAATGTAAGGGGCCATCTTGGGGTTCCACCGGCGGGTCTGGTGGCCGAAGTGGACCCCTGCTTCAAGGAGCTGCTTCATCTGCACGACGGTCAACGATCCATCCATCCTTTCCGGGTTGGCTTCCGCTTTCCCACTGGCGCTGGCTGCCAGCCCCGAGGGGCCACCCGCAGCCCAAGCACCCCCAAAGGGGATGCCGGAAAGCGTGCGTTGTCCGCTGGGCACTATACCACAGGGATCAGCGCATGTCGACGAAAACTGGAAGGGAAAGGCCGGGAAAGAGCTCCCAGGATACCACCCAGTCGGCCATCTCCTGGCGCAAAAGGGATTCCACCGCCACCGTGGCCTCCTTGGCCCAGCTCTGGGCCATGGCCGTGACGTCCAGCTCGTCCAGCTCCCGCTGAAATTCCTTGGTGATCTCTTCTTTGAGCTTCCGCCGGACCCCTTCCGTGGCAGAAGGCGGAAGCTCCACCCGCACCCCGTACAAGGTGAAGGAGGTCTCCCCCAGCTCCTTATCCACCTGCGCCGCCACCTTTTCCGGCACCTGCTGGCGGACCTCCGCCAGGATCTGAGGAAGCCTTTGGGCCACTTCGCCTTCGATCTGGGCCTGGATGGCTTCCCTTAAAGGGTCTGTCTCCAGGACCACCCGGATGCCTTCCCGCTCCACCCAGACAAAAAGGAGGCTCGCTTCCAGGAAGAGCCCGAAAAGGAGCCCCGCCACGAAATAACCGGCCGATTTCATGGGCAACCATCCCACCTCCGAAAGGGACAACCCCCTGGATGGTATGCCCCATCCTTCCGCTCCTATGCTTCAGGAAAGGACCTGGATATCGAGAAACCCTCCTTCATCCCCCCGGTCTCGCTCTTTCTTGGCACTGGAGCTATACCGCCAAACGCCTTCCGCCGCGGGCTTCTCTCCTTCCAAAGCTGCCTCTCCTCCCGGCCCAAAGGGAAGGACCCGCCGCAGTTTTCGCCGCTCCCTTGCCCGCTGGGCCGCCCGCTTTGCGTGGAGCTGGCCTTCCCAGGCCGCCCGCTGCACCCATTCCACCCGTTCCACTTCCCCCGCCCCGGGGACACCCCGGGCTTCCCCCGGATTCATCGCAAGGCCTCCCTCTGGCGGGAAAGACGGCCCCGGAGCCGGAGGACCGCCTTGGAGTGAAGCTGGCTGACGCGGGACACCGAGAGCTTCATCACCCGGGCGATCTCCGTGACCGTCAATCCCTCGTAGTAGTAGAGGGCGATGACCAGCCGCTCCTTTTCCGGCAGCCGATCGATGGCCTGGGCCAAAAGGGCCTGGCGCTCCCGAAGGTAAGCTTCTTCAAAAGGATCCGCCGCCCTGTCGTCGGCCACCATGTCCCGGAGGGGCAGGTCTCCCTCTCCCTCTTCATCGCGATTCCACGCGGCATCGTCCAGCGAGGCCACCGTCACCCGGCTGATATCCACCAGAAGCTGCTGCAGCGCCTCTTCGTCCATGCCCAGGGCCTCCGCCACCTCCCGGTCTTCCGCAGGCCGTCCCAGCCGGGCCTCCAAAGCCCCGTAGGCCTGCTCCAGGCGGCGGGCCTTTTGCCGGAGGGAGCTGGGCACCCAATCCAGCTCTCGCAGGCCGTCCAGGATGGCGCCCCGGATACGGGTAAAAGCGTAGGTCTCAAACTTGACGCCCCGCGAAGGATCGTATTTCCTCAACGCGTCCAGGAGGCCAAAAACCCCGTAGCTGTAGAGATCCTCCATGTCCACATGGGCCGGCAGGCCCATGGCCAGCCTTCCCGCCACGTACTTCACCAGGGGAAGGTACCGCTCCACCAGCTTTTCGTAGGCTTCCTCGTCCTGCCATCCCTTGTAGGCCTCCCAGAGGTCATCGCCGGTGGGTTCCGGCCGAGCCATGATCTCCCTCCTTTCTCACAGCAAGCCCTGGCGGCGGGCCTTTTGCTGCTGACGAAAGATGAAGCGGACGATGGCATCTTCGTCGGCCATGCGGAGGTTCTGCCACTCCAGGCCAAAGCGATAGCCCTGGGGAAGCCTGGGGAGCTCCCGCACCACCCGGGCCTCCCCCCGGATCTCCCGCTCGGGAAGCTGGAGGAGGACCGTCACCTTCTTCCCGACGGGGATCCACTGGGGAAGGACCGCCAGGAGACCTCCCCCGCTGATGTCGGCGGTGCGGCCTTCGAGGGCCTTGCCCTCCCACCAGACCTTCACGGGAAGGACCACCGGCCACCGAAGGTACCGGCGCCGCTGCCGCCGGAGGCCCTTTTCCTCCACCTGAAGGCGCCACCCATGGGGCCCCACTTCCACCAAGGCGGCGGGGAACTGGAAGACGGCCGTGCCGTCGCCGTACTCCAAAAGAAAGGCGCTTCCGGGCTTCCCTTGGAGGGCCACCATCCTCCGCATGGGGACTGCCACCGTCACCCAAGACCCTTCCACCTCTTCCACGAAGGACCCGTAGGATTCGCCCTCCTCGTCCCGGAGGACCACCTTCTGGTTGACCTTCGGGGCCGCCTGCGAAAAGGAGGCCGGCTCCCCGGCTTCTTCGTCCTGCCGCCGTCGAGAGGGAGGGGCCTCCCCTTCGCGAAGGGCCCGCTGGAGCCGGGCTGCCGCCTGGAGGAGGGCCTTCGCCCCTTCCCCTTCGGGGCAGAGGGTAAAGAGGTCCTTTCCCTCCTCAAAGGCTCGGGAAAAACAAGGCTCTTCGGGGATAAAACCCAAGACCCTCTCCCCCGCTCCCTCCCCCTTTTTCTCCTGGCGGTTGAAAAGGAGCCAGCTCTGGCCGTCCTCCGGGAGAGGATCCCCGGGGAGGAGCACCCAGATAACCGCCCTTTCCTCGGGAAGGGGCTCCTTTGAGGCCACCACCCGGACCGAAGCCTCCCTCCCGCCGGAAAGGGGTCGATCCACGCGGGGGCCGCCGCGGAGGTCCTCAAAGAGGGCGTCTTTTCCCAGGCGCCGAAGGGCGGCCGCCAGGTGGTGGCCCAGGGTGCGGACGCCGGCTCCCGGCCGCCGGCCCTGGATGCGGATGACCGCCAAGGTCCTCACCTCCTCTCCCAGTTCACCGGCTCCCCCATATGGGGGCTTCCCCGCCACCCCAAAAGGGTGAACCCCTGCTCCGAAAGGAGCTCTTCCGCCCCCTGGGGATGGGTGGTCTCATCCACTTTGGTGAGAAGGGCTTCCCGGATCCCCAGCTGCCGGTAGGCCGCCAGGGTGAAGGGGGCATCGGGCCCCTGGTAGGGCGCCGGCCACACCAAGACCAGCCGGCAGCCCCTGAGGACGGGAAGCCACGACCGGAAGGATTCCGTCTCTTTGGGCTGGCGGATATTGAACCCGGGGATATCCACCACCCCTCCCCCCGGATGCTGGAGGAGGGTTTCCAGGGTCCGGGGGCTCCCCGCTTCCCGAAAGGAAGCCCCCGTCGCCAGGGCGAGGGCCCTCACCTGGGCCAGGGCCGCCGCCCGGTAGACCCCTGCCGCCACCAAGAGGGGGTGCTTACCCTCCTGGAGGGCCTCCAGGGTGAGGGACCCCGCCAAGGTGGTCTTCCCCCCGCCGCTGGGCCCCACCAGCACCCACCACGGGCGGGCCGGCTGGGGAGGGGCGGAAAGGATCTCCCGCCGCAGGGCCTCCAGCTCCTGAGCTTCCTTCGGGGGCCCGGGGGGCACCGCCGCCGTCACCTCCAGGACCTCTTCCCGTCGCCAGGGAAACCCCTTTTTCCGGGGGCGGGCCGAAAGGAGGAGGGCATCGGGCCCGATGGCCTCCCGGATCTTCTTCACCGCCTCGTCCATATCCCGGGCTTCAAACCTCCGGATGATCATCTAATCCACCACCTCCACGGCCTTCACCTGGATATCCCCCGCCAGCTCGTGGTAGGCCACCACCGGCACATCCCCGTGCTGTCGCTCGATGAGGCGCCGTAGAGAGAGGCGGGCCCCGGGGGAGCAGAGGACCACCGGCCTCTGGCCCCTCGCCCGCATGGCCATGATGGCCTCGTGGGTCTTCTTGCGGATCTCCTGGAGCCGCTCGGCCGGCACATCGCCCCCGCGAAGGGCTTGGGCCAGCTCCTCCTCCGCCCGGGGCGCCAAGGCCACCACCGAAAGCTGGCCCCCTTCCACGGGAAGGCGGGCCGTGATCTGCCGGGCCAGGGCCCCCCGCACCGCTTCCGTCGCCGCCTCGGGGTCGGGGTTTTGCCCCGCCACCTGGGCCAGGGTCTCGAGGATGGTCACCAGATCCCGGATAGGCACCTGCTCCCGAAGGAGGTTTTGCAGCACCCGGTGGAGGAGGGTCATGGAGACGGTCCCCGGCACGATGTCGTCCACCACGGCCGGGCTCTCCTCCCGAAGGACATCCAGCATGGCCTTCACCTCCTGGCGGGTCAGAAGATCGGCGGCATGGCGGCGCACCAGCTCCATCAGGTGGGTGGCCATGACGGAGGCGGGATCCACCACCGTGTATCCGGCGGCCTCCGCCCCCTCCCGATCCTCTTTGCGGATCCACATGGCCGGAAGGCCAAAGGCAGGCTCCCTCGTGGGAATGCCGGGGAACTCATCCTGCAGACCCCCCGGATCGATGGCCAGGAAGCGGTCCAGGTAAATCTCCCCCCGGCCCACCTCCACACCCCGCACCCGCACCCGGTACTCCTGGGGCAAAAGCTCCATGTTGTCCCGCACCCGCACCAGCGGAAGGATAAGGCCCAGCTCCCGGGCCACATGCCTTCGGATGGAGCCGATGCGGGCCATGAGCTCTCCCCCGGAAGGCCCTTCCGCCAGGGGCAAAAGGCCGTAGCCCAGCTCGATCTCCATGGGCTGGACCGTCACCAGGGAAGCTGCCTCTTCCGGCGATGTGGGCTCCTTGGGCTGGATGGCTTCCATTGGCTTTTGGGCCTCCCTGCCCTTTTCCGCCCGCAGGACCTGCCCCGCCACCAGGAGGAAGGCCGCCCCCAGGAGGAGGAAGGGCCAGGTGGGAAGCCCCGGCACCAGGCCCATGAGAAGGAGGGCGCCTCCGGCCACCATGAGGGGCCGGGAGCGCCCCAAGAGCTGCAGGCGGATCTCCTGCCCCAGCTGATCCTTGGCCGCCGCCCGGGTCACCATGATGCCCGCCGAGGTGGAAACCAAAAGGGCGGGGATCTGGGCCGAAAGCCCTTCCCCCACCGTAAGGAGGGTGTAGTGCTGGAGGGCCCCCATGATGTCCATCCCCTTTTGCCAGAGGCCCACGATGAGCCCGCCCACGATGTTGATGGCGATGATCACCAGGGCCGCGATGGCATCCCCTTTGACGAACTTGCTGGCGCCGTCCATGGCTCCGTAGAAATCGGCTTCCTGCTGGATCTTCCGCCGCCTCTCCCGGGCTTCCGCCTCGTCGATGATGCCGGCGCTGAGATCGGCATCGATGGCCATCTGCTTTCCCGGCATGGCATCCAGGGTGAAGCGGGCCGCCACCTCCGCCACCCGCTCGGCCCCCCGGGTGATGACCAGGAACTGGATGAGGGCCAAGATCAAAAACATGATGAAGCCCACCAGGGGGTTTCCCCCCACCACCACTTCCCCGAACTTTTGCACCACCACCCCGGCATCGCCGTGGAGAAGGATGAGGCGGGTGGCGGAGACGTTCAGAGCGAGGCGAAAGAGGGTGATGATCAAAAGGAGGCTGGGGAAGATGGAGAGCTCCAAGGGATCGGTGAGGTAGGTGGTGGAGAGGAGGAGGGCCAGGGAAAAGCCGATGTTGAGGGCGATGAGAAGGCTGAGCCAGCTGGCCGGCAGGGGCACCACCATCATGAGGACGATGACGATGAGGCCGGCTCCTACCAGAAGATCGCTGATGCCCGCCCGCATCCCTTACGCCACCCTTCCCTTGACTTTCCAGACGAAGGCGAGAACTTCTGCCACCGCCTTGTAAAGCTCCACGGGGATCACCTGGCCCACCCGCACGGAGCGGTAGAGGGCCCGGGCCAGGGGGGGATCCTCCATGATGACCACCCCGTGGCGAAAGGCGATCTGCCGAAGGCGCTGGGCCAAGGCGCCCTTCCCCTTGGCCACCACCCGGGGGGCCGGATCCCGATCCTCCCGATACCGCAAGGCCACCGCCACGTGGGTGGGGTTCACCACCACCACATCGGCCGTCTTCACATCCAGAAGCATCCGCCTTAGGGCCATCTCCCGCTGCCGCTTGCGGATCCGCATCCGAACCTGGGGATCCCCCTCCGTCTGGCGGAGCTCTTCTTTCCACTCCCGGACCGTCATCCGCAGCCGTTGCTCCAGGGAATAGCGCTGGTAGGCATAATCCAGGGCTGACACCAGAAGGTAAGCTGCCCCCAGCTTCATCACCAGGCCATAGGTCTCCCCTGCCACATGGCCGGCGGCCGCCACCGGCCCCGAAAGGAGCCAGAGGGGCAGCATGTCCATCAGGTGGCGGAGGGAGCTGTAGGCGAGGCCCCCCAAAAGGGCCATCTTCAAAAGGCCCTTTCCCAGCTCCACCAGGGACCGGGTGGAAAAGAGGCGCTGGAGCCCCTTGATGGGATCGATGCGGGAAAACTGGGGCACCAGGCCGCTTCCGTTGAAGGAAAGGCCCACCTGCCCCACCCCGCCCAAAAGGGCCACCGCCAAAAGCCCCAGGCCCAGCGGAAGGAGGAGCTTCAGGCCCATGAAGACCCCTTGGGCGAAGAGCTCTTGCACCTCTTCCACCGTCCAGTCCCCCACCCCAAAGCGGCTCCAAAACCCTTGGGCCCAGGCCACGAACTGGAGGACGTAGGCTCCCCCCAGAAGCTTTAGGAGGAGCACCCCCGCCAGAAGGGAGATGGCCGCCGAAAGGTCGGCGCTGCGGGCCACCTCCCCCCGGCGCCGGGCTTCCTCCCGCCGCCTGGGGGTGGCCGGAAAGCGCTTTTCTTCCCCGCTGTTCACGGCTGCATCCCTCCCGGCAGAAGAAGGGCCGCCTCACCCGGAAAGAGGACCTCCATCATCCCCCGGTAGGCGGGAAAGAGAAGCCCCAAGGCCAAAAACCCCAGGGCGATCTTCAAGGGAAGCCCCAGCAAAAAGACGTTCATCTGAGGGATGGCCCGGGCGAAGACGGCCATGGCCACCGTCACCACAAAGGACACGGCGATGACCGGGAGGGCCAGCTGCACCGCCGCCAGGAAAGCGGTGCTGAGGGCCCGCTCCATGTCGGGGAAAAAGGCGGCGGCAAAAAAGCCGCCTGCGGGAAGGCCTTGAAAGCTGTAGCGAAGGGCCATCAGGGGCACAGCATAAGCCCCCGTCCAAAAGTAGAGGAGGCTCGCCACCAGGTTGAAGAAGTTTCCCAGGATGGAGACCGGCTGGTGGCCCACCGGGTCGAGGAGGCCCGCCACCCCCAGGCCCAGATCCAGATCCAGAAGGCTTCCCGCCATCTGGAAAGCGGAAAAGAGGATCTGGGCCAAAAACCCGATGGCCAGGCCCGTCAAGGTCTCGGAGAGGATCCAGAGGGAAGCGGTGAAAAGATCCTCCGGATAGGGGACAGCCACCGCCGGGTAGAGGGCCAGGGCCACCAAGAGGGCCAGGGCCACCCGCACAAGGCGGGGGACGTAGAAGCCCCCCAAGACGGGCATGCTCCCCAAAAGCCCTGCCGCCCGTGCCACCACCCCCAGGTAAGGGAAAAGCTCCACGGCCATCTCAGCCTCCCCCTCCCGGAAAGTAGGACCAGACCCTCTGGGTGAAATCCACCAGCATCCGGAGCATCCAGGGCCCGAAGAGGAGGAGCCCGGCCAGCATGGCCAGGATCTTGGGGATAAAGGTGAGGGTCTGCTCGTTGATCTGGGTGGTGGCCTGGAAGAGGCTTACGAGAAGGCTCACCAGAAGGCCCAACCCCAAGACGGGGGCCGCCACCAGGACCGCCGTCACCAACGCCTGCCTCGCCAGCTCCATGGCCATCCCGTCGGTCATGGGAAAACCTCCCTAAAAACTGGCCACCAAGTTCTGCACCAAAAGGTGCCAGCCGTCCACCAGCACAAAGAGAAGAACTTTAAAAGGCAAAGACACCAGCACCGGCGGCAGCATCAGCATCCCCATGGACATGAGGGTGCTGGCCACCACCATGTCGATCACCAGAAAGGGCAGGTAGAGGATGAAGCCGATCTGAAAGGCCGTCTTCAGCTCGCTGATGGCAAAGGCGGGGATGAGGGCCGTCATGGGGATCTCTTCCCTCGGCAGGGGCACGGGATACCCCCCCAGACGGAGGAAGAGCTCCAGATCCTGCTCCCGGGTTTCCTTCAGCATGAAGGCCTTCAAAGGTTCCTGGGCGATCCGGAAGGCTTCCTCGAAGGTGATGGTCCCTTCCCGGTAGGGAAGCCATGCCTCTTCGTACACCTGGTTTCCCACCGGCGCCATGATGAAGATGGTCAAAAAGAGGGAGAGGCCGATCAGGATGGCCGTGGGCGGCAGCTGGCCCGCCCCGACGGCGGTGCGGGCAAAGGAGAGGACCACCAAAACCCTGGTGAAGGCGGTGGTCATCATAAGAACCGCCGGGATGAAGACCAGGGCGGTCAGAAAGTAGAGGATCTGCAGCACCGCCGAAGGATTCCCCAATACCTCATCCGCCGGCACGCCCGCTTCCCCCTTTCCCCCGGGCCATGGCTTCCGCTTCCCGCAAGGGGATCCAGCGGCTGCCCCCCAGCTCTTCCACTTCCAAAGGGTCCTCCACCACGTGCAACAGCCGGACCTCTTTATCCCCCACCCCCAGGACCAGGACTTTCTTCCCCACCTGCACCAGGGTGAGGGAGCGGCCGCCTCCCAGGGAAACGCCCCCCAGGACCCGGAGGGACCCCGACCCCACGGCCCCCTGGCCCCACCGCTGAAGAAGAAGGCGAAGGGCCCAGAGGATCCCCAGGACCAGGAAAAGGGCTGCCACCACCCGCAACACCGTCCAGGCGTCCACCGCTAGCCCCCTTCTTCCTCCGTTGTCTGCGGCACCACTTCCGTGATCCTCACGGCAAAGAGCTCATCCAGGACCACCACTTCGCCCTTGGCCACCAGGCGGCCGTTGACCCGGACATCCACCGGTTCTCCCGCCAGCCGGTCCAGCTCGATGACCGTCCCCGGCCCCAGCTGGAGGACCTCCTTCACCTTCTTGGTGGTCCGCCCCAGCTCCACCGTCACTTCCAAAGGCACATCCATCACCAGGCTCAAATCCTGGAGGTCTACCCCTTCACCCACGGCCTTCACCTCCTTTCGCCACCCCCCGCACCAGAACCGCCAGGCGCCGGGAAGCTTGTCCCACCGTCACCGAAAAGGTGGGGATCCCGCCGACGCAGAGGGAAAGCTCTTCTTGCGGGCCGCGGTCCAGGGGGAGGAGGTCCCCTTTCTTCAGGGAGAGGAGCTTTTCCACCGTCATCCGCACGTGCCCCACCTCCACCGTGAGGGGCACCTCCACCTGCAAGAGGTGGCGGGCCATCCGCTCTTCGCTGGTCTCCCGGTGGTCCTCCGGCTCCGCCCAAAACCCACCCCGGGCTGCCAAGCGCGGGAGGATGGGCTCCAAGAGGCGGAAGGGAAAGCAGCTTTTGAGGGCCCCCGTAAACGCCTCCACCTGCACTTGGTGCTCCACCACCAGGACGATGTCGTCGGGGGCCGCCAGCTGGGCGAAAAGGGGATTGGTCTCCAAGGCTTCCACCTTGGGCGTCACCGAAAGGACCGGCTTCCAGGCATCCCGCCAGGCCGCCATCATGTTCTGGAGGATCCTCCGCACCACCACCTCCTCGATGTCCGAGAGGGGCCGCCCCTCCGCCGGCACCGTGCCGGGTCCCCCCAACAGCCGATCCAGCATGTAGAGGGCCAGCCGGGGATCGAGGCTCCAGCCCATGCGCTGGGGAAGGGGCGGCACCGAGATCACCGCCAGGATGCTGGCCTCCCCCAGCTCCTGGCTGAACTGGCGGTAGGTCATCTGCAGGGCGGTGACGGTCCGCACCTCCACCCAGGACCTGAGGTGGGCGGAGAACATGGTGGTCGCCCCCCGGGCAAAGCTCTCGTGGAGCATGAGGATAGTCCTCAGCTGATCCTTGGAAAACTTGTCGGGCGCCCGAAAGTTGTAAGGACGGACAGTACCTCCCGGACGGACCTTCACGCCTCTCCCTCCCCTCACTGGATGACCAGCCGCGGCAGGTAGACTTTCTGCACCGTGCCGGGCCCCAGGATGCCTTCCACCGCCGCCTTCAGGGCCGCCTTCAGCTCGTCTTCCCCGTGGGGTGTCTGGAGGCGCGCGGAGGTGAAGCTCCGCAAGGTGCTGTTGATGGCATCCCGAAGGGCGGCCTTTTCTTGCGCCACTTTCTTTTGAATCCCCATCCCTTGAACCAAAAGGGTTACCTGGGTCTGGATGTACCGGGTCCGCTCGGTATCGGCCAAATTGGTGGTGAACTCCCCCATGTCCACCTCCACCGGCAGCGGCTCTTTCAGCTCCTTTCCCTGCATCTGGAACCAGACAAAGCCTCCGCCCAGAAGGATGAGGAGCACCAACACCAGCACCAGCGCCGCCAGGATCCCTTTCCCTGTATCCATCGCCACCCTCCCTACGCGGGATGGGGGAAAGGCCCAAAAAGGCCTTTCCCCCTCCGCCTCTATCGCTTCAGATTGGCCAGCTCATGGAGCATCTCGTCCGCCACGGTGATGACCCGGGCGTTCGCCTGGAAGCCCCTTTCGGTGGTGATCATGGTGGTGAACTCCCGGGCCAGATCCACGTTGGACATCTCCAAGGTCCCGGGGAGGATGCCGCCCCGCCCCCCCGTGACCGGCGCCCCGATATCGGCCCGGCCCGAGTTGGCCGTCTCGGCAAAGAGGCTTCCGCCCTGCCGCTCCAGGCCCGCCGGGTTGGCGAACAGGGCGAGGGCGATCTGCCCCAAGACGGCGGTGCGGCCGTTGGAGAAGCTCCCGCGGATGGTCCCCCCGTGATCGATGGTCACCGCCGTCAGCTGGCCCGGCCCGTATCCGTCGGAGCGGCCGAAGAGGTCCGTCGCCATGGCCATCTGCCGCAGGGACCCCAGATCCAGCTTGAGGTTCATGGCCGCCGCTCCCCCGGGGGGATTGAAGGTGAAGGTGAGGGTGGTGTTGGCGGTGGGAACCCCGCTGCTGTCAAAGGTGAGGGGATTGGCGCTTTGCGCCAGGACATTCCCCCCGCCGTCCTTCACCGTCACGTCCCATTCCCCGGGGTTGGCCCCGGCGGTGAACTCCACCAGGAGGACATGGGTGGCCCCCAGGGAGTCCGTGACGGCTACCGACATGGTGAAGGTATCCCCGGGCTTGGAGCGGGCGTCCAGGTTCCCCAGGACATCGATGGCGGTGGACGCTTGGCCGGGAAGGACTTGGTTCAGCTGGACCTGAAGGGGCTTCAAGTCCCCCACCCCCTGGGCGATGTTCCCCCGGCTGTCGGCGATCCATCCCAGGACCCTAAACCCGTCGGGATTCACCAGGTTCCCCTGGGCATCGAACCGGAAGGCTCCCGCCCGGGTGTAGAAGCGGCCCCCCGGCCCTTCGACGATGAAGTACCCTTCGCCCTCGATGCTGAGGTCCGTGCCCACCCCGGTCATCTCGGCGCTACCCCGGGTGGCCACCGTATCGATGGCCACCGTCTGCACTCCCAGGCCCACCTGCAGGGGATTGGTGCCCCCGATGCCCCGCTGGGGAGCCCCCGCCCCCCGGAGGGTCTGGGCCATGGTTTCGGCAAAGGTCACCCGGCTGGCCTTAAAGCCCGCCGTGTTGGCATTGGCGATGTTGTCGGCCACCACGTCCATCCGCAGCTGATGGTTTTGCAGCCCCGAAACGCCCGCATATAGCGCCCGCATCATGATGACGAACCCTCCCTTTCATTGATGGAGGCGGCCTCCGACGAGCGGCCCGGCCGCCCTCCCTGCCAGATCACGGCGGTGTCGATATGGGTGAAGACGCCGCCTTGCCACCTCTCGGGTGGAATGGCGGTGATGATCTTCTTTTCCGGCACATGGACGATGTAAGCGGCCCGGTCCGTGAGAAGAAGGGCTTCTCTTCCGCCTTTCTTCCGGGCCTCCTCAAAGGCCCCCCGAAGGGCTTCCCCTTCCACCCCCCGAAGGTCGATGCCCGCCTGGGCCAGGCGCTTTTGGGCGTGGCGCGAGAGGGTGAGGTCGAAGACCTCCCGGAAGCCCTCCCCTGAGGGTTCCCTGGGACGTTCGCCAAGGGGCCTTAGGTTCGCCCCGCCGTCAATCCCCTTGAGGGGTCCCGCCGCCATCCCCCGCGCCTCCCTTCTGAAGGGCCTCCGGCAGGGCCCGAAGCTCCTCCCGGATGGCCTGCAGCTGCTCGATCATGCTGAAAAGGGCCAGCTGGTTGACGAAGTCCATCTGGTTCTGGGGCTGGAGGGGATTCTGGTACTTGAGCTGCGCCACCAGGAGCTGCATGAAGGTGTCGCTCCCCATCTTGGCCAGGCGATCCCCCACATCTCCCGGCTTGACGCCGCCTCCACCCCCGACGGCCGTCACGTCCACGCCATCACCTCCTTACATCTGCCACTCTTGGCCTTCCCTCCGGCCCGGCTGCCGGCGCGGCTGGGAAAACCCCTCGCCCGAGGTTCCCCTTCCAAAGGCCTCCCCGCCGTGGTGAAAGGGCATCCCCCCTGAGGGGCTAAAGCCTCCCGATCCGGGGGAACTCCCCCCTCCCTGAGGAACCCATTCCACGTGGGCCAGGGAAAGCCCGCGGTGCTGAAGGCCCGCCTCCAGCTCCTTCACCGCATCCCGCAGCCACTGGAGAGCCTGGGCGTGGCCTTCCAGGCGGGCTCCCACCCTCTCCCCCCGGACCTCCACCTGGATCTCCAGGGTCCCGAGGTGGCCGGCGTCCACCTGCCCCCGCCAGGCATGGCCCTCGCCTCGGGAGACCACCCCCGAAGAGAAGACTTCCGGCTCCTCAAGGTGCATCTCCGGCCGCACCGCCTCCGGAACGGAAGGGTTTCCGGCTCCCGGAGACGATGGGGAGCGCATCCCCTGCGGAAGGACAAGCGGAGGGGGCGTTCCCCCGCCGGCGGGGTCCCCCGAGAAAAGCCCATCCTTTTCCCGGGGTTTCCCCCCACTCCTCGAGGAGAGGCTTTCCTCGGGAGGAAGGAGCGGCCCCCGGATGACGGGAAGGGTGATGGTCCCCGGCGGGTGGAGGGGTTTCTCTTCCCCTTGGCCCTGCCTTTCCTTCCCGGGGGCGGGAAGGATGGGAAGGGCTCCCTTTCCGGGAAGGGCGAGGTCGAGGGAGGGCTTGTCCCCCGTTTCCCCACGGGCCGGCACCGTCACCGGCTGCCAAGGGAAAGATGGAGGTCCTTCCTTTGGGGCAGAGGGTACCCTTCCTCCCCGGGCCTCCGGCCCTTGGGTTTCATCCGCCCCAAGGGGAAGGGTCAGGCCGGGAGCTCCCTCCACCTGCCCCTCGCCACCCGCCTCCAAAGGGGACGCCGCGGCGCCTTCCGCCAGGGGGAAGGCCTTCGCCTCCACCACCTTCGCCAAACCCGGCGGAAGGGGTTCCCCCGCCCATCCCCGCCGGACCCCGGGGAGGGGAGCCTTTCCCTCGAAGAGGGCGAGGAGAAGGGCGGCCAGCCAGTCGGCGGCGGGGAAAGACTCTTCCTTTCCCTGGGTTTGGGGAAGCCCCTCCCCCCCGGCGGGCATCATCATGGCCACTTTCATCTAGGCATCACCTCCTTTCCAGCGAAGGATGGCTGCTTCATCCAAGGCCTTTTGGGCTTGGTCACGGGTCCTTTTCTGGGCTTCCGCCTCGGCCTTCTCCGCCAGGCGCTCATAGGTCCGAAGGTCCCTTCGCGCCTCTTGGAAACGGCGCTCCTTTTCGCGGCGCAGGGCTTCCCGCGCCCGCCATTCCAGGAAGAGGGCCTTTTCCGCCTTCCGGGCGCCTTCGGCCCCCTGCCAGATCCAGAGGAGCTCCTCCCTTCCCGCGCCCTTCAAAAGGCCTTCTTTCCAGCGGGCTTCCTCCTCCCGCACCCGGGCCCGCCCCTCCTCGAGAAGCTCCTTGGCCTCCCGTTCCTCGGCGAGGGCCGCCCGGAAGTCGTGGGCCGCCACCTTTTCCCGGAGGGAAGCCATCTGTTGCAGCCGTCGCCACCGCTCCCCGCCCTTCACGGCCGTCCCTCCCCCAGCACCTGGGCGAGGGTCTCGGTCCCCGGAGGTTCATGGATCCCCTGGCGGAGGAAGGCCATCAAGCGGGGCCGAAGGGCCACGGCCCGATCGATCTCCGGGTCTCGCCCCGGCTGGTAGGCGCCGATATGGATGAGGTCCTGGGCATCCCGGTAGGTGGCGAGGATCCGGCGGGCCTCCCCCGCCCACCGCAGCTCCTCTTCCCCCACCACCTTGGGCATGAGGCGGCTCAGGCTTTCGAGGATATCGATGGCGGGGTAGTGATGCTCCTGGGCGAGGCGCCGGGAGAGGACGATGTGGCCATCCAAAAGGCCCCGCACCGCATCGGCCACCGGCTCCTGGAAGTCATCGCCTTCCACGAGGACGGTGTAAAAGGCGGTGATGCTCCCCTTGCCCGCCGGCCCGGCCCGCTCCACCAGCCGGGGAAGGGCGGCAAAGACGCTGGGGGTGTAACCCCGGGTGGTGGGGGGTTCCCCCGCCGCCAGGCCCACCTCCCGAAGGGCCATGGCGAACCGGGTGAGGGAATCCATCATCAGGACCACATCCTGGCCCTGATCCCGGAAGTACTCGGCGATGGCCGTGGCGGTGTGGGCCGCCTTGATGCGCAAAAGGGCCGGCTGATCCGAGGTGGCCACCACCACCACCGACTTGGGCCGCCCCTCCTCCCCCAGATCCTCTTCCAGGAACTCCCTTACCTCCCGGCCCCGCTCCCCGATGAGGGCCACCACCGTCACCGGCGCCTGGTTGCGCCGGGCGATCATCCCCAAAAGGGTGCTCTTCCCCACCCCGCTGCCGGCAAAGATGCCCACCCGTTGCCCCTTCCCCAGGGTGAGAAGGTGATCGATGGCCCGCACCCCTGTAAGAAGCCGCTCCCGGATGGGAGCCCGCTCCAGGGCCGCCGGAGCCTCCCCCTCCAATACCCTCTCCTCCGCCACCTCCCAGAGGGGCCCCCCGTCCAGGGGTTCCCCCAGGGGGCCCACCACCCGCCCCACCATGCCGGGGCCCACTCCCACCTTGAGGGGCTGCTGGAGGGCTTCCACCAACGCGCCCCGCTGGACCCCCTTCACCTCCCCCAGGGGCATGAGGAGGGCGTCTTCGCCGCGGAAGCCCACCACTTCCGCCGGCACCTCCCCCCAGGGAAGGTGGAGGAGACCCACCTCCCCCACCGACGCCACCAACCCCTCCGCCACCAGGAGAAGGCCCACGGCCTCCCGGATGCGGCCGCCCCGCCCGTAGGGCTGGAGGCGCTGGATGGCCCCCTCCACCGCCCTCCCCGTCCTCACGGCTCCACCTCCTTGGCTTCCCGCCGCAGCTCTTCTTCCAAGAGGGCCACCAGCTGCCGCCAGCGGCGCGACGCTCCCCAGAGCTGGAGCTCTCCCTCTTTCCAGAGCCAAAGGTCGCCCCGGGCCACGGGATCCTCCGCCTTTAGGGGCACCGACCAGGTCCAGGCCCCTTTCACGGCCTCGTAATCCTCCGGGGAGACCCACGCTTCATCGGCCTCCCCGCCCTCCAGGAGGCGCCGGGCTTCCTCCAGGACCGCCTGGGCGGGATCCCGAAGTTCCCTCAGGACCACCGCCCTCGCCAGGGCGAGGGCCCATTCCAGGGCCGCTTTCTCCAGCTCCTCGGAAAGCCCCCGGAAGCGCTCCTGGAGCTCCTTCTCCCTCCGCAAAAGGGCTTCTTTCATGGCCTCCGCCTCCCGGAGGGCCTCCTGCCCCCGCTGGACCCCCGCGGCATAGCCCTCCTGGTAACCCTGGCGCCTTCCCTCCTGGCGCCCCTCTTCCCGGGCCACCTCCACGGGATCCACCTTCGCCCGCTCCTGCCCTTCCTCGGCGAAGACGGTTTCCAGGGAGGGCCAGGCCGGCTGGGAGAGAGTCCCCGGAGAAGGAGCCCCTTCAAACCACCACTTCATCCTTACCCCCCCGGCTGATGATGATTTCCCCGGCTTCCTCCAGGGCCCGCACGGCATTGACGATGCGCTGCTGAGCCTCTTCCACTTCCTTCAGGCGGACCGGGCCCAGATAGGACATGGCCTCCTCCAGGTGCTGCCGGGCTCTCTCGGAAAGGTTCTGCAGGATCCGGGTCTTGACTTCCTCGCTGGCGACCTTGAGGGCCAGAGGAAGATCCGTCTGGAGATCGATCTCCCGGAGGGCGCGCTGCATGGCCCGATCGTCCAAGAGAACCAGATCTTCAAAGACGAACATGCGCCGCTTGATCTCCTCCGCCAGCTCCGGGTCCGTCTCTTCCAGGGAGTGGAGGATGGTCCGCTCCGTGGCCCGGTCCACCCGGTTGAGGACGGCCACCACCGTGTCCACGCCCCCCACCCGCTGCGACCCTTCCGTCATGAGCTGGGCAAAGCGCCCCTGCAGGACCTTCTCGATCTCCCGCACCATCTCCGGCGAGGTGGTATCCATGCGGGCCATGCGGCGGGCGATGTCGCTCTGCTTTTCCGCCGGCATGCTGGAGAGGACCTGCCCCGCCTGCTCGGGATTCAGGTAGGAGAGGATGAGGGCGATGGTCTGGGGATGCTCTTGCTGCAAAAAGTTGATGATCTGGGACGGGTCGGTCCTGCGGATGAAATCGAAGGGGCGAACTTGAAGGGATGCCGTGAGGCGCTTGAGCATCTCCTGGGCCTGGGCCACGCCCAAGGCCCGCTCCAGGATCTCCTTCGCCATCTCCACCCCGCCCTTGTCGATGTACGCCTGAGCCTGGGCGAGATCGTGGAATTCCTTCAGCACCTGTTCCCGCACCTGGGGATCCACCCGTTGGATGTTGGCGATTTCCAGGGTGAGGGCCTCGATCTCCTCGTCGCTCATCTTCTTCATGATGGCCGCCGATGCTTCCGGCCCCAGGCTGATGAGGAAGATGGCGGCCTTTTGCCGGCCTCTCAGCTGCGGTCGCTGCATGAGCCTTTCCTGCACGCTCATTAGGATCGCTCCTCCATCATCCAGGCCCTAAGGGTCCGGACCACCAGATCGGGGTGCTCCCGAGCGAGGCGCTTGAGGTCCTCATCCACCGTCGGCGTGGGGATGGAGCGGGCCCGGCCGTTCTTTTGCATCTCTTCCTGCAGGAGGCGGAGCTCTTCTTCCGCCTCTTTCTCCTTCCGCCGCCGGGCGAGGGCCCGCCTCCTCATCCAGAGGATCAGGACGACGAGGAGGAGAAGGGCTGCCCCCGCGCCCCCGTAGAGGTAGAGGGGCGGGATGCCTTGGGGCGAAGGCACGGGCTCCTCCGGGGGAAACTGGTCCAGCACCGAGCGGTCAAAGGGCATGCTGGTGACCGTCACCACATCGTTGCGGGCGGGGTCGGTCCCCACCGCCGCCGCCACCAGCTGCTGCAGCTGGGCCTGCTGCTCCGCCGTGAGGGGCTTGGCCACCACCACCGCCACCTGCAGCTGGCGGACCGTCCCCGGGGCCACCTGGGTCACGGTGTGGGTGCGGTTGTATTCGTAAGTGTGCTGGAGGTTTTCTTCCGTGGTGCGGGTGGCGCCGCTCCCCGCCACAAAGGGAGGGGCCGTGGGGAAATTGCTGTCCCCCGGGGCACCCCCCTGGGGCCCTTCCCCCACCACCTCCTTCCGGTACTCGTTGGCCTGGCGCAAAAGGCCCTGCTGCCCGTCGCCGGGGTTGGTGAAGAGATCTTCTTCGGTGGTCACCTTGTCGAAGTTGAGGCGGGCCGACACCTGGGTCACCACCTGCCCCGGCCCGAAGATCTGGGTGAGAAAGGCCTGCAAGCGCTCTTGAAGATCCCGCTCAAAGCGGGCCTGGAGGTCCAGGTAGTGGTCGGCCCCTGCCAAATCCACCGAGCTTCCGGCGGCCGCCGAGAGGAGCTGGCCGTACTGGTCCACCACTGTGACATGTTCCGGCTGGAGGCCCGGCACGCTGGCGGCCACCAGGTGGATGATCCCTTGCACTTGCTTGGGGGTGACGGTCTGGCCCGGCTGCATCTCCAAAAGGACGGCGGCGCTGGCGGGGATGCTTTCCCCCACCAGGGGCGAGCTCTTCCCCATGACGATGTGGACCCGGGCCTGGCGGACCCCCTGGATCTGGGAGAGGGTTCGCTCCAGCTCCCCCTGGGTGGCCCGGAGGAGGCTGACCTGGCGATCAAAGTCGGTGCTGGTGAGGCTCAGGCGATCCATGATCTCCATCCCCACCCGCCCCGAATGGGGGATCCCCTCCGCCGCCAGGTCCAGGCGAAGCCGGTAGACATCCTGGCTGGGCACCAGCACCGTCTGCCCCTGCTGATCCAGCCGGTAGGGGATGTGGCGGCTCTCCAAGGCCGCCACCACCGCCGCCGCATCGGCAGGCTGAAGGTCGCTGAAGAGGGGGACGAACTCCTGGTTCTGGCGGGCAAAGAGGGTGTAGACCAAAAGGGCCAGGATGAGCCCTCCTCCTACGAAGAAGAGCGCCAGGCGCTGGGAAGGCTTGACCCTTTGCCACACATCCTTGAGCCGGTCCAACCCCGGCATCCCTTAGGACCTCCTCACACTTGCATCCGCATGATCTCTTGGTAGGCCTCGATGGCCCGGTTGCGGACCTCCACCGTCAGGCTCAAGGCCAGCTGGGCCTTCTGGGCCGCCACCATGGCCTGGGCCACATCCTGGAGGTCGCCTCGGGAGAGGGCCTCCCCTGCCATCAGGGCCTCTTTCTGGTACCGATCCACCTCGGAAAGGGCGCTCTTCAGCTCCTCCAGGAAGGCTTCGCCCGCCCCCTTCTTCTCCCGGGGCATCCCCACCCCCCCGGCGCTCCCGGGCTGGGAAGGAAGGATGGGAAACTGGGGAAGGATACCTGCCATGCCATGACCTCCTTCTTAGCTCCGCCCCATCTCCAGGGCTGCCTTGAAGATGGATTTTCCGGCCTCAAAGGCCGTCACGTTGGCCTGGTAAGCCCGCGCCGCCGCCAGCATGTTCACCATCTCCACCGTGGGATCCACATTGGGAAGCTGCACGTACCCGTCGCCGTCGGCATCGGGGTGGCCCGGCTGATATTCCCGGGGGCCCGGGCGGGGATCGGTGGCGAGACCCACCACCTTCACACCCCGAAGGCCCCCCGCCTCCTGGAAGATGGGCACCTGCCGCCAGTAGGCGTGGCCTTGAGGCGTCCGGGTGCTGTGGATGTTGGCCAGGTTCTCCGCCACCACATCCAAGCGGAACCTCTGGGCCGAAAGTCCGCTCCAGCTGATGTTGAGCATGTCGAACATCCTAGCGACTCCTCCCCGTGATGGCCGTCTGGTAGCGGCCCAGGGCCAGGCTCAGCATCTGGGCCGCCGACTGGTAGTGGAGGGTGGTCTCCGCCAAAAGGGCCATCTCGCTGTCCACATCCACGCCGTTTCCGTCGGGTTTGTAGAAGGTGGCCGCCTCCCGGTGATAGGGGATGCTCTTTCCGGCAAGGGCCGCCTCGAAAGCTTCGGCAAAATCCACATCCACCCGCCGGTACCCTGGGGTATCGACGTTGGCCAGGTTGTGGGCCAAAAGCTTTTGCCGTTCTCCCAAAACCTTAAGGGCCGCTTCCAGATGGGTGACCTCCCGGATCTCCAACGGAATCCCTCCTCTCCTTCGACAAAAAACGCCCCCCGCCGGGCACGGCGAGGGGCGCAAGAAGCACGGGAAACCATTCGAGGAATGGTTCTTCGGCAGCCCGGCGGTCCTGCCGGCCATGGCCGGCGAGGACCCGTAGCTTTGCGTCCCCGCCTTTCGGCGGGTTTGCCCTTTCGGAACCTATTGGAAGTTGTCAACGACCTCGGCCCGTCCCAGGACCTTGGTCTTACTCTCCCTGGGATTCCAGCTATTCTCTATTAACTTTCAAACTCCTTCTTCCGATAAGAAACTTTTTTTCTCGACACCCCAACTTTACCCCATGTTCATTCAGACGCCTTTCCCAAAGCCTCTCCTCGCACCTTGGTGGCAAGGGCTGGGCTTCCAAGATGGAGAAGGCATAGACCACATCCAGCACCTTGCCCCCCGACCGGCAGGAAATCCTCGACCGTGGATATCTCCTTCAATGCCGCCTGCCAACGGGATCATGGTGGCGGCCCACGGGGCCATGACACGGCCCAGCCGGAGGCGGCACCCCTTCTCCTTTGGGCCGGCGGCCTTCAGCTGAGGCATCTCTACGCCAACCACAAAAGGTTAGATCGGCTCGGGATATGGGCGGGAAAGGTCCCCGTCGGCCGAAAGCCTCTAGACCCAAAACGCCCCCCGGGCAGCTCCCTTGCCTTCGCGGGGGTTCCGGCGGGCTTTCGCCCTTTGCCGGAAGAAGCCTAAAGGACGTAGCGGCTGAGATCCCGGTCCTCCACCAGGCTGGCCAGGCGCTTTTCCACGTAGGCCCGATCGATGACCACATCGCCGCCTTCTTCGGGAGCCTGGAAGGAGATGTCCTCCAGAAGCTTTTCCATGATGGTGTGGAGCCGCCGGGCTCCGATGTTCTCCGTCTGTTGGTTCACCATCTCGGCGAATTCGGCGATGGCGTCGAGGCCATCTTCGGTGAACTGGAGCCTTACCCCATCGGCCGCAAGAAGGGCCTGGTACTGGCGCACCAGGCTGTTCTCCGGCTCCGAGAGGATGCGGCGAAGATCAGCCCGGGTGAGGGGGCTGAGCTCCACGCGGATGGGAAAGCGCCCCTGCAGCTCGGGGATGAGGTCCGAAGGCTTGGAGATGTGGAAGGCGCCGGCGGCGATGAAGAGGATGTGGTCCGTCTTCACGGGGCCGTACTTGGTCATGACGGTGCTCCCTTCCACCAGGGGAAGGAGATCCCGCTGCACCCCTTCCCGGGACACATCGGGGCCCACCGTCTGATCCCTTCCCGCGATCTTGTCGATCTCGTCGATAAAAACCACGCCGTCCTGCTCCACCCGGTGGATAGCTTCCTGGATGGCCTGATCTTCATCGATCAGCTTTTCCGCCTCCTGGGCCGCCAGGATCCGGCGGGCTTCCGCCACCGTCATGCGGCGCTTCTTTTTCCTGGGGGGAAAGAGGTTCCCGAAGGCGTCCTTGAGGTTCACCCCCAGCTGCTCGATCCCTTGGCCGGTGAAGATCTCCAGCATGGAGAGGTTTTCCTCCACCTCGATCTCCACCATTTCCCCTTCCAGCTCCCCCGCCAGGAGCTTTTTGCGGAGCTCCGCCCGCTCCGCCAGGACCCGCTGCCGCTGATACTCGTACTCGCCCGGTTCCTGGTACCCCGCCGACCCGCGCAAAAGAACTTCAAAGGGATTTTGCGGCAGCGGCCGTTCCGGCAAGGGCTTCAGGTATTCCAAGATCCGCTCCTGGGCCAGCTCTTCCGCCTTTTCTTTCACCGCTTCCATCTTTTCGGCCTTCACCATCCGCACCGCCAGCTCCGTGAGGTCGCGGATGATGGAATCCACATCCCGGCCCACATAGCCCACTTCCGTGAACTTGGTGGCTTCCACCTTCAAAAAGGGGGCCTTCACCAGTTTGGCCATGCGCCGGGCGATCTCCGTCTTCCCCACCCCGGTGGGGCCGATCATGAGGATGTTTTTCGGCGTGACTTCATCCCGGACCTCTGGGGGCAAGAGGCGCCGCCGATACCGGTTGCGAAGGGCGATGGCCACGGCCCGCTTCGCTTCATCCTGCCCCACGATGTACTTATCAAGTTCTGCCACCACCTGACGGGGCGTGTGTTCCCTCATCCTCCCAGCTCCTCCACTGTGATGTGGTCGTTGGTGTAGATGCAGATCTCCGCGGCGATGGCCAGAGCTTCCCTGGCGATGTCGGCGGCGGAAAGGGAGGTATGGCGCAAAAGGGCCCGGGCGGCCGCCAGGGCGTAAGCGCCTCCCGACCCGATGGCCGCCACGCCGTCGTCGGGCTCGATGACGTCCCCCGCACCGGAGATGACCAGGAGCCTTTGGCGATCGGCCACGATCATAAGGGCCTGGAGGTGGCGCAAGACCCGATCCCCCCGCCATTCCTTGGCCAGCTCCACCGCCGCCCGCAAAAGATCCCCGCCGTACTGCTCCAGCTTTCCCTCAAAGCGCTCCCTGAGGGTGATGGCATCGGCGGTGGCCCCGGCAAAGCCGGTGAGGACCTGGTCCCGGTACACCCGCCGGACCTTCACGGCACCCTTCTTCATGATGGTTTTCTCGGCATCGTTGGTCACCTGGCCGTCGCCGGCCATGGCCACCCGGCCATCCCTTCGGACGGCGATGATGGTCGTCTGGCGCAGAGAAACCCCTCCCTCAAGCCCGCGGATGGGCACTGCGGTACACCTCCTGCAGCCGCTCCCTGGAAAGGTGGGTGTAAATCTGGGTGGTGGAAAGGGAAGCATGGCCCAGCCACTCCTGCACCAGCCGGAGATCGGCGCCCCCATCCAGGAGGTGGGTGGCGAAGGAGTGCCGGAAGGTATGGGGCGTCACCCGCCGCCCCGGAAAAAGCCCCGGGACGTAGCGGGAAAGGATGGTCCGCACTCCCCGGGGCGTCAGGCGGCCTCCTCGCCGGTTGAGGAAAAGGGCCTCCTCGGGGCGGCGAAGGAGCCGGGGCCTCCCTTCCAAAAGGTACCGGGAAAGGGCCTCTTGGGCCGGCCTTCCCAGGGGCACAAGGCGCTCTTTCTTCCCCTTCCCCATGACCCGCAACCAGCCTTTCCCCGCTTCGGCGTCGGTGGCGTTGAGCTGCACCAGCTCCCCGATGCGCAGCCCCGCCCCGTAGAGCACTTCCAAAAGAGCCCGGTCGCGAAGGGCCAAAGGATCCTCCCCTTCCGGCGCCTCCACCAAAAGGGCCGCCTCCCTCACCGTCAGCACGCGGGGAAGGGGCCGTCCCAGCTTGGGGGTATGGAGGAGCCGGGTGGGGTCTTCCCGGAGGAAACCTTCCCGCAAAAGAAAACGGAAAAACGTCCGGAGGGCCGCCAGCTTTCGCGCCATGGACCGGCGGCTATAGCCCTTTTCCTGAAGCATTCCCAGAAAGCCCCGGATGTCCTCCGCCTTCAGGCCCTCCAGCGCCTCCAGGGGCGGCAGGCCTTCCTTTCCCGTCAGGTGGCGGAAAAACTGGAGGAGGTCCCGGCGGTAGGCCTCCCACGTGTGGGGAGAGAGCTGCCGCTCCCCCAGGAGGACCATCTCAAAGGACCGCCACGCTTCATCCACGGCCTTCACCCCACCGGCGCCTTGCCCTTACCCGGCACCCGGGACATCTCGCACTGCCGGTTGCTGCATACAGTGTATACCTTTCCGCCTCTACCCCGCTTTTCCACCATGAGGCTCCCGCAGACGGGGCAGGTCTCCCCCGTCGGCCGGTCCCAGAGGACAAAGTCGCAGGCGGGGTAGTTGGAGCATCCGTAAAAGACCCGCCCCTTTCGGCTGCGGCGCTCCACGATCTCGCCGCCGCACTTCGGACAGGCCACCCCGGTCTTCACCAAAAGGGGCTTGGTCTCCTGGCACTCGGGGTAACCGGAGCAGGCGAGGAAGGGCCCAAACCGCCCGTGCTTCACCACCATGGGCCGGCCGCACCGGGGGCACCGCTCATCGGTGACTTCTTCCTCCAGGTGGACCTTTTCGATGGCCGCTTCGGCCTTTTTGAGATCCTCGGCAAAGTCCCGGTAGAAGTCCTCCAGGATCTCTTTCCAGGAGACCTTCCCTTCTTCCACCTGATCCAAGAGGCTCTCCATGCGGGCGGTGAAATCCACATCGACGATCTTGGGGAAATGCTCCTCCAGGAGCTCCGTCACCAGCCTCCCCAGCTCCGTGGGATAAAAGCGCTTTTGCTCTTTGACGACATAGCCCCGCTTCTGGATGGTTTCCACGATGGGGGCGTAGGTGCTGGGCCGCCCGATCCCCTTTTCCTCCAGGGCTTTGATGAGGCTGGCTTCCGTGTACCGGGGCGGCGGCTGGGTGAAGTGCTGCTCCGGGTAGAAATCCAAAAGCTCCGCCATCTGCCCTTCCTCCAGGGCCGGCAGGCTCACCTCGTCTTCGTCCCTTTCGTCGTCTTCTTTCCCCTCCTGGTAGAGGGCGAGAAAGCCCGGGAACACCAAGCGAGACCCGGAAGCCCGGAAGAGGTGGCCCGTCTCCCCCGCTTCCAGGGTGACCGTCATGGTGTCATACCGGGCCGGCGCCATCTGGGAGGCCAGGAACCGGAGGTAGATGAGCCGGTAGAGGCGGTACTGGTCCCGGGTGAGGTGCTCCTTGATGGCGTCAGGGTCCAGATCCACGTGGGTAGGACGGATGGCTTCATGGGCATCCTGAGCGCCCCGTCCCCCCTGCCTCAAACGCACGTAGGCTCCGCCAAAACGCCGGAGGATTTCTTTCTCTGCCGCCTCCATAGCCTCTTGCGCCACCCGGGTGCTGTCGGTGCGCATGTAGGTGATGAGGCCCACGTGGCCCAGGCTCCCCAAGGAAAGGCCTTCATAAAGCTCCTGGGCCACCCGCATGGTCCGCTGGGCGGTAAACCCCAGCTGCCGGGACGCCTCCTGCTGGAGGGTGCTGGTGGTGAAGGGGAGGGGCGATTGGCGCTGCCGCTGCCCTTTCTTCACCTCCCGCACCCAAAAGGTCTTCCCCCGGCACGCCTCCACCACGGAAAGGGCTGCTTCCTCGCTGGCAAGCCGGTCCTTCTCGGGCCCTTCCCCCTGATAGCGGGCCCTAAAGACCTGGTCGCCGGCTTGAAGCTCCGCCTCCAGGGTCCAGTATTCTTCAGGGGTAAAGGCCTCGATCTCCCGCTCCCGCTCCACGATGAGGCGCACCGCCACCGACTGGACCCTGCCCGCCGAAAGGCCTCCCCGCACCTTCCGCCACAAAAGGGGGCTCAGCTCATAGCCCACCAGCCGGTCCAGGATCCGCCGGGCCTGCTGGGCCTCCACCAGGTGCATATCGATGGGCCGCGGCTCCTTCATGGCCTTTTCCAAGGCCGGCTTGGTCACCTCGTGGAAGGTCAGGCGAAGGGGCGATTGGGGATCGAGGTCCAGAACCTGGGTCAGGTGCCAGCTGATGGCCTCGCCCTCCCGGTCGGGGTCGGTGGCGAGATACACTTTCCCCGCCTTTTTGGCTTCTTCCCTCAGCTGTTTCACCACCTGACCCTTACCCCGGATGGTGATGTACCGGGGTTGAAACCCGTTCTTCACATCGACGCCCAGCTGGCTCTTGGGAAGGTCCCGAACATGGCCCATGGACGCCACCACCTTCACGCGGCGGTTGAAGAACTTCTCGATGGTGCGCGCCTTGGCCGGCGATTCCACGATGACTAAAGGACGTGCCACCCGATCCTCTCCATTTCGCTAGGGCATTATAGTCGGCAGGAAGAAAGGGAACAACCGTTCAATCCCTTTCCCTGCCCCCAGCATATAGCCGCCAGAGAAAAAGGATATCCTCCACCGACGTCACCGGATGCGCCCCTTCCTGCAAAAGCCGGTTGCTCCCCTCATAAAGGGGATCCTCCACCGGCCCCGGCAAGGCCGCCACCCCTCGCCCGAGGGATTGGGCATACTCCGCCGTGTGGAGGGCCCCGCTTTGGGCACCGGCCTGGACCACCACCGTCAACGGCGAGAAGGCCGCCAAAAGCCGGTTCCGAAAGGGGAAATGGAAGGGCCGAGGCTTCATCCCGTAAGGAAACTCGCTCAAAAGGGCCCCCCTTTGGGCGATGGCCTCCGCCAGCTCCTCATGCTCCGGCGGATAGATGCACCCCAGGCCGCTTCCCAAAAGGGCCACCGTCCGCCCGCCTCCCTCCAGGGCCCCCCGGTGGCATGCCCCGTCCACCCCCCGGGCAAGGCCGCTCACCACCACCACGCCCTCTTCCGCCAGGCGCCTCGCCCACCGGCGGGCCCGCTCCAACGTGGAAGGATCGCTCCGGCGGGCCCCCACCAAGGTCACGTATTTTTCTCCGGGGAAAAGCTCTCCCCGCATCTGCAAAAGGACCGGCGGACCTTCCCGGGGATCCAGGTGGCGGAGATCGTCGAACCCTTCCGGGTATCCCGCCTCCCCCCGGATGAGAACCCGGATACCCCGCTCCGCCGGGTCGAAGGGAGGCTTTCGGTCCAAGGGAATGCCTCCGGGGTATCGGGCCATAAGCTTTGCCCAGTGGCGGGGTAAGAAGATGCCGGCTTCGTGGTAGGCGAGAAAACCTCTGTCTTTTCCATATTGTACCATACCCTCTGGATTCGCCGGAGCCCCCGCCTTTCCCTCCCCGAGGACGGGGAAGGATTTCTTCCAAGGTGCCAAGAAGACTATTGTTATCCGCTTGCAGCCACATCCACTGAGACCTACCGGAAAGTGGGGAACGGTAGTGAAACCAAAGGTCCTAGCCTTCCTCATCCTAGCCCCGTTTCTGGTCCTGGCGGCCTGCGGCGCCGACCCTCTGGCCCGCGCCGTGGTCGAGCGAAGCTTCATCGACCAAGAGGAGGCTGCCAACCTCGCCGCCGCCCACTGGATCCCCCCGGGAGGCGTCGGCGGCGTCGGACCCCTCACCCTCAAGGTCCGCGGCGCCCGCTGGACCTCCGCCGGCCCTGCCGAAAAGCTGGATCCCGGCTCCCGCTGGCTGGCGGTGGACTTGGATTTGACCAACAGCGGGAAGGACCCCTTGGATCTCCTGGAGGTCCTGCGCTTTGAACTCCATAGCCAGCTCCCGTCGGAACGAAAGGTGTACCGGGTGGAGGCGGTGGAACTCCGGAAGGGGACCCCATGGCTCCTCGCGCCCCAAAAGACCTTCCGGGCCACCCTCACCTTTGAAGCCGACCCCCAGGCCTCGAGCTGGCTCCTGGTGGTGGCCCCGCGGGGATTCAGCCCCATGGTGGTTTCCCTGAAACCCAACGGCGTCCCCTGATCAGTTCCCCGCGAGAAGGCTGGCGCTCTTGAACTGGGCTTCGTGGAGGGTGCGGTAATGGCCAGGCCGGGCCAAAAGCTCGTCATGGGTCCCCATATCCACCAGGTAACCCTTTTCCATCACCAGGATGAGGTCGGCTTCCCGCACGGTGGAGAGGCGATGGGCGATGATGAAGGCGGTCCTTCCCTTGAGGAGGGTGCGAAGGGCCTTTTGGATGAGGAGCTCCGTGGCCACGTCGATGTTGGAGGTGGCCTCGTCGAGGATGAGGACTCTTGGATCGCGGAGAAGGGCCCGGGCAAAGGCCACCAGCTGCCGCTGGCCTACGGAAAGAAGGCTTCCCCGTTCGTGGACCACCGTGTCGTATCCCTGGGGGAGCCGCTCGATGAACTCATGGGCCCCCACCGCTTGGGCCGCCGCCACCACTTCCTCCATGGAAGCCCCGGGCCGCCCGTAGCGGATGTTCTCCGCCACCGTCCCTGAGAAGAGGAAGGTATCCTGGAGGACGATCCCCATGTGGCGGCGGAGCTCCCGCTGGGAAAACTCCCGGAGATCATGGCCGTCGAGAAGGATGCGGCCCTCCCAGGGATCGTAGAAGCGGGCCAACAGGTTGATGATGCTGGATTTCCCGGCCCCCGTATGGCCCACCAGGGCCACCTTCTGCCCCGCCTCCACCTTGAAGGAGATGCCGTGGAGGACCTCTTCCCCCTCTTTGTAGCCGAAGCGGACGTTCTCAAACTCCACGTCCCCCCGCACCTTCGGCAGTACCAAGGGCATCTCGGGATCCTTCACCTCCGGCTCTTCATCCAGCACCGCAAACACCTTATCGGCCGCCGCCATGGCCGCCTGCATCTGGTTGTAGAACATGGCCATCTCCCGCATGGGCCGGTAGAAGCGGTCCATGTACTGGAGGAAGGCCACCAGCACCCCCACCTCCAGATCGCCCCCGATGACGAGGCGCCCGCCGTACCAGAGGATGATGGCCGTGCCCATGGCCCCGATGAGGTCCACCACCGGCATAAAGACGGCGTTCAAGCTTTCTGCCTGCATGTTGGCCTGGAAATTGCGCTCGTTGACGCTGGAAAACCGCTCCTGGTTCACCGCTTCCCGCCTAAAGGACTGGGTCACCTTGATGCCCGAGATGCTTTCCTGGAGGTTGGCGTAGACATGGGCGATGGTGTTGCGCACCCGGTCGTAGGCCGCCCGCACCCTTTCGCTGAAGTACCAGATGGCCGCCATCAAAAAGGGGAGGACGGTAAAGGACGCCAGGGCCAACCTCCAGTTCATGGTCAGCATGATGGCCACGATGAAGGTGAAGCTGAAAAGGCTCGCCAGGACCGTCAGGATGCTGGAGGTCAGCATCTCCTCGATGGTGTTGATGTCGTTGGTCACCCGGGACATGATGACCCCCGTGGGCTGCCGATCGAAGAAGCGGAAGGAAAGCCGCTGCAAATGGCGGTAGATCCGGTCCCGGAGCTCGTAGATGGCCCTTTGTCCCGCATAGGACATGAAGTAGATCTCGAGATAGTTTCCCAGCCACGAGAGAAGGGAAAGGCCCCAGTAGAGGAGGCCCAAAAGGATAAGTCCGCTTAAGGTCCCCCCCGGCACCGGAAGCCCTTTTTCCCTGGCGGCGAGGGCCGGGGTCAGGTAGCGGTCGATGGCCTGCGCCGTGATGTAGGGCCCCAACATGAGGGCCGCCTGGGCCACCAGGAGGGCCACGGCGGCCGCCAGCACGTGGCCTTTGTAGGGTGCCAGGTAGCTCACCAGCCGACGGAAGGTGGACCAGTTGAAGGGCGCCCGTTCACCGCTCTGGTGCATCAGCTGCCACATGCCTTACATACCCCCCGCCCGAGCCTGGCCCTCTTCCAGCTGCAAGCGCACGATCTCCCGGTAAAGGCCCGGCCGTTGCATGAGCTCGTCATGGGTTCCCTCCTGGACGATCCGGCCCCGGTCCAGCACCAGGATCCGGTCGGCCATGAGGACAGTGGACAGGCGATGGGCCACCACAAAAGCCGTCCGCCCCTCCATGAGGCGCCGCAGGGCCTCACGGATGAGGGCTTCCGTCTCCGCATCCACGCTGGAGGTGGCCTCGTCCAAGAGGAGGATGGCCGGGTCGAGGAGGAGGGCCCGGGCGATGGCCACCCGCTGCTTTTGCCCTCCCGACAGGCCGATCCCTCGCTCCCCCACCATGGTGTCGTACCCCTGGGGAAGGGACATGATGAAATCGTGGATCTGGGCCGCCTTGGCCGCCGCGATGATCTCCTCGCGGCTGGCCCCGGGGCGGCCATACCCGATGTTTTCCGCAATGGTGGCGGAAAAGAGGAAGGTCTCCTGGGGAACGATCCCGATATGGCCCCTGAGATCGGCCAGCTTCACATCCCGCACGTCGTGGCCGTCCACCCGAACGGCTCCCCGGTCGACGTCGTAAAAGCGGGGGATCAGCTGCAAGATGCTGGTCTTCCCCGAGCCTGTGGCTCCCAAAAGGGCCACCGTCTCCCCGGGCCGCACCACAAAATCGACGCCCTCCAACGCCCAGGGGCTATCCTCGTGATAGCGGAAGTAGACCCCTTCGAAGCGGACCTCCCCCCGCACCTTGGGCAAGGGCTTGGCCCCCGGCTTTTCCACCACATCGGCCTTTTCGTCCATCAGCTGGAAGATCCTCACCCCGGCCGCCACCGCCCGGGACCCCATGTTCACCAGCCAGCCCATCTGCCGGAGGGGCATGAAGAGCATCCCCAGGAGCTGCAAGAAGGCCACAAAGGAACCCAAGCTGATGACGCCCCGGGCCACCTGCCAGCCCCCCAACGCCAGCACCACCGCCACCCCCAAATCGGCCGTCAGGCTCATGAGGGGAAACCAAAAAGCCCGAAGGCGAGCCGCCTCCAAGTTCTGGTCCAGGTAGGCGCGGTTCACCCGGTCGAACTTCTGGATCTCATGATCTTCCGCCGTAAAGGCCCGCACCACCCGAACCCCCGCCACGTTTTCCTGCAGCACCGCCGTGATGTCCGCCTGGCGCTGCTGGATCTCCTGGTATTTGGGCCGGACGGTGCGGTTGAAATGCCAGATGTTGAGGATCAAAAGAGGGACCACCGGCAACACCAGGGCCGTCAGGAGGGGATCCAGCAGAAAGAGATAGGTGAGGACGGCCAGAAAGAGGAGCCCCTGGCTCACCAGCATCAGGAGGCCAAACCCGATGAAGCGCCGCAAAAGCTCCACATCCTGGGCCACCCGGCTCATCAGCTGGCCCGTCTGGGCCCGATCGTAAAAGCGGAAGGAGAGGCGCTGCAGCTGGGCGTAGAGATCTTCCCGCACATCGAAGATGACCCGCTGCGACAGATAGGCCATGGAGTAGCGCTGGAAGAACCAAAAGGTCCCTTTGATCCCCGCCACCGCCAGGATGGCGGCGGCAAACCACCCCAGCCACTGGTAATGCTGCGACCCCAGGACGAAATCCACGGCGTACCGGGTCACCGTCGGCGCCGCCAGGTCCATGGCGGTCGCCACCAAAAGAGCCCCCACCGCCACCATGAGGTAGCGCCGGTGGGGTTTCATGTAACGCAAGATCCGCCAGAGGGGGTTCATCCGCCACCTCCTGCTAAAATCTCAACATCATCATTATAGGGGATTTCTTCGAGGGGCGAAAGATCAGCGCCGCTGGCGCTGCACCGAAAGGCCAAAGACCGAGAGAAGAACCCCTCCCGCCCCGAAAAGGGCAGGGGACGTATGAAAGATATCGGCCAGGACCGGCGCCTTCCACACGATGGCTGCCCCGGCCAGCATGATCAAAAGGCCAAGGGTGCCGCTATCGAAGGTGCGCCCTTGGCCCTTCTTTCCTTCGGTGTTCTCCTTGGAACTTTCGTCAGCCGTGCCCACCGCAGCCGCAGCCCCCGCCGCTGGAGGGACGCCTCAGCACAAACCCCTGGCGCACCCCGTCATCCAGCCAATCCACCTGGGCTTCTTCCAGATAGGGATAGGTCTCCGGGTCCACCGCGATGGGAAGGCCTTCCATCTCCAGGACCCAGTCCCCTTCCTGGCGGTCGTCCCAGCCCATGCCGAAGTGGACGTTGCCGCAATGGCAGCGGTGCTGGATGAGGATCCTTAGGTAAGGCTTCGGGTCCCCTTCCTTCTCCCAGAGGGTCTTCAGCTGCTGTAGGGCCGGCTTGGTGATCTCCAGCGCCATGTCGCCATCTCCTCCTCGTCAGCCTTAAGCTATCGCAATCTCAGGCTCCTTTCCAGAGGGCGCCGCTGGAGGGGCGGACGGCTTTTGTGGTGGCCCATCGCCTGTCCACTGTCCTCATGGCCGACCGGATCCTGGTGCTGGACCGGGGCCGGATCGTCCAGGAGGGAACCCATGACGAGCTCATGCAACGGCCGGGCCTTTACCGGGAGATCGTGCGCTTGCAGCTGGAAGAGGGCCAGCCATGGAGTTTCGGATCGGCACCAACTGGTCCAAGGCCGGGGCTACGAAGGAAGGGTGCCCTCCCAGCGAAAACTCCACCGATGGATGGGCGACGGGCCGTAGCGCCGGATGGCGTCCCGGTGCTCCCGGGTCCCGTAGCCCATGTGGCGGTCGAAGCCGTACTGGGGCCAGCGCCGGTGGTAAAGGGCCATAAGGTGATCCCGGTAGACTTTGGCGAGGATGGAGGCCGCCGCCACCGTCTGGGAACGGTCGTCCCCCCCGGGGATGGCCCAAAAGGGCACTTCCAGGGCGGGCTTCCAGGTGCCGTCCACCAGCACCGCCTGGGGCGGCAGGGAAAGCCGCCGCACCGCCGCCCGCACCGCCTGATGCCAGGCCCGGCTGAGGCCCACCGTATCGATGACGTCGGCCGCCACCGTCACCAAAGAATAGGACAGGGCCGCCTGCCGGATGATCTCCGCCAGGCGAGCCCTTTCCTTGGGCGAAAGCTTCTTGGAATCCTGGATCTCAGGATGGTGCCATTCCGGCGGAAGGATCACCGCCGCCACCACCAGAGGCCCCGCCAGGGGACCTCGCCCTGCCTCATCCAGGCCCGCCACGAGGCGGTACCCCTGGCTCCATAGATCCCCTTCGATCCTCAGGCGCTCCGGCCACATCCTCCGGCACCTCCAGGATCACGTCTCCCAGCTTACCTTCCCGGAAGGCCAGGATGAGGAAGGCAGCCGCCCGCTCCCGATCCACCCGGCCGCCCGAAAGGAGCATCCCCTTCTTCCGCCCCAGCTCTTCGAGGACATCCTCCGGTTCTCCTTCTTCCCGGGAGAGGCCGAAGGCCACCTCCAGGGTCCGCGGATAGCGCTCCGCCAAGTACGTCACCAGCCACAAAGCGGCCGCCTCGGCCGGCCAGAGCTCATCGCCGATGCACTCCAAGACCCGGAGCTTATGGGCGTGAAGGGGGCTCCGGTGCCGGGGAAAGAAAATCCCCGGGGTGTCCAGGAGACGGATCCCTTCCCCTTGGATCCACTGGGCACCCCGGGTGATGCCGGGCCTGGCCCCCCGGGCGGCTTTTCGCCTCCCCAAAAGGGCGTTGATGAGGGAGGACTTCCCCACATTGGGTATCCCCGCCACCATCACCGAAAGGGGGCTGCCGCGCTGCCTTACCCCTTCCTCCAGGGCCTTTTGCACTTCCCCCACATCGGTCCGGGGTCCTGCGGCAAAGGCCAGCACCTTTTCCCCCCGGGCCTCGTAGAAGCGCCGCCATCGCTCCAGATCCGGGGGCGTGACCCGGTCCTTCTTTCCCAAAAGGAGCCAGCGGGGTTTATCTCCCGCCCAGCGCAAAAGATCCCGTTCCCGGGTGCTGTAGGGGGCCCTCGCATCCACCACCTCCAGGAGGAGGTCCACCTGGGAAAGGTAGGCGCGAAGGTGGCGGAGCTGCCGGGCCATATGGCCCTTCAGCCAGCCCCGGCTCACGGCAACACCGCGGCTGCGCTCAAGGGCCACCAGATGAGGACGGCTTCCCCCCGGATGGAGCTCACCGGCACCTCGCCGAAATCCCGGCTGTCCTCGCTGTCGGGCCGGTTGTCCCCCAAGACCCATACCGTCCCCTCGGGGACCCGGATGGGCGGCGTCGTGGTGTTGGAGCGGAAGCGCACGTACGGTTCATCCAGCCGCTCCCCGTTGACGTAGACATATCCCTGCTTCAGCTGCACCGTATCCCCGCCCACGGCGATGATCCGCTTCACGTAATCCTTGTCGGTGTTCTTGGGCGGTTTGAAGACAATCACGTCCCCCCTCTTGGGGGGCCGGAAATAGTACACGAATTTCGCCACCAGGAGCCTCTCCCCCGGATAGAGGGTGGGCTCCATGGAGGGGCCTTCCACCACGAAGGACTCCACCACGTAATGGCGGATCAAAAGGGCCAGAACCAGGGCCAAAAGGATGGCCTGGGCCACTTCCCACGCGGCTCGGCCGGGGCTGCTTTTCTGCGGGGGCGTGGCGTTCAACCTCAGGTCCCTTCTTCCCGTCAGCGGTCCCTCCGCTGTTCCTTGATGCGGGCCGCCTTGCCGCTGAGCCCCCTCAGGTAGTAGAGCTTGGCCCGCCGCACATCCCCCCGCCGGATCACTTCGATCTTCTCGATGCGGGGCGAATGGAGCATGAAGACCCGTTCCACCCCCACGCCGGCGCTCACCCGCCGCACCGTGAAGGTCTCCCGGATCCCCGAACCTTTGCGGGCGATGACCGTCCCTTCAAAGGGCTGGACCCGCTCCCGGCCCCCTTCCACCACCTTCACATACACCCGCACCGTGTCCCCCGGTCCAAACTCCGGAAGATCGGTCCGGAGCTGATCCCTCAGGAACTGATCCACGATGTTCATCGCCGTTCCTCCTCCAGGCGAAGCTTCGCCAGTACCTTGTAATCTTCCTCGACCAGATCGGCTTTGGCAAGAAGGTCGGGGCGCCTCCTCATGGTCTCCAAGAGGGACATCTCCTTCCGCCACCGGGCGATGGCCCCGTGATCCCCCGAAAGGAGCACCTCCGGGACCGCCCGCCCCTCCCACTCCCGGGGGCGGGTATACTGAGGCGCTTCCAGGAGCCCGCGGGAAAAGGATTCGTCCCAGGGCCCCTCCGGCGCTCCCAGGACCCCCGGGATGAGCCGGATGATGGCATCAGCCATGGCGAGGGCCGCCAGCTCGCCCCCCGTCAGGATGAAATCCCCGAGGGAGATCTCTTCGTCCACCAAGGCCTCCCTCACCCGTTCATCCACCCCTTCGTACCGCCCGCAAAGGAAGATGAGGTGCTCTTCCTTCGCCAGCCGGCGGGCCATGGCCTGATGAAACGGGCGCCCCTTGGGGCTCATGAGGAGCACTTTGGCGGGCCCGTCGCCTTTGAGAGCCGCCACCGCCCGCCCCAAGGGCTCCGGCTTCATGATCATCCCCGGGCCGCCTCCAAAGGGGTAATCGTCGGTGGTGGCATGGCGGTCCAGGGCAAAGGCCCGGAGATCCACCGCCCGCACCTCCACCCGGCCTTCCCGGATGGCCTTTTGCCACATGCCCGTGGCCAGGTGGGGTTCCACCAGACCGGGAAAGATGGTGACGATATCGATCTTCAGGTCACGCTTCCTCCTCGGGAAGATCCACCACCATCACCCGCCGCTCCCGATCCAAAGCCCGGATGATGGCCTTCACCGCCGGCACCAACCGCCTCCCTTTGGGCCCTTCCACCACATACACATCGTGGGCCGGCAGATGCCAGACGTCCACCAGCTGGCCCAGGGTCTCCCCCTCGGGCGTCACGGCGGCAAAGCCCAGGATTTCCCCCACGTAAAAGGTTCCCTCGGGGAGGGGCGGAAGATCCTCCCACGCCAGGTAGAGATCCTCGCCCCGGAACGCCTCCGCCTCCGCTCGGTTCCCAATCCCTTCCAGGCGCAAGATCCACCGGGAGCCGCCCAGACGCTGCACACCCAGGACCTGGCGCGCCTGGCCCTTCAGCCAGACCGCCTTTCCTTGCAGGCCGAAGGCCTCCTCCAGGGCGAGGTCACAGCGCAGCGCTCCCCTCAGCCCGTGAGGAGCCACCACCCGGCCGATGCGAGGCCGGCCCTTCACTTCTCGTCGGGGATGTCGACCCGCACTTTCTTCCCGTCCTGGGATGCCGACGCCCTCACCAGCTGGCGGATGGCCTGGATGGTGCGGCCCTGCCGCCCGATCACGCGGCCCACATCCTCCGGATGGACGCGGAGGTTCACCAGGATCTCTTCGCCCTCGTGGCTTTCGGCCACCGACACCTCATCCGGCCGGGTCACGATGCTGCGGGCCACAAAGGCAACCAGGTCACTGTAGCGGCTCACTCGGCTTCATCCTCCTTTGTCTTCCACCAATTAGCTCTTGCCCACCGAAATTCCTGCTTTCCGGAGGAGGCTTCTTACCGTCGGCGAAGGAATGGCCCCCTTGCGGATCCATTCCTCCACCCGGTCTTTCTTGATTTCCACGATGGCGGGATCGGCCACCGGGTCGTAATAGCCCACCTCTTCGATGAAGGGCCCATCCCGGCGGGCCCGGCTGTCGGCCACCACCAGGCGATAGAAGGGCCGCCCCTTGGCCCCCATCCTCCGAAGCCTGATGCGGACTGCCATGCGCCTTTCACCCCCCTTCAAAAGAGGCCCCACCGGCCCCGCTTCTTGCCTTTCATGCCGCCCTTGGAAAGGGTCTTCATCAACCGCCGCATCTCTTCGAACTGCCTGAGGAGCTGGTTCACCTGCTGGACGTCCACCCCCGCCCCCCGGGCGATGCGCCGTTTGCGGCTGGCATCGATGATCTGGGGGCGCCGGCGCTCCTGAGGCGTCATGGAGAGGATCATGGCCTCCAGGTGCTTCAGCTCCTTTTCGCTCTTTTCCCGATCCAGCTGGGGCACCGCCCCCGAAAACCCGGGGATCATCCGCAAAAGCTGATCCAGAGGCCCCAATTTTCGCATCTCCCGCATCTGCTCGAGGAAATCCTCCAGGGTGAACTCCGCCTCCCGGAGGCGCTTCTCCCACTGGGCCGCCTTCTCCTTATCGAGGCTTGCCTCCGCCTTCTCGATGAGGGTCAAGACATCCCCCATCCCCAGGATGCGGCTGGCCATCCGCTCGGGCCGGAAGGGTTCCAGATCCCCCATGCCCTCCCCCGTGCCCACAAACTTGATGGGCTTTTGGGCCACCGCCCGCAGGGAGAGGGCTACACCGCCCCGGGCATCGCCGTCCATCTTGGTGAGGATAAAGCCCGTCAGGGGAAGCCGCTCGGCAAAAGCGGTGGCCGACTTCAAGGCATCCTGGCCCGCCATGGCATCCACCACCAAAAGGCTCTCATCGGGCTGGGTGGCGCGGGCCACCTCCTCCAGCTCCGCCATAAGCTCCTCATCCACGTGGAGCCGCCCGGCGGTATCCACCACCACCGCATCGAAGCCCCTGCGCTTTCCCTCTTCCACCCCGAGGCGGGCCACCTCCGGCGCCGGCTTTCCTTCCAGGGTAAAGACGGGGATATCTTCTTTCTTCCCCAGGATCTTCAGCTGCTCCACCGCCGCCGGCCGCTGCAGATCGGCCGCCACCAGGAGGACCCGCTGCCCCCCCTTCTTGAGGTGGAAGGCCAGCTTTCCCGCCGTGGTGGTCTTCCCCACCCCCTGCAGGCCAAAGAGGAGGATCACCAGAGGATCCAACCCCCGCCGCCCCTTCAAGCGGGCCTCCTGAGAGCTTCCCAAAAGCTCCTGCAGCTCATCCCGGACGATCTTCACCACCTGCTGCCCCGGGGTGAGGCTCTCCATCACTTCCTGTCCCACGGCCCTCGCCTGGATCCGCTCCACCAGATCCCTCGCCACTTGGAAGTGGACATCGGCCTCCAGGAGGGCCAAGCGGACCTCCCTTAAGGCCTTCTTCACGTCCTCTTCGGTGAGCTTTCCCCGCTGGCGAAGGCCGGAGAAAATCCCCTGTAGCCGGGCCGTCAGATTCTCAAACAAAAGGCCACCTCATTCCTGCAAGAGGGTGTAAAGGTGCTTCTGGGCCCGAAGGAGGTGCTCCTTCGCCCCTTCCACCTGGGGAGGGTCCTTCATCAGGGCCTCCTTCAGGTCCTGGAGCTCCTTAGCCATGGCCATGAGGAGGCGCCGCCGCTCCCGGTACCGGCGCACCCAGCCCAGCTTCTCCTCGTAATTCAAAAGGGCCCCGTAGGCCCGCTTCAGGGCGTCGTGGACCGCCTGCCGGCTGGTCCCCTTCTCTTCCGCCACCTCCGCCAGGGTCCAGTCCCACTCCTGGTACATCTCCAGGAGCTCCCGCTGGTGGGGCGTGAGAAGGGCTCCGTAGGTATCGAAGAGGAGGGCTTTGTCCGCCACATCCAGCTCCGCCACGGCTCCATCCCTACCCCTTTCACTGTGGAGAAGGGGAGAAGGTCTGTCAAGTTCCTCTCCTTGATCAGGTGAAAAGCGCCTCGGCAAACTCCTTCGGGGAAAAGGGCTGCAGATCCTCCGCCTTTTCCCCCACCCCCACGAAGCGGACGGGAAGCCCCAGTTCCCCCGCCACCGCCACCGCCACGCCTCCCCGGGCGCTCCCGTCCAGCTTGGTGAGGACCACCCCCGTAACCCCCACCTCCTGGTGGAAGAGGCGCGCCTGCTGGAGGGCGTTTTGGCCCATGGTCCCGTCCAGGACCAAAAGGACCTCATGGGGCGCCCCGGGAAGGGCCCGCCCCATGACCCGGCGGATCTTCTTCAGCTCCGCCATCAGGTTGGATTCCGTGTGGAGGCGCCCCGCCGTATCCACCAAAACGGCGGTCTTCCCCCGGGCCTTGGCGGCCTGGAGGGCATCGAAGGCCACCGCCGCCGGATCCGCCCCTTCCTTTTGGCGGATCACCGGCACCCCCAGGCGATCCCCCCACACCTCCAGCTGCTCCGCCGCCGCCGCCCGGAAGGTATCAGCAGCCGCCAGAAGAGGCGCTTCGCCCGCCTCTTTCAGCTTCTGGGCCAGCTTAGCCACGGTGGTGGTCTTCCCGCTGCCGTTCACCCCCACCACCAAAACCGCCAGCGGCGGCTCCTCCGGCCAGGCCAGCCCCAGGGGCTGATCCGTCACGGAAAGGGGCTTTTCCAAAAGCTCCTCCACCGCTTCTTTCAAAAGCTCCGGCACCCGACTCCCGTCCCGGATGCCTTCTTCCTTCACCCGGCGGCGCACTTCCTCCAAGAGCTTCCGGGTGGCCACCACCCCCACGTCTGCCAGGATGAGGGTTTCTTCCAGATCTTCGTAAAGACTTTCATCCAGGGTCCTCCCGGCCACCAGCTGCCGCACCCGGTCGGCCAGCTGCTCCCGGGTCTTCCGCAAACCCTGGCGCAGCCTTTCCATCCACGTAGACAAGGTCGCCATCGCCCTCCTGCCTCAGCTCCACCGCCACCACCTGGCTCACACCCGAATCCCCCATGGTGATGCCGATGAGGCGGTCGGCTCCTTCCATGGTACCCCGCTGATGGGTGATCACCAGCACCTGGGTATGGGCCGAAAGCTCCCGCAAAAGATAGGTGAAGCGCTCCACGTTGGCCTCGTCCAAGGCCGCGTCCACCTCGTCCAGAAGGCAAAAGGGCGGCGGGTTCTCCAGGAGAAGGGCGAAGAGAAAGGCGATGGCCACCAGGGAGCGCTCGCCCCCCGAAAGAAGGGATAGCCGCTCCGTCTTCTTCCCCGGTGGACTGGCCAGGATGGAAAAGCCCTCGTCCCCTTCCTCCTCCTGGAGATCGGCATGGCCGCCCCCAAAAAGCCGGATGAAGAGCTCTCGAAAGCGCGCCCTCACCCGCTGAAGGGTCTCCCGATATCCCTCTTCCACCGCCCGTTCCAACCGGCCCGCCATGGTTTCCAGAAGGCCCAGGCCTTCCTTGTAGGCCTGAAAGCGAGAGGCTTCCTCCCGGTAGCGCCGCCAGCGGACCTCAAAGGCCTCGATGGCCCCTTCATCTACGCCTCCAAGGGCCCGCAAGGCCTCTTGTTTTTCTTGAAGCTGCCGTTCCAGCTCCTCCCCTTCCAGGGGTTCCACCCGGGAAAGCTCCCGTTCATCGACGGCAAAGGTTTCCCGCACCCGCGAGAGGAGATGCCTAAGCTCCGCATCCCCCCGGATGAGCTCCCCCTCCAGCTGACGCCTCCTCGCCTCCAAGGCGCGGCCTTCCTTTTCCGCCCGGATCTTTGCCTGTCGGACTTCGTCCAGGGCCTTTTGGGCCTCTTCGAGGGAGCCTTCCCACGCCTTTAGGCCCTCTTCCAGGGTTTTGAGCTCCCCTTCCTTCTCCTCAAGGGCCCTCATCCCCTCTTCCCGTTCCCGGGCCGCCTTCTCCAAAAGGCGCCCCGCCTCCCGCGCCCGGGCTTCTTCCTCCTCCAGCTCCTGCTGGAGCCGCTCCAGGCGGAAGCGGGCTTCTTCCCTCACCAGGCGCTCCTTCTCGCGGGCCAGCTCCTGCTGCCGGAAAGCCTCCTGGGCTTTTTCCCACGCCGCCTCCAGCTCCGCCGTCTCCGCCTCCAGGCGGAGCCGCTCCTCGTCCAGGCGGGAAAGGACCCCAAGGGCCTCCTGGCGGCGGTCTTCCAGGGAACCTTCCCCCCGGGACCGGAGGGCCCCTTCCTCCTCGTCCAGGGCCTTTCCCTGGCGGGCCACCGCGTGGAGCTCCTTTTCCACTTCCAAAAGGCTCCGGCGGGCTTCCCGCTCCTCCTCCTCCGCCTGGGCCTCCCGGACCTGGGCCCTTCCCTTTCGCTCCTGAACCCTTGCCAGCTCCTTTTGCCCGGCTTCCTCCTCGGCCTTCAGGCCTTCATAGCGGGCTTCCAGCTCCCGCATCCGCTCCACCTGCTGGAGGAGGCTCCTCCCCGGTGAGGGGCTTCCTCCCGTCATGGCGCCCCCCGGCAAGATGAGGTCCCCCTCCAGGGTCACCACCCGGTAGCGCTGCCCCGTGGCCCGGGCAAAAGCGCGGGCCGAGGAAAGATCCTCCGCCAGAACCGTCCTTCCGAGGGCGTGGCGAATCGCCGCCTCCGCCCCCGCCCTCCCCCCGACCTTCTCCGCCAGCCATCCCAGGATTCCCGGCATGGAAAGGGCCCGCTCCTCGGGAAGGCGCGGGGGCTTCACCTGATCCAAGGGGAGGAAGGTGGCCCTGCCGCGGCCCGTCTTCTTCAGCCACCCGATGGCCGCTTCCGCCTCATCCCCCGTGGTGGCCACCAGGTATTCGGCCCCTCCGCCCAGGGCCGCCTCCACCGCCCGCTGGAGATGGGGCGGCACCTCCAAAAGCTCCGCCACCGTCCCCAAGAGGCCTTGGAGCTCCTTTACGCCTTCATCCCGGGCTTGGAGAAGGGCCCTTGGCCCCTGGGCCAGAAAGGACCGGGCCCGATACCCCTCCCGCTCCCCCTGAAGCCGCCCCAGCTGCCGGGTGAGGGAGAGAAGCTCCCGCTGAAGCCGGGCTTCTTCTTCCTGGGCCGCCTGGCGTTCCCGGCGGGCCCCCTCCAGCGCGTTTCGGGCGGCCTCGAGGGCCTCTTTTCCCTTTAAAAGGCGGGCCTCCAGCTCCGCCTGGCGGTTGCTCAAGGCCTCTCGTTCCCGCCGGAGGGCCTCCAGGCGCCGGAGAAGGGTTTCCACCTGCGAAAGGGCTTCTTCCGCCGCCTTTCGCTCCCGCTCCCAAGCCTGACGGCGAGCCCAGAGGGCTTGGCGCTCTTTTTTTAGCTTCTCCAGATCCGCCTCCAGGCCCGCCGACGGCGAGGGGGACGCCTCCGCCAGGCGGGCTTCCCACTGGGCCTTCATGCGCTCCAGGGCGGCCCGGCGCTCCTTTCCCCGCTCCAGGGCTTCTTCCCAGAGCTTTTCTTGGCGCTCCAGCTCCCCCAGGCGGGAGAGGAGCATCTCTTTCTCCCGCCAGAGGCGCCGCCTCGCCTCTTCCCCCTCATCCCGGCGGCGCCGGAGGGATTGGAGGGCTTCCCACAGGCGGCCTTCTTCCGCCTCCAGCCGGGCCCGCTCCCCCTCCAGGGCCCAAAGAGCCCCTTCCACCCCCTCCATCTCTTCCCGAAGCCGGCCCATGGCCGCCGCCAGGCGTTCCCACCGCCCCCTCGCGAGGCCCAGGGAAAGGCGCCGCACCTCTTCCCTCAGTTCCCGGTAAAGGCGGGCCCTCCGGGCCTGCTCTTCCAGGGGGAGGAGGGCCTCTTCCTGAACCCGAAGCCGCTCCTCCCAGCGCGCCAGAAGGGGCCGGGACCGATCCAAGAGCTTTTGGATCTCCTCAAGGTAACGGCGGTAAAGGGACACCCCCGCCGCTTCTTCCACCAAGGCCTTCCGATCCCGGGGCTTTCCCTCCAGGACCGACGTCACCTGGCCCTGGCCCACAAAGGCGTAGGCATGGGAGCCGATCCCCGTCCCCGAAAAGAGAAGGACCAGATCCCTCACCCGGCAAGGATGGCCGTTCAAGCTCACTTCGCTTCCGCCCGCCCGGTCCACCCGCCGGGCCACGCTCACCTCCGCCCCCAGGGCGGTCCGCTCCTTTGCCCCCGTCTCAAAGGTGATCTCCACCTCGCAGAAGGAGGCCGGCGGCAGGCGTTCGCTCCCGGCAAAGATGACATCCTCCTGGCGCTGGCCCCTCAGCTGGCGGGCCTGCACCTGCCCCGTGACCCAGAGGATGGCCTCGGCCACGTTGCTCTTGCCGCTGCCGTTGGGCCCCACGATGGCCGTAATCCCGTCTTCCAGCTCCAGGACGGTTCGCTTGGCGAAGGACTTGAAGCCGGTGATCTCAAGGCGTCTCAGGCGCACGCTGTTCCTCCGTCAGCTGGGATAGCGCTTTCGCTGCCGCTTCCCGGGCGGCCGCCTGCTTGGAAGGCCCCTTCCCCACCGCCAAAAGCTCCCCTTCCACCCGCAGCTCCACGGTGAAAAGGGGCCGGTGGGGCGGCCCTTCTTCCCCCACCACCACGTACTGGATATCCGTCTTCCCCATGCGCTGCAGCCGTTCCTGCAGCTCCCCCCGGGGATTGTCCTCTTCTCTCAAGCGCGGGGGATGGCGATCCAGGAGACCAAAGACGAAATCCCTCGCCTTGGTCCATCCCTGGTCCAGATAAAGGGCCCCCAGAAGGGCCTCCAGAAGGTCGGTCAAGAGTTTGGGGCGGGGCTCGTCCCCTTGAATCTCCGTCTTCCCCAGGCGGGCCCAGCGCTCCAGGGCCAGGTCCCGGCCCAGAGCCGCCAAGGTCTCTTCCCGCACCGCCGCCGCCCGCAGGCGGGTCAGCTCCCCTTCCCGGGCCTGGGGATGGCGCTCATACACCCACTGGCTGACGGCCAGCTGGAGGACGGCATCGCCCAAGAATTCCAGCCGCTCGTAGGAATGGGTCTCCACCGGAAGGCCTTCTTCCAGGGCAAAGGACGCATGGGTGAAGGCCTGCCGGTAGAGCCCAAGATCCCCCGGCTCCACCCCCAAAAGGGCCCGGAGCCCTTCCCGAAAGGCTTCCTCTTCCACGGCTTACCCCCGCCACCGCTTGAAGACAAGGCAGGCGTTTTGCCCCCCGAACCCGAAGGAGTTGGTGAGGGCCGCCTCCACCTGGGCCGGCCTCGCCCGGTTGGGCACATAATCCAGGTCGCACTCAGGATCGGGCACTTCGTAGTTGATGGTGGGCGGCACCACCTGATGCTCCAGGGTGAGGACGGTGATGGCCGCTTCCAAAGCTCCCGCCGCTCCCAAAAGATGGCCCGTCATGGATTTGGTGGAGCTCACCATGAGCTCCCGGGCATGATCCCCGAAGACATCGTGGATGGCCTGGGTCTCCGCCACGTCCCCCACAGGGGTGGAAGTAGCGTGGGCGTTGATGTACTGGATGTCCCTCGGGCCCAGGCCCGCATCGGCCATGGCGAGGCGCATGGCCGCCGCCCCTCCGGCACCCCGGGGCGCCGGCTGGGTGATGTGGTAGGCGTCGGCCGTCATGCCGTAGCCCGCCAGCTCCGCCCGGATCCGGGCTCCCCGGGCCTTGGCGAAGGAAAGGCGCTCCAGGATCAGGACGGCCGCCCCTTCCCCCAGGACAAACCCGTCCCGCTGGGCATCGAAGGGGCGGGAGGCCTTCTCGGGCTCGTCGTTCCGGGTGGACAGCGCCTTCATGCTGGTAAACCCGGCGATGGTGATGGGCACAAAGGCGGCTTCCGACCCGCCCGCGATGACCACATCGGCCAGCCCCAGCTGGATCATCCGCATGCCCTCCCCCACGGCATGGGCCGAGGAGGCGCAGGCCGTGACGTAGGTGGCGTTGGGCCCGGTAAAGCCGAAATCGATGGCCACCTGCCCTGCCGCCATATTGGCGATCATCATGGGCACCAGGAAGGGGCTCACCCGCTGGGGCCCCTTTTCGAGGAGGACCAGGATCTGCTCGTAGAGGGTTTCCATCCCCCCGATGCCCGTCCCCACCGCCAGCCCCACCCGGGCGGGATCCAGCTCCTTGGACTCCAGGCCCGCATCCTGAAGGGCCATCTGGGTGGCGGCGGTAAAGAACTGGGTGAAGCGGTCCCGGCGCCGCACCTCCTTGCGGTCCATCCAGTCCTGGGGGTTGAAGTCCTTCACCTCCGCGCCGATCCGGACTTCAAAGTCCCGGGTATCAAACCGGGTGATGGGACCCACCCCCGAACGGCCCGCCAGAAGGTTTTCCCAGAGCCGATCCACCCCGGTCCCCAGGGGGCTCACCACCCCCAGGCCCGTCACCACCACAGGTTCCCGCTCGCGCACGAAAAACCCTCCTAGCCCCAAAAGGGGGCCCCTTGGGGGGGCCCCGCCTTCAGGCATGCTCCTTGATGTACCGGACGGCATCCCCGACGGTGACGATCTTTTCGGCATCCTCGTCGGGGATCTCCAGTTCGAATTCATCCTCCAGGCTCATGATGAGCTCCACGATGTCCAGGGAATCGGCCCCCAGATCATCGATGAAAGAGGCCCCTTCGTGGACCTGGCTTTCGTCCACGTTCAGCTGCTCCACAATGATGGCTTTCACCCGCTCAAAGGTTTCGTCGGCCACTGGCACACCTCCCTTCCTGCATCAGAATGAGGCCCCGGAGAGACCTCCGTCCACCACCAGCACATGCCCCGTGATGTACCCCGAAAGGGGCGACGCCAGGAAAGCCACCGCCTCCGCCACTTCTTCCGGGGTTCCGAAGCGGCCCGCGGGGATGGCTTTTTCCGCCGCCTCGCGGACGGAAGAAGGCAGGGTCGCCGTCATATCCGTCTCGATGAAGCCGGGGGCCACGGCGTTGACGGTGATGCCCCGGGAGGCCACCTCTTTGGCCAGGGAACGGGTGAGGCCCACCACCCCCGCCTTGGCGGCGCTGTAGTTCCCTTGGCCCTCGTTTCCCACCAGGCCCGCGACGGAGCTGATGTTGATGATGCGGCCAAAGCGCTGGCGCACCATGGGGCGAAGGGCCGCCTGGCACCCGAGGAACACCCCCGTGAGGTTGATGCGCAGGACCTCCTCCCAGTCTTCCCGCTTCATCCGCAAAAGGAGCTGGTCCCTCCGGATGCCGGCGTTATTCACCCAGATATCCAGGCGGCCAAAGGCCTCCAGCACCTGGTCCACCCATTGGCGGGCCGTATCGCCTTCGGCCACATCCCCCTTGAGGAGGAGGGCTTCTCCCCCCGCCGTCTCGATGGCCTCTTTCACCTTCCGGGCCTCGTCTTCCCGATCCCGGTAGGTGATGGCCACTTTGGCTCCTTTCGCCGCCAGCCGAAGGGCCATGGCCCTCCCAAGGCCCCGGGACCCTCCCGTCACCACCGCCACCCGGTCTAAAAGGTCCTTCACGAAAAAACCTCCCTTGCCCAAGCCTCCCACGCGGCCGCCTTTTCCCCCGTCTCCGCCGCCAGGGCTGGCCTTCCCGAAAGGGTGCGCTTCACAAAGCCCACCAGCGCCCCCCCGGGGCCGAACTCCACATAGCCCTCCACCCCCATGGCCTCCATGGTCCAAAGGCCCTGGCTCCACCGGACGGGCGCCTCCACCTGTCGCAAAAGGGCCTCCCGGATGGCCTCCCCCTTTTGCCGGGGCTGGCCATCCACGTTGGAGACGATGGGGAAGGCGGCATCCCGGAAGGAAAGGGCCATGAGGTCCGCCTTCAGCCGCTGGGCGGCGGGGGCCATGAGGGGAGAGTGGAAGGGGGCGCTCACGGGCAAGAGGGTGCTCCGCCGGGCTCCCCGGGCCTTGAGGATCTCCACGGCCCGCTCCACCGCCTCCCTTTCGCCCGAGATGACCACCTGCCCCGGGCAGTTGTAGTTGGCCGCTACCACCAGCCCTTCCTTCACCTCTTGGAGGCCTTCTTCCACTTCCTCATCGGAAAGCCCCATGATGGCCGCCATGGCTCCTTTCCCCTCGGGGACCGCCTCCTGCATGTAGCGGCCCCGCTTTTGCACCAGCCTCACCCCGTCTTCCAAGGAGAGGACCCCCGCCGCCACGGCTGCGGTGTACTCCCCCAGGCTGAGGCCGGCCGCCACCTGGGGGCGAAACCCCCGCGCCGCCGAGATGGCGTAGAGGGCCATGCCCACCGTCAAAAGGGCCGGCTGGGTGTATTCCGTCCAGCGAAGCTTTTCCTCGGGCCCCTCGAAGATGAGGCTGGAGAGGGAAAACCCCAGCGCCTCATCGGCCCGCTGAAAGATCTCCCGGGCCTCGGGGAAGGCCTCGTAGGCATCCTTCCCCATGCCCACCTTCTGGGCTCCTTGACCGGAGAAAAGCGCCGCCAGCTTCACGACCACCTCACCACCGCCGCACCCCATGTCAGGCCGCCCCCAAAGGCCACCAGGAGGACGATATCCCCTTTCTTCAGGCGTCCCTGGGCCTCCGCCTCCGCCAGGGCTATGGGGATGGAGGCAGCCGAGGTGTTGCCGTAGCGGTCGATGTTGAGCCACACCTTCTCCGCCGGGAGGCCGAAGCGCCGCGCCGACGCATCGATGATGCGCTGGTTGGCCTGGTGCGGGACGTAGAGGTCCACGTCCTCGCTGGTGAGCCCGGCCCGCTTGAGGGCTTCCTCCGCCGCATCCCCCATGATCTGCACGGCAAACTTGAAGACTTCCCGGCCGTTCATCTTGAGGTAGTGGAGCCCCTGCCGGACCGTCTCCTCCGAGGCGGGATAGCGGGAGCCTCCCGCCGGCTGGATCAAGAGGTCGCCCCCCCGGCCGTCGGCCCCCAGGTAGACGCTCAAGATCCCTTCATCCGAGCCTTCTTCCGTGGGTTCCAAGAGGACGGCCCCGGCGCCGTCGCCCATCAGCACCGCCGTCGAGCGATCGGTCCAGTCCACGATCTTGGAGAGGGTTTCCGCCCCCACCACCAGGGCCCTCCGGGCCACTCCCATCTTCACCTGAGCAGCCGCCGTGGAAAGGGCATAGACAAACCCGCTGCAGGCAGCCGACACATCGAAGGCGCCGCTTCCCGCGACCCCCAGCTTCGCCTGCAAGACCGCGGCGGTGCTGGGAAAGATGTGATCAGGGGTGGCGGACGCCACCACGATGAGGTCCAGGTCTTGGGGCTCCCAGCCCGCCTTGCCCAAGGCTTCCCTGGCCGCCCGCTCCGCCAGGTCGCTGCTGGCCACGTCCCTGTCCACGATCCGCCGTTCCCGGATCCCCGTCCGGGTGCGGATCCACTCATCGCTGGTATCGAGGATCTTCTCCAGGTCGTGGTTGGTGACCACCTTCTCCGGAACGGCCATGCCCACCGCCCGGATCCTCACCCCCCAGGGTTTTGCCTTACCTTGCTCCATGGCCGCTGGCCTCCTTTTCCCTGGCCTTTTGCAGCTCCGCCAGGCCCTTCCCGATGGCCCCCAAAAGATCCTGCTCCACCGCGCCCAGGGCCACCCCCAGCCCGGCGGCAAAGGCCTTGGCCGTGGAATTGCCGTGGCATTTGACGCAGATCCCCGCCACCCCCAAAAGGGGTGCCCCCCCGATGGCCTGGGCATCGAAGCGGCGGCGGAGCCGATCGAAGGCGGGTTTGGCCAAAAGAGCCCCCATCCGGGTGCGAAGGGAACTCTTCAGCTCCTCTTTAAGGCTCAAGAGGAGATCCCGGGTGGCCCCTTCCATGGCTTTAAGGACGGCGTTTCCCACAAAACCGTCGGCTACCACCACGTCCACCTCGCCCGAGAGGATCTCCCGGCCTTCCACGTTCCCGACGAAGCGGATGGCCCCCCAGGAGCTCAGGAATCGGTAGGCCCGGCGCACCTCTTCCGTCCCCTTTTCCGGCTCGACCCCCACGTTCAAAAGGGCCACCCGCGGCCGCACCACCCCTAGGACCTTTTCGGCGTACAGGTGGCCCATGAGGGCCCACTGGATGAGGTCTTCCGCCGAAGCCCCCAGGTGAGCCCCCATGTCCAGAAACACCACGCCCTTTCCCTGCCGGGCGGGCATCACCTGGACGAGGGCCGGCCGGTGAACGCCGGGGATCCGCCCGAAGGTCAAAAGGGCTCCGGCCATAAGGGCTCCCGTGCTCCCGGCGGATACAAAGGCCTTCGCTTTTCCCTCGTGGACCAACCGCAGGCCTACCGCCAGGGACGACTGCTTCTTACGGTGAAAGGCCTGGGCCGGAGGCTCTTCCGGGGCGATGACTTCCGGCGCCACCTCCACCTCGATCCGGGAGCGTAGGGAAGGCTCCACCCCCTCCAGCCAGGGTTCCAGGGCTTCCTTTCGGCCCACCAGGATGATCTCCAGATCCGGCCGCTCCCTGAGGGCCTGGACCGCCCCCCGGACCGCCTCCTTAGGCCCGAAATCGCCCCCCATACCATCCAGCGCCAGTACCGTGGCCACTGTTACTCCCCTTCCCGAATGAGAAACTTGCCGCGAAAGACCGGCCGGCCCCCGCTCTTGGACTCCACCAGGACCACCCATTCCCCGGGCCGGGGCTGGCGGAGGACCCGGGCCTGGGCCACCACCTTTTCCCCTACCCGCACCGCTCCTTTAAACTTCACGTTCACCACGGAAGCCACCGCCTGCTCCTCGTCCACCACCGCCAGGGCCAAGGATTCCGCCTGGGCATAAAGGTATTGGCCCCGCACATGGCCCGAGCGCAAAAAGGCCATGGCGGGGCTCACCTCCAGGAGGGAAAGGGCATGGCTCCCCATCTCCATGTCCACGATTTCGCCCACCACTTCTTTGGGATGGAGGGTGCGGATCTTATCCAGGACTCCTGCCGCCAGGCGACGGGTCCGCTCCCTGACGTCGGGAATCCCCAGGGCCAGGCGGTCCAGCCGGATGGTGGCCACGCTCACATCCAGGCGACGGGCCAGTTCCTCATCGGTGAGGAGGGGTTCTTTCTCCACCGTCTCCAGGAGCACCTTCTGCCTGGCTTGGCGGGACCGGCGCCGAGGGGTTTTTGGCAGCTGGTGATAAGAGTCAACCATAGCATGCAGTATAAGAGGAGCGCCATGTACCTGCAAGAGGTTTTCGCCGGAAGCCATCCCTTCCCTCTTCCCGGGGGGAACCGTCAGCGGCGCGGCGAAAGCTGTCGCAAGGAGGCGATGCCGGTGAAGGAGATCCGCTCCATCAGCGCCATGTCGGTCTTTCGATTATGGCCTAGGCCTTTTTCTCGCCAAAGGCGCCTCCCAGCTCTTCCCCGCCATCGTCGCCAGCTGGGAAACAACAATGGAACAGGACTTCCCGGCGGAGGCGGCTGAACAGGTCCGCCACGCCATCGCCATGACCCCTTACGTGATGCTGGGTGTGGGAGTCGTCTACGGCATGTTGGCCGCCCTCTTTTCGGTGGTCCTCACCTGGTTCTACAACCTTATGGCCTACCTTTTCGGCGGCATTCACCACCGCTCGGCGGAAGAAACCCCGGTTCGGGCCGACGCCTCCCAAGCGGGACAGGCCATGCCGTAACCTTAAGGACCTTAGGCACCTTTTTTCGTTAAACGTCCTAACCTGGGAAGGGAGGTGTCCCTTAAAGTAGAACTTCCGTCCACGGAGGTGGGTATCCGTGATAGAGCTCCGCTCCATCCGGCCCGCATCGGTCTTTCGGGTCACGGTGCTTCTCTTCGTCCTTTTCCATGGCGCCATCGGCTTGCTCGCGGCCCTTTTGCTGAATCCCGCCTTTTCCTCCTTCTCCAGCTCCATTCCCCCGGGTATGGGCTATGGGATGGGCTGGGGGCCCGCGACCCGCCTAACCCCAGGGGCCGGGGCTATTCTCTTCCTCTTCTTGGGTATCGTCAACGGGTTCATCCTTTCCCTTCTGGCAACCCTGATGGCCTGGCTATATAACGTCGTCGCGGGATGGGTGGGAGGTATCCGGTTCCGCGTCCGGGATGAAGCTCCTCCCGGAACACCGCAAAGTTGACGCCGGAATAGGATGAGATGGCCGTGACAAAGCGAAAAGAACTGAAGACCATCCAACCGGGCTCCGTCTTTCGGAATACCGTCCTTCTTCTGACATAAATTCCCCCGCGCAAGCCCCGGACTTCAGTCCGGGGAAAAGCGGGGAG
>JAHHQG010000023.1 GCA_018729555.1 Clostridiales bacterium | reverse complement strand
CGGCCTTTTCCCATCGCTCTTCCCACAGAACTGGAAAACATTTAGGTATTCCGGGTTGGCAAGAGCCTGGCTAGACTGTTGAGCGAGCCGAAGCCCCTCCCCGAAAGAGGGAGAGGCGCGGGGGAACCGAGTTTTTGGGGTGAAAGATCCTTCGGGATCGAGGGCTACTCCGGCCCAAACCCGTCAGCTGACCCCGTAGGCGGAAAGGAGAGACGTGCATGAAGCTTCGCAGCGCCTTGACGGCTCTCATCCTGGCGGGAGGTCTACTCATGGCCGCCCTGCCTGCACCGGTGGCGGCCGCGGCCCCCAGCTGGAACTGGGTTTCGGGGGACATCCGGCCGGGACTCCAGCCCGGAGATGCCGGGCAGCCCGTCAAGATTCTGCAAGGCGACCTCTGGCACATCGGCCTTAACCCGGGTCCTGTGGACGGGTACTACGGCCCCCTCACGGAGAGCGCCGTCAAGACCTTCCAGCGGCAGCAGGGCCTCCCCGTCACGGGGCGCCTGGATCAGGCCACCTTTAACGCCCTCATGAGGGCGGGTGGATGGTGGGCGCCGACCGCCTCTTCGGCTGCAGCCCGTGCGGGCCGCACCCTGGACATGGTGGCCACAGCCTACGGATGGGGAGACATCGGACCCTGGGGCCCCATCACCTACTCCGGGCAGCCCGTCCGGCAGGGCGTGGTGGCGGTGGACCCCAACGTTATCCCCATCGGGTCGGTCCTGTGGATCACGGGGTATGACCATCCTCTCCTTCCCAAAGGGGGCTTTCTCGCCTACGCCCTCGACACGGGAGGGGCCATCAAAGGGAACCGCATCGACATCTTCATCGACGGCCCCCAGCAGAGCGTCCTGGCCTTCGGGATCCAGAACGTGAAAGTCACCATCCTCGGCCAGTGACCCAGACTAGGAAAAGCGACCGCAAAGGAAGAGAAGGCCTCCCGGCGGGGCCTTCTCTTTTGCCTTCCCTTCCCTCCATACTGGGGGAAGGAGGTGGCAAGGTGGTCAAAGCTTTAGTGCTCCACATGGATCTCCCCCGAGCAGCCACCACTCGCCTCTTAAAGGGGCGAGGACCCAACCAACCGGGGGGCTTTTTGTCGGGACTGAAATCCCTTTCCGAAGCTCCCACAAGGGATCTTCCTGGGCCCGACTGGGTCCAGATCCGCCCCATCCTCTCGGGGATCTGCGGCACCGATCTGGCGGTCCTTTCGGGAAAGCAAAGCCCATCCCTTTCGCCCTTTTCCTCCTTTCCCGCCGTTCCCGGCCACGAGATCCTGGGGCGGGTGGTGGCGGCGGGGCCAGGAGCCCAGGAGTGGGTAGGGAAGCGGGTGGCGGTGGACCCCGCCCTCACCTGCGCCGTGCGGGGGCTGGACCTTTGCCCTGCCTGCCAGGCGGGGGAACCCCAGCGCTGCCGGAACGTCACCCAAGGCGCTTTTTCTCCGGGACTCCTCATCGGCTTTTGCCGGGATCTTCCCGGCGGCTGGTCGGAAGTGGTCTATGCCCACAAGATTCAGCTCCTGGCCATCCCTGACGACATCCCCGATGAGCGGGCCGTTCTCATGGAGCCCCTTTCCGTGGCCCTCCATGCTGCCATCCGCCACAAACCCCTCCCGGGAGAAAAGGTCCTTTTGATCGGCGCAGGTACCATCGGCCTGATGCTGGTGGCGGCCCTCCGGGAAGTGGACCCCGAGGTGGACCTCACGGTGGTGGCCCGCCATCCTTTCCAGGCGGAAAAGGCCCTCGCCCTGGGGGCCTCCCGGGTGCGCGGGGACGCCTTTAAGGCCAGCCTGGAGCTCACGGGGGCGGAAGCCTACAAGCCCCTCATCGGGCCTCACGTCACCAAGGGTGGCTTTGACCGCGTCTTCGATGCCGTGGGGAGCCCCCAGACGGTGGCCGAGGCCCTTCGGGCCGTCCGGGAAGGGGGCCATGTGGTCATCGTGGGAGGGGCCGGTGAGATGAAAGCCGACTGGACGCCTTTCTGGTCCCGGGAGATCACCGTGTCGGGGACCTATGCCTACGGCTTTGAGCCGGAAGAGCTCCTTCCCGAAAGGTGGAGGCGGGGGGAGGGGAGGCGCTGGACCTTCGAGCTGGCCTTGGACATCCTGAAAGGCGAGCGGGGGCCCATCTTGGAGAGCCTGGTGACCCACAAGTTCCGGCTCGACAACTGGAAAGAAGCCTTTGCCACCTTATGGCAACGAAAGAAAGGGAAAACGCCGGCCATCAAGGTGGTTTTCACCTTTCCGCCGGCGTGAAGGGGGAATGGCGGTGGATCCTAAGGAAAAGGAGCGTCGCATCCGGGAACTGACGCCCCTCCAGCGGGCCGTTACCCAGGACGAAGCCACAGAGCCCCCGTTCCAGAACGAATACTGGGATCATTTCGAAGAGGGCATCTACGTGGACATCGTCTCGGGGGAGCCCCTCTTTTCCTCTCTGGATAAGTATGACGCCGGCTGCGGCTGGCCCAGCTTCACCCGGCCTTTGAAGAAGCTCAAGACCCGCCTGGATTTCAAGCTGGGCTATCCCCGGATCGAGGTGAGGAGCCCCGAAGCCGACTCCCACCTGGGCCATGTCTTCGACGATGGGCCTCCGGAAAAAGGCGGCCTTCGCTATTGCATTAACTCGGCGGCCCTGCGCTTCATCCCCAAGGAAAAGCTGGTGGAAGAAGGCTACGGGGAATACCTCTCCCTCTTTCAAAGCTCCTCCTCGTCCTGAGGGATGGTGAGGCGGCAGGCCTCGAGGAGGTATTCGTCGGGTACCTGCACCAGGCTCTGGAGGAGGAGGGCATCGAAGTAGCGGACCATCCCCGTCTCCAGGTCCCGGATCCCCAGGCGCGGGTCGTTGGCCGAAAGGTCCAGGAAGGCCTCCACCGCCGCAAACTCGCTGCGGATGGTCAGAGGAGGAAGGTCAGGTTGTAGAGGGGATCTTCCCGCTGCAAGAGGACCACCTTCTTGCGGGCGATCTTCCACGCTCCGTCCTCCTTTCGCAGGCTGAAGTACGCCCGGCCGGCAAAGACCCGGGAAGACCCCAGGCGGGTTTCGTGGATCACGTAGGCCGAGGTGACTTCCGCCCGGTCCTCCCCTTCCTCCAGGACTTCCACGTTGGTCACCTGGTGGAGGGTTTTGGAGGGGGGGGACTGGGAGAAAGCCAGAGGGCTCCGGAGGCGCCGCACCCGATCCTCCATGGTGGGCCGGTCATCGTAGATGATGCTGGCCGCCATGGGATCGTCAGGGTCGCTCCCCGGCACCCAGTAGACGGCATCGTCGGTGAAGAGGGAGAGCCACTCTTCGAAGCGGCCCTCATCCAGAAGGCGGGCTTCTCGATAGAGGAGGGGGGCAAAATCATTCGCCACGGCTCATCCACTCCTTCCAGGCCCGGTAGATGCCCCGCTGAGGCACTTCGTCGGTGATGTCCCCCACCACTTCCCCGCCGGGTAGCCGCTTTTCCCGGTGGAGGCCCCGGGAAAAGAGGACCCAGGGGGCGGCTTCGCCATAGAGGCCTTCCTGCACCCTGACAAAGGCCTCCAGGTCGTCGGGCTGGCCGAAGGCGGCAGGGGAGGCCCACCAGGAAAGGCTCTGGACCTGCTGGCGGTTGAGCTCCTCGGGAGCTCCGTCGAGGGTGTAGGGGAAAGCCTGCACTTCCGTCAGCTCCGGACCCCGGGGGATGACCACGCGGTAATGCTGGCGGGCGTTTTGGAAAAACAGGTTGGGGAAGATGAAGAGCTGGATGTCAGCGGTGAGGACTTCTTCCGCCCGTTTTTCCCCCAGGCGCTGGACCAGGCGTTCCCGGTAAGCTGCCCAGCGGCGGTCCCCCGCCCGGTAACCCCGGTTGGTCTGGCGGTAATCCAGGACGGCATGGCCGCCGGGAAAGCTCCGGGTTAGGGCTCCCGATCCTTCGCTGTTGGCCTTGCGGCCGCTGGCGCCCTTGCGCTCTTCGGCGATCTCGAAGGCGATCTGATGGGTGAAGTTGGGGTGGTAGCCGTCCAAAAGGTTTTCAATCTGGAGCTTCCAGTTGGCGGGGAAGTGGTACTTTTCCACCCCCGACCGGACGGTGATGGTGCCTTCGGGGGCCGCATCCAGGATGAGGTCCAGGTAATCTTTCGCCTGGCCCAGGTATTCCAGGAGATCGGGGCCTTCCGGCGCCAGGCTGGCAAACACAAAGCCGCGGTAGGAGGCCACCCGGGGAACTTTCCTTAGGCCGTAGTCTTCCAGGCGGAAGTCGGGGCCGTAACCCCCCGGGAAGGGGACGCCGATGAGCCTTCCTTGCGTGTCGTAGACCCATCCGTGGTACATGCAGCGAAAGGCGGTGGTGTTTCCCCGTTCAGCCCGGCAGACCAGGGCGCCTCGGTGCATGCAGCGGTTGAGGAGGACGTGGAGGGAGCCGTCGGTGTGGCGGCTCAGGATAAGGGGCTGGCGCCCGATGCGGACGGTGCGGTAATCGCCGGGCTGAGGGACTTCCGATTCATGGCCGACAAAGACCCAGGTTCGGTGGAAGATCCGCTCCATCTCCGCGTCGAAGATGGCGGGATCCAGGTAGATGGAGCGGTGGACCCGGTCTTCCTGGACCAGTTCATCGAGGTTCAACGCGCTTCACCTCCAAGTGGGATGGTGGGTTTTCTCTTTGGAACCAAAGGGAAAGGGCTTTCATGGCCGAGGGGATGTGGCGAAAGAGGGGGACGGTGCCGTCATAGAGGGTGAAGGCCGCCTCCCGGGGAAAGGAGGGGGAGGGGGCGATAACCCCGAGAGGCTTTGGTAGAAGCGGCTTTGCCGCCATTATTTCCTGGGAAATGATGGCGTCCACCCGATCCAGCCGATGGGGAAGGGGCACCAGGATGAAAGCCACCTCCGGATCCTCCGCCACCACGTGAAGGGCCCGCAGGAGGAGCTCCGGATCCCCCAGGACGGCGGTGGTGAGGTCCACGGGATTCCGGTAGGAGCCGAAGGACGGGAGGAAGGAGGCCAAGGCGTCCTGGGTCCGGGAGGAAAGGCAGCTCAGGGGAACGCCTTCGCGGTGGGCCGCATCGGCGAGGAGGGCGCCGGTTCCTCCCGAGAAGGAGAGGATGGCCAGGCCCCCTTTTTCCCTTTGGGGGTAGGCCTGGAAGAGGCGGAGGGCCGAGAGGAGCTCTTCCAGATCGGCCACTTCCAGGACCCCTCCTTCCTTCAGCCAGAAGGAGAGCTCCTCAGGGCGGGGGCGGTCCTTTCCGGTATGCTTGCGGACGCCTGAAAGCCCCGGTTCTGTGACCCCCACGGGGAGGGCCAAAAGCTCTTTTCCTTGGGCCTTCGCCTCTTTGGCCGCCTGGAGAAACGCCTTGGGATTCTTGAGCCCCTCGAGGATCATGGCCACCAGCCGGGTTTCCCTGTCCCCGGCGAGAAAGCGGAGGAAATCCGCCGCTTCCAGGTGGGCTTCGTTCCCCGTGGAGAACCAGTAGCTAAAGCCCAGCCCCTCTTCCATGGCATCCAGGACAGTCCTTCCCAGGGCACCTCCCTGGGTGATGAGGCCGATGGGGCCGGGGCGGAGGATCTCGGGGCGGAAATCCTCGCTGAAGCTGTAGACCAGGCCCTTTTGCACCTGCCAGAGGCCCGGGCAGTTGGGGCCGTAGAGGGTCATGGCGGGGGAGAGGGAGGAAAGCCTTTCCTGAAGGGCCTGTCCTTCGGGCCCCGTTTCGGCGAACCCTCCCGAGAGGATGACGGCCGCCCGGACGCCCCTCCGGGCCCCTTCCTCCACCGCCTCCACCGCCCCCCGGGCGGGAATGGCCACCAGGAGAAGATCGGGGGTAAGGGGGAGGTCCGTCACGGAGGGGAAGGAGGGGACGCCGTCCACCTCTCGGTACTTGGGATTGACGGCGAAGAGGGTTCCGGAAAAGCCGCTCAAGCGAAGGTTGTGGAGGATCCTTCCCGAGAACTTTTCCCGCTGAGGGGAGGCCCCCACCACGGCGATGGAGCGGGGGGAAAGGAGGGCATCCCAGTCGGCCGTCATGGCTTTGCCTCCTCGAGAAAAGACGCCTTTTCCCGCCGGCCCAGGGCCTTAAGGATCTCCTCATGATCGCCCAGGAGATGGCGATAGAGGCGGAGCTCCCGCCAGTACTGCTCGTAGGGAAGATCCTTGGTGTACCCTGCCCCTCCGAAGATCTGGATGCTCCGGTCAGCCACCCGGAGGGCTACCTCCACCGCCCAAGCCTTGGCGAGGGAACTGTAGCCAAGGGGGTGGCGAAGGGCATTTTCCAAAAGGGCCCGGGCCGTCTCCATCTCCCGGGCGGATGCGGCCAAAAGCCACTGGATGGCCTGCCGCTGGCTGAGGGGTTCGTTGAAGGTCCGGCGCGTCTGGGTGTAGGGAAGGCTGTCAAGAAGGCAGCGGCGGGCCGCTCCCAGGGCGCCGGCGGCCAGGAGGATCTGCCAGCGGGCCAGCCAGAAGTGGCCTTCTTCGCCCGGAGGGATCCTCTCTCCTGTTTCCCTCCCCGTGAGCTCGAGGAGCCATCCGTTTCCCATGGTGGGCTGGAGGTCCTTTCCCCGGAGGGCCTCCTCCTTGGAGAGGAGGATCCCGCCTTCTTCAGGGTGCCAGAGGAAGAGCCAGTCCCACCGGGAAGGCAAGAGGACGGGGTGGGGTCCTTGGGAGAAGGGGCGGGGGAGGAGCCAGGGGGCGATGCGCCAGCTCCGCGAGAGGGTTTCCCGGGTGAAGGCGGCATCCTTGGCCAAGGGGAGGGGAACTTCCCCCGCCAGGAGAAGGCTCATTCCGTAGAGGCCCAAGGGAGACGTGTGGGCCTCTTCCCAGAAGGCGGCTTCTTCCTCCAGGGTAAGGCCGGCGCCCCCCTGTTCCTGCGGGAGGGAGAGGGCCCAAAAGCCGCTCTCTTTTTTCAGGGAGAGGATGGCTTCGTCGTCCGCCTCCGGCAGGGGGGAGACGCGGCGGAGATCTTCCCTCGGTCCGAGGACCCGCTGGACCCACTCCCGGGCCGCCTGGCGGATCTCCATCAGTTCACCTCCCCGGGGAGGGGACGGGAGTAGCCCCTCAGGAGGCCCCTGGCGATGATGTGGTTTTGGATCTCGAGGGTGCCGGCGGCGATAGCGAAGCGGCGGATGTCCCGCCGGTATCGTTCAATCCTAAACTTTTGGCTGTAGCCCTTCGGTCCCAGGAGATCCAAGAGGCGGTCCAGGAGGGCCAGGGCCAGCTCCACGGCAAAGGTTTTCACCATGGCCGCCTGATGGCGCACCGGCCGGCCTTCTTCCGCGTCCCGGGCAACCCGGTACATGAGGGCGCGGGCTGCCTCCAGGCGAAGGGTCCAGGAGCCCAGTTCCTCTTCGGTGAGGAGGTCCATGGACGCCGCCAGGGAAAGGACCCGGGTGGAGGCTCCGATGCAGATGGGGGGCTGGAGGGCGATGCGGTCCACATCGAACCAGTGCTGGGCCAGGGCAAAGGCTTCCCCTTCTTCCCCCATGCGCCGTTCCTCGGGGACGAAGACCTCCTGAAATTCCAGGCGGGCGAGGTGAGCGCCCCCCATGGTCTCCATAATGCGGGCCACCTGAAGGCCGGGGGAGGGGAGGTCCACCAAAAAGAGGGTGACCCCCTTCTCGGGAACCCGGGCAAAGACCAGGGCGTAGTCCGATTCCTCGACGAAGGAGATGAAGACCTTGGTGCCGGTGAGGAGGTATCCCCCCGCGACGGGTTTGGCCTCCATGGAAAGGGAGCCGGCGTCGGAGCCGGCTTCCGGCTCCGTAAGGGCAAAGGCGCCGTGGCGCTGGCCCTTCAGGGTGGGCAAGAGAAAGGCTTCCCTTTGTTCGGGTGAAGCCCGGTAGAGGAGGATAGGGGGTTCGCTTCCCAAAAGCGGGCTCAGGCTCCAGAGGGTGGTATGCCCCAGGGCTTCCCTGGCGGCGCAGAGGCCGGGGATGCCCAGGCCATGGCCCCCCAGGTCTTTCGGTACCGCCAAGCCCACCAGCCCGTGATCTTCCAGGGCTTGGCGTACCCTCCTGGCCGTCTCCGGCGGAAGCTTTTGGGCAAAGGGGGGGAGTTCATCTTCCAAGGGCTGAAGGTAGGTCACCACGAAATCCTTCATGCGCCGGAAGGCATCGTCCACCTCGGGGGAAAGCCGCAGGCTCACTTCTTCACCCCAGCTTTTCTTTGTAAGCCCAGTATAACGCAAGGACATGGAAGCGGGGCCGGAAGGGCGGAACCTTCGGGCGTCCTCCCTCATAGGGTGGTTCTATTGAGGAGGACGCGACGTGGACGTTTCCTTTTGGGCCCTTCTCGGCCTGGCCCTCTTGCGAGGGCTCCTGGGACTCCCCGGGTACCTGCAGAGCCGGACCTCCTTTCCTCCGCCCCTCTCGCCGGAAGAGGAAGAAGCCTACCTAGAGGCCATGGCGAGGGGCGACGTCGAGGCCCGCAAAAAGCTCATCGAGCACAACATGCGCCTGGTGGTGCATGTGGTGAAGAAATTTGAGAACACGGGGGAGGACATGGAGGATCTCATCGGCATGGGGGCGGTGGGGCTCATCAAGGCTATCGAGACTTTCCAGCCGGAGAAGGGGACGCGGCTGGCCACCTATGCCGCCCGCTGCATCGAAAACGAGATCCTCATGCACCTTCGGGCCCAGAAGAAGACCCGAGGAGAAATCTTTTTGCAGGAGCCCCTGGGCACCGACCGGGATGGGGACGAGATCTCCCTCATGGACCGGCTGGCGGCCGATGACGAAGGGATCGCGGAGAAAGTGGGGCGGGCCATGGAGGCGGAAGAGGTGCAGCGGCTGGTAAATCGCCTTCCATCCAGGGAGCGGGCGGTGGTGGTCCTCAGGTACGGGCTCTACGACGATCAGCCCCGGACCCAGCAGGAAGTGTCGGCCCTTTTGGGCATCTCCCGGAGCTACGTGAGCCGCATCGAGAAAAAGGCCCTCCAAAAGATGGCCCTTTGGGCGGGAAAGCCGGCGGAGAAAAGGCCCCGGTCGTCTTAGCCCGGGTGGATGGCGCTCCCCTTTGGGCTTTTGATGGGGGGCCGCCCCATTCCTGGGTATCCAACATGAGAAGGCGGGTACAGGCTGGAGGAAGGAAGCCCCTCTTCTGCCGGCAGGTAAGTGGTTTGGGATACAGCCGTGAGACGGCGAAAAGGCAGGGGAAGAGGTGCGATCAAAGATCACCCCCCGCAGGTTCTATCTCGCCCCAGGTGCCGCTCTGGGCCGTGATGGCGTTTCTCTCCATCCGTCTTCTCCAGGCCGGGGTGGCCGCCACGGAAGGCGGACCGGTGAGGGTGTAGCGCTACAACCTCCCGCCTTTATGGGAGCCAGGGCGGCTTCATCTTCCAAAACGTTTACGGTTGGCCATCACCGATCGCTATATGGGCCTTAACTTCCGCGTATCGGATCCCGCGGTGGTGTTCCGCGTGGTCGTCCCTCCGGAGGAAGGCGCGGCGGATACCGGGTAGCGGAGGAAAGGGTGGGTCTGAACGGCTCTCCTCCTTCCTTGAACTTTCGGCAGTACAATGGGAAAAGGAAGGAGGAGGCGGTATGGGCCGGGGTTGGAAGCCGGATTTTGAAGCCCGCTCCCTTTACCACGTGGACCTGGAGGCCCTTCGCCAGAGGGGCGTCAAGGGGTTGATCCTGGACCTGGATAACACCCTGGTTCACTGGAACGCCCCTCCCGATGACCGCACCCGTCTCTTTGTGGAAGAGGCCCGCCGGCAGGGGTTCCGCCTGGCGGTGGTGAGCAACAACAGGGTGGGGCGGGTAGCTGCCTTTTGCCGGGAGCTGGGGATCCAGGGAGTCTCCATGGCCAATAAGCCCCGAAGGAGAGGGTTTCGCCAGGCCCTCCGCCTCCTTGCCTTGAAACCCGAGGAGGCCGCCGTCATCGGGGATCAGATCTGGACCGACGTCTGGGGCGGCAACCGCACGGGGTGCGTGACGGTGCGGGTTCAACCCCTGGGGAGGCGGGAATTCATCGGCACTCGCCTGGCCCGGGCGGTGGAGTGGGTATACCTCTGGTTCCTCCGCCGCACCCAACGGCCGGCCCTTTTGGAACGGCCGGAAGGGTTGGAGCGGTGACCCCCTTTTCCCTGGAAGGTCCTCCCCTCTCCTTTGCCGTGGTGGGTTACCCGGTGGCCCAGAGCGTCTCCCCCGCCATGCACGAGGCCGCCTTTCGCGCCTATGGCAGCCCTCATAGCTATGAAAAGGTGGCCCTTCCTCCCCATGCCTGGGCTGATTTCCTTGACGAAACGCCCCATGCAGGCCTAAACGTCACCATCCCCCATAAAGAGCGGGCGGCCAGGGACGCATCGGAGCCATCAACGCTCGTGAGGGAGCTGGGGGCGGCCAATGTCCTTTCCCGCACCCGGGGGGGCTGGCGGGCGGAAAACACCGATGCCCTGGCCCTCAGGACTCTTTTCCTCGAGGATTACCGGCCCTTTTTGAGGGGCCCTATCCTTCTTTTAGGGGCGGGAGGGGCCGCCCGGGCCGCCTTTTGGGCCCTTCGGGAGGCGGGGGCAAGGGAGATCTGGGTGCGGGCTCGGAAGAAGGAAAAGGCCCTCGCCTTTCTCCGATCCTTGGCACCTTCATCCGGCCTGGAGGCAAGGGCTCTAGGCTGGGACGAGCCTTTCTCCTTGGAACCCTTTTCCCTGGTGGTGCACGGGACTCCTCTTGGCATGGCGGACCCGGAGGAAAGCCCCCTTGAAGGGGTGGCCTTTCCCCCGGGGAGGGGTGAGCGGGCCCTTTTGGATGTGGTGGTCCACCGGCAGGTGCCGCGCCTTGGGCGGGAGGCGCTTCAGAAGGGTTGGCACTACGAGGACGGTCTTCGTATGCTGGCCTTGCAGGCGGCGCTTTCCTGGGATGTGTGGTTCGGCATCCGGGGCCCTCTGCCCCTCATGCTGGAGGCCGCCAGGAAGGCCCTCGGACGGGAAGGATGGTAGGGGTTGCTGCGCTATCTCACGGCAGGGGAATCCCACGGGCCCATGCTCCTCGGCATTCTGGAAGGGCTTCCGGCGGGCATCCCTTTGGAGGCAGCCTTCATCAACCGGTATCTGGCCCGGCGCCAGGGGGGCTATGGCCGGGGAGGCCGCCAGAAGATCGAAAAGGATGAGGTTCGCATTGTCGCGGGGGTGCGCCACGGGGAAACCCTGGGAAGCCCCTTAGGGTTTCTCCTGGAAAACCGGGATTTCGCCCACTGGCAGGGCGTCATGGATCCGGAGAGGGAAGCCCGGGATGAGGAAAAAGCGGCCCGGCGGGCGGTGAAAGAACCCCGCCCTGGCCATGCCGATCTGGTGGGGGGCCTGAAGTACGATCGCGCCGATCTGAGGGACATCCTGGAGCGGGCCAGCGCCCGGGAGACGGCCATGAAGGTGGCCCTGGGGGCGGCGGCCCTCCGGTTTCTCGAAGAGCTGGATATCCACGTGGCGGGGTACGTGGTGGCTATGGGGGAGGCGGCCATGGATCCCGCGGAGCTGGAAGCGCTTTCCTTTTGGGAGCGGAGGGAAAGGGCTGCGGGTTCCCCCGTCTACTGTCCGTCGCCCCGGGCGTCGGAGGCCATGGTGGAAGCGGTGCGGGAAGCGGCCCGGCGAAACGATACCCTGGGGGGCGTGGTGGAAGTCATGGCGGTGGGGCTCCCCGTGGGATTGGGGAGCCACATTGCGGCGGAAAGGCGTCTGGAAGGCCGCCTGGCGGCGGCCCTCATGGCCCTTCCGGCCGTCAAGGGGGTGGAGGTGGGCCTGGGGTTTGGGGCGGCCTACCGCTACGGGTCCCAGGTCCACGACGCCATCTATCGGGAGGCGGAGGCCAGGCGAAAGGGCGGCTACACCCGCAGCACCAACCGGGCAGGAGGTCTGGAGGGGGGCATCACCAACGGGATGCCCCTGGTGGTCCGGCTGGCCATGAAGCCCCTTTCCACCCTGACCCATCCCCTTCCCACGGTGAACATCGTGACCAAGGAGCCTTCCCGGGCGGCGGTGGAGCGGACCGATGTGGCGGCGGTGCCGGCCCTCTCGGTGGTGGCGGAAGCGGCGGTGGGGCTGGTCCTGGCCGATGCCGTCCTCGAGAAATTCGGGGGCGACAGCCTCAAGGAAGTGAAGCGGAACCTGGAGGGGTTTCTCGCCCAGATGGAGGCCCATCCCTCCCCATGAGGCGCCACCTCATCCTCCTCGGGCTTCCCGGGAGCGGCAAGACCACCCTGGGAAAGAAAGTGGCGGAGCTGGCGGGAGCCCCCTTTTTCGATAGCGATGACGCCATCCGGAAAAAGACGGGGAAGACCATCGGGGAGATCTTTGCCATGGAAGGGGAAAGTTTCTTTCGCCGCTTGGAACGGGACGTGCTGGCGGCCCTTCCCCCCGAGGGGGGCTGGGTGGTGGCGCCGGGAGGAGGTGCCTTTTTGCACCCGGAAAACCAAGCGCTTTTCCGGGGAAAAGCCTTTTTCCTCTGGCTGGACCCGCCCCTTTCCACCCTTGCCGAGAGGCTTAGGGCTTCCTTGGACGAGCGGCCCCTTTTAAGAGGTGGGTCTCTTCTGGAGCGTCTGGAGGCCCTCCGAAAGGAACGGGCGCCTGTCTACGAAGCCTTAAGCCAGGCCCGCTACGAACCTCTGGGGGATGTGGAGAAGGATGCCCGGGCCATCCTCCGGATCTGGAAGACCTTCCATGGGTAAAGCATGGCAGCTGGAGCTAAAGCTTCCCTCGCAAGAGGCCTGGCTGCGGGTAGCCGCGGGAGGAGGCCTTTTGGAGAATCTCTTGAAGTGGCTTCCCCGCGATGCCTCGGCCCTCTTTCTGGTGACCAGTCCCCCTATCTGGGAGCTCTACGGCGAGGTCCTTTTTAAGACCCTTCGCGGGACCCATCTTCCCGTAGGAAAAGCCTTTCTTCCCGACGGGGAGGCAGCCAAAAACCTGGGGGAGGTGGCGAATCTCTATCGGGGGGCTTTGGAGTTTGGCCTGGACCGGCAGGGGGTTCTTTTGGCGCTGGGAGGAGGCACCCTCCTGGATGCGGCAGGCTTCATGGCCTCCACCTACCTGAGGGGGATCCGGAGCGTGTACCTCCCCACCACCCTTCTCAGCCAGGTGGATGCCGCCCTGGGCGGGAAGACGGCGGTAAACCTTCCCCACGGGAAGAACCTGGTGGGGACCTTCTACTGGCCGGAGGGGATCCTCTGCGATGTGAGGGTCTTGAAAAGCCTTCCGCCCCGCCTTTTTGCCGAGGGGATGGCGGAAGCCATCAAACACGGGCTAATATCCGGTCCTCCCTATTACGATATACCCCTTGAGGCCAGGACGAAGCTCCTCCAGCGGGAGGAGGAAAGCCTCCAGGCCCTTGTGGCAGGATCCCTGGCCATCAAAGGGGCGATCGTGGTGGAGGATCCGTGGGAGAAGGGAAGGCGGCGCTACCTCAATGTGGGCCACACGGTGGCCCACGCCCTCGAAGCCGCTGGAGGTTACGGCGCCTTCAGCCACGGGGAGGCGGTGGCCATGGGGCTGGTGGCGGAAGGACAGCTGGCCCTACGGGCCGGGACGGGATGGACGGTGGCCCATCAGAGGGAGCTCGTGGAGCGACTGGAGGCCTTTTCCCTTCCCACCCGCCTGCCCAAGCATCTTCTCCCTGAGCTCCCCCGCTTCTGGGCCCGGGACAAAAAGAAACACCGGGGGCGTTTGCGCTGGGTGCTTCCCGTCCGGCCGGGGGTCCTTCAGGAAAGGGACGATCTCAGCGATGGGGAGATCCTCTCCATCCTGGAGGAGGTGGCCCAGTGACCTTTCGCGGCGCGATGGAGCAGCTTCTGCAGGTGTGCTGGCAGGCGGCGGGCACCATGGAGTACTGCGCCGCCGAGCTGGAAGGAACCCCAGAAGGTAGGGGCCTCAGCCAGCGCCTCCGCCGGCAGGCGGAGGAGCTGCGGGAGGCCCTTTCCCGCATGGACCGATGGGAGGAAGAGCTGGAACGCTGGCACGGCCGCCTCAGTCAGAGCTTCAGCATTGTGCGGGCCCAGGAGGAAGAGCGAAGGCGCCTTGCCCGGGATATCCACGATGGGCCAGCCCAGCTTCTCGCCAACGTGGTCCTGAGGATCGATGTGAGCCAAAAGCTCCTGGCTATCGACCCCAGCCGGGCTGTTTCGGAGATGGAGCAGCTCAAGCAGCTTTTGCGCCACAGCCTCCAGGATGTGAGGAAGATCATCTTTGATTTAAGGCCCATGGCCTTGGATGACCTGGGTCTTTTGCCGGCCCTCCGCAGTTACCTCAGCAGCGCCAGCCAGCAGCACCACTGGACCTTCGATATGAAGGTCCAGGGGGAAGAGCGGAGGTTTCCTCCCGAGATGGAGGTGGCCCTTTTCCGCATCGTTCAAGAAGCCCTAAGCAATGTGGCCAAACATGCCGATGCTCATCATGTGAGCCTCACCTTGCGGTTTGGGCCTTCGGAACTGGAGATGGAACTGGTGGATGACGGCGTGGGCTTTGACCTGAAGAAGGCTCAAGGGCAGGGAGGTTTCGGTCTCATCAGCATGAGGGAGCGGGCGGAGCTATTGGGAGGGCGGTTGGAGATCCTCAGCCGCCCGGGGGAAGGCACCACCGTGAAGGTGAAAGTTCCTTACTGAGGATGCAAAGGAGGGGAAGGGATCATGACCCTTCGGGTTGCCATTGCCGATGATCATCCGGTGTTCCGGCAGGGGTTGCGCAAGGTGCTGGAGCTGGGGGGTGATATAGAGATCGTGGGAGAGGCCCGGGATGGAGAGGAGGCGCTGGAACTCTGCCGGAGGGAAAAGCCCGATGTGCTCCTCCTGGACCTTACCATGCCGAAAGTAGGCGGGGTGGAGGTGGCTCGGATCCTCAAGGAAGAGATCCCTTCCATCGCCATCCTGGTCCTCACCATGCACGACAGCGAGGATTACCTCCTGGAATCGGTGGAGGCGGGGGTGGATGGCTACGTTCTCAAGGATGTGGAGCCGGGGGAGCTGAAGCGGGCCCTCCGTCTGATTCACAAAGGCGAGCGCTATCTCCATCCCGCGGTGGCCCCCAAGCTGATGACGGGGTACCACAAGCGGGCGAAGGCGGAAAAGAAAGGACCTGATCCTCTGGATATCCTCAGCGAGAGGGAATGGGAGATTCTGCAGCTTCTGGTGAAGGGCTTTGGCAATAAAGAGATCGGGGAAGCGCTATTCATCAGCGAGAAAACGGTGAAGAACCATGCCACCAGCCTCTTCCGGAAGCTAGGGGTTCAGGGGCGCTCCCAGGCCATCCTGGAGGCGATCCGCAGGGAGTGGGTGAAAGTGAGCTGAAGGGGACTTCTTTCCCCCGGCAAAGGGCTAGGAGCCCTATGGCAGTCAAAACTCGGGATCCGTATGGTCCAGGCACGGAGGTGAGGGCCGTGGCTTTTTGGACCAAAGACGATGGTCAAGGTACGGTGGAATATGGGTTTATTTTGATGGTGGTAGCCTTTTTGGTCCTGGCTGGCTTCAGCCTTCTGGGCGAAGGTGTCTCGTCCTTTTTCCATCACCTCTCCAGCCTTCTGCGATCCCTCATTTGACCCCCGAAGGAAGTCCTAAAACACCCCTTTTCATTTCGGGATTCTTTTCCCCCACCTTCAGGACTTGACCCCCATGGGAGATGGGCTTTCCCCCTTCTACACTGACCTTAACTCCAGACAGAAGGGAGGTGGACCCGATGATGGAACTTTTGACCCGGCTCTATCTCTGGTGGAAGCGGGAGGAAGGCCAGGGGATGGTGGAATATGCCCTGATCCTGGCGGCCATCGCGGTGGTCGTTATTGTCACCCTGTACGCCCTCGGCGGCGAGATCGATACCCTCTTCCAGACTATCAAGCAGAAGGTGGCTGGCGGAGGCAGCAGCACCCCGTAGCCTTGGGTGTAGCGATGGTTCGGGTACGGAATCCAATGTCCCAAGAGGAGAATCGAGATGACCCTCGGGAAGGAGGATCAGGAAAGGAAGCGCCAGAGCTCCGATGCCGGACAGGCCGTGGTGGAGTTCGCTCTGGTGCTGCCCCTTCTCCTGATCCTCCTCCTTGGCATTTTGGAGTTCGGCCATCTTTACAGCCAAGTGGCCATTTTGCAGGGAGCCGCCCGGGAGGGTGTCCGGGAAGCCGTTTTGGGAGGAACCCCCGCCCAGGTGCGGGATCGGGTGGAGCGGGCGGCCACCGGCCTCGATAAACAAAAGATCCAGGTCATCATCGACCGGGATACGGCCCAACGGCTCATTACGGTAGAAGTGACGTATCCCGCCGAATCTTTGACGGGTTTTTTTCCTTTGGAAGGTCTTTATCTGCGGGCCACGGCTGCCATGGCCTACGACAGAGGCCCGTGAGGGGAGGGCGGCGATGGGCATGAAGAGAGGCGAAAAGGGGAACGTGGCGGTGTTGGTGGCGGTGGGGATGGCCTTCCTCATCGGGAGCGCCGCCCTGGCGGTGGATGTGGCGGAAGCCTACCGGGTGAGAAATCACCTGGAAGATGTGGCGACCCTTTCGGCCCTGGCGGGTGCTCAGGTCCTCTACAAGGGTGAGAGTGCCGCCAGAGCGGCGGCGGAAGCCACCGCCGGAGGGGGCACCTTGGGGTCGGAAGTGGACGTGACGGGCGTTCACATCTACGTGGAGTCGTCGCGTCCCGGAGGGCCTAAAGACCAGGTGCGGGTGAAGGTGGAAGGTGTCGCCTATTTCCGCTTTGCCCCGGCCCTGGGTTACAAGGAGCAGGCCCTTTCCTTTGAGGCAGCTGCCCGGGCAGGCCGGCTCATCGGCCTTCGCGGGGTGGTTCCTTTGGGCATCCCCGATCAGGAGCTGGAATTCGGGAAGATCTATCAGCTGAAATCCGATAACCCCATGGTGCCCGGGAATTTCGGGGCCCTTGCGCCGGGGGATCGGGGGGCCAGCGAATACGAGAAGCTCATCGCCGAAGGCTATGACGGCTACCTCCAGGTAGGGGATCGGCTTTATACCGAACCCGGCAACATGAAGGGGCCCACCAAGCGGGGGATCCAGGCCCGCATCGCCAAAGACCCCGATGCCACCTGCCAGACGGTGAAGCCCAACTCGCCCCGCATTATCTATGTGCCGGTGGTGGATTTCAGCAAGGCCAAAGGCCGCTCTGAAGTGCCCATCCTGGGGTTTGCCGCCTTCTTCCTCATCGGCACCGACGATGGCTCGACGGTGACGGGCTGCTTTTTGCAGATGGTGGCTCCGGGCGATTGGGGCGGCCTGGATGAAGGCCGGGATTACGGCACCTATGGCGTAGGGCTGGTCCGATAACCGCGTTTTTGGAAGGGGAGGATCGTCTCCATGGCCCGAGGATCCCTTTTGCGCTACCTCCTCATCCCGGCCTTGGTGGGCCTTTTGGTCACCGTGGCGGTGTATAAGTATCTTCCCGTCCCCGAGCCCCAGGCGGCTCCCATGGAGATGGTGACGGTGGTGGTGGCCAAGCGCCCCATCCCCGCCCGCACCCTTTTGACTTCCGAAGATGTGGCCTTGAAAGAGTTTCCCCGGGATTTCCTTCCCAAAGGGGCCGTGACCGATGCGGCAGATGCGGTGGGGAAGATGACGGTGGCCCCTCTGGCGGAGGACGAAGTGATCCTTAAGGGGCACCTGGCGGGGCCTGACGTGAAGCTTCAGCTCTCCTTCCACATCCCCAAGGGATACCGGGCCATGACCTTTGGCATCTCGGAGACCACCGGGGTGGCGGGGTTTGTGGAGCCGGGCGACCGCGTGGATATCCTCTGGACCGTCTCAGGGGATAACCAGCACATCCCCGATCCCAAGCCGAGGTCGCAGATCCTGGTGGAAAACGCCTTGGTTTTGGCGGTGGGCCAGGATCCCGCCGTGCGGACGAAGGACGGCCGCGGCCAGATGGAGGGCTACACCAGCCTCACCCTGGCCCTCACCCCCGATGAAGCCCTGCGGGTTTCCCTGGCGGCGGAAGAAGGGACGCTTCGCTTTGTCCTGCGGGCGGCGGGCGATGAAGAGAAGGCGGGAAGGAAGGTGAACACCGTTGGTGACCTCCAGCCCCGTTGAGACTCCCTTCAAGGTTCTGGTGGTGGACGATGCTCCCGCCGTGCGGGAGACCGTCAAGAAGATGCTGGAGCTTTACCCCGAGTTTCAGGTGGTGGGGGAAGCTGCCGACGGCCCGGAGGCGGTGGCCGCCTGCCAGACCCTCCAGCCCGATGTGGTGGTGATGGACGTCAACCTTCCGACGGTGGACGGCATCCGGGCCACGGCGGAGATCGTGAAGAGGTCGGGAGCGGCCGTGGTGATGATCTCCGTCGAGGGCGAAACGGAATACCTCCGGCGGGCCATGAAGGCAGGGGCCAAGGATTACCTGGTGAAACCCTTTTCGCCCGATGGATTGGCGGAGGCCCTCCGAAGGGCGGCCGGCGATCGAGCCCTTTTGGAGCGGAGAGGCACCTTGGGAAAGGGGGTGGCGGTGGTGGGCGCCCGGGGAGGGGTGGGGGCCAGTACCCTCGCCCTTTACCTGGCGCTATCCGCCGGAAGCCCCGAGAAACCTTCCTACCTGGTGGATGGCGATCTGGAGCTGGGGGGTCTGGAGCTCCTTTTGGATGTGGAACCCCTTTTGACATGGGATGAAGCGGTGCAAAAGGGGTGGACCCGCCAGCCCGAAAAGATCCGGGAGGGTTTGGTGGAGGGCGGGGAAGGCCGGGTGAAGTTTTTGGGGGCGCCGCCCCTTCCCCACCTGGCGGATCTGGTGGATGGGCCCCAGCGCCCGGAGGCCGGGCGGGCCTATGTGAGGGAAACGCTGGAGAGCCTCTACTCCCTGGGAGGTCCCGTGGTCATCGATGCGGGCCGGGGATTTCGGGAAGGCCAGCTGCAGGCCCTGGAGGCCGCCCAGGAGGTGGTGGTGGTGACGACGCCGGGCGTCCATGCGGTGGCTGCAGCCCGAAAAGTCCTCTTAGTCCTGGAAGAAGGATTGGGAAAGACCGGCGAGGACCTGGCGGTGGCCGTCAACCGCTACGATCCCAACCAGCCCCCGCCCTGGTCGGAGCTGGAGGAGGCCCTGGGGAGGCCGGTGCGCCTTCGCCTTCCCGTCGAGCCCCTTTTGCCCGTAGCCGCCGACGAAGGGAAACCCCTTTTGCTGCAGCAGAGGAAGAGCCGCTGGCTGGAAGCGGTAGAGGCCTTTGCGGCCCAAACCTTTGCCGAGGGCGGGGATGGGCCGGAAAAGCCTCGTAGGTTCCTTCCCTGGCGGAAAGGAGGCCGGTGATGTCCCTCTATCAGCGGTTGGTACCCAAGCAGCTTAAAGAAGCGCCCTTGGCGGCGGAAAAGAAGGAACCCCCCGCCGACCCTTATCGGGAACTGAAGCAGAAAGTGAAAAAGCGCCTGGTGGAAGAGCTGGGGCAGAAAGAAATTCAAGAAGACGAAGTGGTGCAAAAGATCGAAGAGCTTTTGCGCCAGGAAGGGGCTCCCCCGTTGGAGCTCCCCCGTTTGACGGCCCTCCTTCGGGCGGAAATCCTGGGCTACGGCCCCCTCCAACCACTCCTGGAAGATCCCACCATCAGCGAGATCATGGTGAACGGGGCGAAGAAGATCTACGTGGAGAAAAACGGGCGCCTCCAGCGGGTGCCGGTGGAATTTGAAAACGACCAGCAGGTCCTCCACGTTATCGAACGGATCGTGGCGCCCTTGGGTCGGCGCATCGACGAGGCCAGCCCCATGGTGGATGCCCGGCTGCCCGATGGGTCGCGGGTGAACGCCATCATCCCGCCCCTTGCCCTCGATGGGCCGGCCCTCACCATCCGGAAGTTCGCCAAAGACCCCTACACCATTGAGGATCTCATCCGCTTCGGGACCCTCACCCGGGAGATGGCGGAGGTTCTCCGGGCGGCGGTAGGAGCGCGGCTGAACATCCTGGTGTCGGGGTCCACCGGCTCCGGGAAGACCACCACCTTGAACGTCCTCAGCTCCTTTATCCCGCCGGAAGAGCGGATCGTCACCATCGAGGATGCCGCCGAGCTGCAGCTGCAGCAAGAGCATGTGGTGCGCCTCGAGACCCGGCCCGCCAACCTCGAAGGGCGGGGGGAGATCACCATCCGCCACCTGGTGCGAAATGCCCTCCGCATGCGGCCGGACCGGATCGTGGTGGGGGAGGTGCGGGGGGCGGAGGCCCTCGATATGCTGCAAGCCATGAACACCGGCCACGACGGAAGCCTCACCACCGTCCACGCCAACAGCCCCAGGGATGCCCTTTCCCGCTTGGAGACCATGGTCCTCATGGCGGGGATGGACCTTCCCCTGAGGGCCATAAGGGAGCAGATCGCATCGGCCATCGATCTCATCGTCCACCAGCAGAGGCTCCGGGACGGGAGCCGCCGCATTATGTACATCACCGAAGTCCAGGGGATGGAAGGGGACGTCATCGTCCTCCAGGACGTTTTCCAGTTCGTCCAGGAAGGCGTGGACGGGCAGAAGGTGAAGGGAAGCTTTCGCACCACGGGCATCCGGCCCAAGTTCTCCGATCGGGTGGCGGCTGCGGGCTACATCCTCCCGCCGGACCTCTTTGGGGGCGAAGGGTGGCTTCGGCCATGAACCCGTCCCTCCTGGCGGCGGGCACCTTTCTCACCGCCTTTTTGGCCACCTCCCTTTTGCTCCTTTTGGTGGAAGAACGGCGGCGGCAGGCCCGCCAGGCCATCGAGGCCGCCCGGGCCGTCTGGGAAGGGATCCCCTTAGGGGAGGAGAAGCCCAAGCCCCGGCCCTTCTGGGAGCGGTGGCGGGGAAGGGCCATCGAGGCGGCGGAAAAGGTGGCGGCCGTCCGCAAGGGGGAGGATTGGCGGCGGCGCCTTTCCCGCCAGCTGCGGCGAGCGGGGCTTTTGTGGCGGCCCGAAGAGTTCTTGGCCCTCCAGGCTTCGGTGGCCCTTCTGGGGGCGGGTTTTTTCGCCCTATTGCTGCGGAGCTTGGGGTTCGCCCCCATCGGGTTTCTTTTGGGCTGGATGGGCATGGGCCTTTATCTCACTCAGCGGCAGCACCAGCGCCTTCTCCAGGTGGAGAGGGATCTTCCCACGGCCCTCGACATGATGAGCGGGGCCCTTAAGGCCGGGAACAGCCTTCTCCAGGCCATGGAGACGGTGTCCCGGGAGATGGATAGCCCCCTTGCCAGGGAGCTGGAACAGGTGATCCACGAGATCCGCCTCAACGTCAGCCTGGAGGATGCCTTGGCCAACCTCCTGGACCGGGTGCCGTCGGACGACCTGGATCTCATGGTGACGGCCATCCAGATCCAGCGGCAGGTGGGAGGAAACCTGGCCGTCATCCTGGAGACCATCGCCAGCACCATCCGGGGAAGGCTGCAGGTCCTGGCAGAGGTCCGGGTCCTCACCAGCCAAGGGAGGCTTTCGGGGTGGATCGTGGGCCTTTTGCCGGTGGCCCTCCTCCTCTTCATGGCGGTGGCCAACCCCGGCTATGTGCAGCCTCTTTTCACCACCCCCGTGGGGCGGATCCTCCTCCTTTTAGGAGTGGTGCTGGAGGGCATCGGTGCCCTCATCATCCGGAAGATCATCCAGATCGAGGTGTAGACCATGGCCCTTTTGCTCTTTTTCGTGTTTTTGAGCTCCTCTCTCTTCAGCCTTTACCTCCTCATGCCGGCGGAACGGGAAGAAGTGGTGCGAAAGCGCCTGCGGCGCCTCCAGAGCTTTCACAACCCCGCCGATGCCTACGAAGCCAAGGAGCTGAGCAAACCCTTTTCCGAGCGGGTCCTAAAGCCCCTCTTCCAAAAGTGGCAAGCCTTCATCTGGGCCAGGACCCCGGCGGCCGCCCGGGAAAGGGTGGCGAGGCTCCTGGCGCAAGCAGGGGAGATGGAAGGGTCCAGCTCCTACATGGCCCAGCGGGTGACCTGGGGGGCGGCAGGGCTCCTCATGGGGTTTCTCTTGGGGGCGGCCCTGGGTTTTTCCCCGGGACCCCTCCTCCTTATCGCGGCGGCCCTGGGCTATGTCCTCTCCCAGATCCCCCTCTTTCGCCTGCGCCAGAAGATCCAGCTGCGGCAGCGGGCCTTTCGCAAGGCCTTTCCCGATGTGCTGGATCTCCTTTCGGTGTCGGTGGAGGCCGGGCTGGGTCTCGATGGAGCCATGGGGAAGGTGGCAGCCAAGTTCAGCGGGCCGGTGGCCCAGGAATTCTCCCTCTATTTGAAGAGCATCAGGCTGGGGATGGAGCGGGAGGCGGCCCTCAAAGGGCTGGCGGAGCGAAGCGGCCTTCCCGAAGTGAAAAACTTTGTGGCCAGCCTTATCCAGGCGGAAAAGCTGGGGACGCCTTTAACGAGGGTCCTTCGAAGCCAGTCGGAAGGCCTTCGCCTTCAGCGGCGGCAGCGGGCCCAGGAGCTATCCTTGAAAGCCCCCATCAAGCTTCTCTTTCCCCTGGTCATCTTCATCTTTCCCACCATCTTCATCGTCCTCTTGGGCCCGGCGGCCATCACCATCTTCGCCACCCTCCGCTGAAAAGTGGACGGCTCCGGGTTTCCTTCCTAGAATGGCGGCGGTGATGGTCCATGGGTGTCATCACGGCCATTTTGGGAAAGCATGATCCGGAAACCATCGCACAGCTCAAAGACGTGGCCCAAAGGGCCGTCATGGCGGCCCTCATGGCCGACGGCCACCTGGGGTACATCATGCCCATCGGCGGGGTGGCCGCCTATGAAGACAAGGTGTCGGTGGCGGGGGTAGGGTTTGACATCGCCTGCGGCAACGCCGCCCTTCTGACGGACCTCACCCTGGCAGATATTGAGGGCCGCCTGGAGGAGATCGCCGACGAGATCGCCAGCACCATTTCCTTTGGACTGGGGCGGACCAACAAAGCCGCCGATGCCCCGGTGGACCATCCCCTCTTCCAGTCTCCCGCTTGGGATGCTTTGCCGAAGAAAGAGCGGGAACCCCTCCGGGAAAAAGCCCGGCAGCAGCTGGGGACGGTGGGGGGCGGCAACCATTACGTGGATCTCTTTGCCGATACCAAAGGGCGCATCTGGATCGGGGTGCATTTCGGTTCCCGGGGCCTGGGCCACACCATCGCCACCGGGTTTATGGCCCTTTCCCAGGGGAAGCCCTGGGGCAGCCAGGGCAAAGAAGTGGAGGCTCTTTTGCCCCTTCGCTCCGAGCTGGGTCAGCGCTATTGGGCCCTTATGGAGCTAGCGGGTCAGTACGCCTATGCGGGGCGGGAGTGGGTGGTGCGAAAGGTCCTGGCCATCCTTGGAGGAAGGGAGCTAGCCCTGGTCCACAACCACCACAACTTCGCTTGGAAGGAAGTCCACGGCGGCCGGGAGCTCATCGTGGTCAGGAAGGGAGCCACCCCCGCCTTCCCCGGCCAGCTCTCCTTTGTGGGCGGGAGCATGGGGGACGGGGCGGTGATCCTCAAGGGCGCCGAAAACCCCGATGAGGAGACCCGCCGACTGCAGGAGAAGATCCTCTTTTCCACCATCCACGGGGCCGGGCGGATCATGAGCCGGCGGGCGGCAAAGCGAGGGGGAGTGAGCCGGGAGGCCATGAAGCGCTGGCTGAAGGCGCGGGGCATCATCTTGAGGGGCGGCGACGTGGACGAGGCGCCCCAGGTCTACCGGCGGCTGGAAGAGGTCCTGGAGGAACAAAAGGGCACGGTGGAAGTGGTGGAGCGGCTGCGGCCCCTGGTGGTGGTCATGGCGGGGCCGGAAGTCTTCGACCCCTACAAAGATTGACGGCCTTTCGGGGAACACTCCCCTTGAAGGGGAGCGCGCGGTGAAACGGTGGGCCTGGTTTCTCCTGGGGGCCCTCTTGGCGTCGGTGCTCCTTCTGCTGGGGCGGCCCCAAGGGCCGGGAGCCCCGGAAGGTTCCTTCTATACCCTCTACCTGGGCTCCCAGCCCTTTCTCTTTACGGAAATCCCTCCAGCCGTAGGGGACCGGTTCCTATCCTCCGATGGAATGGCGCTGGAAGTGGTGGGGCGGGAGGGAAGGGGGGCCTGGCTGAAGGTCCTGGGGCCGGCAACGGAGATCTATGGCCCCTTGGCAGAGGGTCTTTTGCCGGAGGAGCTTCCCGCCCTTTCCGTCAAAGATCTGACGGCCCTCGTGCCCAGAACGCCGCCGAAAAAGCGGCTGGTGGTCATCTACCACAGCCATACCGATGAATCTTACATCCCCGCCCGAGGTATCGACTCGGAACCGGAAGGGGGCGCCATCTTAGAGGTAGGAGGGGCCTTCAAGGCGGCCCTCCTAGATCAGGGTTTCACCCATGTGGTCCACGACCTCACCAACTTCTGGCCCCATGATGAGGGATCCTACGCCCGCTCCCGGCGGGCCGTCCTTGAGTACCTTCAGGAGAGACCCCTTTTCCTCTGGGATGTCCACCGCGATGCCGGACCCGGCCCAGAGGTCTACCGCACGTCCTACGGGGGCCGGAGCATCAGCCAGATCATGATGGTGGTGGGAAAGGGCAACCCCTTCTACCCCGATAACCTCACCTTCGCCCGCTCCCTCATGGCCGTGATGGAAAGCCTCTTTCCCGGCCTTATTAAGGGGATTTTCCTGGCAGAGGGCACCTACAACCAGGATCTCAGCCCCGGAGCCCTCCTCCTCGAGGTGGGAAACCAGTGGACGCCCTTGGAAGAGGCTATCTTGAGCATGGACCTCTTTGCCCGAGGCCTTTCCCGGTGGGTTCAGGGCTTAGGGAGACCCTGATCCCACCAGGACCACCCGGAGATCCTCTTCGTGCCCCGGCACGGGAGGAAGGACTTCCAGGTGGAGGAGTAGAGCCCGCCGCTGCCCTTCCATGAACCGCCCTTCCAGGGGGATGGGGTAGCTGCCGGGGCTCTGGGTGGAAGGGACGGTGAAGGTAGCGGACCAGGATTTCCCGTCCCCGGAGGAGGGGGCGGGGATGAGGTCCAGGGTGCCCCAGGGCGTCAGGGCCGTCACCCCTTCCCCTTGCCAGCTGGAGCGGGCGAGGATGCGGACCGCCTGGCCGGCGGGCACCTTTGGGGGAAGGAGCTCCCCCTGAAGCCAGGTGCCTTCCACCCAGAGGGGGATGGGGATGGCTTCCCGAGGGGGGGCCTCGGCCGAGGTGACGCTCCCTTTGATCCAGTAGAGGCCCGGCCCCGGGAGGGTTTCCAGGAGGGCTTCCAGAGGAGGGCGCCTGGGGGGGTACCAGGTGAAGGACCGGAGGATGGACCCCCGTTCATCTTCCACCCAGGCCTTCCAGAGGCGCACGTTTCCGTTTTCCAGGGACTTCAGGAGGATGCGGGCCGGCCCCAGCTGGGGGTCCCAGCGGGAGGGGCTCACCTCCAGCTGGATCCAGGCGGAGCGAAAGACCATGACGGTGGCTTCGGACCGGGCGAGGGTCTGGCGGGGGCGAAGGGTGCCGTCGGGGTAGCCGCGGAGGATGCCCAACCGGATGGCGGCGGCTACTTCCGCCTGGTAGCGGGGCGCCACCTCCGATCCGTCGCGGAACCGGCGGAGGAGCTGTTGGATCTCCACGGGGCTCAGGGACTGGGCGAAAGGTTTGAGCCCCAGGCTCCGGATGAGCCAGGCGGCCGCCGCCTGCCGCTGGAGGCCGTCCCGGGGGTTGAAGTAGAGGCCTTCCTCGCCGGAAAGGAGCTGGTGGGCCACGGCGGCGGCCACATAAGGCCGCAGGGGAATCCGGCCGTAGACTTCGGTGCCGGGGAACACATCTAAAAAGGGCACCGGGCCGTCGGCGGGAGGGATCCCCATGGCCTTCAGCAAAAGGACCACCACCTCCCCCCGGGCCATGGGGTCATCGGGCTTGTAATACCAGCGGCCAAAGGACACGGGAAGCCCCGGAGCGGGGACAAACCAGCCGTCGGTGACGCTGGCCGTGTAAAGGGCGTAGATCTCGGGGCGGGCCCAGTAGCTCCCGGGAACGTCGATGTACCAGCTTTGCGCCCTCGCCGGTGAGGATCCGCCGAGGGCCAAAATCCACCCTGCCGCCAGGACGGCCCACCATGTCAGCCTTCTTTTCTCCTTTTTCTTCATCGCCGGCCTCCCTTCCCTTGCCCTCTTCGCCGCCCGCTATGGAAATTCCTGGCGACAGGAAGGAAGGAATTGGGGGTTGGGTGGAGAATGGTACAAACTGGAATGGAGGATGGCGGTGACAGGTTGGACGTGGCGCGACGGAATCCTCTGGTTGGGCGCATTTCTGGTGGCCGTATGGGTATACCTGGCGGTGGCCCGGGCCGGAGCCACGGTGCCGGTGGTGGTGGCCCGCCACGATCTTCAGGCGTACCAGAAGATCCAGCCCTCCGACCTCCAAGTGGCCCCCTGGCCCAAGGCGGCGCGCCACCCCTCCTTCTTTTCCGAGCCCGGGGAGCTCTGGGGGCGCTACCTTCTGCAGGATGTGGCGGCCGGCCAGCCCCTCTGGCCCCTCCACGTAGGGGGACTTCACCAGAGGAGCGCCCTGGCGGCGGCCATCCCCGACGGCCATGTGGCCTTCGCCATTCCCCTGGACGATGAGCGCTGGGCGCCGCGGCTTCAGGCGGGGGATCGGGTGGATCTCATCTTCATCTACGGCAAGGGGGGCGAGCTTTCCTTCGCCCGCACCCTTCTCCAGGGGCTGACGGTCCTCCAGGCGGGAGAGCGGTCCACGGTGGTGGCCCTCACTCCCTGGGATGCGGAGCGGGTGGCCTTTGCCCTGGCCACCGGGCGGGTCTTGGTGACCCTGGAAGGCTACGGGGAGCCCCCCGACCCCTCCTTCGGTGTGGACGGCCACACCCTCTTTTTCGGCGGCCGGGAGGAGGAAGCCGATGTTCCCTAAGGCGCGGGTGGCCCTTTTCGGCGCTTTTCCCGAAATCCAGCGGGCCCTTTCGGAAAGCGCCGGTCTGGAGGTGGTGCTTCAGGGAAGGGAACCCTTCCTCTGGCAGGAAACGGTGGGCCGGTTTCCCCTGCCGGCGGAGATCCTGGTGGTGGATGCCCGCCTCTTTCCCCAGGTGTGGTCCCATCCCTTCCCCCCTGAGGCGGCGGTGGCGGTCATCGGCCAAGGGGAGGCGCCTTCCCCCCTCTGGGACGGGCGCAACCCTCGCCGCCGGTTCTTCCCCATCCCCGTGGATCCCTTCGATGTGGTGGGCTGGGCCCAGTGGCTCTTTCCCGTGAAGGAGGCCTCCTTTAGCCCCCGGGGGGCCGTCATGGCGGTGACGGGAGCCAAGGGGGGCGTGGGAAAGACCTCCATGGCCTGCCACCTAGCCCTCCACATGGCCCGGGGAGGCGTGAAGACCATCCTTTTGGACCTGGACCTCCCCGCCTCCGACGCCGGCCTCTTCCTCGGGATGGAGCACGGTCCTTCGGTCCTGGAGCTCCTGGGCCAGATGGAGCTTTGGGAAAAAGGCGGCTGGATGGACCGCGGCCGCCATCCCTCGGGGCTTTTCCTGGTGCGGGGGACGGGCCGGCCCGATCTCGCCCAGATGGTGGAGCCCAAAGATGTGGTGGAGATGGTGGGGTGGGCAGGCCGCCATTTCGAGGGGGTGGTCCTGGATATCCCTTCGCGCCTCAGCGACGACCTCTTTTATCAGCTGCTGGAGCTTTCGCGGACCGTGGTCCTCATGGTGACCCCCGAACCCATGGCCCTTCAACGGACCGCCCTTCTCCTGAACCTCCTCGCCCAGATGGAACTTCCGCCCGAGGGGGACATCCGGGTGGTGCTGAACCGGGTGCGGCCTGCCGGTTCCGGCCGGGAGATGGTGCGGCACCTTTTGGGGCGGGCGCCGGTGGCGGAGATCCCCGAGGACCCCCGGGAGGGACGGCCTTCCCTTCCCTGGCGGCGGGGCAAGAGCCATCCCTGGGAAGAGGCGGCGGCCCGCCTGATGCCCCTCCCCCAAGGGGCGAAACCTTCCTCCCGCTGGGAGGAGCTTAAACGGAGGTGGTGGCGGTGAAGACCCTTCAGGAACGGCTGGCCGCCCGGGAAGGGGAGAGGCGGGACGGGCGCTACGTGGAAGAAGCCCGCCATGCCCTGACCCAGGCAGGGGCGGTGGTGGAGCGGGCTCGCCGGGATCCCTCTTCCCGGCGCCATCTGGAGCTGGCGGTGGCGGCGGCGGTGGCGGCCAGCAATGTGGCGCCCACCCGGGAGACGGTGGCCCATGTGGCGGAAGAAGTCCTGGGGTACGGACCCCTTCAGGCCCTCCTGGTGGATCCCGAGATCACCGACGTGATGGTCAACGGGCCCGAGGAGATCTACGTGGAGCGCCAGGGCCGCCTGGAAAAAACGGCCCTCCAATTTCGGGATGAACGGCACCTCTTGGAAGTCGCCCGGCGCATCGCCGGCGATGCGGGCAGGCGGCTGGATGCGGCCCATCCTTGCGTCGATGCCCGCCTTCCCGACGGGTCCCGCTTCCACGCCATCCTCCCCCCTTTAAGCCTCAAGGGACCCTGCCTCACCATCCGGCGCTTTCGTCGGGAGGTGTTCACCCTGGAAGATCTCTTGGAGCGGGGTTCCCTGACGCCGGGGGCCCTCAAGATCCTGGAGCGAGCGGTGGAGGGGCGGCAGAACATCCTCATCTCCGGCAATACGGGATCGGGGAAGACCACCCTTTTGACGGCCCTGGCGGCCCGCATCGATCCGCGGGAGCGGGTGATTACCATCGAGGATGCGGCGGAGCTGAACTTGCCCCTGCCCCATGTGGTGGCCCTGGAAACCCGGCCCGCCGGGGTCGATGGCCATCCCGGGGTGACTTTGCGGGAGCTGGTGAAAAATGCCCTTCGCATGCGGCCTGATCGCCTCCTCATCGGGGAGATGCGGGGGGCCGAAGCCTTTGACGTCCTCCAGGCCTGGCATACCGGTCACCGGGGTTCCTTTTGCACCGTCCACGCCAACGGGCCGGAAGACGCCCTCTTGCGCTTCACCACCCTGGCCAGCCTGGCGCCGGAACGGCCTCCCTTTGCGGTCCTGAAGCGGCAGGTGAAGGCCACGGTGGATCTGGTGGTGCACCTGGAACGGACGCCCGAGGGCCGCCGCCACCTCGCCCAGATCTGCACGTGGGACAAGGGTAAGCTGCGGCCCCTCCTCTTGGCCGATGGGGAGCGGGAGTACCCGGTGAAAGGGTCCCCCGCCCGGGAGGTCTCGTGATGGCCCTGGGGCTGGCGCTGGCGTCCTTCTGGGTGAGCCTCCGCCTGCTCGGCCAGCTGCGCCGAAAGCTCGGGGCGAGGAAGGGAGGGAAAGCCCCGTTCCTTCTTCCCTTTTTCCCTGCCCGGTCCAGGGAGAGCCAGCTTCCGGGCCTCCTCCTCGACCTCGCCACCAGCTTGAAGGCAGGCCTTACGCTGGCGGCGGCCCTGCGGGCCCTTCCCCGGGAAGGGCCCCTTGGCCCTCGGGTGGAGGAGGCGGTGGCCCGCTATGAACTGGGCGCACCCCTGGATGAAGCCCTCCGGGGGCTCCTCCTCCCCGAAGGGGAGGCGGGCCGCTGGGTGTGGCGGGCGCTAAAGGCCCATCGCCATCTGGGAGGAGATGTGGCCCCCCTTCTCCTGGAGCTGGCGGGCACCATTCAAAAGCAGGCCCTCCAGCGCCGGGAGGGACAGGTGAAGACGGCGGAAGCTCGGATGACGGGCTACCTTCTGTTGGCCCTTCCACCCCTTGTGGCGGCCGCCCTCTTCCTCCTGAACCCTCAAGCCTGGACCTTGGCCTGGGGGGAACCCCAGGGGCGGTGGGCCCTCCTTTATGCGTTGTTCAGCTGGATCCTCGGAGGGCTGGCCATCTTCTGGCTTTTGGCTGCCCACCGGGAAGGAGGAGGGGTGTAAATGAAGGCGGCGGCCGTCATCGTGGCGGGGTTGGCCTTCTTTCTGGCCTTGAAGGGGTTGCAGAAGCTTCGCCGCTCCCCGTGGCCCGGCGCAACCCTCTGGATCCTGGCCCTCCTTCCGGCCCTGGCCGGCCATGGGGTCCCTTCGGCCTTGGCCCTCATCCTCTTCCTCTGGATGCCGGGCTATCTTCGCCGGTCGCGGGCCAAGGCCCGGCAAAAGGCGGCCTTCCGGGCGGCGCCGGCCCTTTTGGATCTGGCGGCAGCCCTCATGGCGTCGGGTTCCTCCATGCAGGAAGGGCTGATCCACGCCGCCGCCGAGGAAACCGATCCCCTCAGCCAAGCTATTCAGCAGGCCCACCTGCGTTCCCGCATGGGGGAGCCCTTCCTGCGGGCCCTGCAAAAGGTCAGCGAAGAGGAGGGCATCTGGGTGGGGCAGTTTTTGGCCCGGACCCTCCACATCCACGAATCCCTGGGGGTGCCCCTCAGCCGCACCTTGCGGGAAGAGGCTCACCGCCACCGGGAGCTGGCCCGCCTGGAATTCATGCAGGCGATGGAGAGCCTTCCCATGAAGCTCACCCTGGTGACCCTGGTGTTCTTTCTGCCGCCCCTCTTGGCGGTGATCTTGGTGCCGCAGTTCTTACAGTTCCTCGCCCTTTGGTGATGGAAAGGAGGTGATGGGATGGGACTGGGAATGCGCCTTTGGCTCTGGTGGAAGCGGCAGGACGGCGCGGCCACAGCCGAATACGCCCTCTTGTTGGTCCTGGTGGCCCTGGCCCTCATCACGGGGCTGACCTCCCTGGGATCGGCCCTCAACGATAAGATCCAGGACATCGTCCAAACCATCCGGCAGGCCCAGCCGGGAGGGGGGCAGTAGGGGATGGGGGATGAACGGGGCAGTGCGGCAGCGGAGCTGGCCTTCACCCTTACGGTTCTCCTCTTGCTCTTCTTCGCCATGGTGGAGATGGCCTTTCTCTTCCACGAAAACCTAGCCCTGGCGGCAGCCGCCCGCACCGGAGCCCGCCAGGCGGCGGTCCTGGGGGGCGATGACGAGGGGGGGAAGGTGCGGGATGCCATCTGGGCGGAGCTGGCGGGCCTTTCCCTCCAAGGGGAGGGCGTGACCATCGCCATCCGCCCCCGGCAGGCCCGCTACGGAACGCCCATCACGGTGCACCTGGAGAAGGACTACGCATTCGTCACCCCCCTTCCCCGCCTCATGGGGCTGAAACCCTTGAGGCTTCAGGCGACCGCCACGGCGAGGAGCGAGTACCTTGTCACGCCGGTGCCGTGAGGAGAAAGGGGCGGTGGCCATCCTCTGGGTGATGGCCCTGCCCCTCCTTGTCCTCCTCTTCGCCCTCCTGGTAGATGGGGGATTTCTCCTCTGGCAGCGGGAGGTGCTCCGGCAGGCGGCAGATCTGGCGGCCCTGGCGGGGGCCATGGAGGTGGACCTGGAGGCTCTGGCGGGAGGTCGGCGGGCCATCGTGCCCCTGAAGGCGAGGGAGCAGGTGGAGGCCTACGTGGCCTACAACACCGCTGCGCTTCCTTCTGGGGTGGAGGTCCTCGGGGTGGAGGTGCTGGTGGTGAACGGTTCGCCCGAAGAGCCGGCCTATCATCCCTGGTGGAAGGTGACGGTGGAAGATCCCATCGTGTCCCTCCGGTTGGAGGCCCGGGTGACCCCTTTTTTGCTGGGAAGGATGGTGGGACCCGTCTCCCTCCGGGTGGAGGCCGACGCTTCGGTGAAGGCCCATCGCTGAGGGGTCGTCTTGCTGCGGGCTGCAGTGTACCCTTCTCCATAGGAAAAGGAGGGTGTCTGTGGCGCGCGTGGCCGATGCGATGGCGATTTTAGAAGAGTGGGCCTGGCCTTCCTGGGCCCTCTCCTGGGACCGGGTGGGGTTGCAGCTGGGAGATCCCTCCCAGCCCCTCACCCGGATCCTTGTGGCGCTGGAAGCGACGGAAGGTGCGGTGGAGGAGGCCCTCGCCTTCGGTGCCTCCCTGATGGTGGTCCATCACCCCCTCTTCTTCCGGCCCTTCAACTCCCTTTCCCCGGCCCGGCCCCTGGGGCGAAAGATCACCCGGCTTTTGCAGAGCGGCATCGCCCTCTACGTCGCCCACACCAACCTGGATGCGGCTCCGCAGGGGGTGAGCTGGGCCCTTGCCCAAAAATTAGGGCTAGAGGGCGGTGAGGTCCTGGTTCCCCACGGGGAAGAAACCTTTTTGAAGCTGGTGGTCTATGTCCCCCGGGGATACGAGGATGTCCTTCTTAAGGCCCTGGGAGATGAAGGGGCCGGCGTCATCGGCCGCTACTCCCACTGCAGCTTTCAGGCGCCGGGCCATGGCACCTTTCTCCCCATGGAAGGGACCCGCCCCTTCTTGGGGGAAGTGGGAAAGCTGGAGCGGGCCGATGAGATCCGGCTGGAGACCATCGTCCCGGTCCGAGACGCCCGGCGGCTGGTGGAGGTGGCGCGGAAGGTCCACCCCTATGAAGAGATGGCCTACGACCTTTATCCCCTGGTGGAACCCCGGCGGGTCCATGGCTTCGGCTGGCTGGTGGACCTGGAAGAACCGCGGCCTTTGGGCCCTTGGCTTGAGGAGATGGCCACCCTCTTCGGTCCCGGCATCCGTCTCTTCGGTGATCCCCAGAGGAAGGTGAAGCGGGTGGCCCTCTGGGGCGGGGCGGCCAGCGACGGCTGGCCGGCGGCGGTGGAGAAGGGAGCCGACCTTTTGATCTGCGGGGAGCTGAGCTACCACCACCGGGTGGAAGCCCGGGAGGAAGGGCTCATGGTGGTGGAGCTGGGGCACAGGGAAAGCGAGCTTCCCATCCTCCCCTACGTGGCTGATCGGCTAAGGGAAGGCCTCAAGGACCAGGGGCTGGCGGTGCGGGTCTTCAGCGAAAGGGAGGGCTTCGCCTGGGGCGCTTGGGCCTCCACGCAGTAGAATGAAACGGCAGGGCCGAAGGGAGGCGGAGGGTTGGCGGGACGGAAGACGCCCCTCTGGTCGTGGCACCGGGAGGCCGGAGCCAAGATGGTGGAGTTCGCCGGCTGGGAGATGCCCGTGCAGTACCGGGGGATTCTAGAGGAGCACATGGCCGTGCGCCAGGCGGCGGGTCTTTTCGACATCTCCCACATGGGGGAGATCCGCATCCGGGGAAAAGGGGCCCGGGATCTTCTCCAGCTCCTTTTGACCAACGATGTGGGCAAGCTTTTGCCCGGGCGCGTCCTCTATAGCCCCATGTGCCAGGAGGATGGCGGCACGGTGGATGATCTCCTCCTCTTCCAGCTGGGGGAGGAGGATTACCTGGCGGTGGTGAACGCCGCCAATGAGGAGAAGGATTTTCACTGGATGAGGGAGAAGGCGCGGGCCTTTCCCGATGTGGCGGTGGAAAACGAGAGCGCCCGCTACGGCGCCATCGCTCTCCAGGGCCCCTTTTCCCAGGCTATCCTGGAAGCGCTGGGGTGGAAGGAGGCGGCGGACCTTCGGCCCTTCCGCCTGAAGTTTCCGGTGGCCCTGGCGGGGGTGGAAGGGTGCCTCATCTCCCGCACGGGCTACACGGGAGAAGACGGGTTTGAGATTTATACCCCCTGGGACCACCTGGAACCCGTCTGGCGGGCCCTTTTGGACGCAGGGTCCTCCCGGGGGCTTCAGCCTTGCGGTCTGGGATCCCGGGACAGCCTCCGCCTGGAGGCAGCCCTTCCCCTCTACGGCCAGGAGCTTTCCCCCACCATCTCCCCGTTGGAGGCGGGGCTGGAGGCCTTTGTCCGCTTTGACAAAGGGGATTTCATCGGGCGAGAGGCCCTTTGGGCTGCCAAAGAGAAGGGGATCGGGCGGAAGCTGTCGGGCATCCTTTTCCCGAAGGGAGCCCTTCCCCGCCACGGTTATCCCGTCTACGGCCCGGAGGGGGAAGAAAAGGGCTTCATCACCAGCGGGGGCTTTTCACCCGTCCTGGACCGCCCCATCGCCCTGGCCCTGGTAGAAGGGGGCCTTCTCCCCGGCGAGAAGGTGGAAGTGGCCATCCGGACGAAAAGGGTGGAGGGGGAAGGGGCGGCCCTTCCCTTTTACCGGCGGAAAAAACCTCGGGAGGTGTCGCGGTGAAGATTCCCAGCAACCTTCTTTACACCGAAGAGCACGAGTGGGTGCTGGTGGAAGGCAAGAAGGCCCGGGTGGGCATAACCGATTACGCCCAGGACCAGCTGGGGGATGTGGTGTATGTGGAGCTCCCCGAACCGGGCACCCGCATCGAGAAGGGAAAGCCCTTCGGGGTGGTGGAGAGTGTGAAGAGCGTCTCGGACCTCTATGCCCCCGTCACCGGGACTGTCCTCAGGGTGAACGAGAGCCTGGTGGACGAACCGGAAAAGGTGAACCAGTCGCCTTACGATGAGGGCTGGATGCTGGAGGTGGAGCTGGAGGACCCGGAGGAGCTGGAGGATCTTCTTTCCCCCCAGGCGTACCGGCTGAAGGTGGAAGAGTCATGAGCTTTTCGCCCCATACGCCGGAAGACCGAAAGGCCATGCTTGAGGTCTTGGGCCTGGAAACGGTGGACGATCTCTTTTCCGAGATCCCGCCGGCCCTCCGCCTCCACCGGCGCCTGGACCTGCCGCCTGCCGTGACGGAAGAGGAGCTGCGGCGGGAGATGAAGGCCCTGGCGGAAAAGAACGCCCATGGCGAGAGTTACGCCATCTTCATGGGAGGGGGGATCTACGACCGCTACATCCCGGCAGCCATCCCCGCCCTCTTGAGCCGGGGAGAATTCCTCACGGCCTACACCCCTTACCAGCCGGAAGCCAGCCAGGGGACCCTTCGCTGGACCTACGAGTTTCAGACCATGATCCTGGAGCTGACGGGCATGGAGGTGGCCAACGCCTCCATGTACGATGGAGCGTCGGCGGCGGCGGAGGCGGCCCTCATGGCCCTCTCCCTCCAAAAGGCCCCCCGAAACGCCATCCTCCTCCCCGACACCCTCCATCCCCAGATGCGAAAGGCGGTGGCCACTTATGTGGCGGGGCAGGGGTTTGGGCTCCGGGTGCTGGCCACAAGGGATGGGGTCCTCCAGCCGGAGGAGCTGAAAGAGGTCCTCCGCCGGGAGCCCTCGGCCTACGCAGCCGTTTTTCTGGGCTACCCCAACTACTTCGGGATTGTGGAAGATGTCAAAGCCCTCATCGAAACCGCCCACGAGTATGGGGTGTGGGCGGTGGTGGTGGCCGACCCGGTGGCCCTGGCCCTTCTCACCCCTCCGGGGGAGCTGGGGGCCGATTTGGTGGTGGGGGAAGGGCAAGGCTTGGGCCTTCCCATGGCGTATGGGGGACCGGGCTTTGGGTTTTTCACCGCCCGCATGGCCCACATCCGGCGGATGCCCGGGCGCATCGCCGGGAGAACGCTGGACGTGAACGGGCGGGAAGGGTTTGTCCTCACCCTCCAGACCCGGGAGCAGCACATCCGAAGGGCCCGGGCCACCTCCAACATCACCACCAACCACGCCCTCATGGCCCTGGGGGCCACCATCTACATGACCCTCCTGGGGCCAAGGGGCCTGCGGGAAGTGGCGGAGGCGTCCCTCGCCAATGCCCACCTCACCCTCAAGCTTTTAGAAGGGGCGGGGGCCCGCCGCACCTTTGCCGGCCCCTTCTTCCAGGAATTTGTGGTGGAGCTTCCGGGCCCGCTGGAGAAGACCTGGGAGCTGGCCTTGTCGCGAAAGGTTCTCCCGGGGATCCCCCTCAAAAAGGATTACCCGGCCCTGCAAAACCATCTCCTGGTGGCGGTGACGGAAAAGCGCACCCGCGAGGAGATGGAAGCCTTGGCCTGGGCCGTGAAGGAGGCGGCATCATGACGGGTGCAAGGGGCCTTCCCGGCCTTCCCGAAGGCGACATCTACCGCCGGAGCCGTCCCGGCCGGCGGGGGGTGAAACCGCCGGCGCCGGCGGATCCTTCCCTCTTGGAAGAAGCCTTTTCGGGCCTTCCCTTGCGAAAAGAGCCCCCTCGCCTTCCGGAGGTCAGCGAAAACGAAGCCGTCCGCCACTTCACCCGCCTCTCCCAGATGAACTACGCCGTGGATACGGGCTTTTATCCTTTGGGTTCCTGCACCATGAAGTACAATCCCCGCATCAACGAGGAGATGGCGGCCCTCCCTGGGTTTGCCCATCTCCATCCGGCCACGCCCCCGGAGCTCACCCAGGGGATCCTCACCATCTTCGGGCGGCTGGAGGAATACCTCTGCGAGATCACCGGCATGGATCGCTTCAGCCTCCAGCCGGCGGCCGGCTCTCAAGGGGAGCTGACGGGGATCCTCATGGTGGCCGCCTACTTTCGGGCGAAAGGGGAGCGCCGGACCCGGGTTATCGTGCCCGACACGGCTCACGGCACCAATCCTGCCACGGCGGCCATGGCGGGGTTCACCGTGACAGAAGTCCCCTCCGATGAGCGGGGGAACATGGATCTTCGCGCCTTGGAGGAGTCCCTCGACACCGATGTGGCGGCCCTGATGTTGACCAACCCCAACACCCTGGGCCTCTTTGAGGAACACCTCCAGGAGATCGTCTCCATGGTCCACCAGAAGGGGGCCCTTCTCTACTACGACGGCGCCAACTTGAACGCCCTTTTGGGCCGCACCCGTCCGGGAGATGCCGGCTTTGACATCGTCCACGTGAACCTTCACAAGACCTTTTCTACGCCCCACGGCATGGGGGGCCCCGGATCGGGGCCGGTGGGGGTCAAGAAGGCGCTGGTGCCCTTCCTGCCCCGGCCCCTTTTGGTGAAGGACGAAAAGGGGTTTTACCGCTGGGAGGAGGAGGGCGAAGCCAGCATCGGGAGGGTCCGGTCCTGGTACGGCAACGCCGCCATCCTCATCCGGGCCTACAGCTACCTTCGCATGCTGGGGCCCGACGGGTTGAAGGAAGTCTCGGGCGATGCCGTCCTCAACGCCAACTACCTCCTGGAAAAGCTGCGGCCCTTCTTCGATGTCCCCTATGACCGCAGGGTGATGCACGAGCTGGTGGTCTCGGCCAAGTCTCTCAAAGAAGAGACGGGCATCCGCACCATGGATATCGTGAAGCGGCTCCTGGATTACGGCTACCATCCTCCCACCGTCTACTTCCCCCTGGTGGTGGAGGAAGCCATGATGATCGAACCGACGGAGACGGAGACGAAAGAGACCCTGGACGATTTCGCCGAGGTCCTGGCGGCCATCGTGGCGGAAGCGCGAAAGGAGCCCAAGGTGGTGAGGGACGCCCCCACCCGCACCCCCGTGGGCCGCCTGGACGAAGCCAGGGCATCTCGCCACCTAGAGGTGAGACATCCCCTGAGGGAGGAGGAAAAGGCATGACTGGACTGGATGCCCGCCCCCTTGCCGCCAGCGATCCGGAAATCGCCCGTCTCATCGCCCTGGAGGCCCGGCGCCAGGAAGAGGGGCTGGAGCTCATCGCGTCGGAGAACTTCGCCAGCCGGGCCGTGCGCCAGGCCATGGGGTCGGTCCTCACCCACAAGTACGCCGAGGGATACCCCGGGCGCCGCTATTACGGCGGTTGCCGCTACGTGGACGAGGTGGAAGAGCTGGCGCGGGAGCGGGCCAAGGCCCTCTTTGGCGCTGCCCACGCCAACGTGCAGCCCCATTCTGGTGCCCAGGCCAACATGGCCGTCTACTTTTCGGTCTTGAAACCGGGGGATACCCTCCTGGGGATGAACCTTTCCCACGGCGGCCACCTCACCCACGGGAGCCCGGTGAATTTCTCAGGAAAGCTCTACCGGGTGGTGAGCTACGGGGTTCACCCCGAGACGGAGACGGTGGACATGGCGGAAGTGGAGCGCCTCGCCCATGAGGAAAAGCCCAAGATCATCGTGGTGGGGGCCAGCGCCTACCCCCGCACCCTGGATTTCGCAGCCTTTGCCCGCATCGCCAAGGATGTGGGGGCTTACCTCATGGTGGACATGGCCCATATCGCGGGGCTGGTGGCGGCGGGCCTCCACCCGTCCCCGGTCCCCCACGCCGATTTCGTCACCTCCACCACCCATAAGACCCTCCGGGGTCCCCGGGGAGGGTTCATCCTCAGTACGGAAGAGCTGGGGCGAGAGCTGGACCGGGCCGTTTTCCCCCAGATGCAGGGCGGCCCCCTGATGCACATCATCGCCGCCAAGGCCGTCTGCTTCCGGGAGGCCATGGAGCCGGCGTTTAAGGCGTATCAAAAGCAGGTGGTGGAAAACGCTCGGGCGCTGGCGGAAACCCTGAAAGTCCAGGGCCTCCGCCTCGTCTCGGGGGGAACCGACACCCACCTCCTCTTGGTGGATCTGCGGCCCCTCCAGGTCACAGGCCGCCAGGCGGAGGTCTGGCTGGAAGAAGTGGGCATCACCGCCAACAAGAACGCCATCCCCTTTGACCCCGAAAAGCCCACCGTCACCAGCGGGATCCGCCTGGGGACCCCCGCCGTGACCACCCGGGGCATGGGCCCAAAGGAGATGGAGGTCATCGGGGAGCTCATCGGGAGGGTCCTCAAGGCCAAAGGGGAACCCGGGGTTCAGGCGAGGGTGCGGGAGGAAGTCCGGCGGCTGGCCCGGGCCTTTCCCCTCTACCGGGAGGGGGAGACGGGACTGCCGTGAACTGGCAAGAGAAGATCCGCACCATCCCCGATTACCCCACCCCCGGCATCCTCTTTCGGGATCTCACGCCCCTCTGGCAGGATGGGACCATCTTTCGCCACTTGGTGGAGGCCATGGCGGAAAAGGCGAAATCCTGGGCCCCCCAACTGGTCTTGGGCATCGAGGCGAGGGGCTTCATCTTTGCGGCCCCCCTGGCCCTCATGCTGGGGGTGGGCTTTGCCCCGGCCCGCAAGGAAGGCCACCTGCCCTTTGAGACCTACCGGGTGCAATACCAGCTGGAGTACGGTCTTTCCTCCTTGGAGATCCACCGGGATGCCGTCAAGCCCGGGATGCGGGTCCTCATCGTGGATGATCTTCTGGCCACCGGCGGCACGGGGAAGGCCGCCTGCCGGCTGGTGGAAGAAGCGGGAGGGGAGGTGGCCGGGCTGCTCTTTGCCGTGGAGCTGGAGGGCCTAGGGGGGCGCCAGACCCTTCAGCCCTACCGGGTGGAGAGCCTCGCCCGCTTGCCGTGAAGAAGGGGATCTGGGTGCTGAACGGTCCCAATCTCAACCTCCTCGGGGTGCGGCGGCCCGAGATCTACGGTAAGACCACCCTCAAGGAGATCCAACAGGAGCTGGAAGGGCGCTGCCGGGAGGAAGGGGTGCCCTTGGTCTTTCACCAGACCAACCACGAAGGGGTCCTCATCGATCTTTTGCACGAAGCCCGGGAAAAGGCCCATGTGGTGATTTTGAACGCCGGCGCCTTTGCCCACACCAGCATCGCGTTGAGGGATGCCATCGAAGCCGTCGGGATCCCCGTCATCGAAGTGCATCTCTCCAATCCCCAGGCGAGGGAACCCTTCCGGCGCCATTCCTACGTGGCGGAGGTAGCCAGGGGCGTGGTGGCGGGCTTTGGCGCCCTCGGGTACCGCCTGGCCCTGGAAGCGGCCCTTCACTGGGCGAAGGAAAAGGAGGCGTCGTCGTGAAGGTCCTTTCCCGGCAGGAGGAGCTGAGGCGGATCCTCCGGCGTGAAGGCTTGGAGGCTTTCCTCACGGTGGATCCCATCCATCGCTATTACCTGAGCGGCTTTCGGGGAAGCGAGGGAACCCTTCTCCTTCTTCCCGAGGAGACCGTCCTCCTGGTGGACGGCCGCTATACCCTTCAAGCCCGGGAGCAGGCGCCCCACACCCGCGTGGTGGAATACCAGCGGCCCCAGTACGGGGAGGAGCTGCGAAAAGCTCTCCGGGAGGCCGGCGTGGAGCAGGTGGCGGTGGAAAGCCGCCGCCTGACCCATGCCTTCTTTTTGCAGCTGGAAGCCATCCTTTCGCCGGAGATCGGCGTGGAACCCCGGGAAGGCCTGGTGGAAGGCCTTCGGCGAAAGAAAGACGAAGAAGAGCTTTTCCTTTTGCGCCAGGCCTTTCAGCTGGCGGACGAAGGCTTTCGCCACATCCTTTCCTTCATCCGCCCTGGGGTGACGGAGCGGGAGGTGGCCCTGGAGCTGGAGTTCTTCATGCGCCGCCAGGGGGCCGAGGGAGCCGCCTTCCCCTTCATCGTGGCGTCGGGGTCCAGGGGCGCCCTTCCCCACGGCCTCGCCAGCGGGAAGGTCCTGGAGGAAGGGGAGCTGGTGACCCTGGACTTCGGGTGCCGGCTGGAGGGATATCATTCCGACATCACCCGGACGGTGGCGGTGAAACGGGTGTCGGAGGAGCAAAGGCAGGTCTACGAGGCGGTGCGGGAGGCGGGGGAGAAAGCCCTTTCCCTCCTTCAGGCCGGGGTTTCGGGGAAGGAAGCCGACGAGGCTGCCCGGGCCCACCTCCGCGAGAAGGGGTACGGGGAAGCCTTCCGCCACAGTTTGGGCCACGGGGTGGGCCTGGAAGTCCATGAAGCGCCTTCCCTCAGTTTCGCCTCGACGGATATCTTAGAAGACGGCATGGTGGTCACGGTGGAGCCCGGCGTCTACCTGGAGGGCCGGGGCGGTGTGCGCATCGAAGATGCGGTGATCATCAGGCCCGGGGGCTACGAGCTTTTGACCCTGAGCCCCAAGGAGCTCTTGATCGTGGGGTGACGGATGGTGTCGGTGATTTCCACTAACGATTTCTACAGCGGCGCCACCATCTTGGTGGACGGGGAACCGTACCTGGTGCTGCAGTCGGAGCACGTGAAGCCGGGAAAGGGTCCGGCCTTCGTGAGGGCCAAGCTGCGCAACCTCCGGACGGGGGCCACGGTGGAGAAGACCTTCAACGCGGGCGAAAAGATCCCCCGGGCCAACGTGGAGCGGAGCGAGATGCAGTTCCTCTACGCCGACGGGGACGACTACATCTTCATGGACAACGAAACCTTCGAGCAGATCGCCGTGCCCAAGGAGATCCTGGGGGATGACGTGCAGTTCCTCCAGGAGAACATGGACGTGAAGGTGATCCGCTTCGAGGGCCGGGTGGTGGATGTGGAGCTGCCTCCCGCGGTGGAGCTGACGGTGGTGGAGACGGACCCGGGCCTCCGGGGCGACACCGCCGCCGGGGGGAGCAAGCCAGCCAAACTGGAAGGTGGGGCCGTCATCCAGGTGCCCCTTTTCGTCCGTGTGGGGGACCGGGTGCGGGTGGATACCCGGACCCGCCAGTACATCAGCCGGGTCTGACGGCTAGAGGGACCATCTTCTGGCGCATCCTAATCCCGGGGGAATGGCCATGGACGACGGGGTGGAGCGCCCGCCTTCCTTCGAGGAAGAAACCCTTCAGGGCATCTGGACCTACCTGGATCGGCTCTCCCACCGCCTGGACCATCTGGAGCGTCGCCAGGAGGCGCTGGAGGCGTCCATGGGGGAGAGGGAGGGAGAGGGGGCGCGGAGCCTGGTGTGCCCCCACTGCCGGGTGGTGCTGCGCCTCCCCGATGAGGCCTTCGATGAAGAAGGTCACCTGGAGTGGGTGTGTCCGGTCTGCCAGGAGCTCATCCACGACGATAAGCCCGATTACGAAGCCTACGTGGAGGACGAGCGGCTGGAAAACTGAGTGGACGGCAAAGCGCTCTCCTGGCACCATGGGATGGAGGGCGGGAGAGCATGAAGGTGACATCGTGGCCGGCCTCCGCCGCCCGGGCTTCGGGCACGTGGGTGGTCCGGCCCCAGGATTTGAACTACCACCAGTCCATCTTCGGCGGCCGGGTCATGGCCCTGGTGGACGACTTGGCCAGCCGCCTGGGGAGCGACATCGCCGGGCGGCCGGTGGTGACGGTAGGCCTGGACCTCATGACCTTTGAGGCGGGCATCCGGGCCTTTGAGCTGATCCACCTGGATGCGCGGGTGACCCGGGTCTTCCGGACGTCCATGGAAGTGATGGTCCTGGTCCAGGGGATGAATCCCCGGACGGGGGAGACCTGGCGCACCAGCACCGCCACCCTCACCCTGGTGGCCCTGGGGGAGGACGGCCGGCCGACGCCCATCCCTCAGGTGATCCCCGAAACCCCCGAGGAAAAGCAGCTCTACGAGACGGCGGCCCGGCGAAGGGAGCTGCGCCTCTCGCGGCCCAAAGAGGTGGAGCTGGACTTCCGGGATCACGATCCCGTGAGCGCCGCCCATCTGAGCTTTGAGTCCACCACTGAAGTCTGCTTTCCCGGAGTCACCAACGACCTGGGGGTGGCCAAGGCCGGCTGGCTCCTCAGCATGGGGGACGTGCTGGCGGGCCTCAGCGCTTCCCGGCATGCAGGGACGGCGACGGTGACGGCGGCGGTGGATGCGGTGGATTTTCCCGAACCGGTCCAGGTGGGGGACATCGTGGAGCTCCGCACCTACCTCACCCGGGCCTTTCGGACGTCCATGGAGGTGCGGGCGGAAGTCTGGAAGCGACGCACCCCGGCGTCGACGCCGGAACGGGTGACCACCATTTACTACACCTACGTGGCGGTGGACCGCAGCGGGCGGCCTATCCCCGTGCCGCCCCTCACGCCCAAGACTCCTCTAGATCAGATGCTCTACGAGAGCGCCGGCCAGCGGCGCCAGGTGCGCCTGGCCAGCGCCCAGACCTTTTCCTAAAGAGGTCTATCGATGGCCAGGCCTTCATAGGGTGATAGCCGGGAGGGGTCCCGGTGGACGCCTTTTGGAAGTCTTGGCCGTCGCCTTGGCCGTCCCTTCTCGAGAAAGTCAGGCAGAAGGTTCCCCCCTCCCGCTGGATGGAGATCCGGATCCGGGCGGGAAAGCCAGCCCTCCTTAGGACCCTCGACGGGGATCTCTTCCTTCCCTTCGCGGCCAGCTCCGAGGACGTGGGGCGCCTGGTGGCCCTTTTCACCGAGGGCTCCCTCCACGCCTGGGAAGAGGAGCTGGCGGCGGGGTTTCTCACCCTCCCGGGGGGCCACCGGGTGGGGGTGGCCGGCCGCACGGCCCTCCAGGGGGGGCGGGTGCGCACCTTCCGGGAGATCACCAGTTTGAACGTCAGGGTGGCTCGGGAGGTGAAGGGGGCGGCCCGGCCCCTCCTTCCCCATGTGGCGCCGGGGGGACGCCTGGAGAGCGCCCTCCTGGTGGCCCCGCCCGGCGGGGGAAAGACCACCCTCCTCCGGGACCTGGTGCGGATCCTCTCGGAAGGGGAAGGCCTTCCCCCCCGCCAGGTGGTCCTCATCGATGAGCGGGGGGAGATCAGTCCGGGCTTCGATGTGGGTCCCCGCACCGACGTCCTCCTCTTTTGCCCCAAAGCCCAAGGGATGGTGATGGCCCTTCGCTCCCTGGGACCTGAAGTCCTGGCGGTGGACGAGGTGGGGCGAAGAGAAGATGGCGAAGCCCTGAACGAAGCAGCCCGAGGGGGCATCCCCGTCCTGGCGACAGCCCACGGGGAGCGCCTCCAGGACCTTCAGGACCACCCCCTCCTTTCCCCCCTCCTCCCCCTCTTTGCCCGGATCCTCTTCCTCTCAGCCCCGCCCCGCCCGGGCCAGTTGGTGGAAGTGCTCTCGGTGAGGGAGGCCATCCTCCGATGAAGGCCCTGGGGTTTAGCCTCTTTCTCTTGGCGGGATGGGGGTGGGGTTGGTCCATGGCCGCTTTCTTTCGCCGCCGGCCGAAGGAGCTCTGGGCCTGGAGCCATGCCCTCTCCCTCATGGCCAGCGAGGTGGAGCACGCCGCCCTTCCCCTTCCTCGGGTCTGGGGGCGCCTCGCCCGGGAGGGGGAGGGGCTGCCGGCAAAGGTGAGCCGGCGGGCCCTTTCCCTTTGGGAAGGCGGGCTAAGGGACCCGGGCGATGCCTGGCGGAGGGCCCTTGGGGAGCTGGGGGAGGAGAGCAGCCTCTTCCCCGACGATCAGGAGCTCCTCCTCCGGCTGAGCCCTCTTTTGGGGCGGACCGGCCGGGAGGACCAGGTGCGCCACCTTCGGTGGACGGCCGCCCAGCTGGAAGCCCGGGCCCGCCAGGTGGAGGGGGTCAGCCAGGAGAAGGCGCGGCTGGTCCTTTACCTCAGCTTTTCCGGCGCGGCGGCCGTGGCCCTTCTCTTGCTCTAGGAAGGAGCAATGCCCATGAACCTGGACATTATCTGGCAGCTGGCAGGCCTGGGGATCTTGGTGGTGGTGATCCACGCCCTTTTTAAGACGGCGGGGCGGGAGGAGCTGGCCTGGCTGACCACCCTTGTGGGTTTGGCCCTCTTCATGCTTTTGGCCTTGCGGGTGGTGGGCCAGCTCTTCCAGGAAGTCCGGGCCACCTTCGGCATGTGAGGGAAGGCCATGGCGGCGGTGGATGTGATCCTGGCGGCCCTCTTTCTCGTCTTTGTGGTCATCCTCTTCCGGCCGGTGCGGCCGGAGCTGGCCACCCTCTTGGCCCTGGCGGCAGGTGCCCTGATCCTTCTGAGCCTCCTCCCCACCCTCCTCCTCCTCGTGGGGGCCCTGAGGGACCTCATGGCCCGGACCCAGGTGGACTTCAGTTACGTGGCCATGGTGGTGAAGGTGGTGGGTATCGCCTACCTGGCGCAGTTTGCCGCCGATGTGGCCCGGGATGCGGGGGAGACGGCTCTTGCAGGGAAGATCGAGCTGGGGGGAAGGGTGGCCATCCTGGCGGCCGCCCTCCCGGCCCTGTGGACCTTTATGGAGGTTCTCCTCCGCCTCATGGAGGCGGTGCCGTCATGAGGGGATGGGGCCTCATCCTCCTCCTCTTGGTCTTGGGCGCGGCTCCACCGCCGGAAGCCCTCCCCGACCCTGCCGCCTGGGCGAAGGATCAGCTGGGGCAAAACCCCTACCTCACGCCCTTTCTTCAGGCCCTGGAGGAGGCCGGTTCTCCCGGAGGCCCCTCCTTTCAGGACCTCCAGAGCTACCTCGAGGGGAAGGGCTGGAACTGGCAGCCGCTCTCGTGGCTCCAGTCCCTGGTGCCCGCCTTTTTGGGGGAGGCCGGCCGGGCGGCCCTCCAGGTGGCAGGCCTCCTCCTCTTGGCCCTTTTGGGAAGCCTCCTTTTGGCCCTCCGGCAGGATGGGGGCAGCCTTCCCATGGCGGCCGCCGCCGATCTCGGCCTTTACCTCCTCTTGGCGGGGCTGGCCCTGGCCTCCTTCTATGGCGCCCTGGAGATGGCCGTGGGGGCGGTCCTCCAGCTGCGGGATCTCCTCCTGGCGGCCCTTCCCCTTTTGATCTCCCTCCTTGCCAGCTCGGGGGCCCTTCTGGCGGCGGGCCTCCTCCATCCCGTCCTCGTCTTTCTCGTCCACAGCCTTCTCCTGGTGGTGGCCCAGGGGATCCTCCCCCTCCTTTTCCTGAGCGCCGTGGCGGAGGTTCTCTCCCACCTTCCAGGGACCTTTTCCCTCCAAGGGCTGGCGACCCTTCTCCGCCAGGCGGCCCTCGGGTTTCTGGGCATCACCCTGGTGGTCTTCTCGGGCGTGGTCTCCATCCAGGGGTATGCGGGGGCGGTGGCCGATGGCCTGGGCCTCCGCACCGCCAAGTATGCCGCGTCCGCCTTCATTCCCGTCCTGGGAGGCGTCTTTTCCGATGCCACGGAACTGGTCCTAAGCGCCGGGCAGTGGCTGCGGACGGGGGTGGGGCTCTTGGGGCTGGTGGCGGTGGTGAGCTTTTTAGCCTACCCCCTTTTGAAACTCCTGGCCCTCATCGCTGTGTACCGGGTGGGGGCCGCCCTCCTGGAGCCCCTGGGAAGCCTTCCTGCCAGCCGGCTCTTTACCACCATGGCGGGGAGCCTCACCAGCCTCACCCTGGCGGTGGGGGCCGCTTCCCTCTTGGCGTTTTTGGCCCTGGGATCCGTCCTTCTGGCCGGCTCGGTGACAGCCATGATCCGGTGAGGAGGCAGGTGCCGTGGCAGCTCTGGTGGCGTGGATGCAGACTCTCTTCCTGACGGTGATGGTAGCAGCCCTGGCCGACCTCCTCCTCCCCCCTTCGGGCCTCAAAAAGACGGCCAGGTGGGCCCTCGGCATGGCGGTGCTGGCGGTCCTCTTGCGGCCCCTCACCGGAGCCCTTCCCCTGGCTCCGCAGGCGTGGGACGCGCCCCTTTGGCCCTCCCCGCCCGAGATGCCCCTTTCCCCGGAGGACGCCACCCAAAAGTCCTTTCAGACCCTTTTGGAGAAGCGCATGGCCCTGGAGGTGGAGAACCTTCCGGGGGTGGCAAGGGCCCGGGTGGCGGTGGCCCTGGGGGAAGGCCCCTATCCCTGGGGCGATGTGGCGGGGGTGAAGGTGGAGGTGGCGGTGCAGGGGAAGGCCTCGGAGGGGATGGCCCAGGCGGTAGGGGAGCACCTGGCCAAGGCCTTTGGGATCCCGCCCGGCAGGGTGGAGGTGGAGGTGGTGGACGCCCATGGACCATGAATCCAAGCCCCTCTGGCCTTGGCCCCTTCAGGGCCGGCAAAAGCGCTGGGCCCTTGCCTTCGGGGTCCTGGGGCTGGCCGGGCTGATCCTTCTCCTTTTGAGCTCAGCCTTGGCGCAGCCGCCGTCCCTTCCGGGGATGTCGTCGCCGGCGAGGGAGGCCCCCCTTTCCGGCGGCGAGGGGTCCTTTGGAAGCGAAGCCGAGATGGAAGCGCGGCTGGAGCGGCTTTTGAGCGCCATCCGGGGGGCCGGAGAGGTGACGGTGATGATCACCTGGGAGAAGAGCCCCCAGAGGGTTTACGCCCAAGACCGCCAGGAGTCGCGCCAATCGCAGGAGGAGACCGACGGGCAAAAGACCCGCACCTCCACCCAGGAATCCCACCAGTGGCAGACGGTCTTTCGCCAGGGGACCAGCCCTTCCCCCTTGGTGGTGGAAGAGCGGGGACCGGTGGTGCGGGGGGTGCTGGTGGTGGCGGAGGGGGCGGGGGACCCCCGGGTGGCCCAAGCCCTTCAGCGGGCCGTGGCGGTGCTCTTAGGGATCCCCACCTATCAGGTGGTGGTGGTGCCGGGAAAGGGAGGGAGATGACCATGATGGACCTTAAACGAGGTCAGTGGGTGCGGTGGGCGGCCTTTCTCCTCCTCTTCGTCCTGGGGCTTTACTACGTCATCCATGCTCAGGTCTGGCAGCGCTGGACGCGGGAGGTGATGGGGAGCCTGGCGGTATCGGTCCCCAGCGATCCTGACGTCTCGTGGCCGGAGGAGATCCTGGTGCAAGAAACGGCGCCTTCGGGGGAGGTGCCCGTCCTCGGAAGCGCCGGGTGGACCCAGGACTATTTCGGCGATGCCCGCCGGGAGAGGGAGCGGGCATGGCAGGAGGCGGCGGCCCTCCTCCAGGCCATGGTGGACGATCCTCAGGTGACGGCGGAAGGGCGGCGCCAGGCGGAAGAGCGGCTCCTTCAGCTGGCCAGGGAACGGGAGCGGGCGCCTCAGCTGGAGGCCGTCCTCCGAGCCAAAGGGTATGAAGATGCCCTCGTCCTCTTTGGGGAACGGGGGGCTACGGTGGTCTTGAAGACCAAGGGGCTTTCCAAGGAAGATGTGGCCCGAGTCCTGGATGCCGCGCGGGAGGTCCTGGAGCTTCCCTTGGACGCCATCCACATTTTGGCCCGCTCCGACCCCTAGGAAGGGTATAATGGGCCCGCATGAGCGAGAAGGATGTGGTCCTTTCCGAGGAGGTCATCGCCGCCATCGCCCGCCTGGCCGTCAGCGAGGTGCCGGGCATCAGCGGGCTGCACGGCAGCCTCATCCGGGATCTGGGGCAGATCCTGGGCCGCAAGGGGGGCGGCCGGGGCGTGCGGGTGGAGATGGGCAGCCGGGAAGTGGCCATCGATCTCTACGTCCACGTGCGCTACGGGCGGAGCATCCCGGCGGCGGCTCAGGAGGTTCAGGAGAAGGTGAAAGAAGCGGTGGAGAAGATGACGGGCCTCAAGGTGGTGGAGGTGAACGTCCACGTGAAAGGGGTCACCTTTGAGGAGGCTCCCGAGAGAAAGGGGAAAGGCCTTGGGGATCTTTGATCGGGTCATCCTCACCCTTTACACCTTCTCCCTGGCCTTCGTCTCCCTGGGGGCCCTGCTCTTGGCCCTGGGATGGTCCAAGCCCATGGAGGCGGTGCAGGAGCTTTTGGCTTCGGGGAGCGGCCGGGTGGGGTTGGGCATCGTGGCCACCATCTTCTTCGGGGTGAGCGTCCGCCTCCTGTGGTTCGCCTTCCGGCGGCCCCAGCGGTACCGGGCCGTGGTCCACGAGGGAGACCTCGGGGAGGTGCGCATCACGTTGGAGGCGGTGGAGAACCTGGTGCAGCGGGTGGCAAGGGGCGTCCCTGGGGTGCGGGACGTCAGGCCTGCCGTGGCCCGGGGGGAAAGGGGCTTGGAGGTGTACCTTCGCCTCTGGGTGGCCCCCGACGTCAACATCCCCCGCCTGGGGGAGGAGCTGCGGGAGGAGATCCGCCGCTACGTGCAGGATGTGGTGGGCGTGGAGGTCGTCCATGTGGATCTTTCCGTGGAGAATATAACGCTGGAGAGCCGCCGGGCGAGGGTCGAATGAAAGGAGAAAGCCGCTTCTGGCAGCTTTGGGACCGGCATCGGGGGAAGATCCTGGGGAGCTTCCTCGGGCTTTCCTTCGGCTTTTTGACCTACTGGGTCGGCATCTGGTGGTCCCTTTTCATCAGCGGTGCCGGCCTTTTGGGCTACTGGATCGGGAAAGAATGGGACGAGGAGCAGCGCTCGGTGGCGGAATGGGTGGAGCGGCTTTTGCCGCCCCGCTGGCGTTAGGAGGTCGGGAGGACCTTGGCGGAGGGGATCGTGGGCCCCCGCACCTTGGGGCGGATTCAGGCCATGAGGGCCCTCTATCAAGAAGATGTGGGAGGGCCTCAGGCGGAGCTCTCCTTGGATTACCTCATCCAGCAGGGGAGGGATGAGGAGGACGACGAGGAGGAAGGGAAGGGGCGGCAGGACGGAAGGGAAGGAGCCCTGGCCTTTGCCCAGGAGATCGTGGCGGGGGTTCGGGCTGCTCGGCCTATCATCGACGATCTCATCAACCGGTTCTCCAAGGACTGGCCTCTTGGAAGGATTGCCCCTGTGGAGCGAAACATCCTCCGGATCGCCATTTGGGAGCTCCTCTACCAACCCCAGACGCCCCGCAGCGTGGTGATCCACGAAGCCCTGGAGATGGCCAAGACCTACGGCGGGGCCGACTCTTCCCGGTACATCCATGGGGTCTTGGGCCAGGTGGCCCGAACCTTGGAAGAGGAACGACCTTGAGGGAGATGGCCGGCGGGCCGGTGGCGGCCCGGGTGGAGGAAGAAATCCGCCAGCGCCTGAGGGAAAGGGAAGCCCGGGGAAAGCGGCCTCCCCTCCTGGCCATCGTCTGGGTGGGGGAGGATCCCTCGTCGGCCGCCTATATCCGGGCCAAGGAAAAGGCGGCTCAGCGCCTGGGGATCCCCACCCGGCTGGTGCGCCTCCCAGGGGATGCGGGAGAGGGGGCCATCGCCCAAGTGGTCCAAGATCTTTCCGAGGATCCCGAGGTGACGGGGATCCTGGTGCAGGCGCCCCTTCCCGCCGGCGTCGATTACGAGGCCGTCATCCGCCGGCTGGATCCCCGCAAGGATGTGGATGGATTCCACCCCTTGAACGCGGGAAAGCTCTTTCGGGGACGGCCGGAGATGGTCCCCTGCACGGCCAAGGGCATTTTGGAGCTTTTGCGCTATTACGAGATCCCCATCCGGGGAAAGCATGCGGTGGTGGTGGGGCGGAGCAACATCGTGGGGCGGCCGACGGCGGCCCTCCTGGAGCAGGCCGATGCCACCGTAACCCTTTGCCACAGCAAGACGGAAGATCTTCCCTCCCTCACCCGCCAAGGAGATATCCTGGTGGCAGCGGTGGGAAGCCCCCACGTCATCCGCGCGTCCATGGTGAAGCCGGGCGCCGCAGTGGTGGATGTGGGCATCAGGAGGAAGGACGGGAAGCTGGTGGGGGATGTCCACCCGGAAGTCCAGGCGGTGGCGGGGGCCCTTTCCCCCGTGCCGGGCGGGGTGGGTCCTTTGACGGTGGCCTTTTTGATGGAAAACGTCCTGAGGGCGGCGGAATCCCTTGACCCTCTTTGATCTCCCCCTTCCCAAGACGGTGACGGAAGTGGCCCGCATGCTCCAGGAAACCCTCCTGGAGGAGCCACCCCTCCAGGATCTCTGGGTGGAGGGGCAGCTGGCGGACCTCCGGGTGGCCCTTTCGGGCCATCGCTACTTCACCCTCCGGGATGAGGGAGCCCAGCTGAAGGCGGTGCTCTTTGCCGGGGAAGCCCGCCGTTTGGCCCGCCTCCTGGGGAGCTTTCCGTCCCTGGAAGATGGCCTTCAGGTGGTGGTCCACGGCCGGCTGGGCTTTTACGAAAAAGGGGGCCAGGTCCAGCTCTATGCCGATGTGATCCTCCCCCGGGGGGCAGGCCTCCTCCATGCGGAGCTGGAGGCCCGAAAGAAGCGCCTCGAGGCCGAAGGCCTCTTTCGACCCGAGCGAAAGCGGCCCCTTCCCCCTTTTCCCCGGCGTATCGGCCTCATCACCTCCCCGAGGGGCGCCGCGGTGCGGGATATGGTGCAGATCATCCAGCGGCGGTGGCCGGGGATGGAGATCCTCATCTTTCCCGTAAGGGTCCAGGGGGAGGGGGCGGCGGAAGAGATGGTGGCTGCCCTGGAGCTGGCCAACGACCCTTCCTTCGGGCTGGATGTCCTCATCCTCGGAAGGGGAGGAGGTTCCTTCGAAGATCTCTCTCCCTTCCAAGATGAAGGGCTGGTAAGGGCCGTGGCAGCGTCGCGCCTCCCGGTGGTCTCGGCGGTGGGCCACGAGACGGATGTCACCCTGGTGGATTTTGCCGCCGACGTGAGGGCGCCCACCCCCTCGGCGGCGGCGGAGCTGGTGACACCCTTGAAGTCCCAGGTGGAGGCCCATGTGGAGGGTTTGAAAGGGCGGCTGGCGCGGGGCCTTTTGCAGCGGGTGGCGCGGGAGAAACGCCACCTCCGCCTCCTGGCGTTGGCCCTTCACCCAAGGAAGCTGAGGGCCCTTTTGGACAGCTACCGCCAGGAGGTGGACGATGCCTTCCTCAGCCTTCAGCGGGCCCTCCTCACCCGCCGCCGCCTGGCGGAGGTGCGGGTGGAAAGCCTCGAGAAAAGGCTTTGGACCCTAAACCCCATGGCCATCGTGGAGCGGGGTTACGGGGTGGTCTGGAGAGAGGGAAAGGTGGTCACCCGGGCATCCTCCCTTTCCCCCGGCGACCGGGTGGAGGTGAACCTGGCCGATGGAGCTTTTGTCGGAAAGGTCGAAGGGATCCGGTTGAAAGGACCGGAGGAGCCTCCCCGCCCCTAGGGGAAGGCAGTTTCGGACCGCCGGCGTCCATCTTGCCCGCGCCGCCCATCACCTGAAATCAAGAAGCGAAAAGTGAAACGAGAGGTCGGGAGGTCTTTTGACCCTCCTCCGGCGTTTCCACGAGGGCCTCGCCCGCATGGCGCGGGCCATCGGCCGGCGCCCCCGTGATAGACTGAAGGCGAAGGGAGGCGGGTCATGGCGGAGGAAGGCGCCTTAACCTTCGAGAAGGCCCTGGAGGAGCTGGAAGCCATCGTGGAAAAGCTGGAGCACGGACAGATTTCCCTGGAGGAATCCCTCGCGGCGTTCGAACGGGGGATGGAGCTGGTAAGCTTCTGCCAGGCCCGCCTCCAGCAGGTGGAAAAGCGGGTGGAGATCTTGGTGGAGCGGGCAGGAAGCTTCGCCTTCGATCCCTTTTCTGATGGGGACGAGGAGCGAGCTTGATGGACCGGCTTTCCCGCTGGAAGAGGGACGTGGAGGCGTTTCTCGAAGAGGCCCTTCCCGCGGCGGACGAGCCTCCCCGCCTCCTCCACGAGGCCATGCGCCACGCCTTAAAAGGGGGAAAGCGCCTCCGGCCCGCCCTGGTCTTTGCGGCCTATGAGGCCATCCGGGGGGAAGGGGCTCCGGCGTGGGTGGCTCAGGTGGCGGGGGCGGTGGAGGCCCTCCACGCCTATTCCCTGGTCCACGACGACCTTCCCGCCATGGACGATGCCCAGTACCGCCACGGCCTTCCCGCCGTCCACCGAAAGTTTGGCGAAGCCACCGCCATCCTGGTGGGGGATGCCCTCCAGGCCCTCGCTTTTGAGTGGCTGGCGGGGGCACCCTGGCCGTCGCCGGAGGTGGGGCTGAAGGCGGTGGGGATCCTGGCGCGGTCCGCCGGGTCCCGGGGCCTGGTGGGGGGCCAGCAGGACGACCTTTCTTTGGAGCGGCGGGAAGCGGAGGAGGCGGAGCTGGAGAGCCTTTACCGGCGAAAGACGGGCATGCTCCTGGAGGCCTCCCTTCGGCTGGGGGGGCTGGCGGCCGGGGCAACGCCGGAAGAAGAGGCGATCCTTTCAGCCATCGCCGGGCCCATGGGCCTGGGCTATCAGGTGGCCGACGATGTGTTGGACGTGGTGGGAACCTTAGAGACCTTGGGAAAGGACGGCGGGTTGGACGAAGAGCGGGGAAGGGTCACCTATGTGACCCTTTTGGGATTGGAGGGAGCCCGGGAAAAGGCCCTTGGCCTTTTCCGCCAGGCGAGGGAAGCCGCCTTGGCCCTGGGGGATGGGGCCCAGGGTCTTCAGGAGATCATCGCCGTCATGGCCCAAAGGGTGGCGACGGCCCGGGAGATGCAGGCGTAGCGTGGGCCGAGCTTGCCTGGAAGGAGCCGCCTTGGCTTTTTGCCCCGGTTCCTGCTATAATCCCTTTGAGCTTGACAAACCAAAAATGTGTCCACGGGTGGCGCAGTATCCTAGTCGGTCGCCCGATCCTGAAGACGGGCCTAAAAATCCGTCAAAGGGCACAGCGATGAAGTTCCTGGTGCCGGCTGCCGACGCCCAGTCGGGGGTCGGTGCTGGGAGTTAAGGAGTTGGGGGACCCTGCAACGGCATGCAGGCGGCACCCTAGCTCCGCGGAGGCCCGCCACCTTGGTGCGGTCAAGAGCGCCAGGGTGCGGGGTAAGAACCTGCATGCAGTGGAACCCTGTGTGCAGCGTAGCCTGCCCTGAGTGGACCGGGTGGAATCCGGGTTCATGGTTTTTCCTCGGGGCCCAGGGGGAAAACCATCTGCCGGAGAAACCCTGTCTGCAAAAAGGGCTAGGGATCGGCTCCGACCGTGAGAGGAAATCTCCTAGGCTGTCCCCTCTTTGGGGAGTCCGGGCGAGGATTACGGTGCGTACTAAGTGGCAATCCAGCCCCGGATACGGCGACGTTCCGGTGGCATCATAAAGGGAAACCGCCGTTGCGGCGACGCAGCGGTGATGCCAGGGAAAGCCTGCTGGACCTTAAGGCGCAATGTTTACTCGTCCGGCGACCACCCGTGGCGTGTTTTCTGGGCCGCCTCTACGCAGGCGGCTTTTTTTTCTTACCCCTGGTATGATGGCCAGAGGAGGTCAGGCCGATGACGTTGCGCCTGGAAGATCTCAAGCTCCCGGAGGACCTGCGCCGCCTGACGGATCAGGAGCTGCAGGAGCTGGCCGGGGAGGTCCGCCGCATCATGATTGAGACCACCTCCAAGAACGGAGGCCACCTGGGGGCGGGCTTGGGGGTGGTGGAGCTGACCCTGGCCCTTCACGCGGAGTTTGAAAGCCCTCGGGATAAGATCGTCTGGGACGTGGGGCATCAGGCCTATCCCCATAAGCTGGTGACAGGCCGCCTCCACCAGTTTCACACCCTCCGCCAGCCCGGTGGCATCAGCGGGTTCTTGCGCCGCAAGGAAAGCCCCCACGACGTATGGGAGGCTGGCCATGCTTCAACGGGCGTGTCGGGGGCTCTGGGCTATGCCAAGGCCCGGGACCTCAAAGGCGAAGACTACCGGGTGGTGGCGGTGGTGGGCGATGGAGCCCTGACGGGAGGCCTCGCCTATGAGGGCCTCAACAACGCCGGCTCCCTGGGGACGGACCTCATCGTCATCCTCAACGACAACTCCTTTTCCATCGCCCCCAACGTGGGGGCCATCCACCTCTACCTCAGCCGGATCCGCAGCATGAAGACCTACCGGGAGCTGCGGGATCAGTTCACCGAGAAGGTGAGCCACATCCCCCACATCGGGCCGGCGATGGTGCGGACCCTGGAGCGGATGAAAGACAGCCTCAAGTATTTCCTCATCCCCGGCATGTGGTTCGAAGAGATGGGCTTCACCTACCTGGGGCCGGTGGACGGCCACCATATCCCGTCCCTGAGGACCGCCCTTCGCCAGGCGAAGAACATCCGGGGACCGGTGCTGGTCCACGTGAAGACCGTCAAGGGAAAGGGGTTCCCGATGACCGAAAGGGCTCCCGACGGGGGCCACAGCGTAAAGCCCTTTCCTCTTACGGGAGAGAAGGTGCCGGAGAAAGGGGAGGCGCCTCCCGACTGGACCAAGGTCTTTTCCCAGGAGCTGGTGGCCTTGGGGAAGGAGCGGCCCGATCTGGTGGCCATCACGGCGGCCATGCCCGACGGGACGGGAACGGCAGCCTTCAAGGAAGCCTTCCCCGATCGGTTTTTCGACGTGGGGATCGCGGAGCTCCATGCGGTCGTCTTTGCGGCAGGGCTGGCCCTGGGGGGCCTTCGGCCCGTGGTGGCCATCTACTCCACCTTTTTGCAGCGGGCCTACGACGGCCTCATCCATGACGTGGGCCGGATGAACCTCCCCGTGACCTTTGCTATCGATCGGGCGGGGTTGGTGGGGGCCGACGGCGACAGCCACCAGGGGATGTGGGATATCGCCTATCTGAGGAATATCCCCAACTTTGTGGTGATGCAGCCCCGGGATCGCTATGAGCTCCGGGATATGATGCGCCTGGCGGTGGAGCACCCCGGGCCCATCGCTTTCCGGTATCCCCGGGGAGCGGCCGAAGAAGGAACGCCCCGCCCGCCGCGCCCCATCCGGGTGGGAGAAGGGGAGCTCCTGCGGAAGGGTCGCCACGTCACCCTCATCGGCCTTGGGCCTCTGGTCTATCGCTGCCTGGAGGCGGCAGACCTTTTGGAGCGGGAGGGCATCTCCGCCGCCGTCATCGATGCCCGGTTTGCCAAACCCCTGGATGAAGCCTTGATCCTTCGCTGGGCGGAAGCGACTCGGGCGGTGGTGACGGTGGAAGACGGGGTGCGGGCGGGGGGCTTTGGGTCGGCAGTCCTGGAGCTTTTGAGCTCCCGGCAGCTCTTCCACGTGGCCCATCGCATCCTGGGCTACCCTGATGCCTACATCCCCCACGGCCATCCCGACGAGCAGCGGCGGGAGATGGGCCTGGATGCCGAAGGCATCGCCCGGGCGGCGAAGGAACTCCTGGCGGCGGCGGAGGGAGCCCGTCGGGCCTATGGGCTCCGAATCCCCTAAGAAGCGCCGCCTGGATCTGGAGCTGGTGGCGCGGGGCATCTTTCCCTCCCGGCAAAAGGCCCAGGCGGCCATCCTGGCGGGGGAAGTCTACGTGAAGGGGCAACGGGCCCTCAAGCCCAGCCAGCCCGTGGCGCCGGAGGATCCGGTGGAGCTGAAGCCGCGCCAAAAAACCTTTGTCAGCCGGGGAGGCCTCAAGCTGGACCATGCCCTTGAGGTCTTCGGCCTTTCGGTAGAAGGGAAAGTCTGCCTGGACCTGGGGGCTTCTACGGGGGGCTTTACCCACGCCCTTTTGCTCCGGGGTGCCCGCCGGGTCTATGCCGTGGATGTGGCCTACGGCCGCCTGGATGCCCGCCTGCGGGCCGATCCCCGGGTGGTGGTCCTGGAGCGGACCAACGCCCGCTACCTGACATCTCACCTCGTCCCGGAAAAAGTCCAGTTCCTTTCCGCCGACCTCTCCTTCATCAGCCTGGAGAAAGTCCTTCCTGCGGTGGTGCCCCTTTTGGCAGAGGATGCCCAGGGGGTCCTTCTGGTGAAACCCCAGTTCGAAGCTGGACGCCGTCAAGTGGGAAAGGGAGGCGTGGTGCGGGATCCCTCCGTCCACCGGGCTGTCTTGGAGCGCTTCTGGGAAAACCTTCCTCACCTTGGCCTTTACCCCAAGGGCGTCATCCCTTCCCCCATCCGCGGGGCCAAGAAGGGGAACGTGGAGTACCTCCTCTGGATCGGAAGACAGCCTCCCGAAGGCGAGAAGACGATGATCGAAGAAGCCGTCACCCAGGTTCTGGACACGGGAGCTGTCCGTCCCCTATAGTGAAGCTAGCAAACGTTTGGTAGGGTGGTGGGGATGGCTCGGACCCGTCGCCAGGAAGAGCTCTACGCCGTCGCGGCCGAACTTTTCCGTACCAAGGGGTACCACGGCACCTCCATCCAAGATCTGGCGGAGGCCCTGGGGATCCAGCGGGGGAGCCTCTATGCCCACATCGAGCGGAAAGAGGAACTCCTTTACGGCATCACCCTGGAGGCGGCCCAGGCCTTTCTCTCGGCGTTGGAACCCCTTCAAGAGGCGTCCGGTTCCCCCTTGGAGAAGCTGGAACGGGCGTTTGTGGCCCACGCGAGGGTGGTGGCCGACCACCTCCCGGCGGCCAGCGTCTTCTTCCACGAGTGGCAGCACCTCCACGGGGAAGCCCGGGAAGAGATCCTCTCCCTCCGGCATCGCTACGAGGAGCTCTGGCGCCGGCTGGTGAAGGATGCTTTTCCCAGGGCCGATGAACGGCTGGCCGTTCGCTGGATCCTGGGGGGGCTCAACTGGATGTACCAATGGTACCGGCCGGAGGGGGCCTTGAGCCCGGAGGATCTGGCCCGCCGCTTCTACCGCTATGCCACGGAAGGGATCGGAGGGATGGTCCATGGATGAGATGGAGCGGCTCATGGAGTTCGAAGCGAAGATCGCCCGGGGCGAGAAGATCGAGGCCGACGACTGGATGCCGGCGGAGTACCGGCAGCAGGCTCTGCGCCTCATCCTAACCCATGCCAACTCGGAGATCATGGGAGCCCTTCCCGAAGGGGAGTGGATCACCCGGGCGCCCACCCTGCAGCGCAAGCTGGCGGTCCTGGCCAAGGTCCAAGATGAAGTCGGCCATGCCCAGCTTCTCTACCGGGTGGCAGAAGATCTGGCGGCGCCTTTGGGGAAGACGCGGGAAGATTTCCTGGCGGACCTCATCGCGGGAAAGGCGAAATTCCACAACGTCTTCAGCTACCCTGCCCCCACCTGGGCCGATGTGGGGGTCATCGCCTTCTTTGTGGACGGGGCGGCCCTTATCACCCAGTCGGCCCTTCTCGAGACCAGCTACGGCCCCTATGCCCGGATCCTGAAGCGGATCTGCTCCGAAGAAGCCGTCCACCTGAAGCATGGGGAGGATATCGTCCTCACCTTGGCGGGGGGGACCCCGGCCCAAAAGGCCATGCTCCAGGATGCCCTCAACCGCTGGTGGCGGCCCCTCCTCCACTTCTTCGGACCGCCCGACCAGGATTCCCCCAATCTGGAAAAGGCCCGGCGCTGGAAGATCCGCATCAAGAGCAACGAGGAGCTGCGCCAGCAGTTTTTGAACCGGTATGTCCCCAAGATCTGGGGTATGGGCCTTCAGGTGCCCGATCCCCACATCTACAAGGACGACCAGGGGGTGTGGCATTACAGCGATCCCGGGTGGGATGAGTTCTGGCAGGTGGTCCAGGGGAAGGGGCCCCTCACCCAAGAGCGGCTGGCGTTGCGGCGGTTGGCCCACGAAGGCGGCCGCTGGGTGCGGGCCCTCCTTGCCCAGGAGGTGAGGGTGGCGTGAACCTCCAGGTCTTTGAGGTCTTCGGCCAAGAGAAGAGCGGCGATCCCCACGTCCATGTGGGAAGCGTCCTGGCGGGGGATGTGGACATGGCCTACCTCCTCGCCAAGGAAGCTTTTACCCGCCGCGGGGAGTACCGGAGCCTCTGGGTGGCCCCCCGGGCCGCCATGAGGCGGACCACCGAGGAAGATGCCCCCATGCTCAAGACCTACACCGACCGCAGCTACCGGCTGGGCATCGGGTACCGGAAGACAGTGGAGAAGTGGCGGCGGCTCCAGGAGGGGAGAAAGGCATGAAAGAGGCCTTGCGGGAGATCCTTTTGCGGGCCGCCGACGATGAGCTGGCCCTGGGACACCGGGATTCGGAATGGACGGCCTTTGCCCCCTTCATCGAAGAGGACATCGCCATCAGCTCCATCGCCCAGGATGAGATCGCCCATGCGGCCCTTTACCTCGAGCTTCTGAAGGACCTCACGGGGGAAGATCCCGACCGGTTGGCCTTTATGCGGGAGCCCGGGGAATGGCGGAACGCGTGGCTTTTGGAAAGGCCCAAAGGCGATTGGGCCTTTACCGTGGTCCGCCATGTGGCCTACGACCTTTTCGACGATGTGCGCCTGCGGCAGATGGCCCGCTCCTCTTACAAGCCGCTTTCCGAGGCGGTGGAACGGATCCGCCGGGAAGAGACCTACCATTTGGCCCACGGTCGCCTCTGGCTGGAGCGCCTGGCCAGGGGCGAGGGAGAAGCCCGGGAGAGGCTCCACCAGGCCCTCCAGGCGGTCTTGAAGGATGTGCCGGGCCTCTTTGAAGAGGGCCGGGGGGACGGGGAGGCGGTGGCGGAAGGGCTCCTCCCCAGTCCGCCCCGGGCGTGGTTTGCGGAGTGGGCGGAAGCCTGGGCGGGGCTTCTCCGGCCCCTGGGGCTGGAGGCTTTTGTTCCCAAGAGCCTGGACCTCCCGGCGGAGCCGGGGGGGCGCCGGGGCGTCCATACCCCTCATCTGGATGAGCTTCTCCAAGCCCTTTCCGAAGTCTACCGCAGCGATCCTGCGGCCAGCTGGTGAGGAGGTGGGTCCATGCGGGATGTGGTCCTGGAGCTCCTGAAAGAGGTGAAGGATCCCGAAATCCCCACCTTAAACATCGTGGATCTAGGGTTGGTGGAAGCGATCCGCTTCGACAGGGGGCGCCTGGAGATCGACCTTCTCCCCACCTTTACGGGATGCCCCGCCCTGGACATCATCCGGGCGGAAGTGATGGAAAAAGCCCGCACCCTTCCTCAGGTGGAGGAGGTGGCGGTGCGCTTTCGCCTGTCCCCCGCCTGGTCCACCGACCGCATCACCGAGGCGGGGAGGGCGCAGCTGAAGGCCTTCGGCATCGCGCCTCCGCAGCCGCCCAAGGCCAAGCCGGCGGAAGGCGTCACCTGCCCCTACTGCGGCTCCAGCGATGCCGTCATGGAGGCGGCCTTTGGCCCGACCCGCTGCCGGAGCATCTATTACTGCCGGAACTGCCGCAATCCCTTTGAGAAGATGAAGGAACTTTAAGATGCGGCCCATACCCGAGGGTTATGCGGAGGAAGTGGTCTTCACGGTGATACCGGGGATGGAAGCGGCCTTCGAAGGCCGGGTCGTCCATCCGGTCCTGGCCACCTGGTGGCTAGTCCATTACGCCGAGTGGGCATCCCGCAAGGTGCTCCTTCCCCACCTGGAAGAGGGGGAAGAAGGGGCGGGGATCGGGGTCAATCTTCGCCACCGGGGGGCAGCCCCCCTGGGGAGCCAGGTGCGGGTGAAGGCCCGGGCGGTGAAGGTGGACGGGCGCACCCTCGTGTGCGCCGTGGAGGCCTATGTGGGGGATCGCCTCATCGCCACGGGCGAAGTTTACCAGGCTGTCTGGCCTGAGGCGGAGCTCCGGCGGGCGTTAAGCCAGGTCGCCCCTGAGAAGGTAGAATGATCCCTGTAAGGAGGATTTCACTTGCAGGGAGAGATTATCCGGGAAGAGGGGGGCCGCCTGGTGGTCCCCGATCACCCCATCATCCCCTTCATCGAGGGGGACGGGACGGGCCCTGACATCTGGCGGGCGGCCGTCCGGGTGCTGGATTCCGCGGTGGAAAAGACCTACGGCGGCCGGCGCAAGATCATCTGGAAGGAAATCCTGGCGGGGGAGAAGGCTTACCGCGAGACGGGGGAGTGGCTTCCCGCGGAATCCCTGGAGGCCATCAAGACCTACCGGGTGGCCATCAAGGGTCCCCTCACCACCCCGGTGGGGGGCGGCTTTCGCAGCCTGAACGTCACCTTGCGGCAGGAGCTGGACCTTTACGCCACGGTGCGGCCCGTCCGGTGGTACCGAGGTGTCCCCTCGCCGGTGCGCCATCCCGAAAAATTGAACGTGGTCATCTTCCGGGAGAACATCGAGGACGTCTATGCCGGCATCGAGTGGCCCGCGGACTCCGACGGGGCGAAGGCCCTGCGCGCCTTTTTGAAGAGCCAGGGGATCGAGGTGCGGGAGGATGCGGGTTTGGGCATCAAGCCCATCAGCCGGTTCGGCACCCGCCGCCTGGTGCGGAGGGCCATCCAGTACGCCCTGGATCACGGGCTTCCCAGCGTAACCTTGGTCCACAAGGGAAACATCATGAAGTATACCGAAGGGGCCTTCCGCCAGTGGGGTTACGAAGTGGCCAAGGAAGAGTTCCCCGACCGGACGGTCACCTGGGAAGACGTCCAGAAGGACTATGGAGGCAAGGTTCCCACCGGAAAGGTCCTCATTAAGGACGAAATCGCCGACGCCATGTTCCAAAAGCTCCTCTTGCGCCCTGATGAGTACCACGTCATCGCCACCCCCAATTTGAACGGCGATTACCTCTCCGACGCGGCTGCAGCCCAGGTGGGCGGCATCGGGATTGCGCCGGGCGGGAACATCGGCGACCGGTATGCCGTCTTTGAGGCCACCCACGGCACGGCCCCCAAGTACGCCGGCCTCAATAAGGTGAACCCCTCCTCGGTGATCCTTTCCGGCGCCATGATGCTGGAGCACCTGGGGTGGAAGGAAGCGGCCCAGGCCATCCATGAGGCCATGGAGGCCACCATCGGCGACAAGATCGTCACCTACGATTTCGCCCGGCTGATGGAGGGGGCGAAGGAAGTCTCCACCAGCGAATTTGCCGATGCCCTTATCGAGCGCCTCCCGGCCAGGGGGTGAGGGCGTGGCGGGGCGGCTGGTGGGCATCCGGTTCAATCGGGAGAAACCCGAGGCAGCCGGGCTGGTGGAGGAGCTAAAGGCCTTTTTGGAATCCCGGGGTTACGCCTGGTCCCTCGACCCCGACCCCGACGATCATCCCTTCTTGGTCCTGGTGGTGGGGGGCGACGGCACCATCCTCCAGGCGGCCCGCCGGTATGCTCCGCGGGGCATCCCTCTTTTGGGCATCAACCTCGGCCATGTGGGCTTTCTCACGGAGCTGGAGGCGGGGGAGTGCCTGGAGCGGCTCCCCGACTACCTGGAAGGTCCCCGGCGGGAAGATCGCCGGCTCATGCTCTGGGCGGGCCAGGGGGAGCGGGAGGGCATCGCCCTCAACGACGTCGTCATCACCCGGGCGCCCTACACCCGCCTCCTCACCTTCACCGTGTCCCAGGACGGCCAGGAGATCATGCGCTTCCGGGCCGACGGCCTGGTGGTGGCGACGCCCACCGGGTCCACCGCCTATTCCCGGGCGGCAGGGGGACCGGTGGTCCATCCGGAGGTGGAGGCCTTCGTCCTCACCCCCCTGGCGTCCTACTCCTTCCACGTGCGGCCCACCGTCATCCCGGCGGAAGGAACCCTGGAGGTGCGGGTGGAAGAAAAGGCCCGGGATGTCCGCTTCACCCTGGACGGGCAGATCCCCTACCCCCTGGAAGAGGGGCAGCCCCTTCGCATCCGCAAAAGCCCCGTGGAGGCCCTCTTCTGGCGGTCGCCTTCCTGGAGCTTTTACCGGCGCCTCCGGGAAAAGGGGAGGTGGGATGGAGGTGAAAGCTAGGTGGGCTTTTACCTGAAGGCCCTCACCCTGAAAGATTTCGCCATTGTGGAGCACCTGACCCTTCCTTTGCGGGAGGGCCTCAACGCCCTCACGGGGGAGACGGGGGCGGGGAAGTCCATCCTCATCGACGCCCTTTCCCTGGCCCTGGGGGAGCGGGCATCGGCCGACCTCATCCGGGAGGGCCGGGAGCGGGCCCAGGTGGATGCCCTCTTCGCCTGGGAAGGGGAGGGCGCCCCGGACGAGGATCTCCTCGCCCTTCTCGAGCCATACGGCGGATGGGTCGAGGAGGAAGGCCAGCTGATCCTCAGCCGCACCCTCACCCGTTCCGGTAAATCCCAGGGGTATATCAACGGCCATCCGGCGCCGGCCCGGGTCCTTCGGGAGGTGGGAAGGCGCCTGGTGGCCATCCACAGCCAGCACCAGTCCCAAGAGCTCTTTTCGCCCGCCCTGCAGCTGGAGCTCCTGGATGCCTTTTTGGACGACGAAGGAAAAGGGCTTTTGGAAACCGTCCAGGGGGCCTACCGGGCCTGGCAGGAGGCGGAGGACCATCTCCGCCGGCTGGCGGGGGACCCGAGGGAGCGGGCCCGGAGGGAAGATCTCTTGCGCTTTGAGGTGGAGGAGATCGAAGCCGCCGGCCTTCGGCCGGGGGAGGAAAAGGAGCTGGAGGAAAAGCGGCAGATGCTCCTCCACCGGGCCCGTTTGGCGGAGGTGGTGGCCCAGGCGGAGGCTCTTCTTCAGGGGGCGGAGGGGGGCCTTGGCCTTCTGGAGGCTGGGGGCCGCCTCTGGGACCTTTTAATCCAGGGTTCCCGCTGGGATTCCAACCTTTCCAATCTCGCCCGCCTGGCCCAGGATGCCATGGGCCTCTGGCAGGAGCTTTTGGCGGAGCTCCGAGGCTACGAAGAGGGCCTGGCGGTGGCGGAAGGCCAGCTGGAGGCCTTAGAAGAGCGCTGGGATCTTTTCCAGCGGCTGCGGCGAAAGTACGGGGATACGGCCGACGCCATCCTCCGCTACCTGGAAGAGGCGAAGGCAGAGCTAAAAGAGCTGGAGGAGATGGGCGCCCGGGCGGCCTTCTGGGAAGAGGAACGCAAACGCCAAAGGGCCCTTTGGGAGGAGGCGGCCCGGGCCCTCTCCGAGGCCCGGCGCCGGGCAGCCGGGGAGCTGGTGGCAAGGGTGGAGCGGGAGCTCCGGGATTTGGGGTTTCCCGAAGGGGCCTTTCAGGTGAGCTGGCGGGCCCTTCCCTCCGCGGAGCCCCTTCCCCGCGGCCTGGATGAAGTGGAGTACCTCTTTGCCCCCAATCCGGGGCAGGGCCCCCAGCCCCTCCGGGCCATCGCCTCCGGCGGGGAGCTTTCCCGGGTGATGCTGGCCCTAAGGGCCGTCTTTGCCGCCGATGAGAAGACGCCGGTGGTGGTCTTCGACGAGATCGATGCGGGGGTGGCGGGGCGGATGGCCCACCGGGTGGGGGAAAAGCTCCGGGAGATCAGCCGGGACCGGCAGGTTCTCTGCATCACCCATCTGCCGCAGATCGCGGCCCGCGCCGATTTTCAGGTGGCCATCGAAAAAATTTCCCAGGAAAGCGCGGTGCAAGTTTTGCTTCGACCGGTGGAAGGTTATGACCGGCTGAAAGAAATTGCCCGCATGCTGGCGGGGACGGAAGACGAGACCGCCCTCGCCCACGCCCGCCAGCTTCTCCAGGAAGTCCAGCCCTAAGGACGGCATAGGGGAAAGGTCCGCCGGTGACCCTAAGGTAGGGGCGACATGAGCACGCCCCCGGAGAGGAGGTGGCCGTACCTAAGACCGCTCCGGGAGCGTGATGACAAGTGCATACCATGCGGCGGCGCTTTTGGGGTGCATGTCTGGCGGCGGCCATCCTCCTCCTGGGGATGGCGCCTCCCATCCAGAGCCTGGGATCCCTCCCCTCGACCCTCTACCTCTTGCCGGGGGAGCCGGGAACCGTCAGCTTGCCGGCAGGCCCCCTCTTCCAAGCCCGGGTGGACCAGGAGGAGTTCCTCCGTCTGGGGGATGAGCCCCTTTCCACCCGGTGGCAGCCCCTTCGGGAGGGGGAGCTCTGGGCTACAGCTCCCGGCAAGGCGCGGCTGGAAGTGGCCTTTTTGGGCCTTGTGCCCGTGGCCAGCCTGGAGGTGGAAGCCCGGCCCGCCCTCTACCTCTCCCCGGGAGGAGAAGCCTTGGGGGTCATCCTCCGGGGCACCGGGGTGACGGTGGTGGATGAGACGGCCCTTCGGGGTCCCGACGGCGTCCCCCGCCGGCCTGCCTTTGAGGCGGGTATCCGGCCGGGGGATCGCCTGGTGGCCGTAGAAGGGGTGCCGGTGGAGCGGAAGGAAGATGCGGCGGCCCGCATCCGCTCCGCCATCCAGAAAGGGGATCCGGTGGAGCTGGAGCTGGAGCGAGGCGGGCGCACCTTCCGGGTCCAGGTGCCCCCCGTCTACGATGTGCGGGCCCAGCGGTACCTGATCGGCCTCTGGATCCGGGACGGGGCCTCGGGGGTGGGCACCCTCACCTTCGTCGATCCCCGCACCGGGACCTTTGCCGCCCTGGGCCACGTGGTCATGGACGAGCGGACCCGCCAGCCCTTTCCCACCCGGGATGGAGCGGTGGTGGCGGCCCTGGTGACGGGGGTGCAGAAAGCCAGCGCCGGTTCGCCAGGGGAAAAGCGGGCCGTCTTCTTGCCCCAGGAACCCTTGGGCTACCTGACGGCCAACACGCCCCTGGGGATCTTCGGCCAGTGGACCGGCACCTGGGACCAGCTGGCGGAACCTCTTCCCGTGGCCCGGCCGCAGGAGGTGGAGGTGGGGCCGGCCCTTTTGCGCACCGTCCTCCATGGGAATCAGGTGGAGGAGTTCCAGGTGGTGATCGAAAGGGTGCAGCCCCAGATGGCGGAGGGACGGGGTCTGGTGATCCGGGTTACCGATCCCAGGCTTTTGGAAGAGGCAGGCGGCATCGTCCAGGGGATGTCGGGAAGCCCCATCATCCAAGGAGGGAAGCTGGTGGGCGCCGTGACCCATGTGTTTGTCCACGATCCTACCCGGGGTTACGGCACCTTCGCCTACTGGATGGCGGAGGCCGCCGGCCTGTTCGAGGAGGAGAGGTAGCCCCGGCCCTGCCGGGGCCCTCCCCCGTCAAAGGACGTCGGAATTCGTCGGGCGAAAGGTCCGGCTATCCACAAGGAAGGGCTTCCCTGGCAAGCGAAGGGAAAGGCGTCGAAGGGAGGTCTTCAGGGTTGGAGGCTGTAGCAACCGCCAAGCGCCCCATCCGCATCTTGATCGCCGATGACAACCGCGAGTTTTCCCACGTCCTCGCCACCTACCTCAACTCCCAGGAGGATTTTGAGGTGGTGGGCATCGCCCAAAACGGAAGGGAAGTCCTGGATTACCAGGGAACGCCCCCGGATCTGGTGCTTCTGGATATCGTCATGCCCTACCTGGATGGGCTGGGGGTGGTGGAGCACCTGCGCCGCAAACATGCCGGTTCGCCCCCGAAGATCATCATGCTGACCGCCTTTGGCCAGGAATCCATCACCAAAAGGGCGGCGGAGCTGGGGATCGACTACTACATTTTGAAGCCCTTCGACCTGGCCACCTTGGCCCACCGCATCCGCCAGCTGCTGCAAGAGCCGTCGGCCGGGCCCATCGTGAAGCGGGAGGAAGGGGACCTGGAGCGGCGCATCGGGGAGATTTTGCATCAGGTGGGAATTCCCGCCCACATCCGGGGTTACCGCTTCCTGAAGGACGCCATCGCCATGGTCTACAGCGACGTCCATCTCCTGGAGGCCGTCACCAAAGAGCTCTATCCCAGCGTCGCCCGCCGCCACCGGACCACCCCCAGCCGCGTCGAGCGGGCCATCCGCCATGCCATCGAAGTGGGGTGGAACCGCGGGAGCTACGAGGTCATCGAGGCCATCTTCGCCCACACCGTCCGGGCCGATCGGGGAAAACCGACCAATTCCGAATTCATCGCCATGGTGGCCGACTACCTGCGGTCCCAGGGCTGAAGTCCAGAAGGACGGACGCCTTCTTTGCCGAATACTCTGGAGGAGAGGAGGAGTCCCATCCTCCTCTTCCACTGGAGGAGGGATTTCGGTGGAGGTGTTCCGCAGGGTAGAAGGCTACGGCCATGAGCAGGTGGTCTTCTGCCGGAACGACGAGGCGGGCCTGAGGGCCATCATCGCCATTCACAGCACCGCCCTGGGGCCAGCTTTGGGGGGCTGCCGCATGTGGCCCTACAAGACGGAAGAAGAGGCCCTGGAGGATGTCCTTCGCCTTTCCCGGGGTATGACCTACAAGAACGCCGCCATGGGCCTCAATTTCGGGGGCGGCAAGGCCGTCATCATCGGCGATCCCCGGAAAGATAAATCGGAGCTTTTGTTCCGGGCCTTCGGCCGCTTTGTCCAATCCCTGGGAGGTCGCTACTACACGGCGGAAGATGTGGGCCTGGGTCCTGAGGATCTGGAGTTTGTGGCCCAGGAGACGGACTACGTCTTGGGGCTTTCGGAAACCAGCGGCGATCCTTCGCCCGTCACGGCCTGGGGGGTCTTCCACGGCATCCAGGCGTCCCTGGAGGAGGTCTTTGGCGATCCCAGCCCCAAGGGCCGCCATGTGGTGATCCAGGGGGCGGGCCATGTGGGCTACCATCTGGCCAAGTACCTGAAGGAAGCGGGCGCCCGGGTGAGCATCGCCGACATTTTCCCCGACAAGGCGGAAAAGGCCCAAAAGGACCTGGGGGTGGAGGTCCTTCCCCCGGAGGACATCCACCGGGTGCCTTGCGATGTTTTTGCCCCCTGCGCCCTGGGAGGGGTGTTGAACGAAAAGACCATCCCCGAGCTCAACTGCAAGATCGTGGCGGGATCGGCCAACAACCAGCTGGGGAAGACGGGCGACGGCGAGCTCTTGCGCCAGCGGGGAATCCTCTACGCTCCCGATTTTGTCATCAACGGGGGCGGCGTCATCAACGTGGCGGAGGAGATGCACCCCGAGGGCTATTCCCGCGAACGGGCCCTTAAGAAGGTGGCCACCATTGCCGATAAACTCCGTGAGATCTATCGGATCGCCAAGGAGCAGGGGATCAGCACGGAAAAGGCCGCCGATGTCATGGCGGAGACGCGCCTGGAAAAGGTGACCCGCCTGCAGCGGATGTACCTGCCGGAGGAGTAAGGAGGATCGCGGTGTCGGTGGAGCCAGATGTCCCCAAGAGGCCCCCCAGGCGGGTCTCCGTTCAGGTGGTGGAAGATCTCATCCGGGAACTGCCGGGCGTGATCGACACCAAGGTGGTGGTCTCCCGGTGGGGAGCCATCGAAGAAGTCCACGTGGTGGCCGACTGGACCCGCCCCAGCAAGACCATCGTGCGGGATGTGCGCAGCGTCCTGGCGGCCCGCCTGGGACTCCTCCTGGATTACCGCAAGATTTCCGTGGCCCGGATCCGGGGCATCCCGCCCGCCGACAAGTTTGCCCGCCTGCAGGTGGTGCGCCAGAAGGTGGCCGTGGACACCATTCTCCACCGCATCCGGGTGGAGCTGGAGCTGGAGACGGCGCCTTTTGTGGACCGCCTGGGGCGGACGGTGTACGATCCGGAGCTTCCCCGGGGGCCCTTCACCGGCACCGGGGAAGCCTCCTCCCTGGGGGATGGGCCCCTCCGGGCCGGGGCCCTCGCCTACGTGGAGGCGGCCAACCAGGCCCTCCGGCGGGGCTTTTTCCTGGAGGTGGTGGCGGTGGAGCGGGGCCAGGTGGCCGGGCGGCCCACGGCCCAAGCCCTCTTGCTCTACCACCAGCCCCAGGAGCCGGCGCGCTTTCTCCTGGGGGCCGTCCTCATCAGCTCGGAGGACGGCGTCATGGGGGGTATCCGAGCCGCCATGGACGCCTCCAACCGGGTCTTCGGCCGAGCGGTGAAGCGCCTCAGCCCCCATCGCAAGCTCCACCCCGATGACACCACCTTGCCCTCCCCCGAGCCCCACCCCGGAAAGCCCCTGGAGGTCGAGGAACCGCCGGTGTCATGAACCTCACCTATCGCTGGGGAAAGGTCCTGCGGGTCCTTTCCCGCCATCCCTGGGCGGAAGAAGCGGAGGTGCTCCTGGACGGGGAAGTGGCCCGGGCCATCGGGTATCCCTCCCTGGTGGGTTCCCTTGCGGAAGGGGAGGAAGTCCTTTTGAACACCACCGCCGTGGAGCTCCGCCTGGGGAGCGGGGGGGTTCATTTCGTCCTCCTCCGCCGGGGGAGGGAAGCCCTCCGCCAGGCGGGGCCGGGGCACCTCGTGAAGGACCGCTACACTCCCTGGCAGCGGGCCTACCTCCACCTCGAAGAAGAAGGGTCGCCCTACCATGAGCTCTTGAAGGACCCGTCCCTCACCCTCGAGGGGGCGCCGGTGGCCCTCCTTTTCCTCCACAGTCAGCTGGAACCCCTCCTGAGGGCCTTCTGGCACCTTTGCCCCGGGGAAAAGGCGGTCTACCTCTACACCGGCGGGGGCGCCCGGCCGGCGGGCTTCAGCCGCACCGTCCGGCGATTGGCGGAGGAAGGCCTCACCGTCATCACCGTGGGGGAGGCCTTCGGCGGTCACCTGGAGGCGGTGGCGGGGCCGTCGGCCCTTCTGGCGGCCGTCCATGGCCTTAGAGCCCGCCTGGTGGCGGTGGGGATGGGCCCGGGGATCGCGGGGACGGGGACGCCCCTGGGCCATACGGCGGTGGAGGTGAGCGCCTGGGCTCTTTGGGCGCGAAGCCTTGGGGGAAGGCCCCTCATCATCCCCCGCCTCTCGTCGGGGGACCCGCGAGGGCGCCACTACGGCCTCTCCCACCACACCCTTTCGGTCCTGGAGCGCCTCTTTCCCTGGCCCCTTCCCGTGGCCTTCCCGGCAGAGGGGCCTTTTCCCGAAGAAGCCCTAAAAGCGGCCCGGGAGCGCTGGAAGCGTTCGGAGGCGTCTCGCCGCCACCTTCTGCTGGAGGTGGCCGTGGGCCGCCTCTGGGAGGCGGTCATCCCTGGGCTTAAGGGTTGGTCCCATATGGGCCGGGGGCCGTTGGAAGACCCCCTCTTTCTCGGCGCTCCCTTGGCAGGGGCGGCCATCTTGGCCGCGTGGCAAAAGGGAGTCTAAAGGCCCCTTTGGCCGCATACCCCTCTTTCACGGGGGACGGGCCATGGACTTTCGGCGGCGGACCTGGCCGTGGGAGCTGTGGGGGAGGGAACCTCTTCCCCTCTGGGCCCAGGGGACCGTCCTGGTGAGCCTCCTTCTGGGGGCCGTCCTGGGGGCGGTGGCGGCGGGAAGCCTTCCCCCGGCGGTACGCCAGGAGCTGGTGGAGGCCCTCCGGGAGTTTTTCGCATCTCCCTCGTGGCCCTCGGCAGGCGCCATCTTTTGGCGGGCTTTTTCCATCCACGGGCTCACGTGGTTCTTCCTCTGGATGGGTTCCTATTCCACCTTCGGCTTCCTCCTCATCCCGAGCCTCCTCCTCTTCCGGGGGTTTCTCTGGGGATTTGCCTCCAGCTTTCTTCTCCTGGAAGGGGGCTTCATCGGCCTTGTGGTGGCGGCCTTAAGCCTCTGGCCTTCCCAATTCCTCCTCCTCTTCCTGTGGTGGGTCTGGGGGGCCCGGGCCCTCTACGGGGCGGCCCAGAGGCGTCCCCTTTCGGGGAAAGACTGGGGACCGGCCCTTCTCTGGCTGACGGCGGCGTCGCTTCTAGATGCCTACGGGTCCCCAGCGGCGCTACACTGGATTCTCGGGATGGTGAACCGGTAGGAGGAGCGCCCCGAGGGGCGCTGAAGATGAATAGGTGAAGCAGAGGAGGTAAAGCCTACGAGCCGGAGGCGGTTACTCCTGGCCCTGAAGCATACTCAAGAACACTTGCACTACCTGCAGGTGGAGAAGGCCCTTTCGCCCAACACCCTGGATGCCTATCGGCGGGATCTGGAGGACTTCGCCCGCTACCTGGAGGGGCGGCAGGTGCCCTTTCCTCCCACCCGGCATGTCATCACCGAGTACCTCTTTTCCCTGGCCCAACAAGGGCGAAAAGCCTCCACCATCGCCCGGCGGCTGGCTTCCCTGAAATCCTACTTCCAGTTCCTGCAGCGGGAAGGCCTTCTCTCTGAAGATCCCACGGCCCTGGTGGAAGGGCCCAAGGCCCGCAGGCGCCTTCCTCAGGTGCTGGACGTGGCGGCGGTGGATCGCCTGTTGGAATCACCTTCCCCCGATACCCCGGCCGGGCAACGGGATCGGGCCATGCTGGAGCTCCTCTACGCCACGGGGATGCGGGTCTCGGAGCTCATCCACCTGGATGTGGAGGACGTGAGCCTGGAGATGGGGTTTGCCCGCTGCTGGGGAAAGGGGAGCAAGGAGCGGATCGTGCCCATGGGGTCCAAGGCCATGGAGGCCCTTTCCCGCTACCTGGCGGAGGGGCGGCCCCGCCTCATCCGGGATGCCCGGGAGACGGCCCTTTTCGTCAACCACCGCGGAAGGCGCCTCACCCGCCAGGGGTTCTGGAAGATCCTCAAAGGGTATGTCCGCAAGGCGGGCCTCACCCAGGAGGTGACGCCCCACAGTTTGCGGCACTCCTTTGCCACCCATCTTCTGGCGGGCGGGGCCGACCTCAGGGCCGTCCAGGAGATGCTGGGCCATGCCGACATCTCCACCACCCAGATCTATACCCACCTCACCCAGCAGCTGAGCCGCCAGCAGTATGCCAAGGCCCATCCCCGGGCCTAGTGGCAACGGAAGAAAAACCCTGCTAGACTGCATCAAGGGGCGATGGGTTGGATCTTCCGGGCGTGAGTCCTTATGCCTTTCATATCGGGCCCCTGGGCATCCGCTGGTACGGCCTGATGATGGTCGTCTCCATGGCCCTGGGCCTCGCCTATTTCGTCCGCCAAGGGAAAAGACACGGCTATGACGAGGATTTCCTCTACAACCTGGCCCTTCTCACCATCGTGGGGGGTGTGGTGGGGGCCCGGTTCATCTACGTGGTGACCAACCCCGGCTTTTTCTTGCAGTTCCCGGCGGAAATCATCCGCATCGATCACGGCGGCCTTTCTATCCACGGAGCCCTTCTGGGAGGCTTTCTCGCCTTCTGGGGGTACTGCCGGGCCAAGGGCGTGGCGTTCTGGCCCCTTTTGGACTGGTCGGTGCCGGGGATCGGGGTGGGTATCGTCCTCGTGAGGATCGCCAACATCTTCAACCGGGAGATTCTGGGCCACCCGGCGGAGATCCTGGGCGGCATGCGCCAGCCGGCCCAGCTCTACGGCTCCGCCATCGGGCTGGTGGTCCTTTTGGTGTATGTCCTCCAGTCCCGCCGCCCGACGGCCCCGGGAGAGCGTTTTTGGACCTTTTTCCTCGTCTACACCTTCTTGCGGGGCGTGGTGGAAGAGACGGTGAGGGACAATCCCCTCTACCTCATCCACTGGGTGAATCCTTATTGGGGCCTGGGGGCCATGACCCTTACCCAGTGGGTCACCCTTCCCCTCCTCCTCTTCGGATGGATGATGCTCCGGCACGTCAAAAAGCTGGATGCCTCTCGGAAGGAAAGAGAGAGCCAGTCATGAGCGTTCCCCGCCTGGCGTAGCTATGGAGCCAGGGGGGCCAAGGGTGAAGCGACAAGAGGGGCTTCTCGTCGGGCTTCTCTTGGGGCTTCTTTGGAGCAGCGCGGTGTACGCCCAGGAGCCCAGGGCGCCGGGGGCCCCGTCCCTGGCCTCACCGGCGGCGGTTCTCATGGACGCCGCCTCCGGCGAGGTCCTTTTGGCCAAGAACCCCCATGAGGTGCGCAACCCCGCCAGCGTCACCAAGCTCATGACCTTGGCCGTGGTGTATGACGCCGTCGCCCGGGGAGAGGTGGGCTGGGACGATCCCGTCACCGCCAGCCAGAGGGCGCAAGATATGGGCGGATCCCAGGTCTTCCTGGCAGCGGGGGAAACTTTTCCCCTGAAGGATCTGGTGGCGGCCATCGCCATCTCCTCGGCCAACGATGCGGCGGTGGCGGTGGCGGAGGGGATCGCCGGGAGTGAGGAAGCCTTTGTCCTCCGCATGGAGGAGCTGGCCCGCCAGATCGGTCTGAAGGATTCCCGCTTCAAGAACGTCCATGGCCTGGATGAAGAAGGCCACGGCATGAGCGCCATGGACATCGCCCTCTTGTCCCGCTACCTGGTGAACCGCCACCCCGAGATCCTGCAGCTCACCCGCACTTGGATGCAGACCTTTCGGCCGGCGCCCAAGGAGTTCATCCTGGTGAACACCAATACCCTCCTGAAGCGCTATCCGGGGGTGGATGGCCTGAAGACCGGCTGGACCAGCCCCTCGGGGTGGAGCGTCGCCATCACCGCCCAGCGGGGCACCACCCGCCTCATCGCCGTGGTGATGGGGGCCAGGACCTCCGACGAGCGGTGGAAAGACATCACCGCCATGCTGGATTGGGGCTTCGCCAACTTTGAGTCGGTGGTGGCGGCCCGGCAGGGGGCTACGGTGCGGATGATCCCGGTGGATGAAGGGGTGGAGCGGCGGGTGGCGGCGGTGGTGCCCGACACCTTGGCCGTGACCCTCCGCAAGGGGGAAAGCCAGAAAGTCCGCCAGACCATCCAGCTTCCCCAGCGGGTGAAGGCGCCGGTGAAAAAGGGCCAGGTCCTCGGGACCCTCACCCTGGAAGTGGACGGAAAGCCGGTGAAGACGGTGAACCTGGTGGCCGGAGATGACGTGAAGCGCCTTTCCTTCGGGGGCCTTTGGCTGAGGATTTTCGCTTCCCTCTGGCCCTGGCAGCAGGAGGCGGGCCGTCCCTAGCGAACCCCTTCAGGGGTGATGAGGGGGCATGGCCCTGGAAATCGAAGCGCTTTCCAAGGGAACGAGCATCCTTCTCCGGTTGCGGGGGGATTTGGATGTGGAAGGGGCCCGGCGGTTCCGGGAGGAAGCCGATGCCTGGCTGGAGGGGGCCGGTCCCTCCCGCCTGGTGGTGAACCTCTCCGAGGTGACCTTCATGGACAGCACGGGTGTGGGGGCCCTTCTGGGCCGCTACCGGCGCCTCCGCTCCCAGGGGGGCACCATGGTCCTGGTGGCGCCCCCGCCGCAGGTGCGGCCCGTTCTGGAGATGGCCGGCATCCCCCGCCTGGTGCCCATCGTGGACGAGGAGGTGGATGCCCGGTGAGCCGGGACAACTGGGTATACCTGAAGTTTCCCAGCCGGCCCCAGAACGTGGCCGTGGCCCGGGTGGCGGCGGCCACCCTCGCCAGCCAGCTGGATTTCAGCTTGGCGGAGATCGAAGAGATCAAGGTGGCGGTGTCGGAGGCGGTCTCCAACTGCGTCATCCATGCCTACCCCCATGGGGAAGGGCCGGTGGAGATGGAGATCCGGGTGGGGGACGAGGGCTTTTACGTGGCCGTGACGGACCAGGGGCAGGGGATCGCCGACGTGGCCCAGGCCCGCGAGCCCACCTTCACCACCAGCCGGGATCCCGACCACCTGGGGCTGGGGTTCACCTTCATGGAAAACTTCATGGATGCCATGGAGGTGGAATCGGCCCCGGGGAAGGGTACCCAAGTGCGCCTCTGGAAAAAGCCGGCCCAGGTCATCTTCCGGACGTCCAGCGAGGAGCCTACGTGACGTGGAACCTCGGGAGGCGGAGCTCTTCCGGCGGGCCCAGGCGGGGGACGAAGACGCGGCGGCCCAGCTGGTGGCCCGCCATGAGGGGCTGGTGATCCACGTGGCCCGGAGGTTTTCTTCGCCCCCTTCGGGGAGGGAAGATCTCCTCCAGGCGGGCCGCCTCGCCCTCTGGCAGGCGATATTGCGGTTCGATCCCGACAGGGGAACGTCCTTTGCCAGCTACGCCGTTCCCCTGATCCTGGGGGAAGTGCGGAAAGCCTGGGAGGGCCTGCAAGGGCCCTTTTCCCTTTCCCGAGGCCAAAAGGAGCTTTTGGGGAAAGTGAGGCGGGCCCGGGATGAGCTCCTGAAGGCAAAGGGGCGGGAGCCCACCCTGCGGGAGCTGGCGACAGCGGTGGGGGTATCCCCGGAGGACCTGGCGGCCCTCCCCATGGAAGGGTCCCTTCAGGATTTGGCCCAGGTCTCGCCGGATCCCGAAGCCGGCCTGGCGGCCCTCACCTGGTCCCTTTTCTTAGAGGGGCTTCCGCCCCTTGAGCGGGAGCTTTTGCGCCTTCGTTTCGAAAAAGACCTTTCCCAGGATGAAACGGCCCAGAGGCTGGGGATTTCCCAAGCCCAGGTCTCCCGAAAAGAAAGGGCCTTGCGCCGCCGCCTGGCGGATCTTTTGGGCGCCGACGGCTCATCCTAAGGTCATGATCCGCGTGCGCGTGGCGGCCTACGTGGCCCTTGTGCTCCTCCTCGTGGGGCTCCTCTGGTATGCCCTGCGCCCGCCGGCCTCCCTCCCCCGGCCCCCCAAAGGGGCCATCCTCGTCCGCATAGAGGTGGGGGTTCCGGGGGAGCCTAGAGGAGTGGGAGGTGACGCGTCGTGGAAGTGGTGAATGTCATCGAGCTGGTGGGCGATTCTCCCAAGGGATGGCAGGAAGCCATCGAAAATGCGGTGGCCCAGGCGGCCCGCATCTACCCCCACATCACGGGCGTGGAGGTGTATAACCTCACGGCCAACGTGAAGGACGGCAAAGTGGTGGAGTACAAGGCCAACGTCAAGATTGCGTCGGCCCTGCCCCTCGAGAAAGGCGGCCAGACCCGGTGAAGGCTTCGCCGGAAGGGGCGCAGGCCTACAACCAAAAGCGGCTGGCCCATCACCCGCCGGTGCCCCTCCTTCGCCATTTCGGGCGGGCCTTCTGGGTGGGCGGCGCTATCTGCGCGGTGGGCCAGTTCTTCCTCAGTTTCTTTGAGAAAAAGGGCCTCATGCCCGATCAGGCGGCCATCCCTACGGCCGCCGTCATGGTGGTCTTGGGCGCCCTGATGACGGGCCTGGGGCTCTATGACCGCATCGCCGCCTACGCCGGCATGGGGGCGGCCCTCCCCATCACCGGGTTTGCCAACAGCATGGTGGCTCCGGCCATGGAGTTCCGCAGGGACGGCTGGGTGATGGGGGTGGGAGCCCGCCTCTTTCAGGTGGCGGGGCCGGTCTTCGTCTTCGGTACCCTGGCGTCCCTCCTCATGGGGAGCCTCTGGTACCTCTTCTACGGAGGGTTCGCCCGTTGACGCAAAAGATCGGGAAGGGGACGTTCCTCTTCGAGAGGGGGCCTTCCCTCCTGGCGGCCGCCACGGTGGCCGGGCCCGACGAAGGCCGAGGGCCCCTGGGAGAGGCCTTTGACCAGGTGGTGCCCGATCTCTGGGTGGGCCAGAAGAGCTGGGAGCAGGCGGAGCGGGAGCTCCTCCTCCGAGCAGGCCAGATGCTCCTCCTGAAGGGAAACTGGAAGCCCGGGGATGTGGACCTCATGGTGGGGGGCGATCTCCTGGATCAGCTGGTGACCACCCACTTCGCCGCCCGGACCCTGGACATCCCCACCTTGGGCCTCTTTTCCGCCTGCGCCACCTTGACGGCCGGCCTTACGGTGGCCGCCATGGCGGTGGACGGCGGGTGGGGGGAGAAGGTTATGGTGACGGTGGCTTCCCACCACCATGCGGCGGAGCGCCAATACCGCTACCCGGTGGAGCTGGGGATCCAGAAGCCCGGGACGGCCCAGTGGACCGCCACAGGGGCGGCGGCCTTCATGGTGGGCAAAGGGGGAAAGGTGGTCATCCGAGAAGCCACCCCCGGCCGGGTGGTGGACTACGGGGTAAAGGACCCCTTCGATATGGGCGGCGCCATGGCCCCGGCAGCCCGGGATACCCTCCTACGCCACCTCTCGGATACAAGGCGGACCGTTGGGGACTACGACGCCATCGTTACTGGGGATTTGGCGGCGGTGGGAACCTCCCTCTTTCGGGAGCTTCTCCTGGAAGAGGGGGTGCCGGTGGAGGGACGCCACCACGACTGCGGTCTCCTCCTCTACGACCGGGGAACCCAGAAGGAAGTCGGGGCAGGGGGGAGCGGGGCGGCGTGCAGCGGCCTCGTGACAGCAGCCCACATCCTTCCGAAGCTGGAACGGGGAGAGTGGCGCCGGGTCCTCTTGATGGCCACGGGGTCCCTCCACAGCCCCACCACCTACCGCCAGGGAGAATCCATCCCGTGCATCGCCCACGCCGTGGTCCTGGAGCGAGAGGAGGGAACAGCTTGACCTACCTGATGGCGTTTCTCGTGGGGGGCCTTCTTTGCGTCCTGGCGCAGGCGGCGGTGGATGTCCTCAAATGGCCTCCCGCCTACGTTATGGTCCTCTTCGTCGTCTTGGGGGCCGTCCTGGGGGGCCTGGGCCTCTATGAACCCCTGGTACGTTTGGCGGGGGCCGGTGCCACCGTGCCCTTGACGGGCTTTGGGTACTCGCTGGTCCAGGGGATCAAGCAGGAGGCGGTGCGGACGGGCTGGGTCGGGATCTTCACCGGCGGCCTCACGGCCACCAGCATGGGGGTGACGGTGGCGGTGGCGGCGGCCTCCCTGGCGGCCCTCCTTTTTCCGCCCCGGGATTGACGCCCTTTGGGTAGAAGGTTACCATGCCTTCCGATGGCGCTCGACACTTGGCCCAAAGAAGCCCATACCCTTCCCCTGGGGGTGGAACGGGATCCCCAGGGGAACCTCACCTTTTCCGGGGTCTCCCTAAAGGAGCTGGCCCAAACCTACGGGACGCCCCTCTATGTCCTTTCAGCTGATGTGGCAAGGGCCCGGGCTCAGGCCATCCTGCAGGCCTTCCATCGGGTGCTGGGGCCGCGGGTCTATGTCTCCTACGCCATGAAGGCCCTCTACATCCCCGCCTTTCTGTCGGCCCTCAAGGATCTTCCCCTCCAGTTCGACGCGGCCTCTTATGGTGAGGTGGTGGCGGCCCAAAAGGCGGGCATCCCTCCCTCGCGCCTGCGCCTCCACGGGAACAACAAGACCGACCGGGAGCTGGAGCTGGCCGCCCAGGGGGCGGTGGGAGAAGTGATCATCGACAACCTGGATGAGCTGGAGCGGTGGCTTCGGCTTCCCCGGCGGGGGTCCCTTCGCTTCAGTTTGCGGGTGGCGCCGGGCATCAGCCCCCACACCCACGAATACATCGCCACCGGAGGGCGAGGCGGAAAGTTCGGGGTGGATCTCGAGAGCGGGGAAGCTTTCCTCGCCCTTCGGGAAGCGGAAAAGGGCGGCCTTCCCATCCAGGGCCTCCACGCCCACTTGGGATCCCAGATCCAGGAGGCTGAGGTGTACGCCGAAGCCCTCCACCGCCTCTTGGACCTGCGGGCGGCCTTTTTCGAGGTGACGGGCCGCTGGCTTGCCGAGGTAAACGTAGGGGGCGGGGCGGCCGTCCGCTACGACCGGGAGAAGGAGCTTTCCCCCGCGGCGTGGGCGGAATCCCTGGCCCATGCCTTATCCCGAAGGCCGCGGGGGGAACCCCGGCCGGTCCTCGGGATCGAGCCGGGACGGGCCATCGCAGCTCCGGCTGGCCTCACCCTCTACCGGGTGGGCGACAGCCACCGGGTGGAAGGGTTTGCCCCGGTGGTGGCGGTGGATGGGGGCATGGGGGACAACATCCGCCCGGCCCTATACGGCGCCGTCTACGGGGCGGCGCGGGTGGAAGGCGGGGGCGAAGGGGAGGAGGGGCCGGTCCACGTGGTGGGCCGCTACTGCGAAAGCGGCGACATCCTCTTGCGGGGCGCCGTCCTCCCTCCTTTGAAGCGGGGCGATCTTCTGGCCGTCTTTCTGACGGGCGCCTACACCCATCCCATGGCCATGGCCTACAACGGTATTCCTCGCCCGGCAGCCGTCCTCTTGGAAAAGGGGCGCCACAGCCTGGTGTGGGAGCGGGAGACGGAACAAGATCTCTTCCGCTTCCACCGGCTGGCTCCCTGGCAGGAAGGACCATGACCGAGCTGCAGCTTTTGATCTACGGCCTTCCCGGCCTGGTGGTGGCCTTCACCTTCCACGAGTACGCCCACGCCCTGGTGGCCACTTGGCTGGGGGATCCCACGCCCCGCCGCCTGGGGCGCCTCAGCCTCAATCCCCTAGTGCACATCGACTGGATCGGCCTTCTCCTCCTCTTCCTGGTGCGCTTCGGGTGGGCAAAGCCGGTCCCGGTGAATCCCGGGTACTTTCGCCATCCCCGCTGGGGCATGCTCTGGGTGGCCTTGGCGGGCCCGGCCACCAACTTTGTCCTGGCCTTTCTCCTGGCCTGGCTCCTGGTTCACCTACCTTGGCTGCAAGGAGGGATCCTCCTTTACATGGTGCGCCTGGCCATGATCTACAACATCGCCCTGGGGGCCTTTAACCTCATCCCCATCCCGCCCTTAGACGGCTCCCGCATTTTGGCCGCTTTTCTTCCGGAACCCATGGCGAGGGCCTGGGACGAATTTGAGCGCTATTCGTGGGTGCTTCTCCTCCTTCTCCTCCTCACCGGCGCCCTCCGGCCCTTTATCGGCTGGGTCATCGGAGGTCTCGATAGCTGGATCCTGAGGGCGGTGGGAGGCTGATGGAGTCCCTTCAGGACCGGCTGAAGGCCCTCTTGGAACGGTCGGGCAAGCCCTTGGAGGAAGGATGGCCCCGGGAGCTCCTGGAAGCGACTCAGGCGTTTTACGAGGGCCTTCGCCTGGAAGTGGAAGGGGAGGAGGCCCTGGCGCAACCGGAGGAGCTTTCGGCTTTGGAAGACGATCCCTTGGAGGAAGAGGGCCTTTCCCTGGAGGCGTTCCTTGAGCGGATGGAGGTGCTCCAGGCTTACCGGCCCGTGGCGGAAGCCTTGGCCCGCTATCAGGAAGAAGCCCAGAAGAAATATCGGCGGGGGAAGGCCTGGCGCTCCGACCTTCCTCCGGAAGAACCGCCCCTTCCCTCCTTGGAAGACCTCCTTTCCGCCTTTAAGGAGGTGTGGCAGCGGGCCCGGGCGCGGGTGCGCCGGTTGGAAAAAGAGACCTTACCCCTGGAAAAGGCCATGGCCCAGCTAGAGGAAACCCTCTCCCAAGGCCCCCTCCCCTTTCAGGAGCTTTTCCCGAAAGGGGCGCCCCGCCGCCAGGTGATCGTCCTCTTCCTGGCCCTCTTGGAGCTCATCCGCCTGGGAAGGGTGAAGGCAGGGGGCCAGCCCTTGGTGGTGTCCCTGGCATGAAGGCGGCCTTGGAAGCCCTCCTCTTCGCCGCCGACGAGCCCCTTTCCACCCAGCGGTTGGCGGACCTTCTGGGACTTTCTCCGGCGGCCGTCATGAGCCTTTTGCAGGAGCTGGAGGCCGATCTCTCCGCCGATGACCGGGGCATCATGCTGGAGCGGGCCGGGGGCGGCTGGCGCCTGGTGACGAAACCGGAGTGGGCTTTCATCCTGCGGCAGCTGAAGGCGCCGCCCGTCATGAGCCTTTCGGCGGCCGCCTTGGAAACCCTCGCCATCATCCTTTACCGCCAGCCCATCACGCGGGCGGAGCTGGAAGGCCTCCGGGGCGTCAGCTGCGAAGGGGTCCTGAAGACCCTCCTGGAGGCAGGATACGTTAGGGAAGTGGGAAGGCGATCCAGCCCCGGCCGGCCCATCCTTTACGGCACGTCGCCCCGTCTCCTGCAAGAGCTGGGGATCCAGGATCTCTCAGAGCTCCCCCGCCCGGAAGAAACGCCGCCCCAAGAGCTTTTCTTCCCCGTGAAGCCTTCCACCTGATCTGCATCCCTCGCGGGAAAAGGGATCATGCTTTCTCCATGGCAACCCTGTGGGTCCTGGGATCGGCCCTCGTGATAACCCTTCTCGTCGCCGCCCTCTGGTTCTGGCCTCTTCCCTTGGAGGTGCGGCTGGAAGGGAAGGGGAGAGCTCTCCAATGGAGCGTTACGATCCTCGGATTCGGCCGGAGGGGGACCTTCCAGCTTCCCCCTTCCCTGAAAGGAGGCGGCCCAAGAGGCCCTTCGCTAAAGGCCTTGCGTCGGGCGCTCCATTTCCAGCGGGGAGAAGGACATCTTCGCTTTTCCCTGGGAAATCCCTTCGCCACCTCCCTCGCCTTCGGCCTTCTCACGGCCCTTCTCTCCGCCCTCATGGACCCCTTAGGGCTGAGGAAAGGGATGGCCCTCCGGCTGGAGCCCATCCCCTGGGCACCTCCCTTTTGGGAAGGCCGCCTGGTCCTAAAAGGCCGACTGCGGGCCGGGAGGCTTCTCATGGCCTTTATCGGCCCCGTCCTTTCGCATAGGCCTCTTCGCCGCCGGGAAGCCTAAAGGCGGGAGGCGAGGGCACCTTGTCGGGCGACGTTCATCCCATCCAGAGCCTGATGGGAACGGCCATGGAAAACCTGAAACAGATGGTGGACGTGAATACGGTGGTGGGGGAGGCGGTGGAAAGCCAGGACGGGACGCTGGTGATCCCCGTGTCGCGGGTCACCCTGGGCTTCTTTGCCGGGGGGAGCGACTGGCCCGGGGAGGAGGGGCCGTCCCATCCCTTCGGCGGCGGCAGCGGAGCCGGCATCTCCGTCCAGCCGGTGGCCTTCCTGGTGGTGGGCCGCGATCACATCCGGCTGCTCCCCATCAGCGAGCGGGCGTCCTGGGAGCGGGTGGCCGACCTGATCCCCGACATCTGGCAGAGGCTTCAGAACCGGGAGCAGCCGGGTCCCGTCCCCCCCGTCACGGAGGAGAGCTCGTGAGGGGACGGGCCATCTGGAAGGGGGCCATCAGCTTCGGGCTGGTCCATATCCCCATCCGGCTGGTGACGGCTGTGGAGGATCACTCCTTCCGCTTTCGCCTTCTCCACCAGCGGGATTTCGGGCCCATCCGGTACCGAAAAGAGTGCACCGTCTGCGGGGAAGAGGTAACCCAGGACGAGCTGGTCAAGGGCTACCCCGTGGGCGACGGCCGCTACGTGATCTTGTCGGAGGAAGAGCTGGCGTCCCTTCCCCTCCCGACCCAGCACACCATCGAAATCGAGGATTTTGTGGCCGAGGAAGAAGTCGACCCCATCTACTACCAGAAGGCCTACGTCATCCTGCCGGAAGGGCCGGCGGCTCGGCCCTACGGCCTTTTCCGGGCAACCCTGGAAAAGACCCGGCGAAGCGCCCTTGGACGTTTGGCCCTGCGCCACAAGGAATCCTTGGCCCTCATCCGGCTCTACGGGCCGGTGCTTCTGCTGGAGACCCTCCACCATCCCGATGAGATCCGGCAGGTGGCGCCGGAGGATGTCCCGGCGGCGGGAGCGCCCCAGGAGCGGGAGCTGGAGCTGGCCCTTCAGCTGGTGGAGCAGATGACGGTGCCCTTTCAACCCCAGCGCTATCCCGACCGGTACAGGGAAGCCCTGGCCCGCCTGGTGGAGCGAAAGCTGGCGGGGGAGGCGGTGGCGCCTCCCCCGGTGGAAGCGCCCCTCCCGCCCCAGGACCTGGTGGAAGCCCTTCAAAAGAGCCTGGAGCGGTTCCAGCGAAAAGAGGTCTCCCCCCGGCGGTGAGCCCCTGGCCCGTTCCGGCCCAACCCATGGAACCGGTCCTCTGGCCGTCGCCTTTTGATGACCCTTCTTTTTCGTGGGAGGTGAAATGGGACGGCATCCGCCTCCTGACCTGGCGGAGTCCGGGACGCCTCGAAGCCGTCAGCCGGAGGGGGCGGCGGGCGGAAGACCGCTACCCGGAGCTGGAGGAGCTTCCCCGGGTGGACGCCGTCTGGGATGGGGAGATGGTGGTCCTGCGGGAAGGAAAGGCCGACTTTCCGTCGGTCCTCGCCCGCCATTTCGGGCGAAAGGGCCTTTCGGCCACCTACATGGTCTTCGACCTTTTGTACTGGAAGGGCCGCGACCTTCGAAGGGAGCCCTACGAGGTGCGGCGATCCCTCCTTTTGGAATCCCTTCCCCCGGACCTTCCCCATGTGGCGCGGGTGGAGAGCTTTCCGGGGGAGGAGGGGACCCGCCTCTTCCGGGCGGTGGAGGCCCTGGGGTGGGAGGGCCTGGTGGGAAAACGGAAGGATTCCCCCTATCGGCCGGGCCTCAAGGGGGCCTGGCGCAAGGTGAAGGCCTTTCGCCTGGAAGCCTTTTGGGTGGGAGGGTGGCTCCCCCATCGGGGGTCCTTTCTCCTGGGAAGGGACACCCCCGAGGGGCTCCTTTACGTGGGGAAGGTGGCTTACCCGGGAGGTCCAGAGCCTCCCCTTCGCCGCCGGGAGGATCCTCCCTTCCTCCGCCTCCCGCCCTTGCGGGAGCGGCCCCTCTTTTTCGAGCCCACCCAAAAGGCCCTCATCCGCTATCTGGAGTGGACGGCCGACGGCCGCCTGCGGGCTCCCACGTGGAAGGGATGGGTATGGGATACCTCCAAGTAGGGTCGAGGGCTGTTCCGTGGAGCCACCCCACCCGCCTCCTCTTGGGAAAGGCCCGCAAGGTGGATCTCCTCCGGTACTACCTCCAGGTGGCCCCGTGGCTCTTACCCCACCTTCGGGATCGGCCCCTGGTCCTCACCCGCTACCCGGAGGGCATCCATGGGGAGGGCTTTTACCAGAAGGACGTGGCGGATGTCGCGCCCGCCTGGGCCGCCACCTGGAAAGATCCCCGGCGGCCCCATGCCCCTCGCTACCTCCTCTGCCAGGAGGAGGCCACCTTGGCATGGCTGGCGCAGATGGCCGTCCTGGAGATCCACCCGTGGCATGCCCGGTGGACGTCCCCCGAGGAGCCCGACTGGGCCGTCCTGGACCTGGATCCCATGGCGCCGGCCACCTTTGAGGATGCCCGGGAGGTGGCCCTGGTCCTGCGGGATTTCTTCGCTGCCAAAGGGGTGGCGGCCTTCATCAAGACGTCGGGGGCGACGGGGCTGCACATCTACCTTCCCCTGGGCCCGGGGTGGACCCACGGGGAAAGCCAGGAGCTGGCGCGGCGCCTGGGAGAGGCCCTGGGGGCCCTCTGGCCGGAGAAGATCACCCTCCAGCGGCGGGTGGACCGGCGGCAGGGGAAAGTCTACTGGGATTACCTCCAGAACGGGCGGGGAAAGACGCTGGCGGCCCCCTACAGCCCCCGCCCCTTTCCCGAAGGGACCGTCTCCACCCCGTTTCGATGGGAAGAGCTGGAGACGGCGGACCCGGCCCGCTGGACCCTGGAGACGGTTCCCTCTTACCTTGAGGAAGCGGGGGACCCGTGGGAAGACATGAGGTCCCTTCGGCAAGATGTGCGGCCTCTCTTGCGGGAACTTCGCGGAGGCGGCCGACGTCCGAGGCACGGGAGGCATGTCGGAGGATGAGGCGGATCGTGAGGGCGATGAAGGCGATGGTGGTCTTGGTTCTGGTATCCCTGGCGGTGCTGGGCTGGGTTCCCCCGGCGGGAGCCCAGGAGGCCCCCACCTTTCCTACGGTGCCGCCGCCCCCATCCCTTGAGGCCCAAAGCGCCCTTCTCTTGGATGTGGCCACGGGGACCGTCCTCTACGCCAAGGATCCCGATAGCCCCATGCCCCCGGCCAGCCTCACCAAGCTCATGACCATGTTCCTCGCCCTGGATGACCTTCAGGCGGGGAAGATCCGCCTGGACGAAAGGGTGCCCGTCACTCCGGAAGCCTACCGGCTGGCCCGGGATCCCAGCATTTCCCGCATGTTTTTGCAGCCCGACCTCCCCGTGACGGTGGAAGAAATCTTTTACGGCATCATGGTCTCCTCGGGAAACGATGCTGCCGTGGCCCTGGCGCAGTTTTTGGCGGGGGGATCGGAGTCGGCCTTTGTCCAGCGGATGAACGAGAAAGCCCAGGCTCTTGGGATGGCTCGGACCCGCTTTGGCGATAGCTCCGGCCTTGCCAAGGAAGACCAGACCACGGCCGCCGACATGGCGCGCCTTTCCCGGGAGCTTCTTTTGCAGCATCCCGAGATCCTGAAGTACAGCTCCACGCAAAAGTTCAAGTACAACATCGATTACGAGCAGCCCAACTACAACACCCTCCTCTTCCGCGACCGGCGGGTGGACGGCCTGAAGACCGGCCACATCGGCGGGTATTACCACCTGGTGGCCACGGCCAAAGAGGGGGATTTCCGCCTGCTGGCGGTGGTGATGGGCGCCAAGGGTGCAGCCCAACGGGCCGATGAGGCCCAGGCCCTCCTGGACTGGGGCTTTCGCCATTTTCAGCGCTGGACCTACCAGGAGACGGTGACGCTGCCGGTGTACAAAGGCCGCCAGAGGCAGGTGGCCATCCCCGTCACCTTGGAGGCGGTGGCGCCTCGGGAAGGGGAACCTCAGGTGGAGGTGACCCTCCCGTCCTACCTGGTGGCTCCCCTCCCCAAGGGGACCCAAGTGGGGACGGTGGAAGCCCGATGGGATGGCACCGCCTTGCAGGCGCCCATCCTTTTGCCGGGGGATCTGGAAAGGGGTAGCTTCTTCCGCGTCCTTTGGGATAGTTTGAGGTTGACCCTTGCCCGCGTCTTCGATCGGTCCTAGAAGGAATTCGGGAGGAGAGCCGCTAACTAGGCAAGGGAGGGTCCCTCTGGAAAGGAGCAGGAAAAAGCTTGACCAGGCGGGGCAGCATCTGGGGTTTCCTCATCGCCGTCCTCCTTCTCTTCATCTGGGCCACGTGGTTTAGCCGCCTCTATGTCGACCTTCTCTGGTTTCAGAGCGTGAATCTCCCGTCGGTATTCTGGATCTCCCTACGCAGCCAGTGGGCGGTGACGCTGGTGGCGGGCCTCCTCTTCGGGTTCCTGACCTACCTCAACCTCTGGTTTACCCGGCCCGCCCTGGAAGAGCTTTCGCAGGAGATCGTGCCTCCGGAGATCCACGAGTGGGCGACGGCCCGCAGGCTTCGCTTTTTGCTCCTTTTGGTGGCGCTGGTGGTGGCCCTCATCTCGGGGCTGGCCCTGGGCCAGGAGTGGCTGACGGTCCTGCGGCATCTAAAGGGGGTTCCCTTCGGAGGGGAACCCGATCCCGTCTTCGGGCAGGATGTGGGCTTTTACATCTTCCACCTGCCGTTCTACGAGCTTCTCTACAGCAGCTTCGTCACCCTCATCTTCTTCAACTTCCTCCTGGCCGCCGGCGCCTACCTGGTGGGGGGCTACATCCACTTCTTTTCCGGCCGTTTCCAAATCCACCCTCGAGCCCGGGCTCATCTCGGCTTTCTGGTGGGCCTCTATTTCCTCTTGAAGGCGGTGGGGTACTGGCTCTCGGCCTACCGGCTCCTCTTCAGCACGCGGGGGGTGGCCTTCGGCGCCAGCTACACCGACCTCCACGCCATGCTCCCGGCCCTCCGGATCCTCAGCGTGGTGGCCCTTCTGGCAGCCCTGGCGGCCTTCTACAACCTGGTCCGTCCGGGCCTTCGCCTTTTGGGCGGGGCGGTGGCCGCCCTGGCGGTCCTCTCCGTGGCCCTCGGCAACGTCTGGCCTTACCTTCTCCAGGAGTTTGTGGTGAAACCCAACGAAATCGTGCGGGAGACGCCGTACATCGCCCGCAACATCGCCTTTACCCGCCGGGCTTTCGCCTTGGACCGGATTCAGCAGCAATTTTTCCCCGCCGAGCTCAACTTGACGGCCGCCGACGTCACCCTGGACAACCCCACCATCCAGAACGTCCGCCTCTGGGACTGGGAGATCACCGACAAGATCTACCAGCAGCTCCAGGGCCTCCGGTCCTACTACCGCTTCGACCAAATGGACGTGGACCGGTACGTCATCGGGGGAGAGCTGCGGCAGGTCCTCATCGCCGCGCGGGAGATCGATTACAACCTCCTCCCCGGCCAAACCTGGGTGAACCTCCACTTGAAGTACACCCATGGGTACGGGGTGGCGGCCAGCCCTGCGGCCCGGGTGGATCGGGACGGGTTCCCCGTCTTCTGGGTGAAAGATGTGCCGCCGGTGTCGGAGGTGCCCGAGCTGACCATCACCCGGCCGGAGATCTATTACGGGGAGCAAACCAACACCTACGCCATCGTCAACACGGCGGAAGATGAGTTCGATTACCCCAAGGGGGAGAGCAACGCCTACACCCGCTACGAAGGAACCGGGGGCGTGCCGGTGGGCTCCCTCTTCCACCGGCTGGTCTTCGCCCTTCGGGAGCAGAACTACAACATCCTTTTCAGCAGCTCCATCCTCCCCGAGAGCCGGGCCCTCATCTACCGCAACGTGGTGGAGCGGGCCCAGCGGATCGCACCTTTCCTGGTGTACGAAAAGAACCCCTACATTGTGGTGGATCAAGGGCGCCTCTTTTGGATCCTGGATGCCTACACCGTCAGCGATTCCTTCCCCTATTCGGCGCCCTACGACGGCATCAACTACATCCGGAATTCGGTGAAGGTCACCGTGGATGCCTACAACGGGGACATCCGCTTTTACGTGGCGGAAGATGAGCCCATCATCGAGACCTACCGGCGGATCTTCCCCGACCTCTTCCAGCCCCTTTCCGCCATGCCCGAAAGTTTGCGGGCCCACATCCGCTACCCCGAATACCTCTTCACCCTGCAGGGCGATGCTTACGCCCGCTACCACATGACGGATCCCCAGGTCTTCTACAACAGCGAGGACATGTGGCAGGTGGCCCGGGAGGTGAGCGGGACGGGGGGATCCCAGCCGGTGGCCCCCTACTACGCCATCCTGGAGCTTCCCGGTGCCGATCGACCGGAGTTCATCCTCCTCCGCCCCTATACGCCCCTTCGCCGCACCAACATGGTGGCCTGGCTGGGTGCCCGCTCCGACGGCGATCACTACGGCCACATGATCGCCTTCCTCTTCCCCAAGGAAAAGACGGTCCTGGGGCCGCAGCAGGTCGAGTCCAACATCAACTCCACGCCGGAGATCTCCCAGTCCCTCACCCTCTGGAACCAGCAGGGGTCTCAGGTGACCCGCGGGAACCTTTTGGTGATCCCCATCAAAGATTCCATCCTCTACGTGGAGCCCCTCTACCTCCAGGGGGCCGATTCGCCCCTCCCGCGCCTGCAGCGGGTCATCGTGGCCTACGCCAGCCGGGTGGCCATGGCTCCCACCTTGGAGGAGGCCCTGGCCCTCATCTTCGGTGGGGAGGGCACCTTGCCTCCCCAGGAAGGATTGGACCAGCAGGCGAATATGCTAGCCCTGGTGCAGCGGGCGCAGCAGCTTTACACCGAGGCGGAGGAGGCCCTCAGGGCCGGGGATTTCGCCCTCTACGGCGCCAAGATCAAAGAGCTGGGGGTGGTGCTGAACCGCCTCCAGGAGCTGGCCGGCAGCGCTCCGCCTCCTGGCCAGCCGTAGGGGAAGGAGGGCGCGGGGATGCCTTCCGTAGGTCGGCAGCTGAAAGAAGCGCGGGAAGCCAGGGGCCTCACCCTGCGAGATGTGCAGGAAGCCACCAAGATCCGCCTGCGCTATCTGGAAGCCATCGAGGAAGGCCAGTGGGATGTCTTTCCCGGGCGGGTCTATGTCCGGGGCTACATCCGGGCCTATGCCCAGTTCCTGGGCCTCCCCCCGGAGCCTCTATTGGAAGCCTGGGACAAGTCCCATCCGGAGGAGGAGGACGACGGGGCGCCTCAAAGGGGCCCGGAAAAGCCCCTTTCCCCCTCGCCCGGGGCTCCCTCGCCCCGCCCGTCCCGGCGCCCTTGGATCTGGATCTTGATCTTGGCCCTCTTGGCCGCCGGCGGCTGGTGGTGGATGTCGGGGGAAAGGGGTGGGGCGCCCCGGGATGTAGCTGCGGAAGAGCCTTTACCCCCACCGCCTGCCGAGGAGCTCCCGCCGGAGGAAACGCCTCCCCCTCCCGAAGAAACCCCCGCCGTAACGGTGGAAAGGGAAGCCCGGGGTTCCCTCATCCGCTACCGCGTCCAGGGTGCTTCATCCCTGGAGGTGGTCCTCACCTTCTCGGCCCCTTGCTGGGTGCGGGCCGAAGCCGACGGCCAGGTGGTGGAAGGGGGAAGGACCTTCCAAAAGGGTCAGACCCTCACCTTTGAGGCTGCGGAAGCCATCCGCCTGCGGGTGGGCTACCCCCCGGCGGTGACCCTCACCATCCAGGGCGAAGACCAGGGCCTTTTGGCGGATGAAGGGTCACCCCTCAACGTGGAGATTCTTTTGGCCCCTGCCTCTTCATAGAGATGTTAAGGGCCGACCATGAAGCCGCAACGGATATGGGCGCTTCTCTTTTTCGTGGCCTGGATGGCTGTTCCATCGGATGCCGCCGCCAAGGATCCCCCGTCCATCACTGCCGACGCCTTTATCCTCATGGACGCCGGCAGCGGAAGGGTCCTCTACGGCAAGGCCATCCATGAGCGGCGGGCGCCTGCCAGCACCACCAAGATCATGACGGCGGTCCTGGCCCTGGAGCTGGGGGATCTGGAGGAGCTGGTGGCCGTCAGCCCGGAGGCCGCCTATACCCCCGGGTCGGGGGCGGGCCTCCGGCCGGGGGAGCGGTATCCCCTGCGGGATCTTCTGGAGGGCCTTCTCCTTCCCTCGGGAAACGATGCCGCCGTGGCCATCGCCCAGCACCTGGCGGGATCGGTGGAGGCTTTTTCGGCCCTCATGAACGAAAAAGCCTACTGGCTTGGCCTTCGGGATACCCATTTTGTCAACCCCCATGGGCTCCACCATCCCCGGCACGTCACCTCCGTCTACGACCTGGCCCTCCTCACCCGCTACGCCCTTAAACTCCCCGAATTTCAAGACCTGGTGAAAAAAGTCCAGGCGCCCATGGAAGGCTACGATGCCCGGGGCCAGCCCCAGTGCCAAGTGGTCTTCAACACCAATCGCCTCTTGCAGGACCGGCCCTGGGTGACGGGGGTCAAGACGGGTACGACGTCGGCCGCCGGGCTTTGCCTGGTGTCTTCCGCCGAAAAGGAGGGCGGCCGCCTCATCGCCGTCGTCCTCCACAGCGACGACCGCTGGTCCGATAGCCTTAGGCTTTTGGAATGGGGGTTTGAGACCTTCCGCTGGCGCACCTTTGGCCGGACGGGGGAGGCGGTGGCCAGGCTTCCCGTGGCGGGCGGGAGGCCGTCTTGGGTGCCGGCGGTGCTGGCGGCGGACCTCACCCTCGCCCTCGCCCCCGAAGAGGAATCCTCCATCCGCCAGGTGCTCATCCTCCCCTCGCGCCTGGAAGCCCCTCTGGCAGCCGGCCTTGTCATCGGGCGGGCCGAGATCTGGGCCGGGGAGAGGCGGCTCTTCTCGGTGCCGGTGAAGGCGGGCGCTTCGGCGGAAAAGAACCCCTGGGCCACCTTGCGGGATCGGGTCTTCGGCCGGTTTCCTCCTCCAAGGGTCCTCACCCCGTGGGACCTTTCCCCCTAAAACTGGCGGGAAAGAAAGGCCCAAAGGGCCCGTTTTCCTCCATGGGAGAGGCGCTGGCAAGCGGTCCAGAGGAGGAAGGGGGAGAGGCGGAGGAAGGGTTCCCACGGGGATGAAAGGCCCGGGAAGAGAAAGAAAAGGCCGTTTTCACCGGGGAGAAGGCGGAGATCTTGCGGCGAGAGGCCGGTGTAGAAGGGGAGGAGGGGCGGGAGGGCGTCGGCCAGGAGGGAGAGGAGGGGGGCTTCCCGGGGGGAGAGGCGGGGCCAGTGCCAGAGGGCGGCCGCCAACCGTAAAGGGGTATGACCTGGCCTTCGCTTCCAGCCCAGGGGGCGGCGGCTCCCCAGGGCCAGGAGGGGTTCGGGGCGGGGGTCTGGACCTATGTAGACAAAGCCCCAGCGAAGAAGGGCTTCCCGGCCGAGGGGCTTTTCCCCCAAGGGAGTCCAGGCGAGGATCTGCTTTCTTCCTTTCCCCCACGCCAGGGGCACCCCCTCTTCCCGGCCGAGGGTTAAGCCGTCCTTTGCCGCCGCCTCCACCCGGAAGGGGGTTCCCTGGTGGAGGTACGGGTCTCCGGGGCGGCGGCCCTCCAGGTCCCAGCCCCAAAGGGAACCGCGGAAAAAGAGGGGGGGCGGGGGAAGGTGGTCCCCAGCCCCGGAGGAGAGGGGATGGGGAAGCCAAAGGGATTCGGGGGGAACCGAAAAGGGCGGCCGAGGATACCGCTCCTTCCCTCCGCTGCCGGGGATCCAGGCGGCCAGGGCCGGATGGCCGCGGCGCCCGGCCCTTCCCCAGGCTTGGTGGAAGGCGGCCACTGAAGGGGGCTCGCCCACCACCAGGGCGGCATCCAGGGAGCCGATGTCGATGCCCAGCTGCAAGGCGGAGGTGGCCACCACCACCTGCGCTTCGCCGCGCCTCAGCTTTTCCTCAAGGGACCGGCGCTCCTCGGGGGTGTAGCCCCGCCGGTAGGCCACGATGGAGTCCTTTCGGTGGGGTAAGAGGCGGCCAAGGCTCCAGACCAGCTCCTCCACCGCCTGCCGGGAGGGGCAAAAGGCGATGGTGGCCACCCCTCCCTCCAGAAGGTCCCGAAGCCAGAGGCGGGCTTCAGTTCCCGGCCGGGCGGCTTCCCGGGCCACCAGGTAGTGGCGCTCGGGCCGGGGAGCTCCGCTTTCGGCGATGATCTCGAGGGGGCGCCCGAAGAGGGCATGGGCAAAGGCGTGGGGGTTTCCAAGGGTGGCGGAAGCCGCCAGGATCTGGGGGAGGGGGCGCCCCCTCTCGCCGAGAAGGTACCAGAGGCGGCGGAAGGCGTAAGCGGCTTCGCCCCCCAGAAGACCTTGGTAGACGTGGACTTCGTCGGCCACCACCGCCTGAAGGTGGGTGAGGAACATCTCCCATAGGTTAGGGTGATCCAAGAGGGATCGCCTCATCATGGGGAGGTTGGTGAAAACGACCCGAGCCCTTTGGCGCAGGGCCGGCCGGAGGGCATGGGGGGTATCGCCGTCGTAGAGGGCGGCTATCCCGGACCCTTCCCAGGGAAAGAGCTCCCTGGCCCAGGTATGCCACCGGGCCATCTGGTCCTGGGCGAGGGCCTTCATGGGGTAGAGGTAGAGGACCCGGGCCTGGGGATCTTCCAGGAGGAGGCGGAGGACCGGGAGGTGAAAAGCCAGGGACTTTCCTGAGGCGGTGGGCGTCATGAGGAGGAAGGAGGCGCCTTTTTGGCTGAGGGACCAGGCCTTCGCCTGATGGCTGTAGAGGGCCTTCACGCCCTGGCCTTGAAAGAGGTCCTTGAGGGCTCGGGGGACATCGTCGGGCCAAGGGAGAAGGCGGGGACCCACCGGGCCTTCCCGGTGCCAGAGGCGGATCCGCCGGCGCCAGTCAGGATCTTTTTCCCAGGCCGAAAGGACCTCCTTGAGGCTCACCCTCACCTCTTCCCTTCGCCCTTCCAATTTCCTTCCTGGCGCCGAAGGCTCCTTCCCCGTTAGGATGAATTATGTCCCCTCGCGGGGAGGAGGGAACCTTTTTGTCGATATCCTGGAAGCGATGGGCGTGGGGAGCCTTGGCCGCCCTCTTCACCTTCGGCCTCCTTTGGGGCGGCCTTTGGGTCTACCGGGTGTGGGCCATCGCCCGTCCCTTGGAGGCGCAGCTCGCCCAGATTCCGGGGGTGGAAAACCCCCAAGTGCGCTGGCAGGGGCAGGAGGTGGTCATCACCTTGAGCCTCGCGCCGGGGGCCTCCCTGGGACCTCTCCTGGATGCGGTGGAAGAGAAAGCTCAGGCCCGGGTGAAGGCGCCTTTTCGGGTCGTCTTCCGGGACAACCCCACGCCCCGCCTGGAAGCCTTTTACCATGAGCTGAATCCCATCTTACGGGAAGGGCTGGCCACCGGCGCCTTTACTGAGATGGCGGCGCGGGTGGAGGCCCGGGGAAGGGAAACCGAGGATATGGCGGCCAGTGTCTATATCACCGAGGACGCCATATGGGTCCTTTTGCGGGATGGGGACCGGCAGCTCATCCGGTCCATCCCCCGGGAGAAAGGAGGCGCCGGCCGGTGAAGAAGCTTTGGCGGGAGCTTTTGGGCGGGGCCGCCGTCGGGGCCCTTCTTTTCGCCGGAACCCAGGGGCTGGATCTCTTTCCCGTCCTGCTCCTGGCGCTGACCGCCTTCTTCATGTGGCGGCTGCTGCCCACCTCGGCCCTCCGCAAGCCCGCTCCCTTCACCCGGCCCGTGATGGGGTCCACCGTCACCTTTGATGACATCGGCGGCCACAGCACCGCCAAGAAAGAGATGCAGGAAGCTCTCCAGTTCCTCCTGGACAGCCGGCAGGCGGAAAAGCTGGGGATCCGGCCCATCAAGGGGATCCTTCTGACGGGCCCGCCCGGTACGGGGAAGACCCTCATGGCCAAGGCGGCGGCCCACTATACCGACAGCATTTTCTTGAGCACGTCGGGAAGCGAATTCATCGAGATGTACGCCGGCGTGGGGGCCCAGAGGGTGCGGGAGCTCTTCGCCACAGCTCGCCGTAAGGCCAAAGAGGCGGGTAAACACGCCGTCATCTTCATCGATGAGATGGAGGTCCTGGGGGGCCAGCGGGGCCGGCATATGAGCCACCTGGAGTACGACCAGACCCTCAACCAGCTTTTGGTGGAGATGGACGGCCTGGGGACGGAGGACTCGCCCCGGATTTTGGTCATCGGGGCCACCAACCGGGCTGACCTCATGGACGAGGCCCTCTTGCGGCCGGGCCGGTTCGACCGCATCGTCCACCTGGACCTTCCCAGCCGCCAGGATCGGCTGGAAATCCTCCGCCTCCATACGGCCCGCAAGCCCCTGGCCCCCGATGTGGACCTGGAGGCCATCGCCAGGGAAACCTACGGCTTTTCCGGCGCCCAGCTGGAGAGCCTTTGCAACGAGGCGGCCATCTGGGCCCTCCGGCGGCAGCTGGACGCCATTCCTCATGAGGCCTTCCTCGACTCCCTGGAGAAGGTCATCCTGGGGGAAAAGCACGAGCGGCGGCCCACCTTGGAAGAGCGGCGGCGCATCGCCACCCATGAGATGGGCCATGCCTGGGTCCAAGAGCACCTGAAGCCGGGGTCGGTGGCCCGGGTGACCATCACGGCCCGGGGGCAGGCCTTGGGTTACGTGCGGAGCTCGCCCCAGGAGGATACCCTCCTGCGCTCCCAGAAGGAACTGGAAGAGGACATCGCCGTCCTCCTGGCAGGGTCGGTAGCGGAAGAGCTCTTTTTGGGGAGCCGCAGCACCGGCGCGGTCTCCGATTTCCGGCAAGCCGTCCGCCTGGCGCGGGAGATGGTGAAAGCGGGCATGTCGCCCCTGGGGGTGGTGGACCCGGAGCTCCTCCCCAAAGGGGCCTTCCACCAGGCCATGAGCCAGATCCTCAAGGGCGTGGAAGGCAAAGTGCGCCGGATGCTGGAAGAAGGGCGGGAGGGCTTTGCGGTCCTAGTGGAGAGGCTGGTGGAGGAAGAGTCTCTATCGGGGGAGGCGTTTCGCCAGTGGCTAGCGGAAGTGGAAGGCGCCCGCGCGCCTATATCCTGATCACCGGCGAGGAAGTCCTTTCGGGGCGGGTGGTGGACCGCAACAGTGCGGCGGTGGCCGGGTGGGCCCGGCGGGCGGGATTGGAGCCGGGGATGCGCCTGACGGTGGGCGATCGGATGGACGATATCCTTTTGGGGCTGGATTTCCTCCGGGATCGGGGAGGCGACGTCCTCTTCGTCTTGGGGGGTCTCGGGCCCACGCCGGATGACGTCTCCCGGGACGCGGTGGCCCGCTGGCTGGGACGACCCCTTATCCTCCATGAGGAAAGCCGCCTTTGGATCGAAGAAGTGTATCGCTTGCGGGGGCTCATCCTTCACGAAGGAGCCCTTCGGCAGGCGTACCTTCCCCAAGGGGCCCTCCCCATCCCCAACCGGGTGGGAACGGCCCCCGGCTTCATGGTGCCGGGGGAGCCCAGGGTGGTGGTGTTGCCCGGGCCTCCGCGGGAGCTCTTGCCTATGGAGGAGAAGGTGATGGCCTTTTTGGCCCAGGAGTTCCCCCGCCTCTCGCCCCAGGCGGAAAAGAGCCTTTTCATCGCCGATTACGCCGAAAGCGCCGTGGCCCAACGGGCAAAGGAAGCCTTGGGCTTCCGCCCCGGCCTTGAGTGGGCCACCTATGTCCACCCCGGAGCGGTGGAGATCTACCTCCAGGGGGATGACCCCGCCGAAGTGGATCGGGCTGCCGAAGAGCTGGAAAAGGCCTTCGGGTCCAAAGTCTTTTCCCGGGAGCATGCCGATCTCGCCCGAGCCATCGGGGAGGCGAGCTTGGCCCGGGGGTGGCAGGTGGCCGTGGCGGAATCCTGCACCGGCGGCCTGGCGGCCGCGGCCCTGACGGCGGTGCCTGGGGCGTCCCGCTGGTTCCTGGGAGGCCAGGTGGTCTACACAGAAGGCTGGAAGGAAAGATGGCTGGAGATCCCCCACGAGCTCCTTTCCCGCCACGGAGCCGTGAGCCGGGAGGTCACCCTGGAGCTGGCCCGCCGCCTGAAAAAGGCGACAGGCGCTCATCTCACAGGCGCCGTCACCTGCTATGCGGGGCCCGCCCAGGAAGGCGATCGCTGGCCGGTGGGCACCACCTTTGTGGCCTGGTGCAGCGACAAGGGGGAAGGAGTGGAGAAGCGCACCTACGCCGGGTCCCGGTCTTCCATCCGGGAACGGGCGGCATGGGCCCTCCTGGCCCTTTTGTGGGAGCAGCTCCACCCGTGAAACCCAAGGTCCGGGCTTTCCTCGCCGCTCTTGTGGTGGCCCTCCTCCTCTTCCCCTACTATGCCGTCCTTCGCCAAGACCTGAAGGGCCTCTCCCTCACATGGCGGGCGGAGATCCAGCGGGAGGGGCAGACGGTCCTCTCCCTGCCGCCCCTGGGGGAAGCGGTGGCGCGCACCCACGGTGCGCCCTTGGCCATCGTGGTGCGCCTGGACGGGATCCATCTCCCCGCCATCCGCGCCCTTCTCCGGGAAACTCCGGGGCCGGAGCTTTTCCCCCAGCTGGAGCGGGATCTCCGGCAAGGGGCGGAGCGCTTGGTGGGGCGAAGCCTCCTCTTTGCGGCGCTGCTGGGGGCCGGGGCGGGGGTGTTGGCCAGCCGGCGCACGTGGGCCCTGGCCCTGACGGGGGCCTTAGGCGGGCTCTTGCCGGTGGCCTTTCTCTTTGGCTGGACCTCCCTCAGCTATGATCTTCAAGAGCTGCAAAAGCCCCAGTTTAAAGGGGCCCTGGAGGCGGCGCCGGCGGTGGTGGAGCTCATGTCCAACACCGTGGACACCTGGCGCACCTTCGAAAGCTACCTCAGCTCCGTGGCCGACGGCCTGCGGCAGTTTTCCAAGGCGGTGGAGGCTCTCGCCCCCGCCGATCCTTCCGCCGGCCCAGGGCCCACCGTCCTGCTGGTCTCCGACATCCACAGCAACCCCCTGGCCCTCACCCTCATCAGCCGGATGGTGGAGGCCTATCATGTCGATCTGGTGGTGGATGCCGGGGATCTGGTGGACTGGGGGACCGATCTGGAGGCGAGCTTTCTCGAGGGCATCGGGAAGCTGGGGAAGCCGTATGTGCTGGTGCCGGGAAACCACGATGCCCCCGAGGAGCTGGAGCAGCTGAAAAAGCTCCCCAACGTGACGGTGCTCCTCGGGGGCTCCGTGGAGATCCAGGGCATCCGCATCGTGGGGGAAAGAGATCCCTCCAGCCTGGGACCCCATCCGGCGGTGGCGCCCCCCACGGAGCTGGAGGCCCAGGCGGAACGGCTGCGGGAGACTCTGAGAAACCTGCCGGAACCTCCCCATATCCTGGTGGCCCATCACCCCTGGGTGGCAGAGCAGTTTTACGGCTACGCGCCGGTGTTGGTGGCGGGCCACATCCACCGGCTGGAGATCAAGCAGGCCCGGGGTAGCACCTACCTCAACGCCGGCACCACCGGGGCGGCGGGCATCCGGGGGCTGGCGGCCTGGAAGAAGGTGCCCTACAGCCTCATGGTCCTCTATTTTCAGCGGGGCGAAGAGGGCCGCCTGGTGCCCTGGGCGGTGGACACCGTGGTGGTGGACGCTGCAGGGCAGCAGGTGGAGGTGCAGCGAACCCTTCTGGCCCACCACCCCTAGCGAACAACCGTTTGATATGCTATTTCCGAAAGGTAAAGGGGGCAGTACCATGGAAGGGCTAGAAGGAATCCGCAAGGTGATGGGAGAAAATGGGAGGGAGGGGAGGCGCATGGCCGGCATGGAAGAGCGGCAGCGAGCGCTGGAGATGGCGGTGGCGCAGATCGAACGCCAATTCGGCAAAGGATCCATCATGCGGCTGGGGGATGTGACGAAGCTCCAGGTGGAGGTGATCCCCACGGGATCCCTGGCCCTGGACCTGGCCCTGGGGGTGGGAGGGATTCCCCGGGGGCGGATTCTGGAGATCTTTGGTCCCGAATCCTCGGGGAAGACGTCGGTGGCCCTCCACATGGTGGCCCAGGCGCAAAAGCAAGGGGGTGTGGCGGCCTTCATCGACGCGGAGCATGCCCTCGATCCCCACTACGCGCAGCGCCTCGGGGTTCAGGTGGACGACCTTCTCATCAGCCAGCCCGATACTGGAGAGCAGGCGCTGGAGATCACCGACGCCCTGGTGCGGTCGGGGGCGGTGGACATCGTGGTGGTGGATTCGGTGGCGGCCCTGGTGCCCCGGGCGGAGATCGAAGGGGAGATGGGGGATGCCCATGTGGGCCTGCAGGCCCGCCTCATGTCCCAGGCCCTCCGAAAGCTGACCGGTGCCACCAGCAAATCCCGCACCTGCGTCATCTTCATCAACCAGATCCGGGAGAAGGTGGGGGTCATGTTCGGAAACCCCGAAGTGACCCCGGGGGGAAGGGCTCTTAAGTTCTTCGCCTCGGTGCGCATCGATGTGCGCCGGGTGGACACCCTCAAGAAGGGCACGGAGCCCATCGGCATCCGGGTGCGGGCCAAGGTGGTGAAGAACAAAGTGGCGCCTCCCTTCCGGCAGGCGGAGTTCGACCTCCTCTACGGATCGGGCATCTCCAAGGAAGGGGATCTCCTGGACATCGGCCAGCAGCTGGGGATCGTGGACAAGGCAGGGGCCTGGTACTCCTTCGGCGACCAGCGGCTGGGCCAGGGAAGGGACAACGCCCGAGACTACCTGCGGGAGCATCCCGAGGTGGCGGCGGCCATCGAAGAAGCCATCCGGCGGCAGTTTGAGCTGGGGCGGGCCAAGCCGGCGGCGGCCGACGACGGGGAGGTTTTGCCTGAATGAACTTCGACCTGGATCCCTCCCACCGCCTCCTGAGGGATACGGTGCGGGAGTTTGCCGAGGAGGTGGTGGCCAAAGACGTCCGGGCCCGGGATGAAGCCCGCCGCTTCCCGGAGGAGCTGATCCGGCCCATGGCGGAGCTGGGCCTTTGGGGCCTACCTTTTCCGGAAACCTACGGCGGGGCGGGCGGGGATACCCTGGCCCTGGCCTTGGCCTTGGAGGAGCTGGGCCGGGTGGATGCCTCCCTGGCCCTCACCCTGGCGGCCCACGTGTCCCTGGCGGCCATGCCCATCTACCGGTTCGGGACGGAAGAGCAAAAGCGGACCTACCTCATCCCCCTCGCCCGGGGGGAGTACCTGGGGTGCTTCGGGCTGACGGAACCGGACGCCGGTTCCGATGCCGCCTCCATCGAGACCCGGGCGGAACGGCGTCCCGAGGGGGGCTACCGGATCCGGGGGCGAAAGCTCTACATCACCAACGCGGCCTATGCGGGGGTGATGGTCCTGGCCGCTTCCACGTCTCCGGAGAAGAAGGGGCGCGGCATCACCGCCTTCCTCCTCCCCAAGGGGAGCTTTACCGTGGGACGGGCCATCCCCAAGATGGGGCTCCACAGCTCCGATACCCGGGAAGTCCTCCTGGAGGATGTGGCCGTCGAGGATCACCAGGTCCTGGGCCGGGTGGACGATGGGTACCCCATCTTCCTCGAGACCCTGGACGGGGGGCGCATTGGCATCGGGGCCCTTTCGGTGGGCATCGCCCAAGGGGCGTGGGACGTGGCCATGGATTATGCCCGCAAGCGGCGGCAGTTCGGCCGCGCTCTCTCGGAATTCCAGGCCATCCAGTTCAAGCTGGCGGCCCTCCATGCCCGCATCGAGACGGCTCGCCTCGCCGTCTGGCATGCCGCCTGGCTGCGGGACCAAGGGCGGCCCTACAAGAAAGAGGCGGCCATCGCCAAGCTTTTGGCCTCCACCCTGGCGGTGGATGCCACCCGGGAGGCGGTGCAGATCCTGGGGGGCGCGGGGTATACCGCCGATTATCCGGTGGAGCGGTATTATCGAGATGCCAAGCTGATGGAAATCGGGGAAGGGACCAGCGAAGTCCAGCATCTGGTCATCGCCAAGAGCCTTGGACTTTAGGGAGGGACGACGGTTTGAAGGTGTGGGAATCCCCCATGGCCGGGCTCCTTCGGGAATGGAAGGTGGGGCCCGGCGATAGCTTTCGCGTGGGCGACGAGCTGGCGATCTTGGAATCCATGAAGATGGAAATTCCCCTGGTGGCGGAGATGGACGGCAAGGTGGAAGCCCTTTTGGTGGAGCCGGGCGACTTTGTGGATGAGGGCACCCACCTCCTGAGGTACCAGGAGATCCCATGACGGAGAAGGATCTTCAGGAGGTGCGGGGCCGGATCCTCAAGGGGGGCCGCCCCGAGTACCACGAGAAAAATCGCCAGCAGGGGAAGCTTTTTGCCCGGGAACGGGTGGAAAAGCTCCTGGACCCGGGAAGCCCGTTCATGGAAGACGGCCTCTTTGCCAACGCTTTGGCGGAGGATCTGCCGGCCGATGGCGTCATCACCGGGGTGGGTTACATCCACGGCCGGCCCTGCTGCATCATGGCCAACGACTCGACGGTGAAGGCGGGGTCCTGGGGTCAGCGCACAGTGGAAAAGATCCTCCGCATCCAGGAGGTGGCCATGGAGCGGCGTTGGCCCATCATCTACCTGGTGGACAGCGCCGGCGCCCGCATCACCGACCAGGTGGAGATGTTCCCGGGCCGGCGGGGCGCCGGGCGGATCTTTTACAACCAGGTGCAGCTCTCGGGTCAGGTGCCCCAGGTGTGCCTCCTCTTTGGCCCTTCGGCGGCGGGAGGGGCTTACATCCCCGCCTTTTGCGACGTGGTGGTGATGGTGGACGGGAACGCCAGCATGTACCTGGGTTCGCCCCGCATGGCGGAGATGGTCATCGGGGAGAAAGTCACCCTGGAGGAGATGGGGGGCGCCCGGATGCACTGCTCCGTCTCCGGGGTGGGGGATGTGCTGGTGAAGACGGAGGAGGAGGCCCTTTCCTGGGGACGCCGGTACCTGGAGTACTTTTTCCACCGCACCCTCCCCGCCCGTCCGCCGCAGGGGAGCCTGGTGGGCCTTGTCCCCGAAGATCAGAACCGGCCCTTTGACATGAAGGCCTTCATCCGGGGCCTGGTGGACGAAGGGAGCTTTCTTGAGATCAAAGAGCTCTTCGCTCGGGAGCTGGTGGTGGGGCTGGCCCGGCTGGGGGGCCACACCGTCGGCATCGTGGCCAATCAGCCCCTCCACAAGGGCGGGGTCCTCTTTGTCGACTCCGCCGACAAGGCGGCCCGGTTCATCTGGCTCTGCGACGCCTTCGACATCCCCCTCATCTTCCTCGCCGACGTGCCGGGCTTCATGATCGGGAGCAAGGTGGAGCGCCAGGGGATCATCCGGCACGGCGCCAAGATGATCAGCGCCGTCTCCAGCGCGAGGGTGCCCAAATTCTCCGTCATCGTCCGCAAAGCGTACGGAGCCGGCCTTTACGCCATGGCGGGTCCCGCCTTTTCGCCCCAGGCCACGTTGGCCCTCCCCACGGCCAAGATCGCCGTCATGGGGCCGGAGGCGGCCGTCAACGCCGTGTACTACCACCGTTTGCAGGCGGTCCAGGGGGAGGAACGGCAGCGCCTCTTCGAAGAACTCAAGGCGGAGTACGAGAAGGACATCGACCTTCTGCGGCTGGCCTCGGAGCTGGTGGTGGACGAGATCGTCCCGCCGGAGCGGCTCAGGGAAGAGCTTCTATATCGCCTGGAGGCGGCCCTGGCGTCGCCGCCCCTTCCCAAGGCGCCCCGGGGCGTGCCGCCGGTGTAAGGAGGGAGCTGGATGGAAACCCTTAAAGTGGAGCGGGGAAGGGTGGCCCGGGTGGTCATCCAGAGGCCGGAGGTCCGAAATGCCCTCAACACGGAGACCCTGCAGGCCCTGATCCGCGCCCTAAAGGAGCTGGCGGCCGATGACGAGGTCCGGGTCATCCGGCTGGAGAGCGCCGGCGACCGGGCCTTTTGCGCCGGCGCCGACCTCAGGGAAGTGGCGGCGGCCCAAACCCTTTCCGAAAGGCGCCGCTACTTCCAGCAGGTGGGGGATGTGGTGGCGGCCATGCTTAAAGCTCCCCAGCCCATCGTCGCGCGGGTCCAGGGCCATGCCCTGGCGGGGGGCATGGGGCTGGTGGCGGCGGCCGACTTCGTGGTGGCCGCCAAGGAAGCTCAGTTTGGCCTTCCGGAGGTGGACCTGGGCCTCTTTCCCATGGTGGTCATGGCGCCCCTGCTGCGGGTCCTCCCGCGGAGGGTCCTCTGGGAGATGATCCTTTTGGGGCGGCGCCTTACGGCCGAAGAAGCCGAAGGCTACGGCCTCATCCACCGGGCGGTGGAGCGCTCCCAGCTGGACGAGGAAGTGGCCCGCCTGGCGGAAACCCTCGCCCAAAAGAGCCCCTCGGTCCTGGCTCTGGGAAAGACGGCCCTTTGGAGCGTTGAAAGCCTCAGCATCTGGGAAAGCCTGGCATCTCTGAAGGATTGGAGCGCCCTTTTGGCGGGCACGGAGGAGGCGAAGGAGGCCATCGGGCGGTTTCTCACCCGGTCCTCGTGAAATGATTTTCTCCGTTTCTTCATCTTCTGCTACTATGAACTCGTGAGGGTTACCTCTCACAGACGGAACGGAGGACGCGCACTTTGTGGACTGTGGAACGGGCGCGCCCGGAACAGGCGGAAGAGATCCTGGTGGTTCAAGCGGAAGCATTCCGGGAGAACCAAAAGAAATACCGAGTCCCTCTGCCGGAGCTGACGGAGACGGTGGAGGATGTGAAAGCGGTCATTGCGGATGGACACGTCCTCGTGGCCAAGCAAGGGGACGAGATCATCGGTGCTGTGCGGGTATTCGTGGAAGGGGATCGGGCGACGGTATCCCATCTGGCGGTGCTCCCGGCCTACGGCCATCTGGCGGTGGGCCGCAGCTTGATGGCAGCCGCCGAAAAGGAAGCCCGGGCGAAAGGAGCCCGGGAGGTGGTCCTGGAGACCGGCCTTCGGGATGCGCCGGCCATCGAATTCTACATCAAGCTCGGCTATAGGCCGATCGAGCTAATACCCGACGACGAGACCGAACTGGACCAGGTTCGTTTCCGCCGGCCCCTTTGATCGCGGGGCTTCTGGAGAGCGCACGTCCCACCGTATATCCCTTAGTACCCGACGAAGGGCGCGGAGAAGATGTCCGCGCTCCTTGACCCTACCCTGGAGGTGAAGGAACGTGCCCTGGCTATACCTGATGCTCGGCCTGGTCCTGGGAAGCGCCGCCGGCGCGTTGGTGGCCCTCTGGCAAGCCCGGGGCGCCTTTTCCCGTCAGGTGGCGGCGGTGCAGGCCCAAGCCCAACACGCCATCGAAGAAGCGCGGCGGGAGGCGGAGGCCAGCCGCCGCGAAGCCCTTTTGAGCGCCAAAGAAGAGATCCATCGGCAGCGCCAAGAAATGGAGAACGAGATGCGCCAGCTGCGCCGGGAGCTCCAGCAGGAGCAGCAGAGGCTGCAGCAGAGGGAGCAACAGCTGGACCGGCGCATGGAGCAGCTGGAGCGGAGGGAAGAGCAGAACCGGCGGCGGGAAGAAGAGCTGGAGGCCCTCCAGCAGCAAGCGGCGGCCCTGGTGGCTCAGCAACAGATGGAGCTGGAGCGCATCTCCGGGTTGACGCGGGAAGAAGCCCGGCAGGAGATCCTGCGCCATGCCCGCGAGGAAGCGGAACGGGAAGCAGTGCAGATCATGCGGGAGATCGAGATGGCCGCCCGGGAAGTGGCGGAGCGGGAGGCCAAAGAGATCATCGCCGAGGCTATCCAGCGGTGTGCCGCCGACCACGTGGCGGAGACCACCATCACGGTGGTCCACCTTCCCAGCGACGACATGAAAGGGCGGATCATCGGCAAGGAAGGCCGCAACATCCGCACCTTTGAGGCCCTCACGGGGGTGGACCTCATCATCGACGACACCCCCGAAGCGGTGGTCATCTCGGCCTTCGATCCCCTCCGCCGGGAGATCGCCCGCTACACCCTCGAAAAGCTCCTGGCCGACGGCCGCATCCATCCCGCCCGCATCGAAGAGATGTATGCCAAGGCGGAAAAAGAAGTGGACAACATCATCCGCGAGGCGGGGGAGAAAGCTTGCTACGAGGCCCACGTCCACGGGCTCCATCCTGAGCTGGTGAGAATCCTCGGCAAGCTCAAGTTCCGCACCAGCTACGGCCAAAACGTCCTCAAGCATTCGGTGGAAGTGGCCCATCTGGCGGGCCTGATGGCGGCCCAGCTAGGGGTATCGGTGGAAGTGGCCCGTCGGGCCGGTCTCCTGCACGATATCGGCAAAGCCGTGGAAGACCCGGTGGGCAACCACGTGCAGGTGGGCATGGAGCTTTTGCGCAAGTACGGCGAAAGCGAAGCGGTGGTCCACGCCATGAGCACCCATCACGGGGATTACGAAGCCCGGTCGGTGGAAGCGGTGCTGGTGGCGGCCGCCGATGCCCTCTCGGCCGCAAGGCCTGGGGCCCGGCGGGAATCCCTGGAAGCCTATATCCAGCGCCTCACCCAGCTGGAGGCCATCGCCAGCTCCTTTGAAGGGGTGGCCAAATCCTACGCCATCCAGGCGGGCCGGGAAATCCGCATCATGGTGCACCCCCATCAGCTGGACGACCTGGCCACCTACCGGATCGCCAAGGATATCGTCAAACGCATCGAGAAGGAAGTGGAGTATCCTGGACAGGTGAAGGTCACCGTCATCCGCGAGATGAGGGCGGTCGAGTACGCCCGCTGACGGAAAGGGGTCGAAGGCGTTGGGAGTTCCCGCGGCACCTCATTCGGAAAACGTCCAGCTCTTCATGACCATGCTCATGCGCTATCCGGAAGTGGCATCCCTCCACTACGACGCGGAGGAAGGCCTGATCCGTTTTACCTTCCTCTGCCGCCAGGTGGAGGAGGAGGAGCTCCGGGACCTGGAGGGCACCATCCGGGAAAGTCTCGACGCCTTCTTCCTCCTGGAAGACCTTCCTCCCGGGATCTTCGCCCTGAAGGCCGACACCATCGAGGACATCACCGTTCTGGAGCTGGAGCGGGACGTGGAGACCCTCACCTTAAGAGAGATCTCCCTGCTCATCGCCCTGGTGAGCGACCGGCTGGAGGGCCGCCTTCTCACGGAGATGGCCGGACCGTGGTTTGAAGGGGAGGATCCCTGGCAGCAGGAAGAGTTCATGGAAAGCCTTTTAGACGATCTTCGCCGCTCCAAAGGCCGCCAGCGGTGGATCGCCTACCGGGAAGAAGGTCGGGTCTTTGTCTTCCGGCAATAAACCCGAAGGCGCCCTGCGGATCCTCTTTGTCGGCGATATTGTGGGCCGGCCGGGGCGGCGCTTCCTCCAGCAACGGCTTCCCGCCCTTAAGGACGAGCTCCAGGTGGACCTGGTGGTGGCCAACGGGGAAAACGCCGCGGGGGGCATGGGCATCACGGAGAAGGTGGGCCAGGAGCTCTTCCGGGCCGGGGTGGATGCCATCACCTTGGGAAACCACACGTGGGATAAGCCCGACGGCCTTCCCCTGCTGGACCATCCCCATGTGGTGAGGCCCCTCAACTACGCCCCCGGGCTTCCCGGAAAAGGGTGGACGGTGGTCCGCAAGGAGGGCCTTCCCCCCGTGGCGGTCTTAAACGCCATGGGGCGGGTCTTCATGGGCCTCCTCCTGGATGATCCCTTTCGCCGGCTGGACGAAGCCCTGGAGGCCATCCCAAAAGAAGTGACCATCCGACTGGTGGACGTGCACGCGGAAGCCACCAGCGAAAAGCTGGCCCTTGGCTTCTACCTGGATGGGCGGGTGACGGCCGTCATCGGGACCCATACCCACGTCCAGACCCATGATGCCGTCCTTTTGCCCAAGGGCACCGCCTACCTCTCCGATGCCGGCATGACCGGACCCTGGCCTTCCGTCATCGGCATCCAGCATCAGCAGATCATCCAGCGCTTTTTGACCCAGACGCCCCTTCGCTTTGAGGTGGCGGACGAGCCGGCCCAGCTCAGCGGCGCCCTTTTGGACGTGGACCCGGCCACGGGGAAGGCCTTTTCCATCGGGGTGATCCTGGAACGGGAAGCACAAGAGAAAGGGGAGTAGGGAATGGCGTCCCTCCACGAGGAAAGCTTTGTCTTCGACGCCCACTGCGACACGGTGCTGGACTGGGTGGAGGGTCGGCGCCGCCTGACGCCGCGAAGCACCCAGGGCCATATCGACCTTCCCCGCTTAAAGGAAGGGGGCGTAGACGTCCAGATCTTCGCCCTTTTTGTGGCGCCCGAATACCACCATGAGCGGTCCCTTCCCCGGCTGCTCCAGCTCCTGGATGCCTTTTACCGGGAGCTGGAGGCCCATCGCGACGAGATGATCCTTTGCCTCACGGGGGACGATCTTTTGCGGGCCAAACGGGAAGGCAAAGTGGGCGCCCTTTTGAGCATCGAAGGGGCGGAGCCTGTGGGCCGGGATCTGGCCCGCTTGCGCATCTTCTACCGCCTGGGGGTCCGGGCCATGGGCCTGGTGTGGAACGGCCGCAACGACGTGGCCGATGGCGTGGGGGAAGCCAGGACGGGGGGAGGGCTCACCCGCTTTGGCGTCGATGTGGTGGGGGAGATGGAACGCCTGGGGATGATGGTGGACGTCTCCCACCTTTCGGAGCGGGGCTTCTGGGACGTGGTGGCGGTGGCCACCAAACCCTTCATCGCCAGCCATTCCAACGCCCGCGCCCTCTGCGACCATCCCCGCAACCTGGACGACCGGCAGATCAAGGCCCTGGCGGAAAAGGGTGGCGTCATGGGTCTCAACTTTTATCCCGGCTTCCTCACCCCGTCGGGAGAAGCCACCCTGGACGATGTCCTGAACCACGCCGAACACATCATCCAGCTGGTGGGCCCCCAGCACCTGGGGCTGGGGAGCGACTTCGACGGCATCTCCACCACCCCCAAGGGCCTGGAGGATGTCTCCTTCCTCCCCCGGTTCACCGAAGGCCTTCTGGCGAGAGGGTACAGCGAGGATGTGGTGAAGATGGTGCTGGGGGAAAACTTCTTGCGGGTCTTCCGGGAGGTGCTGGGTTGATGGACCAGCCGCAACGGGCCGACCTCCACATCCACACCACCGCCTCCGACGGGACCCTCACCCCGTCGGAGCTGGTGGCCCGGGCGGCCGAAGCGGGGTTGGCGGCCGTGGCCATCACCGACCACGACACGGTGGCAGGATGGGATGAGGCCCTTGGGGCGGGGGAAAGGGAGGGGGTCCGGGTGGTGCCGGGGATCGAGGTGTCCTCCTCCATCCGGGGGCGGAGCCTCCACCTCCTGGGCTATTTCCCCGACCGGGATCATCCTGCCTTGAAGGCCCTTTTGGAAAGGATGCAGGAGGCCCGCCAAAAGCGCATCGGGGAGATCCTCCATAAGCTCCATGATCTAGGGATCCCCTTAGAGGAAGAAGATCTACAGCGGGAGATCAAGGAGGGGCAGCCCGGACGGATGCATGTGGCCCGGGCCCTTGCGGCCCGGGGAGTGGTGGAACGGCCGGAGGAGGCCTTTGCCCGTTACCTCTCCCGGGGACGGCCCGCTTACGTGCCCAAACCCGACCTTCCCGCCCGGGAGGTCCTCCAGGCCCTCAAGGCGGCCGGCGCCGTCACCGTGTGGGCCCATCCCGGGACCTTCGGCGATGACGGCGTCCTCCCCGAGCTCTTGGAAGCCGGTCTAGACGGCATCGAAGTCCTTCATCCCGACCATGGGCCCAAGGATGTGGAGCGCTACCGCCGCCTGGCGGAGGCCCACGGCCTCCTCATGAGCGGCGGCACCGATTTCCACTCCCCCAAGGAACGGGTGCCATTGGGGTCCCTTTGGGTGACCGTGGAGGTGATCGGGGAAATCCTCCAGCGCAAGAAGGATTTGCAGTCTTCCGTGCTGAAAAAGCCCTGAGTAGGAAGGGAAGTCCCTTGTCTACGCAAGAGATTATCGCCCTGGAAGAGGTCTGCCAGCGGTTGGGCCTCCGCCCCTCCGCCGTCCGCCAGCTTCTCGCCACCTTCCCCGAGATCGGAACCGTTCAGGAGGAGGGGGACCGGCGGGGGCTGACGCCCGATGCCTTTGAGCGGCTGCAGCGGGCGGCGATTTTGCGGGGTCAGGGGTGGAACGTGGAGGCCGTCCGGGAGATCCTCCAGGGGCCCAAGGAAGGGGCGAAGGAGGCGGCAGCGGCCCGCCTCCTGGAGGATCCGGCGGACGTCGAGGGGTTGCGGCAGGAGATCCAAGAGCTCAAGGACCTCCTTCAGAAGATGGAGGAGCGGCGGCGCCACGATCAGGATCGCCTTCTCTTGAGCCTCATCCGGCTGCAACAGGAAGTGCAGCACCTGCGCTATGAACTGGCGGCCACCCGCTCCCGCAAGGAGCGGCGCCAGGGGATGGGTCTCTTCGGGAGGAGGAAGGAGCCATGACCAGCGCTTTTGAGCTGAGCCGGGCCCTCCTCAAGGCCTCCGACGCCTGGTCCCGGCTGGTGGAGCGGTTTTTGCAGGAGCGGTTCGAGCTCTCCTACGCCCAGTTCACCGTTCTGGAAGCCCTTTTGGATTCGCCGGGCATCCGCCAGGGGGAGCTGGCCCAAAAGCTGGGGAAGAGCAAAGGCAACATGACGGGCTTGGTGGGCCGGCTGGAAGCGGCGGGCCTGGTGAAGCGGCAGCAGGTGGAAGGGGATGCCCGCGCGTACAGCCTGGAGCTCACCCGGAAAGGCTACATGGTGACCCTGGTGATCCATGAGCTGAACCAGTTTACCCACAGCCTTTTGGGCCATATCCCCGCCCAGGAGCGGACCCTTTTGGCCACCACCCTCACCCGCCTGGCGGCCATCTTCGACCGGGCGGAGATGGAAGAGTTCACCCTGGACCAGATCGAAAAAAGGGGGCAGGAGTGGATGGAGGAGGCGGTGGAGGAAAACCGGAAGGAGATCCAGGCGGCCGCCCGGGAAGATCTGGACGAAGGGGAAACCATCATCTTCGTGGACGAGCCCCGGGAAGACCCGGCAGTGGAAGCCTACCTTCCCACCTTTAAGACGCCCCTCAAAGTGCTCCAGAAGGAAATGCTCCGCTACCTCGCCACAGGAGGTCCCCTTTACTGGGATTGAAGGCGGAAGGGGGCCTGTCAACTACCCCATAGCTAAAACCAGGGGCTTGCGCCTAGCCCGCTGGCGCGGGTGGCACGATAGGCCGGTTGACGGCGGCCCGCCAGCGGCAGGCATGCCACCGCTGGCAAGACGGCGGACCATCCCTCACCCGCACCGTTGCCGGTAAGCCGTTTCCCCGAAGGGTGCCTTGTTCGCGGGCGGGGCCGTCGGTTACGCCAAGGGTTTTACCTGCCAGACGATTCGCTGGCAGAACCTCCGGAACCCTTGCTTGTCAAGGTCCTGGAGGAATTATACCACAACACGAAAGGAGGGAGGCGGGCTCCTCCCCATGCCTGAAGCCAGGGGTCTCCGCGCCGCCGGGAAACGATGAGGAAGGCCCGAGGCCAGGAAAAGGGCGATGCATCCGTAGAGGCCCCGCGATACCATAAGAAAGGATATGGCCCTGGAAAGGAGCCGATGGCTTTGGTGGAAAAAGATCAGGAAGTGGTCCCGGGCCTCATCTACCGGGGCATCTCCTACCGGTATGATGATCGGGTGGTCTTCCTGGATTTCGAGGATCGCACGCTGAAGCCGGAAGGAAGGCCTTTTTCCATCTGGTTCATCGCCCCCATGCGCTTTGCCATCCGCCGGGACGACGGCAGCGTGGTGGATCTGCTGGTGGAAAGGGTGGAGGGGGAAACGCTGGACCTGAAGGTCATGGGGGTCCATGAGCTGAAGGACGCCCAGGTATAATAAGCGCGAGGTGGACGCCGTGGAGCAGCAGCGGTACTACATTTACACCTACGGGTGCCAGATGAACGAGCGGGACAGCGAGATCATGGCGGGCCTCCTGGAAGAGATGGGCTACGTCGCCGCTTCCCGGCCGGAAGAGGCGGACGTGGTCATCTTCAACACGTGCGCCATACGGGAGCGGGCCGAGGAGAGCGTCTTCGGCGAGATCGGCCGCCTGAAGGCGGTGAAAGAAGAGCGGCCCCACATGACCATCGGCCTGGCGGGCTGCATGGCCCAGGAACCCGTGACCATCGAGCGGATCCGCCGCCATGCCCCTCACGTGAACTTCGTCTTCGGCACCCACAACATCCACGAGCTCCCCGACATCCTGGCCCGGGTGCGGGACACCGACCAGCTGGTGGTGGACGTCTGGAAGTCGGGCGGCGATCCCGAGCTTCTGGAGCACCTTCCCAGCCGCCGCGCCTCCGGGGTTAAGGCCTGGGTCAACATCATCTACGGCTGCGATAAGTACTGCACTTACTGCATCGTCCCCTACACCCGGGGGCGGGAGCGGAGCCGGCGGCCGGAGGCTATCCTCCGGGAGGTGAGGCAGCTGGCCTATCAGGGGTACAAGGAGGTCACCCTCCTGGGGCAAAACGTCAACGCCTACGGCCATGACCTCCCCGAAAAGACGGATCTGGCCGATCTTTTGGCGGCCATCCAGAAGGTGGAGGGCATCCGCTGGATCCGCTACCTCACATCCCATCCCTGGCAGTTCACCGACAAGCTCATCGACACCGTGGCGGAAAACGACAAAGTCTGCGAGCATTTCCACCTGCCCGTCCAGTCGGGGAACAACCGCATCCTCCGGAAGATGAACCGCCACTACACGCGGGAGTATTACCTGGAGCTGGTGGAGAAGATCCGCCGGCGGGTGCCGGGGGCCAGCATCACCACCGACATCATCGTGGGATTCCCGGGGGAAACGGAAGAGGAGTTTCAAGACACCCTCCGCCTGGTGGAGGAAGTGCAGTTCGACAACGCCTTTACCTTCATCTACTCCCCCCGCCCGGGGACGCCGGCGGCCCTTTGGCTGAAGAAGGACCCCACCCCCTTGGAGGAAAAGAAGGAGCGGCTGCAGCGGCTGAACGAGCTGCAGTACAGCATCCAGCGGCGCAACAACCAGCGGCTGGTGGGGGACGAGGTGGAGGTGCTGGTGGAAGGGCCCAGCAAGAAGGATGCCCAGGTGTATTCCGCCCGCACCCGGACCCACCGCCTGGTCCTGTTGCCGGCGCGGCCCGGGATGGAAGGCCGGTTTGCCCGGGTCCGCATCACCGAAGCCCAAACCTTTTACTTCAAGGGGGAGTGGCTGGACCAACCGGCGGCGGCTGGGCGGCCTGCCCTTTCCCTGGCCCATGAAGGATAAGGACCTCACCGGCCTTCCCCCATACCCCAAAACCCCCCTGATGCGCCAGTGGTATCGCATCAAGGAGGCCCACCGGGATTGCCTCATCTTTTTCCGCCTGGGGGATTTCTACGAGCTCTTCTACGACGATGCCGAGATCGCCGCGCCCCTTTTGAACATCACCCTGACCTCCAGGGATCAGGGGGCGGAAGGCCGGGTGCCCATGTGCGGGGTGCCCTACCACGCCTACGAAAGTTACGCCGCCCGCCTCCTGGAAAAGGGGTACAAGGTGGCCATCTGCGAGCAGATGGAGCCGCCGGGAAAGGCCCTGGTGGAGCGGCAGGTGGTGCGGATCCTCACCCCGGGCACCGGGGTGGCGGGGGAGCGGGAAGGGGAGGAGGCCTACCTGGCGGCAGCCATCCCCCTGGCGGGGGAAGGAGCGGCCCTCGCCCTGGTGGATGTGGCGACGGGCGCCTTTTACGCCGGAAAGGTGGCATCCCTCTCGGAAGAGCTTTCCCTCTGGCCGGTGGCGGAAGTCCTCCTTCCCAAAGAGGCCGAAGGGAAAGGCGTTGGCCTTCCCAAGGGCCTCGTCACCTACTTCGAGCCCCAAGGAGCCCTTCCCCCTTTCCCCGGGGAAGAGGAACTGGATCCCCAGGTCCGGGAAGCCTGCCGCCTCCTCCTGAGTTACATCCAGTACACGTGGAAATCCTACCCCCGCCATCTCCAGGCCCCCGATCCCCTCCACCAGGGGCGGGAGCTTTACCTGGACCCCGAGACCCGCATCCACCTGGAGATCTTTTCCCGCTTGGACGGCCGGGAGGAGGGGACCCTCTTTTGGGCCCTCAACCGCACCGTCACCCGGGGCGGAAGCCGGCTCCTTCGCCGGTGGTTGAGTTCTCCCCTCCGCCACCGCCAGCCCTTGGAGGAGCGCCTCGATGCCGTCGCCTTTTGGAAAGAGCATGCCGGCGTGCGGCGGCTGGCGAGGCTGATGCTGAAAGACACCTACGATCTGGAACGGATCCTCTCCCGCACGGCGGCGGGGAGGGTGACGCCCCGGGACCTCCAGGCGTTGGCGGATACTCTGGAAAAGGCCAAAGGGTTGGCGGACCTTTTGCAGGGGGATGGGCTGCCGGCCCTTTTGCACCAGGCGGTGGAAACCCTTAAAGGCGGCCCCTACGGCCTGCGGGACCTTCTCCACCGGGCCCTTTCAAGGCCTTCTCCCTCCGACCGGCGCAAGGGAGGTTACATCCGGGACGGCTACGACGGGGAGCTGGATAGCTGGCGCCATCTCATGCGCCACGGCCACGAGATGCTCCTGGACCTGGAAAGGAGGGAGCGGGAAGCCACGGGGATCCGCTCCCTCAAGGTGGGATTCAACAAAGTCTTCGGATACTACATCGAGGTGACCCACACCCACCGGGACCTGGTTCCCCCCCGCTACATCCGCAAGCAGACTTTGGCCCAGGCGGAGAGGTACATCACCCCGGAGCTGAAGGATTTGGAGGAAAAGCTCCTCCATGCGGAAGAAGCAGCCCTTTCCCGGGAGGAGGAGCTCTTCATTCAGCTGGTGGAGGAGGTGGCGAGGGTCCTCCCCGCCCTCATGGATCTGGCCCGATCCCTCCACCTCCTGGATGTGACAGCTGCCCTGGGGGAAGTGGCGGCGGAGCGCCGCTATGAGCGGCCGCTCCTGGTGGAGGAGCCGGTCCTGGAGGCCCTGGATGCCCGGCATCCCGTCCTGGAGCAGGTGTTAGGGCGGGAGGTGTGCGTTCCCAACCCCATCGCCATGACCCGGGAAAAGCCTTTCCTCCTCCTCACAGGGCCCAACATGGCAGGGAAGTCCACCTATGCCCGCACCGCCGCCCTCCTCTGCCTGTTGGCCCAGGTGGGGAGCTTTGTGCCCGCCTCCTTTGCCCGCATCGGCTTGGCGGATGCCATCTTCACAAGGATCGGCGCCCGGGACGATCTGGCCGGCGGAGAATCCACCTTTATGCGGGAGATGCTGGAAACCCGGCGCATCCTGGAGCGGGCCACGCGGGAGAGCCTGGTGGTGGTGGACGAAGTGGGGCGGGGCACCAGCACCTACGACGGCCTGGCCCTGGCTTGGGCCGTGGCGGAGGATCTGGCGGAGCGGGGCTGCCGCACCCTTTTCACCACCCACTTCCACGAGCTGACAGAGCTGGAGGAACAGCATCCCGCCGTGAAAAACCTCACCATGGCGGTGGCGGAGGATCGGGAGAAGGGGACGCTGCGCTTTCTCTACGCCGTGAAGGAGGGAGCCGCCGATCGGAGCTACGGGCTCCACGTGGCGGCCCTGGCGGGCCTTCCGCCCCGCCTCTTGGAACGGGCGGCGGCCATCCTGGCCCACCTGGAGGCGAGGGAGGGGAGAGCCCTTTCCCACCCGCGGGCCAAGGATTCCTCGGGCCGGGATTGGGAGCGGTGGCGGGAGGCCATCCTCGCCCTTTCCCTGGATGATCTCTCGCCCCGCCAGGCCTGGGAGCTTTTGGCCCGCTGGCAGGAACAGCTCCTCTCCGGGGAGGTGCCGACCCGTGGGTAGGATCCGCCTCCTGGACCCGTCGGTAGCGGAGAAGATCGCCGCCGGCGAGGTGGTGGAGCGGCCCGCCTCGTGCGTCAAGGAGCTGGTGGAAAACGCCCTGGATGCCGGCGCCCGGCGCATCGAAGTGCGCCTCTGGGGCGGGGGGCTGGACCGCATCCAGGTGCAGGATGACGGCCACGGCTTTTTGCGGGAAGATCTGGCCCTCGCCCTCCGGCGCCATGCCACCAGCAAGATCCAGCGGCTGGAGGATCTCCTCTCCCTCGAGACCTTAGGGTTTCGGGGAGAAGCCCTGAGCGCCATCGCCGCCATCAGCCGCATCCGGATCGTGAGCCGGCCGCGGGGGGAGGGGGCCGGCTGGGAGGTGGTGGCCCAAGGGGGCGAGATCCTTCAGGAAGGCGAGGCCCCCTTAGGCTACGGCACCCTGGTGGAGGTGGAAAACCTCTACTACAACACCCCGGCCCGGCTCCAATCCCTGGCCTCCCCTCGCGGCGAAGAAGCCGCCATCCTCCGCCAGGTAGCTGCCCTGGCCTTCGCCTTTCCCCATGTGGCCTTCCGGGTGGAGAGCGAAGGCCGTTTGGTCTGGTACACCGCGGGGGCGGGGGACCTTTTGGATGCGGCCCGCCCCTTTTTGGGCCCCGAGGTGGACCGGGAGGGGATTCCCTTCCGGACCCTTTCCCCTGTTCCCGATCTCCTCCTGGCAGTGGAAGGGGTTCTCGGGAAGAGCTCCTGGCACCGGGCCCAGCGGAGCCACCAGCTCCTGGTGGTGAACGGCCATCCCATCTTTCACGCCGGCCTTCGGGGCGCGGTGGAGGCCGCCTACCGCGGCCTCCTGATGGTCCACCGCCATCCCGTCTTCGCCCTGCACCTAAAGGTGCCCCCCGCCACCCTGGATATCAACATCCATCCGCGAAAGCTGGAAGCCCGGTTTCAGAAGGAAAGAGCCCTCCAATCCCTTCTCCACAGGATCCTGAAGGACATCCTCCAGGAGGAGGGGCCTCTTGGGGAGGAAACTCCGTCACCAGCCCCCCAAGCCTTCCGCGTGAGGGAAAGGACCCTCTCCCTTTGGGCCGACGTCTACCGCCAGGAACCCCTCGCCGATGAGGCTCCGGAACGGGGAAGAGAAGGGGAGGTGAGGAAAGGCGGGGAAGGGCCCCGTTCCTTTCCCCGCCTCCTCTTCCTCGCCGTCTTCCAGAACCGCTACCTCCTCGCCGAAGGGGAGGATGCCCTTTACGTGGTGGACTTCCATGCAGCCCACGAACGGATCCTCTTCGAGGCCTTTGAAAGGGGTGCAGGTGACCTTCCCTCCCAGGTCCTCGTGGAACCGTTGGTCTGGCACGGCACGCCGGAGGAAGCCTCTCTTTTCGCCGATCGGCGTTCCCTTTTCAAAGCCTTCGGGTTTGAGGGGGATCTCCTCGGGTCCACGACGGTGGCCTTCCGGGCCATCCCCGCCTTTCTCGTGGGGGTTCCCCGAGAAGCCCTGGAGAAGGCCATCGGGGATCTCCTTCGCCTGCATGAAGTGGAGCTGGAGGACCTGAGGCGGCCCATCCAGATCCTGGCCGCCTGCAAGGGGGCCGTCAAAAGCGGGGATCGCCTTTCCCCCGAAGAAGGCCAGAAGCTCCTGGAGAATCTCTCCCGCTGCCGGGAGCCTTTCCACTGCCCCCATGGCCGCCCCATCCTGTGGGCCATATCCCGGAAGGAACTGGATCGGCGTTTCGGGCGATGACCACCAAAAAGAAAGTCGGGGTCATCACGGGGCCGACGGGGGTGGGGAAGACCCGCCTTTCCCTGGAGGTGGCGGAGCGCCTGGAAGGGGAAATCATCAACGGCGATGCCACGGCCCTTTACCGGGGCATGGATATCGGCACCGACAAACCCAAGCCCCAGGAGCGGGCCCGGGTGCCTCACCACCTCCTGGACGTGGCCGATCCGTCGGAAGGAATCCACGTGGCCCGCTACGCGGAGCTCGTCCAAGAGGCGGTGGCGGACATCCTTTTGCGGGGGAAGAAACCCCTTTTGGTGGGAGGGAGCATCCTCTACATCCGGGCGGCCACCCTGGGTTACCGCTTTCCTCCGGTGCCGCCCGATCCGGCCTTTCGCCAGGCTATGGAAAGGCGGGCGTCAGAAGAAGGGAAAGAGGCTCTTTACCGGGAGCTTTTGTCCATCGATCCCGAGGTGAAAGCCTTCATCCATCCCCATAACGTGAGAAGGGTCATCCGGGCCCTCGAGATATACCGGGCGACGGGAGAACCCCCTTCCCGGCACCTCCGCCGGCCCCCCCAGCCCACCTTGGAGCGGCGAGTGGTGGCCCTCACCCGCCCCCGCGACCAGCTCCGCCGCCTGATCCGGGAGCGGATCGACCGGGAGCTGGCGGAAGGGTTCATCCAGGAGGTGGAAGAGCTCCTCCGCCGCTACCCGAAGGACCTTCCCGCCTTTCAGACCCTGGGCTACCGGGAGATCATCCGGTACCTGGAAGGGGAGCTCACCCGGGAAGAGCTCCCCGAGGCCATCTTTCGGCGCACGTGGCAGCTGGCCCGCCGCCAGTACACCTGGCTCCGCCGGGAAGAGGACGTCCTTTGGCTGGACCTGGGGGCCTTGGACTTCGCGGAAGCGGTGGACCGGACCGTCGCCATCTTTGCCGATTTCTTCAGCGCGCCCTGAAGCGGCACAGGGACAGCCTTCCTTCCGTATATTGCCGGGGAGTCTGGAAGGAGGACCCCATGTCGGCGCAGATGCAGGTCAACGGCCGCTGGTCGGAGCCGGTGTTTCGGTGGTACGACGAGAGCCGCCTGGTCCCTCCCGAGCTGGAGACCCTTCTGCCGGCGTCCGCCGCTTCCCGCTCCCAGGGGCTCCAGGCCATCTGGCGGGAGCTGGATGGCTTGGTGGGTCTCCAGGAGGTGAAGGAGCTGGTGCGGGAGCTCTACGCCTTCATGGAGGTGCGGCAGAGGCGACAGGCCCTGGATCTGGCGGTGGAGCCCCTGGCCCTCCACATGATCTTCTACGGCAACCCGGGCACGGGGAAGACCACCGTGGCCCGCATCCTGGGAAAGCTCCTCAAGGAGATGGAGATCCTCAGCAAAGGCCATCTGGTGGAGGTGGAACGGGCCGACCTGGTGGGGGAATATATCGGCCATACGGCTCAAAAGACAAGGGAGCAGATCCGCCGGGCCTTGGACGGCATCCTCTTCATCGATGAGGCCTATTCCTTGGCCAGGGGAGGGGAGAAGGACTTCGGCAAGGAAGCCATCGACACTCTGGTGCGGGCCATGGAAAACCACCGGGACCACCTGGTGGTGATCCTGGCGGGCTATCCTGTTGAGATGGAATTTTTCCTCCGCACCAACCCGGGCCTGCGCTCCCGCTTCCCCATCCAGATCCGGTTTCCCGATTATCGCCCCGAGGAGCTCCTGGATATCGCCCAGGCCATGGTGGAGGAGCGGCAGTACCGGTTCGCCGTGGGGGCGAGGGAATACCTGGCGTCCCTTTTGCGCCGCCCCGACCTCGCCTCCCAGATCCGCCACGGCAACGCCCGCTGGGTCCGGAACCTGGTGGAACGGGCGATCCGGCGACAAGCCGTGAGGGTGGTCAGGGAAGGCCGCTACCATATGGAGGCCCTCATGACCTTGACGGCCGAGGATTTTCGCCAGGCTCTGGAGGCTTAGAGGGAGCGGTAAAGGCCGATCACCTTCCCCAGGATCTGCACGTCGCGGCTGCGGATGGGTTCCAGGCGGGGGTTTTCCGGCTGCAAGCGGATGGCGTCCTTTTCCCGGTAAAACCGCTTGACGGTGGCTTCTTCGCCGAGGAGCGCCACCACGATGTCCCCGTCCTGGGCCGTCGCCTGCTGCTGGACCAACACCCAGTCGCCGTCCAGGATGCCGGCCCCCACCATGCTGTCGCCCTTCACCTCGACGAAGAACACGGGGCGGTTCCCCTTCACCCACGCCCGGGGCAAGGGAAAGTAATCCTCGATGTTCTCCGCCGCCAGGATGGGGGTACCGGCAGCCACCCGGCCCACCAGGGGAACGAAGACGGTGTCGGGGGTCTCCTCCTCCCTTAGGAGGATGGCCCGGGGTTTCCCGGGATCCCGGACGAGAAATCCTTTTTCCTCCAGGCTTTGGAGGTAGACGTGGACCGTGGCGGGGGACGCCAAGCCTACGGCCTTGCCGATCTCCCGGATGGACGGGGGGTAGCCGTGCCGGCGGACGTAGTCGCGGATGAACTGCAAAATCGCCTCTTCCCGGGAATTCAGCAACCTAATGCGCTCCTTTCCGCGCCATTGTACCAAACACCCGTTCGAAAGGAAAGGGCTGCCTGAAGGCCGAAGTAGGGGGCATGGCCAAAAAACTTCTCCTGTTCGATCTTGACGGAACCCTGGTGAAGACCACCGAAGCCTTCTATCAGACGTACGTCCGCCGCCTGGCTGCCCGATGGCAGGCTACACCCACCGCCTCCTTCATAGCGTCCCTTCTGGAGGCCACCGAAGAGGTGCGCCGGCGGAAGGAGGGGTCGATGGTCCCCGTAGGAGACGCCATCCTTCAGGCCTTGGCGCGGCGGGAGGGGGTTCCCCTCGAGGAGGTGGAGACCTTCTTCCTCCAGTTCTATCGCGAGGTTTACGAGGATCTGGCCCCGTTTGTGGAACCGATTCCGGGGGTGGCGGAGGCGGTGGCCCGATTCCACGAGGAGGGGATTCCCATGGCGGTGGCCAGCGATCCGGTCTTTCCGAGGGAACAGCTGGCCTTGCGCCTGAAGTGGGGAGGGCTGGACCCTTCGGCCTTTCGCCTCATCACCGGCGCCGACAACAGCTACGCCTTAAAGCCCCACCCTCGCTACTACCGGGACGCTTGCCTCCAGGCGGGCTTTTTCCCTGAAGAAACCCTTTACATCGGAAACGACCCCGCCCGGGACGGCCTTGCCGCAGCAGCAGGGATCAAGACCTTCATCGTGGTGGGGGAGGATCATCCCATCGCCGGGAGGGGTCCGCTCCTCCCCGAAGAAGAGGAGGCTTCCCTCCATCTCCCCATGGGATCCTGGAAGGAAGCCGTGGCTTGGATTCGCCACGAGCTGAAGCTTACGCCCCGCTCTTGAGGGCGAGGATGCTCTCGGGGACCGGCTGTTCCTGGCCGTTCACCAGGATCTTCACGCGGATGTCCACCGCCGGGCGGAGCATGGCGCTGACGCCGCAGTAGCGGACCTGGGAGAGCTCCACGGCCCTCACCACCCGCTCCGGATCCAGCCCTTCCCCGTTGACCTCGTAGACCAGGTCCACATAAGGAAAGACCTTCGGGTGTTCTTCCGTGTCATAGGCCTCGGTGTGAATGCGGAAGGACTCCACGGGCTGGCGCATCTTCTTCAGGATGGAGATGACATCCATGGCGGTGCACCCCGCCAGAGATGCCAGAAGGAGCTCCTTGGCCCGGGGACCGGTATCCTGGCCGCCCACTTCGGGCCGGGCATCGATGCGGAGGGTGTGGCCCGTACCCGTCTCGATGTCGAAGGCCATCCCTTCGACCCACTTGGCATCCACCTTCATGAACCTCACCTCGAGGCAAGTGTACCAGAAAGAGAAGTTAGCCCGCGGACAAGCGTTTCCTTCTTTCCTTCCGCGAGCCCGTGCACGGTTTTTATGATGGGGGAGGAAGTTCATCGGTGGGGCGGAGGGGGCTCAAGGTTGACGGCGGTGGATCACGATAGGCAGGGGAGGGGCCTTCCATGGATATGGGTCCTCGTGCTCTTGGGATTGCCCGTCCCCATCGCCCTGGGGTTAAACGCGGCCGGCGTTCCCTTTCAGGCGGGCCTTTGGGCGCTGGGGGCCCTCGGATGGCTGGTGGCCTTGGGCTTGCGGGGGCCGGTGGTCCTCATCGCCCGGCGTTTTGAAGGTAGCGGAAAGCATCGAGCCCCATGGCTGGTGGTGGGGGTATCGGGCCCCGCCGAGGAGTTGGTGCGTCTGGCGATCGTTCGCCTCTGGGCGCCGGCCCTCGTTCCGGCTCTAACGTAGGGCAGGGGTGGGCGGGTATCGAAATCGGGTATACCGCCCTCTCCATGGCTATGGACAGCCCGTGTCCCGCGGCAATACGACGCCCAGGCGAGAAAGTCCGGCAGGCCCTCGCGGACCTGGGCCTCTCCCAGACCCCCCATGGCTATGGACAGCCCGTGTCCCGCGGCAATACGACGCCCAGGCGAGAAAGTCCGGCAGGCCCTCGCGGACCTGGGCCTCTCCCAGACCCCCCGTGGCTACGCCCTCCCCGAGCGAATCGGTGCGGTCTGAACATGCTGGCCCTTCACCTCATGAGGCGTTCCCCGGCCCTCGCCGAAGGAGTGCTCCTTGTCCTGGGTTTCGTAGTTCTCTTCGTGGGCTGGCGGATGGTTCACTGAGACCTCCTCCAAGCGCCACCTTTTCTCAGGTCACCCGGCTCCACAGGGTTGACACGCAAACACATGTTCCCTTAGGCTAAAGACGAACCGTCGAACATGCGTTTGCATAAGGGGTGGCCTCATGAAGAGGATCCTGGCCTTTCTCGTGGCGGCGGTCTTTCTCTGGGCCCTTGCTTACTGGCATCCTGCAGGGGCGGAAGGCCTACCGGGAGAACCAACGACCGTGGTGGTCCAGCCGGGCGATACCCTCTGGCATCTGGCCACCCGCTACGCTTCGCCGCGGGAAGATCTTCGGCGCTGGATCCACCGGGTCATGGAAATGAACGGCCTCAAGAGCCCCCTGATCTATCCCGGCCAGGTGCTGGAGATCCCCTAAGCTTAACTTCCCATAATGTATATTATGTAAACTTGGATTTCCTTACCCATGCGGTACCATGGACCCAGGAGGTCTTCCCCATGGCATCCTTTCTGTGCACCTGGCACCAGGGCTATCTCCGTCTGGAAGGCGAAGACGAGGGGCTTCGCTTTTCCTTGGCTCGTCCCCTCAGCCACGAGGAAGAGCTGGGCCTGCGGGAGTTTTTCGCCCGGGCCCGCCTGGGCCAGCGGGCCATCTTCCGCACCCCGGATGAAGCTCTTTCGTTCTACGCCGATCCCCGGCCCCAAGCCCAGACCCGCCTGACGGTGGAGTGGTCCGCCACGGGCCATGCCACCTTTAGCGCTCTGGTGCCGCGCCATCTGCTGGTCCTTCGGGAACCGGAGGCCGAAAGCGCCAGGGCACCCCTGGCAGAAGCAAGTGGCCCTGAAGAACTGCCAGGCCTTCGCTCCTGAACTGGGTGAGAGGCACCACCAGGCCTCCCGGCTTGCCGTAGGCTTCGACGTATCCGTCCCCGATGAGGATGGCCGTACCTTTCTCTAGCCAAAGGCCCCAGCGGAGAGCCCGGGGAGCCTGGGGAAGGTCCGCCAACCAGGTGAGGAAGCGGTAGCCGTGGGAAGCCGGGCTGGCGATGGTCCACTGGGGAAGGAGATGCCATCCTGAGAGGGCTTGCCCCTCCGCCCCCCGAAGCCAGCCCCCCGCCAGGGTAGCGGCTCCCCCTAAAAGCGCCATGGGGATGCCCCGGCGATGGGCGGCCGTGAGGGCCGTGGCAAAGGGGCTGTCGGCCCCCAGGTAGGACCCCTGCTCGGGGTCCTGGCCCGCCACGATCACCAGATCCCCTTCCAGGAGGAGATCCCAGCGCCGGGGATCTTCCGCATCGGCCCGGGTGACGAGGGCGAGGGCGCTGATCTTCTCCACCCCGAAGCGGGCCAGCTGCCGCGCCAGATGGCGGGCGGGAGGGGAAAAGGCCACCTCCATCCCCCCCACCACCACGACGCGGCTTCCCCGGCCCCGGGCCAGGTGCAGAAGGCGCAGAGTGAGGGTGTCGGTGAGGCGGCCGTCGGCCGCCAGCACCAGGGGTCCCCCTGGTCCCCAAGGGGTGATCCGCTCCTCCGGGGAGGTCTTGGGTTTCCTTCCCCCGTCCCGGCGGTGGAGCATCCCCCTCAGGCGCGAGAGGCGCCCCTGGATCCACCACTGGAAATCGGCGATGGCGCCGTCTAAGACGTCTCTAAGGTCCATGGTGGCACTATACTACGACGGCTAAAGGTGCGAAAGAAAGGAAGGGCCCTTTGGGAAAGGCCCTTCCCTCCCTTTATTCACGGCCTACCCTGTCACTGGTTGTCGATCTGAGCCCTCTGGAGACGGCCGCTGTAATCGACGTAGACCGACTTCCACTCGCTGTAGGCGTCCAGGGCGGCCTGCCCCGCTTCCCGGTGGCCGTTGCCCGTGTTGCGGTACCCTCCGAAGGGCAGGTGGATCTCGGCGCCGATGGTCCCGGCGTTGATGTACACGATGCCCGTGGCCAGATCCCGGATGGCCTTGAAGGCCTTGTTGACGTCTTGGGTGTACATGGCGCTGGAGAGGCCATACTGGACGCTGTTGTTGACTTTGATGGCCTCTTCCATGGTGTCCACCGGGATGAGGGCCAGGACCGGCCCGAAGATTTCCTCCTGGGCGATGCGCATATCGGGCTTCACTTCCGCAAAGAGGGTGGGCTTGTAGAAGGCCCCTTTGGCCAGCTCCCCTTCCATGGCGGGCTCGCCCCCCACCACCAGGCGGGCCCCCTCCTGCTTGCCGATCTCCACGTACATGTGGACCTTGTCCCGCGCCCGGGTATGGATGAGGGGTCCCACGTCGGTGGTCTCCAAAAGGCCATCCCCCAAGCGGAGCTTAGAGATGCGCTCCACCAGTTTTTCCTCCAGCTTCTTCGCGACGCTCCGCTGGACGATCACCCGGCTGGCGGCGGTGCACCGTTGGCCGGTGGTCCCAAAGGCGCTCCAGATGATGCCGTCCACCGCCAGATCCAGGTTGGCATCCTCCAGGACGATGATGGCGTTCTTGCCGCCCAGCTCCAGGGTGACCCGCTTCATCCCGTGCTGGGCTGCCGTCACAGCCACATGCTTCCCCGACTCCACCGAACCGGTGAAGGAGATGAGCTGCACGTGGGGATGGCGGATGAGGGCCTCCCCGACCGTATCCCCCGGCCCGTAGACCAGGTTCACGACGCCCTTGGGGATGCCCGCCTCTTCCAGGACCTCCACGAGAAGCGCCGCCATGATGGGGGTATCGCTGGCGGGCTTAAACACCACCGTGTTCCCTAGGATGAGGGCCGGCATCATCTTCCAGAAGGGGATGGCGGTGGGGAAGTTCCAGGGCGTGATGATGCCCACCACTCCGATGGGTTCCCGGACGCTGAAGGCGAATTTGTCGGGCAGCTCCGAAGGCACCGTATGGCCGAACTGCCGCCGGCCTTCGGCAGCCATGTAGTAGGCGATGTCGATGGCCTCCTGCACATCTCCCCGGGCTTCGGGCAGCACCTTGCCCATCTCCCGGGTGAGCATGCGGGCCAGCTCTTCCTTGCGCCGCACCAGGATCTCAGCTGCCCGGAAGAGGATTTCTCCCCGCTTGGGGGCTGGATAGAGGCGCCAGCTCTCAAAGGCTTTCCGAGCCGCTTCGACGGCGGCATCCACATCCTCGGGACCCGAGAGGGCGACCTCCCCTAGGACTTCCCCGTTGGCCGGGTTGATGCTCTGATACCGGCGGCCGCTCTTGGCCTCCACCCATTGCCCGTCGATGTAGTTGGGGTAAAACTTCAAGGCTGTCCCTCCTCCCCTCCAAAGTACCATTAAAGCCGGGGCGGCGGGAGCCTACAGGTTCAGCCCCAGAATGCCACCCACCGCCCCCAAAAAGAGGGCCAAGGCGGCGTGCAGGAGGAGAGGCAGGAAGTTTCGCTGGGCGGAGAAGATGAGGAGGCTGAGGGCCGGTGCCAAAAGGCCGTAGAAAAGGCCTCCTAGCCCCCCGTGAAGCCACCCTTTCATCCCCGCGCTGCGGGCCGCCGCTCCTCCGCTCACCAGAGCCGAAAGAAACCCCGAATAATAGGCCGCCTTCAGGGCGGGACCTTCCGGAAGGCCTCCCACGCGGATGAGGAGGGCCCAGATGAGGGCCAAAAGAAGGGCTGTGGCAAGGCCGACGAGGCCTCCCCAAAGGACGCTTCTCACCTCCACGGGCGAGCCACCCCCAAGGTTCCATATGTGGCGGTTCGCCCCTTCATCCCATCGGAAGAAAGAGGCGGGAGCGTTTCCGCTCCCGCCTCCCAAAGGTGGCCTTTACGTGGGCCGCTCGGGGTCTTTGCCCCACTCCCGGCGGGCCTTCCGGATCATCTTGCGGACCATGGCCCCGCCGATCTTGCCCACCTCTCGGGTGGTGAGCCGGCTCCATCCCCGCTCCTCGATATCGTCATCGAGGCCCAGCTCTTCGGCCACCTCGTATTTCAGGCGGTCCAGCGATTGATCCGAGCGCTTCCGCTCTTTCATCCCGTTGACCTCCTGTGTCGGCTGCCGACACCCATACCTTGCCCGCCCGAAAGGGCTTCTAACCCGTCAAGTTCTGCCTTCCCTGAGACGGGCCGCCGCTTCTTGAACGCTCTGGAAGCGCGTGAAGGGAATCCGGCCGCTTAGAAAGCCTGCCGCCGCATCCAAAAGCTCTTGGCGCGGCCCTTGCAAAAAGGATGCATCGGGCAAACTTTCGAGAAGGATGGGGCCGTAGCTCTGCACCAGGAGGCGGCGGTCCAGAAGGACGAAGAGCCCTTGATCTTGCGCTGTCCGGATGAGGCGGCCGAAGGCCTGCTGCAAGAGGGTAGCGGCCGGCACCACATGGAGGGGGAAAAACCAGTTCTCCCCCCGCGCCAAAAGGGCCTCTTTCTGGGCTTCCAGGCGGGGAAGGTTGGGCCGGGGAAAGGGGATGCGGTCCACCACCACCAGACGCAGGAGATCCCCCGGGAGATCTACCCCTTCCCAGAAGGTCTGGGTCCCCAAAAGAACCACCTCTTCCCCTTTCCGGAGGGCCGCCAGGAGCTCCGCCCTCGACCCGTCCTCCCCTTGGGAAAGGAAGGTGACCTTCAGCCCCAACCGGTCCAAGGCTTGACGACACGCCTTAAGGGCCCGGTAACTGGTGAAGAGAAAGAGGGCCCTCCCTCGGGTGAGCTCCGCCAGGCGCCCCAGAAAAGGAGCCAGCTCATCCCAAGGGTAAAGATCGGGCCCGTGACCCGCAGGAAGATCGGTGGGCACCAGGATGAGGGCCTGCTCCCGATAGCGGAAGGGGGACGGGACCTTGAGCTCCCGCCACCGGGAAAGGCCCAGGCGCTGGGCGTAGGGCGCCAGGTTTCCCGCCACGCTCAAGGTGGCGGAGGTAAAGACGGCCGCCTCCACCCGGGAGAGGAGCTGCTCCTTTAGGATCTCGCCCACCTCCAGAGGGGAGAGCTGGAGGATATCGGTCTTCCCCCGGCCTTCCCAAAAGCTCACCCATCCCGAAGGCGCATCCAGCCACCCCAAGAGATGGCGGATCCCCTCCTCCACCAGCTGGTGCCAGCTCCCGGCGGGAAAGGCCATCTCCCCTTCCTCCTGGCACCTCGAAAGCAGTCCAAGGACCCCCTCCAGATGGCGGGCCAGGCGCTCCCCCGCCTCCTCCACCTGCGGGTCCTCCCCCCGCCACCTTTTTTCCCCTTCATCGCCGCCCCACCGGCGGACCGCCTGAAGGAAGGCCTCCAGCGCCTCGCGGGCCGAGGTGAGGATCTCCCCCGCCTCTTCCGCCCATTGGGGCGGCCAGGGAAGGGAAGCCATCTCTTGGAGATGGCGCCGCCAGACATCGCCGGCAAAGGTGCCCCCCAGGTGCTGAGCTGCCGCTTCTTCCAGGTGGTGGGCCTCATCGACGATGAGGACGTCGAAGGGAGGGAGGAGGTCGCCGCCCCGGCGGGCATCGGCCAGGAGGAGGGCGTGGTTGACCACCACCACATGGGCGCTTTCCGCCTCTTGCCGCGCTTTGAAGACGAAGCATCCCTCGAAAAACGGGCAAGCGCGCCGGCCGCAGGCGTGGGGCTCGATGCCGAGGGGAAGGGGGAAGGACGCGAAGGGAAGCTCCCCCAGGTCGCCATCCTGGGTGACGTGGAGCCAGGAGGCCACCTGGGCTAAAAACACCCCCGCCTGAGGGGGAAACCCGCCTTCCAGAAGCTCATTCCAGCGTTTGAGGCAGAGGTAATTGGCGTACCCTTTGAGGAGAACCCCTTTCTTCCCGGGACCGCTCAAGGCCAGGGCCACGGGAAGATCCTTTCCGAGGAGCTGCTCTTGCAGCTGGAGGGTGCGGGTGGCCACCACCGTCCGCCCGTCCCCGCCCCGCAAAAGGGCCGGCACCAGGTAGGCCAGGCTCTTGCCGCTGCCAGTCCCCGCCTCCACCAGGAGGATGCCGCCTTCCCGGAGGGTCTCCTCCACCGCCTCCGCCATGGCCTCTTGGCCAGGACGGCCTTCGAACTGGGGAAGGAGGCGGGCCAGGGGGCCATGGGGGGAAAAGGCTTCCTTCACGGACCTCACCCGTTCCGCCCCGGGAGGCGACCGGCGAACCCCATGGCCGGGGAGAGGTTTCCACGCCTGATCCCCCTCGGCGCCAGCGTCCAACGGCCAGCGGTAGGCTTCCTCCAGCCAGAGGGAGAGGGGATGGCCGTGGAGGAAAAGGCTCCAGGCCAGCTTCAACCCCGTGGGGGCTTTTTGGGCCCGGGCTACCGCCCGCTTCAAAAGGGTCTCCCCTTCCGCCGGGTTGGCCGGCGGGGGAGGCGTCTCCCGGGGCCAGAGGAGGGGCAATAGGTCAGTCCAGGGGATGGCCACCCCTTCCCCCGAACCCAGGGCCAGGACTTCGGTACTGGCCCGGGCAGCTGCCTCGTCCACCGGCCGACCCCGGCGGTAAAAGCGGGTTTCGCCGTCCCCCTGAAGCGCCCAGATCATGGAGGTTACACCTCGGCCACCGGCTCATTCCACCGGATCACCCGGGCGCGGGGATCGGCGAGGGAGCTGGCTTTAAGAAGGCTGAGGGAGCCGTTTTCCAGGGCGAAATGGCGGCGGAAGGCGAGGTCCAGCCCCAGGATGAGGATGAGCCAGGAGCGGAGAAGGGCCCCGTGGCCCACCACCAGGACCGTCTTCCACGGCTGGGCGAAAAGCTCTTGGCTAAAGGACCTCAAGCGCTCTTCCACGTCGGTCAACGTTTCCCCTCCGGGGACGTACCAGCCGACCCGGTGCCGTTCCCACTCCTCCGGGAACCGAGAGGCGATCTCTTCGGCCGTCAAGCCTTCCCAGCGGCCAAAGCGGCTTTCCCGCAGGCGAGGATCGGTGAAAAGGGCCGGCGGGCCGGAAAGGTAATCCCGGATGATGGTGGCTGTTTCCACCGCCCGCCTGAGGTCGCTGGCATAGATGGCATCGATGGGGACCTTCTGAAGCTTTTGACCCAGGGCGTGGCTTTGCCGCCGCCCCTTCTCGTTGAGGGGCACATCGGACCAGCCCTGAAAGCGGCCCTCTTCGTTCCAGGATGTGACCCCATGGCGCACCAGGTAGAGGGTCAAAGGCCTTCCACCAGCCGGCGAGACCGGCTCTTCACCTCAAAGGCGATGCGCTCTTCGTCCAGAGTGAGAAGGCGCCCCTTTTCCATCAGGATCTTCCCCGCCACCATCACCGTATCCACGTCGGCGTCCTGGGCTCCCCAGACCACCGCCGCATGCCAGTCGAAGACGGGGGTGAACCGGGGGGAATCCGGCGAGAGGAGGACCAGATCGGCGGGGCCGCCGGGGCGCACCTGCCCCAGGCCCTCCCACTGAAGGATCTCCCCGCCGGCGGAGGTGCCCAAGCGGAAGGCCTCCCTCGCCGTGAGGAGGCTGCCGTCCCGCTCCCGGCCCTTGGCCAGCCAGGCCGCCAACCGCATTTCCTCGAAGAGGGAGAGCATGTTGGTGGAGGTGGGGCCGTCGGTTCCCAGACCCACCCGCACCCCTCGCCGCAAAAGGTCCTTCAAGGGTGCGATGCCGCTCCCCAGCTTCAGGTTGGAGAGGGGATTGTGGGCCACCCCTCCCCCCGGCAGCGCCGCCAGGAGCTCCATGTCTTCGTCATCCACCCACACGCAGTGGGCTGCCAGAAGGGGGCGATCCCAAAGGCCCCACCGGGCCATCATCTGGATGGGGCTGGCCCCGTACCGCTGCCGGTAGGTCTCCACCTCCCCTTGCGTCTCGTGGAGGTGGATGTGGATGGGCACCTTTAGCTCCCGGGAAGCGGCAAAGACCTCCCGGAGGAATTCCGGCGGGCAGGTGTAGGGGGCATGGGGCCCCAGCATGGTGCGGATCCGCCCGTCCCCTGCCCCCTCGTACCGCCGGCAGAGGTCCACCCCCTCCTGAAGGGCCTTCTCCCCGGCCTTGGGATCGGTGGCCACCAGCCCCCGGGAGAGGACGGCCCGCATGCCGCTCTCCAGGACAGCTCGAGCCACCTCTTCTTCGAAGAAATACATGTCCACAAAGGTGGTGGTCCCGCTCTTCAGCATCTCCACGATGCTGTGGAGGGTTCCCCAATAGACGTCTTCCCCCGTAAGGCGGGCTTCAGCCGGCCAGATCTTGGTCTGCAGCCAGTCCATGAGGTTCATGTCATCGGCAAAGGTGCGAAAGAGGCTCATGGCCGCATGCTGGTGCAGATTGATGAGGCCGGGCAAAAGGACCTTTCCTTCCCCGGGGATGGTGCGCCCCCGAGGAAGGGGCTCTCCGGAGGAAAGGACGGCTTTGACCTCTCCCCCTTCCACCACCACGCTGACTCCTTCCTCAACCCCGCCGGTGCCGTCCAGGAGGGTGACGCCGCGGAAGATGACGCGATCCTTTGCGTCCGCCTCCCCTTCCCCTTGCCCCACCAGGACCGCCATGGGGGAAGGCACCTTTGCGCAGGCGCACCCTTCCCTTTCCTTGGGAAGCTCCGCCAGGACATCCCGGAGGAAGGGCGCCAGCATCCCCTTCCACCCCGCCATAGCATCCAGGACCTCCTCCTGGGTGAGGGGTGCCGGCTTGATGCCGGCGGCATAGTTGGTTACCAGGGCCACCGTCATGTAGCAAAGGCCCAGCTCCCTTGCCAGCACCACCTCCGGGACCCCCGTCATGCCTACCACATCGCCCCCCCACTGGGCCAGCATCCGGATCTCCGCCGGCGTCTCGAAGCGAGGCCCTTCGGTACAGGCGTAGATGCCCCCTTCCACCACCCGGAGGCCCCGCTCTTTCGCCAGGCGGGCCGCCGTCTGCCGCATGACGGGGCAGTAGGGCTCCGTCATATCGACGTGGACCACCCCTTCGGGGCCGCCGTCGTAGAAGGTGGACGGCCGCTGCCGGGTGAAGTCCAGGAAGGAATGGGGAAGGAGAAGGGTCCCCGGCGGCAGGTGCTCCCGCAGGGACCCGACGGCCGCTGTGGCCGCCACCCGCTCCACCCCCATGGATTTAAGGGCCCAGAGGATAGCCCGGTAAGGCACCCGGTGGGGAGGGAGGGCATGGCCCCGGCCGTGGCGGGTGACGAAGATCGCCTCCCGCTTCTTTCCCTTAAGGTTCCCTATCCAGAGCTGAACCCGCCCGTAGGGGGTGATGAGTTCCCGTTCTTCGGGGTCTTCCAGGATGTCCGCCTGGTACACCCCCGTCCCCCCGATGAGGGCCACATCCGTCATGGCTGGCGCTCCTCCTCCTTCTCCAGGGCCGCCCCCATCTGGTCATGGAGCTTTTCCAGGGATGCCTCCAGCATCCCCACCACTTCCGGGGAAAGCTCCCCCAGCACCCGGGCCAGAAACCGGCGCCTCTCCTCCAGGACCGCCTCCAGGACCTCATGGGCCCGGGGCTGCACATAGAGGCGCACCACCCGCCGGTCCCGGGGATCCCTCACCCGTTTGACCAGCTCCCCCTTTTCCATCCGCTGGATGAGATCGGTCACCGTGCTGGAAGCCAGGTAAAGCCTTTGGGTCAGCTCCCCCATGGTGAGCCCGTCGTGATAGATGAGGAACTGGAGGGCATCGAACTGGGGGGGCGTCAGGTCAAAGCGGGTAAGGATCCTTCGCCCCTGCCGCCGCAGAAGGAAGGCGATCTTCCGGAGCTGATACTCGATCTTTTCCACTGTGGCACGGTCGGGGATCATGGTCCTCCCTCTACTGTCCGAAGGCCCACCGTTACCTGAAACATCGTCATCTGTTTCAGGCAGCCGATCCTCACGGATC
>JAHHQG010000022.1 GCA_018729555.1 Clostridiales bacterium | reverse complement strand
CTCCAGAAGGTCTGCCAGGAATTCGGCATAGATCATCTCCTTGGCAGCAGCCGCGTCCAAGCGACTTTCCAGCACCGCAGCCGCCTGGGCCAGACCCAGGGTTTCAAGCGTCTGCCGGGCCCGTTCCAGGGTGATCATGGAGCCTCACCTCTCGCCACCGCCTCATAAACCGTCAGGGGCCGTATCTCCACCTCCCGCGCCGTTATGCGCCGGGCGACCGGCTCTAAATGGACAGGCCCTGTGAGGGATAACCCTGTATACTGCTCGCAGTTCAAGACCCCTTCGCTGATGCGCTTCAAGAGATACGGTTTGAAGGGATCCAGCTTGGATGGGCGCGGCGGCTGGGGCTTGTAGCGGCAGTTCCTGTGCGTAAATGATCTTGCGCATCGTCTTTCGATCGTGCCCGGTGATCCGGGCAGCGGCACGGATGCTTTGCAGTTCTTCATACAACGCCTTCACGTCATACATTTCCTCCGCTCCGATCATGCCGACACCTCATCCCACCCAAGGATTCGGTGTCTGTCCTTCGATGGGGTGGGGAGTTTTCATCCGGCCCTAGTGGGTGTTTCGACCGGCCGCTACATCAGCTGGTGGAAGTGGTCCTGCTTCTTGCCGAGGGAATCGACAAAGCATGGTTGGAAGCAGCAGATTTCAAATCACTCGAGCTGGCAGTGGAGCGTGTGGCCCGGGAGGCCACCCGGCAGCTCTTGGTGATGGCCCTTCAGGCGAGGGACCGGGAGCTGATGGAGGGGCGGGACCGGCGGTGGAAGGTGGTGGGATGCGATCCAGGAGTCTTTTGACCAAGGTGGGAGAGATCCGTTTTCAGCGGCGCTATTACAGGGACCAGGAGACGGGGGAGCAGTGCTTTTTGCTGGACGAGGCGATGGGTCTTTGGCCTCGGCGGCGGTATTCGCCGGCGGTGCGGGAGATGGGCTTGGAGCTGGCGGTGGAGACGTCCTTTGGGGTGGCGGGGAGTTTTTGAAGCGTTGGAGCCAAGGGCAAGCCCAGAGCAGCCGGATGGCCATCTGGCAGGACATCCAGGCATCGGGGATGGGGTTAACCGAAGAGGGGGAGCGGGTGAGAAAAGCCTTATTTGAGGAGGGTGAGGCGCCGGAAGGCAGCCGGGTGGCAACGGAGCTGGACATCGAGTTTGACGAGCTTTTTGTGCGGGGTCGGCGGCGAAAGGATGGTCGTAAAGGAGCCCATTGGGCTCAAGCAAGCCCTGGCCTACGAGGGGCGGGAACGGGATGGGCAGGGTCGGGCGATGCTGCGGCACCGGCGGGTGCATGGGGCGGTAGGCGAGGGAGTGGAGGCTGTGGAGGGGGCATTAGCAGACCTTGCGCAGCACTGGGACTTTTCCCGGGTCGAGCGATGCACGGTGGGTGGGGATGGAGCAACATGGATCCGCACGGC
>JAHHQG010000021.1 GCA_018729555.1 Clostridiales bacterium | reverse complement strand
CCTGGAAGAGGCAGAAGAGGACGTCCTTGCCGATATGGCCTTCCCGCCGGAACACTGGCGGCGGATCCATTCGACCAACGTCCTGGAACGGTTGAATCGGGAGCTGGCGCGTCGGTTTGACGTCGTCGGGATCTTCCCCAATGTGGCGGCTGCCTTGCGGCTCATGGGGGCCGTGCTCGAGGAGCAGCATGAGGAGTGGATGGCGTCTCGAAAGTATTTCAGTCCCGAATCGATGACCCGGCTTACGCCGGCTCCAGGCTCGTTTTCCGAGGCAGCCACCCTGAAGGAGGTGGTGCATGACTTTTGACATCAGCCCACCCGAAGGGGAGCCCATTTACACCACTTGACGGGACGTGACCCTGATGTCCTACGCCAAAACTATCAGTCGGTGGAAGCCGTCTATCGTTGACTCTGTGGAGCTTCGGCTTACGCAGGGAGGTTACCCATGTGAACAAGCAAGATATGGAATGGTCCCACCCTTGTGGCATGACATTGCTGAGTGACATCTCTGGTGCGCGATGGGTCGAGCAAAGCCTGCGGGCATCTCCCTTTGCTCATGTCGGCGCACTGATTCCCGAGGGATTCGCTCGCTACGTCCGGTTGCTTCATCCTGCGCACGATGACCAGGGGAAACCTGTTAGATGGGCCGAGGTTGCCGCTTGGAGCGGGCAACGAGTTTACCCCCGCATGAGCTTTGACATCATCAGCATTCCCCGTCAGGGATACGGAAAAGGAAGCCCTCCTTGGAAAGACCCCCCGAGGCGCGGAAGCCTTGAACAGGCCGATGCTACCGCGCTCGCTGAGTTCCTAGCAGCCTTTACGACTACGCCGAACCGGTGCTTCTTCGCCGTGTGGGAGGGTTATGGCCACCTTTCACCGGGAGGGATTGCAGGGCTAACCCAGTCCGGAGAAGGGGGGCAAATACTTTCCCCCCGTGAAGTCCTTGAAGCCTCTCGTTTGGAGGGGGTAGGACGCCGTTACATCCTTTACACGGGGCCCCTGTCTTGTGTGACTTCCTTCTTTGCCGGTGTCTGGTCGGACTCACCGAATCTCTGGTGGCCAGAGGATCGTCAGTGGTTTGTGGCGACCGATATCGATCTCGACTCGACGTACGTAGGCGGGTCGGAAGCTTTGATTGAGGCGCTCTCCAACGATCCTCGCTTCGAGGTGTTGCCGGCGAGCAGAGATGACCCAACTTACCCAGAAGAGGCCGAGCCTCTATGAGCCTCTATGAGAGGCTCAGGACGCACTGAGTCTACCCACTGTAGCTACTCTCGCGATTGCCGAGTCAACAGTTCACCCTTTTGAGCTGGGTGGCGGCTTTGGGTTTGGTGGTGAAGTCAAGAAGGCGGCCACCTGTTTTTTGTGGAGTCAGACTAGGTTTTCAGCGACGAAGGCTTCATAGGTAGGTTTTTTGGCCGGACCAGAGGGTGAATTCAGCACTTTTTTCATCATGTACTTTAGGTATCTTTTCACCTTGCTTCGGATGATCTTTTTGGCATCTGTTTAATTTTCCCAGAATGCACGGGTGCAAGTTTCGTTCACCCCTACCAAGATTTAGC
>JAHHQG010000020.1 GCA_018729555.1 Clostridiales bacterium | reverse complement strand
CGGAGTAAGTGACCCGAAGGGGTGGGTCAGTTTCCAACCGGCGCCAAGTGGGTCAATTTTAAGTCGGCGTTGACACGAACGGTTGCAATAGCTGACCTTTTGAGCCTGATGGCATGCCTCACCCTGTGAGTTGATGACTTGGCCCAACGGGTAACCCTTGTGCGGAGCCTCGCCCAACGGTATCCCTTATCCTAATTGCCGGCCGAAAATATGGTCCGTCCAGACCAAGCCCTTCCCACGGAGCTCCAAAGGGCACCACCCACCGCTAGCTGCAACGGTGGCTGATGGGTAGAAGAAATGGCCCGCCCATCGCGCGATCTGGCAGGCCATGGTGAATTCCACGGTACTTCTCATACTTCCCCGAGGCCCTACTCTGTAGGTGGCTTCTTCAACGGTACGAGAAGTTTACCTCGAGTCACGTGACCATCTTTCCGCAACTCGAACACAACCACTCCCTCATCGATATCCTCTCTGAGGGGCAGCACATCCTCAACAAGCCTGTGCCAGAATTCGAGCCATTCTCCATCTGTCGGCTCAACATGTTCGACGTTTGCGAAAGTTGACTGCAATGCCTTTCCATTGGTATCTTGCAGGGTGAGGATAAGATCTCCTGCATCCTTCAGAACCTTGCCATACACTTCTACTATGTGTTGGTTGTGAGCGTAGGCAGTATGGATTTGCGTAACGACCAACGTATTCCCAACAACTTCTACTGGTTCTTCAAAAGTAATTGTATCTCCGTCTGGGTGCCTATCGACCTTTTTGTCTTCAGGCAATTCGACGAGCGGGCCCTCGTTAACACTGTTGGTATTTGGTTGACTATTGGCTACCTCTTCGCCTTTCCGTGCTAGCCCTTGTCCGCACCCAGATATCACAGTTGCTAAAAGAATGAGCGTGCAAATCACCAAGACCGGGTGTCGCCTCACAAGAACCCCCCCACACACACAGCCTACTCTATTGTAACCGAGCACGGGATATTCTGTCTATTCTTCCACCAAAGCTTGTGCCCACACTCTTAGGTACAACCGCCGGTGCCGGAGGGGAATGGCTCACTGGCGATTCATATTCGCACCTACCTTCCGTAGTTCCTCTTCCACGATACGGCTCATCTCCTCGTACGAACGTGCGCCGACTACCTTTCGCCCGTTGATAAAGAACGTTGGAGTACCGGTTACACCGTACCGCTCCCCATCTTCAAAGTCTCGTTTTACCTTCGGGCCGTACTTTTCCTTGTCCAGCGCCTCTGTAAAACCCTTGACATCGAGACCCAACTGACGGGCATAAGACAGAAGCTTTTCTTTGGTGAGGGCTGTGGGTCACGTCCCGTCAAGTGGTGTAAATTGGCTCCCCTTCGGGTGGGCTGATGTCAAAAGTTATGCATCACCTCCTTCAGGGTGGCTGCCTCGGAAAACGAGCCTGGAGCCGGCGTAAGCCGGGTCATCGATTCGGGACTGAAATACTTTCGAGACGCCATCCACTCCTCATGCTGCTCCTCGAGCACTGCCCCCATGAGCCGCAAGGCAGCCGCCACATTCGGGAAGATCCCCACGACGTCTAGGCGGCGGGCCAGCTCCCGATTCAGCCGCTCCAGGACGTTCGTCGAGTGGATCCGCCGCCAGTGTTCCGGCGGGAAGGCCATATAGGCAAGGACGTCCTCTT
>JAHHQG010000002.1 GCA_018729555.1 Clostridiales bacterium | reverse complement strand
CGGACTCCGGCTCCTTTCTCGTTACCGCTCCTCTCACCATCTCCTCCCTTTCCGCACCTTCCACCGTCATGGCGGGGAAGCTCTTTGACGTCACCGCTACCCTGGACTCGGGTAGCACGGACGCCACCTACACCCTTCAGGTTCTGGATAGCGCCAAAAACCCCGTTTCGTCGTCGTCGGGGCTGGTGCAACCCGCCCAATACCAGGGTAGCTTCAAGGGCAAAACCTCCCTCAAGCGCGCTTTCGTGTTCGGCAAGGACGCGGCGGGACAAACCTTTTACTTCCGGCTCGAAGCCCAGGCCGGGACGCAAAAGGTCTCGAAAGAAGTTGGCCCTATCGCGGTGGTCGCGCCTCCTAGCGGTTCCAGTGAAAGCGAGACCGGCAAGATCTTGATCATCAAGCCCAGCATTCGCATCACCGTCGATGAGACTGCCGAGCTCATCGTCGCTTGGCAAAATCTCACGGGTGTCACCCTTACCGTGGAGGGACCGGATTCGCTTCCCATCGGCGGAGCTCTTCCCGATAACAAAGGCCCCTACACAGGAGACCATCGCTTCACCCTGTCTTCGAGTCTCTGGCGTCAGGGTGCACCCCTGCCGAAGAAATATAAGTTTATTGTTGAGGGCCGGGATCGAACCGGCCAGCAATACCGGGAAGAAGCCACGCTTCTCGTCGATCAGCAGGTGACACGGCTTTCGGAGTGAACGAAAGGGGTTAGGCGATGAAACGCTATCCGAAACCCGGAACCTTCTTTCAGAGACTATCCCTGGCGTTTCTGGCGCTGGCTATCCTTTCGTCCGCCTGGGCCCTTCCCCGGGTGCAGGCGGAGGAACCTGAGCAAACCTGGTATTCCTTCGAGGATATCCACGGCCACTGGGCCATGGACCCCATCCTGCAAATGGCGGACCGCCTCGGCCTTTCGAAAACCGATACCAGCTTCCGGCCGGACGATCCTTTGGAAGGGCCTGTGTGGCGGGAATGGGTTGGCCGTCTTTTACCCAGGGCCACTCCTTCCGCGAAGGAAGGGCCCCTTACGCGGGAAACGCTGGTCGCTGATCTGCGGCAGGCCCTTTCGGTAACACCCGATGTCTATAACCCGCATTTCCGGCCCGATCCGATGCCTCTTGACCTTCCTCCCAGGGGAACTCCCGAGTTTCAGATTGCCTGGGACGGGCTTTCCTGGGGTTATCTCGTCGGGTATCCCGATCACACCCTGCGCCTTGATCACATTGCCACCCGGGCCGAAGCGGTTCAAATGCTTTCCCGGATTCCCCGGCTCTTTGATCGGGCCATTCTTCTCGACACCAGCGATGCCCAGGCCATCTTCCAGGCGGCCAGTGATGCCTTCCACCTTTTCAAGGCCGTGGATGAGGCCATCCTTCCTCGCTGGGAGGATGCGGTGAACGGCCTTTTTCAAGGCGGTTTCCGGCGTTTCTGGATCGATACTGACCTCCTTCATGCCGATATCGGGTTCGATACGGCTCAGATGAAAGCCCTTTACGCGGTGGAGAAGGCCGACGGGAGCGGCATTACCTGGGCCGTCTTTGATCTTTCCTTCCGGTTCCGGGAGAACCAGTGGTGGATCGAAGACTTCACCGTCGTGGAAACTCACGAAAACGCTTCGGAATCCCAGGTGCCCCGCTGGGATAGCACCTGGATTATCGGAACGGAGGTCGACAACCCGTGAAGACAAGACGGTTTTTGCTCTTCTGGCTCGGCGTCGCGCTTCTGGCGGGCGGCCTCTTTCTTGCCACGGTAACCTTCGAGAAAGAAACGGTCTCGGCCGCCCCCAGCTGCGTTGGGTGCAACTACTCGGTGCCCTATTCCATCAGCGGGGACTGGCCCCGCTCGGGCTCTTGCCTTCTTAGAGCTTCCTCGTGGATGTGCTACGTCGGGGGTACCCATATCCGCGCGCTTCCCTTTGTGACCAGTTGCGACTGGGACACCGCTCCTTATCCCCCGAGTACACCTGGATACCAGCCGGGCTATGAATACGTCACCTATATTTGGTGCGATAGCTACGTGCCAGCGCCTTCGGTCTCCATTAGCGCATCGGGCCCTGGCACCCTTTATGATGGGGATACGGGTACGGTTCGCTTTTCGTACTACGTCTCTTCTCCCGACACCCAGTACTCCTGGAGCGTCAGCACCGCCGTCGGGTCCCGAAGCGGGTCCGGCGCAAGCTCTGGAACCATCTCGGGGGGTGTTGGCGGAAGGCTACCTGACAACTCGCCCGGTACCACCCAGACGTATTGCGGCTCCGTCTACGCCGTAAACAGCCATGGCGGCCGAAGCGCTTCTGACAGTGACTGCACCACGGTAACCATCGTGCCCTACAGCCCCACGGTTGCCATTACCCCTGATAAGAATCCCGTCAAGCCTGGTGAACTGGTCCCCATCACCCTTACGCTTAATGCGGGCAGAGACTGGTATCAGGCCACGTATACCCTGAGGGTTCTCAACGCAAGCGGACAGCTGGCATCCACCAACGAAGTGCGTTCTCCCCAGCTGTCGGGTTCTTTCCAGGGGGCCATTACGGCCAGGCCTCAGCTAATCTTTGGTTTACCAGCGGCCGGAAAGACCTATACGCTGGAGGTCACTGTGACCAATACCCACGGGAAAAGCGCCAGGGCTACCCGAACCATTAGCGTTGTAGCTCCTCCTACCGGTGGCGGAGGGAGCGGAGAAAACAGCAATCAGGTCCTGATCATCAAGCCAAGCATCCGGATCACCGCCGATGAGGACGCCAGACTGATCGTCGCCTGGAAGAATCTCACCAACGTTAAGCTATCGGTCACACCCTGCATTCCTTCGCCAGCGCTTCCTTGCGGCGGGGCTTTATCGCTTCCCGACACCCCCGCCGGTTCGTATTCCGGGGAACGCACTTTCGACCTACCCTCGACCCTCTGGCGGCAAGGGGGAGCTACTTTCCCGCAGGTTTACACCTTCACGGTGACCGGTACCGACCGGGTTGGTGCGACGTACAGCGAAAAGGCCACCCTCATCATCGATGAGGCGCCCACCCGGCTTTCGGAGTAAGGGGTTTGAGGGTATTCCTACTTAAGGAGGTTGATGGTTGTGGTCTTTCGTCGTATGCGATGGCTCGCGGTATTACTGGTCGCTCTTTTCCTGACGGGTTGCGGAAGCTCGCAAGCCGTGCCAAAGGATGTCCAGGATACCGTGTCTCGTTTCTACCAAGCCCTCTTGCAAGGAGACCTTGATACCCTCAGAGAAACGGTGAGCGGGAACCTTCTGGTGGACCTTCCCACCGTTGCGGGGCCTTACGTGCAGTATGCGCTTCGCTACCCGGATCTCGCCAAGGGCTCAAAAGCTGAACTTATTGAAACCCGGCTGGTTGCCCAAAAAGAAGGCCAGTGGGCGGTGGTTGACGTTCTTCTCACCGGTGCTATGCCAAGTAGCCAAGGTACAACCGAGTACGGCGTTTTCAGCGAACGCCTCCATCTCTGGAAGTTTAGCGATGGCTGGCGTATCTTTTCTCGGGAGTCGGGAGGGATCATTCCGTGAGCATGCCCGAACGGATCGAAACGCCTAACCTTGACGACGAAACCCTGCATCAGCTTTTGGGAGAAGACCGCTGGGGGCCGGGGGTGGGCCTTAAGAAAGGGCTCACGGCCGCCGGTCTTAAAGCCTCTCTGCTAAGTGAGGATCTGGCGCCTGTCCTTAAGGAGCGTCTGGAGGCCGCCGAGACTATCCAGGCCATCATTCAAGCCGTTTACACCCTCTCGGGCGAGCTTTCTCCTCTTGCCTACAAGCTCCACCAGCTAACGGGTCTCCATGCGGAATTTCTGCGATGGCTGGTGGAACCGATGACCCCCGCCTACTTCCCTTTCTTTGGGCTCGAACACGTCCCGGCCTTCGAGCTTTTTTCCTCGTGGCCCTGGGAAGGCCTCTACGTCGAACCGGTTGAATACACCCTGGAGGACCTGCAAAAAGAAGCCGAAGCCCTTTCGGCTTCAACGGAGAGGTGATTCATCTTGCGCGGGCACGGGTGGATCCTTTCGCTAACGCTTATTCTCTCGCTGGTGCTATCGCAAGGAACGGCTCTGGCCGCGTCCGACTTCGATGACCCGCACCTTGAAGCTCTTTATGAAAAGTGGTCGAAAGAACTGGAGCTTCCGCCTCTTCCTGAGGTGCCAAAGCTTGAAACGCCGGAGCTTCCGAAGTTTGAGCTCCCTGAATCCCTTGCACCGCCCAGCATGGGTGACATTCCCCATCATCCTCTTCCCGAGATCGGCAAGATGCCGCCGCTCCCGGCGCTCCAGCTTTTTGCCACAGCGGGACCTTTTGAGGAGCGGGTCAAGGCCATGGACCGCGCCCTTGGACCACTCCCGGGCGGGCTACTAGGGCTCCAGGTGTTCACCAAGGGCCCTGACCTGCCGAGGCTTGAAACCGACCAGCTTCCCGTATTTCAGCTAACCTTAGAAAAACCCGAATTCCGGGGAAGCCTTTCAAACCTTGCTAAAGCCTACGGGGTTAGCACTACCATTGACCCCTTTGTCCTCAACCAGGCCTTCGGACAGTTCTTTTCCTCCGCGTCCAAGGAGATCCTGAACCAGTACTCCGGGCTCAAGGTCAACCTTCCCCCGGGGCTTCAGGACGGCAACCTTTTTGATCCCTGGCAGGCTTTTCTTGCCGGTAACCGGCCTAACACCAACACCTGGCATGAGCTTCTTGAAAAGGACGTCTTTAATTCGCTGTCCCTTCCCGGGTCCCTTCTTCTCCCGGCCCTGGGACTGGCAGTGGGAACCCAGGTTGCTCCGGCTGTCGTGAAGGCCGCCAAAACCACCTATAACGGGGCTAAAACCCTCGCAAAGAAGTACCTCACGAAGGAAGCCCTCAAGACAGGGCTCAAGACTGCCGCTCGTTTTGGGCTTGGTGCCCTTGCCGCCGGGACGGGTGTGGGGGGTGCCATCATCGGAGCAGGCCTTCTCCTCTGGAATGCCTACGACATCTACCGGATGATCCGGGAAACCGTCAGTCCTGAACCTTCCACGCCTTAGGGCTACCCTTCCCCTTTTTCAAGACTAAACCTTTTCCGGGGGTATCATTACTATGCCAGAACTCTAGGCACCCCCCTCCTCCTCTCTTCTTTTACCCGGGGAGAAAGGGTGCCAGAAGGAGGTGTGGGGCCCATGATGTGGCCCCTGGCGATGTTCTTGACGTTCGCCTACCTCGTACTGAGGTACGAGGTAGGGCGGTCTCGCCGCAACCGGCGGCGGCGGGACCGGGACAGTAGTGGCGGGAGGGTCCAATGACCCTCCTCGCCGTTTTCGTCTTGGTCCTTCTCGTCCTGTTGCTCGGCGAAATCGCCGAGCAGCGGGGGGCGCTCCACTGGTGGGAGGAGCGCTCAGAAGACGACGGCCGGTCGGGCAACGCCGGAACCCGGCCGGTCCCCCAGGGCTCAGGCCCTGGGAACCCTCCACCCACCGGAGGGGCGAGGAACCCCCGATAAGGGGGTTCTTCGTTTTTAAAGTTTTTGCTGTATACTATTCTTTGAACGGGAGGCCAAGGAACCCTTGCGGCGTTATGTGTTCTACACACTCGCTTTCATGTACTTTTTCTGGCCGAGGAATCTTCCTCCGGCCCTCCAGGTAGCCATCCTCTTCTTTATGGGGTTGGCGCTTCTTCTTCGCCTTTTTCGCTCCTTTAGGGGACCCTATCATCCGCCGGGGCCCCTCACCGCTTTTGATACAGCCCTTGCGGCCCTCTACTTTACCGTGGTTGCCGCCGTGGCGGGGGCTCTTTGGCCTCACCACAGCCTCTGGATTATCCCTATGCTGGCGGGCTGGTTTCTCTACGCTTCTTTTTTCTTCCCGTATGACTGGCTCTGGGCCTACGTGAACGGTTTTGATGTTCTTAGTACCGTACCGGTTCCTGCCGCCATGCAAGGCCTTTTCCGGAAACCACCCAAGGTTTACATCTACCACGATCCCGCGTGGTGGCACCCCTACCGGCTCACCTTCCCCTTTGCCCTGCAAAAGGGGGTTCTCGTGAGCGAAAAAGCGTGGAGACATGCACCGGAATACGGCATCCGTACAGCCCTCTACCACCTTTTGCTCCAGGAGCGCTCCCTTCTTGCCTGGGCTCTTCCATGGATCCCCCCGGTCCTTCTCACAGGAACCGTCTGGGCCATCAGCAGGGCGAGCGCAAGTAGCGATATCCGTATCCTTCTCGACGCCCAGCACCGGGGGCCTGCGGGTGTTATTACCCTTCTGGGCGTTACTCTCCTTCTTCTTCACCTTCTCCTGGCCCTCTTTCTCGAACGCCTTCACCGGTTTTCCAGCCTGTACCTGGCTCTCGATCGGCCCCTTACCCCCAGGGATTTTCTCCAAACCCACGGAGGGGTCTGGATGACGCCCTTTTTCGAGGCTTACCTGCGAACTCTAAAGGTGCCCGGCTATGCCGTCTTAAGGGCAATGGCAAACCTGAAGATCGAAACCGTCCTTCGTCAAACCCAGACCCGCTCTCTTAACCGCTACCGCCTTTCCAGCTTCCCTCGGCCCTCCTATCCTTCCCTGGAAGAATGGGAACGGCGCTTTTCCGAAAGCCTCGCCTCTTCGAGCGTATCTTTTTAAGCGAAGCACCGAAGGGGAGAGGACCTTTGCCCTTTTTCAACGACCCTTGGGAGGATGGACCCCGCGATCCATTCCTTTTCACCCGTAGAGAAACGGAGCGGCCCTCGCTACGTCAAAGCGTTTCCTGCGTCTTTCGACGGTGGGTCACCGCCGTCTGGCAATTTGTTATCCTTGGGATGCGAAGGAGGCCGATCTTATGAGCGTTACCCGTTATCCTTCCGCTGAGGCCCTTGCCGATGCGGTGGCGCAAGAACTGCAGAAGGTCCAGGCGAAAGCCCGGGCCCGGTTAATTTCTCCCGATGAAACCCGGGAGCTTCTTCTTGACGCTATTCCCGAACATTCCAGCGGCTACTTCGTCCAAGAAGGAGGCCGTGTGTCCAATTCCTACAGGTATCCCGCCGATACCTCGCGCGTTGAAGTGTTCTGGCTTCGAAAACGCGGGGCCATCTATGCCTTGGTATCCGTCAAGCGGTGGCCGGTCGCATCGGTTCGGCATGGCAAGGCGCCGTTCTATGACGCATTGCCTCTGGATCTTGCGGACAATCCCATCGTTGGCTTTGAACTTCTTTCGCAAGCTTTCGAGAATCCCGAACGCGCTGAAAAGCTCCTTGCCTACATCACCTACCGGCGGGTACGGGAAACCCTCCGTCGGAAATGGGGTAGCGTTCCTTCCATCCCCTTCCACCCTCAGGGTTACTACCATATCGTCTCACTGCGAACGCGGCCAAAAATCGCCTGCGTTGATGTAACCGCCCTTCGCCCGGGCAAATCTCACAATAGCCGCCTCCCCTATTACCTGTGGGTGTGGACCGATGGGACCCAGCCTTCCCTGAATCGGCCGGATATCAGGCCGGGCGAGGCGGTCGCCAGCGCCTTTGTAAAGAGCTTTGGACTACCCGAAGGTTCACCCGTTCCTTCGAGCTTGAAGGATCTCTTCGAACGCTATCCCCGGCTGGCTTTCGAGGCATTCTATGCCCGCTAACCACCTTTTGCGCTTCCTTTGTGTTTTCTGCTATTCTTTATGAGAGGAGGTGGCTCCTTGAAGTTCCTCTTTTTGACCGACACTCACTTCCGCGCTCTCGCGCCGCGCTGGCGGAAGGATGATTTTCTTGCGGCTCTGGAAGCCAAGGTGCGGGCTGTTTCGTATATCGCCCACAAGGAAGGGGTGACGGCTGTTTTTCACGGGGGCGATCTTTTTGATTCGCCGCAACCGGGCTATGCCCTCGCCCTTCGCGTTTACCAGATCCTGATCGAGGCCTTTGAAGGGCTCCCTCTCTATGTGCTCCCTGGCAACCACGACGTGATCGGCTACAACTCTTCGCCTGAGGTTCTAAACCGTACGGCCCTTGGCCTGGGGGCGGGACTCGGAATCTACCGCATCCTCCGGGAAGAACCGGTGACCTTTCCCGCGCCTGATGGGAAAACCATCGCCGTCACGGGGGCACCGTTCCATGCCGAGATGGACCGGCGGGAAGCGCTTCTCGACTATTCGCCCAAAGAACGTTTCGGGGATCTTTGCGTCCATATCGTCCACGGCATGCTCCTCCCCCGGCCTTTCCATCCCGACGTACCTTTTACCCCTTTTTCCGCCATCGAGGATACCCTTGCGGATCTTATCTTTGTCGGTCACTACCACGAAGGCTTTAAGGCGCAAAAAGTGGGCCGCGCCCGGGTGTATAACCCCGGCGCCATCGCGCGCCTTACCCGCGAGGAACGGCCGATTCAGATCTATCTCTTCGACGACCAGGGGAATGTTGAACCAAGGACACTCCCCTACGCCCCTTGCGACACGATCGCCGACCCTTCCTGGGAGGCAACGCCCAAAACCAGCGAAGCTCTTTCGCGCTTTATCGATCGGCTTTCCCAAACCCAGCGTACGCCCGGGCAAAGTGCGCTTCAGGTTCTTGAACACGTGGCCCGAATGCTTTCGGCAGACCCCCTGGTGTTTGAACGGGCCAGGGCTCTTCTCGCCGCCACTACCGAAAAGGAGGGTGAACTGCCTTGAGGTACCTTTCCCGCGTCGTCATCGAGGGTTTCCAGTCCCACGAGAAGACCGCCATCGAGTTTTCTCCCACCCTTACCGTTCTCACGGGGCCTTCCGACAGCGGAAAATCGGCCGTTCTTCGCGCCGTCCGCTGGGTCTTTCAAAACGCCCCCGCAGGTGATGGGTTTTTGCGATTCGGCCAGGGAACCTGCCGGGTTACCCTTACCTTCTCCGACGGGATTGCCGTTACCCGTGAACGGGGCACCAGGGTGAACCGCTACATCCTCTCCATTCCCGGGGCGGACCCTCAGGTCTTTGAGGGATTTGGCCGGGAAGTCCCCGAACCCGTCCGTGAGATCCTTCCCGAAAGCCCGTACCACATTCAGGGTCAGCTGGACGCCCCCTTTTTCCTCGGCCTCTCCCCTTCCCAGCAGGCGGAGATGCTGGGGCGCATCAACGGCATGGACATCCTCGCCCGGGCGGCCCGGGAGGCCCGGCGGCTTTCCCTTCGCGCTAAAGAGGAGGCCCAGCGCCAAAACGAGGCCCGGGACCACCTGGAGAAAACCCTTTCGGCCTATCACGATCTTCCCGAGGAAGCTGCCATCCTTCAAAAGGCGGAAACTCTTCTTGCCCGTGCGGAAACCCTGGAAACCCGAATTCAGGCCCTTTCCAAGCTCCACAACGATAGCCTGCGTCTTAAAGACGAACTTGATCGTCTTCAAAGGGACCTTTGGCGTTTGCCTTCGCTTGAAGCCCTCGGCAAGGCCAGGACCAACCTTATGCAAGCGGCCAGTATCCTGGAGAAAACCCAAAAGCTCGGGGAACTTGCTTCCTCCAAAAGGGCCCTGGGTCTTCGTCTTCAAACCCTCACAGGGACCCTTTCGGCACTCCCCGATGTTAAAACCCTTCACTCGCTTCACGCCTCTCTTTCCTCCCTTTCGGAGCGTCTTGCTTCCCTTTCCGGACTTCATGCACGCATGCTTCGCCTCAAGGCCGCCACGCAAGACGCAAGGGCAACGCTTTCCGCCTTTCCGCCTTTACCCGACCTTTCCCGGGCTACGGATATCCTTCGCCAGCTTGAAACCATCAGCCGTCTTTCCAAACAGGCCGCGAGCCTTCTTCGCCACGGCCAGACCATCCGCAAGGAACTCCTTACGACCGAAGCTCAAATCCAGACTCTCTCTCAACGGTACCAGGAGCTTTTGCTAAAGGCCGGACGCTGCCCCACCTGCGGCCAGCCCATCCACGCGCACCCCGATACGTTTGGTATATCTTTATCGAAAGGAACGAAAGGAAGTGATCTCCATGGATCTCGCCGCGAAGCTTAAGGCACTCCAGCAAACCATCGAGGAAAAACGGGCCCTTCGCGACCGGCTTGAAGGCCAGCTTCAAACCCTCAAGCGACAATGGGAGGAGCTGGTCGAAGAGATGAAGACCCTTGGCGTTACGCCCGAAACCATCGAAGACGAGATGGAACGCCTGCAAACCGAGGCCAAAACGCTTCTTTCCGAGGCTGAAAGCTTGCTTTCCCGGGAGGTGACCCCCCATGAACTCCCCGGCGATTACCAGGATCCGTTCGGACCTTGAGTCCAGGCGCGCACGGTACCTTTCCCGCAAGGCCGAAAAGGAGCTTCTGGAAGAACAGCTCCGGGCCACCATCGCGCGCCTGGAAGCCGCTCAAAACGAGGCCAGACTCCTTGAGGCCGTCCATGACCTGCTTCATGCCGCTTCCCGTGTCGCTCTTGAGGACGCCCGCGCTCAGGCGGAAACCCTCCTCACCGAAGCCCTTGACGCCGTATTCGGCGAAGGCCGGCTCGTCGCACGCCTTACCCTCGAAGACCGGGCCGACCGGCGGGAAGCAAGGCTCCTTGTGGGCGCGCCAGACCAGGACGGTAACATCCACTTCACCGATCCCATGGATAGCCATGGCGGCGGGGTGGTGGACGTCCTTTCCACCGCCTTCCGTGTCCTGATGCTCCAGGTGGAGGGAAAACCCCTCCCCCTCCTTCTCGACGAACCTGGAAAACACGTGTCGGGCCAGTACGCCCCCGCCTTTGCGGCTTTTCTCCAGGCCATCTCCGAGACCCTTTCCCAGCAAATCATCATGGTGACCCACCAGGAGGCTCTTGCCAAGGCCGCTTCCCGCGCCTGGCGCGTCACCTATGAGGCCGGAAAAAGCGAGGTGAGTCCTGCCTGATGCTTACCCTGCGCCCTTACCAGGAAGAGGCTCTTCATGCCATCCGGAACGCCTGGAAGGAAGGCGTCCGGCGCATGCTTCTTGCCCTTCCTACGGGCGCGGGGAAAACCGTCATTTTCGCCCATGCCATCGCAAGGCGGGGACAGGCCCTTCGAAAGGGACTGGCCCTTGTCCTTGCCCACCGGAGCGAGCTTTTGGACCAGGCGGAAGAAAAGTTTCGCGCCGTCTGGCCTGAGGCCCGCATTGGACGGGTCCAGGGACGTTTCAACCTTTTCCGGGGTGCTGATATCGTCCTTGCGTCCGTGCAAACCCTTTCCCAGCCTCACCGGCTTGAGGCCCTTGCCAAAAATGAATACATCCATACCCTTATCGTCGATGAGGCCCACCATGCCCCCGCAAAGAGCTACCGGCGCATCATCGACCGCCTCTTTCATCCCGATATGCTTCTCCTTGGCGTTACCGCCACCCCCTTTCGAAGCGACAACCTTTCCCTGCAATCGGTGTTTGAACGCCTTGTCTATCAGGTGGATCTTCTCACCCTCATTCGCGCCGGTTACCTTGCCGATCTTCGCATTTTTCGTATCTACACGTCCGTTTCCCTGGATTCCGTCAAGCTCCGGGGTCAGGATTACGATCCCCTTAGCCTTCGTACCGTTCTCAACACCCAAAACCGCAATGACCTGATCCTTCGTGCCTACCAAAGGTACGCGCGGGGAAAACGCGCCGTCTGCTTTGCCATCGACATCGCCCATGCCCAAAGCCTGAAGGCGGTTTTCGAAACCGCCGGGATCCCCACCGACTTTGTTTCCGAAAAACACAGCCGACGCCAGCGAGAGGCCATCCTTCGCCGCTTTCGCGAGGGACGTATCCGGGTCCTCATCAATTGCATGCTTCTTACCGAAGGCTGGGACGATCCCGGTGTCGAAGCCATCATCATCGCCCGCCCTACCCGTTCCCGGGTTCTCTATTTTCAGATGGTGGGGCGGGGGACCCGCCTCTACCCCGGAAAACACGAATGCCTTCTCCTTGATTTTGCCGACGCTTCCCTCAAACATCCTCCCGTGCATCTTTTCGATCTTTTGCCTTCGGATATGCAACCTGACGCGACAGACTTGCAGAGGCGGGGCCTTTCCTTAAGGGAAGCCGCCCTGAATATCCCGCGCCCCGAGGGAATCGATATCCAGGCATCGGAGGAACGACTCCTCGATCGGTCCCGCCTCCGCTGGGTTATCCTCGGGGAACGCATGTTTCTTTCCACCGGCAACCAAACCGGCATTCTTCTCTATCCGGTTCAGCCCGGGCGGTACCGCCTCTATGAAATCGATCACAAAGCCCAGCGCCATACTCCCATCACCCAGACCGCCCTCCCCGCCTCTTATGCCATCGCCATCGCCGAGGAAGAGGCCCGGAAAAAGGCGGCACGTCTCGTTTCCCGGGACGCCAAATGGCGAAACCTTCCCCCAACACCTAAACAGCTGGAACTCCTCTTGAAGCTGGGGCACGGCACCACAGGCCTTACCCGGGGCGAGGCCGCCGATCTTATCAACGAGCTCTTTGCCAGGCGCCAGCTCATGAGTTTCCACCCGGAGAATTCCCGCTAGCCGTATATTGGAATCGCAACAAAGAGCCCCGTCGATGTCGCGACATCCCGGGGGCACAAGGGAGGTATGGTGATGAACGAGGAAGCTCTCCGGCAGATGGTTGAGGAAGCGCTGGTGGAGATCTGGTGTCTGGTCCCCAGCGCGCCGGAAGATGCGGAAAAGACGGTCCTGGCGGGAGCCCTCCAGGAGGCCGAAAGGATGGCCTGGAGGACGCGATCTGCCGTCTACCGAGCTCTTGCTCCGGTAGACGAACCCCCACCGGCAAGCATTCATGTGCAGGGGGAAATTCGCGCAATGTTCGACCTCCTGGCGGAGGTGGAGGCCATCGTCCCAACTCGACCCCAAGAATCGGATAGGGATCGGTTGGTCGCGGCGGCTAAAACCATTCGCCAGTACCTCCATCCATACGTCCACCGTTCGACGCGGTGGAACATCGATAGCCTCCCCGAGAAGGAGGAAGTGGGGCAATGACGATTATCAAAACCGGAGATGTGACTATCGTAACCCCTGCCGAACTTCGCGGGGGTTACCTGGAGTGGCTAATGGTTTACCGGAGTGGTCGTGAACTCTACCCGGGGGCCTTCCGGATCCAGTGGGAGGACGGGGGACTCGACATAGCCCCTTTCTCTCTCACGAGGAAGGAGGCGGTAAGCCTCCTGGGCCTTACCGAAGATGAAGACTTCGCCGACCTGCTCTACAGCATCGTAGGCGTCGGCGATATCCCCGGGTCTTTCGAAGAACACCGGGCCCGGGTGCAAAACTACAACCTGGGGGTACTGGAAAGGATTACCCAGTACTACCCGGTCCACCCGGTGTTTGCGGAAGAAATTTCGAGCGCCGGGTGGAAGATCTCGGGCGCCGCCTTTAAAGACCGGGACGGCCATACTACACCGGCCCTGGTCATCGGAACCATAGGCGGGGGATTCTTCTTCGTGTGGCCCGACGGGTACGATCGGGCTTTGCCGACCCAACGAACGGATCGGTTAGAAGAAGAGTCCATCCACATTGGATGGCTCTACCGGGAGCTCTTTGGGGCTCCCCGGAACGTACCGGGAATCCCCCGGTCGTACGCCGAGCACACCCTTTTTCAGATCTACCGATAGGTCCTGCCTCTCCCCTCCCCGGTAAATGCCGGGGAGGTTTTTTCCTCATCAGAATTTAAAAGCGTATAATGTCAACGGAATCACCCCCTCCTTTCCAGGCAAGGCCCCCGCAATAACACGCGGGGGCTTTGTCGTAAAAGTACCCATTGACTACCTTTTTCTCCTCCATACGTCGTAAAATAGC
>JAHHQG010000019.1 GCA_018729555.1 Clostridiales bacterium | reverse complement strand
TTTCCGGGGCTTACGCCCCAAGTATCGGGGTGTCCACTAAACCGGGGCAAGTCCAACAGCCTGGTTTATGCAGCTTTATTCACACGGGCTGCTAGGAACGACATCTCTCTTGGGTGGTGTCAGGGGATCATGCGCAATCAGAATCGAGAGCGCCTAGCTGGCCTGGCCATTGTTACTCTCGGGGCGCTCGCCCTGTTCCTGGCGATGACCCGCCTGCCCGGGCAGGTGGAGCACTGCCGTATTCCAGGGGGGCGACAGAGGTCGCTCACGATTTCCTTGCGAGGGTCTTGTGGTTTTCGGGTGATTATACAGAAGCCCAGTTTTACAAGAGCGTCTGGGCAAGTGCGGGCTTACTACTCTTTGGCTTCTTGGCATGGCGACTGGATCGAGTCGGTTCACGGTGGCGAGGCTTCCCCATCAGCTATGGTACGGGCCTCTGGCCGTGGGTGACGGGCGCTTCGCTGGTTGGCCTCCTAATCTCGGTCTTCTGCTACGCCCAGATCATCGACACCCCACGTGGCAGTGAGATCGGCTGGCTTCCAACCTTTGTACCTGCGGTCAGTACGCCAGCTGGGGTTGTCTTTATCTAGGGCAAAGGGTGGCAACAACTTGTTACCGGGGCCATTCTCGGAGGTTTGGTGCGTTTCCCCATTGCCTACTTCATAATTCTCGAGTTTGACAGTTTTGGGCCGTTTTCGGTGCCACGCCGCCCCAGGAACCCTCGTGCAGCAAGGGGCGGCCCTTCTTTTGGGTCCAAAAGTGTAGTGCCACGTGTATTTGTGAAACACTTGAAATAACTGGCCTTATGTCGTATCATAACGGTGCCATGTTCGTTCGCCGGAAAACCTTCAAGAACAAGGACGGCTCCACGCGCACCTACCTCCAGCTCGTGGAGAACGTGCGGCAGGACGGTCGCGTCCGCCAGCGGGTGGTCGCCACCCTGGGCCGGCTGGAGGACCTCCAGGACGGCCGCCTCGATGCCCTCATCGAGAACCTGGCCCGCTTCTCCCAGAGCACCTGGCGTCGGCTCGAAGAACAGGCGGAACGCCTGAACGTCCGCTGGTCCAAGCAGTGGGGTCCGGCGTTGATCTTCGAACGGCTGTGGCGAGAGGCCGAACTGGACAAGGCCTTCGAGGCCCTCCTGCAAGATCGCCAGCTGGCCTTCGACGTGGCCGAGGCCGTCTTCACCATGGTCCTCAACCGCCTCACCGACCCCTGCTCCAAGCGCGGCCTGGTCCGGCAGTGGCTCCAGGGCGTCTACCGGCCCCAGGCTGAACAGCTCGAGCTGCACCACTACTACCGGGCGCTGGACGTCCTGGCCGAGCACAAGGAGGCGATCGAAGACCGCCTCTTCGCCCGGGCTCGCGACCTGTTCTGGACCGAGGTCGACGTCGTCTTCTGGGACACCACGTCCACCTACTTCGAGGGCCGTGGCCCCGAGGGCCTGGCCGCCTACGGCTATTCCCGCGACAAGCGCCCGGACCGGCCCCAGCTGGTGGTGGGCGTGCTCATGACCCGGGACGGCTACCCCATCGCCCACGAGGTCTTCCCGGGCGATACCGCCGACAAGGCGACCGTGGAAACCGTGCTGGATGCCCTCAAGCGGCGCTTTCACCTGCGCCGGGTGATCTTCGTGGCCGACCGGGGCATGGTCAGCCGTCCGATCCTGCGCACCATCGAGGAAGCCGGCATGGAGTACATCCTGGGCATGCCCTTGCGCCGCCACCGGGAGGCCGAGGCCGTCCTGAGCCAGCCGGGGCGTTATCGGGTGATCGACGAGCAGCTCCGCATCAAGCAGGTGATCCACCAGGGCCAGCGCTACATCCTCTGC
>JAHHQG010000018.1 GCA_018729555.1 Clostridiales bacterium | reverse complement strand
AGCGCCGCCACGGAAGAGCTCCACGCCTCCAACGAAGAGATGGCCCAATCCGCCCGGTCCCTTGCCGAGATGGCCGAAAAGCTTCATCGGCAGGTGGCCCGCTTCCGCCTGGCCTAAGAGGTAACAGGAAGAGAAAAGGTGGACCACGGACGAAGGACGAAGGCCGGGGAAAGGGAGGCCTTGGGCCTCCCCTTCGCCCACCCGTCAGTGGGAGTGATGGTCGTGGTGATCTTCTCCGGCAGGAAGGTTGGGGTCCAGGATAAAACCGATGTGGCCGTCCAGGGTGAGGTAGAGGGACACGTGGGAGGCTTCCTCAGGGCCGTAATGGGGGTACCACTTGGGGTATGGCAGGTAGCCTTTTTCGGGAGAACCGCGGGAGACCCATGTGCCGTACGCCACAGGATAGACCGAAGTCTTCCCCTTCACCGTCACCTGCAATCCCTCTCCGGCCCGCTCCATCCCTTGGCAGGGATCGGCGTCAGGGCTGCAAAGGAGTAAGCTTGGAGCTTGAGCCACCCCTTTTTCCAGATCCACGTGGACCATGTCGTGGTCGGCGATGTCCCCCACCAGCGTCACATACTCCACCGGGAAGACGGCGTCATCGCCGATGTGGAACTCCACGGGGTTGGCCAGGGGATGGTACATGGCGTAGAAATCCCTGGACGAAAGGATCGCTACGTAGCCCACCTTTCCCTCCGGGGTGAGGTAGGCCTTGGCGAGGACAGGATGGGGAGGGGTCCAGCCGGTGTAGGGGAGGGGTTCCAAGTCTTCAGCCGCCGACGCTACCCAAGCGTTTTCCGAAGGAAGGGCGTAAGCCTCCCCCTTCAGGATGAGTTGGGAAGGCTCTTTTCGCGCAAGGCCGACGATGCCCTCCTGAGGGCTTCTGAGCTCAAGGATCTTCCCTTCCTCCACCTGCACCCAAAAGACCCGGCCCTTGGCCAAATGGAAGCGTCTCAGTTCACCCTTGGCGAGGAGAAGGGGGGTTCCATCGGCCAGCCTGAGGTCCTGGCCGTCAAAAAGGGCGTAGAAGCTTCCGGTGGTGCTGAGGGGCTGGCTGGCGTTCAGGCGACTCTTTTGCCAGTAGAAGCCGCCCGCGACGAGCAGGGCCACCACCAAGAGACCCACGGCTAAGCGGGCACCTTTGGACATGGTTCGCCTCCTTTATAACTCCGTTCCTTTTTAGGTTTTCCAAACGGAAGGTCCGATGCCCATGGCCGTATGGCCGTAGGGTCATGGGCCATGGGACCCTTGACGGTTCTTGGATGGGTTGACCTGGAAAATGGGTTTCCTAAGATGGAAACCGGGGTGGGGGTCATGGAGCTCGAAGGATGGCATGTCGATTGGGATGGGAAAGTGCTTCACCTCCGGAGGAAGGATTGGGACGGGGCGCGTTCCAACTGGGTCATCTGGGCGTTACGTTTGCTGCTGTTTCCTTTCTTCCTGGTTTATGTATTTCTTTTTGGTGTGATCGTGGTGGCAACCTTCTCGATTCCTTTCGACAAAGACGCGTGGCCCGACGTGGTTAACCGGTGGCTCGCCTTTGGCATGTTCTCCGTCCTGACCGCTACCCTTGCATCGGGGCTGGTGGTTTCGATCAAATTCCTTTTTAGGCGGGATCCCTGGCGCTTCGAGGTGATGGTGGATACCCTTCGGCGGCGCATCACGTTCCTCCATTACGATCGAAACGTGTGGCGCGAGCTCTTGCCCCGGTTCCGGCCCATCCGAGCGGTGGCGGAGAACGTGAATCACGTTTTGCTGTATCTTCCCTCCCCGGCCTTCATGAACCAGTACCCCTTTTTAGACCGGTTCTTCTTTTTGGTGCCCGTGGACTCCGAAGGCCGGGAACAGTGGGTGGCGGGGGATGTGGGTGGCCTTCGCCGGGTATTGACGGAAGACAATCTGGAGGAGGTCCCTAAGTACGGCCTGGAGGCTGTCTATGCGGTCAATCGGGCCCTCGGACATCCTGTAACCGAGCCGACGGAAGAGGCCCTGGCTCCTTTCTTGAGGACCATTGCAGAAGGGAGCCCTCAGGAGGCTTACTTGAAGGACCGGCGCGTCATGGGTTGGGCCTATGCTTTGTTGCTGCGGCTAGGTCCCAGCCTCGGGAGGCTGATGAGGTGATGAGGGAGTGCCAGGACTTGGCGCCGCTCCGATTTCTTCGGGCGAGGCATCTGCGGTTCCAGAGCCCGATTTCTGGGCTCTTAAACAATAAGTGTGGTGGAGAAGAATAAAGGCGGCAGGAGGGCCAACT
>JAHHQG010000017.1 GCA_018729555.1 Clostridiales bacterium | reverse complement strand
CCCTTTCAAGGGTGGGAGGAGGTCACAGCGATTTCTTTGCTCAGATGGGCCTCCTTGGAAGCCATCGCTCCCGCCAGTAGGCCACCAGCTTTTCCTCGGGGAGTCGGAGAGGAAGCGGGTCGTCCGTTTCGCCTCGGAGAAATTCCCGCCAGCGCTCGGCGAGAGGATAGACGTAGTAGGCCCGGCGGACCCTATGGGCCATGACCTTCTCGGGAATGGAGAGCGTCTTGCAGGCTTCCTGGACCACGCGCCACTTCCAGTTGGGCCCGTCTCCGTAGCGGTGGCGTTTGAGGATGTCTTCTTTCCCGGCTATTCTGAGGGCTTCTTCCAGGACCTCGTAGATGCCGTTGGAGGAAAGGTGGTAGTGCGACTGTCCCTGGGTGTAGCCGACAAAGCGCCACCCTTTGAGGCGGGTGTAGATGGCGCTTTTGCCGAAGGCCCCCATGGTGTCGATGAGGATGAGTTCGGGAGGTCGGACCACGCCCCGGATGACGGAGGCCTTCCCCGCGTAGCGTTGCCGGAAATGCGCCCGAACCGCGTCGGAACCCGCGAGAAGGGCGACCAGCTTGGCCCCCCTCAAGGCGTTATAGGGAGGGACCGCCCCCAGGACGTATGCGCTCATCATGTGGTAGAGGCGGTCTTCCCTGGCCCGTTTGTCCCAGCCGATGTACTGGTCTCGCGTTGAAAGTCCGATGATGGGATCGCAAAGGCCCAGGATGCCCATAACCTTTCCGCTGGCGTCGTCCCAGAGGATAAAGCGCATCCGGCGCCCGTACCCGGCGGAAACCGGAACGCTCCAGAAGGAAAGGGCGTGCCGGAAAATCCGGCTGTCCCGCTCTCCCTCCACCGGTCGGAGAACAGGTTTGATAGCTTCCGGGCGGACCTCGGAAGGCTTGGCGAAATACCGTTCCACCCGGGGGTCGGGCCTGGGGTTGGTGAGGGCCGCGAAGCGGGCCAGGATCTTTCGGGGTTCCTCGCGCAAGGAAAGTTGCCAATCGTCTCCCACCTCGTAGCCATATTCTTCGAGGAGCGTGCGGACGCGCTCGCGGTAGGCCTCGAGAACGGGGGAAAGAGGTGTTTTCTCAGAAGGCACCGTCATCACCCCCGGCCATTATATTGGCTCCGAGGAATTCCTCTGGCGCGGCGAATACTTCCACACCGCCACCGCCGCTGCCAGGTACTCCGCCGTGTAGCCGTAGCTATCGAGGAGATAGGCGCTGTCCACGGCTACGTAGCGCTTGTATTCCTGACCTGGGCGCACTCGCCGGATGTTCACCTCTTCCCGGAGGGGAAGGACGGCTTTCTTGATGTTATTCCGCCGTTCGAGGACGCTCTGGACCAGTTTCTCCCGGTGCTCATAGGCCTCCCAAATGCTCTCCAGGTACCTCATGTCCTGCCTCCTTTCGCCGTTGGAAAGAAACCGCTTCATGGCCGTCCCCGTCTTAGAAGGCGATAGCTTCCCCCTTCATGGACCCACCGGGCTGGGTGGTGCGGAAGGCAGCGGGGGCGGCCCGCACCTATCGCAGCCCAGTGTGATCTTGAAGGGCCCATCGGCGGTCACCCGCCATGCAAACCACTCACCTGCGTCTAATCCTGGTTTTGGTTCTAGCGGCCCCAAAGGGAGAAACCACTCCATTGCGGTGCTGGCGTAGAACCACTGCTGGTTTGCGGGCCGGTCCCACCACACCAGCTTTTCGTTGGCGTAGCGGGCCGGTACGTTGTAGAAGAAAGCAACCACCGTCTTTTCGCCCGGGGCAAGGGGCGTTTCCAGGGGGAAGTCCACAACCCGATGGCTGTTGCCGTAGGCGTTGTAGACGCGAAGCTCGGTTACGGGCGGTTCGTCCCAGTTATCAGCGGTCCAGGCTTTCTTTGCCCCCTCGAACACCGGCACCTCCCGCAGTTCCTTTAAAAGCTCATCGGCGATGTTCTCAACGTACATCGTCTGGTGCACCTGGACGCGGTATTCGTCGGTGTGCCAGAAGATCTTTGTAAGCAGCAGCTGAATCTCGTACGCCTTCCCCCGAATCCCCGCGACAGGGGCGATCTCCTCAAGGGCCACCTCGATGGGCTTTCCCGCTGCCGCGTCCTTAACCTGGAAGAAAACGCCGTCCTTGCCTTGGGTCCGGATGATGTGTGTATCATCATAGGCGAGGTTAAGGCGCGCCAGCGTCTTGGCCTCCGGCTTCACGGGGCGGAAGAAGATGTTCGGGACCGCTTCCGGAGGCGTTAGCGTATACGTCGCGGGAAGTTCCCCCAGCGGCAGGCGGTAGGACAGGCGGATGG
>JAHHQG010000016.1 GCA_018729555.1 Clostridiales bacterium | reverse complement strand
CGGAGTAAGTGACCCGAAGGGGTGGGTCAGTTTCCAACCGGCGCCAAGTGGGTCACTTCTAAGTCGGCGTTGACAGGGGAAACGAGGGGGTCTGCCAAGGTGTCCCACGATCCGCGGCGACAAGACGTCTCTCATTCAGATCGAAGGGTCATAGAGGCTAGCGGTAGACGAATGACCCAGGTGCACAAGAAAAGATGGCGACGTTAGGGCGTTCTACCTGGACCCCGGTGGGTGCGCGCCTTTTCCAGAGAGATCATGGCCGCATCACCGCCGCCACGATATCCTCAAGCACGTTCAAAGAGCGTGTTTCTTCTCCCACCGAGGGGCCGAATCAGTAGGAAGCCCCCTCAGGTAGCCGTCTTTCGCGGTGAGCCCTGGCCCACGACCACCCTTTCCGGGACCGCAACATGAGGCCGGCCAAGCCTAGCAGCCTGTCTGAGTTAACGCGATTTGGTCCTTGAGCAAGGCTCTTTGTTGGCCCGGCGCCAAATTTCTTGGCATGAACACAAAGAACGCTCGCCCATACGAACCCAAGCGAATGATGTGGTTGACGGGGTCATTGGATGAGTGGCTGCCCGAGGATTACCTGGGGCATGTCCCGAAATCCGTGGAATTGAGGTGGCGACCTCGTAATGCCCCGGGGTAGGAACGGGGTGACCGCCCTTACGAAGGAGGCCGCCGATGATGCCAGCGTATCACGCCAAAGCCGCCCCCCGGCCAGGAGCCCCATAAAGGAAGTGTCACCGTCTGCATCTCCATCGGCGATGGCCTACGGATGAAGGCCGGTCCATGGAAGCTCGCGGTGGGCGTCTCATGGCGTGGAACGAACGGATGGCGGAGGGAGGGAGGCGCCTGTGCGGTCCGGATGCGGCCCGGAGGGGAAGCACCTCAAGGGAGAACGCGGGCCTACCGGCACGCCACGGAGAAGGGATCTGTGTCCTTAGGCGCTAAGGTGCGCGCTGAGCGTCAGCGGGTTCGCAGCGTAGACGAGCGCGAAGTGGAACGGGAGACCGATCGCACGTTCCGTAACGAGGACGTGCCGGAGATGGTGCTGGAGCGGATGCTCCATGGGCTCTCCTGCCGGCGGTATTCCCACGGGCTGGAGCCGTCGGCGAAGAGGGCCACGGGACTCCCAAGAGCGTCATGAGCCGCAGGTTGGTGGCCGCGACAGAACGGAAGCTGGCCGACCTTTTGGCCCTGTCGCTGGGAGACCTGGACCTGGTGGTGCTGATGATCAACGGGATCGTACTGGCCGAGCACACGGTGGTCTGTGCATCGGGGATCGACCGCGGCGGGTGAAAGCACGCGCTGGGTTTTTTCTGCAAGGCACTTTTGAGCGATCTTGCGGACGGGGGTTTCGGGTGGTGATCGAGGGGAGCCTCGGTCCTTTGGGCAGCCGTGGAGGTTACCTGGGGTGAGATGGCGGCTATGCAACCAACACTGCCAAGAGGACGAGAAGCGCAACCTCCTGGAGCATCTGCCCAAGTCCAAGCGGGCGCGGATCAAGGGCAAGCTGAACGAGGCCTGGGGCCAGGCGGACGCCGACGCGGCCCGCAACGCGCTGGAGAGCCTGGCAAGGCGCCTGCAGGTGGAGCATTCGGGTGGTGCGGCCATCTTGCGGGAGGGCCTTGAGGAAACGCTGACCGTGATCGCGCTGGGGGTGGCGGAGGCAATGAAGATCGGCCTGCGTTCCAGCGACGCCATGCAGCGTATCCTTCGCGATGCGACGCGCAAGCTGAAGCCATGGCAAAATGAGCGGCAGGGGTCAGGTCTTCTTGAAGCCGAACGCCGCTTCCGCAGGGTTCGCGGGTACCGGTACCTGCCGCAATGGGCCGCAGCGCTACACCGCCGCCTGATCGCCGGAGAGGAGGGTGCGGGGGACACAAAAGGCAGCGTAAATTGGAGCAAGAGGCCGTCACGGAAATTCTACGAGAGTGGGGACAACGCCAGGTATCCTGCCGCAGGGGTGTGGTCGGGGGCGTACCTCTAATGAGGCTACCGCCCCAACTATCCGCGAGGCTTGAAGGTCAATTGTCTTCTAGCAGCCGTTCGAGCAGGCGATGGTAGCTGTCTTCATTGGTTTCAACGGTCTCCATGCGCCCTGTAGAGCTAAGTAAAAGATGAAGAAGGGCATACATACGGAGGAATAGGTACTCTACATGTCGCGGGTCATCTAACGGCGTAGCACCTTTTTCACTGTGGCGGATGCGGAACTTATTGCCTATGTCGGTGAGCTCTTTGGCCTCTTTTTCAAGCCGTTCTCGAAAGTCGCCCGTGGCAACTTTATCGAGTAGCTGGGTGACAGATTCTTTTTTATCCCTGCCTTCCTCTAAAGTCTTCAGGCGTTCCCAAGCGTCCCATAGTTTTTCAAGCGAATCCTTTCGGTCTTGAGGATTGTGGGACTTGAACTTGTTAACCGCCCTATGGATAAGCCTGTCGAGCTCGTCGTCCCCTGACCTCACTACTCCTTGACTGAAGACCCTTTCGAAGGGTTTCGGTATTACGTGTTCCACTTGTCCCTGTTCGTTCAAAGTATAAGCCAGTCCCTGAGCTGCCAGGATTGTATTTATGGATTCACGGAATTTGATACGGCCCTCTTGTTCGGAAAACTGTGTTAGATCATAGTGCCTGTAAAAAGGATGGAATGTTTTCCGTACTGGTTTTGCGACCTTTCGATAGCAAAACTCCAGCAAATCCAAAATAGCTTCAGTTGCAGGTAGCGCTTCATCCCTAAACCAGACGTTCATGTCTGGTATTTCGGCTTCGATAGCAGTTGTAAAGGCCTTCCAATCGCCAGCTATAGGTACCTTGCCATCGGGGCAAAATTCAGGGTAGGCTTGGGCAAACCACCCTTGGTCAAAGCAAGACTTAATCTCGTTCCAAATGCCTTCCCATGCCTGAAGGCTGATTGACTCTTCATTGCGGGGCCGCGGCCCGTGGATTCGATCTGAAAAATGGGAATGCTCAGAGCTCGTCATTTTTGCAACCCCCCTGCCTGATGTTTCGAGTGGTCTATTATGATAGAATATCATAGCAGCACAGTAACTGCAAGTGAGCGCGGGCTCTACACCCATAAGTGTGGTGTCAGTTCCAAGAGAACCCATGGCAGGAGGCCCAAAAGCATCTT
>JAHHQG010000015.1 GCA_018729555.1 Clostridiales bacterium | reverse complement strand
GCGCAAGAAGCGCTGGCCAGGCGGCTGGCTCCCCTGCCGATTCTCCTCAAGACGCTTCGCATTCCACGAGCGACGTGGTATTACCAGAAAAAGCGCCAGGAAGCCGAGAAGAAACGAAGGGAGTCCGATGCAGCGCTCAAAGCTGAGATCGAAGCCATCCTTCGGGAACATCCGGAGTCCGGCGATCGCCGCCTCGAGGCCGAGCTTCGGCGACGGGGAATGGTCGTCAATGGAAAGCGGGTCCGTCGTCTTCTCCACACGTTTGAGCTTTCCCTCACGCGAAAGGTGAGAAAACCGAGGCCCAATCCGCTGCTCGAGACGGTCGTTCTGGCCAAAGAACGGGTGAATCTCGTCGCCGACCTTCTTTCCGAACGGGAACCGGACGCCTTTGAGGGGCTCACCACCCCGGTTTTCCTTCAAAACGAAGAGTTTTTTCACCGGTCTTCTAAACGCCTCGCCGGTCTTCGGAAGTACGGGCATATCCTCCCTTACCTCTTGTTCCTGACGCGATAGGACCTGCTTAGGTATAGGTGTAGGTATAGGTGTAGGCATGGGCGTAGGCTCGGGCGTGGATTTTGGCCGGATTTTCCGGATGAGGCACTTGCTGACGAATTTTACACTTATTTTGCAGGAATTGATCTCCGCCGTTTCCCAAGTAGTCGATAGGATGGCCTGGCGGATTGAAGTTTTTCGTCCCAAGGCTAGGTAACGACGGCAAAGTAAGGAAGAGGTGCGAGGGGGACAAACGTAACTTGCGTCGACGTATGTTGCTCCGTCTTGCCGTTGCCGGTTGTAGTGGTTGCGGCATCCACGACTTAATACAGCGCCGTCGCATTGGCCGGCAGGAGGTTGTGCAGTTCGGTAATGAGATCCTCCAAAGAATTCAAAGCCGAAACGAGCCCAAAAGGCCTTCCCACGCCGTACAAGGCGAGGGAAAGGCCCAAGTTCGTGAGGAAATAGGCGCGCTCGTGGGCGTCGGGAAAAAGCCACTCCTATTCCCCCTTTCTCCGGAGAGGCATATCGATTGCCTTGTTTGAAACGGGATAAGGATTCGCCGAACGTTCCGTAGAGCCTACTTTTCGCCCAGGGCACCGCCTAGAGAGTCGGGAAGCGCCCCAAGAGCTCGCATGGAAGACGCAAGGCCGTGGCCTGCCTTTACCTGTGAGAGAAAGCGTAGTACTCCCCGTACGTTACGCAGGCTCCGGCCTCCGTGCTCCCCCAAGGAGAGAGCTCATCACTCCGGCAAGACCTCCGACGGTCTCTTTCGTCGCCGCCACCGCCGTCACGCGCACCCCGTCCGCCGTCTGAATTCCCGCCTTGGCCTGCGCGTTGATTTCCGTCGACTCAACAAGCGGGTCTACAACGGCCAACAGGTCTCCCAGCGCATTTCCCTGAGCAAATGCGGGAATCACGGGGAGCAATAGGGACGTCGACAACACCGCAGCGGCGAGACCTTTGTAGAATAGGCGCATGGCAGTTTCCTCTTTAAGATTAGTAAATTTATAAGTTTTGGTTTACCGAAAATAAATTTTTTATTTTTTTCTTTCCTAAGACAACCCTACTAGGTAAACACTGGAAACTCTAGCATGCGGGGCATGCCAATTCAAGGAAAAAGCGGGTAGCCAACCGCTACCCGCTCTCACCCTTTCTCCTCGGAGCAACCTCACTTGTGTTACTTTCCGAGCACTCCGCTCAGGAGGCCCGCAAGCCCCGCCGAGAGCCCACGAACCGTGGAAGCGAGGCCGTAGTCCCCGTTCGTGTACGCTCCCGCGGCGAGGTTGTTGGGCCCTTTGATTTCCGCGGCAGTGCTGTAGCTCCCGCCCAGGAGGCCACCTACGAGTCCGTTGAGCCCCGTCTGCTTGTTTCCGTAGGTTGCCTGCGCCGTGAGAACGGCGTTCGGTGTGGTCGCCTCCACATAGCTCACCGCGCCTACGTCGTGGTCGCCTACGAGTTGCCCTACCGCCGTGAGGAGGTCGCCGAGGGCATTGCCCTGGGCAAACGTCGGACCGCCGCCCGCAAAGAGGACGAGCGCAAGTACGACCGCAGCAAATCCCATACGTACCTTCATCGCTTACCTTCCCCCCGCTTGATAAGGTGTTCAAGCCCGCACGTAGTCGAGTCTCCCCAACAGCGTAACCCGACGCCTGCATCCGGCAGATCGCCGTCGCCCGGAGATCACTTCCCGCCCAGCGCACCACCGAGGCCGGCAAGGAGTGACCCAAGCGCCCGCGTCGTAGACGCGAGACCCCAGTCGGCATTCACGCTCGACTTTGCCGAATACTGATCGTACATCACATACGCTCCCGCCTGCGTGCTCCCGCCCATGAGGGAGGTCACAACCCCCGTTAGTCCTCCGGCCGTCTCCTTTGTCGCCGCCACCGCCGTCACGCTGACGTCTCCCGTCTGGATTGTCGCCTTCGCCTGTGCATTGACCTCCGTCGACCCTACAAGCTGGCCCACCGCCGTAAGGAGGTCCCCCAGTGCATTCCCTTGGGCAAACGCGGGGACCGCAGGGAGAAGCAGGACCACGGACAATACTGCTGCCACCAGACCTTTGTACCCTACCTTCACGATCAAATCCCTCCTTGCCGAGAATGTGCCCGACTACCTACAGCTTGTCCTACTTTCCTTCCGGCAGTTTGGACAACCAAACCTGCGTCGAGGATTCCGCGCGGATGGTAAATCCGTTCTTTCCCCCGACGTAAGACGCAGAAGCACCAAACTTGCCCGGTGAGACTTCGACGAACGGAGAAACGACCTCCAAGCTCTGCCCGTTCCAATCCACCTTGATGCTCGCCGAGCCGTTCAGGTCGCCCGTGGACCTGGAATTCAATTCCGAAATCCAGGACCACAGTGAACCCCATCCCGCCGGAAGGAACGCGAGAAGGAGAAGCGTCGCAATCGCTGCGAATTGCCGCACGAACTCATCTCCTTCCCGGTGGATTTACTTAATTGGACATGATCGAGCCTTGCGAGGGCGAATCGCCGCATGAACTCACCTCCTTCCCGCAGGACAAGCTGTACCTATAACGCGATCAAGCCAGAGGGAAGAAAAGCAAAACTCGGTACCATGAATTTTTACACAGTAGTGTCTCTTTTTTCCGCTATCCCCTCTCCGGAAAGGCAATCTCCTGAAAGGCAAAGCCCAAATTTGCGTAATGGTCGGCCCCCTTGTTCTTCCCCCTTCGTTAACGTTATGGTACTCTTCGCTCAGAACGGCTTATAAATTGGCAATGGGGACAGCGCGCTTCCTTTTTCGGCCGCCCGGCATACACGTTGACCTGATGCTCAGATCGATGATCCAGCCTTGAAGGCCGAGAGCGTGTCCATAGACTGCTTCATAGTCGGTCAGAACGTTTCTGGGATGGGGTGTGGTGTAGGTCACTATCCCATGAGCGCTCACACCGCCTTTTTCCTGCTTAGACAACCCCACTTTTTAGCTTAGAGCCTAACGCAAAAGGGATCCATTATTTAAAGTCGATTTCCCTCTGTCATCTCTTCGGCTTTAATTAAGTTATTAACACGGAACAGGGCAATTTGTCAATAGAACAAAATTCACTGTTTGTGTCTACTGTGTGACATCGGTTGATTTTGTCCCGATCGGAACCCTATCGACCACCTTCGCGCTCTGTCAAGGGACGCTTCGCTCATCCTGTTAAAGTCCCAGGTAGTGGTGTAAAAAGGCGAGAGCCTCATCCGTCCTCGCGGTGACCCTTGACAAAAAGGGTCACCAGAGGCTCTTCTTTGGGTGGAACCATCCATCCCCGAAAGGAGGAAGCCTCTGGTGACCTCAGACTTTAAGATAGCGCTTCGCGATCTCTTACGCAAATCCCAGGGAGAACCCGAAGCCGATGCCCTGCGCGAAGCGCTTCGCTGGCTCGCTCAGGAGCTCATGGAACTTGAGGTGAGTGAGCTTGTGGGAGCCCAGCGGTACGAACGGGCCAAAAAGCGGAAGGCGTATCGAAACGGCGATCGGTCTCGCCTTTGGGATACCCGCCTGGGCACCATTGAGCTCAAGATCCCCAAGCTCCGCCAAGCTGCACCTTCCCCGGCCTTTTGGAGCGGCGCCGGCGAGCCGAGAAAGCCCTGGTGGCCGTCGTTCAAGAGGCCGACGTTCACGGCGTCAGCACCCGGAAGGGGGACGAGCTGGCACGGGCTTTGGGCCTAGATGGTGTGGTGGGGAGCGAAGTCTCCCGGCTCTGTGCGGATCTGGACGAGCGGATGAAGCGCTTCCGTAACCGTCCGCTGGAAGGGGAGTCCCCTTCCCTCTGACTCGACGCCAAGGCGATCAAGGTCCGTCAGGATGGCCGGGTGGTGAACATGGCGGCCGTGGTGGCCATCGGCGTACAGGCCAGCGGGGAACGAGAGGGGCTGGGCTTTGACGTAGGGGCTGCGGAAACCTATGAGTT
>JAHHQG010000014.1 GCA_018729555.1 Clostridiales bacterium | reverse complement strand
CGCGGTGCCTGACGCCCTGAAGCACCACGCCCATGTCTTGCAGCATCTGTTCAAGGCGAGAAAGGGAATACGTGCGGGCGATCGTCCCGGTACATGCCAGCTGCACGGCTTTCATCGCCTTCTCCGCGGCCTGCTGGGCAAGGAAGCAAGCCGCATAAGGGTGGGAGGCCTTGTTCGACTTGGCCGCATCGAGATCGATTCGGGCCTGTTCCAGCCAGCGCCGGGCCTCATCCGTAGCGTTCACACAAGACGACCCCCTTGCCCAGCACTTCGTCGCGGGCAAACGCTCTTTCCCGCATCCTGACCTACTCCGCCGGCGTGTAAACGAAAAGGTGAAGAACATGAGGGAAACGGTTCACACCAGGCAGATGTTCAGGCCGCTCATGAAAACGCCATCGCTCGACACCCGGCATGACAACAACCATGTCGATGTGGGCTTCCAGCGTAGCCCGTTCGCTGTCCGTCAGCGAGCCAAACAGAATCAGCAGCTCAGCGCCGATCCACAGGAATCTGTACAGGCATGTTCCTCACCACTCGCATTCTCTCACAGCTGCCCACAGGAAGCCAAACGGCTTTCATCGCCGCGTCCTATGCCGGCGCGGTTCACCTCTCCGTTCCACAACTCATAGACAAATACCCCCATCGGGATACCGCCGGGATACCGTCCCGGTTGCTTCCTGACCATATGCTACATTGAAAGGGTTCCCGGGCCAAAAAACTACCTTTCACCTCAACGGCAACTTTGTCAGAAACTCTCCGGGGGAGAACACGGTGAGCTTACCCTCTACTTCTGGCGTGCGGAAGTCCCGGTCGCCGGTCAGGAAGACGTCTGGTTTTGCCACCAGGATTGCCGCGAGCACCGGAAGGTCCTTGGGGTCACGCAGGGTCGGTAGGGCCTCCAAGGTTCTACCTACATCTGCAGGAACGCGTTCGAATCCACCCGTTTCCAGGAACGCTTCCCAGGCCTCCAAGGCCTTCGGGAAGCGCCGAGCGAGGATGCGCGTCACTTCGTCGGCCACATAGGCGGGGAGGACGAGAACGTGGTGCTCCAGCACCTCAGCCAGCGCACGTGCCGAAACCGAGTGCGGAAAGGCCAGGGCGGAGACGAGAACGTTTGCATCTACCGCTACCCTCATCGCTTTCGTGTTCTCCAGGCCTCATAGGCCTCCTGGCGCCCCTCCTCGATGGCTTGGAGGAGCTCTTCCTCTCCTATGCCCTGGCGGGCTGCGTCATCGGCTACGATCGCCTGGAGGCTCCGCCAGGCCTCAACCGTTGCCTCCCTTTCGTCGATCACCCGCACGCGCAACTCACCCTCCGGCCCCTGCTCAAAGAGGAGACGGCTCCCCTCGCGGATCCCATAGCGCTCGCGGACGCGCTTGGGCAGTGTGACTTGGCCATTGGCTGTTACCTTGGCGATGTCTAGGATCATGGTTTCGCCTCCTTACAAGTGACCTCCTCCCACCCTTAAAAGGATGGGCTTCCCCTTTCATTGAAGAAAGTTTACGCGGATATAGGGATTGCTCCCCAAAATCCGAGCAGCGGTCTTCTTCTCCTGGGGCTTGACTTCGGGCCGGTCCAGCCCTAGGGCTCGCGCCGAAGATATTATACCACAAGGGGCCAGCGCTAGGCTGGCGGTTCTTGCGTCAGCCGGGGCCCGGTGCACTTCTTCCACCAGCCCTCTTGCGAGGTAAAGGCCGGGTTCCGGTAGTCGCAGGTAACCTCAGGCCACCCCGGCGGGCGCACTACCGGGCCGCTATCGTCGCCAGGCGGCTGGTCCAGGGGCGGCATGTCTTTGCAGTTGAAGGTGTCCTCAGCCAAGCGGCCGTTTACCTCAAAGGTGTAGTTCCAGTAGAGGACCCGCCACTTCGATTCGCCCGGCTTGGCCTCAAGCCCCAGGTTGATATAAAGCTTCCCGGGGAACGGCCAGTTCGCCACCGATTCCAGCGCTGGGTGGAAGGGAACTCCGGCCGCCACCAGCACCTGGGCAAGGGTGGGCTGGCGCCGCCAGGCGTTCCCGCCGCTGCTGGCGTCAGGGAGGTTCCCGGAAAGATCGATCTTATTGGCGTCCAGCCAGCCGTTAGCCGCAAGCTCCTGCAGGAACCACGCGCCCGTCGGATAGTCAAAGGGCTTCCCGGCCTGGGAGGGGCGCCAATTCGTCCTGGGATAGCGCACCACATAGTCCTGGGGGTCGGCAGGCACGCCGTTGTCCCACTCCACCCGGAACTTATCGCCGCATGTCACCGTGAAGGGTGGCCTGGCCTCCCAGGTGTCAGGCTCCCCGAACCAGAAGGCCCAGTCCATGCGGTAGGCCTTGCCGCCGCCAGGCAGGGGCACCACGACGGATCTAAACCAGCCGGTTTCCGGATCGTAGATCACGTCACGGCCGATACGTTCAGACACCACGTGGCCGTCGCCGTGCCCGGGCGCGGGAAGGTCGGGGGGCGTTGGCTGTTTTTTGTCTTCTCCCCCGCCAGGCGGCAGCAAACACTTCCCATCATCGGTAACCAGGCCCGGGCAAAAGGGTAGCCCGATCGGCCCGGCAAAAGCGGGTGCCGCCTGGGCCGCTAGCAGTCCCGCCATCAAGGCAACGGCTAGCAATAAGCGGTATCGGCGCCGTTTCGCCATATCCTTTCACCTCCTTTCCCTCATCGTACCTCATGGACCCACCAGGCTGGGTGGTGCGGAAGGCAGCGCGGGCGGCCCCACCACCTGGCACCCCTCGCAGCCCAGCGTGATCTTGAAGGGGCCGTCGGCGGTCACCCGCCAGTAAAGCCACATGCCTTCGTCCGCTTCCGGCGTTCGCTCCAGCGGCCCGGAAGGACGAAACCAGGGCATTTTATCGCTGGCGGCGAACCACTGAACATCGGTGGCGGGCTGGTCCCACCACACCAGCTTTTCATTGGCGTAGCGGGCCGGGACGTCGTAGAAGAAATCAATCCACGTCATTTCACCCGGGGCAAGGGGTGCTTCCAGGGGGAAGTCCACAACCCGGTAGCTGTTGCCGTAGGCGTTATAGACGCGAAGCTTGCTTACGGGCGGTTCGTCCCAGTTGCTGGCGATCCAGGCTTTCTTGGCCCCCTCGAACACCGGTACCTCCCGCAGTTCCTGCAAAAGCTCATCGCCGATGTTCTCGACCAACATCGTCTGGCCCACCTTGACGCGGTGTTCGTCGGTGTACCAGACGATGGTTGTACGCAGCCACCGGACCTCGTACACCTTTCCCCGGATCCCCGCGATGGGAGTGATCTCCTCAAGGGCCACCTCGATGGGCTTCCCCGCCGCCGCGTCCTTAACCTGGAAGAACACGCCGTCCTTGCCTTGGGTCCGGATGATGCGTGTATCATCATAGGTGAGGTTAAGGCGCGCCAGCGTTTTGGCCTCCGGCTTAGAACCTTTAGCGTTCGCATAATACGACCTCCTTATCCAATATCTTTATCGTGGTTTTCCAAACCGGTTCCATTGATTGACTATGTTGCGCCTTGACAAACGACACGTTTGGCCCGCTGGCGACCCTGTCTTTGCTGTTCTTTGTCTATCAAGCGGTACTTTTCCCCCGGTCATCTGTAACACGGTAACACGGTAACATTCCCCAAACGCCTTGTTTTAGCTGGGTTTTTGGTGTTACCGCAGCTGGGGGGGGGTTACCGGTATTTTTATCGGGAGGTTTTCCGAACCGGTAACACCGTTCCGCAACTCATAGACAAATACCCCCATCGGGATACCGCCGGGATACCGTCCCGGTTGCTTCCTGACCATATGCTACGTCGCTATCACAGCAGCCGCAGCATCTCCGCCGCCGTGGTGCCGGCCTGCCGGCAGGTCACGGTACTCCTAGAGGTACTCCTAGAGAGGAGCTAACCCAAAACATCTACTGGAAGAACCGGCGCAAGATCGCCGCGATAAACACGTCGAAATCGCCGAGGTGGCGGTCGAGAATCCGGTAGACCTCATCCGGAGCGATGGTGTCATACAGGTGTACGGCTCGGTTGCGGAAACGCACCATCTGCCGGAAGGTTTCTTGTTGCTCGGCGGGTAGAATACCTGCCTCAACCAGTAGGTCCATGGCCTCACGATACGTTTTGGGAATACCCAGGCGGAGCCGCGCCACGATGTGATTGGCTACGTCGATCATGGCCTCGATCGATACTTGCAACATACGGGTAGCGGCCGCCTCGGCAAGGGGGTCATGTCGGAAACGGTCGACACCGCCGGTTCGGAGTCCTTCCAAGCGGCGGCGGTTTTCCTGAATGAGATTCAGCTTGTCTCGTATTTTTTCTTTGTCGATTTGAGGCGGGGAGTTTTCAGCGCTCATCGCCATACGCCTCCAAAAGGGCTTGATCGTATTCGGCGAGGAAGCGTTCGTAATCAATCACGAAGTCGCCATAAAGCTTGCAGACGCGCTCCTGGAAGTCGGCCAAGGCGATCGCATCGGCACAGTAGAGCAGCCGGCCGTTGGCGACAACGCGGAACTGGAAAGGCAACGGGGCCCGGTTCAGGACTGTGATGGAAACATCCTCGATGCCGAGGGTATCCTCTACATCCCCGATCAGCCGCAACTCTTCGTCCAACGTTGGGAGCCTGCCGGGTCGGTAGACTAGGGCCAGGTCCACATCACTGAGCGGCGTCTGATCGGATGTGCCGTAACTACCATGGAGAAAGGCCGCCGCCAGGTCGGTGTAACGGGCGAAGACGGCCGGTAGACGGGCCAGCTCGGCGTCGACCCGAATGGGTTCCCCCGTCAGTTTCAGTTTACGAACCACAGGATGTCTCCCCTCAAGCGCGAGCCGTCCGGGGCGTTCAGGGACACAATAACCGCCTCCATGGAGGCCGTGGCCTCTGGCGGTAGGCGGGCAGGGTGCTTGGCCAGGATGGCCTGGCTACCGATGATGATGAGGGCGTCGTCGCCCAAAATGGCACCGGCCGCCCCGATGAGGTGCTCAAGCTGGCCCTGCGCATGGCGGGTCCTCCAATCGGTTACAAACTGCCGGAAGGCTGCCCACCGCTCTTGGGGGCTGAGGACGCCGGCGAAGGGCGTGTATTGACGGAGGGCCCGGGCGGCCTCATCGGGGAAGGTCAGTACGGCTAGAAGTGCGTCCAACGGCCCGTCCAGTAGTGCCTCCCAGCGGGCGGCGTAGTATTCGAAGTTCGGGCCGTGCTCTTGGCGCATGTGGGCGAGGTTCCGGCGAGCTTTAGCCAGAACGCCTTGAGGGTCAGCTCTGAGCTTTTCGGCCACGAGCTGGTGGAAGCGGATGGACCGGTCCTCAACGCAGCGGTGGGTCACAGCAGGCCACCTCAGGGCCAGTGTACCACGAATGGCCCCCCTTTTTAGGCGCGACTGGGAAAAGAGCCGCGCCAAGGCGGAGCTCATGGAGTGGGCAAAGCGGCAGCAGGAAATTCTGAAGTGGGCGAGGAAGACGGGCTCGCCGGGCAGGCCCCATGGATAGACTCCTGCTTTCTCGGATCGGTGACCACCGGTATACTTGAATCAAAGCGGTCTTTTTGGAAGTTGAGCGGTTGAAGCCAACGACGCGCGACTGGCTGGAAATCGCGGCCGACGAGGTGGACGTCGCCCAGGCGATGTGCGACGCCGGGCGCTACCTATATGCCGCTTTCATGACGCAGCAGTCGGCCGAGAAGGCGCTAAACGTTGTGATTCAGGAGAGCGTGGACTTTCCGCTGAAGATCCACGACCTTGAGATTCTAGCGGAGCGTCCCGGCTTAACCGATCCCGCTCTCACTGCGCGGCTGAGGGTCTCAGCGTTTACTACGTGGGAGGTGTTGGAGTGGGCTACACGGCGACTGAACTCGATGCCGTCGTGAGTGACCTCGCCCGCGCGCT
>JAHHQG010000013.1 GCA_018729555.1 Clostridiales bacterium | reverse complement strand
GGTGCGGCGGCCCGCCATGAGGCCCCTCCTCCACCCGCTGGCCGATAAGATGGCGCCAGCTTCGGCAGCCCGGCCATCCTGGGGTGATCCCGAGGACCCGTGGCTTTGCGTCCCCGCCTTTCGACGGATTTGCCCTTATCGGTCTAGCGGTTTCAAGGTGCTACTTTCATTGTGAGTGGGACCGGCGGGAGAGGGTATAGGACTAGAGTCACCACAAGATGGGCCGAAAAGACCCTGGGCGGCGGAAGAGGGAGGGCGTTTCAGGGATTTTCCAGGACTGCCCGCACGATGAGCCGGTAGGCGGCCGACCCCGGAGGTTCACATGTGGTCAAGGTGAGGGAGGGGATGTCGGTGGGGTCGAGGGGTGAAAGATCCGTGGGGAGGACGACCCAGGATTTCTGAACTACGTAACGAAAGCTTTGCTCCCCTTTGGCGATGATGATGACATCCCCGGCGACCAGTTCGTGGAGGCGACGAAAGGGACCGCCATAGGTAGTTCGGTGGCCGGCGATGGCCAGGTTCCCCTTCTGACCCGGTAGGGCGCTTTCGGGGTAGTGTCCGGGCCCCTTGCGCAGGTCCTTCGGGCTCACCCCTTCTCCCACCTGAACTCTCAGCTGCAGGCGGGGAATCTCCAAGAGAAAGGGCGGCTCGAAAGCCGCCCCCTCCCGGGATGAGGGCTCTGCATTGGAACCTCGAAGAACAGGGTCTTCCGTATTTCCAGTGGAGGCGATGAGGGGATGATGGGAGAAGCGCTGGGCTGCATAGGTGTACAGATCGAGCCATATCGGGGTTAGAAATAAGATAAGCCCCGCCAGTAGAAGGCTTCGATCCAGGGGAAAGTACCAAACGCTCTTTCTTCTTTTATGCATGTTCTCTCTGCCGGCGCCACCAGAGGGCCAGCCCGATGAGGAAGATCCCGGCGGCGCTATAAGGCCAGGTAGAGCCCCCGGTACGGGGAAGGACACCCTTCGCCTCGACGGGGCCCGCTTTGGGACCCGGCGAGCTCACCGTGAGGATGGGGGTAAGGTAGAAGTCCACCTGTGCCACGGGACGCCTGGCTGTCAGGGTGACGGCGACCGGATAACGGTCGTAACGGGTACCGTCCACCAGGATGCGGTCGAGCAAAAGGTCGTTATCCCCCTGCAACTTCAGAACATGGTTCCCAAGGGGAAGGCCGGGAAAGCGATAGGTACCGTCCCTTCCCGGTTCCGTCACCTGGTTATCATCAAGGGCGACTTGAATGCCTTGAGGGGAGGTCCCATTGAGGAACCGGACGGAACCCCAGATGGTGCCTTCAGCGGCGGCGGGCTCAGGTCCTGCGGCTGGAGACGGGGGGATGACCACCACGCTTTCGTCGCCATTCCCAGGGGTAGCGACGAAGAACATCAAGGCGGTGACCGGTTCAATAGGTTCATCGACCTGACAGTAGACGGATCCCGGGCTCATGGTTCGGCAGGCGGCTTGATGGCCGTCCGTCGAGTAGATGGTCCCTGAGCCTCCCACAAAGGTCACGTCTATGGGGCTCGCGTCAGCCGGACTGAAGCGGAACGAGAGGCCGATAATGTGATCCCTCGCGGCATCGAGGTCGTAGCGGATATGGGAGATGGCAAAGCCATTGACAGGAGCTGCTTCTGCGACAGGAGAAGCCAAAACCCACACGAGAAATAAGAGCAACCAGCCGATGCCGAGGGGAATGGGCCTCATCTCCTCACCGGACCGTAAAGAGCTGGACGAGCACAGGGTTACCGGCCCTCGACACGTATAACCCATAAGTGAACTGTTGTCTGGGGACGTTCCCCACGTGTATAGAAAACACCCCCAAACCTACATTAAGGGATCCTTGAGCCATGAATATAGGGAGGGGGATGACAACAGTACGGCCGAGTAGTTTGATGACGATAACCCCCTGGATGTACCAGTCGAAGCACGCGCCCTGTGGGAAACCGCGGCCTGTCAACCATATGCTGTCGTTCGGACTGAATCGGTATATTTCCTCGGTCGGTCTTGGTTGGAAACGTTCTTTGACCACCCATACCTCATGGTGCTGATCTGGATCGTAAACGGAGGTGTTGCAGGCCCCGATGACGGCAGCTTGAGGCACAGGTCTTTGGGCAACCCCTGCGTAGGTTACGGGTACGTCGTTGGCCGCCGTGATGCCTGAGCCCACGGCGCCGACGATAAGGAGGAGCAGCAAGAGGAAAACCCAAACCGTCCTCATGGCGTCCTTACGTCACCTCCCGGCTGATATCTCGCAGGTGAGATAAGCGTTCTACTCGCCGTGGGCTACCCTTAAAGGCATAGATCACGTCCAAATCTCGTACGACAAAGAAATGCTGGCCGTCTTCCAGTTCCTCATGAAAGAGAAAACGCTCGTAGTCCCGGGCGACCTTCAGGATGCTATCAAAATCCTCCAGCCAAACGACATTTGCCCCCTGGGAAATGTGGCCTAATCCCCGGCTCTCCACCCAGAGGTAGCCCGCGCGTATTTGCCAGAGCTTCAAAGGGTCCATCCACAGTGCCCGTTGCCACCGCCGGTAGGCGAAGCCAGCGGTGAGGAAAAGAACCAAGGCCGCTAGCATCGCAGCCTTCCAGACGGTTTCCACGGTGGGTTCCCACTCGAGGATCCGTATGCGCCGGGGGATCTGAGCCGTTAAACTGATATTTCCCGTCTTTTCTGGGTTCAAGATAACTTTAAGTTTGTCGGCATCCGTAAAGGCTAGCTTTGCGATCAAGGGCTCCCACTCGAAGGTGAGCTCGGGGGCAAAAAGGCTTTCCACCGGCTTTCCCGCCAAGATGCCTTGTTGCTGGACTTGGGGCCGTATGGTGAGCGTATATCGATCGAAACGGTACCCCGTCTCTTGCTGGAGCGTCTCCACATCCTGACGCATTTGGGCCAGGGGAAGGGTACCTTCCAGGTGGACCACCATTCCCTCGAAACTAAAGGGTTCTTCTAGGCTGTAGGTCCGTGACCACCCGCTCTGACCCCGGAGAATAGCCACCATCTCCGCCTTGCCGCCAGCGTTCGTCAGGGTTTGCCCTTGAACTTCATAATCAAAGACCACGGAGACGGCAGGGAGAAGTTCCAAGAACAAAGGATCCCCCGTCTTTACGGTTCCATCGGGATAGGCTGAGCTTTGGGAAACATCTGCCTCATAGGAAAACGTACCCCTCTGAATGAACGTGAGAACCTGCATAATAGACTCCACCCGGGGGCTTTGCGCCAGATAAACGCCCCACCCCAAAAGCAAAACCCCTAAGGCGGCGGTGAGGTAAAAAAACAGGCGATAAGAGGACGCAAGGACCGATCCCCCGGATGGGTGCTTGGCGTGTCTGGATGCCCGCCCCCGAACACGCCGCCGACGCCTCGTCTGCGTTCTCATGTCCCGTAGTTCGAAAACGACCCAAGCGATGCCGACCACCGCCAAAATGGAAAAATATACAGCGGGGCGCTTAACCCAAGCTACGTATCCCGCAGCGTTGGGTATCTGGAGGACTGCCTTTCCCAGTATCTCATCCTTGGTGGGCTGGTAGGGATCCTCCCAAGCATTGTGATCACCGCGGGTGACGAAACGGCCGTCGACCGTACCGACGATGCGGTGCAGGATGATGCTCTGAAGCCCGGGATCCCAATACGCCACCACTTCGCCCACCTGATAGTCCGGCGATCTCCGTACCACGACGATGTCACCCGCCCGGTAAGTGGGCAACATACTGTCTCCGGAAACACTGAGATAAGTGGCAGTTCCTCCCAAAGAAAGAGGTCCCCATCTGACCCAAAAGATGGCCAGCAGGACCAAGATGATCACAAGGAGTCCCTGCCGTTTTGTCAAGGGATCACCTCGTGGGCGGGGTGGCGGTGATCGGACCGCCACCCTTGACGTTTACCTTGCTACTGGGCTGCCACCACTTGCAGGTCGATGGCATCTTTTACTGAGATGGGGTTATTGGCAGGGCTGCATGACCAGGTGTTCCCCGACTGCAGGGAGCAGTTGTACAGGTAAGTGGTGTTCCCGTCGCTGAGTTTCGCGTAGACGATCCGTGCAGAATGGTCTAGATCAAAGCGAATGCCGATGATGGTGTCATTGCCGTCATCAATGTCGTACTTCACATTGGTTACGGCATAGCCGCTGATGGTGTTGGCCCCGGACCCAGCTCTGGATGGAGGGACGGTGTTGCTCGCCATCATGGCGAAAGCGACGCTGCTGACGATAAGAACCGTTAGCACAGGGATCAAGACCTGAAGAAACTGGCGATAACCCCACATCCTGATCTCCGCTCCCTACCGGTTGGTTTAGATACTGTAAAGAATGTACTGGAACCGTAAGGGCGGAATGAAGGAGAGAGGAGTATCAAAAAAGTATCAAAGATAGTCTCAAAAAGAGTCTCAAAGGCCTTCTTCTGGGGCGGTGAAAAGCCTGGCCAAGTGTTGCAGGGCCTCTCGGTGGTAACGAAAGTAGGTGGCCCGAGAGAGATGCAATCGGGCCGCCACCTCTTCGTGGGTCATGCGCCCTTCCACGTAATAGTGGCGGAGGATGGCTTGGAGGATGGGTCGATCACGAAATAACCGGGCCTCCTCTATGGCGTTCAGGACCCACGCCTTTGCCCACTCTTGCGGGAGATGAGGGTAATTGGATCGGAAGGTTTGGATAAGGGAGTGACCCGGGTCCCAGCGCCCCCGGCGCCATGTGTCCAGCAAACTCTTCACATGGTCCACGGAAATGCCGGCGGGGGACGCCGAAGGGAGGCCGAGGAGATCCTTTTCCCCTTGGAGTCCACCTGAGGGATCCGAAACGGCTTGTCGGAGCTGTAATGCTTTCCGACGCCATGCCCAGGTCAGCCATGGTTTCTCCCTTTCCATCAAAGGGACAAGCCGGTCCCGAAGTTCAGCGGGGAGGAAACGCCACGGGCCCCGGTCTTTCACAAACGGGAAAGACACAAAGGTTTCCCAGAGAGAAGGCGAGATGTCCCATCCCGTGATCTCCAGGGCATCACGCCGGTCCCAGGTGGGAAGGATCACAGCCATGAAAAAGAGAGCGTCCAAAGGATTGCTGCGGACATCGGGACGCCAGGTATAACGCCGGGACCCCGGATGGAGAAGGCTCTCCACGGCAAAAAGAAGGTGATCCGGTGCCAGCGTTCCCTTCTTTTCCATACGGTGAAGGAGAGGCAAGAGCCACCCCATCTTTCCCCCGGTAAGGGCGTACCAGGGAAGCGTCGGGTTCAGCCGCAAGAGATGCGGGAAATGGTGCTCCAGAACATGCTGCAGCTCTTCCGCGGAAAGAATCTTCAGTCGGATGATCTCGGCTTCCGCCCAAGAGGGGAGGCTCCTTCCGGCCAGGATCCCAGCCCGAAAGGGAGCCAACAGTTCCCTGAGGCGCTTCTCATCATGCCAGGATGGGCTTGCGTCAGCGTCGTCCCAGAGAAGGATGTCCTTTCCTTCATAGGGAAGGGTTACCGCACCTCGTATGAGCACGGCCCGACCTTTCTGCTCGTGGGCCACCCAGGTGAGGAGGGCTGTCTTTCCCACCCCCTTGTCGCCGATGAGGAAGACGAAGGAACCTTCTCGGAACCTGTCCAGAAAATGCCAGACGGTCTCTGCAGGCAAATCCTCCAGGGCCAGAGGATCACCTCCAGCTGGTGTTCAGTATAGCGAAACCTTGTCGTCATCTGTGGAAAGCCGATGCCAAAAAGTGCCCGCAGTAGAATGGTGGTATACCAGGGGGGTAGCTCTTATGGATCAAATCTTTGTGACGCAGAGCGACGCCTTTTGGGGTCCCGTTTACGTTTATTGGACGGCAAACGGCGTCCGAGAACTGACCTGGGCCGACGGGAAACCCTCTCCTGAGGCGGAAGAGCGGCGAGACTTTCCACCCTTCCCCGGCCTCAAGGAAGCCCTCCTTAACGGGGAAAGCTTCTTGGGCCCT
>JAHHQG010000012.1 GCA_018729555.1 Clostridiales bacterium | reverse complement strand
CAAGCGCCGCCCGATCCTCTGCCAGCTCCAGGAGATACTTGACAAAAGGATGAGGTTCGCGGGTCGTGCTCATGACGTGCTTCTCCTCCTACTCCTTGCGCCTTTTCGGCGAGATGCCCGCCCCTAACACCGCTCGTCCTCCGGAGAGAAGACGCAGTGTAGAGATCCGCGAAGCTGAACTTCGGCACGGGCGACAGCCTTAAATACTCGAGGGGTTTCTCCCAAGGAACGAACGGCCAGGTCGAAAGCATGCCACGCAACCCTTTCTACTTCGGCACGCCAAGATTCCAGAGCTTCCCTACCGTGGACGGGTAAATCCACAACAAGTTGATAGAAGGGAATCTCGAGGGCTGACCAGTAGGCCCGCAACGCACCCCAATGACCCATCAGATCGTTTACTTGATTGTGATCCGGGCGGCGACCATTGGGGTCCTCTCCCCCAGGAGAAAGAAGCAAGGTCGCCAGCCGATGAAGTGCTTGTCCCAGTTTCTCCCCGACCTGTTCGGACAGACCTAGCGCCAGGCTTAAATCGTTTACGCGGCTCGGCTCCCGGAGGTAATCTTGAGGAAGCGGGAAGTGCTCCTCGCGGAAAAAATTAATTTTGGACTGATCGGTCGCCATGCCCAGGGCCATTAAGCGCAAGCGTGCTTCCCTGGGAAGCAGCCCATCGGTGAATAAATCCGACAGCCAGGCCACGGGGCGGGGGGGCCAATGATCTTCGGACTGTAATTGGAATAGAGAAACGCTATCCCGCCATAACGCCCGGTCTTCCCGAAAGCGGAGTTCGGTGTACCCGCTTTTCTTGGACTGCTGGTAATGCTTGTACGGGTCGCGTAAGGAATTCTTGTTGAGAGTCAAACCTGGAGCTCTGGTCACCTGGCGAACCAGAAACCGTCCATCGGAGTCAATTTCGGGAAATAGCCAAATCAGACGGTTTGGCCAGGTGAGGTAATCTTTCACGCCCAGGGGACGATCCCGTTTCGGGGATAACGGGTCGTCCGCTTCCCAGAACGCCCTGTCAACCTCGGGATTGGAAAATGGTACCGTGCTCCAGTGGCGTTCGAGCAGGTAGTTAAACATCAAGGTCTCGAAGAGGGTCGTGCCTTCGGCGAGAAAGATCACACCTCGCGCCCAGGGGGCATCGGTAAACTTTTGGGGTAGACCGCTTAGTCCGCCAAGCCCAAAGGCGTGCTCGGCCAGCAACGACCGGGCGGCCTCGTCGGGGGTCAGCGCTACGTTCTGGGCCTCGTGGTGGTGGTCGAATAGAGTGGCGTTGTTCCCCGAGGCCATGTGAAGGACCAGGTCGATAATTGACTTCTTAGACACTCGATCGTCGGACCACTGAAAGAAAGGGCGCTTCGGGTGAAAGAGGTCGAAACGGTCCGACCAGCGATTCAGATACGCATCCAGCCTATCGGAGGGGAAACGCCCTTGCGCCCGAATATCTTCCCAGGTGTCGGAGTTGGGCATCCCTAGGGCGGCGTATAACACGGCGAGCAACAGGCGGTAGATGGCTGCAGTGACGACGGGGGTCTCACCGCTTACCGCCCGCAATTCGTGGGCCTGAAAGAGCACATCACGTAAGCCAAGGCTATCGAAGGAGCCATCGGATCGAACCACGGGAATCCATGGCTCCCGGAGCAAGTCATAGGACGGCTGGGTCACGATGTCCTTCCCTCCTTTTGCAGACGTAAACCGAACTCTCGATCCAACGTGAGTACCCAAGCGCCGATTCGGGCTTGTCCCTCTTCGAAAAAAACGGGGTGAGCGTGACGCAACCCGGCCACTTTCTTCCAGGTACGAGGCGTTTCGGGCATATCTGGTATTCGGCTCAGTTCTCTGTGAGGTACAGTAATCAGGTAGCGGCGCATTCGTCTCGCCATTTCGTCGTCGGGGTGCTGCCAGTTGTCTACTTCCCATTCTCCTTCCGGTTCCAAGGTGAGTCGACCGTCGCGCTGCTTATGAAGAGGGAGCAACGTGATACTTGGCTCGACCAGCCGGGTCAACGCCTTCAGATCAGGGTGCTTGAGGGCTTCTTCATCGTCGTCTAGATCCTCGGCCCAACTTTCCGGAAGGACATCTTTGTCAGGCCGGACGATGAGTCGTACTTTGGCCTGAGAGCTTGCGTCTTCGGTCTGACGTTGCCAATCCTTCCAGGCTTCTTCTAGCTTCCGACTCAGGGCCTTTTTCCCCGAATCGTCCACACCAAGGGAAGCCACGAGCGGGTCAAGATTCCCTTCCCAGGGACGATACACCAACCGAATGAGTTCGTCCGTGTCGGCCGGCAGACGTAAGGTCGATCGGCTTTGAAGTGCCAGTAGAGTGCGCCACAGGATGTAGGGAGCATACACGAAGCGGCTGGAACCGAAATCCGGCGCGGTGAGTGAATTTCCGGGACTTAAAAGCCACAATTGGCGCTCCTGCAAACCATTGGGACGATAAATCTTTTCATTTTCGTGTTCGTTTTCGTGGCGATGCAGGCGCCCGGCCCGCTGAATGAGCAGGTCTACTGGTGCCAATTCGCTCACCATGAAGTCAAAATCTACGTCTAGACTCTGCTCCACCACTTGTGTGGCAACCAGCACGAAGCGCTTTGGGCGCTCCCCGCTTTTCGCACCGTTTTTCCCGAAGAGGCGCAGAACTTCCTCTTCTACTTCGGTCCGCCAAGCAAAAGGCATTCGGGCGTGAAAGAGCAGGCGCTCCTCAGGCGCAAAGTAATCGCGCACCGCACTGTACACCGTCTGCGCCTTGTCTACCGTGTTGCAGATCACTACAGCACACCCGCCCTGCGCCAAGCGTTCTTTCAGACAAGAGGCCAGCCGGTCGGGTTCCGTTTCTGGTGGTTTTAACCAATTTAACTTCACCTCTCGATCCGGTGGTGTAGGCAGGGGGTGAACCTTAACTCGGACCGTCGTACCCCGTTCTTCCCGGGGAGTTACCAACGTCAGCCGGGGAAAAGGTACTTCGTTATGGTTAAGATCTTCGAACGGAGCGCCCCAAGCCCTTGCGATTTTCTTCCGTGTCCCCTCGGGAAGTGTGGCGGAAAGTACGATGACGGAAGTGCCTACCGCGCGGAGCCAGGTCAATAATCTTTCAAAAAGGTGTTCCATGTACGTGTCGTAGGCATGTACCTCGTCGAAGATGACTACCTTGTGGGCCAAACCAAACAGGCGCAGGAAATGGTGGCGCGCTTGGAGCGCGCCGACAAGCGCTTGGTCCACCGTACCCACACCGAAGGAAGCAAGAAGAGCCCGCTTGCGCGGTAAAAACCAGGAATGCACCGTTATGACTTCTTCTCCTTTGTCCTCTCCTTCCTCCAGTAGTCTCGGAAGAACATCCTCGGCGAAACTGTGGGCTAGGACGACGGGAACGTGTTTTTCGGGGTATCGGCGCGCTAAAAAGTCACGTAATCGTCCGAACATGGCGTTGCTCGTCGCCTGGGTGGGCATGGCGATGTAGAGGCCACGCCCCCCTCGGGTTTGGAGCCACACGTCGGCAAGATACAAAGCCAGCTCGGTCTTTCCCTGGCCAGTGGGCGCTTCAACGATGAGGAGTGCCGGGTGCTCCACCTTCTCCGACAGGGAGATGGCCTTTTCTTGAAACGGACGTGGGGTAAAATTGAAGAGACTTTCAAAGGGGAGCACCGTACTGTCCCCTTGCCAGGCATCCAACCAGCCCGTGGCTTTAAGTGCCCGTTGTGCCCGCTCTCGCGCAAGAGGCCAGTACTCCTCTGCGGATAACCGGGCGTCTTCGTAAGAGAAGTAATCTTCCATGGATCCCAGCCAGTCGGCCACGGTGATGAATCCGGCCAGAAGGACCAAGACTCCGTTCTGCATCTTCAGGTTTGAATTGATGCGCACCCCCCGGGGCGGCTTCACCACTTCGGCTAAGGCCTTAAGAAGAAACCCCCGACTCTCAGACCAGATGGGATTTCTACCTACATCGGCCAATCTTTTGTCCCCAAGGTCGGCCAACGCTCCCGCGTGAGGCCAGGCACCATGGTGAGCACCCACCACCCGCGCGAGGCGGCGGGCAGTACGTTGTTCCCAACTCAGAACCTCTTTTAGCCAGGAGCTAAGTACCCACGCGCTGACTATGCTGTGATGGGCGCCCGTAATTCCGCGATCGTCGAAGTCGTAGTCCAAGTCCTCCAAGGCTATACGTAGTTCAGGCACTTTGCGCTGGAAGGCCGGGGAGGCCTTGCCGATGTCGTGAACCCCTGCCAGAAAAACCGCCAGGCGTCGAGCCTCGTCCTCGTTGAGATAAAACGCCTGAGCCACCTGAGCCCGTGCTGCGGGCGTCAGGGTGTGTTCCCAGAGCCTATCCGCGCAAGCGGCCACATCAAGCGTGTGGTACAGCAACGGATGGTAAGCGCCTCCTCTGTTATCACCGGCCTTAGCCCACAATAACAGGTGAGGGTTCTCCCGATGGGATGTCCTGAGCATAATAGTACACCTCAGGCGAGCAGAGTCTTCCGAAGGAACGCTGATTCTCATTGTACAGCAAGGTTGTAAAATTGTCACCATGAGCAATCACTAAAAGGCTGGTGAATTAAGTCCACTGGATCGACCATCTTCGCCTGACGAGGTGTGACGTCATAACGAATAGAACCGTCAAAAATGCGGCCACTCCCCTTGTGAGCCTTTCGTATGCCGGTTTGAGGCACACGGAACCCCCGGTCTGTGGGCGTTTCTGCACATACCGGCTTAATCGTTTGAGATTCTGCACCACAGCCGTCAGGATGGCTTCCCCAGCATCGCTTCCAAGCCACGGCTTCGAGCACGGCTTAAGCCGTGCTGCGCTTTGCCTTCGGCAAAAAGACGTTCAATGACGACGCGTCGCGTCCGTTTGGCTCGGTCATGCGGTTGACCATTCAGGCGACGAACTTTGTTCCGAACGAGCACCGCCTTGATCTTGCTCCATCTTTTGCGCGCTTTCTCCGGATCCCGGACGGCTCGGCGCCACCCGGAGAGCGCTTCTTTTTGAAGCGATCGCACGGGAATGAGGGGAATGATGTCCATCTGCAAAAGCCGATCGAGCGTTTCCGTATCGGCATATCCACCGTCCCCGGAGACGCTTTGAATGCGAAGATAGGGATGCTCACGCCGGATGTGCAGCAGCGCTTCGAGGGCGGCCTCTCGTTCCGCAGTGCCCGTGATGATCTTGGCCTGGGTTCGCAAGATGACGGAGGAGCGTGTGTCCACCGTGTGATGAATGAGATAACGCAAATGGGCTTCTTGGCCGGAGCTTTTTCGATAAAGGCGGGCATCCGGATCGGTCATGCTCCGGTGGGTCCGGTTGGAAAACCGCTCCCCCCGAAAATCGCCCGGCTTCTTTGGTGGCCTTCCCGACGAAGCCGAAGGGGAGCCGGGGGATGAAAGGTTTGGGCCCGGATCGGGAGGATGGAGGTCAGACGGAGAGGAGTCGTCTTCGTCTCCGCCGTCGGAAAACGAACGATCTTCTTCCTCCAGCCGGGCCAAATAAGCGTCAAGCGACTCCACGGGGGCCGGCGTGATGGGCTTTAAGCTGTGGATGGAAGCATTGGCTCGGACAAGCGTACCGTCCACTGCGACATGCACTTCCGGCTGAACGAGCCCTGCGGCGATGCACTGATCCACCACATGGCGCATGGCTTTCTCAAAAATGCCATGCCTGCGCCAAAGTTTCCGTGTTTTGACCACGGTCGTGCGATCCGGAAGCCGTGGACCCCCGGCCTCCGGATGAAGCACGGACTCGAAATCGAGCCCTAAGAACCACAAATCACCGGCGTGCATGGGGAGCGTTTGAAAGCGTTCCCGTTCAGAGTGATTGAAGAGGTAAGAAAGTAAGATGATCCGCATGACGAGTTCCGGATCGACGGCCGGACGTCCGGTGCGTTCCGAATCAATTAAGTTACAGCCCTTTCCATGTTCGTTTTAATTCCTCATAGAAATTCTCCCGCG
>JAHHQG010000011.1 GCA_018729555.1 Clostridiales bacterium | reverse complement strand
CATTATGGCCCCCTCTCGCATAACCGGCGTAAGCTCCGCACGCTCCATGTTCACCACCCTTTTTGCGCTGCGGCCCGCTAAAAGCCGCCCAAACCCCGCTTTGGCGGCGGCTAGAAGGGAACATCTTCCTCATCGTCCTCATCGGCGGGGATCTCGTTTTTGTGCGGGCGGTCGAGAAACTTCACCTCGTCGGCCACCACCTCGGCGAAGGTCCGCCGCTCGTTGTCGTCGGTGGTGTAGCTTCGGATCTGAAGTCTTCCCGCCACGGCCACCTGCCGCCCCTTGGCAAGGTACTGGCCCACCAGTTCCCCGAGCTTTCCCCATGCCGCCACGGGGATAAAGTCGGGTTGCCTTTCGCCCTGGGCATTGGTGAAAGGCCGATCCACCGCCAGGGTGAAGCGGGCCACCGACGTGCCGCTTTCAAGGGTTTTGATTTCAGGGTCTGCCGTCAACCGGCCGATTAAAATGATGTGATTCAGCGATCATCACCTCGAATCCATAATACCCCAAAACGCGATCCCGCCTTTTAAGGGCGGGAGGATATCCTTCCGGCGGCCCTCATAAAGCGCGGGCATGGCTGAGTGGAAACGGCGAGCTCAGTTCTTCTTTTTCCGGGCCGGGTCCCTGGCGGCGGAGAGCGCGTTGCGCCAGGAACCGAAGCGGAGGATGTAGGTGGCGGGGTGGGCCAGGAGCTCTCCCCTGGCGTAGTGGCGGGCCGCCTTTTGGGTGGTGAGGCGTTCGTGGGGGTTGAGGGTTTGGAGGAGGGCGTGCAGGGATGAAAGAAGCTCCTCGTCGGTGTAGTGGGGCCCCCCGGCCCGGGCTCGTTCGACGCCCATGGCTGAAAGGGCCTTCTCCCAGCTTCCGGCGGCCTGGATGAGCTCGTAGCTGGACGGTTCTTCGGGTTCACGATGGAGGTCGTACAGGTAGCGCCCGGGCGTGCGCCCTAGAAGGTTTTGGATTCGGGAAAAGGCTTCTCGCCCTTTTTCAAGGATGGCGCCTGTGTCAGAGGGGGACGGCATAGGATGACCGGCCTCCTTCCTTGTGAGTTCGCTGGAGCTCTAGCTGAAGCAGCTGGCGAGCCTCCAGGAGCCAGCTTTTGATGCCCCATTCATCGGCCGCCAGCAAAATTTTCTGGTCCAGTCGGATAGGTTTGACGATGCCCTTGCCGACCGTTTCGCCGGGTCCTTCGTGCAGAACGACTTGGTAGGGGTAGTTGCGGTCGGCCAGGTAGCGCACTTCAAGGACGCGGGAGCGTCCCTGGCTGCCCTTGTAGGATTCGATTTTTCCTCGTGTTTTAAACCGTTCCGACACCACCTCTTCCACCAGGGTGAGGAACCATCCCAGGTCCAGGTAATGGCGGAGGGTGAGGCGCGGTTCGTACTGCACCCCTTCCAGGACCAGCTTGGGCCCGGAGGGGGTCGGCCAAAGATAAAGCTCCATGAGGCTTTTGGCGGTCGCGATTTTCCCGAGGGAAACCCACGGGCGTTCCAGACGCTCCAAAGGCGCCACCTCCACTTAAGAAAAGTATACGCAAAAAAGCGAGAGGGCTAGATCTGGGCCTCGAAGTGCAGGATGAGGCTTCGCACGACGAAGAAGAGGCGCTGGGTATAGGCCCGGGTGAAGAGGGAGGGGATGTCTGGCCAGGGTTTTTGCAAAAGGCTTTCGGTGTAGGCCCGTTCCAGGTAGTGGAGGGCGTAGTGGTCGGCGGCGAGCCATTCGCCGTATTCGACGGGATCGAAGGGCGGGGTGTGTTGTTTGGCGGCGCGGTAGGGGTTAGGGGCGCGTTCGTGGAGGACGTCCGTATAAGCCTTGACGCCGCGATCGAAGAGCTTGACGAGGGCGGGGGAATCGCTGGAGTGGTTAGGGAAAAGCTCCGCGAAAAGAGCGGGTCCCCAGAGTTCCGCTTCCGGAAGCCAGCGGAGCTTGGGTCCTCCTGGTGCATGGATGAGAAGATAGCTGCTGGAAAGATCCTCAAGAGGCGTCACCCGCACCATGATCCCCTTCCTTCTCCGATCAAGGTTAAGAATACGCTCAAAGACAAAGCGAAACAAAGGCAAAAGACCCCACGTGGCCGTGGGGTCGTTGCCCTTTGGGAAGGGGGGTCTAGGCGCTGCTGTCGCGGAGTTTTGCCTGGAGGGCGTTGCGGATGCGGCGGAGTTCCTCCAGGGAATAGTCCTCGGGCTTCGAAACCTTTCTTGGTACAGCGTTCCAGACGGTGCTTCTCACCGTGAGGTCGCCCTGGATTTCCCGGAGGCTGTTGGCCAGTTGCTGGATTTCCTTGATAAGTTCCTCCGGTCTTTCTTCGGCCCGGGGAGAAGCCGGGGGAGGGGAAGCCGGGGAAGGTTGGCCTGGCGATGTTTCGGTTCCCGGGCTGGTTTCCATCGTGTCGAGTTCGCTCTCGTCCACCACCGGCAGGGCCAGGAAGCGGATGACGGCGCGGCGGACGGCCTTCGTTTCCGCCTTCATGAGGGCGTTGGCGATTTCGAAGGCGGAGTGGGCCGGAGCTCTCACGGCCCCTAGGGAGACACGGCTTTTCGCGCCATCGGTGACCCTGGCCTTGGCCCAGGCCACCAGGATTCCGGAGTCGAAGCGTTCAAAGCCCTGGTCGATGATATCGGCGCTGAGGCCGTAGATTTTCATCAACTGATCGACGGTGGTCCGGTCGGCGTAGAGCACCGGCTGTTCCTGGTTCCGGACCCGGATCCACCGGAAAGGCTCGGAGTCGGGGTCCAGGCCGTGCTGGACGGCGAGGTTTCGGGCCTTTTCCTTCATGTCGTCGGTGATCATGGTTTCCTCCTCCTCCTTTCGGGTTGAATAGTCTCAGCTGGCCTTGGCGGCCTTGACGCCTTCCTGCCGCCAGACGGTTCCGCATCCAGGGCAACGGGCGCTTTCCGCTGCCGCGAGGTCGTCGTCCCCGTGGGCCATGATCTGCGCTTCGAAGATCCAGCCCCTCTCCAGGAGGGCGCGGGTGCAGGGATCGCAATAGGCGGTAAAGCGCTGGGGCCCTTCTTGAATCCAGTACGCCATCGTTTTCCCTCCTTTCGTTCCGGGAAGTGGTGGACACTTAAAAGATACCACAAAACCCCAAAGCTGGCGCGGGTGGAGCCGTCCGCTGCGGCCTGCCGTATGGTTCGCGGGCCGAGGGCCTCCCCCGAAGAGGCGGAATCTTTACCGGCCGTATTCCTTGTGTTTCAGTTAAGTCTTTGGAAGGTGAGTTCTCCTTCGGGCGTGAGGGCGATATGGAGGGCCGGTTCTTTATCGGCGTCCATGTCGAGGATGGCGTCCGCCAGGGGGGTTTCCACGTGGTCCTGCACCAGCCGTTTGATCGGTCTTGCGCCGTAGTCGAAGGAGGGGAGCTGACCCACGATCCAGGAGGGAACGGCCGGATCGTAGGTAAGGGCGATTCCCCGGGCGGCTAACCGTTCTTTTACCGTGGCCAGGGCGCGGTCGGCGATCCGCGCCAGTTCCTTTTCGCCCAGGGGCCGGAAGACGATCTGGTGATCGAGGCGGGCCAGGAATTCGGGCCGGAAGGTTGCCTCAAGGTTTCGTTTGACCTGTTGCCGGTATGCTTCAAAGGCGTCTTCCTCGTCATCGGGAGCGAAGCCGACGCGGTTTACCTTCGGAAGGCTCCCGCCAGCGTTGGACGTGAAGACGATGATGCAGTGGGAGAAGTTGGCGATGCGGCCTTCGGCGTCGCGGATGTGCCCCTCGTCCAGGATGGAGAGAAAGAGGTCGTAGACCTGGGGATCGGCCTTTTCGATCTCGTCGAAGAGGAGTACCGAGTAAGGGCGCTTGCGTACGGCTTCGGTGAGAAGCCCGCCCTTTTCGGCGTCGCGGTAGCCCAGGCCGGTCCCGATGAGGCGCTGGATGGAATTCTCGGGGTGGGCGTACTCCGCCATGTTGAAGACCTGGAGGGCCTTTTCGTCGTGGAAGAGGGTTCGCGCGATGGCCTTGGCGAGTTCCGTCTTTCCGACGCCTGTAGGCCCGACGAAGAAGAAGGAGGCGAGGGGCCTGCGGGGGTCCCGGAGGCCCACCCGGGCCCGCCGGATGGTTTTTGCCACCCGTTGCACCGCCTCGTCCTGGCCGATGATTTCTCGAAGAAGCCGGGTTTCGAGGTGTTTGAGGGTTTCCCTTTCCTCCGGTCCCATGAGGTTTAAGGGGATATGGTACCGGTGGGAAAGGGCCTTTTCGAGATCTTCGCGGGAAAGGGCGGCGTGTTTCCGGTCCTGGAGGGCGGCCATGGAAAGGGCCTGTTTGAGGAGGTCGATGGCCTTGTCGGGGTAGAACCGGTCGTGGATGTACTGGCCTGAAAGCTCCACGGCGTAGCGGATGACGTCTTCGGGAATTCCGAGGCCGTAGCGTTCCTCCAACCCCGGGGCGAGGGACGAGAGGATGTCGAAGACCATCGAAGGCCCCGGCTCGGGAAGTTGCAGCACTTGGAACCGGCGGAGGAAGGCGGTGTCGCTGGCCAGGTCCCGCCGGTACTCGAAAGGGGTGGTGGCCCCGATCATGCGGATCTCCCCACGGGCAAGGAAGGGCTTGAGGGTATCGACAAGGGGGATGGCGGAAGGATGCTGGCCTGCCCTTGTGATGGTATGGATTTCGTCCACGAAGGCGATGACGTGGGGATGCTTTCGCAAAAAATCGATAAGCCTCGCGATGCGTTCCTCCAGCTGGCCGTGGAGGGTGGTCCCGCTGAGGAGTCCGTTGAGATCCAGTTCCAAAAGCACGGTTTCTCGGAGGTCTGAAGGGTGTTCCGCAAGGTGGAGGGCGAGGGCCTCCACCAGGGCGGTTTTGCCCACTCCCGGTTCGCCCACGAGGAGGATGTTGTGGCGCTCGGGGTTTGCGAGGATCTGCACCATCCGCTGAAGTTCCTCGTCCCGTCTGAAAACCGTCCGCAGGCGTCCCTGGAGGGCCTCTTCCGTGAGGTTTCGACGGATGCCCTCCGGCATGGTTTCCTCCCGGAGGCGAAGAGACATGGTCTGGCTCTTGGCTCCGCCACTGGCGGAAGGTTCAGGGTAAACCCGGGCCGCCGGTCTTTCGGCGGCGAGCTGGCGGAGGCCCTCCACCGGTCCCGCCAGCCGGGTATAGGCATGAAGGAAGCGGTTGAAGGTGATAAAGGACCGGAGAAGCATGCGACCGAACCAGTGGCCGTAGCGGTAGCGGGGAACCGTGAGGAAAACCGCCACCACGTGAAAGGGCTCGATGATGGTGCTTCCAAGGAGCGTTGCCTGCCGGGCCGCTTCCTCCGTGAGGAAAGACTGCAGCGTGTCGCTGTAGAAGAAACCCGGGCGCACGTCCCTCGCTGGAGGCTCGCTTCGGGCGCGGTCGATGGCGCGCTCGACGGGGAAGCGAAGATGCCGGAGGGTTGCCGCCAGCGGGTCTTGGCCGAGAAGGGCCTGGAGAAGGCGCGGAAGATCGGCGCCCTTCCCATCGGAGAGGACCTTGGCTTGGGCAAGGGCCTCGCGAAGACGTGGGCTGTAACGCAAATCCACCACCCCCGGTGAATAAAGTATACCAGAGAAAAGAAACGGAATGCACCGGGTGGTTAAGAGGTGGCCGTTGAGGGGTCCTTGGGCTGTTTCTTGAACGGCGAGAGCCGCGCCTCCTCGTAGGTGGTGAAGCGCGCGCTGCAATGGGGGCAGGCGCGCCGTCTGCGGACGGTACGGCCGTGATGTTTCAAGCGGGTTTCGAGGACCACGGTTTCGGGGTGGTCGCAGTAGGGGCAGTGCATGGCGGAGCCTCCTTCGGGGGAAGGATACGGTTTTTCAGGCTTGGAAGGCTCGGTCGATGGCTTTCTCCAGCTCATCCATATGCGGAAGGGTGTAGCGGAGGGTGGTGGTGAGGTTTTGGTGGCCTGCCAGGGCCGCCACGGAGGAAATGTCGGTCCCGCTCCGCACGAGGCTTCGGAGGAAGGTATGGCGGAGGGCGTGGGGGTGAAGCCCGTACGGCGCGAGGACCCGCTGCACCGTGCGGGGGGTGATGGGGGTTTGGGGATTCCTGCGGCTGGGGAAAAGCCAGTCGCTGTTGGAAGGGAGGGTGCGAAGGTACAGCTGG
>JAHHQG010000010.1 GCA_018729555.1 Clostridiales bacterium | reverse complement strand
ATCCGCGAACTGGCCAGCCTAACGTTCATCCAGGAGGGCAGCAACGTCATCTTCCTGGGACCGCCGGGGGTGGGTAAGACCCACCTTGCGGTGGCCCTGGGGATGGAGGCGATTCGGCAGCGCATGAGCGTCTACTTCGTGACCATGCAGAAGCTGGTCGCCGACTTGCGACGGGCGTACCAAGAGGGACGGCTGGACAAGCGCCTGCGCATCTACACCCAGCCGAAGCTGCTGATCTGCGACGAAGTCGGCTACTTGCCGCTTGACGCCTTGGACGCCGCGAACTTCTTCCGGCTCGTGTCGGAGCGCTACGAGCATGGCTCCCTGATCATCACGTCCAACACCAGCTTCACCAACTGGGGGACACGCTTCGGTGACCAGGTGCTGGCCTCAGCCTTGCTCGACCGGCTCCTGCACCACGCCACCACCATCAACATCCGCGGCAACAGCTACCGGATGAAGGACAAGCTGCGCGCCGGGGTGACCCATGCGCTGAAGGAGGAGGTGACCGCGTAGACCGAACATATGTCTGGGGAATGATGCGCGATGATTTTGGGGAACTGAATCCGCTGTTTGTGGGGAATTGAGCGCGATTTTTTTGGGGAGTTTTAATCCGCTATTGACAGTGGGTGCCTTTGAATCCCGGCGCCGGGGGAATTTTCGAGTGACCAGAATGGGAGATTTTTAAATCGGCCTTGACAACGCAGCCATGCTTGGTATCCAAATCTCGAGAATAGTACCCGTTCTTCTTCCCTCCGTATTCGCCAGGAAGACCTCGTGCTCGGCCTCCATCACCGCCTCTAGGGCTTGGCAGACCGCCTCCCGCACCACCTTGTTCAGCCGCCTCGGGTCAACGATAAACTCGTGCATAAAGTACCTCCCGCTTCTCTAACAGGTACCTCTTTTTGCTTTTGCTTTTGTGAGGCTACACAAGATCCGAAACGCTACCAAACATGCCATTTAGTCCTTAATCGGTTCCTCACTTAACAGAGCCTGGAAACAAGGGGTTAACGCCCCAACAGCGAGAGGAATACCGTCTAGTATCTTACCAGCTCTAAGTCGGGGTCCCCGAATCCAGCACCTCCTCATAGACCCTATACACCCCCTCCAGCATGTTGTACAGGGTGAAGGCCTCCTCGTACCGCCTCCGACCCGACGTCCCCATATAGAGCCTTAGGGCAGTGTCTTGAAGGAGCCGGGCGAGCCTCTCCCTTAGGGCTTCCTCATCCCCCCTCGGGACAAGAAAACCTGTCCTTTCCTCCTCCACCGCCTCCCTCACACCGACCACGTCCGTGGCCACCATTGTCAGCCTCGCCCGCATGGCCTCCAAGATAGAAAGGGGAAGCCCTTCCCATTTGGAGGCAAGGACGAAGACCTGTGCCCCCACCAAAAGCTCCGCCACGACCCGCCACGCCCCAAGAAACCGTACCCGCTTTTTTAGCCCAAGCGCCTCCGCCAGGGCCTTGTCCTCCGGGAGGAGGGAGCCATTCCACACAAGATACAGACTCCAGGGAAGGGCTTTGAGCCCGGTAAGCACCTTGAAGAGAGGCCCTGGTCCTTTTACGGGGCGAAGCGGGTCACCATGATGAGCCTGGGGGGCTCTTTCTCAGGACTGGCGTAGAGGGGCACGTCCGGCACTCCGTTCCTGACCACCCGGAGTTTCTCCGCTGGCAGCACACGGTGTCGGAGTAAGCTTCTCCTCAACTAAGAAGTTCATCGATAAGAGCTTTTCCAATTAGTTTCCAGTCAAATCTTTCCTGCACGAACTCTCTTGCTGCACGAGAGAGTTTTAAGCTGAGGACGGGATCACTGAGAATGGTCAGTGTTTTCTCTGCAAAATCATCAGCGTTTTCGGCAGTCAATAGACAAGTACTACTTTCTTCACCTAAGCCTTGAACTACTTTGGGACTAGCTATCACCGGAACGCCGACAGCCATTGCTTCGAGAACTTTGTTTTGAAGGCCTGTGGCTCTGCGAAGAGGAGCCACGAAGACAGAGGCGGCCTTTAGGTAGGGGACAACGTCTGGCACAAACCCTAAGACCTGTACGCCTCTTGCCTTTCGTGATAAGGTTCGTACCTTGCGGGAAGGATCAGCGCCCACTATAAGAAACCTAGTTTCGGGCCTCTTCTTTTGTATAATAGGAAGGATTTGCTCTACAAAGTAGCTAACAGCGTCTTCGTTAGGAGGGTAGTTCATTCTTCCGAGAAATACAATGTAGCCCTCATTTTTGGGTTCCCATAGGTAGGGAAAGCGGTCGAGGTCAACGCCATTGGGTATTAATTTGATTTTGTTCACTTGTCCGAGGTAGAGCTTATCTCTCAGAGATATTACAAACCCTTTATCAATAAGTTTTAATAGATCCTCCTCATAGCGTCTTATCAAGTTGGATTCTATTTTCAGAAAAGATTTTAGTGGTGTGGGCGAAACCTCAGCTCTTTCCAGCATATTAAGGGAGAGGGCATCTACAAAATCCAAGATAATGCGGGTATGCCTACCTAAAAGGGCTGCTTCCTTGAGTAACTCTCCCATTCGGATTGTTTGTCCCAGAACGATATCATGCTTTCGTACGAGATTTCTGATTTCCTCGTAAGCCTTGGTAGTAAGGAAAAAATTGGCTTGCAATGGCGTTTTCGAGCGAAGTGAGCGCACCATGTTATAGATAAAGCGACCTTGACTGGCATGCTCTAGCTTATAATAGCGAACATATCCATGCGAAGGATCTTTGTGCTCGCCCTCATCAGTAAAGTATGCGAAGGAAACGTCAAAAAAGGAGGAGAGCTCTTTTATGAAGCCACGGGAACGCACTTGGTCTCCTCGTAGAGGAGGGTCCGGATAGCGATATGCTATGAACAAAAGCTTGGGTTTCCTCATTTCTTTTCCCTCTCTACTTTCCTCTTTTCATTACCTTTTCATAAAGGCTAACGTACTTTGCCAAAACTTTTAGAGGTTCATATTCCAAGGCCTTAGTGCGAAGCAAAGCAGAAACTCCTTCCGCTTCATTTTTACTCCTTGTTGCCAGTTTCTCTATAGATTCCGCGAGGGCTTCTGGATCTTCAGAGGTAAAGTAGATGCCTAGTTCCCCGGCTACTTCCCGAAAAACGGGAATGTCGCTAAGTAAGACCGCAGTTCCCCGAGCCATGGCTTCAATAATAGGAAGGCCAAATCCTTCATAGCGAGAGGGGAGTACAACTCCGTCAGCAGCGTCGTACAAATCCCGCAGAGTTGCATCGGAAGGTCCCGGAATATGCTTCCACCAGGAGGTAGGAGAGGGAAGCTGGAAACCGTACCCAAGGTTGCCTGCTAGAATCAGATACACAGGCAGCCCTCTCTCTCTGGCAAGAGAGACACCCCTAAACAAGGTGGGTAGTCCTTTCCGAGCTTCCAAGGTTCCTACGTAAAGGAGTACTAGACTATCTGTCGGTAGCCCCAAACCCTGGCGGATAGATAGCCGCTCAGCGGGGGTTCTCCAATTTTCTAGAAAAATGGGGTGCACAGCGTTGGGGATGTGGACCAAATTTTCTTCGTTGAAGAAGGGGAATGTATCAAGCAACTCTCTGCCCACGGCTTTCGAGACCACAATGAAGAAATCTCCCTTTTCTAGTGCCTTGCGAATGGCCGTTCTAAGGTATTTCACGTAAATGCTTGGAAAAGTGTCAGGAATCTTCCAGACAGCTAGGTCGTGAATGGTTACAACCCAAGGTATCTTTGCTGGTTTCCAGCACGGTACCACGTAGTTTGTAAAATGCACTACTTCACCCTGGGTTGACCATCGTAAAGGGAAAAACGTGTTTAACCAAACCAAGTACATCGCTCTGTTTAAAGAGCGACCTTGAGCCAGGGAGGGCTTGGAGGGTACTACGGGTGTGAGACCCATTTGCTGTAAGCCATCGATTAAGAACCGCGAGTAACGACCAATACCTCCTTTACGCTTCAAGGTAAGCCCGTCTTCTATGACAACCTTCATGCCATCTTCTCCTTTGTTGATGGTGTGTTAAAAAGGCGAACCAAAACCACAAAATGGGTGAAGACCACGACCCCTGGCCTCCAATAGTCACGGCGAAGAAAACAGTAATCCATGTGGCTACGAAGGGCCCGCCGGCTTTTTGTGCTTTTACAATTCCCTGCAGGAAGATTACGATAAGGAGTAGAAACGCTATAACCCCTCCATCACTCATAGCCCTTCCCACTAGAGAATTGAGAGCTGGAAAAGCCTTAGACTTTACGGAAAGGATATGATTAGCCAGTTCCTGGGGCAACAGCTCGGCTATGCGGTAACCATGTCCGCCTAACCCATAACCTAACAACGACAAGGGGTCGTGAAGCCAGAAAATGAAACCCCCGATGAACCCTCCGACTCTGTCCCAAAACGATACGGTAGCCTGCCCCCCAAGTACAGCGCCAAGCTGGGTTATGGTGTATTCTGGCTTACGCCAGGCCAAAATAGCGCTAAAGATAATAGGGAGCAAGGCTAGAAGAAACAGCCTTGATGCAGCTGGACTTGTTTTATTGGAGTGCCCAATGAATTTAGAGAGCCCAGCGAAGAGATACACCACCATCCAGACCGTGGTCAAAAAGAACCCTACCGCGCTTTGACTAAGGGCTATACCTAAAGTGTATATAAGAAGCCCTACTAAGCCCATCAATTTTGCCCATCTTGCGCCACCGAGTAGCGCTGCTGCGAAAGGCAAACCAAAAATAACCAACATGGTGGCAAAATGTGCGGGCTCTGTTGCAAAGCCAGATGCGCGATCAGGGAAGTTCGACAAACCGAACAAACCGCGAACCCGTGGAAACAGCCCCCCAATGGAAGAGACAATGCCCCCTGCCATTACTCCTAAAGCGAGTGATCGTCGTGTGAGTTCGCTTGAACTCAGGACGGCTACAACGTTCATCAAAGCTATTCCGCCCCATAGAGCAATCAGCTGTCTGGAGAAGGAGGCGAATCTTTCTGAGACATGTATACCGTAATATGGTTCCCAAGTTAGGGATAGAACTCCTAGGCTGGTAAGCCAGAAGGCCAAGAGCATGGGAACTAGTGGAAGCGGTATGTTTATTCTCTTGATAAGCGTTATAGGGATAAGCGCAAGTCCGGCTATAACCACGCTCAGAGGCGCTACGTATGCCCCCGGGAAAAACGGAGCGCGGTCTACCCAGAGGGAAAGCCCCAAGATAAATGCTAAAACATTCATGACCAGAAACCCGACAAGTAGCCGAAGAATTGCTCGCGGAAGCGTAGAGCTTCCTGCGGATTCTTACGAAAGCGATTCCTTACCCAACGCAATAGGGCACCCGCGGCTAGACGGGAAAAAAGGAGCCTAGGACCCCATTTACGTAAAACTCTACCTACTCCTCTGGCATTGCTTTCTCCTCTGGCATTGCTTTTGGCTCGCTCCGGTCCGTCCTTTTTATCCGGGTGAAAAACCATGATTTCCGGGCAGTAATGAACGTGAAAACCTTTCGATATCATTCTAGTTAAGCAGTCTGTTTCTTCTGCTGAGCCCATGGGGTTCCCGCCCCCCTCATAGTTCTTCAACAAATGGGCCCACATGTTCGATCACTGTTAGCCGGAGAAAAATCGAAATGGATACGGACCGCCGCCACACGTTCCACGGTGTCAGCCTAGTCTAGTTGCCCATTTTATCAACGCAGGTTTTCCCTCGGGGATTGTTGCCCTTCCAGAGACTCCGTGCCACTCTGGGTGTGACTCAAATATATCGAGCACTTTCTTGAGGAGATCATCTAGTTGATATAGACGGTCATCATCAGAAAACGCCACAATTTCACCTGAAATATACCTAAGTCCCACGCTCCGCGCCCGGGACAGGTCAGGAGCGGAACGGACATGAACTATTTAGGAACCTGCCATAGTAGCGTTCAAGAATACGCACCACTCAGTCGTCACTATATTATTTAGGTCAACAACGATAAGCACAAACTCCCGAAATGTCTTATTATCCAACGAATGCAGAAACACATTGAGTTCCCGTGTTCGGTTTACTATGGCCATAACCAGGGAACACTTCATAAGCTCCCCCCATAATTGACTCTTGCCTGAAGCTACCTTTCAATTGAAATCAAAACATCACCTCCCAGCAACATTGCTGTGACAACCTTTGCTTAGAGAGCACGTTGCTCAGGCACTAGTGAAAAAGCAATGTCGTGGGTATTCCCTCGCTGTAATTTCTTCGGACTATCGTCCATAGCCAACACGGCCGTGTCAAGGTTCGGTAGACGGAGACCTCACTGAAATTAATCTTAAGGCAAGACTGGGGCCGTGTCAAGGTTCGGTAGGCTCTAAGCTAAAAAGTGTGGTTGCTCAAGCAGGAAAAAGGCGGTCAGAGCG
>JAHHQG010000001.1 GCA_018729555.1 Clostridiales bacterium | reverse complement strand
CCAGCTGTACCTTCGCACCCTCCCTTCCAACAGCGACTGGCTTTTCCCCAGCCGCCAGGACCCCCGCAAACCCATCACGCCCAGAACCGTCCAGCGAATCCTCGCCCCTTACGGGCTTCATCCCCATGCCCTGCGGCATACCTTTCTTCGTAGCCTTTTGAGAAGCGGAACCGACATCTCTTCCGTCGCCGCTTTGGCAGGGCACCAAAACCTCACCACGACCCTTCGCTATACCCTTCCCCACATGGAGGAACTGGAACAGGCCATCGATCGCGCCTTTCGCGCTTAAAAAGCGTATCTATTTGCCCCCAGGCGGAAAAGGAGAGGCCCTACCCCGATACGGATGAGGGGCTAAAACTGGGCTACAGCCTACCGCAACCCCAACCCCTGCCTTTCTCAGATACCGAAACCCTTCCGGTTGATGACCAGGCATGGCTCTCCCAGGCGGCTCAGCTTGGACTGGTGAAAGGCTATCCTGACGGACGTTTCCGGCCGGGAGGGGCCAGCACCCGCGCGGAAGCCGTCGCGATCCTTTTGCGGGCCTTGGCCACTTCCGGGAGACCCTAAACCAACCCACCCAGCCCCCGGTATCCACCGGGGGCTTTTTACTTGCTCCGGCTTCCAAGAAAAAGCGGTATCTATGCGATAGAAAGGAGAATGCCCATGCGCTGTCCTTTCTGCCACAACGATACCACCATCGTCCTCGAAACCCGCCTTAACCAGGATGGAACCATCGTCCGTAGACGCCGCGCTTGCCCCGCTTGCGGCAAACGTTTCACGACCTACGAGAAAACCGCGCTGAAACCGGGCGTCGCAGGGCTCTGAGAACGTACTTGTGCCGTTGGTTGCTTTTTTCTGCTATACTTTATCTACCGGAGGTGTTGATCGCTTGCGGTACAGCCCTCTTTTGCAAGAGGCCCTAGCCCAGGCCAAACTCCTTTCCGACGGCAAAGGAGCTGATATGCCGCGACTCCTTCAGGCCATCCTTCACCAGGACCCTGTCGCGGCCACCCTGAAACAGCTTCGCTTTCCGGTCGATCGCGCTATCCAGCGGACAAAGACTGAACCCCCTGCCCGTGACATCCCGCCCGGTCTTTCCCACAGTGAAGCCCTTCAAACCTTCCTCTCCCAGGAGGCGGCTTACCAGGCGATGCTTCTTGGAAGCTCTGTCATCGAACCCTGGCACGTGGTAGCCGTCTTTCTTACCGTACCCCGCTACCGATACCGCCACTGGTTCGGGCGGATGCTACTCTTATCTTTCATCACCTTCGGCCGATTCCTTCGAACCTATACCCGGCTTGCGGGTCCGGTGGAAGGGCTCAGCCTTCTTCCCAAAAATCCACCCGCACCCGTCACCACCCGTGAGGCTAGCCTTGTTATGAAAACGGAAACCCGGCGTCAACCTTTCCTGCGGGTGGAGGATGTTCAGTTCGCCTTCGTCGATGGCATTGGCCGAAACCTTACGGAGGAGGCCATTCACGGCACCCTTCGTCCCGTCTTTGGACGCGACGAAGAAATCCGGCAAATGATCCAGATCCTCTCACGACCCGATCGCCACAACATTCTTCTTGTAGGTGAACCCGGTGTTGGGAAAACCGCGCTGGTGGAGGCTCTGGCCCTTCACCTTGTCACCCAGCCTTCTCTTCCCGGGAACCTCGAAAAGGCCATTATTGTGGAGCTTGATCTTAACGCCCTTCTCAGCGGCACGACCCTTCACGGCCAGCTGGAAGAACGGATCCAAAAGCTCATCGATTTCCTGCGTCAAAACCCCCGAGTGATCGCCTTTGTCGATGAAATCCACACCATCACCCGGGCCGGGCAACATCCCTCCAGCATCCCCCTGGCGGACACCCTTAAGCCCCTTCTTGCCCGGGGTGATATCCGCATGATCGGTGCCACCACCCCTTACGAATACCGGCGCGACCTTGCCGATCACGCGGCCTTTCTTCGCCGCTTTCACGTGATCCGCATTCCCGAACCGGGGCCCGCCCTTTTGCTCGACATTCTTTCGTCCCTGAAACACGACCTTGAAGATCGTTACGGCCTCGCTATCCCCGAGGATGTCCTCCGGTACGCCATCGAGCTTTCGGACCGCTATATCCACGATCGCTTCTATCCCGACAAGGCCATCGATCTTCTGGAACATGCCCTCGGCCGCGCATCCCTCCAGGAAGGGGCCAGGACATCACTTTCCCGGCAAGACCTCGAAGAGGCCCTTTCGCACCAGTACCATATCCCCCTCGATCTCCTTCGGCCCGAGGAGCGGGAGATCCTCAAAAACCTGGAAGCGCGCCTTAAAGCCCATATCATCGGCCAGGACGAGGCGGTGGAGACGGTCGCCAGAACCATCCGGCGGGCCCGGGTGGGTCTCCGCGAAACCCGGAAGCCCTTCGCTTCTTTCCTTTTTGTCGGGCCCACGGGTGTTGGCAAGACAGAACTCGCCAAGGCCCTTGCCCACACCCTTTTCGGCGATGAAAAAGCCCTCCAGATCTTCAACATGGCCGAGTACAGTCACCCCGAAGCTGCGTTGCAAAAACTCCTCGGGGCGGCTCAGGGTTACCGGGACGCCGAAAAAGGCGGGCTTCTTACGGAGGCCGTGCGAAGGCGTCCCTACTCGGTCCTTCTTTTCGATGAAATTGAAAAGGCCGACCCCCAGGTCTACGATCTTTTTCTCTCCATCCTGGACGAGGGCCGGATCCTCGACGGCCAGGGTCGCATCGCCGACTTTTCCCACAGCATCATCATCTTTACGTCCAATGCTGGCGGGAGCCTTCCAAAAGTCAGCCGCATGGGTTTTGCTGGCGATGATAACCCCGACGAACGCTTTGCCGCCTACCGCGAACAGGTTGAACGAAACCTCCAGGCCACCTTTAGACCCGAGTTTTTGGCCCGCCTCGACCACCGGATCATTTTCCGACCTCTTGGCGAAAAGGAGCTTACCCGAATCGCCGATACCGCCCTTCGCGCCGTTAAGGATCAGCTGGCGGCAAAAGGTATCAGCCTGTCATACGACGAAACGGTGCCCGCATGGCTGGTGCAAAAACTTCCTTCCCTCGATTACGGCGCCAGACCCCTAAAACGTCTGGTGCAGGACTTCGTCGAAACCCCCCTCGCGGACATACTCCTCGAACGCGAAGGCGACACACCCATGCACATCCATATCACCCTCACCCACGACGGGCGGCTGGCCTTCCACTAACACCTCGCGAGCCAGCCTTACTTTTTTCGTTTTGTGGTATCCTTTACTTACCCAACCACACCACGACGAAAGGAGGAAACCCGATGGCGTACTGGATCCAGGAAGGGCCCCATACCTTTACCGTCTACTGTGATTCGTGCACCCACGCCCTCATGGACCGGGGTTGGATCCGGGAGTCTCAGATCATGGCGCAAGGCGACGAGGACCTTGCCGCTTTCGAAAGCGCCCGGTGCCCCGGTTGCGGTAAGGTCTGGCATGCAAAAGCCGCCAAGGTCAGCTGAACCCATCTTGTAGAAAGGAGGATCCGCATGATTACCGACGCAATGAAGGAACAAGCCCGGAAGCTCGCTCTTCAGTACGGCCTGGACCCCGATACCCATCCTTTTCGCTGGATCCAGGTGCGAGGCCAGGACGAACCCGTTCTTTATGCCGACCGGACCGTCGTGGACCAGCTCTTGAACATCCACAACCTCAGCGTCGATATCCTGGACCAGGGCTTTGAACGGTTTGATTCCGGCCTTGTGATCGCCTGGGCCAAGGCCCGGGTCAGCGACACCCAGCGAAGCCGCGTCTCCCTGGGGGCCGTTCGGGCACCTTCCCATTCGGCCCACGCCCTCGCCAACGCTCTCATGCGGGCCGAAACCAAGGCCATCCGCCGTGCCGTCATCCGGTTCCTCGCTATCCCCGCCCTCGATGAGAGCGAACTGGATACGATGGAAACCAGCCCGGCGGAAGAGCCCAAAAATGCTGACACCGCACCCGAGGAAGACCGGCAAACCCTCATCCAGAAGGTTCAGGAGCTCGCCCAGGTTCTCCGGCAAACCAAGGGAGACCTTGCCGTCCGAAGCGCCATCTGGAGCGCCGTCCCCCGAAAGGCCTCCTCGCCCGACGACTACTCCCTGGACGAACTTCGCCGGATCTACACCGCCCTCGAAACCATCGCCACCGATACCAGCGCCTAGGAAACCCTGCCAAAAACCGGCCCTCAACACGGGGGCCGGTTTCCTTTGTTTCGACATTCATTAAGGGGTATCCTTAGCACTGAACCTCCCGATGGGGGTTGGTGAAGTTGAATAACACTCGGCGAATGAGGGGAACCGTTTTGAAGGTGGACACGCCTCTTGAAGCTCTTTTAAACAGCTATGTCCTCATCCATACGCCCGAAGGACCCAAACTCCGCTGGCTTTCCGAAGCCGAAACCTGGGGGCCCGGCCTCTTTAGCGAACTCTTTCCCAAGCTGTCACCCGACACACCCGCCATCGTGAAGCTTTTTGACCGTTCGGTCAAAGCCTACGATGACCTCCTGCACCAGCGCGCGCCCAATCCCTACCGTGCCGCCCAAAACCACACACCCCCCTTTACCCCCAGCGAATACGGCGAATGGCTGGCCGCCGACCCCCAGGCCCTCCACTACCTCGAACGCGCCTACCTCGAAGCCTTTTTGGTCAAACCCACACCCGATATCCCCTCCCTCTTCACCCGGGCCTATACCCAGCGCCTCTTCTTCGTCGTGCGAAGCCTCATCCTTCGCTTCGAAACCCAGATCTAACCGCGACGGTTTCACCTTTTGCTGTTTTGCCGTATACTTTTCCCGAGCGGAGGTGAAACCATGCCCGAAGAACACCGCTGGATCTCGCTTGGAAAAATCGCTACCGCTAAAAGCCTTATGGAGCTCTACGCCTGGCCGTCGCCCTCCGGCCTCAAGCTTGTTCTGGAGGCCATCCAGTACGAACCCCGTGTCAGGCTTCGCCATTACCTCGATCTTGGATGGTTTCTCACCCTGGTCGAAGAAGTGGTATCCGATCGCTTTAAAACCCGGGAGAAGGTGGAGATCTACAAAGGTAGCCAGGGGCGTTCGCGGGTCCTTGATGTGCGCTACATCGAAGGCCGCAACTACCCGTACCAGATCACCCTGCAGGAAGGACCCGGCGAGACCACCGGCAAGGGTATCGTCAAACCCATCCGCCTGGAAGAAAAAGTGCTTCTTGTGGCCGATGAATGGGGCATGAAAAGCTGGCTTCTAGCCGCCCGCCAGCTTCTCCAAGCCTATCTCTACCACAGCTATGCCAAGGGAGACGAAAAGACCCATGCCATCCCCTTCTGAGACGTCTATCTTCGAAAAAGGACGGGTAGCTTTTCTTCGCATCCAGGCCCTTCTTGGGCGTACGCCCGGGCGTTACCTCTACGATCTCTATCGTACCGAGGACGAGCCTTCCGGTTATGAGCTAACCCGCGCCGCCGGAAGCTGGCGAAACGCCCTTTTAAAGATGGGGGTCCAGCGGGCCAGACCCGGAGGGCCCCGCTACACCGATGAGGAGCTTCTTTTGTCCCTCCACCACCTTCTTCTCCGCACCGGGGCCCACACATACCTCACCACGAAGAAGGCGGCCTACCACTACAAAAAGGGCGAGCTCCTTGCTCACCCCGCCACCTATATCCTCCGCTTCGGAAGCTGGGAGGAAGCCCTTCGGGCCGCCCGCTCATTCGGAGGAAACACCCCTTGAACCGGGAATTCCAGCTTCACGGGTTTCCCGCCGAAGACCTTCGGAAATACTTCCGAAAGATTCTTTCGCCCTACAGGGACCTGGCCGATACCGTTCTTCTCCTGGCACAGGACCAAACATGCGGCACCATCGAAGTGTACCCCGAACCCCTTCCTCCCCTCGCCACACCGTTTTTGAGCTTTTCCTACCGCCTTTACCGGGGACGTTTTTATTGCTTTGGCGTCTCCAGCCGCCTCTCCGCCAAACCCTATGCCTGGCATATCGATATCAGTCAAAACGTTGTTGACCCCCGGAAACTCCTCATCCTCATCCACGGTACCCAGCGCGGTACACAGCTTTACCTCCGCCTCCTTCACCGCAAGGCCCGCCAGCGATTCCGCGATGCCTACGGACCCCTCGCTCCCTGGCCCCTTGCACCCTTTTCCCGCACCTTCGAGATCACAGAGCTCGCCCTTACACCCGGAAAGCCTCCCGCCGTCTTTTTCCTGAGAAACCCCGATACCGAATTCATCGCCTTTCTCTGGCCCGACGGAGCAGTCATCACCCCCTGGTCCCTGCCGGATATCCCTCCTTCACGCCCCGGAGTACTCTACCGGATACTCTTCCGCCAGCCCCTCCCCTCAAGCTATCTGGACCACCTTGAAAACGAGATCCGCCGCCAGTTTCACCCCCTTTTCTAGTACAATGTTGTTGAGGTGATTGATGATGAATCATATCGTTTTGATCGGGCGGCTTACGGGCGACCCGGAACTCAAGACCCTCGACAGCGGGACTTCTGTCGCCCGGTTTACCCTCGCGGTGGACCGGCGCGAGGAAGAAACCGATTTCATCCCCATCGTCACCTGGGGGAAACTGGCTGAGCTTGTAAGCCAGTACCTTTCGAAAGGTCGCCAGGTCGCCGTTGCGGGCCGCCTGCAGATCCGATCCTACGAAGCCCAGGACGGCCAGCGACGTACCTTTGCCGAAGTCGTGGCGCGCGAAGTCAAGTTTCTCACACGCCCCGGGGGACAAACCCTTTCCGGTGAAACGGTGGACGACGGGGATATGGAGGACATTCCGTTTTGAGCACCGCGATAGCGGGAGGGGGGACACCTGAGACCGGAAAAGAAACCAAACCAAACGGAAGGACCAGCGTTACCTTCTACAAGCTAGACGACGAAACCTACTACATGGACTTCTCTTCGCTCCAGTACGGGTAGTTATCGTCATGGCTACCGCTACCCATATCACTAGGTTCTTCAGGCAAGAGGATACTTAGCCGCGCGTACGGGGCCACGACGAGAGCGAAAGTACTCTCCCCTCTGCCCTCGGCCATGTCCTTTCGGTCCATCGCTTCCTTTTGCCGTTTGTGGTATGCTTTACCTAACCGAGGTAGCAGGAAAGGAGGATGCCGGATGCGGCTAACCCGCGAGGGCTCCCGGTGGGTTGTCTTTACCCGCTACGAGGAGCGTGAGCTACCCAAGCAGGCTGGCTTTCGCTGGGATCCCGAAAAACGTGTGTGGTGGACCGACAAACCCGAGCGTGCCGCAAAGCTCGCTGATTTTGCCGATGATGAGGCGCGGGAGCACCTGCTCGCTCTGCAGCAACAGCAGGAGGCAACGCTTGCCGCGTCACGGGCGACGGACGCTGACATCGACGTGCCAGCACCTGAGGGACTCGATTATCTTCCCTACCAGCGTGCCGGAATTGCCTTCGCCAAGGAGCGCCACGGCGTGCTCATCGCTGACGAGATGGGCCTCGGGAAGACCATCCAGGCCATCGGTCTCATCAACGCCACCCCGTCGATTCGGCACGTCGTGATCATCTGCCCGGCCAGCCTCAAGCTTAACTGGCGACGAGAGCTTGAGCGGTGGCTTGTCCGACCGCTCTCGGTCGGCATTGCCGACTCGCGGAACTGGCCGGAGACGGACGTGGTGATTGTCAACTACGACATCGTCCACATCCACCACGACCCCCTGCGCGCCCGTGAGTGGGACCTGTTGGTAGCCGACGAGGCCCACTACCTGAAAAGCGGGAACCGCGCACGGCGCGCCCTGTACGTGCTGGGCGGGAGCGGTGGTAAGAACGCCCGCAAGATCAGCCCTATCCCGGCGAAGCGGCGGGTGTTTCTCACCGGCACCCCTCTCCTCAATCGTCCCATCGAACTGTGGCCGCTGGTCCATGCGCTGGATCCAGACCACTGGTCGAGCTTTTGGCACTACGCAAAGCGCTACTGCAACGCCCACCATAACGGGTATGGTTGGGATTTTAGCGGGGCATCGCACCTGGAGGAGCTGCAGGAACGGCTACGGACGACGGTAATGATCCGCAGACTCAAGAGGGACGTGCTGACCGAACTGCCAGCGAAGCGCCGACAGATCATCGAACTGCCCGCCAACGGCGCGTCCGACGCCATCCGCCAGGAGCGCGAGGCGTGGTCTCGCATCGAGGATCAGCTTGCCGACCTGCAGGTGGAGGTCGAACTGGCGAAGGCTTCTGACCACGAAGAGGACTACCGGGCGGCCGTCGAGCGGCTACGCACGGCGACACGTGCCGCGTTTACCGAGATCGCGCGGCTCAGGCACCAGACGGCACTCGCCAAGCTACCCCAGGTGCTCGATTTCCTGGACAACATCCTTGAAGAGGATTCAAAGGTCGTAGTATTTGCCCACCACCATGACGTCATCCGTGGGATTGCTGACCACTTCGGTAACGCGGCCGTCTCGCTCACGGGGGAGACGCCCCTCCCGGAGCGGCAGGCGGCTGTGGACCGCTTCCAGAGCGATCCGTCCTGCCGGGTATTCGTCGGTAACATCCAGGCGGCAGGCGTGGGGCTCACGTTGACGGCAGCCAGCCATGTGGTTTTCGCGGAGCTTGACTGGGTGCCGGGCAACATCACCCAGGCCGAGGACCGCTGTCACCGGATCGGCCAGCGAGATTCCGTCCTGGTTCAACACCTGGTGTTGGAGGGTTCCCTGGACGCGACGATGGCAAAGAGGCTCGTCGCCAAGCAGGAAGTACTGGACGCCGCACTGGACCGCGAAGCCGCCCAGGAACCGGTTCTTCCGATGGGTGAGGAGATGACCACGAAGCAGGTGCGCCGAAACGACCTGGAGACCGAGGCTGCGAAGCTAACGCCCGAAGAGATCGCGGCCATCCACCAGGGGCTCCGTATCCTTGCCGAGTACGACCCCGACTACGCCAGGATGCGAAACGGCGTCGGTTTCAACGCCTACGACGGTCGGCTCGGCCACAAACTGGCGGCACTGGCGACCCTAACGCCAAGGCAGGCGGCTCTCGGCCGGGAGCTCATCCGGCGCTACCGGCGCCAGCTACCGGAGGAACTTCTACGGAGAGCTGGCGTTAACGCTTGAGGAAGAAGCCGCGCCTCCCGCGAGGCAGTTAGTAGTTGTCGCCATAGCCATTCGCTTGCCAGTACCAGAGGATGCGTTCGAGCTCTTCAGGTGAGAGGATGCTTAGGCCGGTTTCCGTTTCCAACACCTGAAGCCTTTCCAAAATGGCGCGGCGGGCGGCAAGAGTCAGACGGCCGGGAACACCATTGGGCCGCAAGACCCGATTTTCCCGGCGTTCCGTAAAGTCCTTCAGCCAGGTGCGGAACTCCGCCAGGGGGAGGTACCGCCGCCCTTCCGGGGTGGCTACAACCTTTTCCATGGCCCGATCCTGGCGTACCACCGTGCAAACCCAGCACCCGAAGCGAGTATCCCTTCCTCCGTAGATTTCCTCGATGGCCGCCGTCGGGTAACCAAGGGTCGGGGCCAGCAGCGACACATAGTCCCAGACAAAGCACTCCCGCCAGAAGGCGATGGGCGCCAGATACCCCACACCCAGCCTCCGGCTCTCCTCGTACCAAACACCCTGGCCGCATTCCCCGCCCCTGGAACAGGAGAGTTGCATGCGGGCATCGCGGGCATCGGATTCACCAAAGCGAACCCCTGTGATGATCAGTACCTTTCCCTCAAGCGTCCGTACCACAGCATCCATAGGGGTCACCTTCAATCGCCTGGTGCACCACCGAAAACGGTTATGGGGAGGCGGGTACCCCTTCCCGATGAGGTTAACCCAAAAACTCTCTTCGGCTTCGGGTTTCGCGGTGTGGACCGTAACCCCTGGATGAAGGTCCTGAAGCGCCCGCAGAAACGTCTGGGCCTGGGCGTGCAGGGTCGGGATCTCCAGACCTGTATCGGCATAGATCACATGAGCTTTAACAGGATAGCCCCTACGTTTCAGCCATTCCAAGGTGAGAACGGTAGTCGTCGTGGAATCTTTTCCTCCCGAATAGGTGAGCACCCAGTGGACGAAACCCCTACGCAGAGCAGTCTCAAGGGCTCCTTCAGCCAGCTGCATAGCTTCCTGAAAGTCCGGGGCAAAGGCAGTGCCATTGGTCTCCAGGAACTCCTCCGTCGCAAGAATCTGAACCACTTCCCTCATCCTCCCTGGCCTTGTCTACACCATACGCCCAAACCCTGGGCCCCAGGCTGAGATGGCGCGGGGCTTAGGTGCCTGGTTCTTGCTTTATGGTATTCTTTAATCAGCTGGATGACAACGGCGGTGGAGGTGAGGATTATGGAACGGGCAAACGTGCGGACCTTTGAAGATGCTCTTGACTGGGCGCTTGGGATCATGCGGGAGACCATGATTCGCAAGCAAAAGGATTATGGTTCCGGCAACATCAGCGCTTTTGGTGAAATGGGTGTACTGGTGCGGGCCAGCGACAAGGTTCATCGGATCAAGAATCTTCTCGGAAAGCGCGAGATCCCGGTAAATGAACCGCTCTTTGACTCCTGGCTGGACCTTGCCAACTACGGCCTCATTGGCATGCTCCTCCGGGAAGGACTCTGGGGCCTTCCCATGGAGGACGAGCTCACTGAGTAAGGAGGAGGGATCACCATGAAAGCGAAAGATGTAGCCGAACGCATCATCCTCCTTATCCGCCAGGGCAAGCAACCATGGCTTAAGCCCTGGACAAGGATCCCGCCCACGTCGTGGCGTACCCGCAAGCGCTACCAGGGCGTCAACTTCCTCCTCCTCAGCCCGGGCGAATACATGACCGCTACGGCGGCCACACAGCACGGCGGGCACGTACTGCCGGGAGCCAAAGGTTCAACCGTTGTCTTCTTTACCTTCAAGACCGCCAAAGCCAACGACGATGACAAAAAGCAACGGCAGTATCCTGTTTTTCGAACGTTCCGGGTGTACCGGGTCGGGGATGAGATCGAAGGCGTCACGCCCCGATACAGCGGAAACCACCGCCACCAGCTGGGACTGTTTGACGATCTCCGGAGCTTTGACATCGAGGCGCGGCTTCTCGCCTATGCCCACCGGACTGGCCTTGCGATCATCCACTCCACCGGCGATGAGGCTTACTGGGAGAGAAGCCGGAACCGAATCGTTATGCCCTACCCCGACCGTTTCCCATCCCGCGATGACTACCTTTACATCCTGGGGCACGAGCTCATGCACTCGACGGCAATCCGCCTTGGCCGAAGCATCGCTCGCGGCGAGATCGACGGGAAAGTGTACGCCTTCGAGGAACTGGTGGCCGAAATCGGCGCCTCCATGCTGGCCTTTGATCTTGGCCTGCACCCCAGGGTGGCAGGCATCGAGCGAAGCGCTTCATACATCGAAGGCTGGCTTTCCTGGCTGGAACATGACGCCCGCAATGTATTCCGGGCGGCACGCCTGGCGGAACAAGGGGTTCGGATGATTTTGCAGGCAAACCCCGGAGACTACGGCAAAAGGCTATCATAAGGCGGAAAAGAGGAGGAATGAAGGTAGAAAACCTGGCGGAAGTCGCGTATTTTGCATTGGAATGGTTGACCTCCTCCCCGGAATGAATTCCAGGGAGGAGGTCAATGTTGGTTGCTGGAATGGGGGATGAGGGTCGAGATGCTGACGCTTGAGAACCTACGTAAGATCAAGGAGCGGTGTGAGCGGGCAACGCCTGGGCCGTGGGTTATCAATCTTGAACATGAGCGACAAATGATGTCTGGCCGCCGAATTTTGCCAGCCATCGAGGGCCAGAATGGCGTAATGGTGGCACCGTTGTTGGCACCTAGGTACAAAAACGCCTATATTAGACGCCATGACGCAGAGTTCATTGCCCACGCCCGCACCGACGTGCCCACCCTCGTGGCCGAGGTGGAACGACTTCGTGAGCTGTTGCGGCTAATTCAAGACGAATCGGAGACACTAAAGCAGGCCGTTGAGGTTGCCAAGGGTGCAGGTAGCACGGAAGTGTTCGACGATATCGCTAAGCATGTTCAGGCCATCCTCTGGAGGTTAAAAAACGGGAGGTAGTCTGGGAGTGAAAGTGGGTTCCCTCTTTTCCGGCATCGGCGGTCTGGATCTCGGCCTGGAGCGCGCGGGCATGGACATCCGCTGGCAAGTGGAGATCGATAAGGCATGCAACAGGGTTCTTGAAAGGCACTGGCCCGATGTAAGAAGGTATAGAGATGTCCGGGAAGTCCACGGAGATGAACTAGAGCCAGTCGAGCTTATTTGCGGAGGATTCCCATGTCAGGATCTATCCGTGGCTGGACGCCGTGCTGGACTGGTTGGGGAGCGAAGCGGCCTCTTCTACGAGTTTGCTCGAATCCTTGATGAGATCCGTCCCAGGTGGGTTCTTATCGAAAATGTCCCTGGACTTCTGTCGTCGCGAAGAGGATGGGACATGGGTGCCGTTGTCGGGACGCTGGCGGAACTCGGGTATGGGTGGGCCTACCGCATCCTTGACGCTCAATACTTCGGAGTACCCCAGCGACGCCGCCGTGTCTACATTGTCGGATATCTTGGAGACCCAAGACGCGCCGCCGAAGTACTTTTTGAGCCCGAAAGCGGCCCGTGGCATCCTACGCCGAGCAGAAAGGCGGGGGAGACGGTTGCCACCCTCCTTGCGAGCGGCGCTGGAACAAATCGCCCGGCAGGGATAGCAAGTGAGACAGACTCCCTGATCACTCAGGCACTAACGCGAACTTACGCGAACGGCGGCGCAGACGACAACAAGGCGCAAGGCGGTTTCGTCGTTCCTGTTGTATCGTATACATTGCACTCAAATCCTGGTGGGGTAGGGCAAGGCCACAATGTTACTTTCGTACCTGTCGCACACACGCTAACGTCGCGCTATGACTCATCAGAAGACGGAACTGGTCGCAGGACACCGATTGTTCCAACTGTGACGAACAAATGGGCAAAAGGGACGGGAGGCCCATCCGGAGATGAGACGCAAAATCTTGTCTTCACTGGCGGAGTGCGGCGTCTCACCCCGAGAGAGGCCGAACGCCTCCAGGGTTTCCCGGATGACTGGACCAGGTGGGGTGCGGACGGACGCGAGCTCAGTGATTCGGCGCGGTACCGGCTCATCGGCAACGCTGTTTGCGTGCCCGTCGCGGAATAGCTTGGTAGAAGAATCCGCGCTGTCTCCCGAAAATAACGTCAACCAGCGTCCTTGCGCGGTACGGAACAGATATGGTAAAATATGCGCAGGGCCACCAGTATCGATCACTCCGACTCAATGTCGGTGTTGCCCACCGGTAGGTGGGAGTAGGTACTGGGGCTCTTTCATTTAGGGCTCGGGGTTTCCCGGGCGACCGCCCCCCTTGCGGGGGCGGTTTGCGTTTACCGCCGCCTTTTTTCTCGAAGCTCGGGAAAAGCAGCTTCAAGGGCTTTCTTCCACGAACCAAAATAATCCCGGATTGTTGCAGGGGAAGGCACCCTGGGATCTTCGCGCTTTCGGGCCATCACGTCCTTGTAACGGGCCTTGGGGCCGATATCCCGAAGTACCGCAAGAAGCTCATCCTCCGCATAGTCCCGCCGCCTGGGCCCCCTTGGCTCCCACCCGGCACGCCGCACGGCTTCTTGATACGATCCGAAATACCACCTGAGCTCCTGCACTTCCGGCTCCCACGGAAGTCGCTCTTTCATATAGGTGGCTGCCCCCGGCGGCCGACCCAGTTCCTTCGCAATCCTCCGAATCGCCGCAAGGGCCTTTTCTTCCAGCGTATCTCCAAATACGGCACGGGCAAAAGCCCGGCGAAACCGGAACCGCTCGTACACCTCATCCGGCGCAAACCGGTTCATCAGCGTCACGGCATGCACCCCGGACCGGCGCGCCCATTCCAGCCGCGACGGAAACCGGCCCAGCTCCCGAAAGATCTCTCGCGCCTTCTCCCGGAGTTCTTCGTCGGTATACCGCCGACCCGGACGGTAAAGGGCTTTCAACATCTTCTCCCATCTCCCCTTCTTATGCTATCTTTAAACTCAGAGATAGGAGGAGGCCCGTTGGCCGTCAAGACAACCGCCCTTCTTGCCCTTACCCTGGCTTCCGTCCTTTCCCTGCGGAACCCTGCCGTAGCGGGGCGGCTGGCTTTCCCCGCCCTTATTGGCGTCCTTTTTGTATCTTACCTCCAGGACGGCGTTCCGGGAACCCTCCTGGCCTTCCGCCACTTTCTCGTCTTCTGGGCCATCGCCTGGGCGTTAAACCTCCTGGTCACCGCTTTTTTTGGAAAGCCATGGAGCACTTTCGAAGACACCGAATGGGTAGGCATCATCGGCGCCGCCTTCGGTCTTTCGCTTGGAGCTACCATCCTCTTTTGGGCCTTCCCCGCTTCCCTTTTGCTACCGGCCATGCTTCGATTTTCCCGAGTCGGGTCCCTTCTCCCTTTCCTCCTCCTGGGTGTGGGTGCCGCTTTTTCTCTACCCCACAGCTGGCCTTTCTAGGAAGGAGGCGACACCTTGATGGTCCATATCCTTCTCGGTCTTCTTCTCCTCCTAGCCGCCATTCAGGATATCTTTACGCGAACCGTCTACCGGGAACCCATCCTTGGTGCTACCCTTCTCTTCTTTCTCCTTAACACCCTTGGACTGGGTCCCGTGAACCCTCTGGGAAGTCTTTTGGGCTTGGTCGTCCTTGGACTTGGCCTTGAGCTTCTTCGCATTCTCGGGACACTTATCACAAGGCACGCCGATGCCTTTGGACGGGGCGACGTCCTTCTTGGCACGGCCGTGAGCACCGCTTTGGGACCCTTTGAAGGAGGTGCCGTTCTCTTCTGGGCCTTTCTCCTTTCGGGTTTCTACGGCCTTTTCCTCCTTCTTCGCGGGAAAGGTGCCCAGGCCACCATGCCGTGGGCACCCTTTCTTTTCCTTGCGTTTCTCCTCCGGTTTCTCCTTTAACGCGCGGCCGCTTCAGCACGCCGGAAACCGTAAACCACTGCCAGAAGCTCTGCCCGGTTCTTGACATCAAAAGCACGGTAGATCCGTGTCAGGTGATTCTTCACCGTCTTTTCCGAGGCGTAGACCCGTTTGCCGATTTCTTTCGCCGTATAGCCACGCAGTGCCAGGTGGAAAATCTCCTTCCGAAGTTCTGACCACCGGGTCATGCGCTCCCGCACCTCGTCCTTTTGCCGCGATACCCAGGTCCCGCCGTGAAGCCCTACCAAAAGGGCCAGATGGATGTCTTCCCAGGTGCAGTACGGACTCACGTAGGCACAGATCTTCGCGATACCCATCCATGCCAGCGGGTCCTCCGTCACCAGCACCACCGGGAGATCTCCCTGAAGGGCTTCTTCTAAGCGGGTTTCATCAGCAATCATCACCCGGGGGTCTCCGGGGGGACATGCATCCCTCAACCCCTGGGCTAAAAGGCTTTCTTTCATGCATACCTCGTAGGCCACGGGCAGTTCTAACGCCATGCATTCACCCCTTCACCGCCCACCATACGGTTTTTCGCGGTTTTCGAGAGGATTTTCTATACCCAGGGTTTAGCCCGATTCCCTCGGCCCCAGGGATGCTTTCGCGTTTGCCGCCTTCGTTTCGTGTTTCTGGTATTCTTTTAGTACCGGTACCAAACGCCCCATGGAAGGGGCAAGGGGAGGAAAGAGCCATGGTGTGGAAGATCATCCAGCTGGTCAAGGGTTATCTCGATGTTCCGGATTGCGATGACCCACGCTATGAGGAGTATCTTCTCGAAATGGCCGATGCCCTCCGGTATGCGGCCAAAGAAGCGGCGGAACAGCTGGAAGACGAGGTGCGCTTCCTCCGTCTTCTTCGTGGTGACTGCCCTTCCTGCGGCGAACCACTCCGAGCGATCACAGAGACCTATGGTGAGCCCTTCTCTTACGGAATGGGATACGCCACCGAACGAAGGGTAGAGCTCCTTGGATACGAGTGCCCCGCCTGCGGGGTCAGGTTTCTCCCGGAAGAAACCGGAGGCCGTAATCTTTAGGAAGTAGCGAGGGAGGAGAGGCATCCTCTCCCCCTATCAAAAACACCCCGGCAACACTTGAAAGGAGGGATAACCGTGCGGTTTGGATTTTTGGCGGAAGTTGAGGCGTACCGGGAATATGCCGAAACCATCATCGAAGGTCGCCATACAGAACGGGAACGTATGCTGGCCGAGATGGTGCTGGAATTGTGCGAGAAATTCGAGAGGCTGTTCCATCCCAAGCGCGAAACCGAAGACTGATCTCCCTTTCGCACTACGACGTCTCTCCATTGCCACTGGTTTTTGGTTTCTGGTATGCTTTTCTCGGCAACACAAGAGCAATGGGAGGAGGCAGACCAGTGATGAGAACTGTAGCTGTTCTTCGGAGGCTGGATAGTGCTGGTGACCCTATCCAAATCGAAATCGGCGAAGTGGATGGGGCGTGGTGGGAGATTCCCCTGCCCCCATGCCCGGATTGCGGCGGAAAGCTTCAATGGGCGGAGGCGGGGAATGTACCAGGCGCCAGACGATGCGCCGGATGCGGACATCTGTTTCTCGTTGATACGGTGTCCGTTGGAGGGGGAATGTAAGTGGAACTGGATCGTGTTACAGCCGGAGGCTGATCTCCCTTTCGCTCTACGACGCCAGGGATGACTACCGCTTCTTCGTTGCCACTGGTTTTTGGTTTCTGGTATGCTTTTCTCAACCACATAAGAGGGGGTCGCGATATGTCGGATGCACAGACGAATACCGTTGTGATGGATCCGCTGGACTACCTCGACACAACCCGGTACAACGGCGGCTGGATCAAACACGTGACCGGGCTCGACAAAACCAAGCGGAACGGCTACTCCATCCTGGGCCAGTTCATGCGGCACGGCAAGGATCTCTATATCGTGGGAGGACTATACCTCGACTGCGGTATCGGCGGCTCCCGACGGCGCCATCGCAAGCACTACACCCTCTTTCGGGTCGTGGCTGCCGACAAAATTGAGATCCTCGCCACGGTTGGCGACGCCCCGGACTGGGCCATCAACCTCTGGCCCGCCATCGAAGAAGCCCTGGCGTCAGAACCGGCCGATAACCCTCTGGCGGTTTTCACGACCGAAGAGCTCATGGCGGAATTGAAGCGAAGGGGTGCACTTTGAAGGTAAAGGACCGGGCAAATGGACCTCCAAAAAGAGCAGTACGCTACCATCGATAGAGAGGGATACTGGGACACCCCCACCCCGCACGACGTGGTGCGGGACGTCATCTCTTCCGGCCAACGCGTATACCTCCGCTTCGGAGGCCTGCCGAGCGGTTACTCCCGAAACCACCGGGACCGGTCGGTGGAAGCGGGGATCTCCGTATGGCGGGGGTGGGTAAAAGGGACTACTGCCGTAGTGGATCTCCGCCAGTGCGACGGACTGTCCGCCGCGCTCATCATCGGGGAGCGGGCCAGGTCCGTCTACGTTGTCCAGGGCAAAGAGATCGGCCAGGGATCCGACAGAGAACCCCTCCTTGACTCCGACACTGCAACCGCCCGCAAGGTGCCAATCGAGCGGATCGTGCTGTTGCTGACTTAGCGGGTTTACTTCCCGGCGGTCCGGTCAACGGTAGTATGTCTTTGCGAAACTAGCCCCCCGTTATCGGGGAAAAGGAGGGATTTGTTATGCTTACCAAACCCGCACCCCGGCCCAAAAGGCTTGAGGGGGTAACCGACGCCCGGGAGACGCCCATGGGAAAGCTGTTTCTCACCTTAAACTTCCACAATGGGCGGCCCTTCGAGCTTTTTGCCCAGATCGGGAAGGCCGGGAGCGACGTGGCGGCCTTTACCGAAGCGGTGGCCCGCCTGGTCTCTCTCGCCTTGCGTTCGGGCGTCGATCCCCGGGAAGTGGCGGATCAGCTTACGGGAATCGGGGGAAGCCGTTCCGTGGGTTTTGGCCCCGGCCGGGTACGCTCCGTCCCCGATGCCATCGGCCAGTTCATCGCCGAAATGATCCAGGATGGGTCTCCGGCGGCGGCGGAGGCGAAGGACGCCTTGGATGCGGAAGATCCATCCCCTCGCCAGATCCAGCTGAACCTCGCCACTACTGGCAACGGGAAATCTCCGCCAGCATCAGGGGATCTCTGCCCCTCCTGCGGGCTCCAGAGCTTGGTCCACGAAGAGGGCTGTGTCCACTGCAACGCCTGTGGATACAGCGAATGCTGAGGGGGTCTCTAGTACCCCACCCCTTTTCGGGGTGGGGTTTTTGTTTTCGTGTCCCATCCTCGCACAACCGTAACATGTCTTTGCAATTACAAGGCCCCCGTGAACGGGGGGAAAGGGAGGCAGAAGATATGAGGAAGAGACGGCTAATCACGGGTCAGCCGCTCCGGCGGTTCCGGGTTTCCGCACCGCGCCCGGCAGTGCCGGAGTCCGGATTTTCGGCATGGGCGAGGGCTCTGATTCTCGCGGATAGTCCTCGCTCACTTTACTTCCGGGGACCTTGGGGCCCACGGGAGTTTGTCAACTGGTTATCGGATTTAGTGGTAGGGGACGCGCCGGGGCTTACCCGGCGGACCACTCCGGAGCTCCTCCGGGGTGTCCGTCTCAGATGGGGGCGGTATCCCCTTGCTTGGGCCGGGGCCCGGCGGTCGATCCGGAGGGGCATGGATCCGGTCGTCGCCGCCGTCTACTGGCGGCTGGACCCGCGACTTGTCCACCTCCTGGCCCCCTGCCGGGTAATCAGAAGGGAGGTCTCTCTCCCCTTGGAGGGACAGCTGTCCCTCTTAGAGGGATGGGACCCCAACCCCGAGCTCTCCCGCCTCTTGCGCTATTGCCGGCGCTAAGAGGCGGGGCCCCCGGTATTTCGCCGGGGGCTTTTCTTTTTCTCTTTACTCGCATTTTGTCGTATCCTCTTTATGAGGGGATAAAGATGACGGATGTTCTTCTCATCGATCCAAGAGCCCGGGATCTTCCGGAAGATAGCCTTCTCTGGGAGTTTCTCCTTGCGCGCTGTTCGGACGAAAAACTCCGCATCTCCCTCCATGCCTTTCGCGCGGCCGGTACCCGCCTCGCCTGGCGCAACAACCGCTGGATTATCGAACCGATCCTCGACCCCCGCCAGGGCTGGAGTAGCTACGAAGAATACCGCCGCCTTCGTGATCAGTTTCTCCTGCCTAAACGTCTGGAGCTCACCCGGCTCCTCGCCGAGCTCCCTCCACCCGAGGTGGGATGGCCGTGATCTTCACCTATTTCGTTCCGCTGGCCCCTCTGACCCCCGAGGCCAGGACCCGCATCGATGAGGCCGAAATCACCCAGACCGACCGAATGGCCGCCGAAGGCCTTGTCGTAGCCACGACCCTTGAGGGCGACCTTTTCGTCGCCTTCGCTCATCACGAGGATGCCCTTGCCTTTTCCCGCTACATGAGCGACGCCGGGGGACTTCCACCAGCGGAAGGCGTCATCTTCCAGCACGCCAATGACCTTGACCTTTCGATCGATGTGCTCCGCCGCGCAAGGGACCTCGGCCTTACACCGCTCTTCTTTCTCGACCCCAGGTACGTGGGCTTTATCACACCCCACACGGATGTCCTTAACCTTCTTAGCCAGCTGGTCTGGCCGGAGGAATAAGCCTGTTTTCGTTTTGCTGTATCATGCGAGGCGGTTGGTCAGCACCTTCTCCATCTCACTGATCTCTTTTTCCGTAAGCCTTTCCGGCCTTTCTTCAATCACCCCAACCACCCGATCGGCCGGTAGCACCATCACCCCTCGCACAGCACCATGCACCTTCACCAGCCCGTGGCTAAACACTAAAAACGGGTGAACATACACACGACGACCCAGGTGCGATTCCAGCGTTTCCTTCAGCCAACGGGTTTCCCGCCAGACCTGGCTTAAGACGTTCTTCTCAAAAGGCCTCCCATCCCGCAAAAGCTCCCCTTCCGGCGATACGGTGATCTCCCCTCGATGGCTCTTGGCCTCAATCAGAAAAACGCCAGCAGGGCCCACCACAATATGATCGATATTTCCCACGGGGCAGAGGACATCGTGGAAGACCACATACCCATCCGGAAGCGATGACAGCGCTTTCGCTACACGTTCCTCGCCCCCGGCACCCCGAATCGCCCGCTCAACCGGGGCCCACGTGGCCCTGTCCCCCCACATCACCACAGCGCTCCACATGAGACCCAGACCGAAGAAATACCAAAACCACGTATGCGCCAGCCAGCGCGTCAGAAGAAAACCCAACGCAAGAAGAAGCAACCCCTGCACCAGCAGTTCTGCCGTGCGTTTTCTCGCCATGGCTTTGACACCCGCACCGGCTTTTCCAACATGACGCGCCATGCCTCTACCCCTTCGCAAAGCCCCAGCGCGCCGGATGGCTTAGCTTTACCCGGATTTGATTCAGCACCGCCTTCACAAAATACGGGGGTTTTCCCAATTCGTGCGCAATTTCCTTGACGGTGTATCCCTCCATCCGCCGCCGGAGGCACAGCCGCTCATGGACCGTCAGCGTCGCCATGAGCGCTTCCAGATCAACCTCCATCAACACATCCTCTAAGGCAAGGGCCGCGTCTCCGTCCTCAACCGCAGCAACAAAATCCGGCATTTCCCGGGGGTCCGGCGACCAGTTAAGTTGCAGTGGATCGTACAAATACGAATAGTTTTTCAGCCATTCCCGGTCACGATCGCTGTACCCTTCGCGAGCGACAATCTCTTCCGCCGTAACCTCGCGGCCCTCTTCTATTGTTGCCGCCGACGCCTTCGAGTGGATCTTCCTGATCTCCTTCGCCCGGCCGGATGGAAAATACACGACGCCGTTATACCGGTGGGCCTGGGCCATCAATTGCTTTCGCATCCAGATGGTCGCCACATGGGCAAACGACGCGCCGCGTCTTGCATCAAAACGCTGGGCCGCCACCCACATCCCAAGCCTTGCTTCCGCCTCAAGATCCTCCGGATCGGCCTTCGGGAATTTCGCCAGCACCCGCCGTACCGCCTCGAACAGCAACCCCCGGTTCTGTTCGAGGAGCGCCTCAAAGTACGACTGATCGCCCGTCTCCTGGTAAAGGCGCACAAGTTCCTCGTTCGTCCAGGTATGGCCGTTACGCGCTGGCGACCCCACCCGGTTCGCCCCCTTCCTGGTAAAGCCGCAAAAGCCCGGGTACCCAGCGACTAAAGCCGTTCCAAGCACTTGCGGGCATTTTATCGAGTTCGTCCTGGCTCCACCATTCCACACCGCCGCCCCGTGCTTCGGCTTCCTCCGGCACTTCCCACGCCGCAACCAGGGCCAGGTGATCCCGAAGCTCGGGCGTCCAGGGATCATGAATCCACGCGAGAAAACGCGGCGAACCCTGGAAGGGTTCCAACCGCCAGTTCTCCCGTACATACGTGCCCAGCTTCTGTAGCTCTTTACCCAGGCTTCGCTCAACCGACAACTGCGTCTCAAAGACCTCGGCCGCAACCAGCGCCGTATAACGCTGTTTGAGTTTTTTTACCGCAACCTTTCCCTTGCGAACCACCATCAGACCCAGCCACAGCCATACCTCTTCTTCCGGGTGAGGCAGCGATACCGGCATGATTCGTCCCAGCACCCACCGGGTAAACTCATCCCCGCCCGCAAAGGGACGAACCCCCTTCCAGAGATGATCCCGGTATCTCCGTAAATCTAACGAGAGAAACACCCGTTCACCCCCTTCTTATGATCGATGTTCGAAAATCTTTTTATGAGTGTCAAGACCAAATTGACCCGTTAACCGGTATCTTTCTTTCAAGAAAGCAAGAAAGGCGGTAAACCGTTGGAGATTCCCGGTGTTTCCGTAGCCCGGCTAATGACTGACGATGACCGCCCCCTTCTCCATCGCGTTATCATCGCCCATAGCTTTTCCCAGCGTCTTTTCGGCCTTCTACCGTTCCGCAACCTTGAACCACACGAAGGCATGTTTTTCCCCCATACCCGCTGGATCCATACCTTTGCCATGCGCTTTTCCATCGACGTCGCATACCTCGACAGGGAAGGACGGGTGCTCTATGTGGAAACACTCCCGCCGCAACGGATCGGGTCTTTTCTCCGGGCGACCGCCCATGTCGTCGAAGCCCCGAAAGGTGCCCTCCAAGGTCTTCCTCCCGGTACAAAGGTCCTTCTCACCCCGCTTCAACGCGAATCGACGCCCAGTTCCACGAAAAGCCAAACAGGGAGCGGCGCCGAAAGAAGGTAGTAGGGAAGATCCGGGCCCCGGTAGTTTCCCTGGACCTCAAAAGACCGATCCTCTTCTCCTTCCTCCAGGGGATACCCCCACACAAGACCCACATGCCCTTCGTCCTGATCCTTTTCTCCAATGACCGTCGCCAAAAGGTATTTCCCCATCCAATCCAGGCTCTCCCATACCACCGCCACCACCGTCTTTTTTTCCTCCGTGACAAGGTTGGACACCGATCCTCCAATCCACCAGGAATCGCCTGACGGGCCCACCCAGCGAAGGCTCACAAGACCGCGGTTCCCCGCACCTTCCTTGCTTGCCAGCATGATGCCCTGGTAATCCCATTCCGCTTCACCAAGGGGTCTTCCTTTTGGATCGGTCCACCGCTCCCAGCCACGAATGCGCTCCAAAAGCCGCGCGCCCTCATCGCTCATCTCGCCCCCGGCTTCCCTCTCCCAGACGCCCTTTCCCTCAAAGACCCTTCCGTCCCAATAAAGCCGTCTTTTAAACTCACCCCGCACACCTGCCAGGCGGCCTTTTTCCTCAGTAATCTCCACCGTGCCCTGAGTCTTTACCTCGGCCCCCAGGCCAGCTTCCGTGAACTCATAGCCCAGCCTTTTGGGACCACCGCATCCCGAAAGACTCACCAGCAAAAGGAGAAGCCCCAGTATCGCCACACGCTTTCTCATGATGTAACCCCCGTTTTCGCTATACCGCTCTTTTCGGGACCCTGGCGTTTTTGCGCTAACCTTTTATGCAAAGGGGGAAAGGTGATGGCCGCTGAGCTCGCCACGTGGTTTCTCGCTGGCTTTTGTGTGAGCCTTTTTCACGAGCTCGGTCATGCGACGGCGGCTCGTTTCCTTCGCTGGCCTTTTGCCCTCATCCGTATCGGGGTAGGGCCTCTCCTTTTCCGCCTGGGGGCCCTTGAGATCCGCGTTCTTCCCTTCGGAGGCGTCATCCGCATGCCAGAACCGCCTCGCGCCACGGCTACCATCATCCTCTGGGGAGGGCTTCTCACCAGCGCCTTTACCGGCACCGCCTTCACCCTGGCCTTCTTTCTTACCGGACAGCAGTTCCTTTTCCTTTTCGCGGTCGCGGTCCTCAGCATCGTCGGCTTTGTCTTTAACCTCGATCCCGGGATCCCGGGAAGCGACGGCCACCACCTTTTTGGACCACGCCCCAAAGCCCGGGCATGGGCCCGCCAGGGCGTCTTCCTGCTGATCCTTATCACGATCGCGGCTATCTACAAGCCCTAGCACGATTTTTGTCAACCCTTGCCTTCGGGACGATGACTTGCTACCATCATCTCCAAGCCCGATGAAGGTGAGGTACCGGAGGGCTGGGTCAAAAAATGGCGAAGCCCGGCGTTTTAGCGCCGGGCCGGTTCCGGAGGCACCCACTCCGGGTAGCGATGGCTACACCATCAGTATCGCCACCGCTCCCGAAGTTGTCAAGCCCCCGGGGCCATCTACCCAACGAAAGGAGCGGTGTGTCGTGGATCTTCTCTTTAGCCCGCAGATGGACTACCTGACCCTCGACGAAGCCGGGGCTCTCCTTCGCCTTCTTCGCGCCCTTAACCAGCTGGACAAACCCTTCCTCCCCGACGACGACGAAACCCTTTCCCGGATCGTGAGACTATCCCCCGATGAGTGGCGTCGCCTCCGGCCTGCCCTTATCGATGGACCTATGGCTCCCCTCACCCTTACCGATGAGGGCATCACGTACCTTCCTCTCCTCCGTCTCTTCGAGGCTTCGCAAAAGCGCAAGGCGTCCGCCCGAAAAGCTGGACAAGCCTCCGCCAGCCAGAGACGCAACGACCGTTCAACGAACGTTCGGACGCGTTCCAACGATCGTTCAACGAACGTTCGAGCGTTTCCTTCGCCCCACGATAAAACCGCGCCCATTCAGGCTAACGAGCGGTCCAACGACCGTTCAACGAACGTTGAACGCCTATATAATCTTGGGTTTTCCTTAGAAGAATATCTAAATCTAAAAAACATAAAATTATATTATTCTTCCAAGGGGAAACCGATCCGATTTTCAGCAACGGAGGAGGTAGCAAGTCCTTCGACTATCGAAAGCTTCCTGGCTAATCCCTCGGCTTCTACCCTTGTCGAGGATATCGTTCTTCGGTGGAACGAGCTTGCACAAAAGGTGGGGCTTCCTCTTTGGGAAGCTCTCACACCAAAACGCGCCTTACTCCTCATCAGCCGTCTGGCTGAGGATCCTTCTCGACAGGATCTTTCATGGTGGACCACGCTCTTTGCCATTATCGAGCACACGCCTTTTCTTCACGGCCAGGGCAACTGGGGCTGGCGCATGAGCTTCGACTGGCTTCTTGCCGCTTCCGAACGGCTTCATCGCGTCCGGGAAGGCCGCTACGGCAAGATCCACGCCCAGTCTCCCGCGCTCCAGCCAGCCTGGCAGCCACCCATGGGCCAGGACCGCATCGAGTACTGGCGCCGCCTGGGGGTGATCCCGTGAACCCGGACATCCCCTTCAGCAAAGAGGCCGAGCGGGCCGTTTTGGGCGCGCTCCTTCTCAGCGCCGATCAGGTCGCCTTTGTGGGCGGTGTTCTTGCCCCTGACGACTTTTTCCTCGACGCCCATCGCCGTATCTACGACGCCATCCTTGCCCTCTACGACGCGGGCGCTCCTGTGGACCTCATCACGGTGGGCGAAGAACTGAAACGGCGAGGGGAACTTGAAGGCATCGGGGGCTTTTCCTACCTCGCCGACCTTGCAAAAGAAGTCCCCACGGTGCATCTCGCCAGCCACTATGCCCGCATCATCAAAGAGCGGAGCATCGCCCGAAAACTATACCAAACCGGCCTTCACCTCCAAACGATGATCCGCACCGGGGCCAACGCCGATACCGCCCTTGTGGAAGCACACCAGTCCCTTCAGACCATCGAAAAGGACTACCAGGAAACCCGTCTTCCGCCCCTTGCCGCTGATGTCCTCATCCACGAAATCCTTTTGCCCCTCAAACGGGGCGCCCGCGTCCAGCCGCGCTTTTCAGGGTGGCCTTCCCTCGACGCTCTTCTCGGCGGGTTCCGGGGTGGACAACTGATTATCATCGGGGCACGACCTTCCCACGGCAAAACCACCTTCGCCCTCAACCTCGCCCTTTCGATGGCGAAAACAGCTCCCGCTCTGTTTTTCTCCCTCGAAACCTCACGGCGCATGCTCACCTACCGGATCCTCAGTATCCTCCAGGGCCGCCCCTATCAGGCCTATCTGGACCTCGATCATCTCCCGCCCGGCACCCAAAAAGACCTCGAAGACGCCGCGCGCCATCTCCTTCGCCACGCTCCCCTTTACCTCGATGACGAGGCCGGTCTCACGGCCGGGATCATGGCCGCCAAGACCCGCGCCATTCAGCTTCGCTCCGAAAAGGGCCTCAGCGGCGTATTTATCGATTACCTGCAGCTCATCCCCGGGAAACCCGGCGCTACAGCCTTCCAGCGAGTCCAGGAGCTCACCAGCATCAGCTACGAGCTCAAGGCCATGGCCCAGCGCTTTGATATCCCAGTCTTCGTCCTGTCCCAGCTCAATCGCCAGATCGAACAGCGCAGCGACAAACGCCCTTACCTCAGCGACCTCCGTGACTCCGGGGGCATCGAGGCTGCCGCCGACGTGGTTCTCCTCCTCCATCGCCCGGGCGTCCACGACCCTTCCCTCCCCCCGCACCAGCTGGACGTCTACGTCGAAAAACACCGCGACGGTAAAACGGGCAAGATTACCCTCCACGCCGATTTTTCCACCATGTTTATCAGCGATCCCTCGGCCCCAACCAGGGAGATGGTTGCGGGCGATGAGCGGGATCCCCGGCGGTTCAGAGGGGCGGTGTGAGTGTTTTGTGATATGCTTTGAGTACCATAACAAAGGAGGTTGTTCGGGATGAATCAAGTGGTGTTGATCGGTCGGCTGACCCGGGATCCGGAGATGCGGTATACGGCCAGTGGGACCCCTGTCAGCACGTTTTCGGTGGCGGTGGCCCGGCCCGGTAACGGCGAAAAGAACGATGTCGATTTCATTCCCGTTGTCACGTGGGGCAAGCTGGCGGAGACGTGCGCCAATCACCTGGCGAAAGGGCGGCAGGTAGCGGTTTTGGGTCGGCTCCAGATCCGGAAGTGGCAAACCAACGAGGGGGAAACCCGGTATACTGCTGAGGTCGTGGCCCGGGAGGTGCAGTTTCTCGACCGGCCACGGGAGCGGGTCCAGGCCACTGCCAGCGAATCCGACGAGGACGAACTCCCCTGGGTGTAAGCCAAGGCCCCCCGCCAAAGGGGGGCCTTTCTTTGTTTCCCGGACGGTTTTACCAAAACCAGTATACTGGAATCGCATATAGGGCCCCCGCTGATGGGGGAAAGCGAAGGAGGTCCAAAGATGGTGAAAGAAGCTGTTGCTATTGCGGTTGGGGCTGGGGTTCCCGTTCTTCTCTGGGGGCCTCCGGGGAGCGGGAAAACCAGCTTTCTTCGGTTGATGGCGGAGTCACTGGGTCTTCCCATCGAGGTCGTCATCGCCTCGATCCGGGAGCCGAGCGATTTTTCCGGCCTCCCCGTCCTCAAGGAGGACGGGGTGCGGCTGGAGCCGCCGGCGTGGGCGAAGCGCCTTGCCGCGGCCGGAAAGGGGATCCTGTTCCTTGACGAGATTTCCACAGCCCCGCCCGCCGTCCAGGCGGCACTTCTTCGGGTCGTGCTGGATCGCGTCGTGGGAGATCTCCCGCTCCCTCCAGGAGTTACCGTCGTCGCGGCAGCTAATCCCCCCGATATGGCCGCTGGCGGCGTCGATCTTTCACTGCCGCTTGCCAACCGGTTCCTCCACGTCCGCTGGCGGCCCTCCCCAGAAGAGATCAGCAACGGATTTATCAACGGCTGGTCGGAGGTGGGGGACCGGATCCCACAGCTAAGTGACAGCTGGGTAGCGGGGGTCCGACCGGCGGAAATCGAAATCGGAGCTTTCCTTCGGGCCCAACCCGAATGGGCCTTGAAGGAAATGGCCGTTGACCCCGGTTTCCCCGCCTATCCAACGCCACGGACGTGGGCTATGGCCGCTCGGGTCCTGGTTGCCGCTTCTTCCGTTGGGGCACCGGCTGATGTGGTGTATACCCTTCTTTCCGGGTGCGTGGGCGATGCCGCTGCCACGGAGTTTCTTTCCTGGCGGCGTGAACAGGATCTCCCGCCAGCGGGGGATCTTCTCGACGGTCGGGCGGCAGTCCCGCTTGACCCTAACCGACCCGACCGCACCTTCGCTGCCCTCGCGGCCATGTGCGGCGAAGCTCTCCGGCGGGGTACTCCTGAGGCCTTTGTTCAGGCCTGGCGGATCCTCTACTCCGCCAAGACAGCCGGTGCTGCCGGAACCGCCGCTGGAGCGGCCCAGATCCTGCGGCCCTTCTTGGGGCGGCCGGAGATGCAGGAAGATGGGTGGATGAAGGCTCTACGCGAAGTGGGGCCGATCATCCATGACTTCCTTCGCCTCCGGGAGGAGGTGGAGGTATAATCATGGACGCGGTTGACCGGGCCAAATACGGTGCCGTGCTGCGGGCGCCCTATCTTGCGCGGGCCGTATTCGCCCTGCGGCCCAAGCGCGCGGAAGGGGTCCCGGTAGCTGCGGTCAGTAAAACCGGGACTCTGTATGTAAGCGAAGCCTTCGCGGGCCTTTCCACCGCCGAACAGGTAACGGTGATCGCCCATGAGGCACTGCACCTCCTTCTGCTGCACTTCGAACGCCTCCGCAACGTGCCCATCAGGCTTGCCAATGTCGCCGGAGACCTTGAGATCAACAGCATCCTCCGTGAGGCCGGTTTCTCTTTTCCCGAAGGGGAATACCGGCCGCTTTTCCCGGAGGATTTTGATCTCCCCGCTGGGAAAACCGCCGAGGAATACATCGAGCTCCTCAAGTCTCGTGCGGTTGAGCTCTTCGGTAGCGGGAACGATATGACCCCCGACGACGACGAGAGCGGTGGAGGATCCGATGAACGCAACAACACTCTTCCTCCCTTTGGTGGGGGCTCGGGAAGCCATGGTCACCCAGCTCCCTGGGAAGACCCCGTAGAGGCAGAGGCTTCTTCGGGCATGTCGGAAACGGAGTGGAGGGGCCTTGCCCGTCAGGTGGCGAAGGAGGTACAGGCCGAAAAGGCGCGCGGTTACGTCCCCGGTGCTTTAATCCGCTGGGCAGAGGGCGTCCTTCGGGCGAAGGTCGACTGGCAAAACCTTCTCCGCCATTTTATTGGGCGGGCTCGGGTGGTAGCGGGCGTTGATGACTATTCGTACACCCGGCCCCCTCGCCGCCGCGTTGCTGGCAACATCGTTTTTCCCGCCATGATCCGGCGGGAAATGACCCTGGCGGTTATCGTCGATACGTCCGGTAGCGTGGAGGACCAGCAGCTTGCTCAAGCACGACGGGAGGTACTGGAGCTTGCACGGCACTTCGGCAAGGTCACCGTCCTCGACGCCGATGCGGCCGTGCAGCAAATCCGGGAAGTCCGGGCGGGACAGGCCGCCAGCCTCACTTTCCGGGGCGGAGGTGGGACCGATATGGCTCTTGCCATTGAGGCCGCCGCGAAGCTCCGGCCACGGCCAGACGTCATCATCGTGCTGACAGATGGATATACCCCCTGGCCCGACCGCCCTCTCGGGATCGCCACCATCGCCGTCCTCTACCGGAAAACCATGGCGGTCCCGCAATGGATCCGGCAGGTTATCATCGACGTCTAACCTTCGTGTACCAGGGGCCGCCTCCTAAAGGGCGGCCCTTTTCTTTAAGCGCAAAAGCTTTTCGACCATCGCCTTTTTCCCCTTTCGTTCCGCCACCGAAAGCGCTTCCTCGATTGCCAGAAGGGTCATGGGCGTTAAGGGATCGGGCGGGTTCTTTGCCGGACCGTCCAGGGGACCCCGCGAAGCGTAGATGTATGTTACCTCAATCCGGCCATGGCCCAGAAGTGCCGAAACGATAAACCGACGTACCTCCGCCCCTACTCCTTGATCCTGGAGCGTCTTTAGCCACCTTTGCGCATAGGCGTGTCGCAGACCGTGATGGTGCAGGTGCGTGGCTTCTCCCCTTACCCGGCTCAGTTCGGTCTGAAGCCGCCTTTGTGCCCGGTGGGTCTCGTCTTTCTCAGCAAGAAAAGGGAGTAGCCTTCCCGGATGCCGTGAAAGAACCTCCCGGAAAATCTCTGCCGCGCGCGGCGTTACAGGCACATAACGGATCCTACCCCCTTTCCCGCGTACCCTCAGCCTTTGCGTCTCCAGTGCCATCACAACGTCCCTTCGCCGAAGCCGGAATACCTCCACCAGCCGCAAACCCATTTCCCAGCTAAGATCCACCACCACCCGGGAGTCTTCCGACAAACGGCTTCGAATCGTCCGGTACTCCTCCTCCTGCCAGGCGTCGCTAAGATCGATGACTTCTTCCTCGTCATCTTCCACCCACGACTCTCCCAGCAACTCCCCAAGTGATGCTGGCAGGGCCGGATCCGGCGCCCTTCCCATTAACCCCATCAGGACCTCCGCTGCCCGAAAACTGGAAAAGTAGACCCTGGCCGTTTGTCTCGCTAAGTGTTTCCCCACGATAAACTCTCGTACACTTGTGGGCGTCAGCCTTCCAAGAGGCTTTCCCGTGTATTCCTCCCAGTCCCGCCACCTCTCCACGTAACCAAAAAAGGTCTTGGCCGAAAAAAGGGGCGACCGCCAAAAACGGCTTACAAGATGCCCTGCCCGGATAAACGCCGGATGGGGACGGCCTAGCGGCGGCGAGGGCTTCACTTCCACCTTCAGCTTTCGTAAAACCGCTTCCACCCGCGCTCGATAGGTCTTTCCCCAGTCTTTTTTCGCCAAATAGGCGTCCACCGACCGGTCGCCTTCTGCGTCAAGCCAGCTCCAGAGCAGATAATCCACAACCCAGCGGTAACGTCGCGCCTTTTCGTACCGATCATAGCCACGGTACTCGTGTTTTATCCATCTCCGAACCTCGTCAAGCGCCCGGACCTCGCCCGGCGTCAAATACCAGAGGATTTTCCCCCGGTAATACAGATGCCCGTACCCCAGGAGATCCGACACCACTTTGACCTTCCGCGCAACGCCGCGTGGATGGTTTCCGGCCAGTAGCTGATGCCGCCGAAACGCCTCAAGGTGCTCCGGATATACCCAACGCCACGAGCGTACCTTGCAAATCCCTCCGATAAACTCTCGAAACGTTCGCAACACATAGCTGTTTTCTTTCCGCGTTAATGTACTCCCCTTTCGGCCAAGTTTCACTAGACGCCGCTCATCGAGCTCCCGTTCCAGCTGTCGTACCGTCGATTCTTCACAACTCTCCAGCCGCCTTGTACGGTACAGACGATGCGGGAATACCTGGCAATCTACATGTGTGGTTGTCCAGGCACAACCTCTGCCGGTTTCTCCGCAAAGGGGACACGTCGCTTGTTTTTGGGCATACCTTCCCAAGACCGGGACCTCCCAGTCCAACATTCTTGAAATTGGCCGTTCCCGCTGGCCCTTATGCCGTACCGGCTAGCGGGCCCAAAAAATTTTTGTAAGGGCCACAAGGCCCAGCTTCAAAAAAACCCGTTGAGGGAACCGTGGCTCCCAGTTCGGCACGAGGAAATTGCGGGTTACCGACCGGGTAGCGCTGTTGGGTGTTTGTGCCTCTTGCCAAAGAGGCCCCCCACCCTTTCATAAAGCCATTGCCCAACGGCGCGGGCCCGAGCGCTTCCCCGCTCACGGCCAGGCGGCTCAAAAGGCAACGCCTAAGCGTTTGCCAGTCGCCGCCTTGAGAACGCCGTTGAGCCGACATATCGAACCTCCTTTCATGGTTCACCCTCCTCAAGCCTCCTTGCGGGGGCCGCTGGGTGTTGCAATGCCAGTATACCCTCAAACAAATGCCTCCCCTCCACATATCGCGGAGGGGAGGCTTTCCGGGTATCCCGGGGAGGATCAGGTTTCGCTCCCGAACCTTAGGGCCCGGCTTAAGACCTTCCGGCGAATATCAGGTTCTTCTTGGGCCGGTTTTTCGGCCTCCGATTTTTCCTTGTCTTTTACCGCCTGCAAAATCTTCAGGAGAAGCCTTCGCGGATCCCGTTCCTGATAGATCTCCGCCAGCTGGAAAAACAAGACGATAACCTCCTGAAGCCAAGCAGACGCCGAATAACCCCCGGGGAATGTTTTGCCCCCCATCATGTTAAGAAGTTCTTCCCGGTATGGTCCAAGCTGGTCGGTGATGTACATCGTGATCATGGGCCTTGGGGTTCGCTTTTGTACGCCCATGCGTTACACCCCTTGAGTTGCCGCGTGTTGCTTAGCCAGACTCATCAGCCAGTATCCACGGGTATTGGCGAACTGGGCATCGGCGGGCACAAACACCTGCGTTTCCCCCCATGCCTTGCGGAGTTCCTTTTCCAGGGCTTTACCACCGCCGCCCATGACGACAACCGCTTCGGCCGTCACCATCTCCCGTTGCCAGCGCCCCGCAAGATCGTGGCGAAGGGCGGCTGCAAGGTCTTTTAACGCCTCCTCATACATATCCGTCACTTCGTAGCGCCGTCCTTGATAGCGGGCATAACCGTCCGCGATGATTTTTTCCATATCGTGCAGTCGCCAGGGTGCCATGGCAACCTTACGCTGAAGCTGACCCAATACCTGCTGGTGTACCTGATTCATCCCGAGGTCGATGGTACCGCTTAGCTGGCTAAGGATCTGGCTACGCTCCATATCGACTCCCAGGTATTCCGTCGTTCGTGTGCCAATGTCGATGACCATCACAACGCCAGAGTGGAGATCGGCAAGCTCTTCAAAATCCTCCATGGCGGCCACCAACCCGGCCAAACCCTGCGCGTATACATCGACGGCCTCGAACCGAAAGGCCCGTTCCATATCCGGTTCGTGAAACTCAACAATCACTTCCTGCCCTTCTAGCCACCGACGCACCCTTTCGCGCGTTCCTTCCTGCCGATACTGCGCAAAGGGAAGCCCGACAGCCAGCCGTACTCTGTGATTCAGCGGGTCCATCACCCGCGCCGCCGCCAGAAACACCAGCCAGGCCGCATGGTCCGAGAAACTACGATCCGCCTCAAAAGGCCGGGTGGACATGCTCGATCCCAGGGTCGCCGCCTTCCCCGCCACCACCGTGGTAGCCCGCCGATCAGCCTGGAAAATGGTAGCCATCAGGGATTCGGCGTTCCCCGCGTCGTCTCCACCTTTCTCCCGTACCGCCAGTACCTCTCCGAGCTCCGCTTTAGCCACCACCGATGGAAACCGGCATTTTCCTCGTGCACCCATGGCCTTAACCCAACCAAAGCCAAGATCCACCGCGACAACCTGTTCCATGCGAAACCTCCTTCCCCTCTATCATACCTTGCTTTCACCCTGTCATCGGTTCTCTTTTTTTATCGTTTTGCTCTACTATCGCCGTCCTGCGGGTATCGCTTTGCCTTGGTACCTTGCCTTCACTGGCCTTATACTGTCTTTTGAAGCAGAAAAGAACGTCAAACCCCTTGCTAACGATTTTCTATGGCGAACTGGGATACCGTCTGCATGGCCCGCAAATAAAGTGCCTCAATGTCCTCGTCGGACTTCTGGCGGAGGCTCGTCTTTAGCTCTTCGCCGATCTCATACAGTACTTCCAGTTTTTCGATGGCTTGAGCTTTCCGTTTCTCGTCATATTCCGGGAATCGATGTTCCTTCAACCTTTTTTCCGCCGCCAGGAGGCGTTCCTGCGCCTCTTCCACCAAAGCCAACGCCTCGTCTTGGCCCAGGGTTCCGTGCCGTATACCGTCCCGAATACCCCCCATGGCAATGGCAAAATCAACGCCAGCGGCTACCGCTCTCTGGAGAAACAGCTCCGCATCCAGCGGATGCAATCGCTGTTCCGCACATCCGCTTAGCAAGGACAAAACCAGAACGCACACCGTGGCTATCCCGATTCTCGCGTACAACCGTATACCTCCTTTGGAGCCACGTTACCCTCAAGGGAGGCTTCCGCGTGACCCTTAAGCTTTTGGAGTTCTATCCGCCGGGTCTGATTCTCCGTCTCGTCCTTGATATTCCTCCGGACAGCCGTGACGTCTACCCCCTTTTCGTCGGCAGACGCCGTTTAAGCTATGCCATCGCCGAACGATTCCCCGGTTGCAAGGCTCCTTCCTGGGTTTTATACGTGGCACCTTCCCCGACTGTTTTCCCTGTACCACCCGACCTCGTAGGACGCTTCTACGCCCAGGGAAATCTCGGATGGGATCGCTGGCTTTACGCTCTTCCTACCATCCGCACCACCCGCATGGCTGTATGGGTCCGGCCTGGCGACCACTTTTCTCCCCCGCCAACGGTTCATCGCGGCTGGTTTCAGCAAACGTCCGACACCATCTTCAGCTTTGTCTGGCGCCCCATCGGTGGATGGTGGTATGTGGCTCTTTCCACCGACCTTACCAGCGTTTATCTCGCCGTTCTCTCTCGCTATCAGGAACTGGAACCCGGACACTTTGCCATCCAGGAGGCGTTTTCCTTCCCTTTCGCAAGCCGCTCCTGGAATCCCGCCCTCGTTACACGGCTTCTTAAAAACTTTCTTGACCTTGCTTTACCCCCGATGCCTTACCCTTCGTCTTTTCCACCAGGCGTCGTTCACTGGCTCTCCTAAACCCAAAACAAGCGTAATCTGTTGCTGAGGGGGTCACCCCCCCAAAGCGAAAGGAGCGAGTATGATGGCAGTCTATGTCAATTTTGTCAGCGGTCTCACGGAACTTCGCCGTGATCCCGTTCTTCAGACCACCCCGCAGGGCGAACCCCTTGCGACCCATCTTTCCATCAAGGTGGATAAACACCACCTCAAAGCACGGCTTCTTGCAAAAGAGGGTGGCACCGACTTTGTGCAACAGGTCGCCCGGAATCTTCGGGGAGGACACCATATCTGGCTTGAAGGAAGCCTCAGCGTCAACCCCTATGAAGTGCAGGTGGTGACGCGAGAAGACGCCCAGCATTGTCCCTACTGCAACGCGCCGATCGACCAAACCAACGAAGAGGGGGTCCTCGGACGACGGCGTTATGTCCGGTGCCAGCAGTGCAAACGCCCGTTCTTTGTTGCCGTTCGTACCTCCTACTGGACCCTCCGCGCCAGCCGTGTTCTGAAATTCCCTCAGGGGCCTACGAACCGGTATCCCGCCGGAAGCATGTACGAATTTCGGGTTTTCCTCATGGGACTCCTTGCCGGGAATCCCCAGGTGCAAACTACCCCTGAGGGTTTGCGCCAGGTGATTTTCCCCCTCGCCGTCCACTACAAGCCCGTCATTCAGCCCGACGGCACAAAGTTCAAAAGGCACAGTGATGTCGTGCCTGTCTATGTCAACCCGCAAAACGGAAACGACAGCCTTGCCCGGAGTATCCTTGTCCTCGGCCCGGGAAGCCCCGTCGTGGTCGAAGGGCGGCTTATGGCGGAATACCGTGCCTGGGGAAACGTCCCCCCCAAACACGCCTATCACTTTTGCCCCCGGTGCGGTACACCCGTCAATCAGCAAACCTATCCGGCCTATACCCTTGGTAAGACCACGACTGATATTCGCTGGGTTTGCGAATCCTGCGGTCTTGAGGTGTGGCTTGCGAGACGGGTAAGCCAGTTCTATGTCGAGGCCCGGGACGTGCACTACATCGGGCGGTACCCGATGGATATCTGGGAACGCTGGGTCGAACGCGGGGCCGAATGGGAGGCCGTGCGCAACGAGGATCTGCAGGAGGTCTAGCCGATGCGGATCCTCGGGATCGATCCCGGCACCCGTAGTATCGGTATTGCGCTTTTAATGGTCGGGGCGGCTCCCGAATTCTCTCGCGGAGCCGTCCTTCTCCTTGAGGGTGGTCTTCACGAACGGTTGCGCCTCCTTCGTGATCACCTGGAACCCTTTCTCGCCGAAGCCGATCTTGTGGTCGCCGAACTCCCCTACATGGGAGGGCCGTCAACAACCATCCACCATGTCGCACGGGCCCTTGGATATATCGAAGCCCTCGCCGTTCAAAGGGGCCTTCCCTTCCACGCACTGACCCCCAGTCAAATCCGGGCCCAGTTCGGCAGTGGACGCGCCCAAAAGGAGGATGTACAGTACGAGCTTCTTTGGCAGATTCGAGGTCTCCCCGCAAGGGCCCCCCATCATCTTTATGACGCCGTGGCCGCCGCTTGGGCGGGGGCGCTTCTTCATCCATCCTTGAGCGAAGAGGAGGCGCAATGTCGTGTTCGGGTTTTTTCGCCCGAAAACGCCCCAGCCGGGCGGGGCTGAGGATTGGGTTAACTGGGATGCGGCCAACCGCGATTACATTGACCTTGAGCCCGAGGACACCGAAACTTCGGAACCCTTTCGTTTTCACGCGCCGATGCGCAGACGGTTCCCCCTTCGGGTATGGCTTTTTATCGCCGGTACCCTTCTTTTCTTTTCCATCGTCTTCTTCGTGGGTTATCTGAGTACCCCGAGGGTATTCGGAGAACCCGTGATCGCCACCCCTACCTTCAGGCAGATTGCACAAGACGTTAACCTTCTTCGATCCTTCACGCAAGCCACCCACGCCTGGGACGCTTTTCTGAACCCCGTGCTTCTTCAAGACGCACCCCCGGCGGCGGCGGCATATGAACACGTACAGGAATACCTTTGGATTGGTGATCAGGCCGACGCTCTTCGAAAGCGACTCACACTCATCACCTTTCACGGACCTTCCGTCCTTTATGCCCAGACTCTCATCCGGTGGATCGAACAGTATGAGAGTCTTTACGGGCGCGTCAGCAACTGGCTTCTCAGTCCGGTACCGGACGCGAATGAATTTCCGGGGTTGAGGGAAGACTGGCTTTATCTTCTCTCGACTCGCGACACCATGGAACAGAACCTTTGGAAACTAGCTCAAGAGTATCCTTTAATCCGGATCATCCCCGGCTTTTCCCCGGCGGATGAACCTTAAGGAGGTTACGGCCGATGCAGGACCCCCACTTTCTTTCGTTAAGCCACGTCCAGACGGAGGAAATGCTCCGGCATTGCCGGGAAAAGCTTCGCGAAACGTTGGACGAAATCAGCCAGATCGAGCTCGCCGTACAAGAGCTTGTGTTGCGAGTGCTCAAACATCATTCCTTTCCCCGCGAAGGGCAGAGCGTTTCTGCCTATATACGCCTTGTTGCCCTCCAAGCTGAGGAGGAGATCTCTCTTCTTCACCGGTACATCCGCCAGCTGAAAGCCGATCTCGCCCAGAAGGAAAAGCTCATCAAAGAACTGGAGGCACGCCAGAGCGTTCCCCCTTCCGAACCCGAATCGGGTGTTGCGCCGCCTCCGGCTGTACCTAGCCTCGAAGCGTATTTTCCTGATCTTTCGTCTGCGGCCGTTAAGGCCCTTTCCCTCCATTTGGAACAGGGCTACGTTCTGGAAGAGCACTTCAAACAGCTTAAGCGCGGGTTGCAGGAGCTCGTGAAAAAAGAGATCCTGCACGTTGAAAAAGTCAGCCTGCCAACCAATGAACCCGCGTACCTTTATTTTCCCGGACCACGGCTTGAAGGGTTTTCCCAGCTTCCCCGGGCGCCTCTGGAAACCGCCCGATGGGAAACTACTCACCCCAATCTTGCCAAGGGTTACACCACCAGTCGTTTGGCCGCCGTCTATGAGGCTAAGGGATATGACATCGACCGGAGTTTGGTGGCAAACCGGCTTGGTAAGCATAACGTCTGGAGCACTTTCCTTGCCGTGAAAGATAGCGACGTCCGCCGTGTTCTTGTGATTGCCAGTCCTGACGATCTGGAACAGGTGGGCGATTATATTACGGCCTTTGCCTCGCAAGATATCGAGGAAAAGGATCTCTGGGTCATCGCGGGTCTCCAGGCTCAGGCCCAGGCCTTCCGCCAGCTTTTCTCCCACTACGCTCTCATGTCGCCGGACCTTGACGCTAAGGAAACCATCCTTTGGCTGACCACATACCGGGCATTCATCGATCAAAAAGGCGACCATTGCTGGTCTGCCCATCCAGCCGGTGCCGCCGCCGCCCGGCGTCTTAGCCTGCTAGAAAGGGGACACGATGATGCATGACGTCGGTGTGTACCTAGCAAACGGCCTTATCACGCTGGGGCTTTGGCTCCTTTCTTTACTTCCTTTTGCGCTGGCCCTTCCTTTCGCGCTGTACGGCATGCTGGTCGAGGCACGCCATGAAATCACTGCCCGTCCCTTTGCCCGCTACATCGGTAAGGATCTTGACCGCCCGTGGAATCGAAGCCTTTGGGAAAGCCGCCGGATGATGTTTAAGCTTCTTCTCACCTATACCCTGACCTTTGTCATGTGGATTACTGCCGTCGAAGTATATGCCCGTGTGGGACGGCTGATCATCCTCTTCATGGGACTTTTGATGTGGGCAGCTTCCGCCGTAACCGCTTACCTTGTTGTCGATCAGGAAACCAGTATTGTCGTCCGGGGGCGATATTCGATTCTGAGCTATGCCGCTATCCTGCTCCTTTACCGGCTCATTCAGGGCGCCATCTATTCGGTGTCTCCTGCCGATTGGGCCATCGCCCTGGGTGCGGATGTCCCCATGGCACTGGGGCAAACCGCCATGGGCTGGCTCCACGTGATGCTCATCCTGGCTCTTCTCATGGTGCCCGTCGCGTACCTTAGCTGGACGGCACAGCTGTACCTTGTTCATCGGGCCCGCATGCGCGCCGATGAAGCCTTTGCCAGGTATCAACGACGGCCACAGCCTTAATGGCGTATAGTGAAGAACGAAAGGAGGCTGTCGGATGGCGCTTATTCCCAGACCGCCCATGGAACACCTTCCCCGGTCCCATGCTGTACCGGGTGATCACGTCAGGCTCCTGGAGATGAAAATCGAAGACGCCTCCGACGGGCCTCGGCTCTTCTACCATTACGCACAAACCACGGAAGACGGGCATGAGCATGAACTCTACAAGTACGTACGGCTTATCCGCGTCCTTCGCGTCCCCTACCGGGAACGGGAACTCGAAACCTTTATCGATATCCACAAAGATCTTTTGGCCGGTGTCTGGCAGGCCAATACCCACTTCCTTACGCTTATCGAAAATACGGTACGGCCAAGCCAGATCGGTCTAGTCTACTACTACGGGGTTCAGGGCACCTCCGACAACCCCAGGGAAGCCCTCGACACCGCCCAGCATGCCTACTACACTCTTCGGGCCCTGCTCCAGGGTAACTATGCGCAACTCATGTACCGGCCAGCCGATTCCGAAGAGCTTTTCCGGGTGCTTGAGAAAACACAAAAGCTTCCCCGCTTTGTCCTTTTCCGAGGGATTCCTCAGGCAAGAAAAACCGCCGGTGATGTACCCAAGACCGGTATCGCGGGGCCTGTCAGCAAAGTCGTGGAGCAACAGGTCGAGGAATTCGTTCGGGCCATGATCAACCGGAATTTTCTGTACTTCCTACAGGCCCAGCCCGTGGCCTACGGCGAAATCGCCCGGGGCCTTGATTTTGTCAGCCGCGACTACTCCCGCTGGGCCAGCCAAACACAGGGCACCAAGACAGTATCCGCCGGTCTTACCATGCCCTTTGTGATGATGGGTTCCACCGGTACCGCTACCAGCGAAGGCCAAACGGCCACCCATGGCGATACCGACACACAATCTATCAGCCGGACCGATACGGTATCGACCAGCGAAACCGTCGGTATCACCCATGGTGTGGGCCAGAACCAGAGCGTTAGCTATGGTGAATCCGTGGGAACCAGCCAGACAGCAGGCATCTCCCAGGGTCTTAGCAGTTCCACCACCATCGGCCATTCTGAAGGCACCACGGTGGGGGTTACGGATACCACTTCCATTTCCCATAGCCAGGGGCAATCCATCACTCAAACCCATGGAACAAGCCAAAGCTACGGTACCTCGGAAAGCGAAACCTATACCACGACTCGGGGAACATCGGAAACCACCGGGGTTTCCCATTCCTGGGACCAAAGCTTTTCCGAAGGAGTCTCCGTAAGCCACACCGAAGGGGCAAGCCAAAGCCAGGGGGCTACCGCCGGCATATCCGAAACAACGGGTGGTTCTGAGTCCCGGTCTGCTGGCGAATCGAGAACCTCCAGCACCGGCACCAGTACAACCATGGGGTTAAGCGGAGGCGGGGGCCTCACCACCCGGCCTGGTGCTCAAGGCGCCAACCTGTCGGCGGATTACAGTACCGGCATTCAGGATCAGCGTGGCGCTTCTGTGGACCACAGTATAAGTCAGACCACCAACCGCTCCGTTGCCAGCAACATCAGCCAAAATACCAGCCGGAGCGTTAACATCAGCGATGGGTGGTCCGCCAGCCAAAGCCGGAGCTATGGCGAATCCGTGTCGCAAAACTACTCCGTTTCCTCCAGCTTCTCCGAGTCGGTCGCTAAGGGAAGAAGTATCTCCTACGGCCAGTCGGTATCCGACAGCATCGCTTATGGAACAAGCGAACAGGTCACCGAGGGCTTTTCCAAAAGCATCAGCCATTCCACAAGTTACACCGACTCTTTAAGCCAAACCCAGGGCAAAAGCGTCGGCACCAGTTATACGCACTCTGTAAGCCAGGGTCAAAACACCGGGCTCAGTTACGGTCAATCGGTCTCTAAAAGTGTCAGCCACTCTCTCACCAGCGGCAAATCCGTTGCCGATACCACGGGGCGTTCCTTTGGCACGACCGACAGTCTGGCCCTTTCGAGGGGGAGAAGCGAAAACCTTGGTATGAGTACAGGACTCACCATGGGACCCTCCCTGTCGGCGGCCAAATCCTATCAGTGGGTGGACGCCCGGGCCGACAACGTGCGAAAAATCCTCGAAGCCCAGCGTACGCGGTTGCTGGAAGCTCTCCAGGGCCAGGGCGCCTTCCACGTTGATGTCGGTGTTTTTGTGGAAGACGACGCCTCTGTGCTGGCAGCATCCGCCGCCGCCAAAAGCGCGTGGTACGGTGATGTTCTGCCCACCCCTTTTGAAAGCCTTCCTCTCACCCCGGAAGAGGAAGCCCACCTCCGCGCGCATTTCCAGCTCTTTACGCCTTGCCTCGGTGAAGAACCCGTTCCGGGTCTGATCGATGGCTACAAGTATTCCACCGTCCTTCTTGCAGGCGAACTGGCCGCCCTCACCCACCCGCTACGGGCGGAACTCGGGGGTTCCCCCACAGCGGTGGAGGATGTGCCAACCTTTCGTGTGCCAGCCGTCATGAACGGAGACATCTACATGGGTACGATCCTTGCGTCCAGCAAGTGGACGCCTGAAGATGAGTTTCGTACGCCTTACGAATACCGGCTCTCGCGGCATCACCTCGGCCACACTCTCTTTGTGGGCGCCAGCCGAAGCGGCAAAACCGTGGGTGCCCTTCGCTTCGTCGCGGAAATTGCCAAGCTAAAAAATCCCACACCCACCATTGTCGCCCTCGACTGGAAATCCGACTGGCGGGCCCTTGCAAGGGTTGTGGAACCAAGCCGCTTCCGTTTTTACTCCATGGCTCAGCCGGATCTTGGCGTACGCATGAATGTGATCCGCGTTCCCGAAGGGGTCGATCCCCATCTCTGGCTCGATGTGGTTGCCGAAACCTTTGCCCTTGCCTACGGCCTCGGCCAGCGGGGGTACTCCATCATCTGGGACCATCTTCAGCGGCTCTACGATGAGCACGGAGTATTCGACGATCCAACCCAAAGCCGCAAGGTGACTCTCCATTCTCTTTACCGGGCCGTGAGTTTTACCCTTGCCGCCATGGATGCTCCGTCTAACCAGGGGCAGGGAAAGCCTCGCCTTGGTTTTGACACCAAAGAACGGCTTCAGGCGGTCCTGGATCGCCTCGTTTACTACCAAAAAGGAAAATGGGTCGAGATGTTTTGCTATGACGGGGATGACGCCCTTACGATCGAGGACCTCTGCGCGGAAGACGGGCGGGTCACCGTCCTTGAAGCCCAGGGCATGGCGTCTTTGCAAAAGGTCTTCCTTATCGGAATTCTCACGTCCGGCATCTGGAGCTATATCCAGGCGAAACGCGGGCACCGGAACGGGCTTTTTCTCATCCTGGAAGAAGCCCATGAAGTGGTTCGCGGGGCCGATGTGACGAACAAGCAAAACCTGATCAATATCAACGAGACGGTCTTTGAAACCATGTACGCGGAAGGGATGGGCCTTGGGCTAAACCTTGTAACCATTACCCAGACACCCACCAAGCTTCCGCCGACATGCCTTGCCAACTCGCCTCTTCTCTTTGCTTACCGCATGCTCATCGAGGAGGACATTTCCACCATCGTTCGCATGATCAGCCGGGACCCGCGCTACGATCACCGGGATATCGCCCGCTGGTTCACTCGCCAGCCCACGGGTTGGTGTGTCGCAAGGACCAGCCGGGTCACCAACTTCCTTGACGCCGATCCGGTCCTTCTCGAAACCGCCATGATCAAGGTTACCTCTCCTTCCGATGACGAACTCGCCATCTGGTCGGACCTTTCCGGCCTCAAAAAAGACTAACCCGGGTGCATAAACACCCGGGTTAGTCTTTGGTGGTTTCCTACGACCATGGGGGGCGCCGCGTGATTCTGATGCGGGTTGCACCCCTGCTGACAAGGACATCATCGATGCCCTTGCCGTCCTCCTCCTCCCAGACAGCCCACCACAAAAGCAGACCATCGAGGAGTTCCGACAGCCTCCGGAGACTATACTGAACGTGCGGATTATGCTTATAATCCGCATCGAAGGCCAGCACAACCTCCCTTGGCTTCAGAGTTGATACCACCTCGGGAAGACCCCGGAAGTTACTGACCCCCGGGAGGCCGACAAATCTCTCGCCCGTGTAAAGGGCGGCGATGTCGGCCTTGAGGGGGCCCTCGGTGATCCAGAGCCGGGAGCCCTCCCCGAAAGTGCTTAGGTGAACCCGGGCGGAAAACCCACCCGAACTCACTTGCCGGTACTTGCCTTTCTCTCCAGGTTCGCGCGGGCGAACCTGGAGTCCCCCAATCAGCCCCCGCTCATCCCTCTGAGGGATGAGGAGACCTGTGGGGGCCGCAAGGACCCAAGACCCACCGCGCCGGATCCACATCGGCAATTTGCCTGGCTTTTCCCAGGCCTCTTGCCCGTACGTCCGGTACCCTGCCTGGTAGGCCAGGGGTGGCGGGAACCCGCGACGGCTTAGCTCCGCCGCCTCCTTAGGAGCCAGCTTCAACCGGCGGAGGACTCCTTCCACTTCCTGGTGGACCTCCTCGGGAAGAACTTCCGCTGGTTGCGGACGGCGGCGAGGACGGGAATCCCAGAACGGGGTCGGCTGGCTTTCCTCCAAGAGCCAGATGCCCACTCCGTTCTGCGCGATTCCCCGAAATCGCGCGGGGGACAGCGGCGGTGCACCATCGAGATTCCTTGCACAGAGGACGAGACCGTCCTCTGTGAATGAACACCACTTGCGCCCCCCGCATACAGGGCAGGGTCGGCGGGGCGTCGCCCGCATCAGTGGCGCCTTCGTTTTCATATCTTCTGCCTCCCTTTCCCCCCGTTCACGGGGGGTCTGTAATTGCGGTTCCAAGATACGCTTTTGCAAGGGACACTCCCAAACGTATAAATCAGGGGTATTCCTTAGGGCGGAGAGGTGACCATTCTTGCGCCAAACGCGTAGACAGGCCCGGCTATTTCTTTTGCTCAGTATCGCCCTTGCGGCCCTTGCGTTTCTTCTCGGGGCGCAGTTTTTGAGCCAGGCGGAAGCCACGACTCCCGTTGTGGTTGCCGCCAAGGATCTTTCGCCATATACCGTCCTAACGTCAAGCGACGTTAGGGTTTCCCAGTGGCCCGTAAAGGCCGCCCCACAGGGACGCTACGCAAAACCAGAAGACGTGATCGGCAAAACCCTCCTTGGGCCTCTTGCCCAGGGCCAGGCTATCATGCCTGCCAACCTTGGAGAGGCTGGTTCCCAAAAGATTAGCCCCCTCGCCACGGCCCTCACAGAGCTAAACGAACCCCGCATGCGGGCCTTAACCCTCGCCTTTTCCTCGGCAGATGCCGTGGCAGGGCAGATCCGCCCCGGCGACCGGGTGGATATCGTCGCGACCGTTCCCTTTGAGAATCGGCCCGTAACCAAAACCATCCTGGAACAGGTGCTGGTTCTCCGTACGAGCGGGGGCGAAGGCGGCTTCTTGGATACGGGTGGCAACATCCAAATCACCCTTGCTGTTCCCGCTACCGCCGCCGAGTATCTTGTGTTCGCCCAGCAACAAGGAAGACTGGTTCTTTTGCTTAACCCCTATCACACGGAGATGATCCGCCCTGGTATCGTGGATCCCGAGCGCATGTATCGCGCCATGGAAACGGAGGTGCCCCGGTGAAAACCGTCATCGTCGCCGAACATGCGCCCTTCGTCGGAACCCTTGCCCAGGAGGCTTTTAGCCAATCTCAGGGCGCTGATACCATCAAAATCGTCGCCATGCCATCTTCCCTTGAGGAAGTACCGGCGCTCATGCAGGCCACCAAGGCCGACGTGGTGATCCTTGCCCTAGACCTCGAAGGTGATCCGATTGCCATGGCTAAATTTCTGGCCCACTCCTACCCCCGCGCCCTCGTTTTTGCCATCGCCGCTCCCGATACCCACCCGGATCAGCTTCGCTTTGCCCGAAGCCAGGGCTTTCGCGATATCCTTGTCCGGCCTCTTAGCCTTGCGGCGATCCATCATGCCATCGAAAAGGCGGAAATCGAGGATCGTCAACCCAAAGCCGCGCCCCACACAACCTATGGGACTTATACAGCACCCACCGCTCCCAGCACCATCAAGTCACGGGTGATCGCGGTATACAGCCCGAAAGGCGGGGTTGGAAAAACAGCCATTGCCACCAACCTTGCCCTTGCTTATGCCCACAACCCCACAGTCAAACTGTCCGTTTGCCTGGTTGATCTGGACCTTTCCTGGGGCGATGTGGCGACAGTTTTGGGGCTACCCGCCAGTATCCCAACGATCCTCGACTGGATTCCGGTCGTGGATCGCTTCGAAGGACCGATTCCACCGGAAAAAGTCCAGGAACTGGTTGTTCACACGGCGTTTAATGTCGATGTTGTCGCGGCGCCTTTTTCACCCGGAGATCACCTTCGGTTCCAGGAGAAGGGCCAGGAAGACCAGCGTATTCGCTGGATCCTTGAAAGCCTGAAGCGGGACTATGACGTCCTCATCATCGACCTGGAGCAACAGCTTCGCGATTCAACGATTGTCACCATCGAAATGGCTCACCGGACGCTTGTTGTAAGTACCCCCGACATCCAGAGTCTCAAGGCCATCTACCGCACGGTTTCAAAACTCCGGGAGGCCCACGTCGATGTATCCCGCATGCGCCTCGTACTGAACCGCATGGGAAGAGGCTCTGACCTTCCTTTTGCTGATGCGGCCGCCATGGCGGAACAGATGGCGCTTCCCGTTATGGCCCAGCTTCCCGAGGACCCGCAGATGCAACTCAGCATTAACATGGGGGAACCCATTGTCCACCGCATGCAAAAAGGCCCCTTCGTTACGGCTCTTCGCCAGCTTGCTCACGCTGAAATCCCCGTCTTCGGCCGCGACAAACGCCGGGGAACTCCCGTGGCGGTTACCCCTCCGGTTCCGCCGAGCAAAGAGGACAGCAAACCCTTTCTCCGGCGGTTATTCGGGAATCGATAGGAGGTATCGCTCATGAGCTTATTTGCCAGACGCCTGCAGGAAACCCAGGGAAACCAAGACACCGGTACTCAACCAAAGAAGAAAGACCGTACTTTCGAAGAAATCCTCGATCTTGTGCGCGCCAGGATCCGGGAAATGGAACTGGATGGGCGGCTCCTGCAAAAGCCCACGCCCGAAACCCGCCAGAAACTGGAGACCGTGATCCGCCAGACCCTTGCCGACCATCAGATCTCTCTCCCTCTTCTTGAGGCCGAAACCTTCTACCAGCGGGTTCTTTCGACCCTGGTCGGTTTCGGGCGGCTCCAGCCTCTTTTAGACGACCCGGACATCACGGAAGTGATGGTCAACGGCCCGAACTCACCTGTGTGGATCGAACGCGACGGTCGCCTCTTAACGACCGATGTCTTTCTTTCCGAACAGGAGATCCTTCTTCTTATCGACCGGATCGTCCAGCCCATCAACCGCCGGGTGGATCAGTTCAATCCCTACGTGGATGCCCGCCTTCCGGACGGTAGCCGGGTGAATATTGCCGTGCCGCCTATTGCCATCCGGGGGCCGTACCTGACCATCCGTAAGTTTCGCCCGGCTCTTACCATGGAAAAACTCATTCGCTTCGGAAGCCTTCCAGAAGATGTCGTGCCCTTCCTCGCTTCGGCGGTAGAAGCCCGTCTCTCCATTCTGGTTTCGGGCGGCACGGGGTCCGGGAAGACCAGTTTTCTTAACGCGCTTGCCGCCTTCATTCCGCCAGATGAACGAATCATCACCATCGAGGACGCGGCGGAACTCCAGCTCCAGCAACCCCACGTTGTTCCCTTCGAGTCCAAAATGGCCAATATCCAGGGCCTTGGTGAGGTCACCATCCGCGACCTTGTGCGAAACGCCCTCCGCATGCGGCCTGATCGCATTGTCGTGGGTGAAGTGCGCGGGAAGGAAGCCCTGGATCTCATTAAGGCCCTGAACACCGGCCATGAAGGAAGCCTTGGCACCATCCACGCCAACTCCCCCGCCGACACGATTTCGAGGCTCGAAACCCTTGCCATGGAAGCCGGGGAGGGTCTCTCTTCCCAGGTCCTAAGAGACCAGATCTTTGGAGGCGTCCACATGATCGTCTTTTTGAAGCGCTTTCCGGATGGGCGGCGGCGGGTAACACAAATCACCGAACTTACGGCCATCAAGGACCACCAGATCTTCCTCGGCGATATCTACCGCTACCGACACGAGACCGACCGCCTGGAGCGCACGGAACATGTTCCGGAACGGCTTTTGGAACTGGCAAGATCCTTTGGAAAGGAGCTGCGGCTTTGAAGACGCTTTTTCTCCTCACGGTGTTTCTCGCGCCTTTCCTTTTCGTCCTCGGCCTGGGACGGCTGGTTGAACTTCGGCAGAAGGAACGGATGACCAAGATTACCGGCCATGAAGACGACAGCGTTCCCGAACCCTACTTTCCGTGGCTGGTGGAATATTTCGAACGCCTGCAAGCCCAGTCGGAGGCTGCCGGGATTCCCACGGATAAAACCCGGCTCCAGTTCATCACCGTCGCGGGAGGTGTCCTCGGGTTTGTTTTCCTTTACGGCGTCGTGAAAAGCTGGCTCTGGGCCCTTCCGGGGATTGCCCTTGGATTAGCGCTTCCGCCCGTTTATCTCCGGCGCGCCATGCAAGACCGCGCCCAGAAATTCGAAGCGCAACTCGAAAAAGCCATCGGCCACATGGTGAATGCCCTTCGCGCCGGTCAAAGCCTGGCAAATGCCATTCAGGATGCCGCAAGCCGGGCGTCCCATCCCCTTTCCTATGAGTTTTTCCGGGTTCACCAGGATCTGATGCTGGGCACCCCGCTGATCACGTCCCTAGAAAAACTCCAGCGCAGGGTTCGCTCCACAGACTACGACCTTTTTGTAGCGACTGTTTCCCTTCAACACGCAACGGGCGGCGATATGATTCCCATGCTTCAAACCATCGCCGAAACCATTCGCCAGCGCCAGCAAGCCAAGTCCAAGGTCCAGGCCCTCACGGCACCGGGACGTCTAAGCGCCGTTCTGGTGCTCCTCACTCCACTTCTTCTTCTTGGTGTGCTTTATGTGGTTAGCCCGGGTTTTTTTGCCGTCTACCTGCAACCCGGTCCTGGACAGACCCTTCTTTTGGTAGCCGCCGTCATGATCGCGGTCGGCTTTCTTTGGATCCGAAAGATCACGGATATCCGGCTTGACTGAGAGGAGGCTATAGCGATGATCTACGCCATTTCCCTGCTTCTATCGTTTTCGGTGCTCCTCCTAGGTTATGCCCTTTATGTGTGGATGACGGCACCCAGCGTTACCTACGAGCGCTGGAACCGCGAGGTTGGGATCGCCAGCTACACACCCGAGGACCTGGATGTTCTCACGCGCCAGAAAACCCCGCCGCGCGGCCTTCGCCGGATTACTCTTGAGCTACGAAGGCTTATCCGTTTTCGCGAGGAAGACCTTTTCACCTTTCGTCGGCTCCTGGAAAAGATCGATGCCCGCCAGTACCAGGCGGAGGACTGGGCCGCTTTCCGCTACGTTACGGTGATGGGCCTGCCTCTCTTCCTGTGGTTCTTCACCGGCTTTTCTCTTAACCCGCTCATGATTTTGGTTCTGGGGATTGCCGCTTGGCTGGGCTGGCGCCTGCCCCTTATCCTGCTTCAGCGGCGGGCCAAAACCAGGGTCCTTCGCATGGAGCGGGATCTCATGGATTTCCTCGACCTTCTCAACATCACCGCCCAGTCGTATGCCAACATCGTGCCCGCTATGGAGTTTGCCGCACAAAAAAGGCCTGGCGAACTCTCCAAGGTAATGATGGATATGGTGCGTCGAATCCAGCTGGGGCAACCCCTGGAGGACGTTTTTCTCCATGCGGCCGAACTCTACGAAAGCGAGGATCTTTCGGCTTTCCTTGGAGCGGTGGTGCAGGGGATTCGTCTCGGTACTCCTATCACGGACATCCTCCGGCACCAGTCGGAAAGCCTCCGGGTTCGCCGCCTCCACCGGGTAGAGGAAGCCGCTGGCAAAACATCGGTGAAGATCATCATCCCTCTTGTCTTTGCCGTGTTTCTGCCGATGCTTCTCCTCGTCGGCTATCCTATCCTGAGCCAGTTCGGCAAACTTCTTGGCAGTTAGTGCTCCCGTTCGTGCCTCGTAAGGGTATAGTGTCCCGGGGATGTCGAACACCCGTATATATTCTCGGGAAAGGAGGTGGTCTTCCGTGAACGTCATGCTCACCCTATTCAAGAGCTGGCTGGCGGCGTTTTTGGTGGACCGGGGGTGGAAGGCCGAGAAGGCTCAATCCCTGGTAGAGTACATCCTGATCGTCGTGCTGATCGCCGTAGCCGTCATTGTTGCCCTCCGCACACTGGGTGGAAGTATCGGTGCTAAACTCAACGAAATCACGCAGACCATTACGAATCCTTAAAACGGTTTTGGTGCAACCCTGAGGATGGTCTGGATCCAAGGAGGGGTGGAAAACGCCCCTCCTTGGTGCCTAAACACAAGAGAAAGGAGCGGTGGCACCCTTGAAGCGATGGAAACCTTTGCAGGCCCAGGCCATGGTGGAAACGGTGCTGGTGATGCCGATTCTTCTCATGCTGGTCTTCTCGATCCTCGTCGGAGGCCTTCTCATGACCCAAAAGTATGCCGTCACTGTGGCCGCGCGGGAAGGCGCCCGCGTTTGCGCCCTTACCCAGGGAAGCACCAACCAAGCCCGAGATGTAGCCTTCAACATGCTTCAGGCATACGGCCTCTCTCCCAATCGTGCCGGGGTTGGAAGCTGCCAAGTCGAGAACGCAGCCAATACCCAGTACGCAGCATTCCGGGTCAGCTACCGTGCCGACACCATTGTTCCGGGCTTTGTCTTTGGCGGCACCCAAAAGGAGCTCGTCCTCTCCTCGACCAGCCGCTTTTTGAAGGAGCGCTAAGCATGCGCCGGGAACGCGCCCAATCGGTTGTCTTTATCGCGGTCGCCCTGATGGCCCTCATTCTCATGACGGTGTTCGTGCTCGTCATCGGTACCTTTGCGGTCGGGTCCGAGGAGGTCCAATCCTGGACGGACGCGGCCGTCACGGGCGTTTTCTACGACCGCGAGAGCATCAACATCCAGTACCGGTTCTGGCGGTACGATACAACAACGGTGTACCGGGATCCGCAGGACCCCCTGAAACCCTGTGATCCGTCGAAGCAAACCTGTCTTGCCCTTATCCTTCGGAAAAAGACCAGCCAGTGTACGGAACCCACGCGGCCCATCGACGACCCGAACTTCTACGCGCCGGACTCCGACCCGGTAGACTCCGACCCGTGCGGCGCCGATGTCACCATCGACCCCTCGATAGCCGAAAGCCGCATGCAAGGGGTGCTCATCTACAACTGGTTTCAGTCCGGCGCCGAGAGCCGTGGTTTTGGCATGCCTTCGCTGGCGAGCCCTCCCAAATACGCCTGCGAGGTCACCAAACCAGGTCAAGACTGGCTTGTGACCATCACGGTGGGTATTAAAACCGTCACGCCCCTCCAGCTGACGGGAGCCGAACTCCTCGGCCGCAAGGGACCTGTCGAGGTCACTCGCAAGGCCAGCAGCGACACGGAACTGAGGCTTCCGGGGACGATCCGGCAGGGGCAGCTAGCCGTCTTTCTTCGGGACCAGACCCACCGACTTTGCCATAACTAGTTGTGTATGAGCTATTCTTTGGTAAGAGGAGGGAACACCATGAGATGGTTTTGGATTTCTGGGTTGGTTCTTAGTTTTCTTGCCCTTCTCATTCTGGCTTTGGGGTGGAATGGGGAGGATCCCTGGGATAACACAGCCTATGCTGTGTCTCCTGGTCCTAGTGTGATGGATACCGAAGTCAAATCCATCACCGTTGATATGGAGCGGTTATTTGGTACGCTCTCAGGAAGTGAAGTCACTAAGACCGAAACTTCGAAAAAGGCGTCTCCGGCAAAGGATCCCGGGACGTCACGACCCTCTTCTTCAGAATCGGAGAAAACCTCCTTGGTTAACACGGTGCCAACTCAGGAAGGAACCAAGACCGAAAAACCACAAGTGAAGGAAAAGGCCGAACTAGTCCCGGGGGAACTCGCTAATAAAGTTGTGGGCGTTATCCCGGACCTTATAGAACCCATCTATATCACCACGGATTGGTATACAGGTGATGTCGTGGTTCAGGGTGTTTCAAAAGAAGAAGCGTCCCTCTACAGCATCCCTGGCGAAGACTTCCTCGCCATGACCGACGAAGAGCGGGAAAGGGCCCTCAAAGACTTGCTCTCCCGCTACTGGGACGCCCATCCGGAGAAGGCTCCTCATCTAGAGCTCTTCTACGGGGGGGATGACTATATCCTGGGCCATACAAAACGTTATCTCATCCCCATCCGTCTCTGGTTCCCGGAATGGTGGTTCGCCCACTTCGACCGTGACCCTTGTAACGACGTATCCTACTGGCACGAAGTGCCCGCCTGCCAGGAAGTGGTCAAAGAAGAACCCACAAAGGGCTGGCTTTCCGACTACTGATGGCTGTTTCCCAACCCGGCCTTTAAAGGCCGGGTTTTCTTTTGCCCGGGTATGTGCAACCCTCTTCTCGCGTTAGGAGTATCGTTTCCCCTGAGGTGAAGCGAATGCTGAAGGGTTTGACGCTTGGCATCGGAAGGCCACGGGCCTTCATGACATGGGCTACGGTTTTTCTCATGATGATCCTTGTTGCGGGATGCGGACAGGCTACGGCCGACGTGCCGGAAGCCGCCAAGAATACGTTCCAGGCCTACGTTGAACTGGAGCTCAAAGGGTGGGACGAACTCCAGGCGAGCATGGGGAAGTACCTTACCGGCCCGGCTCTTTCCATGGCGCCCCACTACGCCATCAGCAAGGGGCAACTGGAAAAGCCCATCGAATACACCTTGCTCGACAAAAGGCCGCCCTTCATCGTCATGAGCGCGTCCGTCGAATACGCCGTTGACGATGAGTACCTGGGCCACAGGACCTACCAGAGCCTTGCGGAGGTCACCATGGTCGAGGCGGCGCCCAACACCTGGAAGATCTACAGTCTTCGGCACATCATCTCTGGGCAAGCACAGCAAGAGGAGGAAACAACGCCGTGAAAACCAGAACCTTTAAAGCCATTGCTTTCGCTCTAACCCTGGCGGTGGTTTTAACAGCCGCGCCGTTTTCTGTCTTCGGCGCGGCACCGCTACCTCGCCACGATCAAAGCGAAGACCGCCCTTGGGACACAGGCCAACACGATGTTCCGCCTCCGGTTGTCAATCCGGGAAGCTGGCGGGTTAGCCAGGAACCATCGCATAATCTCTATGCCGAACAACTGGTTGACCTACTCTACAACCCCGAAGTCCAAGAGTGGGCCGTAGCCGAGCACCTTTTCCTGGACGTTATGAGTGGTTCGGAATTGCCGCCAAACACTCCTGAATCTCTAAAGCTCAAGATCGCCAGCCTCAAAGCCGAAAATGCAAACGCTCAACGCCTTTTGTACGGTCCGTTCTCTGAAGACGAAGCCCGCCAGGCATACGCCAGAGAGGGTATGTACGACTTTTCCGATGAGGCCATCGAACACTTCAATACCCAGGGCTATCCAGCGCGGGCGGCTTATGAACGACTGAAAGCCGTTGCTGGTGATGAGGCCGCCAGTTATCTTGTAGCAACTTACCTTGTCAGGCAAGAGGAACAAGTCCTGAACGAGCTTCGTGGGAAGGCCGCTACGAGCTCCGTACGCCCAGAATCGGACTTTGTTTTCGCTCTTGGCGAACTGGTCTATCAAAAGAAGCAGGAACAGAAGAGCTTAACCCAGGCCCTTGACAAGATTCTACTGGACAGAACCTCTCGACCTTATGATGTGCCCACCAGTCGCTTTCTGTGGTTCATCGCAAGGGGTGTAGCCACTGTCGCTCGTTTTGTCGGTTTCGATACCAACACGGAAGCTGTGTACAAAAAACTCGGCGGTTCATTCGCGGTCAAGCGTGAGATCCTGTATTCGGCGACCGATGTGGCTAACGCAGGGTTCTATACCGGCACCCTTGTTGCCTTCAACCAGCATGTAGCAAACGATCCCGATCTCGTGCTCGTCACCGCCCTGCTCACTGAAGGTCCACTGGGTGTGGGGGCGTTGAGCAACCCCGCTAAAGCCAGCGCGGTTCTGGCAAGCGTCGCAGGAATGCCTTCGGATGCCTTGATTGCTTTCCTCTCCAAGCCAGCGCATGAACGCGAAGCGCTTGTCCAGCGCTACAAAACAACGTTCATGCAGTACGCCATCGAAAGGCATAACGAGCTTGCGGACGCTTGTCGTGCGTACATGAGGCTTGCCAGCTGCTTCGATGAGGTGCTGGGTTGGCGAACGTTGTCCAATTCCATCGGGGTTTACTTTGACATCGCGAAAAAAACAAAATCTCTCGACCCGGCACTTGCGGCGATTGTCTTAAGGTTGGGCCAAAGTACTCAGGCCGCCGCCTTTGAGACTGTTGTCTACCAGAACCTCGGGCCAGTCCCGCCCCGTAAAGGCGGAGGCCGGGCCTGGCTTCAACCCAATAACCCGATCCAGTCCGGGGACTTGGAGCTAACGAATAAACCCCGCTGGAAGACCTACCTGTCGGAGTGATCACCCGGGGGCTCGGCTTTCCCGGGCCCCCACCCAAACAAGGAGGAGGACTTTCGTGAAAGTCTTTCGAGCTTTTGCCGTCTTGACAGTACTCACCCTCCTGATCGGAGGGTTGGCCGGGATGCCTACCGCCTTTTCCGCTTCCGCACCGGGAAAAAGTTCTCGCATTCCGGTGGTTGCCGACCCCGTTGATAGCGCCGGGGTTTCGCAACCCTGGTACCATCCCGAGCTCACCTGGCTCAGGGAACAGTACCCCGGGGTTTCCTGGGATGAGGGCCTGGACGAACCCATCGATATCGCCACCTGGATCTCCTGGCTACGTCACGTGGGGCATGGTGACCTCTCTCTCCCCCAGAGCATGTCCCGCGTCGAACTAGTCGCATCCTTGGCGCCGCTTTTCGAAGGGGCTTACTTCCGGGAAGGGGCTTACTTCCGGGCGGTACCGGCAGGTCCGGTGGTACTTCCTTTCACCGACGCCCCTTCTCCTGATGATCCTCGCTTCGCGCTGGTCCATGAAGCCTTTGGGACCGGCGTCCTTTGGGGGTATCCCGACGGTACGCTCCGGCTTTCGAAACCCGCGACCCGGGCCGAAGCTCTGGCCTTACTTGCCCGGGCTCTTCGTGCATGGGAACCCCCCGCGCCAGATCTTCTGGTGATGGGGGCTCTTAGTTTCTTTAACGGCGCGCTTTTACACCCGGAAACGTCGGTGGACCCCGATCTTCTCCCCTCCTGGAAAGAAAGCCTTTCGCAGTATGTCCTTACAGGCGGCAGAACCCTTGACGACGGCCGCTTCATGATTGACGTCGATCTTCTCGGAAACCCCCAGGTAAGCTACCGGCCGGATCTTGTCACGACCCAGGTAGTATACGGCTTTTGGAGCGATTCCAACGACGCCTCCTGGGCGCTCTACGAGATGACGGCGCAAAGGGTACACGGCAATGAGTGGGTTATCACCGGATTCCGTCTCCTTCGCCATGGCGAACACGAATCGCTGGACAACATACCCAGGTTCATGCTGAAGGGAGCGTTGGAACCATGAAAAAAAGCCTTCTCATCCTTCTCTTGGTGCCGTTTTTCTGGCTTCTCTTCGC